>NZ_PJJO01000001.1 GCF_002929535.1 Cryobacterium sp. Y11
AAATGAGTATTACCCACAATGGGTAATGTCACAAGCAGACACATGGCTTTAACAGGTTCACCCCCGATCAGGGGTAGACGATGTGTCGCTTTTAGGTCCAAAAAAGCGGCCGGACCTGGGTTAACAGGGCCGGCCGCATCCGTTTTGGAATATGTGGGAATTACCCTTTCGAAATTTTCACCGGGCTACCATCGGTGAAGTAGTTGCGAGCGAAGTCAATCTTCGTCGAGGTCTGCGCAATGACCGCACAGTTGGACACGCTGGTGTCGCGGCCGAACTTGTTGTCGGTGATCGTTGTACCGCGCAGAGGCCCATAGTCCTTCTCGGCGATGTTCACGGTACAGTGCCCGCCGTCAGCGTAGTTGTCCGTGTACGAGAAGTTGGAGACCCGTCCACGGTCCTGCGTGATCTGCACCGCCGCACTGTAGGAATCGGTCAGCCGGTTGCCGGTGACGCTGATGTTATCGCCGACCTGGATCTGGATCGAGTCGTCGTGACTCGGCGTGCCACCGTGATTGGGATCGTTACGGTAGTGCAGGTGGTCGTGGATCCAGCTGTTCTCAATAACAACGTTGCTACCGGTGACGTGGATTCCGTCGATGACATTGTTAATGTTCAACCGGGTCGCAGTGAAGTTGTAGCCGTAGATGCCCATGGTGTTTGGCGACGCGATGGAGGGGCGCAGCTCGGTATCGACAATCACGAGGTTGCTGAAGCCGCCGAGGTTATTGATCAGCGCTCCGATGCCGTTCAATGCGCGGCCACGAATGATCGAGTTCTTAATGGTGACGTTCGGAGCTTCAATTTTGACCAGACCACGTATGTCGAGGCCGTCGAGCACGGTGCCAGCCGTGGTGACAGTGATGTCATCGTTGTGCACGGTCAGCCTGGTACCGGCCGGAACGCCGGTGTTGGACGCACCGGGCATTCCGCCGCGCCCTGGGGTGGGCTCGGGTTCGGGAGTGGGCTCAGGCTCGGGCGTGGGCTCAGGCGTTGGTGTGGGCGTGGGGGTC
>NZ_PJJO01000004.1 GCF_002929535.1 Cryobacterium sp. Y11
CCTCAGGGCGAGAAGTATCGGGAGTGGGACAGCGTCAGGATCCGGGCGTGGGCGACGCGTGTCGGCCCGAGCATGGTGACCGTGGTGAACAGGATTTTCGAGGCGGTGCCCGTGGAGGAGCAAGGCTTTGATGCCGCTCTGGCAGCGCTGCGGCTGAGCCGTCGTTACTCCAGTGAGCGAGTGGAAAGGGCGTGCCAGATCGCGCTCGAAGGTCGTGTTCGGTCGCCCCGGTATGCGCACTTGCGGCCGATCCTGGAGACCGGGCAAGACAAGACAAGCACCCGCAGGATTCCACGCTTCGAACCCACCGAACCTGAATCTGGCGGGTATGTCCGCGGCGCCGATTACTACGCCGGAGGCGCACGATGAGCCGGATCGATATTGAGACCAAACGCAAGCTCCGTGAGATGGGCGTGGCCACCCTGCTGGACGCGTTCGACGCCCAAGACGACACCCTGACACTCGGTTTGGCATTTGAGGAGAAAATCAAACTTGCCGTCGATGACGCCCATTCCGCATTCACTCAAACCAAGGTCGAGGGGCTGATCCGGCGGGCGAACCTGCGGTATCCCAACGCTGACCTGCGGCGCCTGGACCTCGTCGAGGAACGCGGCCTTGACCGGTCTGTGATCGCGGGACTGGGAACGTGCTCGTTCATTGACCGGCAGCAGAACGTCGTGTTCCAGGGATTTACCGGGTCGGGGAAGTCGTATTTGGGGTGCGCGTTAGCGAAGGCCGCGTGCCTGCATCGGGTGCGGGCTCACTACATTCGGATGCCGGAGCTCGAAGAGGCCTGGCAGCTGGCCCGCGATAAACCCGCCGGGACGACGAAGTTTCTGAACAAGTACACCGCGTTCACGCTCCTAGTGATCGATGAATGGCTCCTCGACGAACCCGACGAGAGCACCCGCAGCATGCTCTTGGAACTCCTCGAGCGACGCTACGACCAGGCATCAACGGTGTTCTGCACCCAATACGCCCAAAAAGATTGGCACCAGCGCCTCGGCTCCGGAGTTCACGCCGACACAATCATGGACCGCATCGTGCACAACACCATCTGGGTGGCGACCGGCGGCCACAACATGCGAGAACACACCGCCGGCTTGGTCACGGCCTAAACCTGCCGCGCTGGTCGAGGGCCGCTGGCCCCCGACCAGCGCGGCAGCCCGGCATCCCCAGGCAATACCAGCGGCCCCCAAAGGCAA
>NZ_PJJO01000006.1 GCF_002929535.1 Cryobacterium sp. Y11
AGCAGCAGCAGACCAGCCGGTAACGAGGCCACGCTTGGCCCTCTTGTGCGTTCCGACGCCGCCCATGTACGCGCTCGTCCCATTTTGGTAAAGTTTCATCGTCGGCATTTTTCCCTCTGGAAAATCGGAAGTGCGGGCCATCCCCCAGCGGCCTGCGAAGCCGTGTGGGGGGTTTTCTTTGCTCATCCTATGGCTCGTGCACATATGAACCTAACTAATCAAGACTGTGCGTCGGGAATCAAACCGAGCGAGCGCACCGGTCCATCTGACGCTCTCTGATCCCGCCGACGGCCTCAGCGGCTCCGCCGCAGTCGGACCGCCGGAGGGGCAGCAGAAAAGCCCCCAGATCGGCTCTGGAGGCTTCTCACGTTCGGTTCCAATCCGACCGTTCACTATTTCATGGGCAAAAGCGGCCCATGAGCGTTCCACTTATCGAATTGATCCCTGAGAAATGGCTAATCCTCGAGCGTTCCATGAGATCCGCAGTTCGACCCGCAAACTCCGGATGCGCAAACGGCCGGCGCGAATGTGGCGATGCTTTGCCCGACTTCGGGCGCTCATCGCTGCTCCTCGCGCAGGAATTCGACCAGGCGAAGGGCAACGCTTTCGGGAATCCACTCAGCGGCGCCCTGGAAGCGAGATTTGCGCTCATCAAGGACGCGAATCGACTGCCGAAGAAATTTCATACGGCGCACGTCACCAGCCTTGCGAGCATCAGCGAAAGCCCACGCGCGCATCAGACGCCGTACGCGGTAAAACTCCCAGTTATTGAGTCCGTCAATCACCACCGGCTCAACCACCGGCCAATTGCCGGATGCGCCCCAGAGCCGCCCCGTTCGATCCCAGCTCTCCGGGTGCCCGTCGCGCTGGTAATGATTCACACCGCGTGAAGCGTGCTTACTCAGGTACTTGAGCCAGCCCTCGGAATCGCGTATGTCTTCGACATCCTGAGCGAAGATTTCCGCAGAAAAAGCATTGGCGACCATTACCCAATGCCCGGCCAACATCGTGCGTTCAAAACCGGTGAGCACGCGATCGAAGTAAACGGCGGCGTGCAAGTGAGGCGTGCCCCGCCGCTGCCACTCGATGACCCAATGCACGCGGGTGGAACCCATGCGCGATAAACGCATGAGCCATGCACGCCGCAGCGCGTGGAACTCAGCGGCAGTGTCCGGAGTATCCCTGACGGTCAGTGTCAGCGCGTAGCCCGAACCGGACAGCTTCGGAGCGTCGACTGTCCAGAGCCACCGAGTCTGTCGACGAGCAGCAGCAG
>NZ_PJJO01000007.1 GCF_002929535.1 Cryobacterium sp. Y11
ATCGCGTCCACCGCAACCACCATCGACCACGCCCGCAACTTCTTCACCGACGGCACCCCCGTCACCATCCGCAAGGGCGCCTAAGCCGCAGGACTGACCTCCGGCTAGGTCACCAAGAATTCCCGCAGGAACCAGGCGGGCCCCACGTGCACAGCACGCAGGGCCCGCCTCTTTTGCATGTGTGCCGGCTACCCGCATTGGCCCTCGACTTCGCTAGGCGCACCCGTGATTCGATCTCGACAACGTCCCATCCCGTTGGCCCTGCTCGTCGAGAATGTCATGGGTCTGGGCGTGCGCGAGAAGCGCAAACGCTAAATTCGCAGACTTGAAGCGGGTAGTTCTGTTAACGCAGGTCCGGCCGCTTTTTTGTGGTGCGACCGCTCGCCGGATGCCGTGCACGGGTGTCGACTCGATTTGCGTGACCTTCAGTAGTGGGTAATGCTCATTAGGTACATTGTGGCCCCCTACGGCCGATCACCTGCACGTCCCGTACTTGTGCATGACCCGGAATATACGTAACTAGCCAATGGCATTGAGAAACATCCGCAAGTCCCACCTCGATCAGAATTCAATTCAAACCACCCCGGCTGTCACCACTAGCAGCCCGCGCAAGACCACACGATTGACCATTCTCGCAACACTCGCGGTTTCCGCAATCGCGATCTCCGGCCTCGCTGCTGTTCCGGCCACTGCCGCCAGCAGCGATGCCGAGACGGCCAGGACCTCGATTAACATCCCGGCTGGACGAAGCACAACCACCAAATTGGGAACAGTGCCGTCCGGCTTGAAATCCGTCGATGTGACGTTCTTCACATCTGACGTAGCGGCCCGAACTCAGGTGAAAATTGCGGTCGGTCCGGAGGACACGAAAACGTACTCGTTCACGGCGCGTGCGGGAACCAGCGCGGTCAAGACCATTACCGTTCCCGTGACGAAGAAGACGGATGGCACGGTCACCGCGTCCAGCAGCGTTGCCGACGTCACTCTGAACTTGGCCGTGGCCGGTTTTGAGCGCATCGCAACGAGCTCGACTCCGACGCCTGCTCCGACTCCGACTCCGACTCCGACGCCTGCTCCAGCGCCAGCACCTGCTCCGGCTCCGGCACCTGCACCTGCACCTGCTCCTGCTCCTGCTCCGGCACCTGCACCTGCACCTGCTCCGGCACCTGCTCCTGCTCCGGTCGTAACCCCGCCCACCGGTGGTATGCCCGGCGCCACGAACACCGGCGTTCCTGCCGGCACCGTGCTGAAGGTGCACACCGGTGACATCACCGTTACTACCCCGGGCACGGTGCTGAACGGTCTCGACATTCGTGGCTTGGTGAAGATTCAGGCGGCGAACGTGACGATCAAGAACTCGATCATTCGTGGTC
>NZ_PJJO01000009.1 GCF_002929535.1 Cryobacterium sp. Y11
GTTTTCAGGAAGAACGACGTTCGCTCGAATGCGTCTGCTGTTTCGATTGCGGCGTGGCGTGAAAGATCGGGGTCCAGCGCGAAGCCATGACGGGCTTTGGGGTAGACAACTACCGTGGATTGCGTGGCGTTGTGGGCGAGGATTTCGCGCATCTGTTGGAGGTCACGGGCAGAGGTACTGGTGTCTTTGCCGGCATATATTCCGAGCCAGGGTGTCTTAAGTATGCGTGCGGCATCGATTCCGCTGAGGATGCCCGGCCAGCGTGGCGAAGCCAGGTTGGCGCCGTAAAAGGTGACGGCGGCATCGATGTGTAGTGTCGCTGCCGCCCATAATGCGAGGGTGCCTCCCATGGAGAAGCCTATTACCGCTATTTTTTGTGCTCCTTGGGCGCGGATCCAGGACAGGGCACTCTCGATGTCGAATGTGAGCCCGTCCATAGTCAGGGTGTCGTGGTAGCGGCGGGCTTGGGCGTATTTCCCATCGGTGACGACGGGGTCTTCGATGCGGTGGTAGAGGTGCGGTGCGGCGGTGATGTAGCCACAGCCGGCCAGGCGGACGACGAGAGCGGTGACTGGTGCGGAGAGGCCCCAGACCTCGTGGAGCACAATGACTCCAGCCCGGGCTGCACCCACCGGCACCGATACTGTCAGGGGGACACCACCAGCCCCCGCCATTTCAATACCGTGCGAATGGTCGGAACCGGCCGGGATCGGTTGCATGCTTTCTCCGTTCGTTCCGGGGCTCCCGGTGGCAGCGGCGTCACCGGGTATGTCAACACTTGGCCTGCGTGAACCGGTGGGCTGAACAAGGAGTCATCGTCACCGACGAGGTTACCGACGGCTTCAAGATAGCAGCACGGCAATGGCCGACATACGAGGTTTCTCCTGCACGTTACCGTAGGAGCAAAGCATCGGGCACAGACACACAAATTCGACATTTCCGAGGCGCGCTTCAGCACGTGCGGTTCAATGGGAGCATGGCTGGAACCTGTGTGTACACGATCGGGCATTCAACTCATCCAATTGATGAGTTCGTTGACATGTTGAAAACGCACGGCGTCGAACGACTCATCGACGTGCGCACCGTTCCCGGGTCTCGTCACAATCCGCAATTTGGCGAACACGAACTCACCATCAGCATGCCGAAGGCAGGTATCGATTATCAACGACTCCCACGACTCGGCGGGTTACGCCACACCCCGGTAGCGGAAGCATCCATCAATGGAGCATGGCGAAACAAAAGCTTTCGCAACTACGCCGACTACATGCAAACACCCGAGTTCGGTGCAGGCATCGACGAGTTGATGACGCTGGCAACAAAGCAGACGGTAGCGATCATGTGCGCCGAGGCCGTGCCCTGGCGTTGTCACCGATCACTGATCGGAGACGCATTGCTAGCTCGGAGCCTGCACGTAGCCGACATCATGAGCCGAACCTCGACCAAACCGCACACCCTGACCAGCTTCGCAAAAGTCAACGGTGACCGCGTGTGGTACCCACCAGAAGAATAACCAACGACGCTACCAA
>NZ_PJJO01000011.1 GCF_002929535.1 Cryobacterium sp. Y11
AGTGCGTGAACTGACGGATACGGTGTGAATGAAGGGGGTGTCTCGTTCGAAGATTCCTCGAAGCCTTAGACGCTCGGGGACCCTGTTTCGGGGGTATCCGGGCCTGATCTCGGGGTTATCAGATTCGTTATACACGGGATACCTTCGTATTTGGGTGCTCTTTGAAGCGCGACACCTTCGCTCGTTGATGGTCGTGCTCAATATCGGTGGTGGCCGCTTGACCGAAACGGCAAATTTGGCGTTAGTTAGGGAAGACAGGCGACTGGACGTATTCAGGGTCCGCTGGGCTGTGAAATTGAGGGGATATTCAATATGTGCAGGTTCATGCGGCGGCGCGATCTGCCTGCGCTATTGACTCTTCCGGTCAGCGTCTGGATTCGTTTCTTCGGATTTCGGGCAGTTAGGTAGGGGGAGTAGCATTTTTTCGACGTTTCGCGAACGTGTTCGGATGCTGATGCCGTCGATGGTGGCTGGTCTACCGACAACTGATTTTTTCCGACCTCGGGATGCGCCGCGGGGTCATGCTTCGGGGTGCGATCCCGACCGGGTTCTCCTCATCGGTGCAGGGCCGGCGGTTGGGTGGGGCGTCACGACCCACGAGCTGGCATTGCCTGGCGCGCTGGCGCGCGCCCTTGCAGTGCTCACGGATCGCGGATGCGATGTGGATCTCATTGCTGAGTCGGGCATGGACTTCACAGGGGTGAGCCTGGTTGTTTACGAGAGAGATCTACTTCGGTACGATGCGGTCGTTCTGATGGTCGGGGTGAACGAGGCGTTGCGGCTGACCGCGGTGCACACATGGTGCTCGGGGATGTCTAGCGTTTTGTCGATGCTGAGAAAGAATTTGTCAGTAGAGTCCGAAATTATTGTGGTCGGAGTGAGTCCGCTTCGATCTTTGGCTGCCCCTGGCTTGAGAGTTGGCGCTCTGAAAGTGAAGCGCGCGCTGATGCTTGATCGTGCCACGTTTGAATTGTGTGCCAAGGATCAGCGCACGACCTTCCTGTCGCTTCCCGGGTTGTCGGCGCCGTCGTCAAAGAATAATCCTGAGCTGTTGCAATACGTTCAGTGGGCGAACGTCATCGGTGAAATTCTTGCCCCACGACTCACCGCGCTGAACTATCTCGACGGAGACCGACGACACACCCTGGTCCATCGAAGGAGGACCGTGGAGGCCGATCGTCAGGAGGCCAATCGTCAGGAGGTCAATCGTCAGGAGGTCGTTGACGAGCTGCACCTCCTGCCGGGTGAAGCGCGCGTTGGCTTGCAGCGGATCGTATCTCTAGTGAAACAGGCGTTCAATGTGGAATTCGCGCTGATCACAGTGCTCGATCATGATCGCATGTGGTATCTCGCGCGAGCAGGGGCGGCTCTGGCGGAGACGTCTCGGGCGGCGTCCTTTTGCGATCTCGCAATCTTGGGCAATACGGCCCTGGTGGTGCGCGATACACGAGACGACGACAGGTTTCGGGATAACCCCTTGGTGGTGGGTGACCCGCATATCCGTTTCTATGCAGGATTTCCCATCGAATCACGGTTGGGACAACGCATTGGGAGCCTCTGCGTGATCGATTCGCAGCCTCGGCGACGGGCGGACGATGTCGACGTGGCGCTCCTCCGTCAATTCGCGCACTTGGCGGAGCGAGAATTGTGGAAGCACTTGCCAAACGCTGATGAGGAGAAAAAATCGCGACGATGACCACCGCATTGCGCGCGTAAACGACAGCACAGGTAGTGCTAAGTCCGAGCGGGTACCCGTTCAAGATGACACCGGCCCAGATTCGTCTATCAATGGCTGCAATGGGACGGCGGGACCTTACGTGCCTGGGTTGGTGTGGCATATCGACGCTGTGCTCTTGCCCAAGTTTCTCTGGGAATGGTGGTGGGGCTTTTGGTCAACCTGCTCATTTTGCCGCCGCTTGCGATCGGCACGGCTGTCGAGCGGTTGACCAGTTTTCGAGGCACCCTCGCCA
>NZ_PJJO01000012.1 GCF_002929535.1 Cryobacterium sp. Y11
CGGGCAAGACGATCCATGGAATGCACGAGAACAGTATCGCCATCTCGAACGAACCGAATCATCTCCTCCAGCTCGGGCCGGTTCTGATCCTTCCCCGACGCCTTATCCTCAAACACCCGATCGACCTCGACGCCAGCAAGCTGACGAACAGTGTTCTGATCGAGAGTACTCACGCGCACATATCCAACTCGTTGACCCGTCATCTGACTTTCCCTCTGTTCTGTCAGGTTGAAGTCTAAGACCCCGCGCTGAGGGATGTCTACTAATCAAAATGTGACCCTATCCGGACAATATTTATTGAGGACGTCTGACGCCTAGTTGGGGTACACCCCAAAAACATGTGCCGCCAACGCTAATGCGGGCTGGGGCGGTCATCAGGTGCGGAAGGGGTGTGCTCGTGAAAGCGGGCAGGCGTTTGCGAGTACTTGTCAGAACACGAATAACGGCGCGCCAGAGCGCGAGAATGGCGGAGCGGTGAGAAGCTCGCAGATTCGAGGTTCTGCGATGGTTGTGGACCTACTGTCTCGCTTGGGTAGGTGTCAGTGGTTTCCGCGGCAGAATCGAATTAGTAAGTAGATTAGATGCGCATCTGGGTGCGTGGGAGTGCTGGGTGAGTCCCAGTGCAGGTGCCCACAGAAGTGGGGGCTGTCCCAGGGCGGTGGTCGACCGGTCTAGAGCGGGTTTCGGGCTCAAACGGTGCTTTTCGGATGTCGGGGATCGTCTGTTGTCGGTGCCGCTGCCGGCTCGGGTACTGGCGGGGACACCGTGAGCGGGACGGCGGCGGATGCCTGGCGTCGGCGCCGGCGATGACGGGCCAGAAGGAAGAAGCCGACAATGGCCAGGCCGAGGAACCCGGCGAGCACCAGCAGAATAACGAGCGGCGTTACAAAAGGCGGAGCGTCGAAGAACTCGGTGATCGGCCGGGTGAGCTCCCCTAATAGGTCCGGCGCGGCAACGCTGAGGGGTACGGAGGTCTGGGTGGCGCTCACCCCGGTCGCTGGGTCGGTGAGGGTGATGTCGAGAACGTAGTCACCCGGCGAGAGTTGACGGTCGAGGGTGATGGACACCGTGGTAGCCGTCTGGGCGTAGAAGGATCCCATCACGACATCGTTGGTGGTGAGGAGTAGCCCGGTCGAATCGGTGATCGTCGCGGGGCCGGAAAGCTTGAGGTGCTGATTGCCGGTGTTACTGGTTTCAATGGAGACGACCGTGCGGTCGGCGACCACCCCGAGGGTGGCTTGGGCGAGCGAGAATGCGGGCACCAGCTCGCCGGGCACCCGAATCGAGATGGCGATCGCGGTGCGCACCAGCTGGCTCAGGGAGATCTGGCCGCCGGTGGCATCCGCTGTCGTACTTTCCAAGACGATGCTGCTGACGTATTGCCCGGGAGCTGCGTCGGCCGGCACGGTGACCGTGAAGCTGGCCGTATCGCGCGCTTGCGCCGCGAGTGTCAGTGCTGCCGTGGGGTAATCGACCCAGGTCGACGCGCCAGTGACGGTGACACTCGAATCGCCAGCCCCGAAGCCCCCGTTCACGATGGTCGACACCGTGCCAATGTAGGTGTTGGCGTCGACGGCTACGTCGTTGGGGTTGACGCGCTCGACCTCGAAACTCACGGTCTCGCCCGGGGAGATCGTGCTGTCGAAGAAGGAGCCGGATTGCCCGAGGGCGACGAGGCCGAGCGGAGCATTAGCGGCGAGCGGAGCGGCCCCGGCGGCCATAACCGGACCGGCAGTGAGCGCCGTGATCACGATGAACGCGGCGGGAATCAGGGAACGGATGCGCATGAAGAACTTTCTTGGTGGGGACGTACTGGTTGTTTCTGAGCTTCGGCCAGCGGGACCTCGACCGCCGGATGGATCCATTCCACCGGCGAACAGCGCGCATGTTCCTCGCGAGCGGTCGAAGCCCGGTGGGTCGAAACCGGCTGTCGTGGTTAGGGGGCGGCGGAGATAGTGGTGGTCAGGGTGCTCGCGTATGTACCGGAGGCGGCGTTGCCAGGAACCGTC
>NZ_PJJO01000013.1 GCF_002929535.1 Cryobacterium sp. Y11
CTGCTCACGCTGACCGCCGTGATCTTCGCCGCCTGCGCGGTCTATGCCCTCAGGGAGAACGACCGGCCCAGGCCACAGGCCGCTCTCTTCCTGTTTCTCCAGTCGGCCTGCCTCGGATTGTTCGCCGCGCAGGACCTGATCGTGTTCTTCGTCTTCTTCGACCTGTCACTGGTCGGCATGTACTTCGTCATCGCCGGTTGGGGCCATGGCCACGCCGCACGCTCGGCGCTGAAATTCTTCCTGTACACGTTCCTTGGGTCTTTGGCCCTGCTACTCGGTTTCATCGGCTTGTACCTTGGCGCCGACCCGCACACCTTCGATATGGTCAAGCTCGCCCAGTCTCCCCCCTTTCAGAACAACCCCGTCGCGGGCGGCTTCGTACTCGCCGCCATCCTCATCGGCCTCGCAATCAAGACGCCCACGTTTCCGTTCCACACCTGGCTACCGCCGGCCCACACCGATGCCCCCGCCATCGGCTCCGCCGTGCTAGCCGGCGTGCTGCTGAAAATGGGCACCTACGGTTTCGTGCGCATCGCCATGCCCTTACTTCCCGACGCGTGGCGATCCTGGGCCTGGGTCATCGTCGTCGTCGGCATCGTGTCAGTGCTCTATGGCGCGCTCGTTGCCTTGGCCCAGACCGACGTTAAACGGATGATTGCTTACACCTCGGTCAACCACATGGGCTACATCGTTCTGGCCGTCGGCGCCGCTGGCGTCGTCAGCGACAGCTCCGCCCAGGCGCAACAGCTCGCCGTCACCGGCGCCGTCGTGCAGATGGTCAGCCACGGCCTGATCACCAGCGCACTGTTCCTCCTCGCTGGCGTCCTATACGAACGACGAAAGAGCTACGACCTCAACGCTTTCGGCGGGCTCGCGGCACCGGCACCCCGATACGCGGCATTCTTCGCCGTCGCCGCCTTCGCATCCCTCGGACTGCCCGGCTTCAGCGGATTCATCGCCGAATTCCAGATCTTCGCCGGCAGCATCGGAACCGTACCGCTGAGCCTGATCGCACTCCCCGGCATCCTCATCACCGCGGCGCTGTTCCTCCTCGCATCGCAGCGTCTCCTCACCGGCAAAACGCGCGGGTTATCCACCGGGTTTAGCGACCTGAACACAAACGAGACACTCTCCATCGGCTCGCTGCTAGTTCTCTCGGTAGTCATCGGGGTGTTCCCGCGGTTCCTACTGGACATCATCGAACCCGCAGCATCCGTCGTCGTCAACCTGGTCAGCCGGTAGCTGCCCGTGAACGTAACGCTGGACACGCTCGCCCTCCTGCCGGAAATGTGCGTTCTCAGCGGGGCGATCGTCGCGCTCCTCGCCGGGTCATTCCTCCCCCGGAACCACCAAGTCGCGACCCGGTGGATCGCCATCCTGGCACTGATAGCGAGTGCGGTCGCGACCACAGGCGGGATGATGCAGCCATCGACGACGATTTTCGAAGCGAGCTTCGCCGTGGACATCGGCTCCGGTTTCGGCCGAATCATCATTGCCCTGGCAACGATCTTCGTCATCGTGCTCGGAATCGAGGAACTCAGCGGCACGCGCCGGGAAAGCGAAACGTACGCCCTGCTGCTTCTCGCCGCCCTCGGCGCCATGCTCCTCTCCGGCGCCAGCGACCTCCTCATCCTCATCACCGGATACCTGCTCACCTCAATCCCGCTATATGCCCTAATCGGAATGAGTCGTTCCCCCCGTGCCGCCGAGGCGGCAATGAAGACGTATCTACTCGGAGCGCTGCTCGGAATCATGATGATGCTAGGCGCCACCGTGCTGTTCGGAGTCGGCGGAGGCACCTCGTACCGTCAGCTGGAACCCGCACTAGCCGATGCCCCGGCCGCCGCCGTGGCCGTCGGCGTCGTCGGAGTGCTCGGCGGACTAATGTTCAAGGCCGGCGGCGTGCCGGGACACTTCTGGATTCCAGACGCGACCCAGGCAGCCGGCACGGCTGTCGCAGCGTTCCTCACCACCGTTCCAAAGATCGGCGCTCTCATTGCCGCCTACCGGCTGCTCGACATCATCCCGGCAAGCATCGACTGGCCACTATTAGTCGGGGTTCTCGCCGCTGCCAGCATGACGCTTGGAAACCTGGCCGCATTCTGGCAAGACGACGTTCGCCGGCTGCTCGG
>NZ_PJJO01000014.1 GCF_002929535.1 Cryobacterium sp. Y11
TGGAAGCGCGCCGGCGATTCCGTTCCCTCAGCGGCTGCAAAGACCAAAACCAAGAGGGTGATCACGGCGACCGTCGGCACGACCAGAGCCGAGAGTCCGTCGACGGCGAGCCCGAATGGGGCGCCGGCCAAGAATGGGATTTCGACGGACGGGCGGACGGAAGCGACGACGAACGCCGATGCCACGGTGAGGCCAGCGGTGCCAAGCGACACCGGAACGGCGACAAGATTCGCGCGCCGCCCCAGGAGGCAGAGTGCGATTCCCGCGAGAGCAGGCAGACCAACGAGAAGCCACAGCGCAGCCACGCCCCATGCGTTTACTGTTGCGGCGCTCATCCGGCGAGATCCGTTGCCGAGTCGGTCATATCTGATCCCCGGGAACGATGCAGGAGAGTGGCGACGGCGAACCCCATCGCCATTTCCACGGTCATCGCAGCGATCACCACGAGCAGGAGCACCTGCCCGTCCGGGACCGGTGTCAAAAACCACCAGAATGCGGTGACGGCGAGGATGACGCCGTTGAGCATGAGCTCCAGCCCCATCATCACCATGACAACGACCTGCTGGGAGAGCGCGCCGTAGAGCCCGACGCAGAATAGTGCCGCGGCGGCGATCAGGACGAGCTGCAGGGTCATCGTCCCAACCCTCCCTGCTGCGGGTCGTCGGGAGTGGGCCGATCGAGCTCGTCGCCCCAACGGTCGTAGCGGCCCCTAGGGTTTGCGAGTACGAGGGCAGCGACGATCGTGGCGAACAGAATGGGACTCACGGTAAGCATCACGAGCATCTTGGATCCCATGAGTGCCTCGCCGAGGGATGCGGTCAGGTCGGCGGCCGGCGAGCCATTGCGTGCCGGCCAGGGTATGAGCAGTGCACCACCGGCGAGCAGGAGGAAGGTGCCACCGGCGAGGATCGCCGACCACCGTTTGTTATGCACCATGCTCATTGGCATGAGGGCAGGGTTCATTCCCATGAACATGATCATGTAGATCGCCATGATGGCCATCTCCATCACCATCATGAGAATCGTAATGACGCCGATGTAGTCCAGATCAAACATCAGCAACATCACACCGACGGCGACGAAGGACACAGCCAAGGCATAGGTTGCCCGCGCCATGGAGTCGACGCGAAAGACCGCGATCCCCGCGGCGAGGGCAATGACCGCCAGCGCGGAAAAAACAACGACAGACACCATGCTCAGCCCCTCACCGCGACGACAATGGAGACAACGAGCGTCTGCACAAGTACCGCCGGCAGCACGATTATCCAAGCGACTTCCGCGAGGCGCTCGGGACGCACCGCCGGCATACGATGCCGCAGGGTGACGAACGCCGCAAGCAACAGCAGGGTTTTCACGAGCGTCCACAGCCACCCCGGCAACAGTGGACCGGCCCCACCGCCGAGAAAGAGGGCAACGGCGAAGGCTGCGCCTGTCGTGAGCAGAGCATAGCGTCCCGCGAGAATCAGCAGCCGGTCCACACCGGAGACCTCGGTCAGGATCCCGCCCGCGATGTCTCCGCTCGCGGATGTCGCAAAGGGTCCCCAGTTGGAAAAGGCGACGACGCTCAGGCAGAAGACAACGAAGGCAATCGGCATCCAGACAACGAACCACAGCTCCTGTTGCGCGGCAACTACATCGCTCACCCGCAGGCTATGCGCTGCGACGGCGGGGGTCACCAATGCGAACATCAGTGGCAACTCATAGGAGACGGCCTGAGCGAGAAACCGGTAGCCGCCCACCAGCGAGTGGGCGCTGTTGGCACCCCAGCCGATCAGCCACACGACCGCCCACACCAGAACGTCCATCGTGTTGAACCAGACCACCCCGACCGGTATATCAGCCAGAATCCACGGACCCAGCGGGATCACCGCCGTCTTCAATACCGCGATCACTACGAGGCCGGCGCAGCCGATGCGCCAGAGCAGAACATCGGCCGCGACGGTCGTGCGGCGTCGCTGCCGCATGAGGCGGGCGATCTCGAACACCGGGATGGCCGCTCCCGAAAGGAATGACCGGGCCTCAGCGCGCGAGACGAGGATCCCATTGAGCGCGGCTCCGGCCAGGGCGAGAACGCCAAGTGCGACCGGAGCAAGCAGAGCCCAGACAGGATTCACCTCGACGATGTCAATCATGTTTCGCCACTCATGTG
>NZ_PJJO01000015.1 GCF_002929535.1 Cryobacterium sp. Y11
CCGTGCCTACGCACCGCAGTCTCGGACGCGGTCGCAGGCTCCCTTATTTCGCCCGAGCCTGCGGTGCTTCGCCGCTCCCGCTCTCAATCGATTCTCTCGCCACCAAGGGCAGAAAAACGGTGGACGACTACACAACCAGTGCCCGAGAGCCGGAACCCCGAGCCCTCACCAACTCAGGAGAGAGAATCCCATGACCACCATCCGTAGCGTCAAGATCAACCCGACCGAAACCATCACCACCCTGAACCTGACCCCAGGCAGCATCGGGGCAGACATCAGCGTCGCCATTGGCTGCTCCATGTTCGACGTCGTTGGCCTGGCCGACAGCATCGACTTGTTCGTCGACGATGAAGGAGTCATCAACGGCTCACCCCTCAACCTGCCCGCAACTGTCCTCACCCACCTCCTCGGCAGCCCCACCGTCATCTTCGGTACCGCCATCGCCGTCAGCGTCACCGCCGACGGCGAAACCATCGGCCTCACCGACCGCCAACTCACGAGGATCCAGAAAGCCTTCGCACACAAGCCCGACGACGGCACCATCGACACACTCGTCGACAGCCTCTCCCCCTTCCCCACCATCGTCAGCATGCTCCGCAACATCTAGCCCACAGCCGGCTGGCCCCGAGAAGCCAGCCGGTGAAGGGCCAGTTCTCTCACACTCCCCACGAGGAAGCCGGCAGGGAGACCGGACCAGCAACGCCGGGGTGGACCGCAGGTCCTGTTTGATGCACGTGTGTCTCGGTAAGTGGTCGCGGGACCCGCTTTGTGAGGGTCACTGCTTTACGCTTTCTTACGTAAATACGTAAATACGTAAATACGTAAATACGCATTTACGTAGATACTGACAATCGTGGTTGCGTAAACGCGTATTTACTCAAATACTGTTATACGTGTTTCAGTAAACACGTATTTGTTTAAATCCGTAAATACGCATCTCAGTGTTTACTGAAACGCGTATTTACGCTACGATCGAAATATGAAGGTAATCACGCTCGCAAACCTCAAAGGTGGGTCAGCCAAGACCACCAGCACCGCGCATCTCGCGCACGCCTATGCCGCACAAGGCAAGAGCGTGCTCGTTATCGATGCTGACCCCCAGGGCTCGTCTCTCCGGTGGAGTGAACAGGGGGAGTGGGATATTCCCACCATCGCCCTGCCCGTCAAAAACCTTCACACCCGCCTCGCCGGTATCGTGTCGCCAACGACAGACGTCGTATTGATCGACACGCCGCCACTCGACGAGCACGCCGGCATCGTCTACTCAGCACTACGTGCGGCCGACACCATTATCATCACAATGGCCCCGACCATGCTGGAATTTGAACGCCTCCCCGACGTCTGGGCAGCGATAGATGAGGTTGAATCCCTCCGAGATAACCTCCCTAACGTGGCCGTGCTCCTGAATCGCACGATTACCAACGCCAACTCCACGCCCATGTTTCGAGATTTGATCACCGACAGCGGTCATATCGTTCTCACTACGACCATTCCGCGACGAGAATCGATCGCCCAGGCATTCGCAGCCCCCGTGACAGATCTGGGCAAATACGCCGACGCGGCCCGCGAGATCGATATGTTGGGAAAGATCAAATGACGAGCAAGGCAGAACTAGCGGCCCGAGCGGCCCGCCTCTCCGAGCGTCAGCCAGCAAGCCGTCCGGTCGACGTAGCTGCCGAGTCGCTGGGGGAGTCGCAGACAGCCAAGCCAATGCACAGGGCGGCACCACGAGCTAAGCCCGTGCGGGTGACGACTGACCTTGCCCCACAGAGCTACCGTGGGCTCTTGGCCTACAGTGCAAGGCTTGCGGAGGATCTGGGCCGCGCCAAAGTGCCACACGTCGAAGTAATCCGTGCCCTCATCGCTGAGCTCAATGCCAACCCCGCGCTGCAAGAGACCATCAGCCAAGCTGTTCGTGCCCAACTCAGTAAATAAGTAAACACGTAAATACTGAAACAAAATGCTTTACAGCAAAGCTCGTCATCGCGGGGGCCGGATCCTGAACGAGCCGCTGTGCGGCGCTGTAAGGGCTTTTCGTTTTTACCTGTCTGGCTGGTCATCGTAGCTTCCTTGCGTGTCTGCGTTCCGGGCTTTCGCGGCATATCCTCGCTGCGTTGCGGTATTCCACGACCCGGTACTGCGGCACTCCCGGTCGCTATCGATTTCTCTTGCCAGCCAGGCAAAAAAATTGTTGGTGGAGAGGGAGCAGGCTCATGAGTGAGATGGTGACGGTGTATAGCAAGCCAGCGTGTATTCAATGCACGATGACCTACCGAGCACTCGACAAAGCAGGTGT
>NZ_PJJO01000017.1 GCF_002929535.1 Cryobacterium sp. Y11
CCAGTAAGGTCGTCGGCGGTCAAAGTAGCAGCCGCTGTCACCGCCTGCGCGGTGTGCGAGAAATCGACCGCGTCGAACGCGACCGGGGTCAGGGCGGTTGCTAACGCGGTGCTGGACTGCGCAGCCTGCGCCGGAGTGAAACCCACACCAGTCAACATCGCTACAACACAAGCAACGGCCAGTACCGAGCCAACAGCGCGAAAATCGCGGCGGCAAGAGCGCACAGCCACGATGACAAACCCGGCGACCAACAAGCCTGCAGCGATCAGGGCGATACCGCCGCCGCTAAAACCAGTCGCGCCGAGTGCGTGAGCCGCCGGCGCGCTCACTACAACAACCGAACATGTGTTATTCACGGTGAATCACGCCGTCTCCCCCATCAAGTGCTAATTTCACGCAAGACCACACCAACACGTCAACCGCCGCCCCGGTGGCATAAAGATGACTCAAAATGTCGTGACACACACCAGACAGAAGCGTGCAAATATCAGAATGCCAAATCAGAATCAGGATTCACGGCAGATTTCGGCCCGGCAACTACAGGATTAACCCAGTTTTGTCCCCGTTACCTTGCAAGTAGCCCGTGAAGCTTGCTCCATTGGGGTATTGGCCTGTTAGGCCCGGCATGGTTGTTGCCCCCAGCCATTCACGATCCGGGGGTGTCACCGGGCCTGACTGGTATTAGGTGATCGCTGATAGCGGCTCAACTGGAACGCGTTTCTTAGCCGAACGCAACGTGGATGCCGAGACGTGATGCCGTGGACAGGCCAACCGCTCCGCATACCTGACAGGGAACTCATGATTGAGAACTACGACAGCGTTGACGTGTTCATCGGTGTTGACGTTGGAAAAGATACAGATCCACCCAGCGTTCGAGCGGGTTCTCCGCCCGCACCTTGACCACCCAGCAGTCCTAGACCTCCTCCAGAAATACCCGACGCCGACCGCAATGAAGACCGCGGGCCCACGCGACTCCCGCCGGGCCTCGCCGGACAGCTGGGCACCCTCCACCGTCAACGCGCCGAAATCGCCGTCGAAGTTGAAGTCGAACAACTCGTAACTGCGAACCCGCTGGAACCCCTCCCAACCAGCATGCCCGGCGCCGGCGTCAGGACCGCCGCCAGCCTCGTCACGGAAGTCTCCGGGAAGGAATCGCCACCGCCGGGCACCTCCCCTCCTACGCCGGACCTGCCCCGTCACCAGACGATCAGGATCACCCATCCGCGGCGAACACCCCTCGAAACGAGGCAACAAGGCCCTCAAACAAGCGCTGTACCTCTCCGCCTTCGCCGCCCTGAACGACCCCGTCGCACGCACCTACTCCGACCGGAAGATCGCCCACGGAAAACGCCACAACCCAGCCCTCATCGCCCTACCCCGACGACGCTGCGACGTCCTCTACGCCATGCTCCGCGACGGCACAATCTAGAAAGCCCAATCACCCGCAACCCCTTGACGAAACGCAGAAGGGCACCCCCCCCATAGTGGGAATTGCCCCTGTAATGGCCGCGTGGAACCTTAGTCTGAGTCCATGGGGACAGATCAGGCACGCCGCGACACGGGTCGAGCCCTGCTGGAGTTTCAAGGCGTTGTGTTCGGCGCCCTGGTGGTCGTCGGCTCGGCGGTACTGCTCAGCCAACCGGCTGCCCTCGACCCGCTTCTCTACGCCGCCGGCGCCGGCATCATCACCGTGATCACTCTGATCACCCTGATCTGGCGCAACCGGCCAGGCCTGCAACGGTTTGCGGTGCTGTTACCGCTTGTCGATCTGCTCGGTATTCGGTTCACCGCGCGCGCGGAAGGCGCAACACTTTCGGGCGGCGCCTTGCTGCTGATTCTGCCCCTGATCTGGATCGCGTACTCGTTCGGCATGCGCGGTGTGCTGGCTGGCGTTGCCCTTCTCGTGGTCACCAGTCCGGTGGGTCTCTTTCAGGCCTACGGCGAAGACATTGAGCCTACTAGTTTTATCCGCATCGTCGCCTACCCGCTGACGCTGCTGATTTTGGCGGGGGCAGCCGGGGTATCGGGCGTGCGCATCCGTCGAAAAAAGATGCAACTCGCAGCGCAGACCGCCCTCACCGAGCAAGCGGTGCGCGCCCGCGACGACCTGATCGAAGCGGTCACTCACGAGCTGCGCACACCACTCACATCGATTCTGGGCAATGCCGAGCTGGTGCTGCACACGACTGATGCGTCGGCGGTTGAGCGGCGCGTCGGGATAATCGTGCGCAACGCCGAGCAGATGGACACGATACTCGCAGACCTGCTCCTCGGGCGGAGCACCGGCACAGCCCTACTGGGGCTGCACATCACGGCCACCGACGTGAGCGGGCTCATCGAGAACTGCGTCGCGGCACGTCGCACAGCAGCCGATGCGCGCAGCGTGTCGATCAACGTGATCGCCTCCGACACACTCTGGGCCGACGTCG
>NZ_PJJO01000019.1 GCF_002929535.1 Cryobacterium sp. Y11
CGAGGAAGCGGGCTAGGTAGGTTCGCGCGACGGCGTCATAAAGAGCGACGGTTTTGCGTCCGTTTCGGTCGCTCCAGTCCGACAGCGAAACGGCCGCTGCGTCGGCTTCTGCGAAGCGTGACCATTCGGGGATGTAGGGCGGGTTGAGCAGTTCTGAACCGTCGGACATTTTTACGAGGCCGCCGAGGTTCCACACGAGGTGTCATGTTCCGTTCACGAGTGCACAGATGTCTGTTCACGCCTGCACAACTGGTTCGGAGATCGACTGACGCGTTCTGTTCTGCTCAGTTGGTTCTCTGGGGCGTCATGGCATTCAACTCGATCGGGGCCACCGCGACCACAGCACAGCCGCATCGACGGCGGCACTGCCTACGATCGCTCGTGCCGACAACGTCGCCATCACCGCCAACACTCTCTTCGTGCGATCCCACGGAGCATCCAGCATCGTCAACGTTACCGAACTCGCCAATGTGCACCGATTCCGCTCCCACCCAACCACCTCCTTTGTGCAGAGAAGTGGTGAGCAAAAACCCTCTTAGTGCAGGGGTGAGCGGAAAAACCAGTGCTCAACACTCGCGTGCACAACCCCGAAAACACGCGGGTCGCTGTGCAGACGTGAACGGAAAATGACACGATTGTTGTCATTTTCCGTTCACGATTGCACAGATGTCCGTTCACCCCTGCACAGCTCGCTTCAGCCACCGACGAACTTGCCTCAAGTCCCCCTACGCGGAGCCTCCGACGCGACACTGCACGGCGCTCGGTACATCGGGCACCGTCGGAAGAGTGGTCGAGATGCTATTGAAAGCAATCAGTAACGGGTGAGCCCGCCATGAAGCTGCAGAACGGCACTACAACCATCATTCAGCGCTTTACCCCTCTGAGTCGTCTACGCTGCCGAGGTTTGACTCGGACCATCCCCCTTCGACGGGAGGGGAACGACCTCGACAACGATGAGCGCGGCCGCGACAGGGAATGCAGCCTGTATGGCTGCGTCGACGAAGTGTCGATCGCCGACCAGTTCGGGGTTCAGCCAGTCATCCCACCAGTCCCGCGGTAGTGGGACGGGGTTCCGGTCGTGGATGTGCAGGAGCTAGTCGACGGCGCTTGAGGTCAGGATCTCGGCGGTGAGCGCCCACAGGGTCGGGTCATCGTCAGCTTTCGAGTGGTCCTTCGACCACGAGTACAGACCAGCCAAAGCAAGGAGCTCACCGTTGGAGCTGTGGATATAGAACGGGATTTTCTTCTTCGTGACGGGGGCGGTCTTCCACTCGTACTAACCAGACACTGGCACGAGGGCACGGTGCGTTGTGACAGGGCCGCGCCACGTCGCTTTCTCGGTGATGCCTTCTGACCGAGCGTTGAAGGTAGGAAATTTGGTCGTGAGCTCCTGCGACCAGGACGGAGTGCGGGACCACCGTGCCAGCTCAAGCCGTCGCACGGCTTCCTCGTAGCGTGTGGCGGAATGAAGGACGACGGGTACCGTCTGGGTCAGCTTGATGTTCCAACTGGGGTGCCAGTCCTGGAAGTCTCCCCCAGCTGCATCACAGACGCTGAAGAGTTCGTCAGTTGTATTCGAGACCACGAGCCTGCCGCACATGATGTGGCCTTACAGCCGGTCGACCGCCGATGCCCAGACCCAGATGCGATGCACTCCCCTGCTCTGCCATTCAACGTAAACAGCTCGGCGCATCCATGCAAGAGCATGCCCGTCGACGTGGGTGCCGATCTTCGGTTATCTCACCCAGACGAGAATGGAAATCGGCTCGGTCGCCACCGTGATGGGTTCTCCGACGCCGCTGCGTTCTGCCCATGTCTGCCTGATCGGTGTAAGTGAAGTCGCATCGAGGTGCGCGGGCTCGACGGGCTGAAATTTGTCTGCGGAAATCTGGCATTCACACTCGCCTGAACAACCCCGAAACCACCGGGGTCGTTGTGGAGACGACTTCGAAAAATGACAATACGACTGGGCAGGGCGGAGCGTGAGTGATGTGGCTCGGCACCAGCTTGTTACCGCGGATTTACGTTGCGAACAGGTCTGGTAGCAAAGAAACGAAATCACACTGGGGGCAACGCTCACAACCTCTGAGACCATTCTTAGTACTCATGACCTCGACGTTCATCTCGGTGCCGCATGAGGGGCACGCCGGCCCGCTCACAGGACCCCGACGTCAATCATTTGGTCGGGCGGAGCACAGACGAAATGGGCGACTTTGACCGCGTCAACGTGAGCGTCCGAGACCGGCACGGAATTCGTCACATCTCCAAGCACAACCGCAAGGGGAACGGCTCCGGTATTGGTGAAGAACTGCCCTGCGACGAAACAGAACAGAACATCCTCGGCTGTGCCGTGACTCATCACTTCTCCGCTGTCTAAATCCATATCCCTCAGTCTGGCCCGGCACCAACGTTTCCGCATAGCAAATTTCTCGTGCCGTAATACAGAGACGCCCCGCCGGAAGAGAAAACACCCAGAAGCCTTGATGGTAAAGCGCAAGAGCCTTCCTGCGCGGGAATCGTGACGGGTCTACCCCTCGAGGGCCCCGCCCTGTGCCAGAGCAATGATGCGATCGCGTCGGAAGCCAGCCCAGTGGTTGTGGTCGTCTACGACGACGATGGGAGCTGAGCTATAGCCGAGATCGTCAGAGACGTACTCGAGAGCTGCTGCGTTCTCGGTCACGTCGACGACTGTGTAGGTCACACCTGCTTTGTCGAGTGCTCGGTAGGTCATCGTGC
>NZ_PJJO01000022.1 GCF_002929535.1 Cryobacterium sp. Y11
CGGATCGCCAAATACTCATACCGTTCGGCGAGATGCTCCCGCCACGCCGGGTCGGTCCCTGCAGCGTCCAGGGCACTACGATCAGCGATCCACGCCGGCACGGCCGTGACGTGCGTCTCGCCCTGCTGGGTGGGTGCGAATTCGATGCGGCGCTCCATCCGGAACGACATGACCGCGCCAACGTCGTCGGCGTCCCCGAGATCTCGTTCATTCCACGACTCACCCAGCACGGTCGCCGGGTCGAGACCGTGGGTCTCGGCGCGGACAAGGGCCGCCGTAACGGCGCCCCAACTGTCGGAGCCGGTCAGGTTCCGGGCGTCACTCTCGTCGAGGACCTCGTGGACAAGTTGGTTGAATCGAACCGTGTTCGCCCGCTCAGCAACGTCCCCGTACTGGTCAATGAGTGTTGCGAGGTCGTCGACGCGGGCCTGCTCGGCCCGGATACTCTCGTGCGCGGACAGCATCCCATCACTGTGCCCCGCGATAGTGGCCAGGACGTCACTCATCGGCTGGGCCTCCTCGATCTCGACGTAAAGGAAATTCGCTTCTTTACCGCGAGTCACACCCACATAGATCAACTCCCGCGACGTCGACGCATCCGCCAGGACATGGGCGGTGTCGGCGGTCATGCCCTGCGCCCGGTGAATGGTCGACGCATAACCCAGCTCCACCGACGTCGCCACATACACAGCCGGCAGGGTGATCCGGCCGCCGTGACCTGCGTGCGTGACGCTTAAAGCACCGTCCGACTGGACTTTGTCGACCGTCCACACGTCACCGTTCTTGACGCGGTCGGTGCCGCGGCCGGTGCGGAGGGTGGCGTCGTTGACGCGGGTCACGATCCGGTCGCCCCGATACGCGGCCAGACCGTCGCGCAGCGGCGACGACGTGCTGCCACGCACGATGCCGGCACTCATCCGGTAGGCCTGAGCCCGACTATTGAGGTCAGCAACAGTGACGTTGTGCGGTGCGAGCATGATGGCGTTCGTGCCGGCCTCGTCATCGTGCTGCCACGCCGCGAACACATCACCGGTCATCCGGTCAATGCCCCCGCCGGTCACCCTCGCGTTGTCGACATACCAGCGGAACGGGTCGCCCACCGTCGCCGGGTCACGCAGCATCCGTGACGCCTCACCCTCCTCGGGGGACGTGAAGCGGTGAATTTCTTCCAGCTTGATCGACCCCAGCTCACGCTCGAGCAGGCGCAGCGCGCCGCCCGATTCAACAGCGGCCAACTGCCGGTCGTCCCCGATCAGGCGCACATGAGCGCCATGACGCTCGGCAATACCTGTCACTTTCGCGAGGTTCATCGTCCCGGCCATCCCCGCCTCGTCGACCACGACGATGTCTCCCGGGCGCAACACCAACTCGTCCGGGTGGCCGCTGCCAGGTGCCACATCTCCGTGCGTCTCATACGCCCGGACGAAGGAGTGAATCGTCACCGCGGGGACATTCACCGTCTCGCCGAAGACCGCAGCGGCCGTCGCCGACGGGGCCAAGCCGATCAGGCGCCCGCCAGCTTCCTCGGTCGCGCGTGCCGCCAACGCGAGAGCCGTCGTCTTCCCGGCCCCTGCCGGGCCCGTCCCCACGATCAGTAGGGTGCCGGATGTCGTGAACTCACGCGCGAGGGCGCGCTGGCCCGCGTCCAACGGACCGCGGTGCGCCGCCGCAGTCCGGTCAAACTCCGCCGCCGACACCGGCGATAACGACCGGATACGGCCCGCGGCCAGGAGGGCGTCCTCGGCAGCCAGAAGACCGGCGGACGTGAACAGCATCCGGCCCTTGTGATCGTAAATACTTGACCCATCACGCCGGGTCAACGGTTGGAACGAACCGTGCGGCGCCGGCGGAGTCACCGCGATGGAATCCGTCTCCAACGCCCGACGAGTGATCAACTCCACGGTTCCCTCAGCAACCTGACCGTAACGGCTGTCCTTCTGCACCCAACGTCGGGCCTCCGCCTCGATCATGTGCGGCCCCCACACCGCATGATGCTCCGACACCGTCGCCACCACCTCACGAGCAGCCTGGTCCACATCAACCAGGTGCGGCTCTCGGCCGTGAGACTGTGCCGCGGCCGCGCGGGCGCTCTCCAACAGACCGGCCACGGTGCGCGCGCCGACACGCTCCGACGCGGCCGCAGTCCACTGTGCGCGCAGCGCGGAGAGTGATCGGGCGTGCGCTTTCGCGGGGCGTGTTTCGAGGGTGGCCTGATCGGCGAGTTTGATGCGGGCAGCCGCGTCGGGGCTACGACCATGAGTGTCTCGGTAGTCCTTTTCCAGTTTCCGAACGGCCTTCTTAATATCGGCCGAGCGGGTGGAGAACTGGGCGGTCAGGCGCTCGTCGATGCCGGCGATCTCCACCACGGGACGCTTACCCGGAGCGACCTCGCGCAGCTCCGTCGTCAGGCCGAGAGCGTCCGTGACGTTGTCCATGACGCGCTGATTGTAGAACTCAGACGCGGCAACACCCTGGCGATGCAGCAGCTTGGAATCGATGGTGCGCCATTTACCGTCCACTCCCGTGACCTTGTTCGCCACGACCAGGTGGTCGTGCAGCTGAGGGTCGCCGTTGCGGGAATCGTAGTGTCGGAAACGCGTCGCGATCAGGCCACCCTCCACGTCGATCTGCGCGACCCCATTCGTCCCAGCACGGGTGGCGATCGCCTCACGCTCTAGGTACAGCACCGTGTCAGCAATCGCGGCATCCTGCGCCTTCTCGATCACCTTCCGAGTCTCGTTATCACCCAAACCCCAGAGCACCGACACGCTCTTCGCTGGCGAAAACACAAGGTCGAATCCGGCGACGGCTTGCTGCGTCGGACGCGTCGCAGCAGTGATGTATCGGGCGAGTTCTTCTTTGTCGGCCGGCTGCCGGCCTTTCGCCTCATGAAAAGCCTGTGCGCCCTCCCGAGCGCGAATGACCCGCCGCTCCGTGACGTTCGGTTCGCGGTGATTCATCCGGGTGAAATCGCTATAGCCGGTCTGAATCTTCACGCTCAGGTCCGTGCCACCGGTGCTGTACCCGTAGTACGACCG
>NZ_PJJO01000023.1 GCF_002929535.1 Cryobacterium sp. Y11
CGCATGGTGGATGCCTTGGCATCGAGAGCCGATGAAGGACGTGGGAGGCTGCGATATGCCTCGGGGAGCTGTCAACCGAGCGTGGATCCGAGGATTTCCGAATGGGGAAACCCAGCACGAGTGATGTCGTGCTACCCGCATCTGAATATATAGGGTGCGGGAGGGAACGCGGGGAAGTGAAACATCTCAGTACCCGTAGGAGGAGAAAACAATTGTGATTCCGCAAGTAGTGGCGAGCGAACGCGGAACAGGCTAAACCGCACGCATGGGTAACCGGGTAGGGGTTGTGTGTGCGGGGTTGTGGGAGGATATGTCTCAGCGCTACCCGGCTGAGAGGCAGTCAGAAAGTGTCGTGGTTAGCGGAAGTGGCCTGGGATGGTCTGCCGTAGACGGTGAGAGCCCGGTACGCGAAAACCCGGCACCTGCCTAGTATCAATTCCCGAGTAGCAGCGGGCCCGTGGAATCCGCTGTGAATCCGCCGGGACCACCCGGTAAGCCTAAATACTCCTCGATGACCGATAGCGGATTAGTACCGTGAGGGAATGGTGAAAAGTACCCCGGGAGGGGAGTGAAAGAGTACCTGAAACCGTGTGCCTACAATCCGTCAGAGCCTCCTTTTCCTCTCCGGAGGAGGGTGGTGATGGCGTGCCTTTTGAAGAATGAGCCTGCGAGTCAGGGACATGTCGCAAGGTTAACCCGTGTGGGGTAGCCGCAGCGAAAGCGAGTCTGAATAGGGCGACCCACACGCGCATACGCGCGTGTGAATAGTGGCGTGTTCTGGACCCGAAGCGGAGTGATCTACCCATGGCCAGGGTGAAGCGCGGGTAAGACCGCGTGGAGGCCCGAACCCACTTAGGTTGAAGACTGAGGGGATGAGCTGTGGGTAGGGGTGAAAGGCCAATCAAACTCCGTGATAGCTGGTTCTCCCCGAAATGCATTTAGGTGCAGCGTTGCGTGGTTCACCGCGGAGGTAGAGCTACTGGATGGCCGATGGGCCCTACTAGGTTACTGACGTCAGCCAAACTCCGAATGCCGTGGTGTAAAGCGTGGCAGTGAGACGGCGGGGGATAAGCTCCGTACGTCGAAAGGGAAACAGCCCAGATCGCCGGCTAAGGCCCCCAAGCGTGTGCTAAGTGGGAAAGGATGTGCAGTCGCAAAGACAACCAGGAGGTTGGCTTAGAAGCAGCCACCCTTGAAAGAGTGCGTAATAGCTCACTGGTCAAGTGATTGTGCGCCGATAATGTAGCGGGGCTCAAGCACACCGCCGAAGCCGCGGCACATCCACCTTGTGGTGGGTGTGGGTAGGGGAGCGTCCCTCATTCAGCGAAGCCACCGGGTGACCGGTGGTGGAGGGTGGGGGAGTGAGAATGCAGGCATGAGTAGCGACAAGGCAAGTGAGAACCTTGCCCGCCGAAAGACCAAGGGTTCCTGGGCCAGGCCAGTCCGCCCAGGGTGAGTCGGGACCTAAGGCGAGGCCGACAGGCGTAGTCGATGGACAACGGGTTGATATTCCCGTACCCGTGTGTGGGCGCCCGTGACGAATCAGCGGTACTAACCACCCAAAACCGGATCGATCACTCCCCTTCGGGGGTGTGGAGTTCTGGGGCTGCGTGGGAACTTCGCTGGTAGTAGTCAAGCGAAGGGGTGACGCAGGAAGGTAGCCGTACCAGTCAGTGGTAACACTGGGGCAAGCCGGTAGGGAGAGCGATAGGCAAATCCGTCGCTCACTAATCCTGAGAGGTGACGCATAGCCGGTTGAGGCGAATTCGGTGATCCTCTGCTGCCAAGAAAAGCCTCTAGCGAGCACACACACGGCCCGTACCCCAAACCGACACAGGTGGTCAGGTAGAGCATACCAAGGCGTACGAGATAACTATGGTTAAGGAACTCGGCAAAATGCCCCCGTAACTTCGGGAGAAGGGGGACCGGAATATCGTGAACACCCTTGCGGTGGGAGCGGGATCCGGTCGCAGAAACCAGTGAGGAGCGACTGTTTACTAAAAACACAGGTCCGTGCGAAGTCGCAAGACGATGTATACGGACTGACGCCTGCCCGGTGCTGGAAGGTTAAGAGGACCCGTTAACCCGCAAGGGTGAAGCGGAGAATTTAAGCCCCAGTAAACGGCGGTGGTAACTATAACCATCCTAAGGTAGCGAAATTCCTTGTCGGGTAAGTTCCGACCTGCACGAATGGCGTAACGACTTCTCAACTGTCTCAACCATAGACTCGGCGAAATTGCACTACGAGTAAAGATGCTCGTTACGCGCGGCAGGACGAAAAGACCCCGGGACCTTCACTACAACTTGGTATTGATGTTCGGTACGGTTTGTGTAGGATAGGTGGGAGACTGTGAAACCTCGACGCCAGTTGGGGCGGAGTCGTTGTTGAAATACCACTCTGATCGTATTGGGCATCTAACCTCGAACCCTGAATCGGGTTTAGGGACAGTGCCTGGCGGGTAGTTTAACTGGGGCGGTTGCCTCCTAAAATGTAACGGAGGCGCCCAAAGGTTCCCTCAACCTGGACGGCAATCAGGTGGCGAGTGTAAATGCACAAGGGAGCTTGACTGCGAGACTTACAAGTCAAGCAGGGACGAAAGTCGGGATTAGTGATCCGGCACCCCCGAGTGGAAGGGGTGTCGCTCAACGGATAAAAGGTACCCCGGGGATAACAGGCTGATCTTCCCCAAGAGTCCATATCGACGGGATGGTTTGGCACCTCGATGTCGGCTCGTCGCATCCTGGGGCTGGAGCAGGTCCCAAGGGTTGGGCTGTTCGCCCATTAAAGCGGCACGCGAGCTGGGTTTAGAACGTCGTGAGACAGTTCGGTCTCTATCCGCCGCGCGCGTCAGAAACTTGAGGAAACCTGTCCCTAGTACGAGAGGACCGGGACGGACGAACCTCTGGTGCACCAGTTGTCCCGCCAGGGGCACCGCTGGATAGCCACGTTCGGTCAGGATAACCGCTGAAAGCATCTAAGCGGGAAACCTTCTCCAAGATCAGGTTTCTCACCCACTTGGTGGGATAAGGCCCCCCGCAGAACACGGGTTCAATAGGTCAGACCTGGAAGCTCAGTAATGGGTGTAGGGAACTGGTGCTAACCGGCCG
>NZ_PJJO01000024.1 GCF_002929535.1 Cryobacterium sp. Y11
CGTCAACGTTCCCGTTACCGTCGCTTACAACCAGTGGACAAAATTCGAGGAGTTTCCAAAGTTTTTGAGTTTTGTTGAATCCATCTCTCTGCGGCGTCGCACCCATTCCGGCATCTTCGGGAAAGCGGCAGCGTTTCCGTCTCGCGCGCGGTGGTGACCGGCAAGCTAACGCGGCCCTGCACCGTATTGTCCTGCTACGCAAACGCCACAAGGAACCTCGGACTATGGCCTATATCGCCCGACGCACCACTGAAGGCCTTTCCGACCGCGACATCGTCCGCTGCCTCAAACGCCACGTCGCCAACGAAATATTCGCATTGCTCACCCAAAATCCCGCTGTCCCTCTGCCCATTGGACCGCGGCTGCGGCAACGCCGCCAAACCCTCGGCATCGTCCTCACTGACGCGGCCAAACAGCTCAACGTCCCCTACCAGCGCTTACGTCGACTCGAGATAGGGCAACGCGCTGACACTGACCTGGAAACCACCTTCAGCGCCTGGCTCGACGACCAATCCCGACAATCGAATCCCACCCCAAAGGCCGCTTGACATCAATAGGAGCATCCACTCGCAGGGACGCAACCCCTGTTTTATGTCCTGTCATCGCTGAGAGGCAGGTCTTGGGTCGGACAGGTGCGCTGCGGAGGGAAATTCCGGGTGTCATCGTGCGCTGAAATGGAAGCACTTAAGCGGTTACTTTTCGGTGCTACGGTTTTCGCATGATGAATTTGACGTTCGTCGGCAAGAGCTTGCTGGTGGGGGATGAGGTAGCGGAACTTGTCATTGAATACGCGGCGACGCTGGCCCGTTCTGGGGGAGCAGACACTGTTCGGTTGATGGCTTATGATGCCGGCGGAGACGAGGTGCAGGCTCTGCTGTTGTTGAGTCAGGGCGCCCCTATTATGGCGGAAACCTCACATACCGACAGACCCGAACTCGATAATCGTGACATCGTGTCATACATGAAGCAGCGGCTGGCGCGCTCCGGGACTGTATCTTTTGGTCTTCCCCTGGATCATCAGCCCGACTCTACGTCCGCGTTTGAGGACGACTATAGTTTCAACTTTGAAACGACCGCATAATCTCAAACGGATTAGTCCCGCACTTGCGCTGCTCGACACGAAAAGTGACGTTTCCGCTCGCAGCATGAACCGGGTTAGGTAGTCGTGACTGTTGGCCGGCACTATACACCTCGCGGCGACCACGTAACCGGCGGCGCATCTGAAGATATGCCGTACCCGCCGAAAGCTCCGTGCAACAGGGCGTGAGGGTCGTGGGCGTTGGAAGGATGACGGGTGCGAACTGCGTAGAAGCAACTACACGCGTGGGCGCTGATGCGATGTGGTCAGGCGTGTATCAGGGGCCTAAGGGCGCTTCGGACTCGGTTGGTTGCGGCGTCACCCGCAGTCCCGCTGGTGTGTTTGATAGGTGTACGAGTTCTTCGACCCAGGCACGGTTAAGGCGGGGCTCCTTGCTGCCGAAGAAGTCGAATTGAAGCGGGATTGTCGGATGGATCCAGATGGAACTGTGACCGCTTCCTGCTGCCGCCGAGTATTCCCAGGAAAACGTAGAACTTTCTCCGCGGCTCATCTTGGCGAGAACGACGACCTTGAGGTGGGCGAGTACCCGATCATCGCACTCGATGGAACTTGACGGGGTTCCGTAAATAAATTTACCCATGATTACTGTCCCAGTCCATTCTCGATTTCACTTGTGATGCGGTTGAAGTCTTCCAACGTCTCGGAGTTGGTCAAGGTGGATGAGGCCAGTGGGAGTTTAGGCGGCTAGTTCAAGTGGGTCTTTTTCGATGTTTCGCGAATGCGTTCGGCTGCTGATGCCGTCGATGGTGGCTGGCCTACCGACAACAATTGCGGCGGGCGAGAGGTGCTTACTCATCAGCTTCATTTCGTCCACCTCCAATTCCGGTCATCCGCGTCGAACCGGACACGATTGACCCATTGATGTTGAGCGCGTCTGCCGCTCGCCCGAGGGGTCATGGGTGGCGATGGTGCGGGCACAAATGTCGCTGGTGGCGGTCACGTAGCCCGAGCCATTCCAGGCCCAGCAGGAGCACCGAGTCGAGGTCCACCGGTGAGGCGAACGCACCACCGCGCAGATCGCTGAACTCTTCAGCGTGGCGAGGTCCACGGTCTACCGTGCGATCCAACGCGCCGGGGACATCACAGTCTTAGCGTTCGTTGTGCAGACGAGTATGGGGAACATGACACCGGGACGTGCCGACGTCGTAGTGACGAGACTCCTCGTAGCTAACAGGTCGCGAGACTGCCAGAAGTTTCGAATGGTTGTTGTGTGTCGATGCTGTTGGCTGCTGCTCGCGCGTTCGTTGCCGTCGGATGGCGGAGACCATCGCGGTGCTGACATAGCGCATGTCAACACTCCAGTGAGTTCGTTTGCCGCGTAATTTAGGGCGATGTTTTCTCTGACGTAATGAGCATCCCGAAAGAGCTGTCGGCGGAGAGGGTGAGTTCCGCCAACCATACCGGGTTCACGCTGGGCGAGCGACCGCCATGGAATTTGAAGTAGAGGGGTATGGCGGGGTGCACCCATATTGAACTTCGACCATGTCCTGTCTCAGAGGCATCTTTCCAGGACAGCAGGAAACTTTCGCCCCGGCGAAGCTTGCGGACAATCACGATTTGAATGTGCGCCAGAATCCGATCGTCAAATTCGACTATTCTATTGCCGTATTCTATTGAACCCACAACACACTGCGTTTCCTGGGATATGTGGCTTGTGCCCTTGGTGCGGGGTCACCCGCCATTGAAAGGTGAAAGGAGTTCTCTAAAGACCGTTTTATGACTTCGTCATCCCAATTTGCATATTCCTGTTTTCCCTCCGAGTGCATTTGAATAACTGCAATGGCACGGTTTGAATTGAATGATTAGGAGATCCGGTGGGTGTTGCACCGGCCGCTGGTTGGATGGGTTACCGGCGACCGTGGTAGAGACGAATAGTGGTGGCGTTATAGCCGGCATATTTCAGCACGTATCGGAGTGCGGCAGTCTCTGCGTTCTGGGCGGGGTCCAATTTGATCTGCGTCTGAAGGCGACAATACGAGCACCTACTTCTCACGAATGAACACCTTCGTTCGGTCTGCCGTCCGAAAATGACATCGCGGTACATCTTGCGGGAAGCAGTCACTCCACATTGGGACTGCACGACCAGGATTCAGCCGTGCAGGTTCTGCGACGGGTGACTCTATCTGGACTAGTTGTTGATGGTGGATCGTTTAAGGTTTTTCGAGTCTTCCAACGACAGCTCGGAGTCGGCAAAGGCTTGGTCATCCGCAAAAGACTTCATGCGCGCGATACGATAGATGATTAGGCCG
>NZ_PJJO01000025.1 GCF_002929535.1 Cryobacterium sp. Y11
TGTTGAACGTCTCGCGGGGTGACGATGTGGGCGTCTTCCCCGGTGACGATGGGTTTTAGCGCGGTCGGATTTGGTGTCTGGTCGTCGGCGGCGTCAAGCTGACGACGTCCGGATAGACAAATGGCCCGGCGTGCAATCTTGAAGGATCACGCCGGGCCGTTCTAACGCGTAAGGCCGCGCTGATGCTCACGGTAAGTCATGATTCTGTCGTTGTCGAGTTGGACCTGCGGGTCGGGCGCGTGGCGTGTCCCGATTGCGGTGGTCGTTTGCGCCCGTGGGGGTGGGCGAGGGTGCGTGTGATCCGTGTTGGTCTCGGCACGGATTGGGTGGTTCGGGTGTGTCGGCCACGCCGGTCGCGGTGTTCGGCATGCCAGGGCACGCATGTGCTCCTCGAGGTGCGGTTGGCCGCACGTCGGGCGGATACGGCCGCGGTCATTGCGGCGGCGATCGAGACGAAGATCGCGTTGGGTTGGGGCCACCGGAGGATCGCTGCAGGTTGTGGCAGGCCGGCTTCGACGGTTCGTGGCTGGTTGCGCGCGTTCGGAGCTTCAGCTTCTCTCATCGGCGTTGAGTTCACGAGGCTGTTGGTGCGGGACGCGCCCGACGCTGTCGTGCTCTGGCCCCAACCGGCCGGCACCGCTGGTGGGGAGGCGTTGTCGGTGTTGATGGCATATGCCGAGGGGCTGGCTCGTCGGTTTGCCGCGACCGTCATGGTGACGTGGATCCAGGCCGGCATCGCCACAACGCATGGTCGCTTGTTTTGCTCGAGTTGGTGGGCTGCGGGTCCCAACACCAACAGGCCCTTACGTCAGGCCGTGGTCGGCGGGAATGGTGGCAGGAGTGCCTGCCATATCCCTGTGACGGGCGTGTTCACTGTTTGAGAGGACCCCTAATGCCCGCAACCCCGCCGACCCTCCCGCCGATCGTGCCACCGGTGGCGTCCCGGGTTTCCCCGGTGAGCCCTGCCGTGTCGCTTCTCGTGCCGGCTGGATCGCCGTCGGAATCGGCAGTGCGCCGGGATCGAATGGAGAAGATCGCCTTGTTTCGTTACCAACTCATCCGCGCCGCGGCTGATGCTGCCATCACGACGCGTCAGCGCGGTCCGATGGTGTGGGACCTCGCGGCGATGGTGCATCCGGGGCCGTTTGGCGGCACGGTGACGGTCTCCAAAGACACCATCGATCGGTGGATTCGGGCGTGGCGGCGCGGTGGATTCGACGCGTTGAAGCCCCGCGGCCGCGTGCAGGGCGCCGTCACGCCGGCGCAGATCTTGTCGTTGGCGGCGACGCTGAAACGCGAGCGTCCCGCCCGCACGTCAGCGCAGGTGCGCCGCATCATGATCGACACCCTCGGCGACGCCCCCAGCGAGTCGACGCTGCTGCGGCACTTCCGCACGCTGGAACTTCCCACCGGAGTGCGGGACGTGTTCGGCCGGTTCGAGGCGGATTATCCCAACGAAATGTGGGTGGGTGACGGGCTGCACGGACCGCGGGTCAATGGGCGGAAAACGTATCTGTTCGCGTTTCTCGATGACCACACTCGCCTCGTGACGGCGGCCCGGTGGGCCTACGCCGAAGACTCCGTCCGCCTCACCGCAGCCCTCCGCCCAGCGCTGGAAGCGCGTGGCCTTCCCGGCACAATCTATGTCGACAACGGAAGCGCATTTGTTGACGCGTCGCTCTCTCGCACCTGCGCGCGTCTCGGAATCAGGTTGACGCATTCCAAGCCGTATCGGCCACAGGGCCGCGGGAAGATTGAACGGTTCTTCAACACCGTCAACTCCCAGTTCCTCACCGAAATCACCACCGTCGACACTGCGACCGGTGTGGTTGATGCGGGGGTGGGCAGCATGGTGACGTCATTGGATGAGTTGAATGCGCTGTTCAGCTCCTGGGTCGAGATGGTCTATCACCAGGCCGTGCACTCCACGACAGGGCAGAGCCCACTGGCGCGTTGGGAGGCGAGTTGGGCGACCCGCCGGCCGGTGCGGAAATCGCGGGAGGAGATCGCGGAAGCATTCCGTTGGTCGGCGATCCGCCGGGTGACGAAGTCCGCGACGGTGTCGTTGGAGTCGAACATCTACCAAGTTGATCAGCTCCTCGTCGGCAAGAAGGTGGAGCTGGTTTATGACCCCTTCGACTTGGCCGGGCTGATCACCGTCTCGGCTGGCAACGGCGTTCCGGCCGGCATCGCGGTGCTAGTCGAAATCCGCCGGCACGTGCATAAGAAGGCCGCTACCGCAGCTGCTGATGAGGCCGAAACTGGCGCGAAGAACGCCGCGTCTGGCATTGACTACCTGCGCCTGGTCGAGGCCCGGCACAAAGGCACGATGGCCGGTGCGCCGATCAGCTTCGATAAAGCGTCCACCTCAAAACGTCCCGTGGTCGTCTTTGTGCCGACCGTGTCGGAGGGCATCCGATGAGTATTGACACCCTGCAATCGCATTACGGTTTCACCCGCATGCCCTTCGCCCGCGATATTCCGCCGCAAGCCCTGCACCCGCATCCGTCGCATCGGGAAGCGATGGCTCGTATTGATTGGTGCATCAGTCAGCGTCAGCTGGGCGTGATCAGTGGGGAAGTCGGCGCGGGGAAAACCGTCGCCGTTCGTGCTGCTCTCGCCGGGCTGGAACCGTCCCGGCACCAGGTCATCTACATCCCCGATCCGACGATCACAATGCGAGGAATCCATACCCGCATCGTCACCGCGCTCGGCGGGACTCCCGCGTTTTTCTCCGGAGTGCTCGCCTCGCAAACCGCGACGCTGCTCGCGGGGGAACTCGACGAACGCGCCCGACTACCCGTCGTCGTCATTGATGAAGCCCATTTGCTGACCAACACCGATTTGGAAGCGCTCCGCATGCTCACCAACAGCGAGATGGATACGGGTTCGCACTTCGCGATGCTTCTCATCGGCCAGCAGACGTTGCGGCGCCGGCTCAAGCTTGCGGTTCTCTCGGCGTTGGATCAACGCATCTCCACCCGCTACACAATCACCGGGATGAGCGCCGGGGACACGACCGACTATGTCAGGCAACACCTCAAGTTCGCTGGCCGGTCCGACCCGCTCTTCTCCGACGACGCGATCCACGCCATCCACCTCGCCTCGCGCGGCTATCCGCGGGCGGTGAACAACCTCGCCGTCGCCGCTTTGATCGCGACCTACGCCGCCGACAAAGCGATCGTCGACCTGGCCGCGGCGCAATCAGCGATCACCGAAAACAGCGAGTAAACCCACGTCACGAGTGACGACCACCACGTCACCCAGACGATGAAAGCCCCGCCGGATTCGCCGGCGGGGCTTTTTCAGATCCAGGCATCGTCACCGACGATGACGCCGCCATCGTCAAATAACGCGACGGACAACA
>NZ_PJJO01000027.1 GCF_002929535.1 Cryobacterium sp. Y11
GCACGATGACCTACCGAGCACTCGACAAAGCAGGTGTGACCTACACAGTCGTCGACGTGACCGAGAACGCAGCAGCTCTCGAGTATGTTTCTGAAGACCTGGGCTACAGTTCGGCGCCGATCGTGGTCGTCGACGAGCACAACCACTGGGCCGGGTTCCGGCCCGACCGTATCGCCGCCTTGGCACAGAGCAGAGCCCTCGACGCGTAAGCCCAGCGCGAGACCCGGCGCAGGATCCTGCGCCGCACAGTCAACGCCCCTGGCCGTCCTCTCTCCCGGCCAGGGGCGGTTCTCAATCGTCGGAGCACACAACAAATCAGATGTTTATCTGATGTAGTGTCTGGGTATGAGGACTGCGACGTTCACCGACCTTCTGCGAAAGCCCAAAGAGGTTCTGGCGCACATTGACGAGGGCCAGGTTCGGATTACGCGCCGTGATGGTGACGATCTCGTGATTCTTCGTGGTCACGATCTCGACGTCCTCGAGAAGGGTGTTGCGCTGTCGAGCCGTCTGATCCGCGCGATCGGCCGGAATAAGGGCGACATGGCAGCTGCGCTGACTGATCTTTTCGCGTGGACGGGGGAGTTCACTCCGGGGGAGTTGCGCGCGTACGCTGCCGAGATTGAGCAGCTTGTCTATGCCGCCAGTGAGCTGGGCACGTTTGAGCGGCTGCTGCGTGCGCAGCAGGAGTGGAAGGAAACGGCCGTGGCTTATGCGATGGGTATGAGACCTGTCGAGCCCGTCGAGCTGCCGGCCGCCCCTGTCCGCGTTAATCGCCCGTAGATGGCGGGGAAGCGCGGCGTTTTCGGTTCCGCGACCGGTCAAGGGCACCGAGTACGAGATCTTCTTCGGCAACACCGCAGCCGAACGTGGGTGGACTGATCTGAAGGCGTCCGCGAAGAATGCCCTCGCCGATGCTCATGACTATCTCACCGCTCATCCTGGGCAGTACGATCCGGATCGGTGCTACCAACTCCGAGGAGATCTCTCAACGGTCCTAGTCGATGGGGTGACCTTGCCGCAGTGGCAGTACAAAGTCGCGGACGGGTTCGGCTTTGGTATGCCGTTGACGAGCCCAATGCGAAGGTAAAGAAACCGGGACGCGTGGTCATCACGAAAGCCGCGACTGGCCATCCCAACGAGACGGACTCGACGAAGAACTTCCGTTAGCCGGCCCGCGATCGCCATCAGGGAGTGCATCGCATGGGGGCTGGGCAGCAGGGGTCGACTGGCTGTAACGTCGCATCATGTGCGGCAGACTTGTTGTCTCAAATACAACCAGCGAACTCGTGAGCGTCTTCGACGCGGCCGGGGGAGACTTCCACGACTGGCACCCCAGCTGGAACATCAAGCCCACCCAAACGGTCCCTGCCGTCATCCACTCCGCCGCTGGCGGCGATGAAGCCGTGCGCCGGCTGGAGCCGGCACGGTGGTCCCTCACTCCGTCCTGGTCGAAGGAGCTCAAAACGAAGTTCCCGACATTCAATGCCAGGGCAGAAGGCATCACCGAGAAGGCGACATGGCGCGGCTCCATCAAAACACACCGCGCCCTCGTGCCGACGACGGGCTACTACGAGTGGCAGACCGACTCCACCACGAAGAAGAAGACCCCGTTCTACATCCACCACCCCGATGATGAGCGCCTGGCCTTCGCCGGCCTGTACTCCTGGTGGAAGGATCATTCGAAAGCTGACGACGATTCGATCCTCTGGACTCTCACCGCCACCATCCTCACCTCAAGCGCCATTGACGAGCTCCTCCACATTCACGACCGAAACCCCGTTCCACTCCCGAAGGACTGGTGGGACGACTGGCTGAACCCCGAACTGACCGGCGACCAACACCTCGTCGACGCAGCCGTACAGGCTGCGCTACCCGTCGCGGCAGCCCTCGAAATCGTTCGGGTCTCACCCCTCCCCGCACAAGGAGACGGGCCAGAGCTCACCCGGGCAACGTAGAAGACCCAACAGATCACGGAGTGAAAATGACTCGTCGAGGCTGCGACGCTGAAAACGGGTCCCTGCGCTGGCTTCCTGCTTGTGGTCAGATGTTGCCCAGCATGTCGATCGCCGCAGCCCAGGGATACCCTTCGATGGCTTTCTCAAAAGTCGGTGCCGCTACCCGCTCAGCGAACACCTTTTTCGTGGTCATGTCGAATAAGTGCACTGCGCACATAGTGGTCGCCGGCTCGATGAAGAACTCCAAGCGCACGGCGTGGTGTGAGCTGCTGCGGATATCTCGGACAGTGATCGCCCGGATTCAGGACAACCTCCGAAGAAGTGTCAGTCGATGCGTGAGTCACACCGAACAACGGCCTAGTTCCATCATCACCGTGACGGCGTTGTGGGTTGTTATCGGTTCTGGGTTGTCTCTGTTGGTGACGAGTTGTTGTGATGCGATCGCGGTGTTGATGCCCTCGATAAAGGTCAATTCCGGGACCATGCTTGGTAGGGGGCGTTGTCGAAGCTGAGCAGTCAGGCTTGCTTTACCGTGCGGTGTTCGCGGACGCGTTCCGGCCTGGTTCGAACTTTCGCGTATTGGCGGATGTTCTGCGTGGCGTGTACGGGTTAGAGGGGGTTATTGGCGAGTCGGTATCCGACTCCGTGTACTGTTTCGATGCGGTTGGTGGGTCCGATTTTTTTGCGCAGGTTGGCTACGTGCACCTCAAGGGAGCGCTTGTCGGCGGGCGTTAGGAGTCCGCTCGTGTGTTTGTTGCTGCGTATCTCGTGGATCAGGTTGGTTTTGCTGTGGACTTGGTTGGTGGGCTGGAACAGTTGTGCGAGCAGGTCGAATTCACTGCGGGTGAGCACAACGGATGCTCCGTCCACTTCTACTATGCGCTGTGCCTTGTCGAGGCGTAGGCCGTCGTGGTGTAACCATCTGCGTGATTCGAGCTGTGGCGTGTTTTCGAACGGCGTTGGCGTCGGCGTTGGGGTCGATGTGGCCGGGTGGAGTCCGGCCACGGTTGACGTTCGCCGTAGTACTGCGTCGATGCGGGCGCGCAGTTCGCCGATGCGAAATGGTTTGGCGACGAAGTCGTCGGCGCCGGCGTTGAGGCCGCGTACGACGTCGATCTCGTCGAAGCAGGCCGAGATCATGATGATGCTGCTCGCGGTGATGTGGCGTATGCGTTTGAGGGTTTCGAAGCCGTCCATGCCGGGCATGTTCACGTCGAGGGTTGTGAGTGTCGGCGCATGAACTTGGACGAGCTCGATACCTTCAGCGCCTGTGCTGGCGAGCTTCACGGTGAAGCCGGCCTGGATGAGGATCGCCGCGATCACTTCGCCGACATCAGCGTCGTCTTCGATGACGACTGCGATGCGATCAGTGTTCACGCTACCCCCCTCCGGTTTGCTCTGTCCGCTCACTCTACCTAAGCCGTTCCAGTACGTGAAAGCGGGAACAATGTTGTTTCACGGGTGCTTATGCAACAATTTGCTCACTTTCGTGACCAGGCTGCGTCACCACGTCCTCGTGATCAGAAAGTGCGAGCGGTAGGGTCAATTCGAACTTGCTGCCGCGCGTCGATGACTCGACTAGGCGCAGGTCGCCGCCGTGGCGCCGTGCAAGGTCACGGCTGATGCCCAGGCCCAGCCCTGAGCCGTCTTGCGACGAGAGCCGCGCCGACTCGGTGCGATAGTACGGCTCGAATACCCGTGCGTAGTCGTCGGGAGCGATGCCGCATCCGCTGTCAGTTACGGCGAAGGTTACCGTGGTGGCCGTGCGGGTTTCGCTCACGACCACCGTGCCGCCGACCCGGTTGTATTTGATGGCATTGGTCAGCAGGTTGTCGAATACCTGCCGAATGCGATTGGGGTCGACGTCGGCCCAGAGTGTGTCGGAGGCGATCACGTTGATCGACACGC
>NZ_PJJO01000028.1 GCF_002929535.1 Cryobacterium sp. Y11
TGTTTCTAAGTTAAGTCCGGCGGTGTCCTACTCTCCCACAGGGTCCCCCCTGCAGTACCATCGGCGCTGAGAGTCTTAGCTTCCGGGTTCGGAATGTGACCGGGCGTTTCCCTCTCGCTATAGCCGCCGAAACATCTTTCGATGAATCGATTCTATATTATTTAGTTATATAGAGCCCTCATGACGAAGGCGCTGTTCTCGACCGTACATCGAGAACCACATAGTGGACGCTAAAGCAGCTTCTTCAAACTGAGTGTTATCAAATTATCGGCTTATTAGTACCGGTCAGCTCCATGGGTCTTTAGTCCCCACTTCCACATCCGGCCTATCAACGCAGTAGTCTAGCTGCGAGCCTCTCCCCCGAAGGGATGGAAATCTCATCTCGAAGCCGGCTTCCCGCTTAGATGCTTTCAGCGGTTATCCGTTCCGAACGTAGCTAATCAGCGGTGCTCCTGGCGGAACAACTGACACACCAGAGGTTCGTCCATCCCGGTCCTCTCGTACTAGGGATAGATCTTCTCAAATTTCCTGCGCGCGCAGCGGATAGGGACCGAACTGTCTCACGACGTTCTAAACCCAGCTCGCGTACCGCTTTAATGGGCGAACAGCCCAACCCTTGGGACCTACTCCAGCCCCAGGATGCGACGAGCCGACATCGAGGTGCCAAACCATGCCGTCGATATGGACTCTTGGGCAAGATCAGCCTGTTATCCCCGAGGTACCTTTTATCCGTTGAGCGACAGCGCTTCCACAAGCCACTGCCGGATCACTAGTCCCGACTTTCGTCCCTGCTCGACTTGTCAGTCTTACAGTCAAGCTCCCTTGTGCACTTACACTCGACACCTGATTACCAACCAGGTTGAGGGAACCTTTGGGCGCCTCCGTTACTTTTTAGGAGGCAACCGCCCCAGTTAAACTACCCACCAGGCACTGTCCCTGAACCGGATCACGGTTCGAAGTTAGGTATCCAATATGACCAGAGTGGTATTTCAACAATGACTCCACCTGAACTAGCGTCCAAGCTTCACAGTCTCCCACCTATCCTACACAAGCCACACCGAACACCAATACCAAGCTGTAGTAAAGGTCACGGGGTCTTTCCGTCCTGCTGCGCGTAACGAGCATCTTTACTCGTAATGCAATTTCGCCGAGTTCGCGGTTGAGACAGCTGGGAAGTCGTTACGCCATTCGTGCAGGTCGGAACTTACCCGACAAGGAATTTCGCTACCTTAGGATGGTTATAGTTACCACCGCCGTTTACTGGGGCTTAAATTCTCAGCTTCGCCTTACGGCTAACCGTTCCTCTTAACCTTCCAGCACCGGGCAGGCGTCAGTCCGTATACATCGTCTTGCGACTTAGCACGGACCTGTGTTTTTAGTAAACAGTCGCTTCCCACTGGTCTCTGCGGCCTTCGAACGCTCCCGGAGCAAGTCCGTTCACGCCTCAGGCCCCCCTTCTCCCGAAGTTACGGGGGCATTTTGCCGAGTTCCTTAACCACGATTCTCTCGATCTCCTTAGTATTCTCTACCTGATCACCTGAGTCGGTTTGGGGTACGGGTGACTAAAACCTCGCGTCGATGCTTTTCTTGGCAGCATAGGATCACTGATTTCACCCTTACGGGCTACCCATCGGGTCTCAACCTTATATGAGAGACGGATTTGCCTATCTCTCGGCCTACATCCTTAGACCGGGTCAACCATCGCCCGGCTCAGCTACCTTCCTGCGTCACACCTGTTAATACGCTAACCGCACCAGCATAGGGTCGCACGCTAGGCCCCACGCTTCACCCCGAAGGGATCCATCTAGGGGATTCAGATGCTTAGCATTACTGGATTAGCTTGGGCGGTTTTTCGTCAGTACGGGAATATCAACCCGTTGTCCATCGACTACGCCTGTCGGCCTCGCCTTAGGTCCCGACTTACCCAGGGCGGATTAGCCTGGCCCTGGAACCCTTGATCTTTCGGAGGACGGGTTTCTCACCCGTCTTTCGCTACTCATGCCTGCATTCTCACTCGTGTGGCCTCCACGGCTGGTTTACACCGCCGCTTCGCTGGCCACACGACGCTCTCCTACCCATCAACACGGCTGAACCAACACCACAAGGGTGCGGCTAACCAAAAATATCAATGCCACAACTTCGGTGGCGTGCTTGAGCCCCGTTACATTGTCGGCGCGGAATCACTTGACCAGTGAGCTATTACGCACTCTTTCAAGGGTGGCTGCTTCTAAGCCAACCTCCTGGTTGTCTGTGCAACTCCACATCCTTTCCCACTTAGCACGCGCTTTGGGACCTTAGTTGGTGGTCTGGGTTGTTTCCCTCTCGACGATGAAGCTTATCCCCCACCGTCTCACTGCTGCGCTCTCACTTACCGGCATTCGGAGTTTGGCTGACGTCAGTAAGCTTTTAGGCCCCATCGGCCATCCAGTAGCTCTACCTCCGGCAAGAAACACGCAACGCTGCACCTAAATGCATTTCGGAGAGAACCAGCTATCACGAAGTTTGATTGGCCTTTCACCCCTATCCACAGCTCATCCCCTCCATTTTCAACTGAAGTGGGTTCGGTCCTCCACGACGTCTTACCGTCGCTTCAACCTGGCCATGGATAGATCACTTCGCTTCGGGTCTAGGACATGCGACTGAATCGCCCTATTCAGACTCGCTTTCGCTACGCATTCCCCTCTCGGGTTAAGCTCGCCACATATCACTAACTCGCAGGCTCATTCTTCAAAAGGCACGCTGTCACCAGAACAAAGCTGGCTCCAACGGTTTGTAAGCAAACGGTTTCAGGTACTATTTCACTCCCCTCCCGGGGTACTTTTCACCTTTCCCTCACGGTACTTGTTCACTATCGGTCATGTAGGAGTATTTAGGCTTATCAGGTGGTCCTGACGGATTCACACGGGATTTCTCGGGCCCCGTGCTACTTGGGATACTTCTCGGGCGATTGCTGCATTTCGACTACGGGGTTCGCACCCTCTATGACCAGGCTTTCAATCCTGTTCGTCTATACAACGTTCTAACCCTTACCATTCGGTAGAATAGGCAGAAAAGTCCCGCAACCCCGACCATGCAACACCTACCGGCTATCACACATGATCGGTTTAGCCTCATCCGGGTTCGCTCGCCACTACTAACGGAATCACTGTTGTTTTCTCTTCCTGTGGGTACTGAGATGTTTCACTTCCCCACGTTCCCTCTACCCGCCCTATATATTCAGGCGGGAGTCACCAGGTCACCTCACGGGCCTGGCGGGGTTTCCCCATTCGGACATCCTCGGATCACAGTTCGTTTATCAACTCCCCGAGGCTTATCGCAGATTACTACGTCCTTCTTCGGCTCTACATGCCAAGGCATTCACCGTTTGCTCTTAAAAATTTGAAATCACATGAGTTTGAATCGATTAAGTATCACCACCCGAAAGTGATGATCGAAATTGACCAATGATCACAGCACTAAATAAATTCAGTGCTTAGATCTTTGTAATTGACCGCAGCATCCAAAGATAACTGCGGCAAATTTAAGATGCTCGCGTCCACTGTGTAGTTCTCAAAGTACGGGCGGTACCCTTCCCACCGGCAAGTAATGCCAACAGGAAAAAGTCCAGAAGAATCAGATCAACCCAGAACATCACGTCCCAAATTGTTCCGGTCCCTCAGGACCCAACAGCGTGCATATACAAGTCTCTCTACCAAACACCGTTCCAACTCCCGAAGGAGCGTACCAAGTGCTTACTAGCCGTTCTTGCATCAATGTCAATGTTCCACCCATGAGCGCCATCCAAGAACATTCGTCTTGGTATGACTGGTCACCATATTCCGCTGTATACAGACGGGATGACACGTGCTCCTTAGAAAGGAGGTGATCCAGCCGCACCTTCCGGTACGGCTACCTTGTTACGACTTAGTCCTAATCACCAATCCCACCTTCGACAGCTCCGTCCCTTACGGGTTCGGCCACTGGCTTCGGGTGTTACCGACTTTCATGACTTGACGGGCGGTGTGTACAAGGCCCGGGAACGTATTCACCGCAGCGTTGCTGATCTGCGATTACTAGCGACTCCGACTTCATGAGGTCGAGTTGCAGACCTCAATCCGAACTGAGACCGGCTTTTTGGGATTCGCTCCACCTTGCGGTATCGCAGCCCTTTGTACCGGCCATTGTAGCATGCGTGAAGCCCAAGACATAAGGGGCATGATGATTTGACGTCATCCCCACCTTCCTCCGAGTTGACCCCGGCAGTATCCCATGAGTTCCCACCATTACGTGCTGGCAACATAGGACGAGGGTTGCGCTCGTTGCGGGACTTAACCCAACATCTCACGACACGAGCTGACGACAACCATGCACCACCTGTATACCGACCTTGCGGGGCGACTATTTCTAGCCGTTTCCGGTATATGTCAAGCCTTGGTAAGGTTCTTCGCGTTGCATCGAATTAATCCGCATGCTCCGCCGCTTGTGCGGGCCCCCGTCAATTCCTTTGAGTTTTAGCCTTGCGGCCGTACTCCCCAGGCGGGGAACTTAATGCGTTAGCTGCGACACGGAGACCGTGGAATGGTCCCCACATCTAGTTCCCAACGTTTACGGCATGGACTACCAGGGTATCTAATCCTGTTCGCTCCCCATGCTTTCGCTCCTCAGCGTCAGTTACGGCCCAGAGATCTGCCTTCGCCATTGGTGTTCCTCCTGATATCTGCGCATTCCACCGCTACACCAGGAATTCCAATCTCCCCTACCGCACTCTAGTCTGCCCGTACCCACTGCAGGCCCGAGGTTGAGCCTCGGGTTTTCACAGCAGACGCAACAAACCGCCTACGAGCTCTTTACGCCCAATAATTCCGGACAACGCTTGCACCCTACGTATTACCGCGGCTGCTGGCACGTAGTTAGCCGGTGCTTTTTCTGCAGGTACCGTCACTTCCAGGAAAACCCAGTCACTTCTTCCCTACTAAAAGAGGTTTACAACCCGAAGGCCGTCGTCCCTCACGCGGCGTTGCTGCATCAGGCTTGCGCCCATTGTGCAATATTCCCCACTGCTGCCTCCCGTAGGAGTCTGGGCCGTGTCTCAGTCCCAGTGTGGCCGGTCACCCTCTCAGGCCGGCTACCCGTCGTCGCCTTGGTGAGCCATTACCTCACCAACTAGCTGATAGGCCGCGAGCTCATCCTTGACCAAAATTCTTTCCACCCCAGAAGATGCCTTCCAAGGTAATATCCGGTATTAGCTACAGTTTCCCGCAGTTATCCCAGAGTCAAGGGCAGATTGCTCACGTGTTACTCACCCGTTCGCCACTGATCCAAGAAGCAAGCTCCTCTTCACCGTTCGACTTGCATGTGTTAAGCACGCCGCCAGCGTTCGTCCTGAGCCAGGATCAAACTCTCCGTAAATGTTTGAATAGCTACCCGATCCATATAAATACAAACCGAACGCCCATCTAGTGCACCCCACAACCGGAATAGGCTGAAACGATGCAAGTTTGAAACTGACAAGAACAAATCATTACTGACTTGCTTTGTTTAGTTGCCTCATCCGAAGACAAGGACTTGTTAAATATTATTTCCAAAGGAATCTCTTAGCTGCACCCCGCTAGAAACGGGCCACAACCACGAGGTTTTTGGCATTTGACATTGTGCACGCTGTTGAGTTCTCAAGGATCGGACGCACCCGACATCAGGCCCTACTGGGCTGTCGCTCCGGGGCAACTTGTCTAACTTAGCCCCCCAACCAGACCCTGTCAAATCGAGTAAACACCCAGTTTCAGACGCACACAGCGACTAAAACCACGCAACTCAACCAACACAACCAGCAGGAGGAAGATTACTATCCTAGCCCAACACAGACGCTCCTGAAACAGAAACCCTGAATTGAATTAGCCAAGATCTGGTCCCACGTGAGGCCGAAAAGCACTGCGGCTTTCCGCACCTTTGGGGTACGTATAGATACATTACGGTCAGAACAACCACCCGTCAAAACGCCCCCCACCCGGGCGTGTCGCCAACCAG
>NZ_PJJO01000029.1 GCF_002929535.1 Cryobacterium sp. Y11
CGAGCGCGAAATGGCAGATCTGGAAACCCAGCACCTCACCAGGCACGACTTCCATGACGAGTGCAACGACACCGTAAGCCCAGCAAAGTTCTCCCAACAAAAGTGATTTCAGCACGTGAGACGCCGAGTTACGCGTGTCTCTGATTTACGTGCCCTAAGCACGCGAGGGCGGTGCCGCTGCCCCACCCGTTGTGGTGCTGGCAGCCACCGACCCCCAGCAGTAGTGGGGTCGCCCTCCTCGGGCCGTGAAATGGATAACCTGTGAAAGGGATAACCCACTTACCGGATTCACCCCAATGAGATCACGAGCCCTGGGCTGGGTGGTGCCCGGCGCTTGCCCGCCCCCTCGCGGCTGTGACTCGGAACGGGAACCAAGTACGGCCAGGTCACGGACCTCGACGGTTTCGGTATCGCGATCCTCTCCTTCAGCGACCCGGACGGGGTGCACCTGAAACTGACGGCACCTCCCTAATTCAGTAGTGCAGCCGGACCGGTTGAACATCCACTCGTGCCGCGGAGTGTGATCGAGCTGCTGCTTGGCCTGCCCTCGCTCCCGACCGGCGTCACCGGGCACAGTGACGTCGCCGGACTGTACGCCGGACGACGTGCGGTGGGTGATCGCGGTCCCGTGCCGCCTCGTCAGGTCTGCCAGGAGGCCGGTCGTCCACCTGCCTCAAGACTTGGCCCTGGCAGGACAGCTGGGAAGGGTTGTTCAACGCGGCCTGCGGTCCATCAACCCAGCAACGACCTGACCACCCAGCCCCAACAGGGCCCAACCGCAGAACAGTGGAAGAACCGGACAGACCGGCAGCCTCCGTTGGCACAGCCCGCCCGAAGGTGTCCCCTATCGCAGGGATCGCTGCACTGGCTCTGCTCTTGCTGCTCACCGTTTCTGCCGACGCGCCATGATGAGTACGTCGCGAAGCGCGCCATTGCCTCCGGTCTCCAGGACCAACTGGGCCAGGCACGAGTCGAGAGGCAGCGCCGCGATCTTGCGATCTTGCGATCTTGCGATCTTGCGACCGTGTGTCGTGTAGCGTGTGCCGCTTGCGCGAGTTGGTGGTCCGAGCACCTGCGATGTCAGCCAGGCCGAGGGAGGTCATCTGCAGGATGACCGACGCCAGGTTGGTGCGCAGGATCTCGGGTTCGGTGAACTCCGATCGAGCCTCGAAGTCCTCCTGGGAGTACAGCCGGATGCCATAGGTAATAACGTTGACCAGGGTGTTGCCACTGGAGTGGTCGGTGAAGCGCACCTGGATAACCCCCGCAGTCCCCAGCTCGGCCTGCGCTGGGACGGACGCCGACGGGACTTTCGTGGGCTCACAGGTTCTGGGCGCGCGGGATGCGGCGCGCGCTCTGCGGACACGAGGTTCAGGATATCCGGCCCGCGGGCCCCACTCGGTGGCACTCCTGGGTCCAGCGCACCCAGGAATGCGCGTGAGCCGGCGGCACCCGAGGTGCCGCCGGCTCACGTTCTCAAGGTGTTCTCACAATGGATGAACTACTGGAGAGGCTTAAGGTCCGCCTTGGCCGAGCCCTCCACCCTGAAGATGCCCCACAGGCCCTGGTTGACCTGGTTCTCCAGACCGCCGTCCCGGTAGAGGTAGTCCCCGGGGAGCTTCTGGAGTCCACCGGCCCCACCGAGCAGGTTGTAGTTGAAGGCGTTGCCTGTGAGCAGACCGCCGTCAGCTGTCTTGATCATCGCGTTCGCGTCGCGTGGCTGGTAGCGCCACCCGTGCCCGTTCAGAATGAAGGTGTGTGACCGGTCGCGGTCACCACCCGATACGAGCCGCAGGTGCGTCTCGTCTCCGACATAGGCCCGCACGAGCGGTGTGGCCGGGTCGCCGTGCACCACCGACGACATGACGTTGGCCACCTCTGGATCCTTCGCCAGGCGAGGGGCGAAACGCTCGGTCGTATAGTTGATGCCCCGGTGCCCCTGGTCGCCGGATTCGCCCTCCGCTGGGTAGGGGAGGATGGCCCCGGCCTTGTCCCGCAAGATCAGACCGTCGACCCAGTTGAGCACAGCCTCGCGGAAGCTGCGTTTGACGCCGGCGGCGTCGGTGTAGGTGACGTTGGCCTGTGCGCCCGAGGTGATCGCAACCCCGGAGTTGGGGTTGACATATGTCGAGCCCTTTGGCTCGATCAACAGCGACCCGTAGGACCCGTGGTGGCGACTCCCACGCCGGTCAGCGAAGTCGAGCAGGTTCGCTGCGCCGTCCTCGACCGCGGCATGGACGTACCACGTGTACTTTGTCGTAACTCCTGGCGCCACGGTCTGGTCGTAGTTGTACCCGACCGTCGCCCCGTCGGAGTCAATGACATTGTAGGTCAACAGGTTTGGGTGCATGGACACCCGGTTGGAACGTGGGAAGTTCGTCACGTCCGCAGGCAACGGTAGATCACCGGTGTGCGCTGCGGGCGTACGCGGCAGCTCGTTCTTAAGCGTCACTGTGACGCAGTCACCCACATTCGCTCGGATCACCAGGGGCTCGGTCTTCATAGCACCCGTGCGAACCTTGGTCACATCCTCGCTCCGCACGAACATCGTGCCGTACGGGTCGTGGTCACCTGACTTCGCGTTGTACACGATGTCCTTGGCGATGGCCGACACATTGACAGCGACCGCTCTTGACCCTGTCGGGCACGGGGTGACCGAACCCAGCAATCCTGTTGGGGCAACCTTGAGCGCGTCACCGGGCTTAAGGGCTGGCCACGCGATGCCAGTTCCAGGAGCTGCCCGGTCGGGCAGCGGCTGGAGGTCGGAGACCGCGTTCTTGGGGACCCGGAACAGACCCCACATCCCCATCCACTGGTCCTCAAGCAACGGGGAGCCATACAGGTAGTCACCGGGGGATCCGGCGCCGTCCTGCAGGATCGACGGGGTGCCGTTGGCGACGCTGTTCGAGGCTTTGGCGACTGTTGCTGCAAGACCGGGGTTCGTCTTGACCACCTGCGAGCCCTGTAGCTCGTAGTTGAAGTACTCCGAGAGCGAGAGGGTCTGGGTGTCGACCGTCCGAGACAGGGGGTTGTCCGGCTCATTCAGCCAACGGTGACCGTGAAGGTTAAACTCGTGCATCTCCTCGTGAGAGCCAGCCACGTTACGGATAACCACAGGGTCCTTCGAGTACGCCCTCAGGAGCGGCGTATCGGGATCGCCGTTGACCGCGGATGAGTAGGTGTACGCCGGGTCGCCCTTAGCGCCCTTAACCCCAGGTTTCGTCCGGATCTGGAACGGGGCGTTCTTGTAGTTGATCGAGTAGCCGCCCTGGTCCTGGCCGTAGTTGTCCGGTGCCGAAGGTGGGTTGATCGGTGGACCAGTGCCGTTGTCCTTCCACATGGGCGTTCGGTCGGAGTAGAAGATGGTCATCTCCCGAAAGTCCGGGCCGCTGGCTGAGCGGATATCGGCCATGGGGCCGACCCCGTTCGTCGCTGCACCAGTTTTCGGATCGTGCCACGTGGCGTCAGCGGGCTCGACGTTCATCGCGGCATAGAGGCCCTTCTGCTGGTGCAGGTTGGCGTACTGGTGATCGTGGAAGAAGGTCGTCCGCAAAGCTGTGTCCACGAACCACCGATAGCCGTAGGTCTGGCCAGGCATCGCCGAGGAGCTGTAGTTCCAGCCCACGCTGGTGCCGTCGGAGGCAACCTGGTCGAACTTGACCAGGTGCACGTGTGTCGAGACCTCGGACGTCTCCTCGGTGGCCATGTAGTCACCGTCGAGGCGGTTCACGTGATCAAGGGGGACGTTGGGATTCTCGTCGAGGTGCAGGTCGTTGGTGGTGAACAGCTGAACGCACTCACCAACCCTGGACCGGATGGTGTACGGCTCGGGTGCCTGCTGTCCTGTCCGCACAGCGACCGCATCGGATTCCTCCACGTAGACCCTTCCCTGTCTGTCCTTCCAGCCCGCGGAGTTGTAGGTGATCGGGGTGTCGATGACGTGTGGCCGGTAGACCCGTGTTGGTGCAGTTGTCGGGCACGGGTCGACGTAGCCGTTGCCGGGCTTGTCCGGGTCAAGAGCAGGCATCCCTGCGGCCTCAAGCGCGGTCGGGCCACGGGGGGCGTCGCCGGGGCGACGGATAGCAGCGAAGGTGTCCTTGACCACCGCGTTCGGCGGACGGTAGGCACGCTGGCCGACGTCACCCTTGACGAACAGGGGGAAACCGGGCTGTGCTGCGGTCGGGGCCGCCGTGGCGCCTGCCCGGTTCGGCAGCTCCTGCAGCGCCTCCAAGGGCGTGCCGTCGGCATACTGTGCCGTGCCGTCGCGCAACTTGTCGAAGATCCGCAGGTGGCCCCAGAAACCCTGGGCGAAGTGCGGGTAGAGGTGGCAGTGGAAGATCGAGTCACCGACCGTGCGCTGGGTGCCGCCGGCACCTCCCTCGATCTTCAGCTCCCGAGCCTCATGTGGGCCAAACGACTGGACGTCGTTAAGCGGTGACTTCGGGTTATTCGGGTCGGCGTTCCAGCGCTGGGTGTGCTGGTGCCATGGGTGGGTCTCCTTGGCGCCCGGGTGGACGACGTGGAACTTCAGCGGGTCACCGACGTACCCCTTCGGGATCAGGTTGTCCGAATCGGTCACCTTTATGCCGTCGACGGTTCGAGTCAGCTTGCCCTCGTCGCCGAAGACCCACGACTGCAGGTGGGACTCCTCGCCCATGCACTTGGCGCCGGGGTCGTCGACGACCTTGCCGAGCTCGGGCACGTAGCCGTTGCAAAAGTTGTCACTTGGGGCATAGGTCTTGCCGTTGGGGAGCGTGATGGTCTTGGCCACGCCACCCGGGTTCTCCGGCGTGACGGTCCCACGGTGCTCGAGGATGGCCCGCAGCCGGTTACGCAGCGGCTCCGAGCGGTAGTTGATGCCGAAGCTTGAGTCCTTCAGCCCGGTCGTCGGGAAGGTCGGTTGCTTCCCGTCCCGGTCCACGACGTCCTCGTTCTCGTCGAGGAAGATCATGACGGCCGAACGAGTCGAGGCCTCGCCTGCCCGGATGTCGGCAAACACCTGGGACTCGACGGCGCGCCCGCCCGTGAGCAGGTCGGCCCCGGTGATCTGATTGTGCCAGGTCGAGTCCTTCGGGTGCACGACGACCGCACCGTACAGGCCGTTCTGGACAGTGGTGTGTTTCGGGTCGTTCGGGTCGAGGTTGGCGTTGTCGTACAGCGGCGCCTCGCCCTCCCGGTCGGCGTACCAGGTGTAAGTGCGCTCGGTGCCCGTGGGGATGGTCGTATCCGGGTTTAGGCCCACCCGCGCGCCGTCGGAGGTCTTCACGTCCGCTTGAACGAGGCCCTGGGTGGACAGGCCGATTCGCCGGTCCGCGATGTCATTGCGTACCTTGACGGACACGCAGTCACCGACGTTGGCGCGCACGACGAGCGGCTGGGTGAGGTTAGGGTTGGCAAGGATTTTTTCCTTGTTCACCCTTGCGTCGGCGTTCTTGAGGGCATACATCAGACCGTTGGGCAGCTTGTCGCCCCAGCCGTTGAGAGGGATGGTCACCTGAAAGGCGGCCAGGTCGTACTCAATAGCGCGGGAACCGGCCGGGCAGACCCCGTTGGCCGGGGTGGTCGGATCGCCAATGACGGCTGTCGCCGTAAACGGACCCATCAGAGCGGAAGCCGTCATCACGACGACACTGCCCGCCGCCACGGCGATGACCCGGCGAGAGCGGCGTGGCGTCGAGGCCACGACAGACCGGACACGCCGTGCCGGCGTCGGGACATACCCACCGGTCACGTCTTCGCTTCGGCGCATGCCCAGGACGAGGCCTGCCAGGGCGAGGAGCAGAAGCACCGGGAACACGCGAGCGGCCTCGATGGCTCCGTGCTCGAAGAGTGCAGCACCCGAGGTCGCCTCCATGTGGCCGCCCGTGGCCGATTCGGCTACCGCTGAGCCAGTAGTGCCAGCGGAAGAGGCGGCGCCGTTGTGCGCAGCATGCGGGTCGGCGGCGGCAGTGGCAGGGGCCTCAGCGGCGCCGTTGTGCGCAGCGTGCGGGTCGGCAGCGGCTTTGGCGGAGCCATTGGCTTGGTCCGTCTTGGCCAACCACGCCGCCGAGGGCTGGTGCGGGTGGAACCCGGGCTTGGTCGCGGCAGCGACTGGGGCACCTGGCGCGCCAGAGGGCGGAACAGCACCAAGTGCGACGCTGGCACCAGGAGCTGCCTGGGCAGCCGGTGCGACAGCTGAGGCAACCGCCTGGGTGGCGGAGGCATGCTCGGAGGGGAAGATCAGCGTGTGGCCGATTGCACCTGACATGAACACAACCGCGGTGACACCGACGACTGCGACCGTGGCGCGAGCCAAGGAAATCATCCGAGATGCCGGCTGCAGGCGAGCGATCATCGCGAACACGATCAGGACGGCCGGGACCACTAGCAAAAGCGACAATGTCCCGTCCCGAAGGAAGTGCAACGCTGAGGTGCCCGAAATCAAGTCTTGCTGGGCAGAGGCTGCGTGAAGCCCGTGGAGCCAGGCCGTGCCGCCATAGGCGAGCACCACCCCCATGCCGACTCGAGCTCTCATAGAAATGTTCATTGGTTTCCCTGTAACTGCATTAATGGTGCGCTGGGGTCAAGCCGGACCTAGGAGCTGGAACGACTCAGGGTGGAGTGGTTTGGTCGCGGGTGTAAAGATCCGCAGGGCCACCTTGCTCGGCTGGCCTTGAGAAAACCTTGGGCTAGAAATGGTCATCAGGGAGTCAAGACCCTGCTTCCGGGCGGTGTGGCAGTAGTGCTCGATCGAGCTCCCCGCTGTCGCCCGGCAACATGCCACCAAGGTCGACAGGCGCGCAATGCGCAAGGCCGCCACGGGACTGCCCTGGGCGCTGGTGACGTCGACTCTTGAGATCTCATGACGGTTCCTCCCTAGCGGCGTGAATCCGGTTTCGTGACTTCTCGGCGCAGGATGCGTTGAGAAGATCCGCGCTTGTGAGGGAGCACTTATCGTGCATCTCTGAGTAAGAGCGAGCAAGTAAAGATTCGCGCGGGCGACGGAGGTTCGTCTACGCGACTTAGGTCGTAGGACCTGGAACTAGTTACCTCGGCGAACCGGCGACTGACCCCCATTAGCGCCTACGTCCTCATGGGTCGACGAAGTGATCGCCAGCGCGTCCCCACCGGGCAGGTTCCCGGTCGTTGCCGGCCCGTGTCTCCCTTGAGAAACACCGGCAACTGGTGTAACCGGCGATACCTACACCCGCTTGCTGGAGAGCGTGATGGACCGAGATATGGACGCGCTGAACGTGCCCTTAGGACACGTAAAGAAATAACCTATGCTTATTTGGTTTGGGTGTCATGGTTGTGCGACGTCGGTTGTCGTGGAGGTCGAAGAGTCGTTGGCGGCGAAGTGGGCCGCGTTGTTCCCGCATC
>NZ_PJJO01000033.1 GCF_002929535.1 Cryobacterium sp. Y11
TGCCCTGCAGATGCAGCGCAATCAGGTCGACAAGAACGGACTGCAAGTTTGTACGGAGTGTTTCGGAGGCGTGCATGGTGTCCTTTCGTGGTACGGGATCGGGCTCAAAATATGAGGCCATTGCATCAGCCACAGGTGTGGTTGAGCGGGCTTCAACAAACGTCATGACCTGCTCAAGGTCTCTCTTGATGATATGACCATCAACCCAAAAACGGTCACGTCCCGCTGAGCGGTGGAGTTTCTCGACACCATACAGGTCAGTGGTGCTGATTATGCTGCAGTGAGTTCGGGAAAGGGAATCACCCCCTGAGGATGCTGGCGTCAACGGTTGCGAGGGCATCCTTGAACGCGTCCAGTTGGCGCATGGAGCCCTCCGACAAGTAGCGGCAGGTTGAAGCTTCCCACTCATCGTGTTGCTCGACGAGGACAGCGCCGGCGAGGTAGAACAGCGCCGCAGGGCGGGGAACACGCCGACGACGTCGGTTCTGCGCTTGATCTCTTTGTTGAGGTGCTCGATAGGGTTGATGGAGCAGATCTACCACCAGTGTTTGGGCAGAAACCCGCAGAACGCGAGCAGGTCGCTGCGGGCGTCGTGGAGCATCAGGGCGACCTTGGGGTGGGAGCGTTCGAGCATGCGGGTGACCTCGTCGAGCTGCGTCTGAACGTGCTTGGTGTCGGGCGAGGCGAAGATGGTGCGGATGACGCTGGCGACCATTTCCTGGCAGGCCCGCGGCACGATCAAGAGAATATTTCGCATTTGGTGCACTCGGCAACGTTGCCAGCTGGCGCCTTGGAACACGGTGCCGATGGCCTTCTTCAATCCGGTGTGCGCGTCGGAAATGACGAGCTTGACACCGTCGAGATCGCGGGTCTTTAACGACCGGAGGAAGCTGGTCCAGAACGCCCCGGTCTCGCTATGGGCTCGTCAAGGTTTTGAGACGGTTTGATGGGCGTGCTATCGGAAATGTCAGCGTCAGCAATATTGACTGCGGCCATTGAACTGGCATACTCCGCGGTCAGCGGCGGCGGGGGATAGTGTCGACTTTGTCCCAGCCACGGCGACGTGAGCGAGATCCTTCATGATCGTCGCGGCTGCGGTAGAGGACATATGGGCGGAACAGATAGTTCACCGGGGCAGTAAATGCGTGAACCAGCCGGGTGAAGGGCCAAACGGCGAACAGCGTGATGGCGAGGAAGCCGTGGAGTTGGAAGCTGAGTGGGGCGCTGACCATGAGTTCGGGTTGTGGGTTGAAGTAGAAGATGCTCCGGAACCAGACGGAGACGCCTTCGCGATAGTTGTAGTCGCCGATGGCGCCAGAGCCGGTGTTGACCAGTCCGGTCAGGATCACGATGAGAAGCATGAGATACATGAATTTGTCCATCTTGGTCGTTGCTCCGAGCACAGCTTTAGTGAAGCGACGGCGGTAGAGCAAACCGATCAATCCGACGATGGTGAAAACGCCCGCAATGGCTCCTACCGAGATAGCCATGAAGTGATACATCGCTTCCGAAACGCCGAGGGCATCGGTCCAGCTTTTCGGGATACCCAGCCCCATCACATGGCCCAAGAAGACAGCCAGAATACCGAAGTGGAACATCGGGTTGGCCCAACGCAGAATACTGTCCTCATACATCTGGCTCGATCTGGATGTCCAACCGAACTTGTCATAGCGGTAGCGCCAAATGTGACCGAGAACGAAGATGGTGAGACAAATGTAAGGAAAAATCAGCCACAAGAAGATATCAAAGACATTCATCCTGCGCCTCCGGGCATTCGTAGCAAATCGGGCATTCCATAGGGGCTAAGGCCCACTTCTTCGTCTTCTGGACCTTCTGCGATGAGCTGTTCCACCGCTTCGTGATCCTTGCCTTTCAGTGCGGGCAACGTTGCACACACTGCTTCCAGCGCTCCGCGCCACGGCGAGTCGGTTTCATTGAGATGGAGTCGGAGCAATTCAAGACCGGCTCGATTGTCCAAAATTATTTTCAGACCGGCCTGCTGGTTAGTGGTGGCAGCGAACTCAAGGACGACGCACAGGTGGTCGGGCAACTGATCGTTGGTGAGCACAAGTCCCGCGGCCGTGTAGACCTGCTTGATACGAAGCAACGCCATGCCTCGTTTTCTAGTCTCGCCATTGGAGAAGTAGGTCAAGAACAGGCAACCTCGCCTTCGTGTGTCGAAGGTGTCTACATAGTTGCTTTGTGATTCATAAATCGGATGGGTAGACAGGTGGTCAATTGTTTGCTGCAGGCCGGTGCTGAGCTTTGTCGGCAATGTAGCCACAACCTCGGTGAGAAGGTTGAGATGCGAAATAAGTTCATCGTCGGGGTAATCCATCAACATCGACGTAGCTTGCCAGGTGCGCGTTAACACGTCCGGCGGATACTTGAGCTTGGGCACTCGCGGAGTCACGGTTGGTCGTCTCCGTTGGGAAAGAGACCATCGGGGGTGCCTTTGCCGTTCCAGTTCAAGAGGTTGATCCGTACACCTTCAGGCCGTCCTGGTCCGGCGAATATCCCGATCCCGGGGTCGGCGCCCTGGTTGAGGTTCGTGCCGAATGTTTCATCCATTCCACCCATGCCGGGGCCGCCATCTACGTTCAGCGAACACTCAGTGGCAATGTTCTCCAGCTTGTGCGCATCCTCGTAATGGGCTGGCGGGATGACGTAGCGTTCCTCGTATTTGGCGATTGCTAGCAGCCGGTACATATCCTTGATCTCTTGCCCGGTCATACCAACTGACTCAGCAATGGATTCGTTCTCCTCCCAACCCATGTTGATGTCTCGCATGTACGAACGCATGGCGGCCAGCTTGCGAAGCACGGTATCCACGGGTGCGGTGTCGCCGGCGGTGAAGAGCCCGGCGAGGTATTCGATCGGGATCCGCAACCGGTCGATGGCGTTGAACAGGTTGTCTTTCTGCTCCGCGTCTTCGCCAGTCTCTCCGACTGCATCTACAACCGGGGACAACGGCGGGATGTACCAAACCATCGGCATGGTGCGATATTCGGGGTGCAGCGGTAGGGCAACCTTGTATTCGTTGACCAGCGCCCAGATCGGTGATCGCTGGGCAGCCTCGATCCAGTCTTCGGGAATGTCGGCCAGTCGTGCCTGTCGGATCACCTCTGGATCTTTAGGATCCAGGAATACGTTGCGCTGCGCTTCGTAGAGTCCATGTTCGTCGGGGGTAGATGCAGCCTCCAGGACGCGATCCTGGTCATAGAACATCAACCCGAGATAGCGTAAGCGTCCAACACAGGTCTCGGAGCAAATCGTGGGTTGGCCGATTTCGATGCGTGGGTAGCAGAACGTGCATTTCTCTACCTTGCCGGTCTTGTGGTTGAAATACATCTTCTTATAGGGGCAACCGGTCACGCACTGTCGCCAGCCGCGGCAGCGGTCTTGATCGACCAGGACGATGCCGTCCTCTTCGCGCTTGTATATCGCTCCCGTCGGGCAGGACGCCACACATGAAGGATTCAAGCAGTGCTCACAAATGCGAGGCAGGTAAAACATGAATGCCTGCTCATACTCGAATTTGATCTTGTCGCCGACCTGTTTGAGGATCGGGTCGTTGTGGCCGTGCTCAACGGATCCGGCGAGGTCGTCGTCCCAGTTCGAGGACCAGGTGATTTTCGTATCCTCACCGGTGAGCAGGGATTTGGGGCGGGCAACCGGCATGTGCTTTTGGGCTGGTGCCGTTGTCAAATTTTCGTAATCGTAGGTCCATGGCTCGTAATAATCCTTGAGACCAGGAAGGTTCGGGTTGGAGAAGATGGTGGCCAGGTTTTTCAGGCGACCGCCAGCTTTTAATTTGAGTTTACCTCGTTTATTGAGTGTCCAGCCCCCTTTCCACCTTTCCTGGTCTTCGTAGGTTCGCGGATATCCCTGACCGGGCCGGGTCTCCACATTGTTGAACCAGGCATGTTCTGAGCCCGATTTGTTGGTCCACACCTGCTTACAGGTGACCGAACACGTATGGCATCCGATGCACTTGTCGAGGTTCATCACCATCGCCATCTGTGCCATGATCTTCATCAGTACGTAACCTCCTGATTGCGACGTCGGATCACCGTGACCTCGTCGCGCTGGTTTCCCGTTGGGCCCATGTAGTTGAACGCGAAGGTCTGCTGGGCATAACCGCCGATCATATGGGTGGGTTTGATCATCAACCGCGTCAACGAGTTGTGGTTTCCGCCACGCTGCCCGGTCGTCTCAGAGATGGGCATGTCAATGAGTCGGTCTTGTGCGTGATACATGAAGACGGTTCCTTCCGGCATTCGGTGCGAGACGATCGCGCGCGCGTTGACCACGCCATTGCGATTGGCCGCTTCAATCCATTCGTTGTCCTTCACGCCGATCTTCTCCGCATCCTGCGGAGACATCCAAATAGTGGGACCGCCGCGGAAGAGCGAGAGCATGAACAGGTTGTCCTGATATTCCGAATGGATAGACCACTTGTTGTGCGGGGTGAGGTAACGCACGGAGATACCGTTGCCCGGGGTGTCACCAATTTCGGGCTCGTCGAAAAGCGCCGTCATGTCCAGCGGAGGCCGGAACGTTGGTAACCCCTCGCCCAGCTCGATCATCCAGTCATGATCGAGGTAGAAATGTTGTCGGCCGGTCAGTGTGTGCCATGGTTTGAGCCGCTCAACATTGATGGTGAACGGCGAATAACGTCGCCCACCAGTTTCAGTTCCAGACCACTCCGGAGACGTGATCACCGGGACCGGGCCGCGTTGCGTATCGGCAAAAGTAATGCGCTTACCCTCGTGTTCGGAAGCCAGGTCGTGCAGGAGAATACCTGTGCGTTTCTCCAGCGTCTTGAAGCCCTCGGTGGCCAGACGACCATTGGTTGTGCCGGACAACGCCAGAATCATCTCGCACGCCTGCACGTCTTTGAGGATGTCGGGCCGACCATCGGCGGGACCGCCTCGCACGACGCCGTTCTTCTTCTTGAGCTCGGCAATCTCCGGGCGCAGATCGAAGGTGACTCCCTTCGTGGTGGCACCCAATGTGTCCATGAGTGGCCCGATGGCCCGCATCATGTCACCGACCGCCGTGTAGTCTCGTTCAACTTCGACGATCTTGGGCATCGTGACGCCGGGCACAGGCTCACATTCTCCGTACTTCCAGTCCCGCACCCGGCCGTGTGGCGACGCCATCGCATCCGGTGTGTCATGGGTCAGGGGAACAGCGACCACGTCTGTCTGCTTGCCAAGGTGGCGCACAGCCAGTTCACTGAATACCTGTGAGATCTGTTGCCAGGCATCCCAATCGGTACGCGACTGCCAGGGCGGAGAGATAGCCGGATTGAACGAGTTAACGAAGGGATGCATGTCCGTAGTAGACAGGTCATACTTCTCGTACCAGGTGGCAGCAGGTAACACAATGTCCGAGAGCAGCGTCGACGTCGTCATTCGGAAATCAAGCGTCGTCAGCAGATCGAGCTTGCCGATAGGCGCTTCGTCATGCCACTTGACCTCTTTGGGGCGGAACCGCTCGGCCGTCTCCTTGGCGCTGACGGTGTGCGACGTCCCCAAAAGGTGATTATAAAAATACTCATTACCTTTAGCGGATGACCCGAACAGGTTCGCGCGCCACAATGACAGCACGCGTGGGAAGTTCTCGGGCGCGTCAGGATCCTCGGCAGCAAAGTTCAATCTGCCAGCTTTCAGCTCCCCGACTACATAGTCTTTGGTGGATTTGCCCTCCTCGCGTGCTTGCTGGGCAATCAGTAATGGGTTGCGGTCAAAGGTCGGGTACGAAGGCATCCAACCAAGCCGCGCAGACTGGGCGATCACATCAGCGGTAGTTTTGCCCGCCAGCTGCCCTTTGCCCGTCTGGGCCGTCAGCGTGTCCGCGCCAAACTGGTCATAACGGAATTGATCGGTGTGCAGATACCAGTAGGCGGTCTGCACCATGTTGCGAGGCGGCCGCAGCCAATCCAGACCGTTCGCCAGCTGGGTATATCCAGTCAACGGACGGACCTTCTCCTGACCGACATAGTGCGCCCAGCCGCCGCCATTGACGCCTTGACAGCCAGTGATCGTCGTCATCGTCAGGAAAGTACGATAAATAGTGTCGGAATGAAACCAGTGATTGGTGCCCGCACCCATCAAGATCATCGAGCGGCCTTTCGAATCCTCGGCGTTCTGCGCAAATTCGCGCCCGATCCGTTCGGCCTGCTCTGCTGTGACGCCGGTGATCCGAGCCTGCCATGCCGGAGTGTAGGGAGACTCAGCATCGTCGTAGCCGGTAGGCCATAGCCCAGGAAGACCCGGGCGTCCCACGCCATACTGCGCCAGCATCAAGTCGAACACCGTGGTGACGAGCCGTCCGGCCACGCGCCGCGCCGGCACCCCCCGCCGGATGACACCGACGTTGCCTTGACCAGAATCAAAGCGTGGCATATCGACGGGAACACGCTCATCAGCGTGATCAATCAGCGAAAGTCTGGGGTCGATGTCGCCGAGGTCGAGGTTCCACTTGCCCTCGCCGGTTTCACCATAACGGTGGCCCAGGGTGCCCGGCGGGACGACCAACTCGTTCGTGGCCGCGTCAATCAGCACCGTTTTGAAATCGCCGTTTTCCTGCTCGGGTTCGACCTCATCAGTGAGATCTGAAGCGGTCAGGAACTTGCCCGCGGTGAACGTGGTTTCGCCGGCGGAGTCTATTGCCTCATCCAGGGTGACCAGGAACGGCAGATCGGTGAATTTCTTCACGTAGTCGATGAAATAGGGAGTCTGCTTATCGATATAGAACTCTTTGAGGATCACATGCCCCATTGCCATCGCGAGCGCACCATCGGTGCCGGGTTCAGCATGCAGCCACTCATCGGCAAATTTGGTGCTGTCGGCAAAATCGGGTGACACGACGATGACTTTCTGGCCACGGTAACGCGCTTCGGCCATCCAATGTGCATCTGGGGTCCGTGTTACCGGAACGTTCGTGCCCCAGATCATCAAGTAGCTGGAATCCCACCAATCACCGGATTCGGGCACGTCGGTCTGGTCACCGAACACCTGCGGGGAAGCAACCGGCATGTCGGCATACCAGTCGTAGAAGCTCAACATCGAACCGCCGATCAAATTGACGAATCGGGCGCCAGATGCGTGGGAGACCATCGACATCGCCGGGATAGGAGAAAAACCCGCGACTCGGTCAGGCCCCCACTTGCGAATGGTATGCACATGAGCGGCCGCGACGATTTCGATCGCTTCATCCCAATTTGCTCGCACTAAACCACCTTTGCCGCGCGCACGCTTGTAGCGAGTCGACCGCTCGGGGTCTTCGGTGATATCTGCCCAAGCAAGGACCGGATCCTTCAACCGACCCTTCGCCTCCCGATACATTTCGAGCAGAACACCACGAATGTAGGGATACCGCGTGCGCGTCGGCGAATAGGTGTACCACGAGAAAGAAGCGCCCCGCGGGCATCCACGCGGCTCATACTCGGGCTTGTCCGGTCCTGTAGTGGGATAGTCGACGGCTTGGGTCTCCCACGTGATAATGCCGTCCTTGACATACACGTTCCACGAACAAGAGCCGGTGCAGTTCACTCCGTGAGTAGACCGGACAACCTTGTCGTGACTCCAGCGGTCCCGATAAAACGAATCCCCCGAACGTCCACCTAATTTGAGGAGAGCACGACCATCAGCAGACACGGATTCGTTCTTCTGGAAGAACCGGCGTGTATTGATTAACGCATCTGTCAGTTGGCTGTTTAAGGTGGTGTTCATAATGCCCCGTCCTTTTTGGTCACTGACCATAGCCCCGCTCACGCGAAAGCTTAGACTGAAAATACCGCCTCACAAAGGAATCCCATATCGGAACGTACGTTATCGCTCTTCTTTGATACGTAGATCGCGGAGAGATCGGCCCAGTACATCGGTCATCATGTCGGACTTAGATGGACTGTCGATAGCCGAAGAATTCGTGGCCGTTGTTGTACCCGGCCAGGCTCCCGTCCATTTCGAAGAAGTGCTCGTCGAACTCGATCCCTTTGATCCACTTGACGAGCTTGAAGCCGAGCTGGACCTCGTTCTGCAGTCGGAGCGGCGCCCCGTAGCCGGGCGAGAACGTGTCGTCATCCATGTTGTAGGCGAGCATCATCAGTTTGTAGCTCATCTGCAAGATCGGCTGGGCGTCATAGTAGATTCCATCATCCGGGTCAAGCGCGTAGGAGTAGAAGATGACCCAGATGGCATTCCGTTTTGGTTTAGCAATGTCGAAAATCGTCTGCATCGACACGGCACCCGCCTAGTGACCTCTGACCAGCCCTGAACGCAGAAGTGCTGGGTGATCTGTTTGTGATGCGATAGCGCCCGCAGCTGATTCAGGCTGAGTTCGACAATGTTTTCTAACCAACGCCGCAACACTTGATCAAATATGGCCTATTTCCTTGAGCCTATCGAAGTGCGTTGGAATGGTTCTCAACTACGTGATTCGCGTGGTCGAGCGTTGATCTTGGCGGCGACTTTAGCGAGGCGTTCGAGCCTCGTTGCCACGGCGAATGGGCGTCGCAGAAGTAAACCGGAATCGTCGTGTCCTCCTGAAAGTGAAGATACTCGGCTATTTCCGATCCTTGGTCCCAGGTGAGCGATTTCCTGAGACGCGACGGTAGAACTGCCATCGCCGTGCCGACGCGTTCGTGCGCGGTGACAGCATCGTGCTTGCCGTTCAGGTCCACGAGCAGGAGGAACCCGGTGGTGCGCTCCACGAGCGTGGCACTAGCCGACCGGTTGAACGCCCCGCAGACAAGGTCCCCTTCCCAGCGGCCGAGCACGACGCGGTCGTCGACGTCGTCGGGGCGTTCGCTGAGGAGCAAGCCGGAGAAACGCGAAAGCCTCGCGGTCGTACTATGGTGCGGCAGTCGTCCGCGTCTCCCCGTGAGCAAGTTAGGGGCAGCGTCCGCGAGCGTCTGGGCAACCTGCGGTGCGGAGCGCTTTGTGCGCGGGGACCGATTGCGGCACGCCTTGGCGTTGTCGATTCCTTGCCTCATCAGCCGAGCATATTCAACGCGCGTCTCGGCCGTCGGCGTGGCTGCCGACGGGTGCCGCGAGGTCCTTGGCTTCTCCGGAGGTGATAGTGCGCCCGTCAAATTATTGAGACAATCTGATGTGTTTTTCTTTTATGCCGCAGCTTTTTGGCGGCGGTCTGAGATGCCACGGGATTGGGATACGGCAATGCCTGCCGGACTGAAGCGACGCCGCCGGCGGTTCATTCAGCCCGCCAAGGATCGAGCGCCCGGGCTACTCGCCGAGCAGCGCCAGCATGCTCGCGATGATTTCCGCGAGCCTGTCGTCTGCGACACCGTAGGCGGCAAAATCACCCTCGGTCAGAGCAGCCTGCTTTTCGGTAAGCGCCGTGTTGGCGGCCTCTAGGAGCGCTGTCAGTTCGACGTCGGTCTTCGCATTGTCGGTGCTGGTGTCCGTGCCTTCGGTCGGGTTGACTGTGGTCGTGGCACCTCCGGTCACCGGAACGCTCGCGTCTCCGGCATCGGCTCCAGAGTCTCCTCCGAAGAGGGTGTCAAGCGCTTGATCGAGAGTGTCCTCGAAGGCGATCTGGTCGCCGAAGGCAACGAGTACCTTCTGTAGCAACGGGTAGCTGGTCTCACCTGTGGACTGCACGTAGACGGGCTGCACGTAGAGCAGTCCACCGCCGACCGGGAGGGTGAGCAAGTTACCGTTGAGCACCGTAGACGCCCCTTGACGCAGCAGGTTGAGCTCGGTCGATACCGTCGGATCGGAACTGAAGATGTTCTGTACCTGGCCGGGGCCGGGAACGGTGCCGTCCTTGGGCAGGTTGAGCAACCGCATGGTGCCAAAGCCTTCTGAGCGTTCTCCGTCCACGTTTCCGGCGTCAGCGTCGACGGCGAGGTAGCCAAACAGTACGCTTCGGCTTGACTCGCCGGTGGCTTCAGGCTGGAAGGTGGAGTACAGCGAGAACGAGGGCTCGTCGGTACCGGGTACCTGCATGGTGAGGTAATACGGCGGCTGCAGGGTGAGGTCCTCGGCTGGAGAGTTCGGATCGTTCGGGGTAATCCAGGCATCGTCCTTGGAGTAGAACGAACTCGGGTCGGTTACGTGATATTGACCCAAAATGGCGCGCTGTACCTTGAACAGGTCGGCTGGGTAGCGTACGTGACTCATGAGGTCACCGCTCATCTCGCTCATCGGCTTGATCGTGGACGGGAAGATCTTCTGCCAGGTCTGTAGCAGCGGATCTTCATCGTCCCAGGCATAGAGAACCACCTCGCCGCTATAAGCATCGACGGTGGCCTTAACCGCGTTGCGCATGTAGTTGACGCTATCCAACGCGAAGGGCTGCGGCGGGGTCTCCGTGTCGGTGATAGCTTCGCTTAGGCCTACCGGGGTGGAGTATGGGTATTCCGCGGACGTGGTATATCCGTCAATGATCCACAGCACCCTATCGTCAACGACGGAGGGGTAGGCCTCAGAGTCGAGGGTCAGATACGGGGCAACCTTTTGCACACGCGTGATTGGGTCACGGTCGTAGAGAATCTGCGACTCGTCACTGACGGAGTTGGCAAGGAAAATCTGCTCGGACTGGAACTTGAGTGCATAGAGCACGCGTTTGAAGGCGCTGTCGAGCTTGGGCCCGCCGTCTTCGCTGAATGTCGTGTAGGTCCGGCCGGCACCGTCCTCTCCGGACGGGTAGTCCAGCTCGATGGGCTCCGTGCCTTGGGGAGCGCCCACGATGGAGTATTCCGGGGAGGTCGTTCCGAAGTAGATGCGTGGTTCGAAATCACCAAGTTCTCCGGTGGTCGGAATGCCCGACTCGAGAAACACCGGCTGGCCGTCGGTGGAAAGCTCGTTGCCGTAGGCGGCAACGATGCCATAGCCGTGGGTATAGATGGTGCGGGAGTTGACCCAAGTGTTTCCGTCGTTGAGACCGTCGAGGTTGAGCCCGCGAACGGCGACGACAGCGTCTTGTGAAACGCCGTCGATCTCATACCGGTCCACGCTGAGGTTGGCTGGAAATTGGTAGTACTGACGGAACTGCTCCAGTTGAGCGAAAGAGTCGCTGACCAGCGCCGGGTCGAGAATACGAATGTTGGCCGTCGTAGCGGCGTCTTCACGCAGCGCGCCCGGTGTCGCTTCCGTGGTGGCGTTGTAGGGAATCTCGACGATGTCCGAGAGGTCGTAGGCGTCTCGGGTCAAGGTGATATTTCGTTCAATATACGTTGATTCAAGGGTACGCGCGCTTGGGTCGACTTGGAAGCGCTGTACCACCCACGGGTAGAGGGACCCAATCAGCAGACTGCTGATGATCAATAGCGCGGTGCCGATGACGGGCAGGCGCCAGCGGCCGATAATGGCAGTGACGATGAACAGGATCGCCACGACGGCAGCGATGCCAGCGAGAATCGCCAGTCCGGGGATGGTTGCGTTGACTTCGGTGTAGGCGGCACCGGTGATCAGGTCGCCGTGCGCCGTCAGCGTGGAGTACTGGTCGAACCAGATGCTCACGGCCTGCAGCAGCAGGTAGACGCCCGCGGTGACGGCGATCTGCACGCGGGCGGCCTTGCTCAGCAGAACCTCCCGGCCGATAAGACGGATGGAACCATACAGGTAGCTCGTGGCCAGGGCAACGAGCGTCGAGATAAGCACGACGGCTGAGGCGAATCCGAGCACGGACTGGTAGAACGGCAAGTCGAAGAGGTAAAACGCGATGTCGAAACCGAACTGCGGGTCGGTGGATCCCACCGTGGTGCGATTGAGCCACATGAGAATCATCTTCCACTGCATGGCCGCAGCGATTCCCGCGAACAGCCCCAGCACCGCCGGAATGGCGTACATCGCGAGTCGACGCAGCGGTTCAATGACTTCCTGATACCGGTCCAGCTGAGAGCTCAGCTTCGCGTACATCGTACGCATGCGGTACGCAAGCTGAATGCTCACGAACACGGGCACAGACATCGCCACAAATCCGATCAGAAACAGCACGATGTTAGCGGTCCACTGTGTGGTCAGAACGTTGAGAAAACCAAGTTGGGCAAACCATAAGACATCGGTATACAACCCGGCGAAGATAAAGAACAAGATCACCAGCCCTACGATGATCGCTACCGTAATAGCTAGCGGGGCTCGGCTCCGGATAGAAACGCTGGACGAAGATGAAGTCACGAATTAGCCTCTCGCTCTCAGTGCTCGGGACACGTATAACGTTAGCCCGAATATACTGATCAACGGCTAATGTCAAGGCTAATCTTGGCTGGTATTCCCCTGTGAGCAGCCTAAATAATTATTACTTAAGAAAACTATTCAACGCTCACCGAGACAACTCATGACTTTATCGGCATCTTTTGACTATCCGAATCGTGTCGTCGGCAGAGCATCTTCGCAACGTGGTGCGGATGAGTGCCTCACGGCAACTGCTTAGGTTTGCCACAAGCTTGATCCAGCCGTCTCGACCAGCCAGCCAGTGCGGGCGGCGTGTGAAAGTAGGGAGATGGGCACCTATCAGGCAGTAAAAGTTTCCGGGCTCAGGGGCCTACGGCTGATGGGGGATAACGAGAATCCGGAACGACAACATTGGTACATCGTGACCATAGACCGCGCAATCGAATAGCGCGCGTGACGTTGTGAGAAGCGATTTCACCGCCTCGGTGCTCGTTCGTAGATCGCTGGTGCTTTCACCGTTCCGTCCAATTCCCATCATCCGGGCGCGAAGGCAGCAGGTGCAGGTGCAGTTGTATCAGCGGTCTCGCGAATGTCGCCGTTGATCCGTATCTTTTAGTTGTTCGTGCTGTTGGGCATGTACGGCTCAAGCCATTTCAAGCTGCCGTCTCGTATCGGAATCTGCACTGATTCGCTGTCCGCTCCGACGGTGATAGTGACATCCGCTACTGCACCTGAAATATCATCAGCGGTCTCGAACAGGGTCGGGTGTTCCTGGAACGCAAACTGTTGCCCGGGATCAAGGGGGACGGAGATCTCGTCGTCTTGGTCTGACAGCGTCACCTGGACTTCTGCCTCTGACCCATTCAAGAGAACCCCGATGAGGCGTGCGGGCTCGGCCTCGCCGTGTGTGACTAAAAGTAGGTTCCTGACTTCGACAGGACCCACCTCCGCGTTCATGCCGAGGTTTATCGATCCCAGCTCCGTCGGGGGTATGCGCGGGGCACCGACGCCGGAGCAGCCCGACAACCCCGTGACCACAAGCATCAGCGCTGCAGCACTGACTCCAGTACGCACGACACGCCGCCTGGACGTAAGAGGAACCTTGGCCTGGCTGAGGGAGCGCAGCATGCTGCGGTCCGACAATCGCACGGAGATCAGTTCGAACATTCTGGTCATTGTGGGTCCTCCTGCTTGATCTATTACGGCTACTTGTGATCTTTCTGCTAAGGCCATCGCCCGGTCATTCATGCTTCCAACAATCAGTTTATGTGCCGCGTGCAGCTGAACCCGTGACCGATGACGCGCGAAAACGGGCGTGTTTCGGGAAGATTGCGGAGAACGTTCTTTTGCGGGACGCGATCCAAGAAAATCTTTCTGAGATAGTGGAGCCCGCATCGGACTGGCTGCCGAGTGCTCATCGATTTTCTGGGTAGCTTGAGATATACGTCGTTCACGGAAGCACGTATTAGGTATTATTTTGCCGCAGACCAACAGGCTCAGACCATAGATGACCTGTCATCTATGGATCAGGCATCGCGGGCAGCGTTCGTAACGCCGCACTATGCTGCGTTGTTCGTAGTTCTCTGGTCCTTTTCTAAGCGGACATCCGACGGCCTAACGATGACGAACGAACGTTCTCAGCGAAGTTCCGGTCCGTTTTTTCTGATGGCTCGTAACCCAAATCGCTACCCCATCAAAGACTTCGAATACTAATTCGTCGCCTGTCTTCCATTACCGATCGCCCGCCGTTATAGCTGTCTTGCTCTGGCAATCTGCAACGTGACGTTTCTTTTCGACGATGAAGGTCGAACTCACGGCTGCGTGATCGGGGCGATCGGACCAAGGCGACGACAACCAATACCAGCAAATCAGGCTTCCGATGCCAATCCCAGAAATGAACCATCCGGGGACACAATCAGTTCCGTTCCGCTTGCATCCAAATAGTGACATTCCAGTCCGAGAGGCAAACAGGAAAAATTTTCGAAGCGCCGCACTCAAGCACAGCCCAGAGCGACCAACCCGTTTTTGAGCGAGTCGTGCACCACTACGTTCGAATGTTCGGGGCGAACCTGTTCCTCCGTTAGAGCCAGAACGGAGCTGCCGTGGACTCTGCAGTGGGGCTACCGGCTAGCTTGGGGTCCTGGGATAGGACCCCGTGTGTCTGGGACGGTTATGGTCTGTCGGCTTCATGTATGAGATCCGGCACCACGACAACGGGACATCGGGCGTGTGGCACCACATGCTGGCCCACCGATCCAAGAAGTACACCGGCTAACCCGCCATGCCCTCGCGATCCGACCACCAACATTGCCGCATCTTCCGCGGCAAGAAGGAGGGCCTCTGCCGGATGCCCCTCAACTGCCTCACTGGTAATCATCACATCGTGACCGCGCGACGCGTTTTTGGCCAGTTGGGCGACCTGGCGGGATGTTGCCGTTGACAACTCACGGGCCGTATCCTCCAACGGATTCATTCCCAATGTCCCGATCCCGTCGGCACCATAAATTTGCGATTCCTGCCAGGTCATGACCACATGAATGGGAACACCGCGCAGTTGCGCCTCACTGACCGCCCAATCCACTGCAGCCTCCGACCCGGCTATCCCGTCAACTCCCACCACGATCCGTCTAAGACTGCGTCGGACTTCGGTAATGCCGATCCGCGCCTCGTCCGAGTCGTTCGAGCGCTCCGTCCCGTAATAGTTCATATCGCTGTCATCCACGAGTTCCTCCTTGCAAATCGCCTGCGCCATGACTTGGATACGGTGGATAGCTGATCATTGGCTCAGGATATCGCCGAGGGCGGCGGCTTCGATGATGCGGGCTCTTGGGTATAGGTCGGCAAGGTCCAGCAATAGTCGGCAGCCAAACCTCGCGCACGACTGTGTTCCGCTTTGTTTCTAACACATGGGTGTGCTCGCCGGCGTCGCGGTGGCCGAGGTAGGCCTCCCCTCGGTATCCGAAGAGAGAGCGTGCCCTGCCCGTCGGTGCGTTTAGCTGTCTAGAAAAGTCCGTGGACTCAGGCTGTGGCGAGGCGAGAGATGTTGGATCGGACGCATACAAACACGGCCGCAATCGTGCCGCTTCGGGTTCGGTACTTCTTCGTGCCGGCATTGAATACGACCTTGCCCCCACCCTTTGGATTCGGTTGAACGAGATGAAGGATGATGATGATGACGACGTCCTGTTCCACTTCCTGTTCCACTTCGATATCGTCGCGAGGCACAACTCGACCGCGATCGGGCTTGGAATGCGTGGGGCGTCGCAGCGTGGACAACTGGTGGCAAGGTTAGAAAATGGTCTTACCATCGATCATGAGCGCTGTCGACGATTGTGGCGGTCTTTACGGAAGTGGCTGGCTGGCCGCGTTTAAATGAGTTTTCAGGAAGAACGACGTTCGCTCGAATGCGTCTGCTGTTTCGATTGCGGCGTGGCGTGAAAGATCGGGGTCCAGCGCGAAGC
>NZ_PJJO01000036.1 GCF_002929535.1 Cryobacterium sp. Y11
TGATCTGCTCCACCAATGCGATCGAGTCACTCAATGCCCGGTACCGGCGGGCGGTGCGTGCTCGAGGACATTTCCCCACCGAGCAAGCCGCTCTAAAATGCTTGTATCTAGTCACTCGAAGTCTCGACCCCACCGGTGAGGGCCGAGCTCGTTGGACGATGCGTTGGAAGCCAGCTCTCAACGCCTTCGCCATCACCTTCCACGACCGCTGGCCGAACGCAGAATCCTACTAATGAAAAACGCCGAAAACACCGTTAACGAGACACACCCAGGCCGACCGGTGAATTCAGGCTAAGGGTGGACGAGGATCTTTACTTCGGTTTCGTTGTTGTTGACGAGGCGTTTGAATCCTTCTTTGACGACATCGTCGAGTGCGATGCGGCTAGTGATGAAGGGTTCTAGGTCGATTTTGCCGTCTTGCACGAGCTTGATGACGGCGTGGTGATCGTGTGCGTAGGCCATCGTACCGATGAGTGCGATCTCCTTGGTCACGATCTTAACCATGTCGATAGTTGCAGGCCGTCCCCAGATTGATACGTTGACGATGGTGCCGGTGGGCTTCACCGCATCGATAAGCATGTCGAGGACCGGGTTGACGCTTGAGCATTCGAAGGCGACATCAGCGCCCTTACCGTCGGTTAGTTTGCGTACCTCTTCGGCTACGTTGACCTCGGTTGGATCGAAGACGTGGTCGGCAACTCCTGTTGTGGTCGCTTTCTCTTTTCGGGCGGCACTGATTTCGGACACTATTACGGTCAGACCTTCGGCCTTGAGTACTGCCGCTGTCAGTAACCCGATCGGACCGGCGCCTCCGATGAGAGCTACCTGTCCAGCTTTTGCGCCGCTGCGGGTGAATGCGTGGTGGGAGACTGCGAGAGGCTCAATCAGCGCGGCTTGGTCGAGAGGAATGTCTCCGACGGGGTGGATCCATTTTCTGTCAGCTACGACTTTCTCGCTGAGTCCTCCACCGTGGCCGGCCAGCCCGACGAAGTTCGTGTCCGGTGCTAGTTGATATTCCTCACCGGGTTCCATCGAGACGTCATCACGCATTATGTAAGGCTCAACGACGACGCTTTGGCCGATTTGAAGGTCGGTGACGCCCGCGCCGAGAGCGCTGATGGTTCCGGAGAACTCATGCCCCATCGTGATGGGGAGTTCTTCCCGTGTAATGGGGTGTGGGTGACCCGGAGCTGGGATAAAAATTGGGCCCTCGAGGTATTCGTGCAGATCGCTTCCGCAGATACCGTTCCAGGCGATGTCGACCATGACCGTACCGGGTCGAAGTTCGGGTTCGGGGATGTCGTCGATCCGGATATCTTCAGCAGCGTAAAATCGTGCAGCCTTCATATAGTCCTCCTCTATAACTTGGGCGGCCAAGTTGAGTCGCCATTTAGCCGAACTTTTATGGTGCAAGCCGGCTCTATCAAGGCTAGTTGCCATCGCTGCACGATCGCCAGCCCCCGAGCAGGTGGAAGGTGGGATCGATGTTTTCCGTGTGCTGCTAAGGCAGCGGTTCAAACATATGGCCGAAGGTCGCGCTTGCTTTTTTGATGTTGGCGGGAGGGGAATCGAAATCGTTTTGGAGTTTTCGCTATGGTTGCCTCTCCAACGTAAGTTGAGCGTGCGGCGACCGTTGTTTGAAATTGATCGGGCTGGAAACCGCGCCATCTCGGATGGTATCGAACCTGTAATGATGAACGGTCGCTTGATGCTGAACATGCCCGCGCCGCTGGCGGAGTATGAGCGTGAAGGCCTCATCGAACATGTCACTGCTGGCACCCGAAAATGATTGCCGAGAAGCTTGGGGTCGTCGACGCTTGCTGGACCGGACTATTTCACGGGAGAAATCCAGATCTATTCCGGGTGGACATCAGCGCACATACGGACATCTTCTGCTGTGCCACGTTTTACCAGGAGGTAAATGAACGCCGATTCTCCGAGCCAATCACGTCGAGTTTTATGGAAGATCTGTGGCCGATATCGTCCGCTTTGTTGTCGAATCTGCTGGCCATGGTTGGAATTCCGTTCATACGGATTGCATTGCTATCGCCGTGCTAGAGACACCGCCCAACGTGTTGTACACCTCGAGATCGAAGCCGCTATGACGGTCGAGGTAGTGGGCGCATGTCAACCCGAAAAGAGTTGCCACTCTTGTGTAAGCCGCCGTTTGCGCGCGAGAAAAAAAGTGAACTATTTTTTCGATTCGTACGGCGACCGGACCAGGTCTGCGGGAGAAGTTACCGGCATGCCGAATCGGCGACACTCTTGTCCTAACCAAGCTCGACTGCTTTTAGCTCATTGGACTTTCTTCACGAGTCGCCATGTGGTGCGGACAGCCACGCGGGCAGCTGTCGTAGCAGGTGTTCGACGAGTTCGTCGGGGCTAGTAACGATGATATCGAGGAACCAGGCGTTCATGAGAGCCGTGATTCCTCCGACGATGTAGGTAGCGACGATGTCGGTTTGTACGCCTGGAGGGATGTTATCCAAGGTCGCGAGAGTCGCCGAGATCTCGATGGTGAGCGACCGTGTTATTTCGGCTCGGATAGGAACCGTGCCGCTTTGAGTGGCCAAGCCCGCGAAGAGTGGACGGTTACTTGTGAACTGGTTGACGATACGTGCCTGTGCGCTGCGCAGCGCCTGTAACCGGTCGACCTTTGGATCGTTGTAATCGTTGAGGTAGAGGCGCCGGTTGAGTTCAAACTCAGAACGCAGTATGAGTGTCACAACTTCGTCGAGATTGGCGAAATGCGAATAAAATGATCCCTTGCTGACGCCAGCGACTCGGATGACGTCTGATGCTGTGATGACCGACCCGGAGGTGGCCTTGGCTGCGAGTTCGCGCGCAGCGGCGATGATCATTGCGCGGCTGCGTCCTACACGAGGATCTTGCGACGTCTGCAACCCGCTTCGAATGGAATCAGCGTTTGAGAAGGACATTCAAAAAGTTTACGACCCCCACTAGGTTTCCTGGACTCTAGTCCAGAACAGCGTACAGTTGATAGTGGAACAGCGTGTCTCGCTATGGACGCCGGAACAAACGTATGATGCTCATTTTTTTGTGGGGAGTCAGTGATGAAAGCGGCAGTATCCACCGGTGTCGGCCAAGGATTCAAAATTCACGACGTGGAACTGGCCGATCCCATCGGCCGGGAAGTTCTCGTCGACGTTAAAGTGTCAGGCTTTTGTCATAGCAACCTGCATCTAGTCACGACTGATGATGGATTTACGATGCGCGCATTTTTGGATCACGAAGTCGCCGGGATCGTTTCAGCTGTAGGGAGTGAAATTATAGGAGTGTCGGTCGGAGATCCTGTCGTTGCTTCTCTCATCCAGTTTTGTGGGACATATAAGAACTGCACCGCTGGTCGCACTTTCTACTGTCTGAGCCCTAAGGCAACTCTTCGTGGCACTGAGAACGCCCGCGTCAGCGAGAACGTAACCACAATGGTTCAAGCCTTCGGCATCGGCGGATTCGCTGAACGTGTACGTATGCACGAGAACCAGCCTGCCGTCGTGAACAAAGAGTTTCCTTCTCCGTATGCAGTGTCGAGGGTGCACCGATGATCGTCCGCCGGGCGTCGGAACGAAGGCTTACACACGCCGCCACGTTATTGACCGCTGTTTCACCATATTTAAACAGTGCGTCAGCGCGCGCTGCACCAAGCGATCAGCACTGAAAAATATCATTGGCACTCAGCACAGTTGGAGGAGACACACTCATGACAACACGCATCGTTATTCTCGGCGGTGGAGCCGCCGGGCTCACCACCGCTCTTAAATTGCAGAAGAAGCACGCGACCCGTCGGGCCGGCATTACGCTGATTGATGAATTGCCGTATTACACCTATCAGCCGCTTCTGCCCGAAGTCGCTGGCGGTCACATCCAGGCCCGCGATGTGACTGTCTCCTTGCACAAGGCGCTCCGACACTCGAATGTCGTCCAGGCTTCTGTCACCGGCCTAGACAGCGCCAGTAAGAGCGTCACGGTGATGACACCAGATGGTGAACACCAAAAATTTCCCTACGATCACCTTGTTGTTGCGCTTGGAGCGGTCACGCGCACCTTTCCCACACCGGGACTGGCCGAGAACGGCGTAGGGTTCAAAACTGTTGAAGAAGCACAGTACGTGCGCGACCGCATTCTGGGAAACATTGCCCGCGCCGCCAGCATTCAGGACGTGGCAGAGCGTCGGAAGTTGCTCACCACGGTCTTCATCGGCGGAGGCTACACCGGTGTTGAAGCGATGGCAGAGCTTGATGATGCAGCGAAGGCCGCGATCCATAGTTACTGTGCACTCTCCTATGAAGAGCTACATTTCGTCCTGGTGGAGGCGCTCGACCGGGTCGCACCCGAAGTAGGACTTACACTCTCGCAATGGACCCTCGACCAGCTCCGTGCTCGAGGCATTGACATCCGCCTAAATACGACGATGCCATCCTGCATCGATGGCAATGTCGTCCTTAGCGATGGCGAGGCAATACCAGCTGGCGCGATCGTCTGGACTGCCGGGGTGAAGCCGAACCCCGTTCTGACAGAGCTGAATTTGCCCCTGGGCCCCAAGGGCCACGTCAACGTTAACGCCACACTCCAGGTGGAGACCAACGATGGCGTCAAAATCGATGGAGTGTGGGCTCTCGGGGACGGAGCGCAAGTTCCGAACCTACTGGCCGCGACACAACCGGCCTACTATCCACCGAATGCGCAGAATGCTGTGCGTCAGGCCGGGACAGTGTCCGCTAACATCCTCGCCATAATGACCGGACGACCGGTCGTGGAATATCGGCACAAATCGCTTGGAACGGTCGCGAGCTTCGGCATCGGCAAGGGAGCAGGCATCGTGAAAGGCATCAAGCTCAAGAATGTACCAGCGTGGCTGGCTCACCGCGGATATCACCTTTACGCTATGCCGACCACGAATCGCAAGATGCGCATCTTGGCGGGATGGATGACCAATTTGATTGCCGGCGGGGACACGACGCCGATCGTTGGCCGCAGCAACCCACGCGCCAGCTTTCTCAAGACCACACCCGTTGTAACCAAACAGAAATAAAAGTTCGACGCAGCACCGGGACTAAGAACTTCGGTACCCGTGAGCACGACTGTCGCTAATCCACGGCCGCGCTCACCTCTGGGAGCCCAGCTGTTGGCGTTAGAACACTCACGGAGGGGGCAGTGAAGTCCCAGAACGTGTCTTCTCATGCTTCGTCGGCGCCTCTGACAAAGTTGAGGCATGTCCCGAACGGAGCACACCGCGGCGATGACCCCGAAGGTTCTGCTCTCGCCGGGGCTTCTGGTTGCCATACAGCGTCCGCGTAAACGAGCAAACACCCGGCGACATGGCGGGTGAATAGGCGTAGCGCGAGACAAATTACAGCGTCCCGATAGGCAAGCATGCTGCCTAAAAGGCTTCATGTCTACGTCCCACCGAGGTGAGCGATACCAGCAGTCTGGGCTTGACGCAGGGCGGCGAGATAGATGCTGGCGGCCGCACACCGTTTGCCACGAAGGGGGTAGCAACCGCCGTCGCTGCTCATGATTTCGCGACCCTGGAGCTCGCCATCGAGCGGGCGCTGCAGCAGCTGTTGTAACTCAAGCCGCGCACAGTCCGCGTCGGTGGATAGTGTGCCGGGCCTTGCTCACATACCGGGTTGTGCAGGGTTGGGCGGAGGCGCTGGATGTTTACCCAAGGCTGTGGTTTTCGGATTCATGGCTTCGTTGTATCAAGATAGATAGCGGATTGGCCGTTATTTTTGTGAAATGCGCCGGTATTAGTGGGACTTCTCAATCGACGACACATTTTGTTCGGAAAAAGTCCTGCCATATAAACACGAAACCCAGACTCTGTTAGATTCGGTTGGGGGGGTCCCACCGGTGACCGGACGTTCTTTCTGGAGGCGTCGCCCGCTTTATGTGAATACCTGGTTTTACAGGCAAAGGTCCGAGGAGGACACTCAATGACTGATAATTCGCTGAACAAGACTGAGCTCGTTGCGAAGGTTGCAGCCGATTCAGGACAGAGCCAAGTCGCAGTCGATGGCATTCTGAATGCTTTCTTTGCAACCGTCGCTGAGGCCGTGAAGAACGATAGCAAGGTCACTATCCCGGGATGGCTCGGGGTCGAGCGCACGGCAACTGCGGCGCGCACCGGTCGTAATCCGCAGACGGGTGAAGAGATCACCATCGCTGCGGGTTACCGCGTCAAGCTCACTGCCGGAAGCAAGCTCAAAGCAGCCGCCAAATAAGTTTCTGCTCGAAGCACTGCCAGTAAGCGTCGACGTGATCGACGCTCTACGTGTCTCACTGAGCGGTGTTGAGTTTGACCATGACGCGCTCTAACGCTCAGAGTATTTATGAGAGGACGCGCCGCATCTGATTCCTGTGCAGAACGGATACGTCGACTCACCATAAGTATCGTTGTGAAAAGCGGCGCTAACGAAAGTTTTCTCGTGACGCCTAAGGTCAGCGTTGACAGTTATTTTCAGCATGAATCCCAAAGTGATCTCCCGCGATGGATATAATACTGGCATCATGCAGCCCGTGCTGTTTCAGCAGGGAGCGATTATCTTGACTTGTCGTTACGGATGAGTCTGATGCGAGACTGTCGTGCCAACGTCGAGCCCTCCTCTGTATCCATCACGCAACACGAATCGCGTATGTTCATCGAAGCTAAGAATGCACTGGCCTCCTGACGTAAGCGTGGGTTGTTTCCGAGTGCCTTAACGAGTGCACGCCGCTCTCTGTTTAAGTTTCTAACTGACAAAGATAAGAAACTGAGAGACGAGAAAACGGCGTGCAACAGATCACAGTATGGCGAACTCTGCTCGGAGTCGAGAAGACCATGATCGAGGGCATGGCGATCGAGAAAAAACGGGCTCGTTCCGACAGCGTCAGATCCGTCTCCGTGCCGCCGTTGGCCTCGCGGTACTTGTTCAGCCAATTGCGAAGCGTCTCGGGTCCGACACCGTGCGCGGTCGCGACGTCCTTGATCGGTTTGGACGTGCTGATCACCTCGCGGCACAGCTCGTCCTTGAACTTTGGGTAAATTTTCTCCGCGATGCGGTTATGCTGATCTCAACTTTCAGTCACGCCCCATTTTAAAATGGCCCACTGTCCGAGATATCCGCACTAGCTCAATCTTGATCAGCTGGTTCTGGAGGCGCTTCGCCGATCACGGTGTCCTTGAGTACTGTTTTCATAGGAGCGAATTTTTCGTCTGCCAGATATGTATCTACGAATGGTAGATATTGCCTCCCCGGAGTTCTGTGATCTGGGTCACATAAGACCCAAGTCGTCGGTTAGGCGATTGTGGCCGCCACTACTTGGATGTGTCCGCCGCGCAGCGATGCGGAGCGAACATCTGTACCTTCACGTTCGATGACGGCCCACGGGTGAGCGTGGAGGTCGGCCCCGCCGACTGAGGCGGCCAGCCGCGCGAGTGGAGAGAACACCCGGGCGCGGCCGACGGGCAGCTGCATGTCCACGATGCCGGCGCGTCCGCCGGGCTTGAGTAGCGTCCGCATCCGATCCCAGGCGGGGTGCCAGTCGTCGAAGACGCTCATCGCGTAGCTGGAGAACACGGCGTCGACGAGCCCGCTCGACGGTGCCGGGAGTTCCTTCGCGATCTCATTCGGGTCGAACGTGGTGGCATCCGCTTTGACCAGGCACACGCATGTCCACCCGTTGGCTTCCACTCGGCGGCGGGCCATCTCGAGCATTTTCGGGCTGCGGTCTAGCCCGACCACGGTGCCCGACGGCCCGACGGCGTCGACGAGTAAGGCAAAGTTCAGTCCCGTGCCGCAGCCGACGTCCAGGACAGTATCGCCGGTACTTGGTTTCAACAGCGCCACACCCGATTCCCGGCCGGTTCGGTAGACGACACGTTCTCCAGACAGCGCATCGTAGAGGGGGCCCGCAGCCTCGTAGACATTGACCATGAGTGCTAGACCGGCCTTTCGTTCTCATCAGCCTAACCAGCCTCGCTGTGGCTGAAGGCAGTGTAGACCGTCTACGCTCGCAGACATGAATGAAACACACGCATGGGGCCTCGTCGTCATCGGCGGAGGAACGGCTGGGCTCGTGGCCAGCCGCACCGCAGCGAGGTTCGGCGCGAGGGCTGTTCTGATCGAGGACAACCGTCTCGGTGGCGATTGCCTGTGGACTGGTTGTGTGCCCTCGAAGTCCTTGATCGCCGCCGCGAGTGCCGCCACGACGGCTCGTTCGTCGGCGGGCCTCGGGGTGAGCGTGAGTGATGTCGCTGTGGATTTCGCTCGGGTGATGGAGCACGTGCAGGCCGCCATGCACGAAATAGCCCCGGTTGATTCCGAGGAGTCGCTCGTGCGGGACGACATCGAGGTGGTGCGGGGCCGGGCACGTTTCACGGGTCCCGACACTATTGACGTCGATGGACGTGAGCTGCGTTTTCGGCAAGCCCTGATTGCTACCGGTGCCTCGCCGGTGTTGCCGGCCATCCCGGGGATCGACGCGGTCGATCTACTGACCAGCGAAACGTTCTGGGACCTGCGCACCTTCCCCGAGCGGCTCGTTGTGCTTGGCGGCGGGGCGATCGGTTGTGAGATCGCTCAAGCGATGGCCCGTCTCGGATCGGCCGTGACGCTCGTAGAGCGCGGGCCCCGTATTCTGCACAAGGAGGACGAACGGGCCAGCGCCATCATCCAGGCTGCGATCATCGCGGACGGCGTGGACGTGCACACGAACTCCATCGTGACCAAGGTCTCCTCGACCGATCGCCACTCAGGCACGTTCACACTCAGCGATGAAAGCACCGTATCGTTTGACCGGGTGTTTACAGCACTGGGCCACCGTCCGAACACTGCCGGTCTCGACCTGCAGCGTGTGGGGGTGCGACTCGACTCTCACGGCAACGTCGTTATCAACTCTCGGCTGCAAACTTCCAACCCCCGTATCTGGGCCGCAGGAGACGTAACCGGGCTGGCCCAGTTCACCCACACCGCTGGAGTGAATGCCAGCGTGGCCGCGACCAACGCGATCCTCGGCCTGGCCCGTAGCTTCGACAGTGTGGCGATTCCCCGGGTCACGTTCACCTACCCAGAGGTGGGCGCCGTCGGCCTGCAATCCAAGGATGTGACCGGGGGCCGCCGCATCGTCACCTGTAACCACGAGCACGTCGACCGCGCTGTGACGGAGTCGAAAACGGATGGCTACACGCAGCTGGTCGTTGACAAACGCGGTCGGGTGCTCGGCGGCACCGTTGTGGGTCCTCGAGCCGGAGAGACCCTCGGCGAGATCTCCCTGGCGGTTAAGAACCGGCTCACTACGAGCGATATCGCCGGAACTACGCACGCTTACCCTACCTATAACGACGGCCTCTGGAACGTGGCCGTGGCCGATGTGCGCCACCGGCTCAACTCCGGTCTCGTTCTGGTGGCGACGCGCATCCTCCGGCAGTTGCGGAGTGCGCGCCTTCGGTGAGGTCGGGAGCGAGGCAGGCGTCAGCGCAGTGCCCGGTGGCTTGAACGTGCGTTGGACGACACTGATGCCCAGGAAAATGACCCAGACGACCGCGATCTGCCAGGCGAAGAACAGGAAAACCAGCCACAGGCTGCACACGACGATCGTCTCCGTACCGTTGGTGATACGGCCGAGAAACGAGAGGGAGTCGTTATTGATCCATCGGTTGGTGCGTTGCCTTTCACGACCGCCTGCATTGCAAAAGAGAGTCAGCAGCACGCGGGCTTGGGGAGCCGCTGGATCCTTCCCATCCATCAGACGGCGCGTTGTGCGGCGTTGGCGCGCATGTTGTAGCTGCCCGTCTCGACCCAAATCCCGTGGTGCACGACCTGGTCCATGATCGCGCCGGCGTGGATGCTGGAACCGAGCTGCTGGTGCCGGTGCTTCCGCGCGTACTGGGTGCAGAACACCGTTGATGATTCGTCGTAGCGCCGCCCTGACAGTTCCAGCAGCATGCTCTGGGTGCTCTGGGTGCTCTGGGTGCTCTCGTCGGGTTCGACGAGAAATTCTTCATCGATCATGAGGAGTGTGAACGAGAACTGAACGCGACTCACGAGACAAGCCGCGCAGTGTGCGGTGCATATTTTGCCATACGCACGGTTTTTCGTTCTGAAGTCGGCCTGAAGCTGGGTCAGAATGCGGGGTGAGGCCGGGAACTATGGCGGCTTCGCGAGTGAGATGGAGCGGTTAAGTGGCCCTACGCTTTCGGGCGGCGGCCCCAACGCGGTCGCTGGGTGGGCTTGTCGGTCAGTGCCGCCTCGATGTGGCCGTCGATCTGGTTTCCGAAGTGGTCGTCGAAGTTCTCCTCGAGGTGCGCGGTGACGGTCTTGCCGATGCGGCGGGCCATCTCCTCACGACGCTGACGCCGTTCAAGACTGACCAGAACCTCGTGCTCCATGCGGAATGCCTTATAGGTGGCAATACACATACCGATCATGACGACACTCACCGGAATTGCGGTCAGAATCGCGCCGGTTTGCAGCGCAGCGAGCCCGCCGGCCAGCAACAGGACGATGGTCACGATTCCGCTGAGGCTCGCCCACATGATGCGGCTCCATTTGGGAGGGTTGGTGTCGCCGCCCGAGGCGAGCATGTCGATCACGAGTGATCCGGAGTCGGCCGAGGTGATGAAGAAAATCGCCACGACAATAACCGCGATCACTGAGAGGATCCCGCCGAGCGGCAGCTGGCCGAGAAAGTTGAACAGCACGTTCTCGGAGATGATGCCGACAGTGGGGTCGAAGAGCCCTCCGCCGTCGCCCTCCCAGGCGAGGCGGATGGCGCTGCCGCCCATGACGGTAAACCAGACGAAGGTGACTAGGGTTGGCACGAGCAGCACGCCGGCGATGAACTCGCGCACGGTACGGCCGCGCGAAATGCGGGCAATGAAGACACCGACGAACGGTGCCCAGGAGATCCACCAGCCCCAGTAGAAGATTGTCCAGGCGCCCTGCCAGTCGATTCCCGCTTGGCCGGTGAAGGTAGCGGTGTCGAAGGTGAGGCCGACGACGTTTTGAAAATACCCGCCGATGGACTCGACGAGTAGGCGTAGCAAGTACAGGGTCGGGCCGAAGGCCAAAACAGCAATCAGAAGAAGGCCGGCCATTCCGAGGTTGATGTTGGAGAGCCATTTGATGCCCTTGCCGACACCACTGACGACGGAAATGGTGGCGATGGCGGTGATGACGATTATGAGAACGACAAGAAGGGTGTTGTTGACCTCGCCCACGACACCGAGGTAGCTCAGTCCGGCCGCGATTTGCTGAACCCCGAGCCCGAGTGAGGTCGCCACACCGAACAGCGTTCCGACGATGGCGATGACGTCGATGGTGTCACCGAGACGGCCCTTAACCCGGTCGCCGAGCAGCGGCTCTAGCGCCCAACGGATGGATACCGGGCGTCCCTTGCGGTGGATGGAATAGGCCAGAGCGAGCCCAACCACGGCGTAGATGGCCCAGGCATGGAAGCCCCAGTGTAAAAAGGTCTGCGACATGGCGGCCGCAGCCAGCTCTTGCGAGTCTCCAGTCACGCCCGGCTTGGGGTCGGTGAAGAAGGTGAGGGGCTCGGCCGCTCCCCAGAAGACGAGGCCAATGCCCATGCCTGCGGCGAAGAGCATCGCAAACCAGCTCATGATGCCAAATTCCGGCTTGTCGTCGTCTTGCCCGAGTTTGATGTCGCCGAAGCGGCTCGCCCCCATCCAGATCGCAAACACCACGAACGCGGCCACAATCACCATGTAGTACGGCCCGAGGCCAGCCACCACCCAACCCTGTAGAAGGGCCAGAACGCTACCGGTGCGCACGGGGAAAGCGATGGCGATGATAACGACGGCCAGAATGATGCCGAGAGCTGGGTAGAACACTCGAGGCGCCGGAATGACAATTCGTCGGCCTCGTCGACCGGCTGCTTTTGGCGTCTTATCCGATACGTCGGGCTGTGCGCTCACGGTGGAACCTTCTCACAGAATAGATAGCGATAAACGATAGAAGCCGTTACTGCGCCACCAGGAACGTACCTCGTGGGTCAGATTTTCAGCCTATCTGGCACAGCCACCGTGTGAAACAGCGCGGTTCACACACTGACGCCGTCCGCGTATCCATGCACCAACATGGAAATAGGGGCTTAGAGCACTCGTAACTTCGGATTAGGCCAGCGCCATAATGCAGCTCAGGACCTGCTGACGGCACGTAAACCTAGTTGAACGCAGCCCGGAAACGAGAGGATGGACTGTGCGCGATTTCGATGCACTTCGTGATGACGACGAAACGAAAGCTTCAGCGGAGGCCACGCCTCAGCTGGCCGCCAACAGCTGTCCCAAGGCCAGCAAATTCGACCATCTGGAACTGAAATCCTTGGTGCAAAAAAAGTTGTACATGAAATAGGGTCCGGAGCAAATCAGTGCTCATCTGGCTGCGGTGTTTTGCGGATCGACAGGAGATACGAGTCAGACAGGAAGCGATCTACCAGGCGCTTTGTGGAGGCGGCCGCGGTGATTTACACGGTAATCTGCATCAGCGTGTGCGCACCGGCCGCGCCATTCGGCGTCCGCGACGGCTTGCTGCGAAGAACTCGGGTCAGTGAGCGACCGGGGAAGGTTTCCAGCCGTGCCGGGGCATTGGTAAGGAGATCTGATTGCGGGGTCACACTGCGGTCGGCGATCGCTACGTTGGTGGAGCGTCAGACACGGTTCACGATGCTGGTCCACTTCCCCGGTGACCCGGCGCGATCACAGTTCGCTATGGGCTGTTGGCCGTCATGAGAAATCTCCCAGAGCACGTGGGTGAGACTCTGATGTGGGATCAGGGAACCGAGCTGGCCCAGCACCGGCAGATCACGATGGCCACCACGAGAGCTATCTACTTCTGTGCTCCACATTCGCCGTGGCAGCGGCACGAGCTTTTTTCATCGATGCCGGCTAATCAGCGTGTGCAGAGATTAGGGCATTGTTGGCGGATGGTTCATCCACGTCGAGGTTTTAGGGCTCCAAGAGCCAACGATGCTTTCTTGGGCCACTAACCGGAGGCAGGGCTACCTAGCTATCGTCATCCATGTCGACGGCCGCGACCGGGATTGCCGCGAAAATAATGACCTAAACCTAGAATTTGCAAGGGCTAAACAAACGTTTACGAAGATCGTCTCGAATCGTGCACGGCGATCTCCGCGACCCAAATAACGATGACTTCAGTTAGGTCTTCTGAGAACTTCAGTTCACCGCCGCACGTGGCAGAAAGTGGCAACGCCCGCGGGTGATCGGAACCATTCATCGGATCAAGCACAGGAGCGATCGCGGTCACGCGCTCACCAGCCCGGTGGATCCGGACTCTGCCCTTGATGCCAGATGCGTGACCACATCACGAAGCGCTGTGAAGGTGGTCCAGCGAAAACCGCCGCCGATTTCCATCACTTCGAAACTCTCGTTTCGTTGCTCTACGCAGCCGAGGAGTCCATCAAAATTGCCGACACGAGGCTCGCGACGCACGAGCCACCCATAAGCCGAAACCTGGGTGATTGACATGCAGTGACTCCAGCAATAGTTCGCGGCATCTTCGTTGGAATCGACAGGAGTCGTGTTCTTGGATCCGTCATCGGTGCGTGGATAAAGCTGATTATCAAGCATTTATGCTCCTCGGATCGCTACGGATAAACCGCTGCCGAGGGCTAGAGCAACAATTTGACCCTACGTCGGAGATGCCTGTGAGTCAATGGTCGTCATCATCAAGGAACGGCCATTTCGCCGTGCCGGGTTCAGACGTGTGAGCCGGCTTCGCCTTTCGCCCCGACGCGGCTTCCCAAATCGACGCTGCGGTCGATAACTGCGGTGGCTGCGGTGGTGAGTGTGAGGTTGTGGTCGCGCGCATATTTTCGCAAAGCCGCGAATGCTTCGTCCATCGTCAGCTCAGCGCTTTCCGATACAACACCCTTGGCTTGCTCGATCAGAATGCGGGAGTTAAGGGCTTGTTGTAACTGCGCCGCGACGAGAGTTTTCTCTCTGCTTCCTCGTTCCTGCAGGAGTCCGATGGTGGCAACGTCGGCTAAGGCCTGCGCAACAGCGACATCGGCGGCGACCAGTTCACCCACGTGGATGCTAAACATGTTCAAAGCCCCCAGCACTTGTCCGCGAAGACGCATTGGCGTCGCATGCACGGATTTGAAACCTTGTCGCATCGCTTCAAGACGGAAGGCAGGCCACCGATCCCCGGAACGTTCGATATCGCCAACGGTCACCGGTTTCCCGGTCGTAAAGCATTCGACACACGGTCCGGCGCCCGCGTTCAGTTGCATTACCTCTATAAGAGTCGTTTCTTCACTGGTGGATGCCACTAGCTGCAACTCGCCCAAACCATCGAGGAGCATGAGACCCGCAGCTTGGGTGTCGAGAATTTCCGCACATTGTTCCACGAGGTTTTGAAGAAGGTCAACGACGTCAAAATCGTCCGTGAGGGTGTCGGCTAGTTTAACGAACGCTCTATTTAGTCTCGCCTCGCGCATAAAGTCAGCCATGGCTTGCTCCTTTCTCGATAGTGAAATTATTCGGGGAGAGATCTGAAGCTCAAGTGCCTACTGACGACGTCGCGGGCGACGTCTTGAACGGTTCGACCGTTGGCAAAAGCGTGGGCCTGCAGGCGCGAATAGGCGATAGTACCAGTGGTATCCAGTTGAACAAGGATCATCCCTGTTGCCTGATGAACCTCGCGCCTCATCGCCGGGGTCACCATCGACTCTCCATCGCCCTCATTGTCGGCACCCGCGATGGCGTGGCGTACGGCAACATCCGTTAAGGCCGACGCCAGAGTCACTGCGATCTCCATGTGCCGCGGGTTCAAGGCGCCTGCTGTTCGCCGGTATAACCCGACGGTGCCAACAGTAACTGCTCCCATAAGCAACGGGAACGCGAAGAGCGCGCCCACGTGGAGCGAACCGATCGAAGCTGCAAAAATCGGCCAAGAATCATGCGTGCCTGTAGAAACATTCGGCACGAGCGTCGGAACACCGGTTTTGAGTGTGGCCCACTGCGGGCCTTCGCCAAGATCGAACTGCAATTCATCGATACGCGCCGCGACTGCATCACTCGAGCAGATAGTGGATTGACCGCCCCTCGGACCGAAAACGGCGATTGACACACCGGTGACACCAAGGTCGTCTATAAACGGTAAGCACAAATCCGTGGGTTCAGCAACCACGAAATCGTTCTTGCTGTCGTGCATCACGTCGTCCGGACGTCGAGGCGCAAGGCTAGGAGTTTTGAAAACCAAGTCATTGCGTCGTCCCTCAGAGATCACATTCCTTATACGGGGCAGTGCAATTAGGTTACTCTAACTCGCCGAAACGGCCCAAGAGACAGGTCGGAAACGTCGGGTGTGGACTCAGTGATTTTCGAGGACACCGTCGCCCGGCTGAACACCGTCACGCAGTTCATCGCGCGGATCCGCCGCGTCGACTAAGCCTCAATACCGTGCATTTGAGCATTTGAATGGTGATTTCTGGCTCGTGAGTGAGTTGTGGCCAGTAGACGTTGTGGAAGCGTTTGACGGGCCATTTCGAGACCCCGCGTTTGATGACGCGAGGCTTGGATCGTCGGCGGCGCGCGGGATTCAGCCTTCGGACGAGGGCGTGGATGGCATGACGCCAGACTGTTGTGGCGCTGTCAGGTTACGGAGGGGGGAAAAGCGCCCTGACCGATTGAGCGGCGGGCGATGCGGAGTGTGGCGATGAAGGAGACGCGGTCGGGGTCTCGGTGAGCGTACTGGGCGGCGTCGACCATGGGGATGCGGATCGCGTAGTGGCAGCACAGGTGGCCCCAGATTTCCTGCTTGACCAGGTCCGGGGATTTGGACCGCATCACCATGCGCGGGGCGCGTTGGTGGGTTTTCAACTCGTCGAACACCGACTCAATCTCCCACCGTTCGAAATACACGGTCGCCAACTCTTCGGCCGAGGCTTCACCCGGATCCAGGATCGTGTCAGCAGCCGGTAGGAGTCAGGATTTTCGCGGCCGTCGTCGATCGTGTAGTCCACGACGCGAACCGTTATTGGTGTCGTTGACTGCCGTCCCGTGCCAGGGGTTGGGATTATCGTCGCCAGCCAGGACCCGTCAGCGAGGGTCTCCTGATACCGGGGACGGACGTTGGTCTTGACCCGCCAGAGCAGATCAGCGCCCGTCGCTGCCGCCTGCGTCCACAACCGGAAGCCATAGAAGCCGCGGTCGGCGAGGACCAACACGCCCGGTTTGAAACGCCCGGCCAGCTCCCGGGAGAGTTCAATCTCCAACGTCGTGCACGGATCCATCACCGCGTCCAGAACGGCATGCGTTCCACACTCAGCCAACGCCAGCAACCGTGCCTGCGGAAAAGCAGATTGTTCCCCACGACTCACCGGTGGCCGGCCAAAGAACTCCGTATTCACCGCGCTGTCGGCCAGATCCAGCATCGTTGCGTCGATGGACATTAGACGCCGCCCAGCCAGCCACGACCCCGGCGTGTCAGGCCCGGCCAGCGGCGGGGCTACGCGGGCAAACAAGTCCCGCACTGGCTCGAACCCCAGCCGTCGGCGCGCCTGAAAGATGGCCGACTTTGACGGCGGCGAAAACGTCTCGGACCAACCCGTTGGCCACGACAGACCATCCGTGCCGGTAATGCCCGGTTATGCTGCTCAGTCCGCCCTACAGCCTGGACAACCTCGTCAATAACATCAGCCGGGAATACACGGGACAACAAACCCACCGACATCAAATCCGACAACCGGCGGTCAGAGACCGGCTTCACCCACCCTGTACGCGCCATAACTACAACGTGACACGAGAATGCTTACCTGAACGGTATTGAGGCTTAGGGCGTGTTCATCCCACCGTTCACGTTGAGGGTCTCCCCGACGACGAAGCTAGACTCCGCGGAGGCGAGAAACACGTACGCCGGCGCCAGCTCGGCCGGTTGCGCGGCTCGTCCCATCGACGTCTCGCTGGATCCGAACTCGGGGAGCGTCTCTGGGTCCACGCCGCGCGTGACCTGCAGCGCGGTCCAGGTCGGCCCTGGCGCGACGACATTGACTCGGATGCCGTGCGGGATGAGCTGCTGGGCCAGCCCCTTCGAGAAGTTGTTGATTGCGCCTTTGGTGCTCGCGTAGTCCAATCGATCCGGTGAAGGGGTGTAGGCCTCGAGTGAAGCGGTGTTGATGATCGTCGAACCGGGTTCGAGGTGAGGCACGGCCGCCTTAACGATCCAGAAGAGTGCAAAGACGTTCGTCGCATAGGTCTGCTCGAACTGCTCATCGCTGATCTCCGCGAGCGTGGGTTGCCACACCTGCTTGCCGGCGACGTTGACGACCGCGTCGAGTCCACCCATGGCGCTCACCGCCGTGTCGACGAGCGCTCGGCAGTAGACCGGGTCGGTGAGATCGCCCGGCACCAACGTCGCGGTCCGACCGGCCCGCTTGATGACGTCGGCAATGTGACGCGCATCCGACTCCTCTTCTGGGCGGTACGACATTGTGATGTCGGCTCCCTCGCGAGCGAAGGCGATAGCCACTGCGCCACCGATGCCGGAGTCTGCTCCCGTGATCAAGGCACGCCGACCGGTGAGTCGGCCGGTTCCGCGGTACGTCGCCTCGCCGAGGTCGGGCACCGGCGTCATCTGCGACTGGATACCGGGCTCGTCTTGCTGCTGAACGGGTGGGCTGATGACGGGGTAGCGGGTGCGCGGATCGCCGAAGGTGTACTGGTCTGGCTTCGCGGGGGCGGGTATTGCGGTGGGCTCTGTCATTTCTGTCTCCTTGCCGAGCGGGATGCACCGTCGGCACCCGAGAGCTCTTCGATGGTGATGGCCGCGTTGATGAGTCCTATATGGCTGAGGCCCTGGGGCAGATTACCGAGGAACGAGTGATCGCTCGGCTCGATCATCTCGGCGAAAAGACCCACGTCGTTCGAGAGCTGGACGAGTTCGTCCATGAGCGCCGTCGCTTCGTTGTGGCGACCTACGCAAGCCAGTGCGCTCGCCATCCAGAAGGAGCAGGCGACGAAGGCTCCCTCCTCCTGATCGGCTCCACTGTAGCGATAGAGCAGCGGACCCCTGCCCAACTCGTTCCGGATGGCGTCGATGGTCGACGACATGCGGGGCCCGCGGTCGAAGCCGCTCGTAGCGTGCCGCAGTACCGAGGCGTCCAGGCTCTCGTCCCCGGCGTGGGCGACGTAGGCTTGGAGCCTATCGGACCAACAGTGCTCGTCGATCCAAGTTCGGATCTCGTCACATTCGGCTCGCCATCGCTTCGCATCGCCGGGCATGTGGCCGGCCTCGCACAGCTGGGCCGCAGCATCTAGCGCTTGCCAGCAGCCCATCTTGGAGGAGGTGTTGTGGTGCTGCTCCTCGAGCTCCCACATCCCTGCGTCTTCCCGTCGCCAGACTCCAGCGGTGTGTTCGGCGAGGGATTCCAGCAGCAGGCCTGTCTCTCCGTCCAGCACGTTGCCGGCGGTGACGTAGATGCGAATCACGTCAAAGAGGTCGCCGAAGACGCTGAGCTGCACCTGATCGGTCGCCCGGTTTCCCGAGACCACCGGGCCGATTCCCCGCCACCCGGGTACCTGGTGCGTGGTGACCTCCCCCGGGAGCTCACCGCTGAGTGTGTAGAGGATGTGCAGTTCGGGACCGTGATTCTTGAGCGTCCGGAGTAGCCAGTCCACCGCCGAATGCGTCTCCTCCCGCAGACCGAACCGCACCAACGAGTGGACGGTATAGGCGAGATCACGCACCCACGCGTAGCGGTAGTCCCAATTCTTGCCCCCGTGCAGGCTTTCAGGTAGCGAGGTCGTCGCCGCTGCAGCGATGGAACCGGTCGAGGCGTACATAAGGAGCTTCAGTGCGAGCGCGCTGCGGTGCACGTGGAGCGCCCAGGGGCCGTCGTAGCTGAACTCCTTCGACCAGGCGCGCCACGCGCTGATGGAGCGGTCGATGGCGGTATCCGTATATTTTCCAACCGGAATGGGAAGTGGGCCATCCGACGTTCCTGCGACGACAAGCAGGTGTCGCGACCCCTTCGACGTCGTGAATCCACCCGTTATCGTGCGATCGCCGCCGCTGTGTGGCCCGTGCTGGATGCCTTGGACGGTGAGGTTGACAGTGTCGATTCGCAGGATCTTGCCGAGGGGGCCATCTTCGACCCACGGCGACGACGAGCCGAAACGGGTACCCGGCACGACGTCCCAGTGGAACTTCACGGCGCCCCGGATCCCCTCGATGCGACGCGCCAACTCAGCCCACGGCAGGCGTCCGGCGAGGCCCGTGATTAACGCGTCCGTGACGCGTGCGACCCCGGACTCCGTGGTGAATGTCGTCCGCAGAACGTTCGTCCCGCTGAGGTAGCTGCGTCGCACGGTATACGGCTCGGTCGGCGCAAGTTCGATCTGACCGCCGTGTTCGGCATCCAATAACCGGGCGAAGACTGGGGTGGAATCCATATCGGGAATGGGGAGCCAGTCGATGCTGCCGTCCCGGGCGATGAGCGCGACTGTCCTGCCGTCCCCGATCGCGGCATAATCCCGTAGATCGACATAGCCGTCGGTGCGGGCTTTCATGGCGAGCATGCGGTGATCTACCATGTTGTGCTGAGGATGGCATCCGCGGTGCGGAGTGAAAGTGCCATCATCGTGAGGCCCGGGTTCGCGGTCAGCGAGCTCGGGAACACCGAGGTGTCGCAGATCCAGAGATTGGGGATGTCGAAGCTCCGACCGTCAGCGTCGACTACGCCGACGTCGGCCGTCTCGCCCAGCCGGCAGGTCCCGAGGGTGTGAGCAGATCGCGGCAGAACCAGGATGTCGCTGCCACCCGCCGCCGACACGATGTTGGTCATCGTCGTGACCGCGTGAGCCTCGATCGCCTTCTCGTTCTCGCCCGCAGTGAAGCGTATGTGCGCCTTGGGCACGCCGAGCTCGTCGACCTCGTCGGACAGGGTGAGCCGATTTGAGTCGGAAGGCAGGCATTCCGCGTTGATCCCCAGGCCGGCCATATACGGGTACTGCTCGAGCGCCTCGGTAAGTTCCGGACCCCACAGTGAGCTGCCCCGGATCAGCGTCGTCGCGAAGGTCAACGGCATCGCCCCGAGGCTCTGCATCAGGTAGCCGCCCACGAAAGCGGCGTCAGGCGGGCGCACCATGTCTTCCGAGATGATCGACGATGGATAGCCGCGATACGACCGCATTAGCTGGTCGAATCGTCCCCAGACCTGCACGCCACCATGGGCCATAAAATTTCGGCCGACCTGGCCGGTGCTGTTTGCGAGTGCGTTGTGCAGCAGCAGCCGCGGAGTCTCGATCCCGCCGGCGCTGAGCACCAACATCGCGCAGCGTTGGCGGTGGTCGACGCCACCACGTCGATAGATCACGGCGGTGACGGCGCCGGATTTGTCCGTTTCGATGGTGTGCACTGTCGAATCAGCGCGGATCTCGGCCCCGCGCGACAAAGCCACCGGGAGGTAACTGGTATCCATCGAGACTTTCGCGCCGTTGCGGCATCCTTGGTGGCAGGCGCCGCAGTTGACGCAAGCCTGACGCAGTCCGAATCCCTCCTGCTGCCAGTCCTGGCTGATGACAGCAGCGGGCGCATCGGTCGCGCGGATGCCGAGCGCCTCGCATCCACGCATCATCATCTCCGACGAGGCGTTGCGCGCAACCGGCGGCAGGGCGTAGCGCCGATCAGGGTCCCAGGGATAGTTGGACGGCCCGGAAACACCGAGGTACTGCTCGACGCGGGCGACATAGGGCATGAGCTCGGAAGGGGAGATCGGCCAGTCGACACCCTGACCCGTCTCGCGTCGAAACGACATGTCACGCGCGTCGGGGCGCGGCGTAAAGGCACCCCAATGCAACGTCGAACCGCCGACACCGCGGCCGCTGTTGTTGGGCCCGAAGGCGGTCGGTGTTTCGCCTCCACTGAGCCGCTCATCCATCCAGATGATGTCGACTGCCTCGGTCTCGTCAGGCGTGTGGTCGCCGGGCTCGACGTTCGGGCCGGCTTCCAGCACCACGACCCTCAATCCGGCCGACGCTAAGGACGCCGTCAGAGGGGCCCCGCCAGCCCCTGACCCGACCACGATCACGTCGACCTCGTCGGCGTGGTCGAACACGCGCATGCCGCTCAGGTTCATTCGGTGCCGCCGCCGCTCGGTTCCCAGGCTTCTCGGCGGCCGGCTTCGAGAAGAGTGAACCCCTGCTTACGGACGCCGTCGCCGCCGTTGCCGAAGCCGTCGTACTTGACGCGTGAGAAGGTCGCCGGGTGCGCCATCCACTGACGAGCCAGATCCACGCGGGCGTCTTCGAACCAGAACTGCAGCTGCTTAGAGTTCAGCGTTGAGCCCTCGGCGACGAAGCTGCCGTCGATCAGCTGCGCGATCATCTCGCCCTGTCGCTCCGGGGTGTCAACGCCGAACCCGACCAGCGCGTCGAGACCGAGGCGATAGGCGTCCACGTCGGCGGGCAACGCCGCGTTCCGCCAACCGTCGCCGCCTCCGCGACCGAGCTGCTGGTCGACACGAGCGGCAAGGTCGATCGCGTCATCGCCCTGCGGGACAAGTCGCTCAGCGATGTCGCGCAGTGTCGCTAGTTGCTGGCTCGACAAGACCAAGGGTTGGTAACCAGGGTCATCCGCCAGCACCCGCCGGGACAGGATGCCGCGGGTTCGCTCGCTCGTCCGTTCCGACGCGATGACTCGACCGGTGCTCGGGGGAACCCCCGGAGACGTCCCTGCATGGTCACGCCAGAAGGTCAGGATCGCGGCGGCGACCTCCTGAGGACGCTCGATCGGCAGAAGATGGGCGGCATGCTCGATCGTCACGAACTTCGCCGCCAGGTAGGTCGCCCCGTTGAGGCGGCGCTGCGCGGGGTCCCCCAGATCCCCATCCTGGGCGCCCGAGACGATGAGAGCTGGCACAGCCAGGTTTCCGACTTCTGAAGACCAGTCTTCGCGACTGCCCCTCTCCAACCAGGCGCGCCAAGCCAGCGGGTCCGTGCGCCGCACGCCCGACACCGCACTTGCCATGTCCGTCTCAGCGAGTGGCTCGGCAATGTTGGCGTCGACGAACTCGCGCGCCGATTCGTCGCTCAAGTGGCCGTCGGAAGCCGAGTGGCTTTCTGAAGCCCAGCCGATCATCAACTCGCGGCGGTCCTCTGCCATCGGCTCGGGCGTCACGGGAGATGCGGCCAGCAACACGACGCCGGCGAGGCCGAAAAGGGGCGCCCGACCAGACAGAGTTCGCGCGGCGATGATCGAGGCGATTTTTCCGCCCATGCTGTGGCCGACGAGCATCCATCGCGCAGCACCATGCGCACGGATCCGGCGGATGACGAACTCGACCGTCTCCTCCACCGAGGCCCCGTCGACCCACGCCGTGTCACCGAACCCGGGTAGATCGATGGCGACCACCTCGATCTCGCCAGCCAGGGCGTCGCGAAGGTGAGCAAACTCGACAGAGCTCGCGCCCAGGGCATGAAGGCAGAACGCCACCGGCCGCGCGGATACCCGGGCGCTCTTGCTTGACATGACATCAGTTAACCGGAAGATCGCCGATATTTCAAGGGCGATTGGCGAGGCCGACCGGACAGGTACCGTTCCCCTTTCTGCGGGAAGGGTTCGATGCGGTGTAATGGGAAATAGCCAAGACGACCCGGTTTTGCCAGGTCGCTTCGGTCAGCAGCTGATCACACCCACCAAGCAAAACGGCTTCTGGTTCGAGCGTGTGCTCCGTATTGCAGAACTCCCACCCATGACGATTCATGATCTTCGACACACTGCCGCAACCCTGGTAACCAAACCGTCAGCAGTCCCATGCCGTGTCACTTGGGAACCTCTAACGGGACGATTTACGTGAACGCAACAACGCCACATCGCTGACAGGGAAAGCGATCAAGCCTCCTGCGCAGAGAAGAGCGATTGAGCTGCCGCGGATATCTCGGACAGTGGGCCCTCTTAAAATGAGGGTTCACTGAAAGTAGAGATCAGCAGCAGGTCAGAGAGCACATTACCGGGGTCACTTGTCGGTGCAGGCTGGGCTCGAGGTGACAATGCTGGAGAGGGGAGAACTTTCGCTACTCCTGGTATGGTACCGCGATCGGCACGGTTCACGTCGGCGACGCGTATGCCAAGCGTGCTGCCCAGTCGGGCTGCCTCCGCACCAATCGATCTCAGCCGACAATATGCAATATTTTGTTGTCGAAGCCCCATGGGCAGTCGCCGAGTACCCCAAACACATGTCCCGCGTCGGACAGCGTCTGCTGCCAGTGGATCTCCCGACCCGGCGGTGCGTTGAAATTCTTCGATCCTACGATGGTCGCCCCTTAAATACATTGGCGGCAGAGGGTGCAGCTCGTAACGCGCATTCAAACGTCCCTCGACACCGTCATCGGTGTCTACCGACGTTGTCTCAGTGAGCATTGCGATAGTTGCGACAATCCGTTCATCTGATGTGTCATTTTTTCACCTTAGACCGAGCCTTTATCAGATCCGTGGTCAGCGGAGTACGTTTGGGCAGAGACGCGACCCAGCCTGTTTCGCCGCGGAAACGGATCCACTTCTCATTGCGAAGGAATATGACGACATGACAATAAACTCCATTCCAACGGCGGGTACCGCGAAACTAACCGGTGAACACCTGCATCTCGTACACCGGTTGGCGACCCAGTTGAGGGTGGATTCCATCCGTTGCAGTACACAAGCCGGTTCTGGTCATCCGACCTCATCGCTGTCGGCGGCAGATCTGATGTCGGTCCTTCTGGTCGGGCACCTGCGGTATGACTGGGCCAACGCCCAGCAGGCGACCAATGACCATCTGATCTTTTCGAAAGGTCACGCCTCGCCGTTGTTGTATTCGATGTACCGTGCTGTGGGCGTTATCGATGAGGACGAGTTGGTGAACTCCTACCGCCAGTTCGGTTCCCGACTCGAGGGGCATCCGATGCCTATCCTGCCCTGGGTGGATGTTGCGACTGGTTCTCTCGGCCAGGGCCTACCGGACGCGGTCGGCGTGTGTCTGGCCGCAAGATACCTGGACAAGCTTCCCTACCAGACATGGGTGCTCTGCGGAGACAGCGAGCTGGCAGAAGGTTCCATGTGGGAGGCGATCGACAAGGCAAGCTATTACAAACTCGGCAACTTGACGGCCATCGTCGACATTAACAGGCTCGGCCAGAACGGGCCTACCGAGCTGCAATGGGACATGGACAAGTACGCCAAACGGGTCGAAGCGTTCGGCGCACACGCCCTCGTGCTTGACGGACATGATGTCGTCGCGATCGATGCGGCACTGACCGAAGCTCGGTCCCATCCGGACCAGCCGACAGTGATATTGGCCCGCACCATCAAAGGCAAAGGTGTGCCCGAGATTGAAAACAAAAACGGCTGGCATGGCAAGGCTCTCCCGCCGGAAATAGCGGACCGTGCTGTCGCCGCCCTCGGTGGCGTGACCGGGCTGACTATCACCACCGCTGTTCCTGATGCTGGGACATCTGCGATCGTCCCTGACGCTGGCGCCACAGTCACCCTCCCTACGTGGGAGATCGGGCAGAAAGTTGCTACCCGGGCGGCTTTCGGTGCCGCGATTTCCGCGCTCGCAGTACGACCGGAGGTAGTTGTCCTTGACGGAGAAGTCGGCAACTCCACGCATGCCGGTGAGTTTCGGGAGGTCTGTCCGGAACGATTCTTTGAAATGTTCATTTCTGAACAACAACTCATCGCTTCCGCGGTGGGTTTGTCGGTGCGCGGGTATATCCCCTTCGCGTCAAGCTTCGCCGCTTTCTTGATCGCCCGACCCTACGACTTCATCCGGATGGCCGGCGTGTCGGAAGCAAACATTCGCCTGGTCGGCACCCACGCCGGCGTTGAAATCGGCCAGGATGGGCCCTCCCAGATGGCTCTGGAAGACATCGCGGCGATGCGCGCTATTCATACCTCCGTTGTCGTGTATCCAAGTGATGCCCCCTCGACCGCGGCACTGGTGTTGACGATGGCCGACACCAACGGCGTCGTATATCTACGCGCGACCCGCGGCGCGTACCCGGTCATCTACTCACCCGAGGAGAAGTTCCCCATCGGCGGATGCAAGGTCCACCACGCCGGGGTCGAGGACACCGTTGCACTGATCGGCGCGGGAGTCACCTTGCACGAATGCTTAGCTGCCGCCGAAAAACTCGCCGATTTCGGTATCGGTGCACGGGTGATCGACCTTTACTCGATCAAACCACTCGACCGTGACACGCTAATCGACACCTGCCGCATCACCGGTGGGCGACTGGTCGTGGTGGAGGACCATTACCCCCAGGGGGGCATCGGGGGTGCAGTGATGGAAGCGTTGGCTGATGCCGAGGTGCCGGAACTGCGAGTCAAACTCCTCGGCGTCACCGGCCTACCGATGTCGGGTGCGCCGGCCGAACTCTTGGACGCCGCGGGGATATCAGCTCGGCATATCGTCACGGCCGCCCGAGAACTGATGGAGGTTTGATAATGCGCATACCAAACGCAGCTAACTCCCGAAAGCGAGCAGAGTGAGATTGCCGGCAGCAGTGATCCGGTGCTGTGTAGGTCAGCACCGTAGCACGAAAGTTTTGGTTTCCCAGAAGGTATGCCCGTCATATCCCGGCTCGGTGAGCCCTGTCGCAGCGATCGCCCTCCCTAGGTACGCGCCAGCCTGAAGTATGTGAAACAGGAGAAACCGCACCGTCTGCTGGATTGCAGTGTCGCCGTCGAGTTCCACATCCGTCTGGGACCAGAAGTTATTCAGAAAGGTGCGCTGCCCGGCGGGCAACCGGTTCCATTCGGTCTGCATCGCACCGACCAACACCGCGTCGGCCTGGTCTCGGACCGCGGGCTGCGACCGGGAACCGGACCAGTTGTACACAACAAACCTTAATCAGCCGCTGCCCCGGCTCCAACGTGCTTGAGAATGTCATCCACCCCATATGCGGGAAACTCTCCGAACGCACTTTCGTTCTGGGCGGTTCGTCCACGACATGATCTATTACCGCCGCGACAATTAGACCGTTCTGCCGAGTGGAGTGCACCAATACGGTACGCGCGCCGCGGGCAGAATCGGCCTGCTCTACCAACGGTGACTCCAACAGCGCAGCCACCCGCGGGTCTCCGCCCGGATCGGGAAGCTGCTCATTGGCCACCAGCTCGGACTCTACCTCGACCCGTGTGGTTTGATCGACGGGCTCGACCTCGTAACAGATCGCCGCGACCGCCCGTTGCACAAGAAACACCATCAGTGTGTAAGTGATAGTGACCACACAGCCGGCCGGGAAGACCCACTCAGTCTGACAGGTCAGCGTTCCGGTTCTGAAGTCCAGGCTGCGCTCGTGGGAACGCAGTAATCCGTAGCGGACATCGAACGGCTCATCGTTGACCAGAAACCGGATCAGTTTTCCGTTGGTGACGTTGATGATCGTCTGCCCAGACTCCGGATACCCGTAACCATTTTCGGCATAGAGCAGCGGGCGCTCTTCAAAGACCCCGTTCAGGTAAGAGCCCGGCAGCCCGTGCGGTTCACTCTCGTCCAGGTTTCTGCGCCAACCGATGGAACCGTTGGACAGGGCGAACACCGACTCAGTCTGCGCCAGGACATCCAGATCAAAACTGGCTTCCCGCAAGCATTACGGCTCGACTTCGAAGGCTGGATGATCGATCATGCAGCCTGCAGCAGGTTCGCAAGATCGGACACCACGATATCGACCCCATGGTCGCGAAGAGCCTGCGCCTGACCCTCCCGGTCCACGCCGATAACTCCGGCGAAGTTGTCAGCGAGGCCGGCCGCCACTCCGGCGAGGGCGTCTTCGAACACGACGCATTCCTCCGGTCTCAGTCCCAATGCGTGCGCCCCAACCAAGAATATGCCGGGGGCATGCTTCTCCGTCAAAGGCTTCCGCTTAGCAGTCAGCCCGTCAATGCGCTGATCGAAAAGATTCGCTATTCCGGATGCGATAAGCACATCCTGGCAGTTGGTGCTGGAAGACACCACCGCGCAACGCAAACCACACGATCGAACCGCTCGCACTTAACGCAGCGATCCCTCATACATCTCAACGCCATCCTCGCGGATGTGGCGCAGGACGATATCGTTCTTCCGGCTGCCGAGCCCGTTGACCGTTTCGAATGCGTCCTCGGCACTACCCTCCGGCAGGCCCACCCCACGAGATACCGGGAAAGAGCGGGTACCGTCGGCATATGATTTCCCGTCAACATACGCGTCGTAGTTGGCAACAGCATCGAAAGGTACGAATCGGCCACCGCTTTGGTGATGACATCATCCAGATCGAACAGGCATCCGCGCACCCCGTCGGTCACGCCGACAGAGGTAGTATCTACCGCCATCGGTTCGGATTGCTGGTTATGGGCAGCCTTGCTTGCGTCGCCCGCGGGCAGCTATACCCGGTTCTGTTTCATCGGCGGAGAATCTGGGCGAGCACTGCGGCTTCGCTGATATCCGGGTTCTTAGTGCCGGTCAGCAGGGTCAGACGATGACGAATAGCCAGATCTCTCAAATGTTGCAGCGCCTTGCCGCGTTCGACGTGTTCCAGTTCGGCGCCGTAGCGTCGAGCGAATTCTTCGAACTTGGCTGGGTCGTGACTGTACCACTTTCGTAGTGCCGTCGACGGGGCGACGTCCTTGCACCATTCGTCCAGTGCCGCCTTGACCTTCGTTATCCCACGTGGCCAGATGCGATCCACTAGGACCCGGACTCCGTCCTGCTCCTCAGCCTCGTCGTACACGCGGCGAACCTGTATATCCGGTTTCGCAACCACTATGCAACCTCCCCAACAATCGGTCTCAACGTCAAGATTACGGGCAGCCCAGCTTGTAGGCACCTGATCTGCTCTTAGAACCGCCCTCGAACAGTCGTGGGCCACTGCGCTACTAGCCATCTTTCGTGGAAAAAGACGCTTTCTAGCCAACGTTAACCACGGCCGCGCAACGGCCATTCAGCACGCTCGTGCCCGCGTTCTCACGACGGCTTCTACCGAGCACCCTGAACGCTTCGTTCAGCAGCACCCGCAACCAGCCACGTTCTCGATGACGTCCTGGATCAACGAACCTGAGAAGGAAGAAACGAACTCAATGGCCGCCTAAAGAAACTGACTCATAAAAGTTGACATCTTTCGAAGGCAATAAAGAACGTCATTGCTCGCTTTGCGAGCAGCGAGAGCCCGACTGGAGGATGTCCTAAGCTCACGAGCTCACGAGCTCACGAGCTCACGAGCTCACGAGCTCACGCCGCATCTTCCATTCCGAGCGACCGCGTGGACGCTGAAGCAGCAGTTTTCGAGAAGAATGACGCACCTAAGATGCTCGGGAAGTCACCGTCCTCGGTCACAACACGGATCAGCTCGTTGAAATTGAACCCGTCGAAGCCTGAGCTTGGGCTTAGTTCTGCGCCGCCGATTGTGGCTGTCGATTCTCGGCGCTGACCA
>NZ_PJJO01000037.1 GCF_002929535.1 Cryobacterium sp. Y11
ATCTCGTCGACGAACTTTGCGGTCATGAGCGATTCGAGGATTCCGACCAGGGCCATGCCGAGGGCGTAGGGGGCGATGATGGTGACTGTCTCCCAGTTGAGTGGAATGTTCGGGAGGAACAGTTCCGGCAAGCTCTTTGGAAGTTCGCCCTGGTCGCCGATCGTTGGCACGGTGATGGCGGTCGTGACGGTTACGACGGTGAGCACAACGATGGCCACGAGTGGGGCCGGGATTACCTTGGTGATGCGCGGCATCACGATCATGATGATCAAGCCGACGGCGACCAGCGGGTAGACCATGAAGGGTACGCCGAGCAGCTGGGGGAGTTGGGCGGCGAAAATGAGGATGGCGAGGGCGTTGACGAAGCCGATCATGACGCTGCGCGGGATGAAGCGCATGAGTTTGGCGACGCCGAGCAGGCTGAGCACGATCTGCAAGACTCCGGCGAGGATGACGGTGGCGATGAAGTATTCCATGCCGTAGTCGCGGGCGACCGGGGCGATGACGAGGGCGATGGCGCCGGTGGCGGCGGTAATCATGGCGGGGCGCCCGCCGACGAATGAGATGGTCACGGCCATGACGAACGAGGAGAACAGTCCGACGCGCGGGTCGACGCCGGCGATGATCGAGAAGGCAATTGCCTCGGGGATGAGGGCCATGGCCACGACGAGGCCGGCGAGCACCTCGCGGGTGAGAAGGCGCGGCGTGCGTAGCGCGGTGCGAACGGATGGTTCCGCTTTGTAACGGTCGGCTGAAGCGGATTTTTGAACGATGGCCATGTGGCCTCCAGGAACGGGACCTCAAGGAGAAGCCAGATGGATGGGAGTGGCGATCGGGGCGCCGGATTCACGCGTCTCGCCACTGGGGCGCGGTCTGTTGAGAGCCGACCCGAAGGAGAATATTTGGTCCGTCGAAACACTCAACCATCGCAACGTTACCTCAACGTAAGGGTCTTACCCCCTTCGTGCACAAATAGGTCGGGCCCCGCGACGTGCCGGGGTTCAACCACTGCAGGCTAAGAAGCAGGGCAGGTTAGTGACCCGACCCCATATTTCCGGCGAGGCGTGCGTGCAGCATGCTGCTCGCTTCGTTGAGTCCCTCAATCGTCACGGTCTTCTCGTGGCGCTGGTACTTGTAGGTGATGTCGTCGAGGGTGGCGACGGTGGAAGCATCCCAAATGTGCGAGTTCGTCATGTCGATGACGATGCGGTCAGGATCGTCGAGGTAGCTGAACTGCGTCTTCAGATCGTTGCTGGAGGCGAAGAACAGGGCGCCGGTGATCGTGTAATAGGCGATGGGACCAGTCTCGTCGACGGTGAGGCTGCGTTCGACCTGGGCGAGGTGGGCGACGCGTCGGGCGAAGGCGACCATGGCGATGACGACACCGATCACGACGCCGATCGCGAGGTTGTGAGTCGCGACGACGGCGACGACGGTGAAGACCATGACGGTCGTCTCGCTCTTGGGCATGCGCTTTAACGTTGCGATGCGGATGCTGTGCCAGTCGAAGGTCAGCACGGACACGATAATCATGACCGATACCAGTGCGGCCATGGGTACAACGGACAGGACCGGGCCGAGGCCGAGGACGAGAACGAGCAGAAAGGCGCCGGCGAGGAAGGTGGAGATGCGGGTTCGGGCACCGGAGGCCTTGACGTTGATCATGGTCTGGCCGACCATTGCGCAGCCGCCCATGCCGCCGAAGAAGCCGGAGAGCATGTTGGCAACGCCCTGAGCCCAGGACTCACGGGTCTTGTTGGAGTGGGTGTCGGTGCTCTCGTCGACGATCTTGGCGGCCATCAGCGACTCAAGAATTCCAACCATCGCCATTCCGAAGGCGTAGGGAGCGATGATCGTTAACGTCTCTAGGTTGAGCGGGACGTTGGGGAAGAATAGTTGCGGAAGCGTCGTGGGCAGTTCGCCCTGGTCCCCAATGGTGGGGACATTGATCGATACCACGACGGTCAACACAGTGAGTACGACGATCGCGACGAGCGGCGCGGGAACCACCTTGGTGAAGCGCGGCATAACGACCATGATGATGATGCCGACCGCGACGAGCGGGTAGACCATGAACGGGACGCCCAGCAGCTGCGGCAGTTGCGAGGTGAAAATCAGGATGCCGAGGGCGTTGACGAATCCGACCATGACACTGCGGGGAATGAATCGCATGATTTTGGCAACACCGATGAAGGCGAAGATGATCTGGAAGATACCCGCCAGAATCACCGTAGCGATGAAGTAGTCGATGCCGTAATCACGCGCGACCGGGGCGATTACGAGCGCAATGGCTGCGGTCGCACCGGTGATCATGGCGGGGCGGCCACCGAGAAATGCGATCGACACGGCCATGATGAAGGTCGAAAAGAGGCCGACACGCGGATCGACGCCGGCGATGATAGAGAACGCAATCGCCTCGGGGATGAGGGCCATGGCCACAACGAGGCCGGCGAGCACCTCCCGGGTGAGGATGCGCGGTGTGCGCAGAGCTTTCATCACGGTGGGATCGGCTTTATACCGATTCTTTTCCGTGGTTTTTTCAATAATGGCCATGGGGCCTTCCTGGAGCGGGACACACGAGTGGTGCCGAATGTAATAGAGAAGTGAGTGTGGGCGCCCCGTCGCGCACCTCCACCAGTCATCAGGGACAATGGTGGGAGAGCAGGCTCACATGACAATGTCAGCCAACTTCTGCAACACTACTCTAACGTTAGGGTTGATTGCTAATCCGTTCGAGAAAAGGTATCAACTATGACTTCCCAAGCCACCACGGGCACCATGCATATTGGAGAGCTCGCCGAGAAGACCGGTCTCTCACTGCGCACCATTCGTCACTATGACGAAATCGGGCTGCTTAAGGCCTCTGGTCGTACCGAGGGTGGTTTTCGCCTCTACACGCAGGAAGATCATTCTCGACTGATGTTGATTCGACGGATGAAGCCGCTCGGGTTTTCTCTCGAAGAGATGATGGCGTTGTTGAAGGTCATCGACACGCTGCAGGGCGGCGTGGCTGGTTCGGATAATCCGGATGTTCGCGCGGAGCTTGACACTTTCATTGCACAAGCGGTTGAGCGTCGGCAAAAACTCCAGGATCAGCTGGGAATGGCCGACGAGTTTCTTGAGGTTCTGCGCACTCAGTAGGGCCGAACGGGCGATCTAGGCGCGCTGTGGCGATCGAACGAAGAGGGCGACGCCGATGATGATGACGGGAATCAGTGCCAGTGCCAGCGCCGGCGTGGTGAAACTACCGGTCAGGTCGAACCCGAGCGAGAGCGCGACCGGACCGAAAGCCGTCGACGCGAGCCCAATTGCCGTAGCTACTCCGCGGATATTGCCAATGTGTGCCAAGCCGTAATAGCGCACGTATGAGGCGGCTTCCATGCCGCGCAGGCTCCCTCCGGCGGCACCAAGAACGAGGCCATAGACGATGGCCGCCACTCCGCTGCTCACCCACGGCAGCATGACGAGAGCCGCGGTCAGCGTCACCATGGAAAACACGATGAAAACCTTGGGGCTGACCCGGTCGACGAGGCTTCCCGTGAGTAGGGTGGCCAGGATCCCGGTCACGGTCTGCGGCAGGAAGTTCGCCGCCGCTTCTAACGGGGTCAGGCCCTGGGCGCCTAAAATGGCGATTTGGTGAAACGCCAGCGCCGTTGTCAACATGCCCGAGGTTGCCAGGCTCGCGGCGATGACCCAGAACATGCCCGAACGGATGGCTTCCGGCAGCGTCCACGATTCCTTCGCAATGGTGAGCTGAGCCGTGGAGGGGGTCGATTCCGGATCGACGGCGGGGGCGCGCTTGGGAAAGACCAACGCCAGCGGAATGACCACCACGGCCACAAGCACCGCTTCCCACCGCCACGCATCGTACATACCCACGGATGCGATCAGTCGCTCCACAAAGATCGGTGCGAGTGAGATGCCGGCCGAGCCGATGGCGCTCGCAATGCCGAGGGCCAGGCCGCGTCGATGGTGGATGGCCCGGGCCACCGCGGTGGTTGCGGCCAGGGTGAGCGCACCTTGGCCGGCCATCCGAACACCGGTAAAGCCGGCGGTGAGCCCGATGATCTCGCCAACGAAGCTGAAGGCCAGAAGGATGCCGGCGAAGCTAAGGCCAATCACGACCGTGACGGACCGTGCTCCCCATCGATCCAACGCCCGCCCAATAAACGGTTGCACGGACGCGCCAACGAGCGTGCCAATGAGATAACTGAGCGCGACATCCGTTCGCGACAGTCCTAGGTCGGCAATCAGGGGATCGGTGAACACGGAGAGACCGGCAGTCTGGCCGGGGGCCGTCATGACAGAGATCAGTCCGGCGGCACCGATGAGGGCCAGCCAGGACCATGAGATTCGCGGGCGCGGCGCTGTCGCGCGGTCGGACGGCGCAGGGAAATGGGGGGAGTGCGGTGTAGAAGACACGGAAGCTTTCACAAAGAATGGGGCAGACGGCGCGCCAGCAGAGTGCTGGCTGCGACGTGGGAAAAGAGCGCATCTGAAGGTTCGAACAGCTTTCGAATGGTGAGCGACACGCAAGACCACCTACACTCTACTCTCACGTGAGAGGAAGGTGACCGATGGCGGAAAGGAACTTGCCTTCAATTCATACTCTTCCCTTACGTTACGGTAGGGTTGGTGTAAGTGGTTGACAGAAAATCACTCACGCGGTCCTGGCCCGATCGCGGCCCCAACTTTTCCCGTTCTAGGTTCCCGAGAGGAGCACTCCATGTTCATTCATCCCCTCGCTCGTACCGACCAGCACCTGATTCAGGATTTCATGCTGACCAAGATCACCCTCCTGCTGGCCCGCCACGCGGAACATGCGGAGTGGGAATTTGAACTCACAGTAATGGATGACAAGTCCCGCGAGGGATCGTCGCAGGGACACGCATTCCTCTTCATTTACACCGTCGCGCGGTACTACGTCGCGGTCACGCGTGCCCACGCGCAGTCCAATACCTCCGCGACCGGTCCCGATCGCGACGAGTCAACATTCTTCGGCGACTTCATCGATGCTGTCGCCAGCAACGACCCCACACGAGCGTTGACACGGTGGTTTTCCACCGACATCAGCGCCGAAACCGATATCGCCGCTCCGGCAACCCGACAACTCGCCTTTGAATTTCTCGACCGGCTCACCATGCCGGCACCGGATTTCATTGCCAGTGACGTGGCCGATTTCCTGCCCGACCCGTACGAATCTGACCATTCCGTGGGCTGACGCCCGCGCCCCAAGAAAAGAGCTCCATGAGCACCCACCCACTGTCCCTTACCGCACCGCCCGCACTTCCTGCGCGCGGCCTGCGCATCATCCCGCTCGGCGGTCTCGGCGAAATCGGCCGTAATATGACCGTGTTTGAGCACAAAGGCAAACTGCTCGTCATCGACTGCGGGCTGCTGTTCCCGAAAGACATTCAGCCCGGCATCAACGTGATCTTGCCCGATTTCTCGATCTTGCGTGACCGGCTCGACGACATCGAAGCCATCGTCCTCACCCATGGCCACGAGGACCACATCGGCGCCGTGCCCTACCTGCTCAAGGAACGCGGCGGCATTCCCGTCATCGCCTCCAAGCTGACTCTCGCCTTCGTCGGAGCAAAATTTCAGGAACACCGCCTGCATCCCCCGGTCGTTGAAGTCAAGGAAGGCGAACGCCGCTCTGTTGGTCCCTTCGACCTCGAATTCCTGGCCGTGAACCATTCCATCCCCGACGGCCTTGCCATCGGCATCCGCACAGAAGCTGGATTGGTCGTGCACACCGGCGACTTCAAAATGGATCAGTTCCCCCTCGACGACCGGCTCACCGACCTGCCCGGTTTCGCCCGGCTCGGCGACGAAGGAATCGACCTGCTGCTGATCGACTCGACCAACGCCGTTGTGCCCGGATTCACCACACCCGAAGCCGACATTGGCCCCGCCATCGACAGTGTGTTTCGCACCGCGCCACGACGGATCATTGTCTCCAGCTTCGCCAGCCACGTCCATCGCATCCAACAGGTGATTGACGCGGCCGTGCGCCACAACCGCAAGGTGGCCTTCGTCGGCCGATCCATGGTGCGCAACATGGGTATGGCCGCTGAACTGGGGTATCTGCACGTCCCAAAGGGACTGCTCGTGGATGTCAAGGCCCTGGAGCGGATGAAAGACGACAAGGTCGTTCTCATCTGCACCGGCTCACAGGGAGAGCCGATGGCGGCTCTGGCCCGCATGGCGAACCGTGAACACACCATCCGCATCGGAGAGGACGACACCGTTCTCTTGGCCAGTTCGGTCATTCCCGGAAATGAAAACTCCATCTACCGGGTCATCAACGCACTCACTCGCTGGGGTGCCAACGTCGTGCACAAAGCCAACGCCACAGTCCACGTGTCCGGACACGCCAGCGCGGGCGAACTCGTCTACTGCTACAACGTGATGCGACCCACCAACGTGATGCCCGTGCACGGTGAATGGCGCCACCTCACCGCCAACGCGGACCTGGCCGTGCGCACAGGAATCAGTAAAGACCGCGTTCTCGTCGTCGAAGATGGCATCGTGGTCGACCTGGTCGATGGCCGCGCCACCGTTGTAGGGCGAGTACCGGCCGACTACGTACTGGTCGACGGCATGACCGTCGGAGGAGACGCAACAGAAGCGATGGAAGATCGTCGACTCCTCGCCGAAGACGGTGTCATTACCGTTCTGGGCATTCTCAACACCAAGACGGGACGCCTGGCCGAACCGGTGGAATTCATCGCCCGCGGCTTCAATCACGATGCGGACTGGGCAGCCAATGCCGCACAGATCATCGACAAGGCCATAGCCGCAGAAACCCGGAATAGCGCTCTCGACGGAGCAGCCCTCGAGCGGATCTTCTCCGAGAGCGTGACCCGATGGATGCAACGCAAGTATCGGCGCAACCCGGTGATCACGGCGGTCGTCGTTGACGCCTAGCGCTTAACGGGAACCACGAACGCGATCGGCCCGGCACATCACGTGTGCCGGGCCGTTGCTGTTCTCGCCGTCAGCTCACGTTCAGCGACGTTTACCGCCGCAGTCGCGCTGCGCCGTCGGCGGGGTCCGTCTCGACGGACGGGCTGAGGTTCTCCAGCACGATATCCGGGAACTCCCGAGCGACAGCCTGAAACCGCCAAGGGGTGCTGAACAGGGCCAAGAGAGTGTTGTCGGATCGAGTGAGCACTTCCACCTGGCGCAGCGACCCCAGTCTGCCCGCGCTTGCTCGATCGGTGCGGCGCGCGACTTGGTAGGGCAACGCCTCCATATGGATATCAGCACCAAAATCGTGCGTCATGCGTTCCTCAACGACATCGAACTGCATCGGACCCACGGCCCCGAGTACCGGAGCCTGGTCGCCCCGCAGGTCAGACCGCATGACTTGAATGACCCCCTCATGGTCGAGTTGATCGATTCCGCGACGGAATTGCTTGTGCTTGCTGGTGTCGGCGGGGCGTACGGCACGAAAATACTCGGGGGCGAACACCGGCAGGGGCGGGTATTCGACGGGTTCGGAATCATAGAGTGAATCGCCCACCCGAAGAGAGGCTGCGTTGATCAACCCGACGATGTCGCCGGGCCAGGCCTGCTCCGCCATGGTGCGTTCCCGTCCGAACATCTGTTGCGCATACTTCGTGGCAAACGGACGGCCGGTTGATGCCTGCATTACAACCATCCCGCGGTGGAACATGCCCGAACATACCCGCACGAATGCGACGTGGTCACGGTGCGAGGCGTTCATGCCGGACTGAACCTTGAAAACAAATCCGGAGAAGTCACCGTTGACGGGCCGTTGTCGACCGGTGATATCTGCCCGGGCCAGTGCGGGGGGAGCGAATTCCACGAGAGCGTCCAGCAGCTGGTGAACACCAAAATTGAGGACGGCAGCGCAAAAAAGAACCGGCGTGGTCGTCGCGCGAAGAAAAAGTGCCTCGTCGTGGTCGTGCCCTTCGGCATGGAGCAGTGCTGATTCTTCGGCAGCATTAGTCCAATCCTGGCCGAGTTCCGCGGCAGCGGCAGTCGCCGTGGTACGAGCTTCACTGGCGGCGGTCGCGCCTCCTGGGGTTCGGGTGAAACGCACAAATCCGGGGGATTGTCGATCCAGAACTCCGTGAAATTCGCCGGCGAGCCCGACCGGCCAGGTGAGCGGTGTGGGCACAAGCCCGGTGCGGTCCTGGATCTCGTCCATGAGATCCAACGCGGACTTTCCCGGTCGATCCCATTTGTTGATGACCGTGATCACGGGCAGGCCGTGTTGTCGGCACACCTCAAACAGCTTCATGGTTTGCGGTTCGAGGCCCTTGCTGGCATCAACGAGCATCACAGCGGCATCAACAGCGGAAAGGACCCGGAAGGTGTCTTCGGAGAAATCGGCGTGACCGGGGGTGTCAACGAGATTGATCACGGTGTCGCGATACTCAAACTGGATAGCGGCGGATGTCACGGAAATGCCACGGGCCTGCTCCATAGCCATCCAGTCAGACACGGTGCCCCGCCGGCCGGCTTTACCGTGTACTGCACCCGCCCGATCAATCGCGTGCGCGTGCAGCAGGAGTGCTTCGGTCAGCGTGGACTTGCCGGCATCAGGGTGAGAAATAACGGCAAAGGTGCGCCGTTTGTAGGCTTGGGTAAAAATGTCGAGATTAGAGACGGCGGGTGTGGTTGGATGCGTCACGGTGTTCCTGTCTGAGCGTGATCACGAAGCGGGATCGGTGGATTCACAGACTCCGCAGCAGTTCGACGAACCCACTGGCTACGCGAACCTGTTCGCAAAGAGAACGTTCACGAGCTTCGATATCGCTGATCAGAACGGCGAGATCGCGCCGGATTGTTGACACCGTCGCGTCCGGGTCGGAGTTGACTAGATCCAGTGTCGCCAGAGCATCCTTGATTTCCGGATGGGTGAGAGACAACGCTCGGAGGCTGCGGATGATGCGTGCCCGGTCGAGGTCGGCCGGGGCGTAGAGCCGATAGCCGGAATCGCTGCGCCCTGACGCCTGCAAAATGTGGATCTCGTCGTAGTGCCGCACGGTGCGCTGGGAAAGCCCAGTCCGTTCGGCGAACTCACCAATAAGCATGAATGCCACCTCGTCCCATACGTGAATGATCGTATATCTCTACTCTAACGTAAGAGTAGAGTTAGTGGTAATAGACATGAGGCATATGATCAACGCACACCGAAACCACCCGTGGACGCGATACGTCGCGCTCGGCGACTCCTTTACCGAAGGCATCGGTGACCCCGAGCCAGAGAGTGTAGGAGGGCATTGAGGCTGGGCCGACCGGGTCGCCGCGGTACTCAGTGACGGCCAACCGGACTTCAATTACGCCAACCTCGCCGTGCGCGGCAAGATCTTGCGCCAGATCAGCGGCGAACAGGTGGAACCGGTGCTACAACTGCGCCCGGACCTCATCACTATCTCCGCTGGCGGTAATGACGTTATTCGTCCCGGTGCCGACCCGGACGATGTCGCAGCTGGGTTCGATGATGTCCCCGCTTCTGTCCCGGTCCGGCGCCACGATCGTCCTCTTCACCGGGCCCGACCTCGGGTTCTCACCATTTTTTTGGGCCATGCGGGGAAAAATCGCGATCTACAACGAGAATTTGCGTTCTGTGGCAGCTCGGCACGGCTGCCAGATAGTTGACCTCTGGTCACTAACGGCCATCCAGGACGCGGGTATGTGGGCTCCGGATCGGTTGCACTTCAACCCATTGGATTACCACACGATTGCACGCAGCGTTCTGAGCACTCTCGGCGTGGAGAACTCATCGCAGCCATCCCAAATTGAGCCGGTACCGATGCCGTCCTGGCGGGGCCCACGAACGAGTGATGTCGCGTGGGCCCGCACCTATCTGGTGCCGTGGGTCCTGCGCCGCGCTCGGCACCAATCCTCGGGCGATCACATTCTGCCCAAACGCCCCGAGGCCAGCCCCTTGGGTCGGCCTCGGTTCTGACACTGCCTGTGTCCGGTGGCTACTCTGCGGACTTGACCGCGTGGCCACCGAACTGGTTGCGCAGCGCGGCAACGGCTTTCATCGCCGGGGAATCTTGCTGGCGAGATTCGAACCGGGCGAAGATTGACGCGCTGATGGCGGGAACGGGAACGGCATTAGCCAATGCTTCTTCGATGGTCCAGCGGCCCTCGCCGGAATCATCGACGTATCCTTCAATACTGCCCAGGGCCGGATCCTCTTCGAGGGCCTGAACCAGGAGCTCGAGCAGCCAGGACCGAACAACCGAGCCACGCTGCCAGGCCTTGAACGTTCCGGGAACATTCTTGATGATGTCGTCCCGCTTGGCGAGTAGCTCATAGCCCTCGGCGTAAGCCTGCATGAGGGCGTACTCGATGCCGTTATGTACCATCTTGGCGTAGTGACCGGCACCGACCTGGCCAGCGTGCACGAAGCTTTCCTCGCGCGGGCCGGACGGACGCAGGGCATCGAAGACCGGCATAAGCCGATCAACGGATGCCGCGCTGCCGCCGACCATCAGCGCGAAACCGTTCTCCTGGCCCCAGACTCCGCCGGAAACGCCGGCGTCGATGTAGTCGACTCCGTTCTTAGCGAGAAGGGCCGCGTGCACGAAGTCGTCGCTGAAACGGGAATTGCCGCCGTCGATGACCAGGTCACCGGTGCCCAGAAGAGCGCCGACCTCGGTAATGACAGCCTTCGTGATGGCACCGGCGGGGACCATTACCCAGACGGTCTTGGGCGAGGGAAGTGCGTCGATGAGGTCTTGGAGGGTCGCGACGTCGGTGACGTCGGGGTTGTGGTCGTAGCCGGTTACTGTCACGTTGTTTTCGCGGAGGCGGGTGCGCATGCTGGCGCCCATTTTTCCGAGGCCGATGAGGCCGATGTGCATGTTCATGATGCTCATTTCAGAAGTGTCTTGTGGGGCGGAGGTGGCTTGAGGTGTGCCCATTAAACGTATGCATATACTGACGCCGTTAGGGATTTGGGTGTTTTCGTGCTCTCTACGATCTTGATCCGCAGAACTTGACGCAGACTTCAGCATAAATCAAACCTCACGTAAGGGTTGATTGACATTTATGATGCAGCGGGAGCGCATTCCTCAGGGCGCATACGGAGTGGGCCCTTTTGGCGTTGCACCTCGCTCCGCCGCCGAATCGATTCCCGGCCGTTACGTTTCACTTGTTGCAGACGAAGCGAAGCTACGGACGCCGGTCCACTGACCTCGGCCGGTTCTGAGCTCGGTATTCCAGCAAGTGATTGTCGAGCGCGGTCGGACGAGGGGTGAGCTGAGCAGTGTTTAGTCGAGGTCGAGCGATCAGCCTCGACCTACTCTTTCGAAACACGAACTATCGCGGGGCCGCCGGTGCCGCCGTGCGCAGGAGGAAGCTTTTTTCTTATCCACAGCCAATAGATCCGTCCCGCAAGAGGTTCGGCTTGCGGGCACCGAACGGCGGCGTTGAGCGGTGCTATCAGATCGCACCGCCCAAGGAAAAGAACTGTCTTGAAACCTGAGTTTCTCAAAACCCGTGGGACACTCTAGATGATCCGCAGGCACCTCCAGTCGGCCGGCGGACCATTGTCCCCGCTCTGTGGGTGCAATTGGGCCTGCGGTTGTGCGCGCCAATGAGCCGAGGGGTGCAGTACCTCCAATGGGACAGTATCGAGTTCATCGATGCTTGGATGAGCCTGCGGGAGAACGCTTCCGCTCGTGGACGCTCCCGTGCAGCAAGATTGGTGTGAACCCAATCGATTGAATCGAGCAATACGGATATGAGCCCTGATAACGACGTAATAGAGCGGTCGGCGTGTGAGCCGGCCGTGTTCGCGACGTTGTACGACCGTCACGCGCCATCAGTTTTCCGGTATGCCGCACAGCGGCTGGGCGACCATGCTGCGGATGATGTGATGTCGGAGACGTTCCTGGTGGCATTCGAGCGGAGGTCGGCCTACGACTTGACAGTGGTCGATGCGCGACCGTGGTTGCTCGGTATTGCCACGCGGCTGATGCGGAAGCATGTCCGCTTGGAGGCGACGGCATGGAAGGGGATGACAGCGGACCTCGCGGCGCAGATCGTCCCCGACCTCATCGACCTGGCCGGCGCACGCATTGACGCTCACCGCCTCACCCAGCGGTTGGCGAAGGCGCTGCGGCGATTGCCGGAGATCGATCGCGACACTCTGCTGCTATACGCGTGGGGCAACCTCGACTACGCCTCGATCGCCACAGCGATGGAAGTACCGGTCGGAACAGTGCGCTCACGACTGAATCGGGCACGGCGCCAACTGCGCCGCGCCGCAGGCATCGAAACCCTCGAACAGGAGAAGGACCATGGACGAACTGACACTGCTCCGCAACACGCGTGACGACTCGCGCGAACCGAGCCCGACGGCGTTGACCGCGGGGCGAGCCGCGCTTCTCGGCCGCATCGCGGACGGCGACGCGACGTATGCGACGGCGCAGCATCGAAAGAAGCGGGCCTGGATGCCGCGGCTGACGTGGGCTGCTGCTGGAGTGGCCGCCGCGATGACGGGCGTCCTTGTGGTGGGCAACGTCACCTTGAGCGCGCAGTCGGCCTACGCGAGTGGGGTGCTGCGGTCCGCGGCCGCCGAGACCATCCAATATGCAGATCTTGTGGCTGGTTCCGATCAGTACCTTCGTTCGCACACGCACGCTCGCTGGGGGGTCTGCGATAACACGGGATGCGAGCCGAACGATCAGATCCTGGACGTGTATATGCCCGCCGATCCCGGGGCGGAATGGACGCTCTATCGTGATTGGGGCAATATGTCGGGCGTGCTCACCGGCGAGTCGATCGAGACAACCCGAGCGGTCGATGGGCGATTTTATGGCCCGGATTCTTCGTGGGTAAATGTCGTCTTTGCAGACATCCCTCTCGACGGCGCTGCAGCGTATGAATGGATCGACGCTCAGTACAACGGTGGGTCGGCATCCCGCGACGAGGACAACTTTGTGCGCATCACTGACATCCTTCGGTCCGGTCTAGTTCCGGCGCCACAGCGCGCAGCTCTCCTCGACGCGCTATCTCGTATTTCCGGAGTTACGGCCACTGACAACGTCGCGAATCTCGACGGCGTGACAGGAATCGCGATCGGCCGGAACGAGATGCTCAGAGCCGGGGAACGCCAAGAAATCATCATCGATCCCGACACCGGACTCGTCATTGGTGAACGGGCCCTGAGCGGTACGACTCTCTTCGGATGGGGAGTCAGCGAACAGATGTCGCTGACCGCGATCGAGACGACCGTGGTGGACACGGCGCCATGAGCACTTTGAGTCACGAGGTAGACCCAGCCGCAGTTGATCTACCGCCGACGTACTCTGTCTTGGTCCCTCTTCCATCGGCCCCGGTGACGACAACTACCCGGCGGCGTTGACCGCAGCCGTGGCCTGGCATTTGGAATGGCTTTAACTCGCACAGCTTTCGCTCTGCGGGTGCCCCAGGTCGTTGTCACAGGCAAGGAAGAGGTCCCACTCGCCCTTTTTGCAGACGCTGCGAGCAGGCGGCTCTCAGCTTCGCTCCTATACTCAGCGATGGGCGCATACGCTGACTGCCGCCTGACTCACCTAAAGTCCATGACTGCGGTCACCGTCCCGCAGAGAATTCCGCTTACGACAGAGCGCGAGGCGGACCTATCCACCGTTTGGCAGCCGTTGCTGCTCGATCAGTTGATGCGATTAGCGGTGCGGTCGCAAAGCGGTAGCCATACGTCAGTGGGTTTCCACTCCCAAGCGATCTCTTGGCTGCGACCGTCTTCGCCAAATCGATACGTTGCTCGCTCGTGCTCGCCCGTCAGCGTCCAAGTATGACCGTCGACAGTCAGCGTGTAATCGCGTGCGAAGCCGTGATTCTCGACCGTTCGGGCAAAATAGCGGCCGGCTTCAGCGTCCCAGCCCATCAGACTAAGTGTGTCAAACGGACCGTTCGCGCGCTCATCTTGCACGATGAAGTAGTTGCCCGAATACCACCGGGCGGAGTGGATACTGTTCCACGGACTCGCTCCCGCGTGCGGATTATCCAGCGACTGCTCGACACCACCATAAGAGGTGCCCTCAGCATGCCAGTCACCCAGAAAAACTGCCACCTCTTCATGCTCAGCCATGATTCAACCCTACGTTCGGAAGCCAAACCGGGCAATCATCTGGGGTGGCTGGTGACGGATCGCCCGATCGGATGTCGGCGGTTCAGACGTCAGCGCGCCGGTTGAGCCTTCCCTTACGAGATGGCCGCAGCAGTTCATGCCTGGAGCGGGGTTCAGGTCCAGGGCGGCGGGACCGAGGCGCCGCCACGCAACGCTACCCGAAGGTTCAGATCGTCGCCGGCCTGGAGCTGACGGCTGGTGAGCGGGTTGAGGAAACCGAGGTCGTCGTCCGTGATGCCGAAACGGTCGGCGATGTCATTGAGCGTGTCGCCGGCGACCGCACGGTAGGAGAGTGCAGCAGCATCGGCGGTAGTGGTGCCGCCAGCACCGACCCGAATGCCGGTGTCGACGGCGAGTAGCCCGGGGCGGGTGTCCGGCACGTCCCAGGTGATCGTGCCGAATGCCCGGGGAGTGAGCGCGCAGCCATCAGGATCGGTCGTGCCCGGGGCGCTCGCGGTGATGACGGCGGTCAGATAGTAACTGGGGTCGCCCCGGGAGAAGTCCCTGTCGCCCAGGCTCAGCCCTAGCTGATCGGCGTCCGTGGAGAGCTTACCGAACGAGAAGTTGTACATGTCGGCCAGGCAGGTCGTCGTCTCCGACCAGGGACTGAAGAACAGTTGCATGCCTCCGGGAACGTCCGAGTTGAAGTCCTTCAGCGCGACGTCGAACCCGTCGCCTCCTGCAGTGATCACGACGGTTCCGGAGATGGTGTTGTGCCCCGAGGCCGACGTGAGCTCGGCCGTGCCGATGACACCGTCGGGGATGACGACGTCGGCCGCGTCGTCGGACAGGGCCGGAGCAACACTATGGACAGCGTTGTCAACCGGTGGAGTCTCGGTCGGCGGGGGCGAGCAGGCCACCAGTCCGAGCGTTAGAGCAATGCTCCCCAGAACGGATGTCGCCAGTCGTGGCATCAGGTCCCCTCTCCGCCGAGCCCAGTATGGCAGTCGACCCCATCGTCGGTCCAGCCGAGGCCTCGACCGGCAGAGTGGCTCGACGCACCGAACACTATGAACCGTCCCGTAGAGGGTTCCTGTGTCGGAACGGAGCGGAACACGTTGACCACTTGATCCCCAAGCTCTCGGCGACCGACCCGCCGCAGGACACCACTTCTCCTAGGCTCATTTGTGCACGGCAACGTTTGTTCGACCAAGACTGTCGCGGCCGATAATGTGGTCCGTCACCAGGTGCCGAGGGCACGCCAGTCCGACACCACAACCGGCACAGGAACGGGTATGTCATGGCCATATCTGGTAGCCGCCTCGCTGCGGCCTTAATAATTCTTTCGTTGGCGATATTAACGGGGTGCGCCGACACCTCGGAAAAAGCGGGGCCAGAATTAGGAAACGAAAGCCGGCCTACGGCCGCAGCCGCAGCTAAAACCGCGACGAGCCTCGCTAACGGTACCGACGGCATTTTTTCATCCGCTACCCGGAACTTAGATGCGTGCAGCGTCGAGCCACTCGGCTCGATCAGCAACCCGGACGCGCCCCGACGCTATTCGTGCTCTCTCTACCGGGTCACGCTTGTCACCTTCGCACCGGCTGTGGAAGCCTCACCAGCCGCGTTGCTCCTCGACGAAGGATTCGAAGAACGATCGTGCATGGCGTTGTGGCCACTGGTGTCAGTGGCCACGCAACCCGCTTTGGAAGCGCTCGGAGCAGGCATCGCAGCGCCGCCTGTGCAAGGCGGATACGACTGTAGTGGTGAGGAAGTGACGGTAACACTGGGCCGAGCCGACAACGCGATCATTAGAACGCTGGCACAAACGCCGCCCAGTCCACTGTCCAACACGGTTGTCACTGACGAACCTCCGATAGGGCTTATCCCTCTAGATGCAGTCCTCAAATCGGGCGAAGTTTTCGTCGGTTTCATTGAAACCACGGTGCGGTACGTCGACGTCACTGTGTGCGGGGGATTGCGCCTGTGCTAGAGCGGTAATCCGGGCACATCACATCCAGCGCAGATCAGTTGCAGCCTAACCGCCGAAGTCCGCGAGCATCGTGATGGAGGATCCGGCAGCGTGGCACGCCGCGGCGATGGCAGAAGTGGCATCCTGCCACTCAGCAGATTCATGATCGAAGCGTGCACCGATGGGCGATGCCTGAGCTGTTTTCAGAAAGATCACGGAATCCGTTACGAGGTCGCCGACCTCAGAATCGTTCACCAACACATGCTCATACCCGGTGGCGACCATGTCCATCTGAGCAACGAACTGACCCACGCTCAGTGCTCCAGCTGCATAGCCGGCCGCAGTATTTCCCTCCATCGTGCCGATTGCCGTGACCTGTCCGCAAACGTGGTCCGTGCTGATGGCAGATTCCCCTGCCTTCGGGGCGATCGACGGGGTTGATGCGCTGGTGGGCAGGGCAACTTCTGCTCTCTGCTCTTCCGGCTCTGCAACAGAGGATGCGCAACCGGCGATGGCTAAAACAAAAGCCGTCGCAGCCATAACCGTGAGACTTTTGGAAAGGGTGCCGTACTTGTAGCTCATGTGTCTTGGAACCTAACGATGCTTCGTGCATGAAGTATTAGGCCAGTCTCCTGTCGGTGAGCCTGGCCACGACCAGAGTACAAGGCCCGCGCCACCCTCATTCCACCCAGGTCTACATGAGTTGCTGGTCTGGCGCTTTTCTTTGCGACGTCATGAACCGCAATCGGCATGGAAACGGATATCCGCTCTTCCCGAGGCTCGCGGTGATCAGCTCTTCGGTTCCTGAGACGTAGACGCTCGCGTCGTAGAAGTCGTTCCCGACCGCCTACACACCATCCGCGGGGATCCACCACTGAGCACTTTTGCCGCCGGCCATCCCGCCGAAGGGCTCAGCGCCATCGGCGAAGGGTTGACCGTCATCGTCGTGCAGGGGATTCATCACGCGCGCGTAGGAGCGGTGCCCACGAGGCAGGTAGTCACCCACGGTCATCGATCCACCCTGGAGAGAGGGCAGCTCAGCGATGACGTGCGGGACGAGGCCAATCGGATTCAATGCCATCTCCGCACCCTATCGAGTAATCGAGGTCAGCTCGATGACGATCTGCCGGGATAAAAGTCTCCCTTGCGGGTCGCCCCCAAGCCATCGCGGCGGGGCTATCCCGACGGCTTCGGGTAATGCAGAGGATCAAACTCGGCGCAATATCCCCTCCGTCTCTCTGGTCTCGAGTTGTTGCGTTGCCGATAACGAGACTGGTCGGGCCACCAATGGTGCGAGAAACGGACGGCGTCTCGTCCCGAAGAGGGTTCGGCTTGCGGGCTTGCAATTCTCCTGCCGGCCGTGAGACGAAATAGCGATCAATTGCGGCGTGCCTGTCTGCTCGGTGGGCGTTCTCGTCTGGGAGCTTCACGCGCGCGCTCGCATCTGTCCCGTTCGCTCCTGCAGGCTTTGAACAAGTGCCCCGAAAATTGGGTAAGCGGACGATGCCCGAGTGAGGTTTGGCTGACGCCGAAGCCGGATTTGCTACGTGCGTGGGATTCGTACCCGCGGGTAACCCGCTCCGAGGACGAGGCGTGAAACGACATGTGAAACTATGGCCGCGGCGAACAAAAGCGCACCGCCACGTACGGTGTCAGACGGCAGGAGCGGCGAGCCACCTCGACGGAGTTCAGCCCGAGCTACTCGCGCCCCGGGCAACATCACCAAGGGTGCCGTTATGAGTCCAGCGGTGTAGCTCGTGAAGGAGATCGAAGTCGCGACGTGCGTGACCACATGAGCTTCCAATCCCGCCAACACCGCCCGATAAAGACGCGACTTCCCTTGGGTGCGTGCGCCGCGAACGCAGGCCGCGCCAACAAGCACTCCCATGAGCGCGATGGCGAGTACAGATTGCGCCGGAGAAACTACCGCTCGGCCGGTGCCCAAACGTGCGGCGAGCAGCCTGGACGTGGCCGGGAAAGTGAACGCCTCTTCTACATCGTGTACAAGCCAAGCGACGAAGAGTGCCACCGCAGCGATTCGGGTTCCAGTTAGCTCGCTCGACACAACAAGATCATATCGGGCCCCGCAGCCCAAGCCCTTCAACGGGCGCCGCCCAAAATCTTGTGACACGTTTGAAGCCCCGTAGGGGGTTCCACTTACGGGCAACATGCTCCGCGAAGCGACTTGAGCTGAATCACGTATGAACGCGCCCGCTGGACGTCCGGCTTACGGGACGCTTTTCAGGTCTTGCCGAACCGGTAGGCCGTGGGGCCTTTGCCGTGAACCCGCCAGTCGTAGACCGTGGAGATCCGGATGCCCAGGTATGCCGCCAGCTCGTGGACGTCCATCAGAGGCTCCAGCCCAGTCGTCGATGGGAGGAGAAGTTGGGTAGTCGTCGTGGATGCTCATATCCAGAAGGTGCGCAAGACGATCCCGGACGATCGGGAGGGACCGAAACCGACCTCAGCGCCTCGGACGACAGGTCCGGCTCAGCGGCCCCGAAAGGGTCAAAATGATCACGTAGTGATGACACAATCAAATCTCGTAACCAAAAAAGTCCCGGAAACCCCTTAAACCAGAAATCGCTCCTGAGAAGCCTCGGGAGCGATTTCTTTTTGTTTCGACCGGACCGTGTCGTGTCGTGTCGTGAAGAGTTTCTCGAACGGCCCTGTGGTCGGGCTGACAGATTTTGTACCGGCGACCCCCGAAGGTTTAGGCCTTAAAGGATGACCATGCGAACCACTTTGAGCGCTGTCCTTTACGCGCCTCGGCGACCAGACATCGAACGCACCAGGAACGCAATCACCGCAAGCACCAAGAGGATGGTGCCAACCCACAATAAGAAATTCAGCGACTGCACAAAACCGCCAGTCAGCAGGAGGACGACCGCGATGATGGCGACGACGATAAACAGCATGTTCATGGTGTTTCCTTTCCTATGTTCCCCGGACCCCCCAGCATGCGGAGCACGTTCGCTATTCCTTGAACACGTCTTTCACATGTTCGCCGGCCTGCTTGAGACTCGCCTTGGCCTGATCAGTTTTGCCTTCGGTCTCGAGCGACTTGTCCCCCGCGATCTGGCCTGCGCTCTCCTTGAGCTTTCCCCCGGCCTTTTCAGCCGCGTTCCTGATTTTGTCGGCCTCACTCATTGTTTCCACCTCACGTCACTCGAAGATAGTGAGGTTGCCGGCTAATCGGATCTTCAGCATTCCGGACGAGCCTCTTTCCGATGACGGTACTCTCGCGCCAGGGTTGCAACAATGAGCTGGACACCGGCACCGCGGTCGTGACGCACCCCGTGCTGAGAATCCCGCCCATGCGAGCGAGCGTGGCGCGTTGAGCGGCCGGGACCGGGCGCGGAGGGATGCCGTCATTGTAGACCAGCGACAGCCGTTCTGTGCGAACGCCCGCGCCCGTACTTCGCCCGGGAATCGAAGGATTACCACCCAGCGCTACTACGGGGAAAATACCCGCATTGGCAATGAGCAACGATGGGGCAACAAATGCTACTGAATTTAGCTGAGTATTAGAGCTTCTGAGCCCTACCCGATCGTGCGGTTGAGCCCCACTGATCGTGGCGCAGAGTCCCAGTCGTGGTGTGGCTCAGCACCACTGACTATTTGAGGCTGTGAGAGCCACCCAATTGTGCGGTTCAGAGCCGCCGATCGTCCGGAAGTGCGCTCAATGACACCGACAATGGTGCTGAACAGTGCGAATCACGCATCTGAACAGTGGTGCTCACCCGCACCACAGGTGGTGCCCATCGAAGCGAATAGTCATTTAGCCAGGGAACGATGCGAAAGTCAAAATGCCCTGGCGTCAGGGCATCGCAACTAGTCATCAGTCGCCGGACCTTCGAGGCGGGAGAGTAGGGCTGCGAGCGCCCGGGTGATATCCATCGCGATGGATATCGCGGCCCCCATCGACGTCGCCGGAGTGGAGTCCTTTATGTCGTCAAGCTCGGCCATGAGGGACGCAACCGCATCCGCAGCAGCGGAGTGCGCCGTCAGATCCTTATTTCCCGAATCCCAATCACGCAGCGCCGCAGCCAGCGCGTCAAGCGCCAGGCTCACCGACGGGCGCAAATCCTCTCTCAGTTGCACCTGGATCGGGGTGCCCCACACTGCCCCGGCCAGCACCTCCGTGAGGTCCCTCACGTGAAAGGCGATGGTTTCGAGCGCAGCAAGGTCCTCGTAGTCGGCGCTCAGGTCTCGGTGGCGGTGGATTCGAGCCCGCGGATTGACTTTGCGGCTTTCGTCGGCCTGCTGCAGCGATGTTCGCAGCCCGCTGGAAAGGTTGACGAGCGAGTCATTGCGCGATGCCCAGCCCTCCCGCTCCGGTGGCCAGTTCTCGGCCACGACTTCGGCGACCTCGGATAGGTGATCGGCTAGCGCTGAGCGATAGTTCGAGAGGTTCTTGCCCACGGCATTGAGGTTCAGCGCGGGAAAGACCAACATGTTGATCAGGAGCCCGACGACGATGCCGAGGCTGATTTGCACGACATAGCCGATGGAGTAAGAGTCGGCATCGGGCCCCCCCACGATCAGCACGAACAAGACCGTCACGGGTATGTATTCGCGGTTGTTGCCGAACCACCCTGTCGCGGCAATCAGCGCGCCGATGCCGACGGCGACCGAAATCGTCACCACGTTCGGCTGGCTGAAGACGAGCACAGCCGCGGCGAGCACAATTCCGACTGCGAGACTGCCGAGGGTCTGCAGAGCATTCCGAACCGAGCCCATGAGCGTGGGATACATGCTCACGAGGGCGCCGAGAGGTGCGTAGTAGGGGTAGTTGTCGGCGACCCCGGGCAAGTACGGAGCGATTGACCATGAAATACCGACGGCTACTGCGGCTTTGCCGGCCTGCAGCATGCGCGACCTGGTTATCTGCGATTTCAGCTGCCACGCCGTGTGTATAACTGGTGCCAGCGTGGTGCCTGTCATTATTGTTCCATTCGATCACCGTGCCCACCGGGCGTTCGTTGCTTCGTTACCGTACCGACCGAACCGGGGAATTTCCAGGCAGTGCACTCCGTTCGAGTTGCCCGGTCATCGTTCCGCATATGGGCACGGCGAACGGACGGTACGAGCGGCAGCAGTTAGAGGAATTCAATCGATCCTATGGGAGGCTGAACCTATGATTGATGCGGCTTGGGACCAGAAAATCGACGACTTCTACGAGCATGATTTCGACGAGTCAGATCCGGAGAACGCAATATCAAGGATGCGATCACTCGTAGCGGATCGCCCGGCCGGTGATGCTGCTGCCATGTTCGAGATGGGTGGCGTATACGATTCTCTGGGGTTGGAGCTTGAAGCGATCCCGCTGTATCGAGCTGCGCTCGAGGCAGGGCTCGAAGGGGAACGGGCGACGCGAGTCTTCATTCAATTGGCAAGCACGCTGCGCAACGTGGGGGAATCGACAGAAGCGGTATCGATGCTTGAAGCGGCGCCGATGTCTGCCGTTGATGAACCTGCGCGCCAGGCATTTCTGGCACTGGCGTTGTACGACGAGGGGCGCTACGGAGACGCCCTCCGGACCGCGTTACTCGCTCTCGTGCCAACCCTGGAGAGTTACCAGAGGTCCTTGCGCGGATATGCGGGCGAACTGCCCAGCACAGAATCGGACTCCTCCCCAAGGGTGACGCCCCTCGTCTCGTAGAGGGTTCCCCTGTGACACATCGGGTGGGTCAACGCCTGCCTCAACATCTCGTGCTCGATCGGCGTGGAGCAAGGGCCGGCTTCGGTGAGCCAGCTCGTATGGCTGGAGGAGTTTGTCGGTGGCGTCGGTATTCGGTGGGGCTTACGCCGTGGTGGCGTTTGAAGGCGGTACTGAGGGCAAAGGGGCTGCCGTAGCCCACCTGTTGGGCGATGTCTGCGGTTGTCCTGCGGGGGTCGGAAAGCAGCTCGCCGGCCAGGAGCATCCGCCAGCGGGTGAAGTAGGCCATCGGAGGTTCGCCTACTGACGCGCGAAAACGGTGCGCGAGTGTTGCTCGCGAGACGGTTAGCTGTTGGGCGAGCGATTCGATGGTCCAGGGCGCGCCGGGTGCGTCGTGCAGGAGTCTCAGGGCGTCAGACACGAGAGGATCGCGGGCGGCGGCGAGCCACCCGGAGCCGGAATCAGGGTGTTCGCGCGCCCAGCCACGAAGAGCGTCCACGAGTAGGACGTCGAGGAGTCGGTCGACTGCGCCGCCCTGCCCGGGGGCGTCAACGGAGATTTCATCGCGAAGGAGGCGCACCAACGCCTCGTCAACGTGTCCCGCGGGGATAACCGCGACTACAGGCAGTGCCGCAGCGACTACCGTGCCGATCTGAGCGTCAGATTCATACGTACCAATCAGCATGGTCGTCGCCCCCGTGGGCGAGTTTCCCCAGGTGCGCACGCCCTGCGCCATGCTGATGCTGACGTGGTCGCCGCCCTGAGTCGAACAGACCTGTCCGGGGTGAATGACGACAAGCCCTTCGCGTTCGGGGTCGTCGGCAAGACGATACGGTTCCGGTCCGCGCACGATGGCGATATCCCCGGGTTTCAGGCTGACCTGCGCCCGCTCGGTGACCAGAGACGCTTCGCCGGACAGTATCGCTATAAGAGTCAGTGGCGCGCGATCCTGAACATCGATCGACCATGGCGGGTCCATGACGACGCGCAACGCAAATGCCCGCTGTGCGTGCGGGCCGCTGAGGAGATGAGTGAGTGCGTCCACACCCTCACAGTAGACGATCACGAATGTAATCAACTCGATCAGCTATTCACCATCTACTCAATGACATGTTGGCTATGGATATGACGAATTCACCAGTTCTTGTTCTCGGCGGGACCGGCCGCACCGGCCGTCGCATTACCGAGCGGCTTCGATCTCGCGGCGTGTCCGCACGGGTGGCCTCCAGGCGGTCCGTGCATCCGTTTGATTGGGCTCAGCCATCGACCTGGGACGCCGCGCTGAGCGGCGTTGGCGCGGCATATGTCTGCTATTCCCCCGACCTCGCGTTCCCTGGCGTCTCGGACCTCATTGCACAGTTTGCTGATCGGGCGAGCGCTCATCAGGTGCGCCGGCTTGTGTTGCTGTCGGGCCGCGGCGAACAGGGCGCACGCGCCAGCGAGCGTGCGATCCAACAGTCCGGCATCGATTGGACGATCGTGCGATCGTCGTGGTTCGCCCAGAATTTCAGCGAGCATTTCCTACTCGGCCCGGTACAACGAGGCCGCTTGGTACTTCCAGCCGGTGACGTACGGGAACCGCTCGTCGATCTTGATGACCTGGCCGATCTGGCAACCGCCGCGCTGACCGAGACGGGACACGCCGGTCGCGTTTACGAGATCACCGGACCGCGACTTCTGTCAATGGCCGACGTCGCGGCCGAACTGTCCCATGCGACCGGGCGACAGATTTGCTACCAGCCGAGCACCCCGGCGGAGTTTGTAGCGGATGTTGCTTTGGACGGCATTCCCGCTCCTGAAGCAGAACCGCTCGCTGACTTGTTCCAAGACGTGCTCGATGGCCGCAATGCATCGCTGACCGAGGACCTGAAAATCGCACTCGGCCGGCCTTCGACCGACTTCGCGCTTTATGCGCGGCGCGTTGCCGCAACGGGCCTGTGGCACGAAAGATCAGCGGCTCACGCATGACCGAACTGTTCGGCACCGTCGTGACGGTCGTAGCGGCGGTCGGGGCTGGTGTCACGGGAGGGGTCTATTTCACGTTCGCCACAATCGTGTCTCCGGCCCTGCGCCTTCGTTCGGCCCCTGAGGCCGTGGCCGTGATGCGACGAGTCAACGAAAAAGCCCTTCGTCCTCCCTTCATGATCGTTTTCTTCGGGGGCGCCCTGGCCGCGTGCGCGGCAGCCGTCACCGCTCTGCTCCAGGACGATAGCGCCGGAATAGTTCCCGTTCGCGTCATCGGCGCAGGCCTAACAGTGGCGTCCTTCGTCACGACAATCCTGTTCAACGTGCCGCGGAACAACGCGCTGGCCCGGATCAGGCCATCCGAGGGGGACGCCGCTGACGCATGGCGATCTTTCGACGCAGGTTGGAGTCCTGCAAACACGACTCGAGCCGTGCTGGCGATCACCGGCTCGGCGTTGCTCGCCTCGTCACTGGTCCAACGCCTTTAGCTAGAGCGCGAACTCTCACCATGCATCGTCTGAAGACGGGCCGGGCCTGCGCGCTTTCGCGTGTGATCGAATGTCGTTCGTTTCTCGCATGCGGATCGTCTGACGAGCACCCTGTCTCGTTTAGGGTTCCGCAAACGGGAGCGGACCCGAGCTTGTAATTCAATGCTGCGGCGTGCCGCTGGAGGTCCGGCTTGCGGGCGCACCTTCCTTTTGGCGAGTGGAAGACGCAGATCATAGAGTGAGGCTATGGGCGAAGAGGCGATTGTCAGAGTGGTGTTATTCGTGGTCATGGTGGGCAGTGGCGTTCTTCTGCTGTGGATGGCGCAGGCTGCAGCCAGCGGACGTCTTGGACGCAATCAGCTCGCTGGTATACGCCTTCCCGTGACGATGGCAAGCGACAGCGCGTGGCTCGCCGCACATATGGCAGAAAAACGGCCAATACAATGGGCGGGCTGGTGCTCAATTGCCTCCGCCGCGCCGTCCGTCCTCCCCGTCCCGGTGCCGATTATGCTCACATCCATCCTCATCGATGCCGCTGGCATGATCACCTTCACGCTCTACGGCGCCTCGGTAGGAAGCCGCGCCGCACGCGCTCTATCCGACGGCGATTAGCACGGGTACAACTCCTCCAGCCGGAGAGGGATCATTAGGGGTTCCCCTTGCGGATCCATGACAAGGCGAAGGCGGGCAGGAACTGGAGTAGAGTCGGCGCAGGATGAAAAGCAGGATGGCACTGACGCGGTCTATCGGCATTTCTCTGATCGTGGTCGGTGTTATCGCTGCTCTCTGCGTAGTCGCCTTGGCTTGGTTGTCCGCCACGTACGGCGGACTCGATTACAAGTGCCTCGTGGAAGGACCACGGCGGGTGTCCGCCCCTTTCGCGGTCACGTCGGAAGCCGTGCGGGTGCAGGGATCTTTCTCCTGGTGGCCGTTGGGGCGAGCCTGTAACTGGCAGCGTGCAGACGGTCAGGGCTTTGTGATGGCCGGCCCTGGCTGGGCCACCACGATCACATTCCTCGTGTGTGCCGCCGTTGCATCCGTTGGTGGAGTCCTCATCGCCACCGGAAATGCGCGTTCGCGCTCCTTGGCCGCAGCGGGACGCCAGGGCATTCCCGCCTAGGCGTCCCGCAAGACGTGCCCTTGTGGCACCGGGGATCCGCCCATCGAGCCGTGTTGGCGTCTGCATAACGAAGTGGCCACACTGTTCTCATGCTTATTGATAATTGGTCTTTCGTTGGCTTGCACCTGACCACGGATCGCCTCGAGCTTCGAGTACCAACGGATGACGAGCTGACCGAGGTCGCCGTTGTCGCCGCCGGCGGCATCCACGAGCTCGATGAGAAGCCCTATCTGATGCCCTGGACAGACTTACCGCCGCCTGAACGAATCGTGCACGTCATGAAGCAGCATTGGAGCCGTCGAGGCGATTGGAGCGCGGATGCCTGGGCACTGGAACTGGCTGTTTTTCACGAGCAACGACCTATCGGCATGGTTGCTCTCCGTGGGCGTGACTTCCCAATCCTGCGCGAAGTGAAGACTGAATCCTGGCTCGGCCTCGAACATCACGGTAAAGGTCTGGGCACCGAAGCCAGGACCGCGCTCCTGCACCCGCTGTATACCGACTCGCCGCGAGACAACCCGGTCGCCGGTAAACTCCGACCCGCACGCCAGAACCCGTGCACGCCTGAACCGCCCCCGCCAACATTCGGCGGGGGCGGTTCAGGCGTGTCTGCTAGTTGATCTCGCCGCAGCTCACGGGAAGAGTAGCTACGTACTCAGATCCGACGAAGCCGCCGTGCAGCACGATCGCCTCGTCCGAAAGGTCGAGCAGGTCGCCGTTGACGGTGAACGTGGCCTTGTAGTTGATGGTGCCGTTTTCGGCCGTCGGGAATGCCTCGAGCGGCAGCAGAACGGGGCCGTAGGAGGGCAGGCCGTCTGCGAGGTCGAGAATGCCGTCCGGCCCGGCGGCGGAGGCCGGAGGACAGGTAGCGTTGACGTTGCCGTCCTGGCCGTGGATGTGCTGCGGGTGCAGGGCGTTTGGAACGAGTCCCTTAGCGCGGATCTTCACCTTGAGGGTGTCGCCCTTGAGGACGAGGATGGCCCGGCCCTCGACTCCGGAGCTGTTCAACTCGTTGAGGTCGACTCTGTAAACTTGGGCGCCCTGCGAGGTACCACCTCGGTCGGGCATGTCGTTTGAGTCTGAAGCGTATGCGGGGCCGGCACCAAGGGCGGCGATGCCCAGGCCGAGGGCGAGAGAGAGTGAGATCGCACGAGTTCGAGTGAGGCGTGACATGTATGACAACCTTTGTTCGATGATCGATGGAGGATGGCGCTTTACCGTTTGAGTCTGGCTTGGTCGCCCGGAATTTGTCAAGGCGAATGAGGCCAGCGTGACCGTTAACGTCAGTACCGGGTCAAGTCCTGGGGTGACTCCACAAAAAACAGGCCAGCTCGTGGACTGGGATCTGTTCGCGTTCGCTGGACTCGGAGCCCGCGATGCAATCTCTGAAGTTTTCCAAGACAATGCAGCGTTTCAAGGCGTGTCGCGAAAGCTTGGGTACCATCACGATGGAATCTCCCGGGATGTCCTAGATGGACGAGCAGTTACGTCTGACCGACTGCGGCTGACACGTGAGACATGGGAAAAAAGTCGTCGCCTCACGGTGAGGATGAGGGGCCTCTCACCCTGCCTACTGTTCTTTCGAGTGATACCGGACTGACGGACGAATCGTCACGACCGTGACGGTGAGGAGCTGGCGTTGTTCCGTAGAGGGTTCCCCTTACGGACGGACGGCGGCCGATGGACGTAGAAGATTCCCGACACTGACAGGAGGGAGGCAACGCTCTGCTCGAGGAGTGTTTGGGTAATCTTGGTGGATGGCTTCTGGTGATCTTTCTACTCTTCCCGACGACTATGCCGAGGTCTTGGCAGCGCTGAAGAATCGGGTACGTGAAGCCAGGCTTACTGCTCAGCGCAGGGTCAACTCGGAACTGATCGATCTGTACTGGGGTATTGGTCAGCAAATACTGGAGCATCAGGAAAGCCAAGGATGGGGTGCCGGTGTCATTCGTCGCTTGGCCGATGACCTGCGTGCGGAGTTTCCTCAGATGAAGGGATTTTCCCAGCGCAACCTGCAGTACATGCGGACCATGGCCAGCGCTTGGGGCTCTGGACCAAATGTGCCACAGCTTGTGGCGCAATTGCCGTGGGGACATATCCGCACCATTCTGGACAAGGCAGAAACACATCCAGATCGTGACTGGTACGCGGCCGCAGCCGTAGAATTCGGCTGGTCCCGCAACGTGCTGCTGAACATGATGATGAACCGCTCGATGGAGCGCACCGGGACGGCCCCGTCCAACTTTACGAAGCATTTAGCCGCCGCGGACTCAGAACTGGCGCAACAAGTAGCCAAGGACCCGTACGCCTTTGCGTTTTTGGGACTCTCCGGCGAGGTAGCCGAACGAGACCTGGAACAGGCTCTTATGGACCGCATTGTGGAGACACTGAGGGAATTGGGTCCCGGTTTCGCCTTCGTTGGACGTCAAGTGCATCTGGAAGTGGACGGAGACGACTTTTACATCGATCTCTTGTTCTTCCATGTCGAGCAGCTCCGCTACTTCGTCATCGAGCTCAAAACTGGGAAATTCCAACCTGAGTTCGCCGGGAAGCTGAATTTCTATGTCGCGTTGGTCGATGACAAGTTGCGGCGCCAGGTCCATGCACCAACCGTCGGAATCCTCATTTGCGGCAGCAAGAACGATCACACCGTTCGTTACGCACCCGGACGCTCCACTTCCCCCATGGCCGTTGCCGCTTATACCTACGACCAGCTCACTAGCGAGGATCGTGCGATGCTCCCACCAGCGGAACAGCTCACAGCCGCCCTCGATGCTTTCCCCGAGTGAGCGATAGCCGACGCAGAGATAGAGCAGCAGGTAGTCAACTGCGTTACGACCAGCAAAGCTGCTGAGTCACTGATCGGTGTCTCAACTGACGTTCCCTGCGCGTCCCGTAGAGGGTTCGGCTTACAGGCAGTTTCTGGATTTTAGGCCGTAACTCGCGGGGAGTCGTTAGTGTCAATGTTGTGAGTAAAGCCCAACGATGCATTCTCTTTCTTGCGCTGGCGGTCGTGCTGTGGCTTTTGGGCGGCGTTCTCATCCTGTTTGCAGAAGAGCTTGTCGTTCGCATTCTTGGAGTGGTTTCTTTCGCCGCAGCGGTTCCACTGGCAATCGCTGGTGGCCGCGGCTTACGCGACCGTCAGTGAATGTTCCTTTTTCGGGGAGTGACGCTTCAACGTGAGTATCGTCAGTGACGTGGAGACTTCCTCGCAACGGTTCGCGGGATTTGCACGCCAGTAGCCAAGCGCTCTGGTGGACAGCCAGCCTCGTGTGGGGCTTTGCGTCCTAATACGCATCATCTCAATCGTCGAGCTCTTCCTTACGTGGCCACAAGGAATTGTGCGGGTCTGTCAGTCGGGAGTCGATATTTGTGCAGGCGTGATTGGAAATGACAGCGGCAGATCTCAGCCACCTTGATAAATGCCGATTCGGCGACTGAGCTCAAGCATCATTCAGTCCTTCCGCGACTTGGTTTCGCTGAAATGAGATTGTCGGTTTGGAAGTATGGCCAGGAGCACTGCCGGCAGTCCTCCGGCCAGGTACATGACCAGAACGCCAATAATGACGCCTCGTCCGGACGTACCTGTCAGGAGTCCCAACGGAAGACCCATTGATATGAACGGTACGAGTGCTAACGCGCTTCGTTTTCGTGAGGAGGGCCTGGCGTAATCGTCTGATTTAGTGATGTTCATTAATGAGTAGCCGCCATTCACTGTCATACAAATCGCTGCTCTGATGATGTACGGACCACCCTACGACTCCGCCGGTGCCTAGTCGCGCTAGACCCGCGGAGACACGCACCGACCTAGCAGTAATTAGGGCCGCCGATTGCCCCGCCGGCTCCCGCGTAAGCGCCGATCGTTGTGAATATTCGTTCGCCTGGGGGCCGGTGTTATTGACCTTCGGGGCCGCTGCTCCAAGCGGTGAGTAGCGTGTTCGGGGGCCATCGAATATTTCCGTTAGGGGCCATCTGCTTAGCTCCTTCCGCTGCGTGTATTGGCACGCAGCGGAAGGAGTAGTTAGCAATGGTACGAAGGATAAAAGCGAAACGGGTGCTCGAACTCCGCGCCGAGGGCATGACGGGGCGCGCGATCGCACTCGCGGAGGGCATGTCGCGCAAGAGTGTGCTGGCGGTGTTTGACGCCGCTGACAAGGCCGGCGTCGGCCGCGAGGGCCACGTTGGCCGAGCGATACTGAGGTGTATGCGTTGCTGTTCCCGGGTCGCGGTGAGCATGAAAGTGTCTTCGTGCAGCCCGACTGGGAAGGGGTGCACAAAGAGCTCGCCAAGGTCGGGGTGACGCTGAAGCTGCTCCATGGCGAGTACGTCGACGGGTGTGCTGTGAAGAGGCAGCCGTCGATGGGTTACGACCGTTTTTGCAAGGCATATGCAGCGCATACGTTGATCACGGGGGCGGCGTCCCGGGTAGGTCATAAGGCTGGGCAGACCATCGAAGTCGACTGGTCGGGCCCGACGATGCAGCTCATCGATCCGGTGACGGGAGAGACGTCTCGGGTGTATTTGTTCGTGGCGTGTCTGCCGTTTTCGAGGTATGCGTTCGTCGAGCCGACTCTGGATATGCGGCAAGACACCTGGCTGCTGGCCAATGTGGGGATGTTTGAGTGGTTCGGCGGATCGGTTCCCCGGATCGTGCCCGACAACTTGAAGACCGGGGTGATCAAGCACTCGCGTGAGGGTGAGATCGTGTTGAACGACGCTTACCGGGAGCTTGCTGCGCATTATTCAGCGGCGGTGCTCCCCGGCAGAATTCGCCGCCCGAAAGACAAAGCCAGCGTCGAGAACACGGTTTCGCACGTGGCCACGTGGCCACCTGGGTGATCGCAGGTTTACGCAATCGAAGCTTCGGAACCCTTCCCGAGTTGCGGGTCGCGATCCGCGAGCGCATGGATGCCTATAACCGGGAGCCGTTCCAGAAACGCGCGGGCTCCCGCCTGAGCGTGTTCCAAGCCGAGGAGAAGGCGTTGCTGCGGCCGCTGCCGTCGGCTCCCTACGAGATCAGCAGGTGGATCATGGGGCGCCGGGTTCACAAGAACGGGCATGTGGTTTGGGAGAAGAATTTCTACTCCGCCCCCTACGCGCATATCGGGCAGGGCGTGGATCTGCGCATCACCACTCAAGTACTGGAGATTTATCGCAATCATGAGCGACTCACCAGCCACCTCTTGTTTGGTGAGCATGTAGTGAACGAATACCGGACAAACGATGCCGACCAGCCTCAGGGCGAGAAGTATCGGGAGTGGGACAGCGTCAGGATCCGGGCGTGGGCGACGCGTGTCGGCCCGAGCATGGTGACCGTGG
>NZ_PJJO01000039.1 GCF_002929535.1 Cryobacterium sp. Y11
AAGTGCTATCAAGTGCTATCAAGTGCTAGCAGCTAATGGTATTAGCTATTAAGTGCTAGCAACAACTAGCACGCGATATATTGTGCTAGCACTAGCTAGTACACGATATGCTTTGCAAGCTGGCACTATCAGGTAATAGCAGTTGCTATCACCTGCGGCCGATAGCAGAAGGGTACGGAATGGGATTCATCACTCTCTTTGGAGGCACGAAGGGTGGCGCGGGAAAAACGACTGCTGCCATTAACGTTTCGGTGAGTTTGGCTGCAGCGGGTGCAAGTGTTGTCGTCGTGGACGCGGACAAGCAGCGCAGCTCGGCCAAGTGGCACGCACGGCGGGTGGACGCAGGGCACACGCCCTCGATGACACTCGTTGAGAAGCAGGGCAACGTTTACGCCATGGTCACCGACCTGGCCAAGCACTATGACCATGTGATCGTGGATGCTGCCGGCGACGACAACCAAGAGATGCGGACGGCTATGACTGCCGCTGACCTGATGATCGTGGTTCTGCGCCCCAGCCAGCTCGACGTGGAGACGTTGGAGGAGTTCACGGCTGTCATTGACACTGCCCATGACTTCAACCCGGCGCTAAGCGTCCGGAGCCTGTTGAACCAAGCCCCCACGAACCACAACGAAACCGAGACGGTAGACGTTGCTGAGTACCTGGTCGAGTTCCCCCAGGTAAAGCCCCTCGAAACAGCCCTCTATCTGCGCAAGGCCTACCGTGATTCCCTCGCGGACGGTCGTGGAGTGCTGGAAGTACCAGGCGCGTCAGGCAAGAAAGCCCGCGCCGAAATTCAGGAACTAGTAGCGGAGGTATACGCATAATGGCGATTGCACGAAACAAGAAGCCAGACCCCAACGCTATCGCCGCGTTCGGTGCCGCTGCAGAGGCGCGATCGGATGACGCGGCCACGCCAGCGCCGGCTAAGGCAACAAAGGTCACTAAGCCGAGTCCGGTAGCCGCGGGGGAGGATCAGCGCCCGAAGTCCAGCCTGGTCCGATGGACTGACGAGGACTTGCGCGACCGCCTCATCGACTATTCAAAGCGGGAGCGATACTCCCTGCAGCATCTGATGATCGAGGCCCTGAAAATCGGACTCGACCAGATCGAAAAACGATAGCGAACGCTAGCAACTGCTAGCACTTGCTAGCTCATCTCGTGAGGGGCGCCCAGCATGATGACCGTATACAGCAAGCCGAATTGCGTGCAGTGCACCGCGACCTACCGCGCTCTCGACGGCCAAGGGATCGACTACCAGGTGGTAGACCTCACCGGCAGTGATGCCGCGTTGGAGTACGTCACGCAGGAACTCGGCTACAGCCAAGCCCCGGTGGTTGTGGTCGATGAACACGATCACTGGTCAGGCTTTCGGCCCGACAAGATTGCCCAGCACGCTGGGCTCTAGTCCAGGAGAGGGCCCGCTGATCCGCCCAGTACAGTCAGGAATATGACACTAGGACCGTTCTTCGCTGACTACGGGGCGCAAGTGGCGGCGAGTGTCACTCTGCTCATACTGACTGCCGTCATCACCGCAGCGGGGCCCCTGAGGACCAGAGTCTTTAGCTTTGTTGGTCGCCAATTTGGGCTCCTGCGCACACTTCGGGTAACCACCACCACGCGGCAGGCCGCCACGCATGCGGATACTCAGGCGGCAGTCGAGCAAGCGTTCGAACGGGGTCGAGAGGAAGTGCGAGTTGAAATGGAAGCAGCGCGCGCAGACGTAGACGTGGAGCCGAATTGGACGGTTAAGTTCAACGAGGAAGCCAACAATTTTACTCTTGAGGACACGCACTGGTCGATAGGCACTTCCTATGTGCAGATCAGCGCACATCACCAGGAGTTTCGTTTCGACGGGACCAAAACTTGGCCAGGTCGATTCGCCATAAGCCAGAACTTTAGCGGTGAAGTCCTGTTCCTCGGTTCGCGGCATGGGGTGACTTTCACAGTCACATGGCGCGATCCCAATCGCGATTCACACTCAGCGAAGGCTTATATCGACGCTGACTTCTACGGGAAATAGCCCTAGCTAACAGCGTTGGCAGCTCTCCGGTGTCGTTCGACGGCGCGCTAGACCGTGGCCCGACCGACAGTGAAAAGCTCCGCTAGCTCTGCACTCGAGTGATTCCCCGCGGCGTGCAATTCCACCAGGTGCTTTTCCTGGGCGGGGGAGAGCTTCGGGCTGCGCCCGCGTAGCCGGCCCTTTTCTCGGGCTACCGCCATGCCCTCACGGGTGCGGGCCCGGATGAGGTCTGATTCGAACTCAGCGACCATGGCCAGGGCGTTGAACAGTAGCCGGCCTATCGGGTCGGTGGGATCGTGCACGCTGCCACCGAAAGATAGTCGCACGCCGGCCGCTGCCAGCTCGGCCGATATGTCGCGCGCATCCGGCACCGACCGGGTGAGCCGATCGAGCTTGGTCACTACGAGGGTGTCGCCGGCCCTGCAGGCGGCGAGGGCGCGCGCCAGGCCCGGCCGGTGACTGTTGTGGCCGAGCGGCCCTGATCGACGTACACGCGCTCCGCAGCGACACCCAGGCCCGTGAGGGCGTTCCTCTGCGCTGTGAGGTCCTGAGCGTCCGTCGAGACCCGGGCATAACCGATGAACATTTCCGTCATGCCGGCAGTCTCACATAGCCCCCCCCGATCACCGGGCCCTATTTCGGGCGGTTCTACCGGGCACCCCGCCGCTGCGCCAATCCGGGCGTGTCGCCGGGCCGGGGGCGTGGTCGCTAGACGATCCCCTATCGGGCAGGGTGGGCGTCTATGAGACGCGACGTCAACTAGCGCTCCGACTCGGACTGGTGTCATTTTCCGTACTCGCCTGCACAAATATCCGCACTCGTCTGCACAGCTCGTCTAGACCAAAATTGACCGTCACTGGATGCCCGTAAGGGTAACGGCTATCGGACGTGTCAAAGCGTCAGGTAGTGTCCGGCATGGTCCAATCGGGTGCTATGTCGAGTGCTTCGCGGATGACGAAATACCGCTTGCGTTTACGAATCTCGTAGTCGTCGTCTCCCCAGTAGCCGTCTGTAGTCCGAAGAAGCCCGAAATGCTCTAGTTCCCGGGTCGCGCTCGTCCAGGTGTCATCTGAGAGACCGTATTGCTTCTTGCGGTGGCCATCCATCCACTCCCCATCGGGATGCTTAGAGCCGCCGTTGAGTTCGAGAAGGGCCATTAGTACGGCGACGGCTCTACCGTTCAGGCGGAGTATCCACGCGTTCGTCCACAGGGTGAACGGCACACCGACCCATCGAGCGCCGTTGCCCTCCCAGCCGTCGCCTGAGCCGTCGGGGTGGAGCAAGAGAAGACCGGCCTTGCCGTCGGGTAAGAGAGTCGGAGTGATGAGCTTCTTCTCCTGTAGCCACTTCTTCGCGTCGTTTGCTCGCCGCGGGCCGGTGTCTGGCGGCAGGTTGAGCCAGCGCGCCAAGGATTGTGTTGGGCGATCTGGAAGCGTGTATGGAGCCTTCGCCGCCTGCATCACGAGCGTCATGTGCATCTTTAGGCGCAGCTCGTGCGATTGCACGAGCCACGCAGCGGTCGGAGTGGAGTCGCCTCGCTTGACGTAGGTGATTGGGAAGTTGACGCTGCTGACGCGCTTAGACCTGTCGGTCGCGCGTGCGAGTGCTACGAGGGCTACTGAGGGAACGTCCATGGTTGCTCCGAGGAAGAAGTTGACGACCTCAGCGGAGAGACGTGGGGTCCGGGGGTACTTGGGGATTCTTGGGGTTCTAGCAATACTTCCCTTTAAGATACCGCTCGAATCGCATTCTGTCTGCGGTGAGGCCGTCGTGATGCCCCGGAAGAAACAGCCTCCGACCCGGCCCAAGATGCCGGTACGCTTCGGTTAGCCCGTGGGCTGCTTCGTTTGCTGCTCGGGTGTTTCTAGGCGACTCTGTTCTCAGAGCCAGATGCCCCCTCGTCCGCCAAGACCAGAAGGGGAGATCTCTAAGAGAAGGGAGGACCCGATGAATACAGGCTTCCGCATCACTGTCAAAATCACTGTATCCGGAATCACCATCACAATCGAGCCCTGGTAGCTCGAGGGGGGCGAGGTCTAGACCCCGCCCCCCTCCTAGCGCGATTCGTTGAGGACTAGCGCCAAGGCCTCTTCTGGGTCGAATCGCGTCCCGTCGGACGATCCGCTACCGGATAGGGACCGACGGGCGGTTTCGCTCGAAGACTTCTCCCTAAGTCGGTATCGCGGCGGGCGTCGATACCGGAGCAATCACGGTGGCGCCATGCGGCACCGAGGGTCGCCAAGCACGCACTAACGCGTACTCAGCAGGATCGGACAGGTGCCTGACGAGGTACTCAACCCAGGCTGGTGTGTACGTGTACTGCTCGAAAGTGGAGTTATAGACGCAAAACTGCGGCTTGGTCGCAGCGGGGTCGGTGGCGTTTGTCTGCGGTCGTGCGGCGAAGTACTTCCACGCCTGGGTGTGCATGTAGCCGTTGAAAGATACATCAAGACGAGCGGCCACCTTATCGACAACCTCGCCAAACTTGAACCTATTCAAGTCCTCGACGGGAACATGCTTCTCCCGAATAATCGTCCGCACATGCTCAACAGCCGCGCGCTGCTCCTCTGTGAGATCGTCCTCGCGGATGAATGACATGGCAGCGTCAGCTTCACTCTTAGGACCGGTATGAGGAATTAGGTAGATGCGGAAGTCGAAACGCTGATCTGCGCTCAGGCCGGGTTCAAGGGAAGCGTCGAAATCCTGGACCCAATCGAGGACGCCTCTAGGTACCTGGGCCCGAACGATCTTAACTGCCTCGACGGCGTCCTCGGTGATCGATGAGACGAAGAGCGGGAAGCGCAGCTCGGAGCCGAGAGCTTCGTTGTGTCCAAACCATTCGACCAAGGTTTGCTCGTAGTTGATGAGGAGAGCTTGCGTCCGACCCGCGACGAGCGCAGCCACCTTTGCCTCGTGCCGGTGCTCAATCTGGTTGCGCAGCCCGAGGAAGAAGATGATGTTGTTCCGGCGTGGATCGGAATCGATGAACTGCTCCGCAAGCAGCTCGCGCAGTGGCTTGTATAAGTAGCCGCCCTCGGGGTGCTTCCTTCGCCACCCACGCTCATTTTTGACAATCAGGTCGCCGCCCGATTCCTCTGTTCGCGCCTGGAGGAGCTTGGTCCACCCAAGGTTCATATGGACGATGAAGGCTTCTAGCTGGCGCTCGTTGCCCGAGCGGTTGTAGAGATCGACGGCTAGCAGCACCTCTGCCTTCGACGACTGCAGGGTATGCCACCAACGAGGACGAGGAGCCATACTCGTGAGCCTACGTGTTACCTGACAGATGAAGTGACACATTGGCGTGTTCGACAGCGGGACGTCGAGCGCGACAGATCTAGGGTCAAACCACCTGGCCGCCGAGTGCGCCGACGTTGTGTCACAGGGGAACCCCCTGCGGGACGGTTCCGCCACGGTGTGTTCCGAGTGGCTCGTCGATTGTGAGTTGCATCGATGATTAGCCATGTTCTCGCAGCGATAAATGACACCCTCGCGGCGCCTGATCCGGTCCGTCAGCGTGCACGTGTTGGTTCGCCGGCCAAGGAGACTGAGTACTGGCGCGGACTGCGTTGATGCCCGTAAGGCGATTCCGTATTGCGGCCGTGCTGAATGAGTCGGGATATTGTCGTGAACTATTAGTTGGGGAATGAGCAATACGTTTGTGAGCGACGATAACGAGACCATCCGAAAGTCGGTGGGGACCCCTGCGGTCTTTGCCGAAGTCTACGACCGACACGCGCCGGCAGTATTCCGGTACGCCATCGGTCGGGTTGGACACAGCCATGCAGACGACATTATGTCCGAAACGTTCCTCGTGGCCTTCAACCGTCGAGCATCGTTCGACCTCTCCGTCGTGGACGCCCGGCCCTGGCTATTCGGAATTGCAACAACGCTGATTCGCAAGCATGCCCGAGTCGAAGCACGCGCATGGAAAGGTCTCGTCGCCGACGGCGCAGCGGCGGTCCCGTTCGACGCCATCGCCGCGGTCGGGACGCGAATCGATGCGGAGATCGCGGTCAAGGAGATCGCTGCGGCATTGCGGAAGATGCCCGCTCGGGACCGGGATGCCCTGCTGCTCTATGCGTGGTCGGACCTTGACTACGCCGGTGTCGCGGAAGCACTCGGGATCCCGATGGGGACTGTTCGCTCACGTCTGAACCGTGCACGGCATACGCTGCGCAGGGCAAGCCACCGGGCCTCGCGCCCGGAACAGGAGGTGGACCATGGACGAACTGACGTTGTTGCAGAGACTGCATGAAAATAAGACGCCGACCCAGGAGTCGTTGACCCGGGGACGCGCCGCGCTCTTTTCTCAGATCAACAACCCCGGGCCAGCACCGCGATCCGTCAAGTCGCGTCGCCGTGTCGGGGGGCTGAGCGCCTTGGTGGCATTCGGTATCGCCGGTGCGCTGGTAGCTACCAACATCGTCGGACTCGGTGGATGGCGCGGCGGCGCGGACTCAGCAGCCGCCGCGGTCTTGGAACGTGCGGCAACCGCGGCCATCTCGTTTCAAGATCCCCAGGTCAGCGCTGGCCAGTACTTGCTCGTCGAGAGCGAGAATGTCCATGTGACCGATGGGCAGGAGCAGGATGGCCCGGTGATCGCTTACACGATCTCGGAGTCGAGCGACCTTTACGTCCCCGCGGACAGGGACGGCGAGTGGGTGTGGCAACGCAACCCGATCAGCGTCGTCGATGTCCTCACCCCTGGGGGTGAGGCGATGGTCGCCCGCAGTCATCCGACGAGCGGCCCTGCGGCCGAACCGATGCTCTTGGCCGCAGCCGGTGGTGCGTTCTACGGCATTTCGGTAGACAGTCAGTGGGGTGACTTCGACTCGATGCCACGAGATCCCTACCGGCTTCTCAACCACATTTACTTGACCACCCTCGGCGCAGGCTCCTCCCCGGATGGAGAGGCCCTTGTCTTCATCGCCGACACCCTCCGTCAGGGCACAGCACCGGCCGATCTTCGCGCCGCGCTGCTTCGCGCAGCCGCGATGATTCCCGGAGTCACGATCACCGACGATCAGGCCACTCTCGACGGCACTACGGGAACGGCGATAGGCCGACTCGAGGGGGTGAACGGAATGAGGGATGAGATCATCATCGATCCCGATACTGGAACTCTGATCGGGGAGCGAACGGTCGCCACTAGTGCAATCCCCGAATCGAGCATTGGCGCCGGAGATGTGTGGAGCTGGTCAAGCGTCACGACGTCTGTGGTCGACTCGGCGCCAACGGGCGGTACATCAAGCGGCGAATCAGAATGACAACCAGCAGGCCATCTGGTTCCGGCTCCGAGCTGGATCGGATAAGACCGGAATCCATCGAACTGCCAGCCACTGTGTCGGTGGATATCACCTTCACCTTGACGACGATCTAGCAGCTGGAGCTTCTGCCGACCGTCGCATGGCCTCCGGAGAGGAAAGCTGTGCGACGGTCCACTTCAGGTTGAGCAGCATAGACGAATCTAGATCGTGGCACTGCCGAACGGCCATGGTGCCCGTAAGCCGGACGGCCACCGGGACACTCAAACGCTCACGAAGCGCCGACGGTGATCCGCGTCGTTCCGGGAGCGCCCGATTCCCGTATACCCCGCCCGAGAAAATGCCCGGTGAAGGGGGGCTAAACGGTACACTCCTGAAGCATGACCAGCATGCTTATCGGCTACGCGCGCGTATCCACCAACGACCAAGACCTCACCGCCCAAAAGAACGCCCTCGCCGCCCTCGGTGTCTCACGGCAGAAGACGTTCACCGATCAGGGCCTCACCGGAACGAATCGGGCCCGGCCAGGTCTTCGCGAAGCGCTAGCTGCCTGCCGGGCCGGTGACACTCTCGTCGTGACCAAGCTCGACCGGCTGGCACGTTCACTTCGCGACGCGAAAGACATTGTTGACGACCTCACCCTGTGTGAAGTGAAGCTCAGTATCGGTGGTTCCGTTCATGACCCCACCGACCCGATCGGCAGGCTCCTCTTCAACGTGCTCGCGATGGTTGCTGAATTCGAGGCCGACCTCATACGAGCTCGCACCCGCGAAGGCATGCAGGTCGCTAAAGCGGCCGGTCGGCTCCGCGGCAAGCAGCCCAAGTTGTCTCCGGTTCAGGAGAAGCACTTGGTCGAGGTTTACCAGCGCGGCGAACACACCACCGCGCAGATCGCTGAACTCTTCAGTGTCGCCAGGTCCACGGTCTACCGGGCAATCAAGCGCGCCGGGGACACCGCTGCCTGAACGTGCGTTGCGCAGAGGAGTAGGGGCAAACGGGCGTTTTGTGCAAAGGAGTAAGGAAAAACCAGTGTTCACACTCACCTGCACAACCCCGAAAACACGATGGCCGTTGCGCGGACGGCTTCGGAAAATGACAGTGTTGCCACGCCGGGGGAGTGGCCGGTAGACAATCCCCTATCGGACAGTCTTTGGGACCGTATGCGAATGCGTCGATGAGCTGGCGGCCAGGACACCTCCGCGACTAGTACGGTGACCAAATGGCTGATCAACCAGAACTCAAGGCTGCGATCGAGGCGCGCGCAGACTTCTCCAAGAAGGCGCTGGCTGCGCGACCTTGGACAGGCCCCAAGAGAATCCGTAATGACTTAGCCTCGAATCTTTGGGAAGGTGCAAGCACCGCGGGACAAGCCGCCATCGAGTTGTACATTTCGCAGAAACCCAGCGAACGAATGTGGGCTTCGATCGCCGTGGGGACTGCGCTTGAACTGGCCCTCAAATGCGCAATTGCGGAAATTAGCGCCGTGCTTATCGGGGCTGACCGAGCGGTGGATTCCAGGCTTGCCTTGGCCGGTCATGCGATGCCGACCACTTCCCTTTCTTCCATTCGCACCATAACTGGCAACGAAGCCGCTGACATAGTGCGCAAGGCTCATAGAGGTGTTGCACCCACTCAGCGCTGCCTGGCAGTTTTCACTTTGAGAAACGGTGCGGCGCACCTTGGGTACATCGAGCAAGGTGCGCTCGAGGCAGCGGTCGCCGATTTGGTAGTAATTATGGATGATCTGCTGCCAATCATCGGAAAAACGCCGGAGGCCTTTTGGGGTCTCGATAACATCCCTGTGATTGAACACATTCTCGTCGAATCAAAGGATGCACTTCGGGTTCGGATTGAAGCGCTATTCGCCGGAGCACGCCGTGAGCTCGAATCGCTGAAGATTCGAGTGGGAGATGATGCCTTCCTTAGCGTTGCGCAGGTGCTATCGGCGAAGTCTGCAATCGAGAACAACGGTGAGGATTTCACTGTCCGTCCTTGCCCTGTATGTGACTACGACGGTCAGCTTTTCAGGTACATCGACGAGCTCGACATGGATTTTGTGCGTTCTCATAGGAGCAAACCGGGAGACGGATACAGAACGGCTTCACCAGACGAATTTGATTGCTATGTGTGCAGCCTCCATCTCGAATACGCAGAGATGGATGTTCTAGACGGGTTCGAGACTGAAGAGCTTCAGCCCTCTACTCACTTCCTCGAAGCCGTAGCGGAATGGGAAGAAGAACAAGCAGACGAGTTGCATCGACAAGAGGAGGAAGCGTTGCTTCGTGAATCATCCATGCAAAGGATGGATGAAGAAGTGGACTATCTCGTAGAACAGCTTGAGCCGAATCTATAGAAGTCTTGGTATGTGCCAAAAGATAGCCCGCAGTGGTTAAGGCGCGCGTTTACGATGCAATTCATTTTCTGGCTCTAACCGAGCGTGACGCCTTTTGACCTATTGCAGTTCGCGCAGAGCAACTGCAAATTTCGCTCCATGTTAGATCCGCCCATGGCGATGGGAATCACGTGGTCGAACTCTAGGTTCTTCTGGTCGCCACACTCGACGCATCGCCCTAGGTCGCGTTACCAGACGGCGACCTTGACCTGCTGCGGGATCCGTTCGCGACGTGATCGATCGTCTAGCTGAGTGGTCATTGCTTGAAGAGCATGCGCCTTCTCCAAAAAAAGTCGGCGCTTATTCGTGGTGACGTTGATGAGGGCACGCACATCGTCCGCTGTCAGATCGTGTCCGTCGGCACCGTATACATTCCTCTCGTACAGCCAAAAGGCGCGAGGCGGCGTGTCCCAATCGACCAGGTGCTGCGGCGCTCTGTATGAGTTGGATAAGAGCTGATCGTTGCAGTAAATATTGGTGGCAGTCGATTCCCGCACGGTCGCCATGCTCGGCCCCCGCGAGTAGCCCCATCGATAAATCCCGCGGATGACAACGGCTGTCGTGAAATCGTTATCAGGAAACTTGGTTTTCTCGAAGTCATAGATTCCTTGAATTTCCGCATCGCCCCAGTGCTTTATCAATGCCACAGTCACAGTCACACTCGCATCGTAGAGAAGTGAGCACACGGCCGCCGTACTTCAGCGCTGATCGTTACATCGAAGGGTTTCCTAACAACATTTACAGCGCGGCCGCGAGGGCCGCTACGGAAAACGCTGTGTGGTTTCTTGCGTAGCTATCCACTCGCCGACTATGCGAGGCAGCTCGCTGACACAGTCTCTCCCGATGAGCAGCTCATCCACGGTGCCGTAATTGAGCATATCGACCAGCCGGCAGAGGTAGGACTTGCCCTGTTCCCACCAGGTTCCGTAGGCATCGACCATCAGATACAACTTGACATCGATTCCCGATGACGCCCTGATTGCGTTCCGTTCGTAACCGTCTAGTTGTGAAACGTAAACGGCGTCGGAGATCTTGGATCCGAAGGTTGTTGTGTAGTAATACTCCTTGAGTTCCCAGAGAGCGACGGGATTGACGCTCGAGGGGTAGGCTCCGTCCATTCGGCGGGACATCGCTGCATGGAGCTTTCCGCCCTTATCTACTACCGGGATTTGTCGAGGATCAGCGTCGAAGGCCCGACCTCCTAAGTGGTGTGAAACGAGGATGTTCACGATTCCCGTGAGGTAGGACGGAGTTCGTTTCTCATCCTTCTGTTTGTTCATCGGCACACGCACGCTTCCACCGTGAGAGAGGTCGTACTCCATCGCAACGGCGCGCAATTCGCCGTTCTGCTTCTTGATGATCTCTCGCGAAGCGTGGGTGTAGTCGTTGACTACCTTTTCGAAGGTTTCGCGTGCCTCCTGAGCGGTCATCAGGCTGGCTTTGGCGTAATCGTTCAGCATGTACGCGCGATAGTCGAAGTACTCCACGAGGCGCTGACCAAGGTTAGTCTGTTCTACTTCATCAGTCGATCGTCCTAATGATTCGAGTCCCGCAACTATTTGAGCCGTGGTGAAGGTCCGGATAATGCCTTGGCCCCTGACCGTGTAGCCGATGCTTTCAGATAGAACGCGCACGTATGCCCAGAAGTCATCTCCCTCGTTCCGCCAGCGAGTATCAGCTTTCAAGGTCCGTGCCTTCCCATTCCGCAACTATTTCGATTAGTGAGGTCCCGATTGCCTTAGCGAGGGCGCTGCCCTCGACCAGGTCGAGGCGACGTGCGCCTTTCTCAACGTTGGACACCCATGACTGAGTGACGCCGAGTTTTTCTGCTACCTGCTGTTGACTAAGGCCCGATCGTTCGCGCTTTCGCTTGAAGATGGCCGCAAGATGGATGTGCCGGCTTCGTTCCGACTGTTGGCCCATTTGCTGAGGCTACGGCCGGTCGAGGGCATATCCGAAAACTCGATATTGTACGGTTAGACGATGACCATCGAATTGCCACTCGAATTTCCCCAACCCACCATCGTTCCGTTCAACACTCAACTGTTGAAGTGGATCGGCAATAAGCAGCGCATGGCACCTGAGATCATTTCGTTCTTCCCTCCGACCTGGGAGGCCTATCACGAGCCATTTCTCGGCTCTGGTGGAGTCTTGGGAACACTTGCCCCTGCTCGCGCGCAGGCCGCGGATGTGTTGCCGCCCTTAATGGAGATTTGGCAAATGCTTCGCAACGACCCTGAACGGTTGATTACCTCCTACGCGGCATATCGTGACCGCCTAGACCGCGGCGAGGACAAGAAGGATGTGTATGCGGAGGCTTTGGCTGTTTTTAACGCAAACCCTTCGGGGGAGGCGTTCGTCTTCCTGACCCGCGCTTGCTATGGCGGGGTCATCCGCTTCCGAACCTCGGACGGAGCGATGTCTACTCCGTGTGGGGTGCACATGCCTGTCAGCACAGCGTCATTTGCCAAGCGAGTGAAGGAGTGGGGTTTCCGGGTAACTGGCACTGAATTCTTCCAGCGTGATTTCCGAGAGTCATTCGAGGCTGCGAAGAGCGGAGATGTCATTTACTGCGACCCGCCCTATTCGGATTCACAGAAGATTCTCTATGGAGCCCAGGCCTTCTCGATTCACGACCTGGTTGAGGCAATTGACAAGGCGAAGGGTCGCGGCGTTCAGGTGCTGATGTCGATCGATGGGACCAAAAAGACCGGATTGCGTGAAGTGCTTCATGACTTTCCTTCCGGCTTGTTCGAGCGGGAGGCGGCGGTCAACGTTGGGCGGGCGATGCTTAAGCGGTTTCAAATGGGCGGACAGAGTCTTGAAGCAGAGTTCGTGAAGGACCGATTGCTTTTGACGTACTGAGGTTCCTTCGGCGGGCGGCGACGGTGTGTGGCGGAGCCTGCATTTTTCTCCATGAGAGCATCGTGCCCGACCTCGGATTCGCAATCCCACAGGCGCGCAGTGTCCGCAGCGGGTGGCGGCCATCGAGGGGCCCTATTTGCTCACAGGATTCGATCCTCGTCGATTCGGTCAGATGGGCCGAGTGCGTCCATCGCAATGTCCCAGGGATAGGCCGTGATCGCTTCGAGAAAGGTGGGGGCTGTCGCCCGCTCGGCAAGAACCTTCTTCGTGTTCATGTCGAACAGGTGCACCGCGCACATGTTGGTCGAGGGGTCGGTGAAGAATTCCAGGCGCACGCCGTGGTCTTCGATGGACCCAAACACGACCGCACTGAATGGGCCGGCGGGCCGGGCCATGGCTGTCACGAACTCGGCACCAATCTGGGACAGACGGGCATTGATTAGGTCGACTAGCGGCTGTGTTTCTCGCACGGTCATCACATTCACCGATGGCCGCGTAGGAGCGGGCGCGGTCGAGCGCGGGCTCGGTGCTGAGCGCTCGACAGCCGGAGCCCAGACCCAAGCGCGGTGAATGCCGCCATCCTCCCACTCGACATATACCGCGCGCTGGGTCCACGCGAGCGCTAGACCGTGGACCTGGCTAGCTATCGCGGGATATCTCACCCAGGCGCGTACGGAGGTGGGTTCGCTGGCCAAAGTGGCCGGCAGTCCGCCTAGCTCGGCGGGAGTCAGACTAAACGGGCGTGGTACGAACTCGGCCCCATGGGGCGGTTCTGCCTGCTCGAGGGTGTCAGCCCGCACGGATCGTTGCGCGTGTGGGGTATTGGGGTACTTAGCGTCCGAACCCATAAACCAATTAGAACATAAGTTCGGATCTAAGGGAATGCGGGAGGGGCGGCCAGGCCGTTATTTTGCGGGGCGCACGTACATGACCAGGTGATCGGTGGGGATCACGGCGCGCAGCTGCTCGACGGCAGTCCAACTGTCTGGCGCTTCGACGGTGACGGGCGTTGACTCGCTCGCGTCTCGCGGGCGGTGTGCCAGGTCCCAGTTCACCCTCCATTATCCGCCTGCAGGTGAGTCTTCCTGGGCTAGACCAAGCGGACCAGGCCGCATGATATGGGGCAACGCCAGAACGGGCTTGCCGGTGGCCCCTCGACCTGTAACGGGACTAGGCGCCGCTCACAGTTCGGGGGAGCGCCCAACGAGTCAGTGGCGTGCCGGCACGATAGCCGACCCCACCGAACCCCGCACTCGAGCTGAGGAAAAGCGGTGGTCTTGGTGCCCCGGTGCGCAGGTCGGCGCACGTGAACTTTGTTGCTTTTCGTCTGGGGAATTGTTCACTCCGCGCTGCCGGCGTCAAGCCGTCGTCGCAGTTTCGGCAAAACTTCTGCCCCGCTGCGCTCCTCCACAACTTTGGCCTGCAACCGCTCCTTGGGGCTTGACCCCGACAGCACTCCATGAGGGCGGAAATCCGCCGAAAGGCAAAAAAATTTGGAGGAGAGAAAATGCTTGAACAGATCAGGACTCACCACAATGCAGCGGCTCCCGTTGATGTTGAGTGGAAAATCCGACACCTCACCCGCTCGATCCGCACCCGTGAACGCATGTTGACCTGGGGAGGATTCGCTACCCCCCACGCGCCCGAGGCCCCTCAGGTGTTAGCCGAACGCACCGCCGCCCAGCTCGCCGGGATTGCTGACCTCCGCGTTCAGCTCGCCCATTGGGAAGCCATCCAGGCCAACCAGACCACCATCACCAACGCCACACGCAGCAACTAAGGAGACAGACCATGACCGAATACATCAGCACCAAGGACACCGCCAAGTTGCTTCGCACGGCGTTGAAGAACGAATTTCCCGGCGTGAAGTTCAGCGTCCGGATGAGCACCGGAAGCGCGTCAGCCTGGATGAGCGTTTCCTGGAGCGACGGCCCCACCGAGTCTGACGTGCGCGCGATCACCCGCCAGTACACGGGCCGCAGCTTCAACAGCATGACCGACAGCTACGACGACAACGGATCAGCACTCGTCGCGTTCGACGGCGAAGACATGCCCCGCGTCGTGCACTACAGCTGCGACGGCATCAACACCCACCGCGACCACACCACCGCCGGATACCGCGTCGCACAGCACCTCATCAGCACCGACAGCGACCGAAAGGACCTGGTGCTCTTCACCCCCGAGGGCGACACCATCACCGGCGCGACGTTGCCCCAGAGTCTCTACGTCGCCGGGCACTTCCACGATTACATCTATAGCCCCACCCAGCTCGCCCAAGCGATCCTCCGCCGCGTCAACCTCTGCACCGTCACCGCGCCCACCCGATAGACCAGGAGCACCAGAAATGACCACCACCATGATTGACACCGACGCGGCCGCGACCTTCACAGAGGTATTCGCGGCCGGGGATTTCGCGGGTGACGTCGGGCCTCGGATGAGCTGTACCGAAGTTGACGCACTGGCCGGGATGCTCCGCGCAGTCGGAGCAGACACCGCCGCCGCAACGTGGATCGACGCGCACGCCGCCGCCGACGACGAAGGAGACAGCCACTTTCAGCCCATTGCACCCGCCGAAGCCGGACACGGCACGGATCAATAAAGCACCCTGAAATATCGCATAGTCCCCCTAGACAGACTTGATCTAGGGGGACTATACTTATATCATGGTCAACGAAGTGAAGTACCGGGACGTGGAACGATTTCTGCGCGAGGCGGGCTGGACCGTAGCCCGCCAGAGCGGCAGTCACATTCTGTGGGTCAGCCCGGACCGAACAGAGCGACTCTCGATCCCGCCGCACGGCGGGAAGGTATCACCGGGAGTCGTCCGACAGATCATCAAGACCGTGCCCGACACCCCGAAGAACTGGCGATAGGAGAGACCGTGGCGATCAACGCAGAGAACCGACAAGCCGAGATTGCGGACGAGCTGAGCGAGGTTGCGCGGACGCTGGCGCACTCCACACGCTCAGTTCCGCACCCCGCCGAGTCCTACGGCTTGCTCGGCGACTTGCAAGCCGCTCAGGATGCGCTGGTCCAGGTTTACGAGCAGTTGGCTACCTGGCACGGGGCAGTCGTGGACGGGACGCACTATAACGGCGAGGACGGTCGCGGCTTGGAGGGTGTTCCCGCAGCGGGCCCCGATGGACACATTGCAGGGCTGCTCAAAATGGCGGCGGCATCCGCCGCCGAAGCCGCCGCCCTGGTCAGTCGGGCGCACAGCGCTAACGGCGTCGTGCGTTGGTTCGACGACGCAAAGAATGAGGAAGAGGTTTGACCATGATGACGACGCGCACGATTGAAGCCACCGCATCCCACGAGGGCAAGTGGTGGGAAATCTCGTTTCACGATGACGACCTCGACACCGTGACCTCAACGCGCAGCATTAACGACGTTGAGAGCATGGCCACCGACGCAGCCGCACTCTGGCTCGACGTGGACCCCGCCACGATCCACGTGCACGTGACGTACGCGCTCCCCGAGGCCTACCGATCCAGTTGGGAGACTGCCCAAGAGAAAGCCGCCGCCGCTCGAGAAGCGGAAGCGGAAGCGGCCCAGATGCGCCGCACCGTGATCGCCAACCTCCGCGCCGATGGCTACACGCTCGCGGAAGCGGGCAAGCTCCTGGGCCTGTCCAAGGGACGTGTTCACCAGCTCGCCCACACACCCCCAGACCACGCCTAGACCCACTCACGAAGCCGAAAATAGTGAAAACTACGCAGGCGGAACGGTTCTGGTCACACGTTGTCAAAGGGCCCGCCGCGGATGACTGTTGGATCTGGACCGGTGCGATTGCTGATGACGGTTACGGCCGGTTCTGGACGAAGGACGGCGACGGCCAAAAGGTCATCCGGCCGCAACGTTTCGCCTACCAGCTCGCAACCGGGACGCCGCTGCCGCCGTCGGTTCTGCTGCTGCACGCCTGCGACGTGCCGATCTGTGTCCACGCCGTCGCCGACGCGGCCGAGTCGCACCTCTCCGAAGGAACCCACAAAACAAACATGCTCGACCGGGCACAGAAAAACCGTCACGCTAACCGGTGGTCAGCCTGGCGGTTCAATGGTCTGGCCCGCCAGGAACGCGCGCAGCGTTCCCGCGATCTTCGAGACGTGATCCTCACCCATGGGTGGGACCCCGAGCGGATGAGCGGCGCCCTCGCCGGAGTAGAAGAATCGCACCCACGCCTGTTCTAAACGCTCACCAGATCAACCAAAAACGCCGACCCGGAACCTAACGCCTACTAGCCAACCGACGCACTTTCCGAAACAGATTGATCTCCGACCGGAACCGAATTCTCGGCGGCAGTTGTTGCGGAAGTTGCGGGAGCCAGCACTGCCCGCTTGACGTCGCGGGTTGCGATCCCCAGACGCCCGGCGACCTCCGCGCGTGAAGCTCCGGCGGCGAGCATGGTGTCGATGGTGGCCGCTGCGCTGGCGCACCGAGCGGCGGTGTTCTTCTGGGCTTGCGCACGGATTCGGGCGATTTCTTTCTCCGCCAGCGCGTTCACTTCGTCGACCTGGTCAATGTAGGTGAAGTAATCGACGGCCAGGGACTCGAGCTTGTCCTCCCGAGCGCGGAACTGGGCCGCGTTCTCGCGGGCGAGCTGGCGGGCGGCGGTGAGTTTTGCGGACTTGCGAAGTTCAGCCATGGGATCCCCCTGTTTAGGTCAGTTTCCAAGTATGCGGGCATGCCCCGCGGGCACCAAAAGCGGCGCAGTGGGGGAGTGCTCGAGTGAGTTAGTCGTGCTCTGGTTCTGCAGGTGGCCCGCCTGTTGCTGATCGACCGCGTTTACTACGCTGTCCTCGTCCCTCGTCGGCTCCGCGCACTCCCAGCGGTCTCAAAGCACAGACGCAGTATCTGACGATTCTGGCCACTCTCAATCCTCATTCTTCGTCAATCAATTTGTCACACCTCTGGCATTTGTAATGAACGAGGTAGGCTGACCCCATGATGACCATGCATATCCTCTCCGCGGGAGACGGATATGCGTACTACACCAGCGAGACCGCAACCGCTGATGTGAAGCGCGAGGCCGGCCAAGAGTTGAGCGATTACTACACCGCCGAGGGCAACCCTCCCGGCGTTTGGGTGGGCTCAGGACTTGCTGCTCTGGGCGTGTCAGGCACCGTCACGGAGGAGCAGATGAAAGCCCTCTTTGGTGAGGGGCTGCACCCGGATGCAGAACAAATCATTGCTGCCGCTCAAGGTCAGGGCAAGACCGCTGATGAGGCGATAGAGCTGGCCAAGTTGGGCCGCGGCTACTACTCCTACAAGCAGGGAACGACCGGCCTCCGCGAGCAGATCGAGACCGGTTACACCGACTTCACCCGGATCAACCACCGCGAACCGAATGCGGAAGAGCGCCGTGTTATCCGGGTCCGTGAGGGCGCGCAGGCGTTCCGTACGGCCAAGGGCCGGCAGCCTGCCGACAAGGAGGAGTTGGGCCGGTTCATCACCGCGGCCACCCGTCCGACACAGCAAGCCGTTGCCGGATTCGACCTGGTCTTTTCGCCGGCTAAGAGCGTTTCAACGCTCTGGGGGTTGGGCGATAACGAGACTCGGAAGGTGATCGAGGAGGAGCATGAGGCCGCGATCAGCGACACCATCGGCTACCTCGAACGCGAAGCAATCGCCACCCGCGCCGGTACCAACGGTGTGGCACAGATCGACGTAGAAGGCGGGCTGATTGCAACCAGGTTCCGCCACTACGACTCTCGCACCGGTGACCCGCAGCTTCACGACCACCTGGTGGTCGCGAACAAGGTCAAAGGCGTAGATGGGAAGTGGCGCACCATCGATTCCAAGCTCCTGCACCGCCAGGGGGTGGCCGCATCCGAGTTCTACAACCAACGCGTTATGGACCGGGTTACCGACCGGCTAGAGCTGGCAACCGAGCTGCGCGAGGTCACCCCGGGCAAGCGCCCTGTGGTCGAAATCGCCGGGATTGACGCCCGCCTCACCGCCGGTTTTTCGACCAGGTCGGCCGGGATCAAAAAGACCATGGTCACACTCGAATCCGACTACCGCGAGACGCACGGACGGACCCCCGACGCCAAAGCCCGCATTGCCCTGGCACAGCAGGCCACGCTCGACACCAGGCCGCAGAAGCTCCACGCTCGCGCCCTGTCGGCGCTTCGCCCGTTGTGGCGCGTCCAGGCCGGGGCGATTGTTGGCGACCGCGCGGTGGGCGGGATTTTGGAGACCGCCCAAGCGCACGCCCGCGACGACAGCACCCCCAAAGCTCCGGCCCAAAACATCACCCTCGCGCAGGCTGCAGCCCAGGTTGTCGAGACCGTGTCCGAGCATCACGCCGTGTGGGGACCGCACACGATTGAGGCTGAAACCCGCCGCTATATCCAGGCGCAGCGCAGCTCCGGCAACACCGTTGAGGGCACGGTCGAGCAGATCACCCAGCACGCCCTCAACACCGATTCCATTACCGTCACCCCGCCGGCCCCGCACGGCGCTTTCCAGCCCCTCACCCGCCGCGACGGCACCAGCATTTACGAGCACAAGGGCCGCCAGCTTCTGACGTCTCGGAGCATTCTGGCCGCTGAGGACACGTTGTTGGATGCCGCGCGCATGCGCACCGCCTCGCCTGTATCTCGCGACGTATTCGACCAGGTCGCCGCGAAGGAAGGCCAGCACCTCGACGCCGGCCAGCGCGAGCTGGCCCGGGTATTCGCCACCAGCAGCACCCGCCTTGTCGTGGGCTCTGGCCCGGCCGGCACGGGCAAGACAACGGCGCTGCGCGTAGCGGCCCGGTCAGTCGAAGCGCAGGGCGGAAAGGTGATTGGCCTGGCCCCGTCCGCCACCGCGGCCGCGGTGATGAAAGACGCAATTGAGATCGACGCCAAGACGATTCACTCATTCACTTTCCAGAAAGGCAGCCTGGCCGAGCTGCTGCAGCAGACGGAACGCATCGAGGGTGTGGACCTGAACCCGGGCGACGTAATCGTGGTGGACGAGGCCGGCATGGCCGGCACCACCAACCTGGCCAAGGTCACCCGCATTGCCCAGCTGCACGGAGCTCACGTTCGCCTCATCGGTGACGACCGCCAGCTCTCTGCCGTCGAGGCCGGCGGCGCGCTGCGCCTGCTCGAAAACGAAGTTGGATCCGTCAAGCTCGACCAGCTACACCGGTTCTCCAATAACGACGAAGCCGCGGCCACAAAGCTTCTGCGCGACCCGGCGACAACGGGCGACCCGTTCGCTTGGTACGTCACGAATGATCGCGTTGCCGGGGGCAGTGTGGACCGGATGAGCGGCGAAGTGTTCTCGGCGTGGCAGTCGGACACCACGGCCGGCCTGCACTCGGTGATGCTCGCACAGCAGAACAGCACTGTGGCCGAGTTGAACGCCCGCGCTCAGGCGTTCCGCATGAGTGAGGGAATCGTCAAGGGTAAGCAGTCAGCGCCGCTGCGCGACGGCCTGGCCGCGTACGAGGGCGACACCGTTGTGACCCGCGTGAACAACTCACACTTGAAGGTCAGCGGCGGCCGCGACATCGTCAAAAACGGCGACCTGTGGACGGTGGAGAAAGCACACCGAGACGGAACACTCACCGTCAGCAACCAGAGCACCGGGGGCACGATCACCCTGCCGAAGGAGTATGTGACCGGCGCCGTCGAACTGGGTTACGCGTCCACCATCCACCGCGCCCAAGGCATGACCGCCGACACCGCCCACGTCCTGGCCGACAGCAGCACCAGCCGCGAACTCGCCTACGTCGGCCTGACCCGCGGCAAGCACAAAAACCACCTGTACGTCGAGACCGCCGACGCCCAGCCCGTCAGCGACGTACTCGACCAGATCGCCGGCAACGCTGACGGCATGCTCTCGGCCACCGAGACCATCCGCGCCGAACAGGCCCGGGTAGATGACCTGGTGACCCTCATCGAGCAGTACGGCGACGTGAACGAGCGCGCCGACGTGTTGCGCTTTGCGAAGATCGCCAACCAAGGACTTGGCGAAGGCCTGGCGACCACGCTGCGCGAGCATGAAAGCTGGGGCGCGGTCGAGGCCGCGCTCCGCCACTCCGAGGCCGCCGGCATGGACCCCGCCGACACCGTCCGCCAGGCGTGGACGCAACGCGATATGGCCAACGCCCAAGACCAGGCCGCCGTGCTGGCCTCCCGGATCAGCTACAACACAGACCGCCACCTGGCAACCCTGCCGGCCGACCAGGAGAAGGCCGCCCCGGCAGTGCCGGCCTGGATCGCACCGCGACGCTCGATCGACTCCGAACACACCGCCCCCGAGTGGCGCGAACACCTGGCCGAACGCTACGACTACCTACACACCCGCCTCGAGGAGCGCGGCGCGACAATCGCGGCCGAACAGCCCGCCTGGGCAAGTGAGCTGGGCGAAGTTCCCGCCGACACCGACCGCCGGCAGCAGTGGACGGAACTAGCCGCCGAAGTTGACGTGTTCCGCACTCAGTACCGCATCGACCCCAAAGAAACCGCCGCAGTGCCGGCGGACTACCGACAGCGCACCGTGGGCGCCGACCTGGCCGAACGGGTCACGGCCATGCACAAATCGCAGGTTCTCAGCTCCCGTCCCACCGCCACCGAGGACGACCGGCAGCGCGCCGCTGCAGCCGCCGCCACGGCCACGCAGCGCGCCCGTGAGAGCGTCAGCGCACCAGCAGCACCCACACGCCCGGCCAAGTCGCAGCAGACGACGGCTGAGGCCCTCCGCGCCCAGTTCGCCCGCAAGGCCGAGCTGCAGCGGGAGCAGCTGCGCCGCGCTGGCCTGAACGTCAAGCCACGCGAAGCCGGCGACAAGCGCAAGAACGACCGCAACCGGCCCGACAACGACCGTAACCGCGACGACGGCAGAGAGCGTTAGGTTGCCGCGGCGCCCACGACAGGGCTAGTGAAAGTAGCTGTTACCGAGTGCTTTGCGATCGTCGGCGGCGATCAGAAGCGAGGAATGGCCGGCCACCTGAATCTGGTCAGCAAGAAGCGTTAGATCGAGGTCGAACGCTAGCGCGTTCATCATTGCGTACCTATCAAAAGCACGCTTTATGTCTGACTCAGCAGCCGCGGCGGTCCAGCCATTTACTCGCTGTAGCGTCAAAGCGACGAGGTCGAGCGTTCCGTTGATGGAGGCCAGACCAGTGTGTTGCACCGCGTGACACCCTTTGCACAGGGCCACTAACCGATCGAGGCGTTGCACCAGCACCCCGCCGCGATCCTCGAAGACCCAGAGTTCGTGGCAGTCCGGGCGTTGGGCCTTTCCGCCAGAGCCCAGGGATTCATCACCACACACCTCGCAACGATTGTTCGCCGCGGCCGCGACCGCGAACCGAAGCCGATCCCAAACAGGCCTGGTGCATATGCCTCTTAGATTTGATCCCCACGTCGATCCCGGCAACATGTCAGCTCGTAGCTTCACCTGGCTTACATCAGACGTCGTTCGTACCGTCACAACCGTCAAAGCTTCCCAGTCGAAATCCCGCACCTTTGCTCGCTTACTTGTGGACGTCATGACTCACCCTCCCGCTAGTTCGGCGTCATTTCGCCGCTTGGCCCTCATTCTCCCGATAAGCACCGACATCGGGGAGCGGCCGCGACCTCTACGCGGGTAGCTGCCATTCCGCCGGGGGGATTGTCAGAGACACTGCCGGGCCGATTTCTTTGGTTTCGGAGAGGTGTCCGCGGGTGCGGTCGCAGAAACGAAACGGGCCGTTCGCGGGGTCGAACAGAACTGCCGCATGCCGGTCCCAATCGTTGATCCACCAGGACGACACCGCCCCGAGGTCGTCGCCCAGCTCGGCGGCCAGGTGAGCTTTCCAGAGCGCGACCAGGCGGGCCACAACTTCTTTGTGCTCGAACCACTGAGCGCACCAGTAAAAGCGCTTGTTGGATCCAACTACCTCCACGATGGAAAAATGCTCCACGACCCAGTTAAGAAACTGAGCTTGCACGTCAACTTCTTCTTCTTCTTCTGGCTCCTCGTCGGTGCCGGAGTCAATCGCCCCATCGTTGAGCGAGTCCCGCTCCTCATCAGTGAGCGTTTCTATCTCGTCGTCGGTCAAGCCGGTCACGTCGCCGTCAGCCACGGGGCACCACCGATCCGATCGCGGGCAGGACCGGGATGGCCGCGGCCTCGATCTTCGCTTTGAGGGTCTTGTCCCTGAACCACGGCACGGTGTGAACCATGACGGGGCGGGACTTGGAGTTGAACACAATCGCTCGCCACTCCGGCAGGGAGGCCAGAGTGGCAACGTCCATTGTGTTCACCTTCCGGGTGTTGGTCGAGGTGGACATAGCGCCGTCACGGCCGGTGGAGCTGCCATAGGTGATTTCGTCGTGTTCTCCGATCAGCGCCGCGATCGTTTTGAGGAACTCGTCATCCAGGACGCCGCCGCCAAAGACCCGGTTGGATGCGGCGTCCCAGAGAGTGCCCCAGCCGTCGCGGCCGAACGCGTCGATTCCTTGGGCGCGCGACTGGAAATAGGTGTTCATGATGATGCCCATGGAGCCGTAATACGAGTACACCGAGGGCAGCTCGGGCCACTTCACGATGTTTGCGCACTCATCCAGCTCGATCACCAGAGGTACGTCCAGGCGGCCGCCGTTGGTCTCGGCGGCGCGCTGCGCGGTCTTGCAAATCGCACGGACGAGAGCAGTCAAGAGTGCCCCGCCGGAGCCCTCACCATCCTTGGACAGCAAAACGAGAGTGTCGGTGCTTCTGATGAACGCGGCCGGGTCGAAGCGGCGCACTCCTTCGGCCGAGGTCCAGGCCAGCAGCTCGTCATCGGCCAGGGCGGACGCCATGCGCTGCGCCGTCGCGTACGCGCTGCCGCGGGTCTTGTCTGGCCACAGCAAAATGCCGGCCATAAAGTCGGCCGGCCCGGTCTTGTTGTGGTGGCTGAGAATGTCCACGACCTCGTCGCCCTGTGCGCGGGAGAGCCAGGAGAACACTTGAGAGAGCGGTTGACCGTCCAGTTTGGCCGCCAGGAAGAAGTAGGCCAGCATGTCGCGGCCGGCTGTGTCGAACTGGGCATCCCCGCCCCGGTCGGAGCCCTTCTTGGTGGAGGCCTCGAAGATCGCCGCCAGCTCTTTCGCGTCGGCCGCGTTTTCGATGTAGTCCAAAGGGTTAAACACGAAATCGGGGGTGAAGTCTCGCCGGTATATCCGGTTCGGGTCGAAGATGAATGCTCGGCCGCGGTCCTTTCGGCCGGCTAATGTTTCGCGGATGCCGTCAACCTTGTTTGAGGTCATGATCGCGGCTCCTGGTGCCTCGATCATGTGCCGGATGACGATGCCGGAGGTTTTGCCGCGTCCGGGCCCGAACACATACACGCCTAGCTCACGCCATCCCTGCAGTACCCATTTCTTTGTTCCGATCAGCCGGCCGACGCTCTGCCCCGCCGGCAGGGACTCGGCGCGCGGGTGGAGCTGCGCGGCTTCCTTGGTGCGTGCTTTTTTCCGCAGAACCGCGGACTGCTTTCGGGTGGCCATGTGCGCGATTGCGGCGTTTCCGCGCTTGTTCGCGGCCCGTCGTGCCATCCAGGCCATGAACCCGACGAACACGGCCAGGGCGAGAATCACGGCGACGACAGAGGCCCCGGTCGCTGCCGGCGGCCAGGGTGCACCCCGGAGGGTCATATCGCCCAGCAGGGTAAAGAAATTCCAGGAGTAGGTGTGTCCGGTGGGGGTGATCGCCGCGCCGACGTGCACCGCGAGATAGAGCCCGCCCAGCAGCAGCGCTCCCAGACCGGCTGTCAGCCACTTGGTTTTGGTGTCGTTCATAGGTGACCCCTTCGTTACGCGGTTTTAAGTCGGTGCAGGATCGAGCGCGCAATCCGCGCTTCGTCGTCGGCTCCCGCGAACCGTTCAGCGATCGACATATCAACGCCGACCATCACCGCCATTTCTGACGGCATGACTCGGCTATCAGCTAGGCGCTGCAGCAGCGCGTAACGTTCGGGCCGGGTGGTCACGTCATAGGTTTTGGCGACCCGGTAGGCCTCGTGTAGCCAGTCCAGGACCGAGCGAACGGCGCATACGTCACCGTCAATGTCCACGCCTTCGAGCCGGTAGCTCACGGCCACCAGCTCGGTCGTGACAGTTGCCAGCTCGTCGCGGTGCCGGCGCAGCGCGACGTCTAGCCAGAGGTCCACGGTTACGACGTCGTGCGCCGCGTTAATGACGGTCCACTCTTCGTTAGCGAGATTGGCGATCGACGTTGTTTCGGCGGGCATCAGACACCCGTTTTCAGTGACCCGGTGAAGGCGGGATCGACCTGCAGGTGAATGTGGTTGCAGCTGTCGTTGAACTGATTCAGTCCGGCAAAATCGATCGAGGTGCCGGCGTCTGAGCGGCACTGCACTTGCCCGGTAGCGGAGCCCTCAGGCATCAGGGGCGCGAGGATATTCAGGAGCTTGATCGCGTTAGCGTCCGCTCCCGTTGTCGGTGTGCGGTCTAGGGAGAAGAAGTCCACCGCGTGGCCGCCGCCGTTAGCCCAGTGGGAGCTATTCGGGTTGCCGAGGTACTGGTCGGTGCACAACCGGTTTATGTCGGAGATTCCGACGCTGCCAAACGTGTTGACGGCAATGGTGATGATCTGCAAAATGGCCAGGTTGATTCCGCAGTTCTCGTGAACCTCACCAGCGGCGATCCAACGGATTTCTCTCAGGTGGTCCGGTGCAATCCCGGTGATGTTGCCCGCGTCGATTTTCACGACCAGGTCGGCCGCGAGCTGCTGCGCGTTGCCCTCCGTCGCTGTCGCGGCGCATGCAGCGTCACCGCCTACGAGAGCGGCAACAACGGATTTAGCTGGGGCGTAGTACGGCGCGTAGTGGTCGGGGTCCGCGTTGATCTGTACGGCGTGAGCCGCTGCGGTGGGCGTGAGCGTCTCCCAGTTCGGGATCTTTACCAGGCGTTGAAAGAAGAACCCGGCCGACACGGTTGGGTTCAGGCGTTGCGCGAGAGTGCCCCAGGTGTCGCGCTGCTGGAACAGGCCTCGAGAGTCGGGCCCTGCCAGGTCTCCGTATTCGATGTTGCGTAGGCCAGATTCGCCCATGGACGTCATCACGGCCAACGTTTGGCCTTTCACGTTCACGCCCGCGGCCGCGCCTGCTGTGATGATCGCGGCGGCGTTGACGAGCTGGTCGCCGGAATAGCCGGCTACAGGTTCCAGGTCGGCCACGGTGGCCGGGCTGATGGTGGCCGCCACCGCGCATGAGTTTTTACCGCCGCCGGTGACGAACACGATGCCGGTAAAGGCGAATACCAGCACGATCAGAAGGGCTACGCCCCCGAGCTTTCCCATACTGTTCCCCTCCCCGGTTACGCCGTCGCCGCGCCGGCTGCCATAGCCTCGTCGGTGTTGGTCACGTCGATTTCCCAATCGGAGCGGATGTGGCGCATATGCGTTTCCGGGTTGGAACCGTACTTGAACACGCAGTTTCCGGGGTTCAGGTCCATCAGCGTCTCCGCGGTATCCGGGGCGAAGTTGAACGTCTGAGTGACCCACCGGGCGTCCTCGTCGCGGTCCTGCCGGAATGCGTACACCGTCTGCGCTTCCTGGACGACGGTGTAGCCGGGGCTGTCTTCGGGAATGTCGGTGCCCTTGTGCATCACGAACACGTTGGAGATACCCAGCCCTCGGGAGAGCTTCTGGTTGGCCTTGACTAGGCGAGCAGAGGGCCCACCGATCATGTGCCAGCCCTCTTCATAGATAACGTTGGTGATGTACCCGCGTTCATGGCGCAGACGGCCCATCAGCCACATATTGCCAATTGCCATAACCGTGGGAACCGCGGGCCCGTCGTCGGGGAGCTGGGACACGTCGAACGTTGTCAGCTTGTGTGCCAGGTCAACGTTTCGGCTGGTCTCGCCGTCGAATACTCCGGCGTAGGTTTCCAGCAGGTTTTCCAGGCCGAAGCGGATCGATAAGCCCGCTTGGTGGAATCGTTCTTTGGCCAGGTCCGAAAGGTTCTGATCCGCCGGAACGTCGCCCAGGTGCGGCAGCAAATCCGCCGTGGTGGCCGCGCGGGTGGTGTTCGCCGCTTCTCTCTCCGCAAACAGGTTCTGCAGCGCGTAGCGGGTCGCTTTTTCTTCCCACTCGGACGCGGGCAGATCGTTGCGTGCAATGCGCGCAACGGCGTTGATAAGCAACATCTGGCCCTGCAGGCCGGTGCCTTGAGCGATAAGCGGGTCCATCAGGTTCAGTCGGGTGCCGGAGCCGTCCGGGTCGAATCGCAGGGGTTCTGCGCCCAGCCGGCGGGCCACGGCCGAATATTCGCCCTCGCCGCCCTGGTCCTTCTTGTCAAACACCACCGCGCGGTGATTGCGCAGCAGCAGCGGGCGCATGACAAGCACCGTTTTGGTGAATGAGGACTTGCCAGAACCGACCGTGCCCAAAACCAGTACGTTAGGGCTGGTGATGCGCCGCGGCGTCATGTTGTACGCAGTCGGAGCATCGTGGCAGATCATCGTCGACGAGAGATTGTCTGTCCCGTTGACGACTCCCTCAATCCCGGTTGGGGCACCGATGATGCCCGTATTGAGAATCTCGGCCTGTCGTGTCGTTGTCGGTGCTCCGGCCAGCGACGGGGCGTACCAGCCGCGGGCGGCCGCTGAGGGCGACGAGCGCAGCCGGGAGCCGGGCAGGCTGAATGGCGTCACGTCCAGAGGCGCATGGCTTTCATCCGTTGCCGCGCTCTCGGTACCGGTCAGCGCCGGGGCCAAAGCCTCCGGCGGGACGAAGATTTTCAGGAATGGAATCTTGGCCAGGCGCGGCTGCCGGCGCGGCATATCCACGTTTTCGACGGCGGCAGGTGCGGCCGGCTTGGTCTTGATGCGGGTGTTGCTCATGAGATTGCTTCTTTCTCGCTCCGGCCGGCCAGGCGGCCAATGAAGCGGGTTGCGAAGGAGGCCGAGTCTGCGCGGAGCCCGCGCCCGATGGGCCAGGTGCTGCCGGAGGCGGCGGCTTGATAGGAGTCCTGCCAGTCCAGATGGTCGATGCCTAAACCGGTGGAGCAGGCTTCTTCGAGCTGCCGTGAGGCTTGCGCGAGCTCGTCGCGGCTGCCGGCGGAAATGGTGATGTAACCGACCCAGGAAACGCCGTGGTGGTGCGAGCCGGCGGACAGGTCCGCGGCACGGCGCTGCGCGGCCGACATTCGAGTGGTTGATTCGTCGGCGACCAGACGGCCCTTCTCCTGGTCGGCCACGACGCCGGCCATATCGCGCACCACGTCAGCGCGTGCGGCGGCTTTAGCCTGGCCCGCGGGGATCAAGTGCAGGTGGAACGAAACCGTGCGGACACAGGTGAGTTCCCGCCCGATGAGCAGGTCCAAGCTCCACAGCGGGGACCGGCCGGCAACGGCTAGGTTCTCCCCATGGATCGCGGCGGTACGGTGCCACCAGGTCACCGCCGGAGCGTTCTCGTCTGACTCGCCCGGGTGCACGAAAGTGGGATCGACACTCTCGACCACATGCGCCGAGAACTCGTCATGCGAGGCCAACCCGAACTGTGTTGGTTCGACCTGGCGCACCAGGTCAATGGGCATGCTCGGGTTTTGCTGGTGAATGATCAGTGCGGCAGTCTGCTTGGCCGTCAACGCGACCACGTCACCCTCACGAGCCTCTGTCAGACCGCGCACGGTCGCCCGGATTTCATCGTTCATCAGAGCCCGCCAGGCGTCACGACCCTTACCGAACTTCGCGGCCGCATCCGTGAACTGCTGGTTCAGCGGCCAGGACACGACGACGTAATGCCGCTGCACCATGGCGTCAGCGCTGGCCCGGCGGATGACCTGGTCATAGGACCTGGTCTGCGCGTAGAAGGATTCCCGCTGCGCGTCGGTCCACGGCTCCTCAGCCGATTCGGTCTCTAGGCGATTGGTCACCCAGAGTTGCTGCCGCGCCGAGTCGGGCGGCAGCACGCGAGTGAGTGGCTGAATGTCGCTGATGAGCGAGGCCGGCGAGGCCCGGCGACCCAGGAACCGCCCCCAGGCTGCAGAGGCCCGCATGAGAGATTGTGCGGTCTCCATCCCCCGGAGCTGCCCGGAGACGCTGAACGCGACCGAGAGGTAGGGCTGCTGCCCAATCGGAGCATGCCAGGCGATACCCGGCAGGTTGGATGCGTACTGCAGCCAGCCCATCCCGTCGGCGCCGTCTGGGTTAGCCCGCATCTGGCCCAACGCGCGGGACGCGGCGGCTTTCTCCGGCTTGGTGCCGACCGTGGCAAGCTGCTGCAGTCGTCCCCACTCCTCATCGTCGTACGGGGTGTACACGTCCGTGCCGAGGCGCTTGCGTGAGCGCCACCGGGAGCGCTTAGCCCGGCGCTGCAGGATGGTACCGCGGTGCGTGCGCGCGGTAACAAGCATCGTCGCCGCGGCACCGCCGGCAGCGATCAGCAGCACGGCCAGGGAACTGGTCAGCGCCATGCCAACAACGCCGAAAATGACGAACGCTGCCAAACCAATTGTGCGGCCCTTCGAGGACGTACCGCCGAAGAAGGACCGGTGACCAGACTCGCCGCCGAGGTAACGAATCGCGGTTTCCTTGGTGTTACTCATGAGGTCGAGTCCTTCCCGTAGTGGTTTTCTTGGTCATCGACTGGTTCGGCCGCGGCTGCGCCCACAGAGTCAGAGACCTTCTTCGTGGCGTTACCGGCTGCCATAGCGCCGGCCACGATCATTGTTGGGATGCCGATAGCGGCACCAACACCCGTTGAGGACTCGGCAGCGCCGGCGGCCGCCGCACCCTCCGCGGCAGTAGCCGCCGTGGCTCCCCTAGCAGCTGCGCCACCGCTTGCCGCTCCCCCGCCTGCAGCGCCGCCCTTGGTGGCCGCGGTGATCGATGAGCTAGCGTCCTCGGATTCAGCGCCAGCCCCACCGGAACTGCCGGCCGGGCTGGACATTCCAGCGCTAGACGACGCGGAGCCAGCCCCACCGCTGCGAGCAGCCCCGCCACTATCGGGCTGTGAGCTAGACCCAGAGTCACTGACTCTCGCATCGGCCTGCTGCATAGAACTAGAACCGATGTTGCCTCCGCGAGAAGGAGCCCCGCCACTGCCACCCATGGGCAGAACCGGTGCGAACTTCGTTAGCAGCACAGGCGAGAGCCCCGCGATCAACAGCGACAGGATCGACACCACCAGCGTTACCGTGCGTTCCAGTGTGGCGTCCCCATCGAACACATTGATGGTGCTTGACACCATCGAATAGGCGATCGCGAGCATGAAGAACAGCAGCGGGTGAGACGCCAGGATGCCAAACCACAGGTAGGCAATCTTCAACCCGAAGGAGCGCTTTGTCGGGTCAACGATCCAGACCAACCCGAGGGGGAAGAGGACCCCCGAGAAGTACAGCGTGATGAGTTGCACGATGAGGATCAGCACCACGATCAAGAGGCCAATAATCATGAAGATCATCAGAATGATTCCCACGATCGCGCCGCCGGCCAGGCCCGCGCCGTTGTCGTCGTGGCTTAACATCTCGGAGAACTTCTCCACGATGGTTTGCGCGGACGTATTGATTCCCCAGCTGATGAGCGAGTCCGACAGTGCGCCGAAGAACTGCACCAGAATCGCACCCACGGCCGGGCCAAACGCTGCGCCGATAAGGAACAGTGGCGCGTAGAGTCCCAGCGATTCCGCCAGGTCCCGACCCGACTGCTGCCCGCGGGCGGTGCGGACGAACTGCGGGATGAGCAGAGCAGCAAGCACGAACACGGCCAGGCCGAAACTGATTCGGTAGGAGCTGATAAACCAATCAGCCGTCAAATCAGGCAGGGTTGCATGCGTGATCGCGGGCAGCACATCATCGGCCAGGCCCTTAGCGCCGTCCTGCAACATCTGGAAAGAGTTGCCGGCCGGATCAGACCAGAAGTCTGCGAAACCGTTGGCTGTTTCTACAGCACCACCTACGGCATCCCCAACACCCCCAAAGAAGTCACCGACTGCACCAACGGCATCTTCGAGGCCGCCGTTTACGTCGTCATTCAGGCACTCCACGGGTGTTACACAAGGCTTCTCAGCCATTAGCAACCGCCCGTGTACCTGGTGCCGCCTGCAGTTAGCAAGTCTTGGTCCGGGCTGATCCCTGACTCAACGTGCCAAGCGTCGTTCTCCCACACCATTACGAAACCGCCCACGCCGACCTCAGTTGGGCTGAGAGCCCCGTCAATGACGTACCCGGCCGCGAGGGAGACGATGATCCGATCAGGGGTCGAATCTTCCGACACCCGCCATAGCCCGTTTGTGGATGACATGTGGAAGGGGGTCCCCGCCGCGACCTTGCCGCCGGTCGGGTCGTCCCCGACAGCTTCAAAGCTTGTGGAGAGTTGCTTGAAGCTGTCCGGCGCGTTGCTGCCGATGACGCCGCGACTGACCGCGTCTAGCTGGTCAGCGGGTGCGTAGGGGTACTGCCAGTAGAACCGGTAGAAGGACGTAGCGACTTCGACCGCTCCGAAGGTGGTGTGCCCCGCCGCTTTCTGCGCATCACTCACCATCAGGGCGTTGCGGTCCTGGCCGCCGAGGCAGCCGGTGGGCGCAACGTCGTCGCCCGCGCCGGAGCTTCCCCCATCAGCGGGTGCGGATGCGCTCGGTTCGCTCGACGCCACTGCAGTGGGTTCACCACCTGGTTGGGCGGACGAGTAGATGATTCCGCCGGCCACCGCGACGACGACCACGGCTGCGCCGATGACATAGGGCCACCGGCTACGGCCGGCTTTGGTGTACATACGCATGCTGCGCCTCCTAGGGGTTGGCAGTTAGCCGACGAAACTGAGGATCGCGCCGACGATCAGCGCGAGAGCGGCGAGGCCGGCTAGAGAGACGCCAGCCCACAGGGCTTTTTTGCGGCCCTGAGCGTGCTGCTGCGGGTTCGGATTGGAGTCACTGGAAGCGCCGGCCATGGCCACGAGACCCAACGCCAGGTAGACGATGGAGATCAGGATCGCGATTCCCCAAATCGCGGTGATGAGCTTCTGCCACAGTTCAGTGAACTCAGTTCCGCCGAACGAGAAGTCGGGGACAAGCCCGTCGAGGGGGTTATCAATGGCCAGGGGCAGCCGCGAGATGGCGGAGAGAATCAGATCGTTCATTGGTGTGGGCCTTTCAGTGTTCGGTCGAAACCGAGTTTTTGAGGGAAGTGACTACCGCAGCCGCGGCGGCCGCGAATGCGTCACGAGTCGCGGGCGCGAGCTTGGAGAGGGTGATCTGCTGACGCTCGGCAATGTGGGCGTCATAGGGAACTTCGTGCAGCGACGTAACGCCGGCTTCGTACAGCAGGCGCGCCACCTCATCGGAAACGGCCTGGTTTTCCGGCCGTCCGTCCGTGAGCCGAATGGCGATAGCGGTGTCCGCCAGGCGTTTGGGCTGGCCACCGGCGGCGCGCAGCTCCTCGAGTAGTTGAATTGCTTCGAGTACAGAATCTCCCGCGTTCATCACCGGGATAACGAGTACGTCAGCGACCGATACCGCGCCCTGAAAAGCGGATGACGTAGTGACGTTGCCTGAGTCCATAACGCGAATCCCGTAGAACTCATCGATGACCTTGCAGACCGAGATCACGGCCTCACCGGTCAGACGCTCCCGCCGGCCGGTCGAGGCGATCACGTCAGCAAACGACGTTTGCGGGGCGGTGTAGCCATGGAGCCGGCCTGCGGTCTTGACCTGGTCAATATCGCGCACCAGCTCCCCCAGACCCAGCTTCGGGTTGCCTTCGGCCCGATAGCCCAACGCGCCCGGATCGTCAGAGACTTCCAGGACCGCCGTTGATCCCCCACGGATCGACGCCAGTACACCCGCGAGGATGACCGCTGTAGGGGTTTTCCCGGTCCCGCCCTTGGGGTTGTTCACCAGGACCGAAACGGCACGCGTCCAGGTCGCCTGACGAACGACCGTCTCAGCGACCAGGCGTACCGATTCGACGCGACGGGCCTCGATCTCATCGGCCCCAGGCTTCACCGGGAGCCCCATCCTGGCCATAGCTCCACGCAAACCCGTAGTGGCCTTACCGGGGTCAGTGACCGTCAGCGCCGCTGCAGGCCCCCCGAACAGAACTGACGTGGAATCCGCCGGCAGAGACGGTCCGGCAGTCACGGCAGCCGAGGACCGCGGCGGGGCAACGACCAACGGCGAGTCGGTTGCTGCGTCGGGTTCAAGCGCGGCCAGGTCGCCCACGTTCTCGGCGGGCTGTTGCGCCGCTGGTGGGCGCGTGGCGTCCTCTTCGATGTATTGGCTGGCGCGTGCAGCTCCGCCGAACACATCGCTTGCAATTCCACGACTGCTGTCAGTCATAAGTGCTTCCTCTCGAATAGTTTCCTACACATTCGAGGGAGATAGAACAGTCCCCCGAGCTGCTTATCTAGTGTCCCATTTTTGCACCGTGTTTCCACCCAAACGGGGGGTGATTTCCAAAGTTGGGGTAATAAAATGTCGCTTTTTGACGCGGTATTTGCGCTATGTCCCCTTAAAAGCGGACACAGAATGACGACCATCTCACTTTTACACCACTCCACCGATACTGAGGAGACTTTCCAAATTTGCTGGATATGGTGCCCAGTGAACTGCCGCCGATAAGTCTCGGCCTCAACGCGACGTTGGGAGTTCCGGCAAAATGAACGACATGGCTGGAATCAATGCCCCCGAGCGGGTGGCCCGTTTCCACGAGGCCTATTCCGCCCCCACGCGAGCAATCGTGCTGCGCATCCTGCTCAAAAAGCCCCGTACCTACACCGAGCTTTTCGACCTCATCCCCGAGGACGTAATGTCGCGCAACTCCGTGCACGAGGCCCTAAAGGATCTAGGCCGGCTCGGTTACGTCCAGGACGACGCTCCGGACGACTTCAAGCGCCGCCCGCCCAAGACAACGTTCTGGGCCAATCGCGAGCTAATCGCCGACGACCTGGGCGCAACTGTCGCGCACCTTCTGGGCTGACCCCTCCCCCACCTGGCGTGGCAGCGGCAGGGTCCGTCGTGTGGCAATTCGTGCGCTTCGAAATGCGCGACACGCCACCAATGCGTTAGTTAGTCCGAGATATAGGAATAGTATTTCTCCTATGGCAATCCGACGACGCGAACGAGGCACCCTAAAAGACCCGGTGACCCTCGGCTGGGTAGTCCAGAAGCAGCAGCGCGAGAAGTTCATTGCGATTGCAGCGAGAGCCGACGTTTCGGCGGCCGTGCTGTTTGAGCAGGTTGTCGATCACCTTGAACTCACCGACCAGGGCATACCGCCGTGGATGCCTTCGAAGAACCATGACGGGGAGCTGCCCATCGACTCCGATTAACAAGTAAGGCCCGCCGCTTTCGCGACGGGCCTTGAAGCTATGGCTCGAACCTGAAGAAGTTTGGCGACTGACCAGGTTCAGAGCATTTCCAGAAAACCACCGGCTACCAACCGGGCTTTTGCTGTACCCCAATGAAGGAGTGACTTCATCATAAGCGTAAACACGCCCAAAACGCTTGCTGACGCGCCAAAAACCGGCCGTGTCGTGTCCCCCATTGTGCGGACGCCCGGCGCCCCACGTGAGAGTGGAGAGAATCGTGCGGCTTCCTGGTCGTTGCAACCGGTCGAAGGTGCCTACTCCGAGGTAGTGGCTTGGACCAGTGGCGCGTCCTGGTTCGACGCCCTGATGGACTGCCTAGCGACTCCCCACGGCGAGGAATGCCGCCGCCTGGCGAAGGTCGCCGCCGGCACCCTGCTGCGCGTGGCGCGCGCTGATTGGCTCTCAGCGGACGTGGCTACCGGCCGGGGAGTCAGTACCGCACACGAGACAGTCGCGGCCGAGCTGGGCATGTCAGGCAAGACCGTTCAGCGCGCCCGCGAGCTGCTGGAAACGCTGGGGTTCTCCGTCACTATCGCTGTCGGCCGTTACCTCACCAGGAGGGAGCGCACGACCGCACACCAGGTGCACGGCGGTCGCCAGTACCGCGCCGCATCCCTACGAGCCCTGACCCTGCCAAAGAAGAAGCCTGTGGAAAATGTCCAGCTACCTTCCCCTCGGGAAGGTAAGTCTTTATCTCCTGTTGTTAAATCATCACCAACGCGCGCTCGCGCGCGCCGCCCGGTCGCTTCGCTCCCCCCCCAAGGATCAACAAAGCACAAGCGGCGTGGCCACGACCGCAAACCACGCCCGTTCATCGATCAGCGCCTAGCCGCCGAGCTGGTGACCCGCCTCCCCTGGCTCAACAAGGGCCGGCACATCGGCACAGTTAGCCTGTTCCTCCGCCGTTTGGGCGTTACCGGCCACGACTGGACCGCTCACGGCCTCCTGGCTGCCGTGGATCAGTTCTGCGCCAGCACTGGCGCGCGCAATGTCGATCCTCGTGCCCACCGCGATCCCGCGGCCTACCTGGCCTGGCTCATCAACCAAGCCCGAGCAGCCGGTGCAGAGCCCAACCGCACCCGCCACGCCGCAGCGGCCGCACGTCGAGCCGTCGAGCAGGCAGCTCGCGCTGAGGATACCCGCGAGGAGGCCGAGCGCGTGGCCGCTATCGACCAGGAAGCCGTGCAAGCGATCCTGGACCAGATGCGCCGCGACTTCCCCAAGCGGATCAGACCAACACGAGGGGTACCCGGCCTAACCGCACGCTTTTGACTCCCCCAGTTCAACAGTTCCCCATCGGGTGACGCCAACGAATCGCTACGCGATTCCTTGCCACGCAGTTGTCTGTCTCCTGAACTCCGCACGAGGAACTCCAAATTATGAGGGCGACGAAGGATTGCCATTGATTCACCGAGTGATAGCATTTGCTATCAAGTGCTATGAAGTGCTATGAAGTGCTATGAAGTGCTATGAAGTGCTATGAAGTGCTATGAAGTGCTATGAAGTGCTATGAAGTG
>NZ_PJJO01000040.1 GCF_002929535.1 Cryobacterium sp. Y11
AGGCCAACACTCAACGGTTGGTAACCCACGTCTACTTGAACCGAGGCCCCAGCCGCAAGAGTTCTTGCTAACTCATATCGTCTAGACGTGCCTAGAGTGTTAGGCATTCCCAGCAGCTCAAAAATCGTGGAAAGTGACGTGCGCATGAGTGAAGTTATTGCCCGACGCTCGGTCGCGAATATCGTTCGCTCCCTGGCGCGGCACGGGCCGTTGACGTGCGGTGAGCTGACGACGTCGGCACGCGCGCAGGAAGGTGCGGTGCGGCGCGACCTGGCCGTATTGACGGAATTCGACTTCGTCGACGAGGTGCAGAGCGACCGCCGCGACGAAGCCATCTACGTGCTGAACGACGCGGTCCTGGTTGCGGCGGCAACGGCGCATGTCGACTACGTTTTGGGGCGTTAAAGCGGATGCCGCCCCCTTCTTCTATCCACTCCCCCGCGGCAGGGTGCCCGGCAATCGCGTCGGAAAGACACAGCATCAGGTATTTCATCGCGACACGCCGAACCCTCTTGAAGATTTCTGATTCTGGAATCCACTACGGTTGGACCATGCCAACTCGGAAAAGTGCCGCCGGACGTAAAAGTAAGGGCGATCGTAAATCACTGATCACCCGACTTCCATCGCCAATCGCAGACGCAGTCCGTGACTGCGCCACAGAACGCGGGATGAGCCTGAGCGATTACATCGGCTCGGTTCTGACACAAGAAGTCGGCTTGTCCGAGCTCGTGCCGCAGGCATCCATTTGTCCTGATGAGGAGTCGCCCATCACCAAGGCCGCTTAAAACGAAAGTGCCCGTCGTTTTCGCGACGGGCACTTGCAAGTTTCGTAGCTCAAACCCCTTCAGGCTTCCCGGCTAGGGAGGTTAGAGCTAATCAGATTCAACAGCCCTCACGGGAGGTTTCTCTATGCAACAGAGCATAGCGCACTTACAGCTCGATGTACCCGAATTGGGGTACGGCGTGTCTGCTTCGCCGCAGACGCCCGCATCTGAGTGGACCCCCTGGGAACTAACGCGCCGGCTCAGCCCGCGCGCCGAGGTTCGCGTCATGGTGCGGGAGGCCGACGGCCAGCTGCACATGAACCAGTACCCGAGACTGTTTCCCGTCGGCCCGGCCGCACCCACGACGCCGTGGTGTGTGCGTCTGGCCGATGATAACCAGCGGTTTCGGCTGCTGTGCTTTGACTTCGACGCGAAAGACGGCGGCGATGCTGTGGAACGCGCCGTCGACGACTGTGACGCTCTGGCGCGCATTCTCACCGAAACCTCGATTGATCATGTCGTCTGCCAGTCCTCGTCGGGCGGTGGCCGGCATCTCTGGATCGGCATTCGCGGTGGCGCGCCGAGCGGCACGGTGGCGGAAATGGCGCGTGCCGCCCACGCGACGTACCGCACCCTCGACTACGGGATGCTGCTGAACGCTCGGGAGGGCGCGGCCCGCCCGCCCGGCGCCCCGCACCGCGACGGCAGCAATTCCATCGTGCTTCGCGGCCGGGTCGAGTCGCTGGCCGAGCCCACCATGACTCTCCAGCAGTTGGAACGGCTGACCGAGGTGCTGCGCGAACGTATACCGGCGCCCCGGCCGGAAGATTCCCGGCCGCAGGGACCAACGGATGCCTCCCACCACTCCCACCGCACGCTGAGCAGCTGGGGCGCGGGCCACATGGCCACGATATCCGGCGGCGACAACCCCTCCTGGACCGGTTTCATGTGCCTGCTGGCGGCAGCCAGCGCGGGGTGGGCCTACGCCGACGTGCAACACGCGGCGCAGACCGCGCCGGGAATGGAGCACTACCGCACCAAGAACAACGGCCGCGGCGGCCGCCGGCACCGCAGCAATCCGGAAGCGGCCGCCCGCCTCGAACGCCAGTGGGCCAAAGCCCAGCAGTACTCTGCCCTGCAGCGCGCCCTGCCCGCAGCCCGTGAACCGGCCGACTTCAGCGAGCTCCAGATCATCGTCACCGACGTCGACGACCTGCTGAACCGCCTGCGGGTGAGCCCGGGACGCTGGGGCCGGAGCGAAGCATCCGTCTCACAGCGCAGCATTCTCACCGCGCTGGCCTACCTGACCCTGCAGACCGGCAAACGCGTCGTCGCGGCCTCAATTCGCGACCTGGCCCTGATGGTGGGCCTCGGCAGAACCACGGCAGCGGCTGCTCTGCGCTCGCTCGAAACGGCGGGATTTATCGATCGAGTCGAACGCCACGACGGGGTGAACGCCGCCGAATGGCGCCTCAGGTCGAAGTTTTCCACAGGGCCAGGAGCGGTCCGGTCACAACCTATTAATAACCCCCGCCCCCCTCCCGAACTTTTCACGTTAAGAACCTCCCTCGTACGCTCACTTGAAGATCAGCTTGCCGACGGCCTCCACGACCTCTTTACGAGAAAAGGACTGGGGCATCTCGCCGGCCAGGTCTACGCGCTACTGAGGGGACAGCTCTCGTTGACGATTGATTCCGCGGCGCGCGTGCTCGGTGTATCGGTACGCCACACGACGGTGATTTTCAGTCGATTGCGCCGGTCACGACTTCTGGTTAAACGCGCTGACGGATGGGCACGGTCAGCGCAAGACCTGCGTGATAAGGCCGCCCGGCTTCTCGGTGTGTCGGGAACCCTAGTTGCCCGGAACATGAGTTACGAGGCCGAGCGGGTGGTCTGGGCCTGGTGGTTGGTCGATGCGGCAACGATGGCGAGCACACCGCGTGAACGCCCCCGTCGTCCACACGTGTCCAGCCGGCCGCTCTTTGATGCCACGACTCCCGGCGAACGCGTCTGGCCGAGGTACCCCCGCTCCCCCGACGGCCGCGCCAACCACAAAGAAGCACGCTCCTACGTCGATATGGGCGTGCTCTCCCCAACCAGTCGCTGGCAACTCTCTGTTGCGTGATCCGTTCCATTTCAAACGGATGTTGCGGGCCTGCGAGGACCCCCGCGTGACGATGGACTCGGCAACGGCACCTAAAGCACTGCCACTAATTAGGACACAAAACTGGGACACAGTATAGTATTGGTGTATGGCCTCGAAATTCCTCGACTCGAGCGAGAAACATGGAATCCCGAGGCAGGACATCGTTTACGCGATACTCCATGCGAATTACGTGCGCGTGCTCGAGCATGAGCGCGTCAATAAGGGACGGATCAAGCTCTACATCGGACATCCGCATGGTCAGACGGATCGCGAGATTGAGATTTTGGTCCACGAGTTCCCTGAGTCCGGCGAGGAAGCCTTGATTTTGCACGTTGATAACCTCGCCACCAAGTTCACGCGATTTCGAGAGGAAAACCCCTGATGGCTTTACCGATAGATTACGACCGCCTTGCCGCGGATCTCACTGACCCGAGCGCTCCCCTGCCGACGGGAGTCGGGCGCGCCCTCACGGGCGATGCCGCTGCAGCGGAAGGCCGAGCTTTCCTTCTCCGTGAGTATGGGTCTCCTGAAGCGCTCGAAGCGGCCATGCGTCCGGGCCGCCCGCCACTGCGCGCACGCACGATCGGCACCGTCCCGAAGCAAGGTTCGTCTCCGATCGTGAAGGGCCGCGTCCCGGTTGAATACGTCGTAGCGATCAAGGAGCTGGAGAAGCGGACCGGGAAGTCGCAGAGCGCCCTCGTGCGGGATGCGATGACGTTGCTCCTGAAAGAGAACCACTTGATCGAGTCCTAACGACGGAGCTACTACTGAGCGTCAACTAACGTTCCGATACTGGTCGGACTCCGTGCTGTGCGGACCAGCGAGGGTGCCAGCCTGCTCCCCGACTAACTGATCTCCACCGGTTGCCGCAGGTGTAATCGGGGTGTATTTCGTGCGACTGGGCGTCAAAACGGTCAGTGATATCTACGGTGAAACCGCACGGTTGGATATTCAGGACGTGGTGCGTCGGCTGAATGTGCACCTCGGGGCGACGCTGGTGGCGGCTTTGGCCGGTTCCAAAGACCGCAAGTTGCCCCATCGCTGGGCCAAGAGTGACGGACCCGTTCCTGGCCCGGATGTTGAGCGACGTTTGCGCCTGGCGCACCGGGCATGGCGGCAGATAGCGGATGCCGGGAGCGACCACCTGGCGCGTGCGTGGTTTGTCGGTGGCAGTCCGTTTCTCCAGGAGGACACTCCTTTGACGGGAATCAGAGGGGACCGGGACGCCGACGTGATGAATGCCGTGGCTGCCCTTGTGGAAGATCGTCGGGACGCATGAGCGCCGCACAGGCGAGTACTACTAGCACCAAGACCGGTCTCAGAATCATGCGCTCGGACCATTGTCAGCCTTCGCATGCAACAGCGGCAGGGTTCCCGACTCGCCGCCGACGAGGTCGACTAGCAAACCCTGCCGTTCTGGCAAACCCGCGCCAAACGCTTCGTTTAGGACTTCCTCCCACCGAGGTTCTCCACGCGCTGTATATCCACTTGACGACCATGGAGTTTGTTGACGGCCAATGCACACGCATTCCAAGGACGCCATGTATTTGGCAACCAAAGCCCACTGCGACCGCATCGGGAAAATAGGGAACGCTCCGACGATATCGGTGCGGCATTTAATCTCTTTGGTGACTCGTTCGTTCGTCGTGTAGGTGAAGCGGCGTAAATCGAGTGAACCGGTTCATAATTCGCTAGGATCGTCTCATCTCCGTCAGACGACCACGGGCTTCGAACGGGGACTATGAACAAAGGGCGACGTGCCGGTCGTGTCTGGACCTAAAACTGAAGGAGAAATATGATTCTGGCGGTCGGGCCTGATCCAAGCGACGCGACAAAGGACTCCGAAGTCCGCCGACCCGTCGGAGTGCGGGAGGTCGCCAAGAGAGCCCAAGTCTCCCTCGGAACCGTCTCGAACGTGATCAACACGCCAGATAGCGTTCGCCCGAAGACTCGGGCGCGCGTAGAAAAGGCGATGCGTGAACTCGGATTTGTTGGCTCGCGCGCCGCCGGTCAGCTCCGTAGCCGGAAGAGCGGACTTGTCGGCGTCGTTCTGCCGGACGTCGGGAACCCCTACTGGGCGGACGTCCTGCGCGGCGTCGAGTCCGTGCTTGAGGATCAGGACCTCACCCTCGTCGTCGGATCGACCCGTCAAGACCCAGCGCGACAAAAACGGCTACTCCGAGCGTTCGCACAACAAGGTGTCGACGGATTGGTCGTCGCCCCCATCGACACGCTCCGCGGCTGGGAGCCGTTCGCAGGCCGCCGGCTCGGGGTCGTCGCCCTGGAAAATGGCGCCGGACCTGACGTTGGAAGCACCATCAGCCTCGACAACGTGGGCGGAGCGCGTCAAGCAATTGCGCACCTCCTCGCGCTGGGACATCGTTCGATCGCGTTCATTAACGGTCCTCAAAGCGTTCCCTGGTGCGTCGAGCGGCGCGAAGGCGTGCTGGACGGCATTCGAGCGGCCGGCTTGAAGACGAGCGAGGTACTGATCGAAGTCGAAGTGGCTGACCTGACATCGGCGAAGGGGCTGACCGCGACAGACGATCTCTGGGGCATATACCAGCCGACAGCCATTATGTGTGCGAATGACCTCGTCGCGCTCGGTGCGCTGCTCTCGCTGCAACGCCACGGACTGAGAGTCCCGGAGGATGTGTCCTTGATCGGTTATGACGACGTCGTGTTCGTCGAAGCACTGCGCCCGCCGCTGACTACAGTCCGGCAGCCCTCCTTCGAGGTCGGAGTTATGGCCGGCAAGATGCTCCTCAGTGGCGCTGCCCACGACGGCAGCGAGCGGGAGCTCGTGACACCGTCGCTCGTAGTGCGCGAGTCGACCGGGCCAGCGCCTTTACGCAAACGAACTTGACAAACCGATACGGCAAGGCGCAGAATCGAACCGGTTCAAAAATGAACCGGTTCACTGTCGACGTACGGCACTGGAACTGCATCGGAGGATGTCATGACAAGGACGTCGATTTCTCGTCGCGAGTATGACGAATGGGTGCGCGAGGCTGCCGCCCTCGGCAAGGCGCTTCGCTACCCAATCACCGACGGGATGGTCAACGACTCGGCCGGCATCGTCTTCGGTGCCGACCAGTACGACGCCTTCCAGAACGGCCTCTGGTCTCGTGAACCGTACGAAGCGATGATCATCTTCGAATCACTCAACGAGTCGGCTATCGATGGCCTGCCGACCGACGCGGCGCCCTATGCGGAGTACTCGGGCCTATGCGACAAGCTGATGATTGTCCACCCGGGGAAGTTCTGTCCACCGCATCACCACGGACGGAAGACCGAGAGCTATGAGGTCGTGCTCGGCGAGATGGAGGTCTTCTACAGTCCAACGCCGTCCGTGGAGCCCGGCGTTGGGGTACTGAACTTCTCCGGCATGCCCGCCGGTGGCGCGTGGCCAGAGGGTATCGCCTTGCCAACGGGTCGCGAGAACTCGTACGAAAAGCTAACCAGTTACGTGCGACTACGCGCCGGTGACCCGAAATTCGTCATGCACCGCAAGCACCTGCACGCTTTCCGCTGCCCCGCCGATTCGGATGTTCCCCTGGTCGTCCGAGAGGTTTCGACATACAGCCACGAGCCCACCGCCGCCGCCGAGGGAAACCAGGCTCCGCTCCCGAGCTGGGCAGGCATGCACGACAACGACTTTGTCTCAGAGGCTGCCAATACCGGACGACTCCGAACCGTCATCAGCTAGTTCCACTTCCTCAGCCTCATCCATCACACAAGTCAAAGGAGACATCATGCGTCGACGTTTAGGCCTACTCGCACTGGCAATTGTTCCGCTTATCGCACTCGCCGGGTGCGCCTCGGGATCCGATGGAGGAACGTCAGCCAGTGGCGCCACCGAATTCGTGAAGAAAGACCCGCTCATCATCGGGTATTCGGTCTACGACCTTCAAAACCCCTACTGGCAGGCTTGGGCCGCCGGCGTTGAGGTGGCTGCGCAGGAGAACGGTGCGACCCTAGTCAAGGCCGATCAGAAAAGTTCCCAGAAGGAGCAGGTGTCCGGAAGCCTGGACCTGATCAACCAAGGCATCTCGGCGCTGATCATCACGCCAGTGCAGCCGTCCGCACTGCCTGCCACAATCGACGCGGCGCATGCCGCGCAGATCCCCGTCGTCATCGGCGACATCGGCACCGCCGGCGATTATGACGCCTACGTATTGTCAAATAACTACAACGGCGGCGAGCAGGCCGCGCAGTACCTAATCGATCAGGCTGGCAGCTCCACCGATACGAAGAAGGTCGGAGTCATCGAGCTCCACGCCGGCTCGGTCGTCGGCGAGGAGCGCGTCCAGGGCTTCAAGGATGCCCTATCGAAGGACAGCCGCTTCGATGTCGTCGCCAGCCTCAGTGGCAATGACACCGTTGACGGCGGTTACTCCGCCGCCCAGGATATGCTTTCGGCGAACTCCGATCTCGACATCATCTACGCGGCTAACGACGCCTCCGCTGTGGGTGCTCAGCGCGCACTCGAGACTGCGGGCAAATCGATCGCCAACGGCTTCACGCTCGTCGGCTTCGACGGCAACGACGACGCGCTCGGGTTGATCGAGAACGGCCTGATGTCCGCTACCATCGCGCAGGACCCATACGGCCAGGGCACGGCCGCGGTAGAGGCCGCGCTCGCGCTCCTGAACGGCGAGGACCCCGGCTTCTCAGACCCCGATACCAAGACGGTGTTCTTCCCGGTCGAGGTCGTGACGCAGGAGACTGTCGTCGACTTCAAAGCCGGCCGCGCCAACCGATAGCCCCTAGCCTGAGGAGAGGCCAACTCATGACTGCCATGCTCGCTGTCGAGAACGTCGTGCAGCAATACCCCGGTGTGCGCGCCCTGAAAGGGGTGTCGCTCAGTCTGGACGAGGGCCGCATACTCGCCCTCGTCGGCGAGAACGGGGCAGGAAAGAGTACCCTCATCAGGATCCTCGCGGGCATCGAACAGCCCGTCGAAGGCACCCTGCGACTCCGCGGAGAGATTCGCAGACTCACTAACTCCGCGGAGTCGCAGGCGGCCGGGATCTCGGTCGTCAGCCAAGAATTCCGGCTCGTTCCCCAACTTTCGATCGCAGACAACATCATGCTCGGCCACGAACTGAGAACCGCAGGAGTCGTCAGGGCTAGAGGCACCCGGGCCCGCGTGAGGGAACTGCTCTCCACGCTCGGACTGGACCTCAACCCCGACCGGCTAGTTAGCTCTCTGACCACGGGTGATCAGCAGATGGTCGAGATCGCGAGGGCGCTCTCCCGCGACTTCGAGGTCCTGATTATGGACGAGCCGACCGCAGCGCTCAACCGCGCGGAGATCGCACGATTGCACGGAATTGTCCGGCGACTGGCCGCCCAGGGAAAGACGATCATGTATGTCTCGCACCATCTCGACGAGGTTTTCGATCTCTGCGACGAGGTCGCTGTGCTGCGAGACGGATCCCTTGTACACCGGTCCTCGACCAGTGAGCTCAACGAGCAAACCCTGATCGAGCACATGCTTGGCCGAAAGCCGCAGGTCTTCGGGCGTGCCGACGGCGCCGCAACAGCCAACGACGCGCGCCTAGTCGTCGACGGACTGTGCATCGGCGGCTTCGAGGAGCCCTTCTCCCTGGCTGTCGGAACGGGAGAGATCGTTGGACTCGCCGGACTCGCCGGCTCGGGTCGTGGCGAGCTCACCCGTGCCCTGTTCGGCGACCGCGCTGTGCTCGCCGGAAGCATCTCCATCGACGGCGAAACCGTGCAGGTTCGTTCCGTACCTACGGCGATCCGCGCCGGGATTTACATGCTCAGCGAGGACCGTAAAAGTGAGGGAATCCTTCCCCACCTCGACGTCACCGAGAACATGATGGTCTCCCGCGACACCAAGTCGGTGTCTTGGTGGCATCGCCTTGCCCCGTCTCGACGCGAAGAAGGCGACCTGTTCGAGGAACTGCACCGCGAACTTCGCATCCGCGTGCCGAACGGTCGCCACCTCATTGGAAATCTCTCCGGAGGGAACCAACAGAAGGTCCTGCTCGGCCGTGCCCTCCAGTCCGGCTGCCGCGTCCTGCTGCTCAATGAGCCCACTCGCGGCGTCGACGTCGGTGCGAAACTCGAAATTTATCAGCTGATCCGCCGCCTGGCCACGCAAGGCGTCGCCGTGATCGTGTCTAGCTCCGACGCACCTGAACTCACCGCGATCTCTGATCGCTGCCTCGTGTACTTGTCCGGCCGGCAGACCGCAGAACTCGTCGGATCGGATATCACCGAGGACAACATAGTCGGCGCTTCCGTAGGGCAGATAGCCGTAGGAGGAACTCATGGTTAATGCTCCCCAGCTTCTTCAGGTAGATGTCGTCACGTCGGCCGAACAAGAGCGCCGCGAGTCTGCGCGCCGTGGCGACCGCGCCGCCCGTCGGCAGAGCATTCTGCAAAAGCTCGGAATTATCATCCCGTTTGTGCTGGTGCTTCTAGCCGGGATCGTGCTCGTGCCAAGCTTTCTGAGCGCCTCCAACATCACAAACATGCTCGTCGACGGCGCGATCCTTGCTATTACCGCGTACGGCATGACGATGGTGATTGCCCTGCGTGGCATCGATCTCTCGGTTGGATCCACGCAGGCGGTCGTGGCATGTGTGGCGGCGGTGTCCGTAAATGCGTGGGGCATCCTGCCCGGCATCCTCGCCGGCATTGCCGCAGCGATTATCCTCGGTCTGGTCAACGGATTGATAGTGACCACATTCCGCGTCCCGGCGTTCATCGCTACGCTCGCCACCCTGGGTATCTTCCGAGGGATTGCGTTGCTGTTCACTGGTGGAGCTCCGATCATGATCACCGATTCCGCGTTCCGTTCCATCGCAACGTCGTCAATCTTCGGGATCCCCGTACCGTTCATCGTCGCTGTGCTCGTCGGAGCCGGATTCTGGTTCGTCCTAGACCGGATGCGGTTCGGAAAACACGTGGTTGCCGTCGGTGGCAGCCCCGAATCCGCCACCGACAGTGGTATAAAAGTCAAGCGCATCGAGCTCATCGCGTATGTCGTCGCGGCCGCAGCGGCCGGTGTCGCCGGTCTGCTTTTAGCCAGCCAGCTCGGCAGCGTCAATGGTTCACTGAGCAGCGGACTCGAGTTGCAGGCCATCGCAGTGGTCGTACTCGGAGGCACGAGCATGGCCGGGGGGCGAGGCAACATTATCGGCACGTTCCTGGCATCGCTCCTACTAGCGATGATCAACGCGGGGCTGAACCTACTCAACGTCCCGTCGTTCTACCAGTACATCGCCCTCGGCATGCTCCTCGTCTTCGCACTCAGTCTTGACAGCGCGCAGCGAGCCGCCGTCCGTCGCGTCTTTGAAGGGAGAGTGGCGTGACCACTACCGCACCCACCATCAAAACCGAAGCTAAGGAGGCGGCGACCAAGACGTCGGCAACCTCAACCATCCTCAGCTTAATCTCACATCAGTACTTACTCGCTGTTGTCGTCGTCGCGTTCGTCGTGGTCGGACTGATCCAGCCGTCGTTCTTCGGTGCGGGCAACGTCCAGAACATCCTGTTCGAGACCGCCTTCGTTGGGATTGCAGCGTGCGGAATGGTGCTGCTGATCACCGGCGGACTTCTCGATCTCTCGGTTGGCGGCGTTATCGCCGTCAGCGCTATAGCCGTGGGAACCGTCCTGCCGTACACCACCATCGGACTAGCGATCCTGATCGCAGTAGTGATCGGCGCGGTCCTCGGGCTGGTGAATGGTCTCTTGGTCAGCTACGTCAAGATCGCGCCCTTCATCGCGACCCTCGGAACGCTCTACCTCTTTCTCGGCGTCGCGTTCATCTGGACTGGGGGTCAGGTCGTTTCCGTCACGTCCTCAAACTTCCGTGCGCTGACAACCGGATCCCTTGGCGTACTGCCGTACCCGTTCCTCACGCTCATTGTGCTGGCGCTGCTGACCTATTTCCTGCTGTCTCGTACGTCGTTTGGTCGTACGCTGCGCGCCATGGGGTCTAACCAGCGGGCCGCGGAACTGGCCGGCATGCATGTGAACCTGACCAAAGCGATCGTGTTCATGGTCGCCGGGGCTTGCTTTGCCCTCGCCGGCGTTTTTCTGGCTGGCCGGCTTTCGTCTGCCGAGGCGAACATGGCCACCGGCATTGAGATGAGCGTCATCGCAGCAGTCGTGGTTGGAGGCACGTCGCTTCGTGGAGGACGAGGAACCGTCTTCGGAACCGTCATCGGCGCAATGCTATTCGCCGTGTTGTCCAAGGCACTGAACATGCTCGGAGTCACCTCCTATTGGCAGTACATCGTCACCGGCGCTGTACTCGTTGTCGCCGTCGCCATCGGAGCGCGCCGCCGGTCTGCTGCCGAAGTGCGAGGGGCAGGCTAATGGCTTCCCCCTCGTCGCCAGCCATTGTCGACAACGCCCGAAGGCTCGTCGGCAGCCCAGCACAGCTTGTCAGGGTCGATCGCGCCCAACTCACCGACGGACCAGCCGCAGGGGCACCCATCCTTATTGTACGTAACCCTCAAGGCGTCTCCTTCGAGGTTCTCCTAGACCGCGCGATGGACATCGGGTGGGCCGACGCTTTGAGTCTGCCCTTAGCATGGAGTGCACCGCGCGGCCGCGTCGCGTCAACACACAACGAGCCCTCCGGTGCCGGCTGGGTGCGCACCTTCGGTGGAGGCCTGCTCACCACCTGCGGGCTCGCATCCACTGGTATGCCCTCGACGGTCAACGGTTCCGAGTACGGCCTCCACGGCCGCATCGGCCACATTCCCGCCGAGAACGTGACCTGGCGGTTCGAGATCGACGAGTCAGGTCCACTGATCGAAATCACTGGCGAAGTCGTCGAAGCGGCACTGGGGCAGCCCACGTTGCGACTGACCCGCGTCATCCGAGCCTGGTGCCAGCGCCCTGTCCTTGAAATAGAGGACGTCGTCACCAATGACGGGTTCGTCGACGCTGGGCATATGTACCGCCACCACATTAACCTCGGATATCCCCTCGTCGATGAAGGCTCATCACTGTCGACGGACGCGGCCGTGTTCGCTCGTCGTGGGGGGGACGTTGCCCCGCTGCTCCCTACGATGCGGATGGCCGTCGCGGAGCAAGCCGTCGACGAGAGCGTCACCTATGCGCGGAGCGGACCGACCGGATCACTGACCGTCAATGCTCCCCACCGCGGCGTCGCCCTCACCATCGAATGGACCACGGCGACATTCCCACTGCTGCTGGCGTGGCGGGACGCCAGCCCCGGAATTAACGTCCTCGGAATCGAACCCTCGACTTCCCGAGACGATGGGCGGGCGGAAGCCACCCGAACCGGTGAGCTCATCACTCTGGCACCTGGTGAGACCCGCACATACCGCACCCGCATGTCGCTGCTTCCGCTCATCGGCAGGCCACGATGAGCCAATCCCTGCCAGGACGAAGTGAGGACCAGGACATGACAGCAGGTCAGGACAGCGCCCGCGAAGCGATCGAGGCGGGCCGCACTGCGCTCGGGATCGAGCTGGGGTCGACGCGCATTAAGGCGTGCCTGGTCGACGCGAAGAATCCTTCGAAGGTGCTTGGGGTGGGAAACCACGAGTGGGAGAACCAATTCGTCGACCGCCTGTGGACGTACTCGCTCGAGGCCGTGTGGGGAGGTCTGCAGGCGGCGTATGCAGACCTCGTGGCCGACGTCTACCGTCGTTACGGCATCCGCCCGACGACGTTCGGGGCGATCGGCGTGTCGGCGATGATGCATGGCTGCCTCACATTCGATGCGCAAGGAGAGCTGCTGGTGCCGTTCCGCACCTGGCGCAATACGAACACCGGTCCGGCGGCGGCGGAGCTGACGGACCTGTTCGGGATGAACATCCCGCTGCGCTGGTCGATCGCGCATCTGCATCAGGCTGTGGTTGATTCCGAGCCGCACATCGGGCAGCTGGACTTCTTCACCACACTCGGCGGGTACGTGCACTGGAAGCTCACCGGGCGGAAGGTCCTCGGCGTCGGCGACGCCTCCGGCATGGTTCCGATCAACCCGACGACGAGGGACTACGACGCGACCATCGTCACTCGGTACGATAACCTCGTCTCGGACAAGGGCATCCCCCCGCTCACACATCTGTTGCCCGAGGTATTGCCGGCCGGCTCAGCAGCGGGCGATCTCACTGCGGTGGGTGCGGCGCTGCTCGACCCGACTGGGGCGCTGAAACCGGGCATCCCGTTCTGCCCGCCTGAAGGTGATGCGGGCACGGGAATGGTCGCGACCAACACGGTCGCCCCCCGCACAGGGAACGTCAGTGCTGGCACGAGCATCTTCGCGATGGTGGTGCTTGAGCATCCGCTGGAGCAGGTGCATCACGAGCTCGACCTTGTCACGACGCCAGCCGGCGACCTAGTCGCGATGGTGCACTGCAACAATGGTGCAAGTGAGCTGGCCGCGTGGGTGGGCCTGTTCACCCGCTTCGCCGCCGCATCCGGTGCCGCGGTCGACAGCGACGTTGTGTACGAGACGCTGTTCCGTGAAGCGGGCGCGGGCGAGGCAGATGCGGGCGGCCTGCTCGCTTACAATTACCTGGCCGGCGAACCGATTGCCGGGCTCACCGAGGGGCGGCCGCTTTTTGTCCGCACGCCTGACAGCCGTCTCACGCTGGCGAACATGATGCGCGCGCAGCTGTACGGAGTGTTCAGCACACTGGCGCTCGGGATGCGGGTGCTCACCGACGAGGGAGCTGAACCGGATCAGATGTTCGCGCACGGCGGCATGTTCCGCACTGCCGGAGTCGCGCAGCGGTTCCTGGCGGGGGCGCTGGATGCGCCCGTGAGCGTGGCCGAGACGGCATCCGAGGGCGGCCCGTGGGGCATGGCCGTCCTTGCCGCGTACCTGCGGCACTCGGACATGAGCCTCGACGCGTATCTCACTGATCACGTGTTTGCCGGGGCAGGGTTTGACACCGCTGCACCCGACGCCGCCGACGTCGCCGGCTTCGCGACCTACCTCGACCGGTACCGCTCCGGTCTGGCCATCGAGCGCGCGGCCGTCGAATCCCTCGCCTAAGTGAGCCACACCCCGAAGGAGAACCTGTGATAGTCACCCTGATTCCCGCCGAACTGCAGGAGACGATCGACCGCATCCGCATCGATGTCGCCGCCCTGCACGCCGAGCTGGTGCGCTACGGGCTCGTCGTCTGGACCGGCGGTAACGTGTCCGGAAGAGTGCCGGGCGCCGATCTTTTCCTGATCAAACCGTCGGGCGTCTCCTATGACGACCTCGCGCCCGAGAATATGATCCTCTGCCGTCTCGACGGCACCATCGTTGAGGGCACGCCAGGCTCAGACCGGTCCCCCTCCAGCGACACCGCGGCCCACGCGTACGTATACCGCACTATGCCCGAGGTTGGTGGCGTCGTGCACACCCACTCGCCTTACGCGGTGGCTTGGGCGGCCGTGGGCGAGCCAATTCCGTGTGTGACCACTGCGATGGCGGACGAGTTCGGCGGCGAGATTCCGATTGGTCCGTTCGCGATCATCGGAGACGACTCGATCGGACGCGGCATCGTGGAGACCCTCCGCGACCACCGTTCACCGGCCGTGCTCATGCGGAACCACGGCCCGTTCACCATCGGCATGGACGCGCGCAGTGCCGTCAAAGCCGCCGTCATGGTCGAAGACGTCGCCCGCAGCGTCGCTTTCGCTCGCCAGCTCGGCACTCCTATTCCGATCGTGCAGCCCGCGATCGACTCCCTCTATAACCGCTACCAGAACGTCTACGGACAGAACCCGACAGAATCGCGGGCCTAGTTCCGCAAGCCGACGAGTCACGAGAAATACAGTGCTGCGGGCGGCTTCGGCTCAGCCCTCAACTGAATGGTCTGCTCTCAAGCCGCTTGAAGAGGGATTCAGCGCCAGTGAAGTTGACGCTGCACTTTACAAACCAAAAATTCAGGCCAGACGACCAGGTGCTTCGATTAGGGACAGCTGCCCCAGAGCCCCGTACCAGGTTGGATGAGAGGAATGATACGCGTGAACGTAGTTGTGCCGGGGTTACCTCCGCTCGAATGGGCCGGTGAAGCGGGCTCAGTTGAGGCGCCCGCCCATGATGTCCTCCTCCTCGCCGCTGCCGCAGGCACCGATTGGACCAATGACGCATTAGGAGGCCCTCAGCAGCAAGCCGCACCGTTGCTCGGCTTCGTCCCCACGGAAGACTTTTCGCTTTCGGCACGCACCCGGGTCCGGACCGAAAGAACAACGTTCGACGCTGCCGTCCTGGCGATATGGGGTGACCATGACCATTGGGCCAAACTCTGCTTTGAGTATTCGCCCCAAGGCCAAGCCATGGTCGTTTCCGTTGTGACGAACGAGTACTCGGACGACTGCAACTCAATGCTTGTTTCCGAGGAGTCGGTCTACCTTCGCATTATTCGATCTGGGGAGGGCTGGGCCTTTCACTCATCCATTGATGGTCATGAATGGGTCTTCGTACGTGTTTTTCGGCTTGCCTTTGACGGGCCGGTGCGCGTCGGTTTCCTCGCGCAAGCGCCGATGGGGGACCGGTGCCTAGCTGAGTTCGACAACATCGAGTACAGCACCCACGTTCCGGCGGATCTCCGAAACGGGAACTGACAATCTCAGCAGGAGGGCGGCGTCGGAACGGCCCGGCGTGATGTGCAAAGATCCCATGTTGGGCCATTCGATTATCCGGACATTGTTAGTCTGAGGCCGTCGGCCACCAAAAACCGTCACCACCAGGGACGAAGCCCACATCATGCGCAAAAGTGCAGTGGTCCTCTCGCGTCTCCCCGAACAGAAACCGTAAGTATACGGAATTCGTATAATATAAGGTTTTAGAACATTGAGCGTGGTACGTTCCCCTTATGACTCTCCTGAACCCGTACACACCCGGTGCGGGTACTCGCCCCATGCTGTTGGCCGGACGCGCCACCCAGACTGCCTTGTTGCGGAATCTGGCTGACCAGGTTGAGGCGGGACGTACCGGCAACCCGATCATCTACATCGGGCTGCGTGGAATGGGCAAGACGAGTCTGCTGTACGCGGCGCGTGACCTGTTTCGGGAACGTGGCTGGCTCGCCGGCTACTTCGAGGTGCGTCGAAATGTGGAACCGGGTGTGGCGGTGCAGAGCATTATCGCCGACAGCGCCCAGCTGTCCACCGGGAAGCTCCGCGCAGCCCTCGCTGCCGGGGGCCACCGCATCGGAGGCATGAAACTGACGCTCAGCCCCGCCGGGTTCAGCTTCGAGGTTGATGCAGACAAACGAACGGCAACTCCTGGTGCCGACCCCTTCCCCGCCCTGGTGGCGTTTCTGCGCGCGCTGGGCGCTGACGCTCGGGCCAACGGTGTCGGGGTAGCACTGCTCATCGACGAGTTGCAGCTGTTCCGAAAACGTGACCTCGCGGTGCTCATTCAGGCACTGTCCGCGCTGGAGGACGAACCCATCGTCCTCATCGGCGCCGGTCTGCCCGGCCTTCCCGCAGACATGGCGAAGGCGAATACGTACGCCGAACGATTCCGATTCGAGAATATTGGGCCGTTGAACGATCCGGACGCGAAGGAAGCGGTCGTGGGTCCGGCTTTCGGACAGGGCATTCTGTGGGATGCGCGCGCTGTGGAGGCCCTCATCGCTACGTCGCAGGGCTACCCGTATTTTCTCCAGCTGTACGCCAGCGAGGCGTGGATTGCCGCCGATGGTGCGCCCACCATCACCCCAAAACACCTGCAGACGTCCGCCGATGCTGCGCAGCGTCAGCTCAACGTCGGCTTGTACGCCGCACGCTACGACCGACTCAGCGACAGGGAACGCGAGTATGTCGACGCCCTGGCTACCCTGATGTTCCCCCATGGTGGCCGGGTGGGTTCCGGCGCCGTGGCCCAGAAGCTTGGAAAGGCATTGACCGTAGTAGCACCGGTACGTGACCGAGTCATCAAAAAGGGCATCGTGCACTCCCCCGCCTTCGGGATGCTCGAGTTTTCGGTCCCCGGTTTCGCCAGCTATGTTCTGGCCCGGAGCACCGCCGCCGACCTCTAACCGTTCGTTGTTCTGGTGACGGCACTTTTTGGGCTACCAGCTGCTTGGGCGGGACGTGGCTTGGCCGACCTACGTGCGCTGCTCGCGCGCATCCTGTCTGGTTTCGGCCAGCTCAGAACGTAGCTGGACGAGCTGCTGGTCCTGGGTCAGGCGCAGATCGGCGACGCGTTGGTCATCGTGCACACTCTCCCGCCCGGATTCGGTCCGAGCCGCATCGTACTCGATGGTCACGGTGGCCACAGTGCTGCGCAGCGGGCCGGCCTCCTCGCGGAGTTCGTTACCCTGCGCGTGAGCCTTCTCGAGCTGCTCCCCCACGCCGCCGGCGTTTGCCTCAGCTCGGTGCGCGCGTTCGGCGTCCGCTCGTGCGCGATCAACGGTGCCGCGGGCGCGCTCATCGGCTTCCGCCCGTGCCAGAGTGGCGGCCTCGGCTCGAGCCGTTGCCGCGTCGTGGGACTGCTCCGTCTCGGCGAGGCGTGTGTGAGCGGATGCTAGCCGGTCATGCAGCTCGACAAGCTCGGCCTGAGCCTGCAGATCGTGGGTCTCCCCCGCCGTTTGGGTCTCAGCGTGTTCAGCGGTGACCTGGTTCGAGGCCTCCCCTGCGCCTCGAACCGCTCGCGGGCGTCAGCGAGACTCGCCTGCTGCTGGTCGGCCAGTTCTGAAGCCTCGACGGCCGCAGCATCCGCCTCGATCCGCTCGGTCTCTGCCTTTCGCTGGCCTGTTCGACCCGGCTCACTCTTGGCGCCCCGTCACGATCTGCCCTAAGCAGCGTTCAAAACTCCGCGGGCACGGTGTAAACGAAGTGGTGAGTTTTGCTGTCAACGATGTGATGAGTGCGTGTGTAAACGAAGTCACGAGCGAGGTTGTATACAAAGTGGTGATCGAGGATGTAAACAAAGAGGTGAGTGATTACATTCTGGTGGTCGTCGCGTTTTGTCAGTCGAGGGGTTGGCTGTCGATCCATGCGGCCATGCCGGGGACGGCGAATCGTAGAGCCCTACCCTCGGTGTAGATGGTGCCCTTCTGGAGCAGACGTGCCCGTAGGTAGGTCACGGCAGATGGTCGCTGACCGAGCGTCCTGGCAACGTCGGCGCCGATTGGGTGTCCTCCGGCTATTACCAGGCGGGCGAGGGCGGCGAGGTATTCCTGTTCCCGTTCGGAGGAGTCTTTCCAGCGTGCGCTGTAGAGGCCGGCTGCGAGGTCTCTTTGTGCTGCGTGGTCCCCGTCTCGGGCGTGGGTGAGGCTGATCTGGTCGGCGTTTGAGGATGCCCGCCATGCGTGGTGGCCGAGCACCTGGATCGCGTACGGGTAGCCGCCGCTGGCAGTGGTGAGGTAATCGGCCGCGTCCTGGTCCATCGGTCGGCCCGCTGCGGCTGCCGGGCCAGTCAGCGCCTCGTGGGTGTCCGTGCTGGCCAGCAGGCCCACGTTGTGCCATTCCCCGCGTTCAAGGTAGGTCACCATCCGTCTGGGGTCTTGCATGCTCGGCAGCCCGGCCAATACGACCACGAAAGGCCACTGCTTGGTGACGGCGTCCTGGAGCAGTGCGGCGAGGCTGGCTAACTCGTCCTCAGTAGCCAGGTGAGTCTCGTCTACGGTCAGCAGCAGTCCGGCGTCCAGTGGTAGGGCGGCTTTCATCACGCTTTTCAGCGCTGTTTCCAGCTCCTCCTCTCGGGGCGTTATCGCCGCTGCCGCGCGGGTGAACTCGGCCTGCCCGCCGATTCCGGCCAGTGATGCCGTGATCGTTGCCTTCGTGGCCCTCCAATCGACTCTGTTCGGTGGTGCCTGGTCGTAGAGTTGCGCGGCCTCTGCCAACCGGGCGAGCAGCACCGGGGTGAAGGGTCGGCCCGGGTGAACTTCAACGCTGACACTGATCCAGGCATGTTGCTCTGCCGCAATCTGGCGCGCCCGCTCAAGTAGGACGGTCTTGCCGACTCCGCGGCTGCCGGCCAGCAGGATCGGCCGGGGTGTTCGCCCGTCGAGCGCGGCGACGTGGAAGGCCTCGGTGATCGCCTCGGTGATCTCGCCACGCCCGGCCAGCACGGCGGGCGACTGGTTGAAACCAGGCCGGTATGGGTTCGATACACGCATGAGCAGAACATGGCAGGTATAGCGTAATAACGCGCATATAGCGTTGTATAGCAGCCGACGAACGACAACGGTACATGTTCCGCTTACGACACACCGATTGCCCCGGTTCCGTTCGCTCGCTCGCTCGACAGTCACACCGCCATTCACAGGCGAAAGAACACCGCTCCTATGTGACGCAAGCCACAGAAACACCCCAGCCCCGAGCGCCTGACGACTAACGCCACTGACCGTTCCGTTGTTGCTCACGCCCCGTTTCCTGTTGGCGAGGACGGCGAACAAGTCGCTCGCGGCGTCACTGTCGATGCCGACGGTTAAGAACCGCCATCTAATGTTGTTGACGCCTCATCGTCATTCACCGTGACGGACAACACATGGACAGACGCTATTATTTAAGAGGGCACAGCTGATCACTCGTCCTCAACGCTTCGTGTCGCGAAGATGCGAGACATCCACTCGACGGGGAGTGAGTTCGTGCTGCAATTCAATACAACGCAATCCACTTATGACAGACGGTAGGGTGGCAACCCCGCGCGAGCAGTACCTATTCGATGGCGGTCAATCGCACGAGATTCAAGCAGCACTTCAAGAAATTCTTGAACTTAACCGCGTCGCGCTAGACGCCGATTTCGCGGTGGTCACCTACCGCCCGTACTCCACGCAAGCAAACCTGGTTGCCTTGGCCTATTCGAGTACACGAGAGCTGGACTTCCCTCGCCCCAACGAACCGTTGACGGTGAGCGACCCGCTGTCGGGGCGATTGCCTTCTCTGGTCGTTGACATGACCATCCGTTCCCTCTTGCGCCGTCGCTCGATTCTGCTCACCTCGGCTGTAATCATTCCCTGGCGAGACGAATACGGAAGCGGCAGTGTCATCACGGGCAATCTATCCACTCGTCGAGTGCCGCTCCCAGACGAGAGCGATCGCCACACCCATGCAATCAGTAGCGCCGTTCAAAGCGGTCGTGCCTCTGGTTCCGCGATAATCAAGGACGGATTGCATGCGGCCCTGAGAGAGGTCGCGGAAGCTAACGCGACCCTCCCCGACGCCGAGCTGCGGCTTCAGGCAATCCTGCAATCCGCCAAAGCCCTGTTCGGTACCGAGGTCTCCTATCTGGCGATGCCGGAACGAAATCACCATACTTTTCGCTTCGTTCAGACTCTGGGAATCACCACCTCAGCTTTCCGGGGGCTCCGTGTCGAAGAAGGACACGGCCTCGGTGGCTTGGCCCGGGTACTGCGCAACCCAGTCCGCTCCCTCAACTATTTCCGGGACGACCGCCTGCAATCGGCTCCAGTTGCAGAGACCCGCGCCGAAGGCATCATCTCAGCAATGGCAGCACCCCTCATCCTGGATGAGCAGGTGAGCGGGCTGATTTACGTCGGTAACCGGAGCCTCCGCGCCTTCACCGAAACTGACGAACGCATACTTGAAGAGTTCGCACAGTTCGCCATGTTCGGAGTCGAGCAGAACATGATGGATGTCTACCGGAGGCAGGTGGTCAAACGCGAAGAACGCGAGCGACTTGCATTCGCTATTCACGATTCTGTTGTGCGCCGTCTTGTCGAAATCGGCTTCGTCGTCGAGAAGGGTCGACGATCAACTCCATCGGCCACCGCTCAACAGCACTACGCCGCTATCGAACACGCGACCAGGTCAGCCATGGACGCCTTGAGAAGCCAGCTCTCCCAGGCGCTCGCAGATGATGACATCGAAGGGGTGACGGATGCTCGTGAGGTCATGAACCGAATAATGGAACTGCCCCACTTCTCGGGAATCAGCCGCAGTCACGAGGAGAACATCGAGCCCGCCCATGGAACCCTTTCGGCTCTCGCGGCGAATACCCTGGTCCGGGTTGGTCAAGAGGCCATTGTGAACGCAGAAACACACTCCCAGTGCACACACATTCACGTTCAGCTCGACTTGACTGAGGCCACGGTGACGCTCACAATCCGAGACAACGGCACCACAATGACCCCGGAGCGGCTAGACCAAATACAGTCGACGGGTACCTCCCATTTTGGCGTCCGCGGGATGCAGAACGCGGTTCGATCCGTCGATGGACACCTTTCTTTTTCCTCGGCCCCCCCAGGTGGCCTCGTTGTCACAGCACAGGTTGATCGTTTCAGTTAACAAGGAGAACACCAGTGATTCGCTTTTGCGTCGTTGACGACCACCAGATCGTCCGAGACGGGCTCGCGGCGATGGCACTTCGCGAGGAGGACCTGGAACTTGTAGGCTCCAGCTCTCTGCTCGCGGAGGTAGCCGATCTTCTAGCCGGCACAAAACCGGATGTGCTCCTGCTCGACTTACAGTTTAACGGCGAGAGCAGCATGCAAACCTGCTTGGCCTTGACCCAAGCATTCCCCGAGGTGAAGATTCTCATCTTTAGCGCCTACGGCAATTCAGAACTGCTTCGGCAAAGCGTTCAAGCGGGAGCCGCCGGCTATATGCTCAAGGACACGGACACCTCGAAGATCCCCGAGATCCTGCGTGAAGTGACACGAAGTGGACACTATTTCGATTCACGGTTGTCGGGGCCTCTTCTCCGAGAGTCCTTTGGGCAGAGCCAATCGGAAGCCTTCACCGAACGTGAATTGCGTATCGTTTCAGAGATAGCTCGCGGCTCCAATAATTACGACGTCGCGGAACTTTTGAACATCAGTCCGCATACCGTCAAGTTCCATATCTCTGCGATGTTGAAGCGCTATAAACTTCAGCGGCGTTCCGAACTTGTTCATCTCGCGATGAGCATGCACCTGCTCGATTGACGCGTCACGCCAAAGTTTGCTGCACGCCATACTCACGATCACATGCCGGGTTACTGAGCAAGCCGATTCCTTCGATTCGGACCTCCGCCGTCTGCGATGAACGCGATCAGTTCGGGGATGCTATGAAGCATCTCCGATGGGATGCCGCGGCGGCGCGGCATCCCATCGACAACAGTCTCGATCAACTGGTCCTCGGTGTCTGGCGAATTCCGTCTTGATGACGGGACCGATCAGACAGAATTTTTCGTACCCTTTCTGTTAACGCCAACTGAAAATAGGGCCACCAACCACTATGGAAGGTGATCAAATTGGATGATTGGGCAGAGATTCGCCACCTGCATTCGACGGGGCAGCACTCGAAACGCGAGATAGCCCGACTTGTTGGGGTGTCTCGGGGAACGGTTGATCGGGCGTTGGCCGTGGATCGGGCGCCAACCTATCAACGCGAGCCGTCGGGGTCGAGTTTCGACGAGTTCGCGGGCCGCGACAGCGGCCGAACGGGTGGGGTGGTCGGGGTCACCGTCGTTGTTTCGGGCGAAAGTCGCTGAGCTCCGACCGGATTACCTCGTTCCAGACCCCGCGGACCGGCTCGTGCACCCACCCGGTTTCCAGGTCCAGTGCGACCTCTGGTTTCCGCACGAGGCCCTGCCATTGGGTCATGACCAGCTCGACACGCCTCCGGTGTTGGTAATGACGTCGACGTTCTCCGGGTTCATCCAGGGGCGCATGTTGCCGACCCGGAAGACGCCGGACCTGCTCGGCGGGATGTGGTCATTGGTGCAGGAAGCTGGTGCGGTGCCGACCCGATTGACCTGGGACAACGAGTCGGGCATTGGCAGAGGGAAGCTGACCGAGCCTGCCGCCGCGTTCGCCGGCACACTGGGCACCGAGATCAAGCTATTGAAGGCCCGAGACCCGGAGTCCAAGGGCATGGTTGAGCGGATGAACCAATTCTTCCGCAGCCGCTTCATGTCAGGCCGCACGTTCACGTCACCGGATGACTTCAACGCGCAGCTCGCCGTATGGTTGCCGGTCGCGAACAACCGCCTTTCCCGGTCCCGCAGAGGCCGACCCAACGATCTGATCAGCATCGATCGGGCTGCGATGCGCGACTTGCCGCCAATGGCGCCGGAGGTGCTATTTCGCAATAGCGTCCGGTTGCCCAGGGACTACTACGTTCGCGCGTTCAGCAACGACTACTCCGTCGATCCGACCATGATCGGCCGTGTCGTGGATGTCACAGCGAGCCTGGACACGGTCTTCGTTCACCACGACGGTGTCCTCATTGCCAAACACCACCGCAAATGGGCACGTCAGCTGACCGTCACCGACCCCGTTCACGTTGCCCGCGCGGCCGAGTTACGCGCCCAGTTCCAAGCCCAACGATCCCGTCGGCTCGTGGTCTCGCCGGTCGTTGAGACGGCGTCACTGGCCCGGTATGACGCACTGTTTCACGTTGATATCGACGCGGCCCCGGCCGTGGTGGCGGTCGCCTCGTGATCGGGCCGGAAGCGGCGTCGCAGATCGAGTACTACGCCCGCGCGCTGCGGGCGCCGAGGATCAGTGAAGCGTTTCGGCGCCTGGGTGACCAAGCTCGCGACGCGGGCTGGTCCCACGAGGAATACTTGGCCGCGGTGCTCTCCAAAGAAGTCAGCGAACGTGAAGCCTCCGGTGCCGGACTGCGGATCAAAGCCGCCCGGTTCCCCGGCTATAAGAGCCTCGAGGACTTCAACTTCGACCATCAACCGTCAGCGGATCGGAATCTGATCGCGCACCTGGGCACGAGCGTGTTCCTGACCGAAGCGAAGAACGTGGTCCTGCTCGGCCCGCCAGGGACTGGGAAAACACACCTCGCCGTCGGCCTCGGCATCAGAGCCGCCGAAGCTGGTCACCGCGTCCTCTTCGACACCGCGACCGGCTGGGTCAGCCGCCTTCAAGACGCCCACTCCCGTGGCAAGCTCCCCGCGGAACTGGTCCGGATCCGTCGCTACAGCCTGCTCATCATTGACGAAGTCGGCTACATTCCGTTCGACCAAGACGCCGCGAACCTGTTCTTCCAACTCGTCTCCAGCCGATACGAACACGCGTCGCTGATCACAACGAGCAACCTACCGTTCGCCCGTTGGGGAGACGTGTTCGGCGACCTCACCATCGCCTCCGCCATGATCGACCGCATCGTTCACCACGCCGACGTAATCAGCCTCAAAGGCACCAGCTACCGCCTCAAGCAACACCAACCCGCCACAACTACGACACACTAGAACCACACGATAGTGGCCCTGTTTTCAGTTGGCAGAAATGGCCCTATTTTCGGTCGGCATTAACACTTTCGTCCGAGCCCACTGACCGTCGGCGAATTCTGTGTGCCGAGGGGTGGTGGGGCCGGCTCAAACAGCCCCACCAGCCTTACTCAGACACTGCGGGCGAAGCTGGAGTCTGCCGGCGTCGCTTCGACTCCACGGATGTCGGGGAGCGCCTGGAGACGGAGGTCCTCTTCGTCATCGACCCAGGCCGCGGTGATCTCGTCGAGGGTTGCGAACCACACGCCGTCCTTGGACGCGATGTGCTCAATGAGTCGCTCATACCACATAATGTGGTGCGGCTGCCCGATGGTCTGGGGGTGCACGCACGTCGCGTAGACGGGATTCTCGACCTTGTCGTAGGCGTAGTCGAAGATATCCGTCCATCTGCGCAGAATGGTTTCGGTGTCCTGCATACCCGCCTGCGGCCCGGTGTAAGCGAGCGGCGGGAAATCATCTAGGTACCAGTTGACGGGAACTTCGAGAACGTGGCTCGCCTTACCGGCGATGTTGCCCTGCTCCCAACGAACCTGCCAGCGGCGAGGGTAGTAGGGAACCAAGTCGCGAGCCATCAGGCTACTGTCGTAACGGAACCCAAACTCTTCAACGAGGTCCAAGGTGCTCTCGCTGTAGTCCCAGTAGGGCGAACGGTAGCCGACAGGTCGAAGCCCGAGCACCTTTTCGAACGAGTCGAAAGCGAGCTGCATGAGGCGCTTTTCGGTGTCCTTGGTGATGCCCGGAGGGATCTCGTGGTAATAGCCGTGGTGCCCGAACTCGTGTCCGCGGTCGAGAACCTGCTTGCACTGCTCCGAGAAGGTGTCAACCGTGTGCCCCGGGGTGAACCAGGTGGACTTGATGTCGTAGCGATCGTACAGTTCCAACAGTCGCGGTACACCGACCTCGGCACCATACTGTCCGCGCGACATGGTGGCCGGACTCGGCCGGTTGAAGGCTCCGAGCCACAGTGCCTGAGCGTCGAAGTCCGTTCCAAGGTTGACAGCGATCTTCTTGCCCTCGGGCAGTTGGAGGTGTCCCATGATATTTCCTTTCCTTGAGATTAATCGGTTGTAGGTGAGAGACGGATAATGTGTTCGGCCGCGGCTTCAACGCTTGACCGGGTGTAAAGCAGAGGGAATGCCTCTCCGCGTGCCCATGATTCGAAGAGATCCTGGTAATGCGGGCTGTCCAAATTGCCCGATTGGCCGGGAGCATTCATCGCGAGCGATGCGTCCCAATTGCCGACGTCGATTGCCACGCGGAAGGTAGACCCTGCACTCTGCACGAAGTTCGCTCCGTAGGCGGTGTTGCCGACCGTATCGCCGCTTCCGCCCCGAGGAAGCGGACCGACGACGAGTTTCTCCTCGTCGACACCACCGAGCAGCGCTTTGAGCGGATGCGCCGCCCGCGCAGGGTGTAGCCGACCCCAGCTCCACAAGGCCCGGTCGACACCCAGAAGGCTCTCGACTTCTGCCAAGGCATTGGGCAGAGTGCCTCTGACGGTTTCCATCAAGAACCCGGTTGGGTCTGTACCAAGCCGGTCCCCCGGCGCCTCCATGAGCTCGAGGTCGATGCGCGCATCGGCAAGAAGGTCTTCCTTATTGGCGATTCTCTTCAAGACGTGCGCGTTGTCCTCGCTCTTGGTGACATGGCTGACGGCGCGGGCGAGGAGTGCAGGGCGCAGGTGTCGGCGATACCACACCTCGAAGAGTGCCGCAGCTGCGGAGTCTGCATCCAGTACGTTGTTCCAGTCCAAAAGGAGGCGTAGGCCATCGACGGCATCCGGATCCGGGAGCGGCAGCGCCCGAACAGCGTTGAGGATTCGGCGTGCCGGAATGCTGAGGTAGTCGCTTTGAAGTTCGACCATGTCTTCGACTGTCGCGTTGGACATTGTAGAAAGAACTTCATCGATACGGTGTCGCCGATAGGGGGCGTACCAGTCATATGTGATGTGTCTGTCCTTCGGAAAATCCTCGGGCAGATTCATTTCGTTGGCCGTGGCAATCCAGCCCTGCTCCGGGTTGAAGTCGCCCGGCAATTCGTCCATGTCATAGAAACCGGCCCACTCATAGCGTCCGTCTCCAGGCACAGGCAGGGTTCCATCCCAGTTCGGTCGGATGGGCGTGAGCCCACCCGACTTCCAGCCGATATTGCCGTCCGTGTCTGCGTAGACCTGGTTTTCGGGCGGAGCGCCCCAGCGATTCATGGCGCCGAGGAACTCGTCCCAGTTGTGGGCTCGCATGTAGTCCATGCTTCCGAGATACGGTGCCATGCCGGGCTCCAGCCACGCCGCGCGTACCGCGAATGCGGTTCCCGCCGTCTCGTCGACGTGAATGACAGGGCCGTGCCGAGTGAAGACGAGCTCGATTTCCACGTCGTCGCCGCTCTTAACCTCAACGGTCTCGCGAACGACCTGCATCGGCTCCCATCGGTCCTGATAGCGGTACTCCCGGGGGTTTTCAGGGTTGAGCTCGTAGATGTACAGCTCTTCCTGGTCGATCGCGAAAATCGTCAAACCAAAGGCGATGCGACCGTTATGGCCGATGCTAATTCCGGGCAGACCAGGCTCGCCGCCGCCGATGACGTCGAAGCCGGGTGCGTTGAGGTGGGCAAGGTAGCGAAGGCCGGGGAGCGCCGCAGCTGCACGGTGGGGGTCGTTCGCGAGGAGCGGTCGGCCTGTCGCCGTGCGGCTTCCGGTGACAACCCAGTTGTTGCTTCCCTCGGGAAGAACCTTGCCCTGAGCCGCTCCGGGATCTGGGGTCGTAAACGGCGGAGGAGTGGTCGCGAGGTCGTAAACCGCAAGCACGTCATCGGGGATCAGAGCGACGTCGAGACCCTCTGGAATCGTCAGCTCGTTGAAAGGCTCTCTGCGACGCCGCAGTTCCTCGATGTCCTGCCCATGGTCTCGAATCGTCAGCGCACGGGAGACCTTCTCGCGCACATTGTAGAACAGGCCGTGACTGCGAATCCGGGAGACATCGGACGGCTCCCAGCGTTCAGGCGCATAGCCGAGCTCCTTGAACTCGGTCGGCAAAAGGCTGGCGTCGTCCCGGGTCATCTGGATGAACGCGTTGATCCCTTCGACGAAGGCGGTCGTGGCGCGCTTGGTGTCTGAACCGTAGGAAAGCCAGTCATCATGCATATCGCCCCGATAGAGGAAGAGCCTAGCTGCGCGATCACGCTCTGCGTACTCCGGACCGAAAATGCTGGACAGTCGTCCCAATCCACGGCGGCGCCAGAAGTCGATCTGCCAAAGCCTGTCGCGGGCGGCGTTGAAGCCCTGTACCCGAAATGCGTCATAGGTGTTTGCCGCATAGATATGCGGAACACCCCACTGGTCGACGATGATTTCTGCAGGAGCAGTGAGGCCAGGAAGGCTTAGTGACTCCTGACTCTGCTCCGTTTGGGATGACATATCGCTACTCCTAGTCGGTCTTCATTGACAGGTACGCTCAGCTATGCGCTTGAGGGAAATCGGCTCTGCCGAACTCCATCGAACAACACCACTTGAGGCCTATATCTATTGAGCCTCACATGCCCGAGATCATGTGGCTAAGCCTGCGAAGCCCATCGGGTAGCGGCCAAATAGCTGTTCGGCCAACAAAAACCACCCATTCAGCGCACTTTGACATATCGCGTGCGCTGGATGAATTTGATGCTCCTATTGTTGTCAAGCGCTGACTTTCGGTTGTTCACTGAGCCATGCGCGGTAGCGCTCAGATAGGACTCGATCTTGGGTGGCGCCGCGTTCAATTCGCGAGATGGCTTTGAGCCAGGCGCTCAGTTCGAGTGCTACTGCGGTCTGGGTGAGGTGCAATGCGAGGCGCCGTGGACGGAGGTCGTTGGTTAGCAGGCCGGGCCGTGGGTTTTGCAGGACGCGGTATATTTCGCGGGCGACGTAGCGCTTGAGGCAGCGCATGATCTCCTTCTTGCTTTTGCCCTCGCTGGTGCGTTTGACGACGTAATCCTGGGTGCGTTGGTCCTTCTTCATGCGCACTAGAACGATGCGGTGAATCGCGGAGTTCGCGGCGCGGTCGCCACCGCGGGAGAGCCGGTGCCGTGTCGTTTTGCCCGATGACGCAGGGATCGGTGCGACGCCGGCCAATGCGGCGAATTGGGCTTCTGTGGTCAGGCGCTCGGGGTTGTCGCCGATAGTGACCAGCAGTTGGGAGGCTACGGCGGTGACGACACCTTTGATCAGGGTCAGGGCGGGGGCGTGCTCGGCGATAATGCGGGCGAGCTCGGCGTCGCAGTCATCGATCTCGGTGGTGAGGTAGGCATGGCGGGCGGCCATGCGTTTGAGCGTGACGGCGGTCGCGACGAGGGGGTCTGTGATGTCTCCGGTCGGGCGCGCGGTGGCCATGCTTTTGGCGCGGGATTCGCTGGTCTTGCCCCGATATTTGGCCCGGATACTCTATGGGGCCGATGTCAGTATGGCGCTGATCTGCGTTAGTACCGCGGTGCGTGCCTTCATCGCGCTGGTGCGCGCGGTGCGCAGCACCCGGAGGGCTTTGACGTTACCGTCGCGGGCTTTTGGTGTGGAGGTGCCGCGCTGGGCGAGGACAGATTCGGCGGCCTGGTAGGCGTCTAGCGGATCGGACTTGCCGTGGATGCGTCGGGCTTGGCGATTGGGTCGGTTGACCTCTTTCACCTCGAAGCCCTCGTGGATCAGGACCCGGGTCAATTCAGCACCGTAGGACCCTGTTCCTTCGACGCCGACAGCGATCACCGGTCCATACCGGGTGATGTATTCGGCGATTTCGCGGTAGCCGGATCCCACGGCCAGAAACTTCTTATCGGCAAGGTGTTTGCCGTAATTGGTGATGATGGCGACATGATGGGTGTCGGCGTGGGTGTCGATGCCGGCGATGACGCTGATGTCGTCGGTTGTCATGATGGGAATAGCTCCTCTGACGCTCGAGTAACAGGGTGGACTCGCGTTCGCCAGGTGGGCAGACAAGACGGTGATGGGACTTCTTGGTCAAGCTCCTATTAGGTCATGTCCGCCTGGCGAATGCGTTTGATACAAGCCGCGGAACGGTGGACGAATCAAATTAAGGACAGCTTCAAGAAGCGTCAGTCAAGGTTGGAGTCACACCATTCCACGGCCTAGTTCCATCATCACCGTCAAGGTATTTGGGACCCACCAGGGCAATCTAAGCCGGACCCACTGCACGACGACTGCTGGTGCAACATGGTCGAGGCTGACCTCTGGGGTCGCAAGCCGCGATGCTTGCTTGCCGATGACCTGTGGACTTCGGCGATCTTTGGGGGCGTTCTGTGATCGCTCTGTGTCACTTGTTTCCGATCACGAGGAAGCTTGCGGCGGTTTCGATGACGTCGTCGGGGAGACGTACGGCAGAAGGAGGGTTGGAGTTCGTGAGTTCTGCCAGCGTCACCAGTTCTGTGCGGGTCCCATAATGGAGACCAGTGGGTGTCTTAGAAGGCTAAAGGTTTACAAGACACGCTACCTGCCGAAATCGAGTCGTGGAAAAGATGCAGAAATGCGCGGAATCGCGGACTTCGATTTTGTCTCGGAAAGCCGCCTCACTATTCGTGGTGTCTCACTGTCCCAGATATCATTTTCCGAAGTCGTCTGCACTCCGACCCTTGTGTTTTCGGGTTGTGCAGGCGCACTCAACCTCTTCAACCTGGCAACGTATAGGCGAAATGATGCCGAGAATATTCGCGACACGGCGAACGCGTTCACAGGGGTGGACATCTCCCCGACTTCCGTCACGAAACATCGAAAAGGTAACCTTTGCACTACGTAGAATAAATAACCCGATAAGTGACAAATTCTGATCGCTGTGGGATTAATGTTGTGTTGTCACGTAATCGAACGTATAAATGACAGGGGACAGCATGCTCGTCGGGTACATGCGGGTCTCGAAGGCCGACGGATCGCAGAACACTGATCTTCAACGCGATGCGCTTCTGGTTGCCGGCATCGAGGCGGACAACTTCTACGAGGACCATGCGTCCGGTAAGAAGGATGATCGCCCGCAGTTGGCGGCCTGCCTGAAGGCGCTCCGCCACGGCGACACGCTCATGGTGTGGAAACTCGACCGACTCGGCCGAGACCTGCGCCACCTAGTCAATACAGTGCACGACCTCACCGACCGCGGTATCGGCCTCAAGGTACTCACCGGAGAGGGCGCGGCGATCGACACCACGACCGCATCCGGGAAGCTCGTCTTCGGAATCTTCGCTGCCCTGGCCGAGTTCGAGCGAGCACTCATCTCTGAGCGCACAGTCGCCGGACTCGCTGCAGCTCGAGCGCGAGGCAGGACCGGCGGGCGCCCGTTCAAGATGACGCCCGCCAAGATCCGCCTAGCCATGGCCGCGATGGGGCAGAAAGAGACAAAGGTCGGTGACCTCTGCAAGGAGCTAGGGATCACCCGGCAAACGCTGTACCGCCATGTCTCCCCATCGGGGGAGTTGCGATCTGACGGCGCGAAGCTTCTCTCCAAAAAATCGTAGCCCGTCCGAGAACGTGGATTTCCAGGCAATCTGGTTGCGGGACAGGGTGTCTCACAAGTAACGATGAGCACGCCAACCCAGCCAGCACCTTGTGAGACATGGTTGGGAGAATCGCCGGTCCGCGAGTTTTCGTGACGCCAGGCCGTACCGGCGTCGCCACAGTGCTCACGGGACTCAGTTCGATCAGTAGCTTCGACGAATCGTGCCGAGGGTTTCGTCGACCCACGACAGCACCTCGCTCACCCATCGACCGCTGTTTATTCTCACAGGGTCGTGCATCAGATCAGGGTGGCGAAGCCTAAACCCTACGGCGGGATTGGCGCCGCAACTCCCAAATCCAGGCCGTTTCTCTGGGCTCGGAGTCAAGCAACGCCAGAAGTTCAGCGTCCGACCATGCAGTACGCCGTTGACTTGCCTTAAGAGGGAAAGTGGCGTTTGAAATCTTGTAAAGGCTCGGCGTGTTCCTGAAATTCTGGAGGCCGTAGAATTTTGCCTTCCTGTCTCTTGGTGGCAGCAATTCCACGTGTCGCGGATTGATGTGACTATTGTTATAGTCCGCGACGCTAATCAGATTAGTGTCTGCGCCACCAATGGGCCGCCAACGGCGGAACTCGCCCAGCGGGAGTCCAGAAGGAATGAAATTCGAGTGGGATGCGCGCGCGCCTGCTAGCGCAGGCTCCTTGCAGCGCCTCACTCGAAAACCGCCGTTAATCTTGCGATATTCAACTTCTAGGTAATCGATATGGCTTAGCCGAACTGACATGGCCCAGCGCTGATACGGAACGGAATGCACCGATGGGCCCGAGCCCCCGGTGACACTGACGCTCACCTCACGCTCCATTGATACCCGGTTCGACTTGGAGAATTCGATGGTCCGCGTCTCACGAAAGGCGGAGGAGAGGTGTTCTGCTAGGACGCCTGCGAATTTGGCGCTGCCTAATCCAGCAACTTTGGCCTCGGCCCCTGCGTTGACCGTTGAAGTGAGATCCATGGACTCGAGATGTTCTTGAAGGATCGAGGACGTTTTAATTTGCTCAGTCTCGAACCTGATGAGCTGGCGCGTGGACAACTCGGTGCCAGTGGAGCTGGCTACGTGTTCTGCGGCGTCTCCGTATCCGAAAGCTTGCAAAGGACGGTGCTTCAGGATGAGGTTCAAACGATAAATACCGAAAGGACCCAACTTGCTCGCTGTAGTGCTCCATTCGGATTCATGCGTAAGCGATACCGCGAGCGGGGCACTGAACGTCTCCATGGTTGGACGATAGCTCGGCTTAGAAGAATCGGTCATGGTCCTCATTCGCTAGCGCCAGGTGGCGTCGACTTGTTTTGATCGATGGTGTTTTAGTTTCTCCGCGACGCGGCCAAAGGCACGAAAAGGTGCTTTGGAAACTTCGAGCGAAGATCTGTGCTTGCAAAACGCCAGATGCGCTCTGTTGCTCCCCGTAAAGAAGATAACCGACTTGCTCAGCAATCTCCCGCGGCATAGAGGACTTTCGACGGGGTTGAGTACTCACAAGAACTATTGGCAAGGTAGATCTCCAAAGTCCGCGAACGCCTCTGCGCGCACCCCGGTTCGTGGTCAAGGTGCCGAGAGCGATTCCGATTGCATCCAATCCCTCAGCGAGACCAACGCCTTCGTTTTGATGAGGTACCCGCGCCAGTAGAAAACGTGCTGCCTCTTCAGGTTCCAGGCCAGCGGCTGCCACAAGTAAGCTCGCGTCGCGGCTTGGTGGATGGGGAGCAAGCCAAACTCGGTCAACATCTGCCATTAGCTGGGATAGAGTGCGCGGGTTGAAGACCGGACCTCCGCGCAGGCGTCGGGGGGCACTCACGATTGACTTCGGGTCATGCCGCCGAGGATATCCCATAGTGGTCGCTTTTGGTTTGAGGCGCTTCGCAGAAACATTTCAAGGTGTTGACGAACTGTCCCGAGACCAGATCATGAGATAGAGCAAGTCCGGAAAGATCTTTTGCCGGGGCCAGAACTCGACGGTCACTTCCCATGCTGATTGTGTTCTGGTCCTGAGACGACCGAATGCCAGACAGCGGTCCCGTACACGAGAATTCAAAGTGCGCGATTTGCCATCCTCGCTGGCCACGCGCGACAGCAAAGAGCGGAATTACTCGGGCATGAGTTCGCGTGATTCGAATAATCGTCAGGTCGGCTGATTGCCGTGTTGATCGTAGACACTGACCTGCACGGTGTCGAGACACTCCACCATTCAGCGGGACATGCCTTCGATCGCAAGACTGCCTTCCGTTGGCACCCCGCTGGTGCGGAAAAGTCGGAACAGATCGAAGGCGGGGAACCGGGGATGCTTCCGCTGCGGGCTGTCCGCGACGTCACACTGTTTAATAACCAATGTGTGTCGAAACGCATGGGTTGCGAGACCGATTTTGGACAGAGCTCTCCTGCCAAACTCGGCATTGGCGGTTTTTACTTCCGGCGACGAGCCCTAGCGTCAACTACGCGCGCGATGGCACGGAGGATGCTGACGGTGTTCTTGGTCGCTTTATTGTTCCGCACGAGGCAGAAGAAGGCGACGATCAGGAGCACTGCAGTGGGGTCGATTCCGGAAGCGACCACGTAGTCCAGGACGTTGGTGACGTCGATGGGCATGGTGCCTCCTTGCGGGGTGACCGAGTTCGGCCGGCATCGATTGCGGGTGCGGTCGATGGGATTGTGGGCTGTCTACTAGTGACAGCGGTTAGTGGCGGCGTTGAGCGGCGTCAGCAGAGACGTCGCATGTGGCAGAACGCGTGGTGGCTTAACGACGAAAGCCGGTCAGAAGACCGGCTTTTTGGCGAGCTGAGTACCTGAGATCAATGTTGTCCAGGACAGCCCTGGGCATTCCAACACCCGAAAAAAGCCAACGAGCCACCGGGCATGAAAAAAGCCGGATCATTGTCCGGCTTCATCTGGCATGAAAACCCGATATTGGGACAAGCCTATCGTCCAGAGTGCCCGTGGGGATGAAAACCCCGATCAGTAGATGGATGGGGCGTACGTCTAGAGCGTGAGGCACTCCTATTCGAAAACAGTGCAGACCCGTGATTCCGCGCGAGTTGCTTCTGGGCATGAAAAAAGCCGGATCAGTGTCCGGCTTTTTTGACGCACTACTAGAGCGCTCCTCAACTTACTAGTTGAGTGCGACAGCAGTCAAGTTGATCGGTCTTCTTGCCACGATACGCCGAGAGTTCGCGCGTCTGACGGTCGTGGATCGCTGTCATGATTAACGTGCCGATCCGAGCTGCAGCCACCGTGGTCAAACGTCGACGCTGAGCTATGAAACGTCGGGAGAGAATTGACTATGGCTCGCGACGGTATTGCTCTCCCCAATGGTTACCCTGAGTTCCTCGGTTCGCTCAAACGGCGCGTGCGTGACGCCCAGGTGCGCGCGCAACGCACCGTCAATACGCAACTCATTGAGTTGTATTGGTCGATTGGTGGCTCCATCCTGTCCGAGCAGGAGAAGCAAGGATGGGGTGCTGGTGTCATGAATCGTCTTGCGCACGATTTGCGCGTGGAATTCCCGCACATGACCGGGCTTTCGCGTAGCAATTTGTTCTATATGAGGGCCTTTGCGGCGGCGTGGTCGGGACAGGTCCCAATTGTCCAACAGGCTGTTGGACAATTGCCGTGGGGCCACATTACCGTCCTGCTTGACAAGCTCAATGACGTCGAAACCCGGGATTGGTATGCAGCGGCAGCGGTGACGAATGGCTGGTCCCGCAATGTGCTCTTGAACCAGATCAAGAACCGGACTCTTGAAAGGACCGGTTCTGCACCGTCAAATTTCGATGCCGAGTTGACGCCGGCTGATTCTGACCTGGCCCAACAAATCGCCAAAGATCCCTACGTTTTCGATTTTCTGGATCTGGCCGACGGCGCGGCGGAACGTGAACTGGAACAAGCGCTCATGGACCGAATTGTGGACACTCTCCGGGAGCTCGGGACTGGTTTCGCCTTCGTGGGACGCCAAGTACATTTCGATGTGGCCGGCGATGACTACTATCTAGATCTGCTTTTTTTCCACATTGATCAAATGCGATATGTCGTCATCGAACTGAAAACGGGGAAGTTCCAACCGGAGCATGCTGGCAAGCTTGGTTTCTACGTCTCGCTCGTGGATGATCGGCTCCGCCGAGAGGGTCACGCGCCCACAGTTGGCATACTCATCTGCGGCGATCGTAACGATCACACCGTTCGGTACGCGCTCGGTCGTTCGGGCTCTCCACTGGCCGTGTCGACATATACATATGACTCGTTGCCACCGTCGGAGAAGAACGCGCTCCCCGATGCCGATGAGCTCACAGCGGCCTTTGGCTGGGCCGAGGAAGAGCAGGGCGAGCACAGCTAATTCCGCACGGTGGCCGCTGGCGGCCTGGCAACGAATTTGAACAGTGGCGCGCGGTGCGTGAGACGTTTTGCATCCCGCGGGCTACACGATGTTGACAGCATCCTGCCCGGCGGGAGTCGCTGGGGTCCCGGGCCGTGGCCTACCGCTGATTTCGGGGCCTAATTGGGTCAGAGTGTTTGTAGCTGGCTGAATTCCATCACGGGAATTCTTATTCGGCGGCCAGTACGGGGTGGTTGCGTAGTGCGGCTATTTGGGCGATACAGTCGGGCCGGAATCCTGACCAGGACACGACGCGGGCGATGACGACGGGGGGTTCGGTGTAGCCGAACTGCCGCATCATGTCGGTGGCGTGGGCATCCGTCATGAGGTCGATCACGGTGTAGGGCAGATCGGCGGCGTCGAGCGCTTCTGTGGTCATCGTGCATTGCGGGCAGTTCGGCACCGTGTATACGGCTAGCGGTTCAATCATGGCGTGATCCTCTCACTCACACGGAGTCAGGGATACCCCGAAGTTTCGGTATTCCTATGAAACCGCCGACACGGTCTCTGTCTCCTTCGCCTCCTGCTGCAGGCTTTCCTCCGGGCCAACGGGGAGTTTCTTGACGTCGCGGGTGGGGATCCCGAGCCGGTCGGCAACCTCACCGCGAGGCGTGCCGAGCGCGAGCATGGAGGCGATCACGGCATCCGCGTTGGCCCGTGCAGCCGCGCTCCGTTTCGCTGCGCGTTCACGTACCGCGGTTATTTCCTTCTGTGCTGACGCTTCGATTTCTTCGAGGGAGTCGGTGGCAATGAAGTAGTCGGTGGCGAGTTGTTCGAGCTTGTCTTGCTGTGCGCGGAACTCGGCTGCTTTCTCGCGTGCGCGAGTGCGAGCGGCGGTCTGCTTTGCGGACTTGCGAACATCGGCCATGAGGAGCTCCTTCGGATGGTTGGACCTCCATTATGTAGGCATGCCCGATGCGCGCAAGGGCAGCCGGGCCACCCAGGTTCGGGTGGCCCGGCCACGTGGACAAGCCTCTCGGTTTCGCCACATCGACTGCACCGTTCGTCGTCGCTGATCGTCCCTCACAGCTCCTTCTCACTCCTGCAGTCTCCGCGTCGAAACCGCACAATCTTTCTGATTGTGGCCAATCCTCGTTCCTCATTCTTCGTCACTTGATTTGTCACACCTCTGGCATTTGCAATAAACGAGGTAAAGTCATTTCATGATGACGGTGCATATCCTCTCCGCGGGAGACGGTTATGCCTACTACACGAACGAGGTGGCGACGGGGGATGCCAAGCGTGAAAGCTGCCGCGAGCTGGGCGATTACTACACCGCGGATGGCAACCCGCCTGGCGAGTGGGTCGGTTCAGGACTGACCGCTTTGGGTGTTTCCGGTGCTGTCACCGAGGAGCAGATGAAGGCCCTCTATGGTGAAGGCTTGCATCCGGATGCCGAAGTCATGATGATCGCCGCGCAGGCGCAAGGCAAAACCGCGGCAGAGGCGCACGCGGCAGTGAAGCTGGGGCGGTCGTACTACGGGTACAGCACCGGTGGCACGGACCTGAGCGTGAAGATTCAGACCGGCTATAGCGATTTCACCCGGATGAATC
>NZ_PJJO01000049.1 GCF_002929535.1 Cryobacterium sp. Y11
CGGAAGCTAAGACTCTCAGCGCCGATGGTACTGCAGGGGGGACCCTGTGGGAGAGTAGGACACCGCCGGACTTAACTTAGAAACACCAGGAAAGCCATCCCTCACGGGATGGCTTTCCTGCGTTAACGCGCCACCCCCGGGTGGCCATTCTGCGTTAACACGCACGCCCAGGTCCCTCGACCAACCCACCCGGCCTCGAGACGCCGACGGGCTGGCCCCTCGACCCCGTCGTGATGGCCTGGGCCCACGTGGCCGCAGCCACTAGCGGCGACGAAGTCCATCCAGGGCAACGGCGAGCACATCGTCGCCGAGCTGAGCGGCATCCTCTATGCCCTCGGGGCGGTACCACTCAGCGATCGAATTGACCATGCCGAAGAGCAGACGCGTGACAACGCGCGGGTCGATGTCGCTCCGCAGCGATCCCTCGTCTCGGGCCTCAACGACGAGGGCAGAGACGGCACGGTCGAAGGTACGTCGACGCGTCAACGCCAGACGCTCGACTTCGGTGTTGCCTCGCACTCGAAGGAGGAGGGTCACGTACGGGAGGCGCGACGTCAATACATGCACTGCGCCGCGAAGGACATAGGCCAGACGGTCGATGGCGCTACCGGTCAGGGCACCTGACTCGAGCAGCACCCCTTCGAGGCCATTGAGGGCCTCGTCGAGGGCGAGTTGCAACACTTCATCCTTTGAAGAAAAGTGGTGGTAGATGGCTGCCTTGGATAGCGACAGGCGCGTCGCGAGCACTCCCATCGAGGTCGCGTCGTAGCCGAATTCGTTGAATGCGGTGACGGCAATCTCGAGAATGGCCCGCTGGTCGTAACCGGGGCGCCCGCGCTTGGGGGTGTGTACTTCAGACATAGATCTTGAGTCTCTCACGCAGGCGTGCCGGTCACGACACCTAGCGGAGGTCGTAAACGCGTTTGTGCTTACCGGTACTGCGTTCCAAGGTGCCCGGTTCGACGATAAGCACGTTCACGCTCGAACCGATTCGGTCCTTGATGACTGCGATGAGCAGGGCGCGCGCGAGCGCAGATGCTGCTTCGTCGGCGTGCTCGTGCCGTTCGATGCGCACGGTGAGCTCGTCCATGCGCGATGGCCGGGTGAGTTCGAGCACAAAGTGTGGTGAGAGGTGTTCGATCCCGAGCACGATCTCTTCGATCTGAGTCGGAAACAGGTTGACCCCGCGCAGAATGATCATGTCGTCATTGCGGCCGGTAATCTTCTCCATCCGGCGCATTCCGGGGCGTGCGGTGCCCGGAAGAAGACGGGTTAGGTCGCGGGTGCGATAGCGGATGACGGGGAAGGCCTCCTTGGTCAGCGACGTGAAGACGAGCTCGCCCGTTTCACCGTCCGGCAGGGCGTGTCCGGTGTCACCATTGATGATCTCGGGCAAAAAGTGGTCTTCCCAGAGGTGCGGACCATCCTTGGACTCGATGCACTCATTGCCAACGCCCGGGCCCATGACTTCGCTGAGCCCGTAGATGTCGAGCGCGTCAAAGTCGAGGCGGTCTTCAAGTTCGAGACGCATCTGGTTGGTCCACGGCTCGGCACCCAGTACGCCGACCTTCAGGCTTGAGCGGCGTGGGTCGAGGCCCGCGGCCACCATCGCATCGGTAATCGTGAGTAGGTAGCTGGGCGTCGACAGAATGACGTCTGGTTCGAAGTCGGTGATCATCTGCACTTGCTTGTTGGTCTGGCCACCTGACATGGGAATCACGCAGGCGCCGAGCGCCTCAATTCCGGCGTGGGCGCCGAGACCCCCGGTAAACAGGCCGTAGCCGTAGGCGTTGTGCACCCTCATGCCGGGGCGTACACCCGAGGCGCGCAGGCTTCTTGCCACCAGACCCGACCACATGGCGAGGTCGTTTTTGGTGTAACCGACCACGGTCGGCAGGCCGGTCGTGCCCGAGGAGGTGTGAATGCGTGCGACCTGGTCCATCGGCACCGCGAACATACCGAACGGGTATGAAACGCGCAGATCCTCCTTCGTTGTGAACGGCAGCAGTGCCACGTCTTCGAGCGTGCGAATGTCGTCGGGGTGCACTCCGACAGCATCAAATTTGCGCGTATAGAGAGGTACGTTCTCGTAGGCGTGCTGCACGGTGTGCTTGAGGCGAATCAGTTGCAGCGCGCGGATCTCGCCCTGGGACATCCTCTCGGCCGCGTCGAGCTCTTCGATTGCCGGTGCGTGCAGACGGGTCTTGGTCAGCGTTGACATGGTGCCTTCCGGAGGAGTTAGAGGTGAGTGCGGGCGGGAACGGGCAGGTTGGTGGTGCGACTGTGGCCGCGAAATTCGGCCACAGTGACGTCGTCGTCCATCGTGACGCGCACGTCATAGATGCCGCTCCGACCGCTCTTTACCCGTAATAGCGCGGTCGCGGTCAGCTTCTGACCGCTCGTGGTGGGTTTCAGAAACGTGATGTCGGCGCCGGCGGCGAGCGTGACGTGGTTCGAATCGTTGCAGGCGATGGCGAAGGCCGTGTCGGCGAGGGCGAAGATGAACCCGCCGTGGGTGACGTCGAAACCGTTGAGCATGTCGTCGCGCACGATCATCGAGACGACGGCGTGCCCCGGTTCATCACGCTGCACGATCATTCCCAGAGAAGCGGATGCCCGGTCGTGCTGCATCATGGCCTGGCTGCCAACGGGCGGTGCTTCCGTCATACGCTTCTCCTCATTGAGTTGCCGTGCGGGTCGGGGGGTTGCCCGCCCGATAACGTGACTATATACTAACTGAACGATCGGTTGGTAATACATTGCCGTTCAGTGTGCAAAATTCCTGACGTGCGTCACCTTAGCGCCACCAGCTTGTACACGATAAAGATCCGATCACCGTAGTCAACGTAGACCAGGAGCCGATGATGACAAGCACCATCACGCCCGATCCGAGCGCATCCGCCGTGATTAGCGTCGAAGAACAGCACTTCAACGACTTGATCGACGCCGATTCGCGCATTGAGCCACGCGACTGGATGCCCGAGGGGTATCGCAAGTCGCTCGTGCGTCAGATCTCGCAGCACGCGCACTCCGAAATCATCGGCATGCAGCCCGAGTCGAACTGGATCACCCGCGCCCCGAGCCTCAAGCGCAAGGCCATCCTGATGGCCAAGGTTCAAGATGAAGCCGGCCACGGCCTGTACCTCTATTCCGCCGCGCAGACCCTCGGTGCCACCCGCGACGACATGACGGATGCCCTCATCGCCGGCAAGGCTCGCTACTCCTCAATCTTCAACTACCCCACCCCGAGCTGGGCCGACATGGGCTCGATCGGCTGGCTCGTCGACGGCGCCGCAATCTGCAACCAAGTGCCGCTCTGCCGTGCAAGTTACGGCCCGTATGGTCGCGCGATGGTTCGCATCTGTAAGGAAGAATCCTTTCACCAGCGGCAGGGCTTCGAGATTCTGCTCGAACTCATGCAGGGCACCGAAGAGCAGCGCCAGATGGCCCAGGACTCGGTCAATCGCTGGTACTGGCCGGCGCTCATGATGTTCGGCCCGCCCGATGACGACTCGCCCAACTCGGCTCAGTCGATGGCTTGGAAGATCAAGCGCCACTCCAACGACGAGCTGCGTCAGCGTTTCGTGAACATGCTCGTTCCCCAGGCTGCTGTGCTGGGTATCACTCTGCCAGACCCCGAGCTGCATTTCAACGAAGACACTCAGCAGTGGGATCTCGGCGTGATCGACTGGACCGAGTTTCACGAGGTGCTCGCCGGTCGCGGCCCGAACAACGCTCAGCGTCTGCAGCGTCGGCGCGACGCCCACGATAACGGAGCGTGGGTACGCGAAGCCGCGGCGGCATATGCACGTAAACAGTCCGCACGAACTAAAGAAATGGCAGCCTCATGACCACTCCCGGCGATTCTGCAGCAGAAATCTGGCCCCTCTGGGAAGTCTTCGTGCGCTCCAACCGCGGCCTCAGCCACGTGCACGTCGGCTCCCTGCACGCTCCAGACGGGACCCTCGCCGTGCGCAACGCCCGAGACCTATACACCCGTCGCAGTGAGGGCGTCTCGGTCTGGGTCGTACCCGCCTCCGCCATCACCACGAGTGATCCAGACGCCAAGGGCGCCTTCTTCGAATCGCCCGCTGGCAAGAATTACCGCCACGCGAACTACTACTCCAAGAGCGAGGGAGTCAAACACCTATGAGTGAGCGCAGTGAAGCGGATGCCCACGGCCACGTGGCCGTCGACGTCACCACTCTCGACGCCGAGCTGATCGAGGGCCCGTCCGTGGCAACCTCCGACGTGGCCGAGTACGCCCTATGGCTCGGTGACGACTCGCTTATTCTGGCCCAGCAACTCGGCGCCTGGATCTCCCGCGCCCCCGAGCTCGAAGAAGACGTGGCCCTCGGCAACATCGGCCTCGACCTGATCGGGCATGCGCGATCGCTGCTGCACTATGCCGGTACGGCATCGAACCGCACCGAGGACGACCTCGCCTACTGGCGCACCGAGCCCGATTTTCGTTCCCTGCACATCGTCGAGCAGCCAAACGGGGACTTCGCGCACACGATCGCGCGCCAGTTCATCGTGGCCCACTACCTGTTTGAGCTGTACAGCCGGCTACGGGCATCCGCCGACGCTACCTTCGCCGCGATCGCCGCGAAGGCCGTGAAAGAGGTCGACTACCACCGTGACCACGGCGTGCAGTGGGTGCTGCGCCTCGCGCACGGCACCGACGAGTCACGGCGGCGCATGATCACCGCGCTGAGTGACCTGTGGCCCTACGTCGAAGAGATCTTTCGCGACGACCCGCTCATCGACCGCCTCGAAGGAATCGCGGTTCGCCCCTCGAGCCTGCGACCCGCCTTCGACGAGGCCATTGCTCCGGTACTCACCGAGGCCGAACTCGACATTCCGCGCGGGTTCGTCGCCTCCGGTGGCGGCCGCACCGGCAAACACTCCGAGCACCTCGCCTTTCTCCTCGCCGAAATGCAGGTACTCACCCGCGCCCACCCCGGAGCGTCATGGTAACGGTCGAGCGCCGCGCTGCTGAGGTGCGTGAGGCCCTCGCGCGCCCGCGTCCCCTCGACGCTGCATCGCAAGCCGCCTGGGCGATTGCGGCTCAGGTCGTCGACCCCGAGATTCCGGTGCTCACCATCGAAGACCTCGGTGTGCTGCGCTCGGTAACAGTCACCGGCGACGCCGTTGCGGACTGCGCCGTCACAGTGACCCTGACGCCGACCTACAGCGGATGCCCCGCCATGGATGCCATGCGAGCCGACGTTCTCGAGGCGCTCACCTGCGCCGGCTACGAGAACGTCTCGGTCAGCCTCGTGCTCAGCCCCGCGTGGACCACGGACTGGATGAGCGAGATCGGCCAGAACAAGCTGAGGGAATACGGTATCGCCGCCCCGACTGGGCATGCCACCGTGCGCGGCTCCGGGCCGATCCGGCTAAAGATGGCCGTGAAGTGTCCGCGTTGTTCCTCGCTCAATACCCGCGAGCTCGCCCATTTCGGGTCCACCTCCTGCAAGTCCCTCTACGAATGCCGAGACTGCCTCGAGCCGTTCGACTACTTCAAGGTGCTCTAATGACTGCAACACGTCTTGAATCCACGAACAGTGCGCCGGTCAAGCGCCGCGCGCGCTTTCACACCCTGACGGTGGCCGAGGTGCGCCAGCTCACAGCCGACAGCGTCGAGGTCACCTTCACCGTGCCGCCCAAATTGCAGGGCGCGTTCGACTACCTACCGGGCCAACACCTCGCCCTCCGCGCCACGATCAACGGCCAAGAACTGCGTCGCAGCTACTCGATCTGCCGGCCCGCTGCTGCTAAAACCGGCGCATCCGGTCAGATCAGCGTCGCGATCAAACGCGACCTCGGCGGAGCCTTCTCCACCTGGGCCAACAGTGAGCTGCACGCTGGCGACGAACTCGACGTGATGAGTCCGCAAGGCAGCTTCACATCCACCCTGCGTGACCTCGATTACAAGCACGTCGTTGGCGTGGCAGCCGGTTCGGGAATCACCCCGCTGATGGCGCTCGCGCACACCGTGCTCGCCGCCTCGGCAACCTCGAGCTTCACCCTCGTGTACACCAACCGCACGGCGCTCGACGTGATGTTCCTCGACGAACTGGCCGAGCTCAAGGACCGCTATCCGGCTCGCGTCGCCCTGTACCACGTGCTGTCGCGCGAGCAACGGTCTTCATCGCTGCTCTCCGGTCGCATCGATGAAGAGAAGTTTCGGCGCATGCTCGATACGATTCTGCGCCCGGCCACGGTCGACGAATGGTTTCTGTGCGGTCCGTTCGAACTCGTGCAACTCTGCCGTGACACCCTCGAGAGCGCCGGCGTTGACCGGTCGCACGTGCGCTTCGAACTGTTCACCACGGGTGAGCCGTCGGCGGCGAACGGCGATCGTGGTCGCCCGGTCATCATCGGCAGCGGCGACAAGACCATCCAGATCGAGTTCACGCTCGACGGCCAGAGCAACACGGTCACCACGCCGGTCAACGCGAACGAGAGCATCCTGAATGCTGCCCTGCGGGTGCGGCCCGACGTGCCGTTCGCCTGCGCCGGCGGAGTCTGCGGCACCTGCCGCGCGAAACTGGTCAGCGGCGACGTCACGATGACCGAGAACTACGCGCTTGAGCCCGAAGAGCTCGCCCGCGGATACGTCTTGACCTGCCAGTCCCACCCGACCACCGACACCGTCGTCGTCGACTACGACGTTTAACACCGTGACGTCTAACCGATCAAGAAAGCGGATGCCGTGATAGAGCTCTCGATAGACAACGACGTCGCCCACGTGGTGCTGAACGCGCCAGACAAGCTCAACGCCCTCGATGAAGCCGCGATCGTCGAACTCGACGCGGCCTACCAAGCCGCCGAGCGGGCCGGCGTGCGGGCGTTGGTGCTGCGCGGTACGGGGCGGGCGTTCTGCGCCGGCCGCGACATCGCAGGCGTCGACCCGCGCACCGACGACGTGCTCGGCTACCTCTGCGACCTCGTCACCCCGCTGCTCGAGCGGATGAGCCGATTTCCGGCACCGACCTACGCTGCCGCCCACGGCGCCTGCCTCGGAGTGGGCCTCGGCCTGCTCATCGCCACCGATGTTGTCTACGTCGCCGACACTGCCAAGATCGGCTCGCCGTTCGCGAACCTCGGCGCCACCCTCGACTCGGGTGGACACGCCCTGTTTGTGGAACGCCTCGGCGCTCATCGCACCCTCGACCTGATCTACAGCGGCCGTCTCATGTCCGGGGCGGAGGCTGTCGCCGGCGGCCTGTTCAGCCAGGTGTTTCCGGCCGCGGAGCTGACCGAGGCGACCGTGCAGGCGGCCACGCGCGCGGCATCCGGTGCAACTCAGGCTTTTCTGGCGAGCAAGGCGCTCGTGCAGTCACTGCGTGACAAACGACTCGGGCTCTGGCAGAGCATGAGTGACGAGACCGCAGCGCAGGCCGCGCTCTGCGCTACCGGTGACTACCGCGAGGGCTTCGCCGCGTTCCAGGAGAAGCGCAAGCCCGCCTTCACCGGGCGCGCCTGACCAACCGGCCGATTCGGGGGCGAATTCAGGAAAACTGTCCATGTGCTGATCTCAATCTCCCGAATTCATGCGGTTGAGGTGCGTGGTTCGCTGTGGATTTCCTGAATAAGCCACGGGCCAGGCGGCGCTCGCGTCAGGCGAGAGCGAGCGTTCCGAGCCTCAGCGCACCGGCACGAGGCCTCTCGTGAACGCGGCGGCGACGCACGGAATCAAGCCGGATAATGCGCCTCAGAACACAGCCGACGACGAGCACTCGTCGTCCCGCAGCGCCAGTCTTTTTGCAGGGTCTGTCAGCTACTCTGAGGGAAACGGGAGAGGGGCCGAGATGCACACACGCTGGGCCCGTTTCGCCCGCGGCTGGATCGTCGCCGCGTTCTCCACCTTCGTCGCCGCTCTGTCACACACCCTGGGTGGTGGCTCGGCACCCGGCCTGTTAGCGGTTGTCGTGTCGCTCGCCTTCGCCGGTATGGTGTGCGTCGCGCTCGCAGGTCGTACCCTGGCGTTCTGGCGCGGCGCCGTGTCGGTTCTGGTCAGCCAGGTCATTTTTCACGGACTCTTTTCGCTGGGGGCACCGGGCGGTGCGCTCGGAGCTGACGCCCTTGCCGCGTCGGGTGCCCACCAGCATGCGGCGTTGCCCGGTCTGATCGATCCGATCGTTCTGAGTTCGACCACACATGTCCTCCACGATGGCGGAATCATGTGGTTCGCCCACTTCGGTGCCGTCATCATGACAATTCTTGCGCTGCGCTACGCCGAACGCGCGTTCTGGAGCCTCGTCGACAACGTTCGACTAGACATCCGTACGCTATTCGCGCCCGCACAACTGGCCGTGCCAATGGCGGCACCGCAGCGCATCCGGCACGATGCGCCGGTGTTCACGCCGCGCAATCTGGTTCTGGTGTTGTCGGCCATGCGCCATCGCGGCCCGCCCGCCGTCGCGCTCGCCGCCTGACGAACACACCAACCAGACCATTTCTTCCGCCGCACCGAACGCGTAGCAGAGGCCTCGCCGGCGCCGTTCGGATTGCACCGGACACCCCATGTTTAAGGACAATCAATCATGAAGTTCACGGCCCCCAGCAGCTCCCGTACAACACCCACCGCCGTCCCCGCTGCCCCGCTCGCCGCGAGCCGTCGGTTTGTCGTGGTGCGAAGCGCCACCACTTCAGCTCGCGACGAGACGGACCTCACCCGTCGAACTGCGGATTATAGCCGGACCCGCCAGTCGACTGGGCCGGCGGCGATCCGCGCGGCCAGAGCCGTGTTCGCGATCGTCGTCGTCGCCGCGAGCCTCGGCTGGGGCGCGATCCCGGCATCCGCTCACAACAACGTCGTCGGCTCATCGCCGGCGGCCGACGCGGTCGTCACCGAGCAGCCCGGTGTGTTCTCCGTCACGACCAGCGATCTGTTACTCGACCTCGGCGGAACTGGTGCCGGCAGCGCCATGGTCATCACCGGCCCGGCCGACGCGCCGCTCTTCTACGGCGACGGGTGCGGAACGGTCTCCGGCTCCACGGTCGAAACATCGGCGCAGCTCGGCGCGGCCGGGCAATACACGGTGATCTGGCAGACGGTCTCCACCGACGGCCACGCGATCTCCGACGAGTTCACCTTCGACTGGCAGCCGGCCGCCAACCAAGCACTCGCCGACGGGGCTGCCACCGCCCCGATCTGCGGCACCGAAGCGGATGCCGCCACGACGGATTCCGGCACCGCGCCCCCCGCAGATTCCGGCGCGACCACCGGCGGAGGCAGCTCGCTCGCCACGGTCGCCTGGATCGGGGGAACCCTCGGCGCCGTGCTCCTCGCAGGCGCCGTGATCCTACTCATCCTCCGCCGCAAGCCCCGTCCCTAACGCTCCTACCTAACTTCTCACGAAAGCGGGTGAATGGTTGCCTCAACACCCTCAAAGCAACCATTCACCCGCTTTCGTAGATCAGATCAGCGCACGGGGAACGTGTCAGGGGGGGCGGGTAAAGTTGTGTCCGTGAGTTGGAACGCTGAGCTGCCCTGGAACCCCGACGACGTTGAACCACCCCGCGACTTCGACGGCCCGGGTAACTTCGATGCTCCGAGCGACTTCGACGCCCCCGATGACTTCGACGCACCACCGCCAGAGGCCGACCGCCAGTTCGCCGACCGCCAGTTCGCCGAGCGGCAGCCGGCCTACTCGGGCGGAGCATCCGCTTCGACCCGCCCCGTCACCCGTATCGCCGCGCCTGTGCCAGTCACCCGCATCCGCGCCGCAAGCCGCAAGTTCACCACCGCAGCCGAAGCCCTGCACACCGTGTTTGGCTACGACTCCTTCCGCGGCGACCAGGCCGAAATCATCGCGCAGGTCGTCGACGGCAAAGATGCCGTCGTGCTCATGCCCACCGGCGGCGGCAAGAGCCTGTGCTACCAAATTCCCGCGCTCGTTCGGGCCGGCACCGGCATCGTCGTCTCGCCGCTCATCGCCCTGATGCAAGATCAAGTGGATGCCCTCACCGCCGTCGGCGTGCGCGCCGAGTTTCTCAACTCGAGCCAAGATTCGCAGACTCGCAGTCAGGTCGAACGTGACTACCTGAACGGCGACCTCGATCTGCTCTATGTCGCTCCAGAGCGCCTCTCCAACGAAGCCACCAAACAACTGCTTGACCGCGGAACCATCGCCCTGTTCGCCATCGACGAAGCCCACTGCGTGTCTCAATGGGGGCACGACTTTCGGCCGGACTACCTCGCGCTCAGTGAACTCGCCGACCGCTGGCCAGACGTTCCGCGCATCGCCCTCACCGCCACCGCCACGGACGCCACCCACCAGGAGATCACCACCCGCCTGCAAATGGGCGACGCCAAGCACTTCGTGGCGAGCTTCGACCGGCCCAACATTCAGTACCGCATCGTCGGCAAGTCCGAGGTGCGCAAGCAACTGCTGTCCTTCCTGCAGACCGAGCACCCCGGCGACGCCGGCATCGTCTATGCGCTCAGCCGCAAGACCGTCGACCAGACCGCCGCGTTTTTGCGCCAGAACGGCGTGAACGCCCTGCCGTATCACGCCGGACTCGACGCGGGCCTTCGGTCCCGCACCCAGTCCCGGTTCCTCCGCGAGGAGGGCGTCGTCATCGTCGCCACCATCGCATTCGGCATGGGAATCGACAAGCCAGATGTGCGTTTCGTCGCCCACATCGACCTGCCCAAATCGGTCGAGGGCTACTACCAAGAGACTGGTCGCGCCGGCCGCGACGGCGCCCCGGCCACGGCCTGGCTCGCCTACGGCCTGCAAGACGTGGTGCAGCAGCGCCGCATGATCGACGAGTCGCCCGGCGACCTCGGCCATCGACGCAAGCTCTCCGCGCACCTCGACGCCATGCTCGCCCTGTGCGAAACCGTGCACTGCCGCCGCGTCAACCTGCTGCGCTACTTCGGCCAGACCAGTGAGCCCTGCGGCAACTGCGACACGTGCCTCGAACCGCCCGAAGCTTGGGACGGCACCGTTCCAGCCCAGAAGCTTCTCTCCACCATCGTGCGCCTGCACCGCGAGCGCAATCAGAAGTTCGGCGCCGGCCACCTCATCGACATCCTGCGCGGCAAAGAAACCCCTCGCGCTACCCAGTACCGGCACACCGAACTCAGCACCTGGGGCCTGGGAGCCGACCTCAGCGACCAGGCCTGGCGCGGAGTCGTACGCCAGATGCTGGCCCAGGATCTGCTGGCCACCTCGGGTGAATACGGCACACTCGTGCTGACGGATGCCGCGGCCGAGGTTCTCAGCGGCCGTCGCGACGTACAGCTCCGGCGCGAACCCGACCGCCCTGCCCGTTCCAGCGCCGCCCGCCGCCCGGCCGCCGCCAAGGTTGCAGCGGCCGACCTCAGCACCGCGCAAGAGGCCCTGTTCGAGGCGCTCCGCGCCTGGCGGTCGGCCGAGTCGAAGGAGCAGGGCGTGCCCGCCTACATCGTGTTCGGTGACGCCACCCTGATCGCCGTCGCCGCGGCCGGCCCCACGACGCTCGCCGCACTCGACGGCATCACCGGCATCGGAGCCAAGAAGCTGGAGGCCTACGGCGAGGCCCTGCTCGCGGTCGTCGCCGCCGCCTCCGCCTGACCGCGTGCGCTTGTGGGGGAGAGCAGGCAGGAACAGCAATAAGTTGTCGTTATCCTACAAAACGGATGCTGCGCGCGGCATATATCGTTGTCGTCCCGCACCGCGCATTTCGCGACAGTGACCCGCAGTCCTAACGTTGCGATCACCACTTTCGCGCGATCAGTTAGGACCAATCATGGTTGATACCATCCAGAGCTCCAGCAGTCGATCGAAGAAGATCATCCCCGTCCTGGACGTCAGCGTTGACACTGGCCCCATCAAAACCATCGGCGATCCGACTGCCCCTACCGTCAACGTCGCTGCGCTTGGCCGCCAGCTGCTTGGAACCTGGGCCGACGTGCGCCTCGCCGCCCGCGACGTCACCGCGCGCCCCGACATGCAGCGCATCGACGGCCTTTCCATGGCCGAGCACCGACTGCGCGTACTCGAGCAACTTAAGGTGCTCGCCGCCACTGGCCACGTGCTGCGCGCCTTCCCCACGTATCTGGGCGGGCACGACGACCACGGCGGAAACATCGCGGGCTTCGAAGAGCTCGTCATCGCCGATCCGAGCCTGCAGATCAAGGGCGGCGTGCAGTGGGGCCTGTTCGGGGCCGCCGTGCTGCACCTCGGCACGAAGAAGCACCACGACAAATACCTGCCCGGCATCATGGACCTCTCTGTTCCCGGTGCCTTCGCCATGACCGAAATCGGTCACGGTTCCGACGTCGCGAGCATCGCTACCACTGCAACCTTCGACGCCGCGACCGGCGAGTTCGTCATCAACACCCCGTTTCGCGCCGCCTGGAAGGATTACCTCGGCAACGCTGCAAACGACGGCATCGCTGCCGTGTTGTTCGCGCAGCTCATGACCCAGGGCGTCAACCACGGCGTGCACGCCTTCTACCTGCCTATTCGCAATGAGAACGGCGATTTTCTGCCCGGCGTCGGCGGCGAAGACGATGGTCTCAAGGGTGGTCTGAACGGCATCGATAATGGTCGCCTGCACTTTGATAACGTGCGTGTTCCGCGCGAGAACCTGCTCAACAGGTACGGCGATGTCGCCGAAGACGGCACCTACTCCAGCCCGATCGGCAGTCCGGGCCGCCGCTTCTTCACCATGCTCGGAACCCTGGTGCAGGGTCGCGTGTCGCTCGACGGCGCCGCCACCGCCGCATCCGCTCTCGCCCTGACCATCGCCATCACCTATGGCAGCCAGCGCCGCCAGTTCACCGCCGGCAGCGGTACCGACGAAGAAGTCATCCTCGACTACCAGCGGCACCAGCGCCGCCTGTTTCCGCGACTGGCCACGACCTACGCGCAGACCTTCGCGCACGACGAATTTCTGGTGAAGTTCGACGACGTGTTTAGCGGAAAGGCCGACACCGACGACGACCGGCAAGACCTCGAGACCCTCGCAGCTGCGCTCAAGCCGCTCTCTACCTGGCACGCGCTCGACACCCTGCAGGAGGCCCGCGAAGCCTGCGGCGGCGCCGGATTCATGGCCGAAAACCGTCTCGTCGGCCTGCGCGCCGACCTCGACGTCTACGCGACCTTCGAGGGCGACAACAACGTGCTGCTGCAGCTCGTCGCCAAGCGGCTGCTCACCGACTACTCTCGCAAATTCGCCACAGCGGATGCCGGCGCCCTGGCCCGCTACGTCGTACAGCACGCAGCCGGTCGCGCCTACCACGGCACGGGACTGCGCACCCTCGGGCAGGCGGTGTTCGATCGTGGTTCAACGGCGCGCTCCATCGGGGCCCTGCGCGATACCGACGTGCAGCGTGAGCTGCTCACGGACCGGGTCGAAAGCATGATCGCCGAAGTCGCCGGCAAGCTGCGCGGGGCCACCAAGCTGCCCACGAAGCAAGCCGCCGACCTGTTCAATGCGCACCAGAACGAGCTCATTGAAGCGGCCCGCGCCCACGGCGAACTGCTCCAGTGGGAATCGTTCACTCGGGCGCTCGACGTCACGACCGATGCCGGCACCCAGCAGGTACTCACCTGGCTGCGCGACCTGTTCGGCCTCGGACTGGTGGAGAAGAACCTGGCCTGGTACCTCATCCACGGTCGGCTCTCCGCGCAGCGCGCCCAGGCCGTCACGGCCTACATCGACCGGCTGATAGCCCGTATTCGTCCGCACGCGCTCGACCTCGTCGACGCGTTCGGCTACTCGCCGGAGCACCTGCGGGCCACGATCGCGACCGGCATTGAACGCGAACGCCAGACCGAAGCCCGAGAGTACTACGCCGCTCAGCGGGTCGCCGGAACAGCCCCAGCACCCGAAAAACCAGTCAAGCGATAGGTCCGCACGCGTCGTACTCAGGTACGACAGATGTGGCGCATCAACCATCCCCACGGTTGATGCGCTACATTGGCCGTAAACCATACCGTTTGGTATGGGGGCTTCAACGTAGTGAAACGGGGCCTCACCCACTAACGGAATGAGGCAGTTGTGATCCAGGCACAGTCCCTGACCAAGCACTACGGAAGCAAGACCGCCGTCGACGCGGTCGACTTCACGGTGCAGCCCGGCAAGGTCACCGGCTTTCTCGGGCCGAACGGCGCGGGCAAGTCCACCACGATGCGCATGATCGTCGGCTTGGACCGCCCGAGCGCCGGTACGGTCATCGTGAACGGTAAGCCGTACCACGAACACAAGGCTCCGCTGCGTGAGGTGGGCGTGCTGCTCGACGCCAAGGCTGTGCACACCGGTCGCAGCGCCTACAACCACCTGCGCGCTATGGCCGCAACCCACAACATCCCCACCAGCCGCGTGAACGAGGTGATCAACCTTACCGGCCTCGAGTCCGTCGCCCGCAAGCGCGTCGGCGGATTCTCCCTCGGCATGGGCCAGCGCCTCGGCATCGCCGCCGCGCTGCTCGGCGACCCGGCCACACTCATCCTCGACGAGCCGGTCAACGGCCTCGATCCGGAGGGCGTGCAGTGGGTGCGGAAGCTCACCAGGCAGCTCGCCGCCGAGGGTCGCACCGTGCTGCTGTCTTCGCACCTGATGAGCGAGATGGCGCTCACCGCCGATCACATCATCGTCCTCGGCCGCGGTCGGGTGATAGCGGATGCCTCGGTCGCCGACATTATCTCCTCGGCCGCGCAGAACACGGTTCGCGTGCGCACCCCACACACCGCAGCACTCGCCACCCTGCTCGCCCAGCCCGATGTCACGATCATCAACATCGAGCAGGATGTGCTCGAGATCAGCGGACTGACCGTGAACGAGATTGGTGATCGCGCCGCCGCCGCCCAGATCTCCCTGCACGAGCTCTCTGCGGTGAGCGCCTCACTCGAAGACGCCTACATGAAACTCACCCAGAATGAAGTGGAGTATCGCACCGGCGATGCGTCCTCTCACACCGAAGCGGAGGTCTCTCGATGAGTACCGTAACACCCACCCAGCAGTCGGCGGCCCGCACAACGTTTGTGTCGGCGGGCTTCGGCCTCAGCTTCATTGGCCTGTTGAAATCCGAAACGATCAAACTGTGGAGCCTGCGCTCCACCTACTGGACCTATTCCCTCGTCATCGTCGCCTCGATCGGCATTGCAGTACTCATGTCATTTGCGCTGTCAGCCACGGCCGGATTCGATCCGGCCACCGGCGCCGCAATGCCGATGGACGACGCTCAGATCTTCGTGATCGCCTCCACTTCTGGTTTGGTTCTCGGCCAACTCATCGTCGCCGTTCTGGGCGTTCTTTCGATCAGCGGTGAGTATTCAAGTGGCATGATCAAGTCCACCCTCACCGCAGTCCCGAATCGTCTGGCGGCACTCTGGGCCAAGGTCAGTGTGTTGTTCGTTTTCACTTTCCTAATCGGCCTGGTCAGCGTCGTGGGATCCTTCTTGGTGGCTATTCCCAGACTGGGCGCCGAGGACATTACCGCGAGCCTGTTTGACGTTGATGTGCTGCTGCCGCTGCTCGGCAACGTGTTGTTTCTCGCGCTGATCGCGGTGTTCGCCGTCGGAATCGGCGCGATCGTTCGCAGCAGTGCGGGCGGCATTGCCACGGCGCTCGGCATCCTTCTTCTGCTCCCCACCGTTGTCGGTCTGTTTTCGCTGGCGGTGGAATGGGTCAATGACATCGTGCCGCTCCTGTTCACCGTGGCGGGCTCGGAAATGGTCTACCCGAACACCATGGAATCCTGGCAGGCGTTCCTGGTTGTCCTAGCCTGGGTGGCCGTGAGCCTCGGCGTGGCCGCGTTGCTGCTCAAGCGCCGGGACGCCTGACCCGTACCATCGAAGAATGAGCCGTAACATTTCTCCCCCCGGGCGCGCACTGGCGCCGGGGGGAGAAATGCGTCTGCCCACCCCGCCCGGGGCGGTACGGCGCTTCTGGACCAGGCATCCGCACTTGGCCGACGGCCTCGTCGCTGCGATCTACATCGTGCCGATGGCACTCACCCTGGTACTGAACCTGCGGGGTGACGACCCTGCTCCACTGGCGGACGTGTCGCTCAACGCCGGCATCATGCTGCTGCTGGCCGCCGCCCTGTTCGTTCGCCGACGGATGCCGCGGCTCGTCCTGGTCCTGACGTGGATCGGCCTGTTCACCTTTGCCGACTATGGTGAAGTGCACCTGATCGCGCAGCTTCTGGCGCTCTATGCGGTCGCGGTGTATTCCGACGTACGCAGCGCCTGGAGCGGCTTCGGCGCATCCGTAATGCTGGCCGGACTGGCTGCCTGGCTCACCGACGATCCGGCCGAGATCCACTGGCTTACGGTCGCCAGCCAGGTGGTGATCATGCTGCTCGCCGCGACTCTGGTCGGAGTGAACATGGGCAACAGTAAACGCTATGTGGCGTCGCTGCTCGACCTGGCGGCGCAATTGACTCGCGAACGCGACCAGCAGGCGCAGCTCTCTCGAATCTCCGAGCGCGCGCGCATCGCCGGTGAGATGCACGATGTGGTCGCCCACAGCCTCTCCGTTATGGTGGCGCTCGCCGACGGTGCCCACGCCATCGCCCCCAAAGACGTGGAGCGATCGCGCGCGGCGATGCTCGATGTCGCGGCCACGGGGCGTCGGTCTATGAGCGAGATGCGTCGGTTGCTCGGAGTGCTCGAGGTGGACACCGATAAGGCTCCGCGCGCTCCGCAGCCGGGCATCGACCAACTCGCCGACCTCGTCGGATCATTCCGGTCGACCGGGCTCCCGGTCGTGTTGGAACGCAGCGGGCGCGAGCCCAGCAACGCGAGCGTGCAGCTGACCGTCTTTCGACTCATTCAGGAGTCGCTGACCAACGTACTGCGCTATGCGGATACCCCGACCCGGGTGATCGTCAGCCTGATTTGTTCGCCAGGAGCCGCCCAGGTCACGATCAGCGACAATGGCCGAGAGCCGGCAGTGGCCAGCGTTCGCGGTGTCGGACGCGGCCTGATCGGAATGCAGGAACGGGTAGCGATCTACGGCGGAACCTTAGAGGCGGCGCCGGGAGTCCACGACGGCTGGCGCGTACACGCGACTCTGAACTTCGAGGACGAGCAATGACCACCCCTACCGCACCGATTCGCATCATGCTTGTCGACGACCAAGCCCTCTTGCGGGTCGGTTTTCGAATGGTTTTGGAGGCCGAAGGCGACTTCACCGTCGTCGCCGAAGCGAGCGACGGGGCGCAGGCGATCGCCCTCGCCGACAGCACGCATCCCGACGTTATCCTGATGGACGTGCGCATGCCGGGGCTGGACGGCATCGACGCGACCCGGCAAATCATGGCGGCCCAGCCCGAAACCCGCATCATCATCCTCACCACCTTCGATCTTGACGAGTACGCCTTTGGTGGCCTGCGCGCTGGTGCGAGCGGGTTCCTGCTGAAAAACGCCGAGCCGGGGGAACTGATCGCGGCGATCCGCACGGTGGTCTCTGGCGAGGCATCCGTTTCACCGCGCGTGACAAGGCGACTGCTCGACCTCTTCGGTACCAGGCTGCCCGGGAACGACGTTGGTGGCCAATCGGCACGACTCGCGGTGCTGACCGAGCGCGAGACCGAGGTCTTTCTGGCCATCGCCGAGGGGCTTTCTAACACCGAACTTGCCGAGCGGTTCTTTCTCTCCGAGTCGACGGTGAAGACCCACGTTGGCCGCATCCTGCACAAACTCGGCGTCCGTGACCGAGTGCAGGCGGTCATTCTGGCCTACGAACTCGGCCTCGCCGGCCAGTGATACGGCTTGCGTTACCGACGGCGGCCTTCGACTGCCCTGGCGCAGTCGATGCACAGCTCTGCCGTCAGAAGGGCAGACAACCGGGCGATCCCGATGGGTGTACCGCAGCGGATGCACGTACCGTAACTCCCGTCAACAATTCGGGCCAGTGACCGATCGATTGCAGCGACTTTCTCGTCGAACTCGCCGTGAACACCGACAATTCGCGACCACTCACTCGACAGGGTAGGACCTTCTGGATCGTGCTCATCGTCGGCCGACCCGTCGCTCCTGGCCTCGCGCACGCTCGTGAGCGATTCCGCCAACCGGTTCAGCTCGGTCCCGGTCACGTCGCGCTGATCCCTGAGAGCCTGGGCGAAGTGCCGGAGCTCGGCATCAGTAAGAGAAGTGCTCGCCATGATCTATCGTCGCACGTGTCGATCGCTTTGTTCCTGCGATGATCGAGTGGAGTTTTTCAACCGATGATCGGAGGAATAGGCTCAACGCATGCGTACCTTCTACCCCGAGCTTGAACCCTATGAGACCGGCATGCTCGATGTTGGTGACAATCAGACCATCTATTGGGAGGCCTCTGGCAACCCAGATGGCAAGCCGGCGGTGTATCTGCACGGCGGTCCGGGCGGCGCGTCCAGCCCTGATCAGCGTCGCGTGTTCGACCCGGCGAAGTACCGCATCATTTTGTTCGACCAGCGCGGTTGCGGCCTCAGTACTCCGCACGCGAGTGAGCCAGACGTTGACCTGAGTGTCAACACTACCTGGACCCTCGTGGCCGACCTGGAGAGACTACGCGAGCATCTCGGCATCAACCGCTGGCTGGTCTGCGGCGGGTCCTGGGGTAGCACCCTCGCGCTCGCCTACGCCGAGACGCATCCCGACATGGTCACCGAGCTCGTCGTGCGCGGCATCTTCACCCTGCGCCCGATCGAACTCGACTGGTTCTACGAGGGTGGTGCAGCGGCGATCTACCCCGACCTGTGGGAATCGTTTATTGCGCCCGTTCCCGAAAACGAACGCGGCCATCTGATCGAGGCCTATGGCCGCTTGCTGCACGACCCGGATCGGTTCGTGCGCGAACGTGCCGGTGTGGCCTGGTCCACCTGGGAATCCTCCACCATCACCCTGCTGCAGGAGCCGGCCAAAATCGCGCACTTCTCCGATCCGGCATTCGCCGTGGCGTTTGCCCGAATTGAGAACCATTTCTTCGCCAATAAGGGCTGGTTCACCCCGAACCAACTCATCGACAACGCCTCCAGGCTCGCCGACATCCCCGGCGTCATCGTGCAGGGCCGCTATGACATGTGCACCCCGGCGTTTACCGCCTGGGACCTGCACAAGACCTGGCCAGAGGCAGAATTCAAACTGATCCCCGACGCCGGCCACGCCTTCGACCAGCCCGGCATCCTCGACGCCATCATCGAGGCCACCGACCGCTTCGCAAGCTAGCCCGCTGGCTTTGAGACCGTCCGGCGGCGCCGGGCGGTCATCCGCTTGATGAAACGGGCCAGGGTGGTGAAGTCGTGCCGACGCAGCCCGTAGAACTGCAGCGGATTGATACCAAATGTTCGGTACAGGAACACCAGGTTGAGATTGCTCGAGAGCACGTTGCCGACCAGTGTGGCCAGGGCTGCCCCCATGGCACCGAGTGTTGGGGCCAGCAGGATGAGCATCGCAATATTGACCAGACAGGCGACCAAGAGGGATATGCTGCGCAATCCCGGGCGTCCGCGGGCGCTCAACCCCGAACCGGCGATTGAACCGGGCGTGCCCAGCACGACAGCGGCCAGCAGCACGGCGGCGACCGGGATGGACGGCCGAAATCCGTCGCCGAACAGAAATGGTATCCACCACAGCATGGTCACGCCGAGAAAAAGTGCGGCGGTGGCGCACAGAAAGGTTGATATGCGCGCGGACGAGCTGAGCCGGGCGTCGACCGAGTCCGCAGCATCGGTGACAAACGTGACATCTCGCACGGCCTGATTGATGATCAGTGGCAGTTCGCTCACGCTCACCGCGACCACATAGAGGCCCAGCTGATAGGTGCCGGCGAACGGCGTCATGAGCACCTGGTCGAGGCGGGACAGAAGAATGCCCGATAGCGACCCGACCCAGATGCGCACCCCGTAGTTGAGCAGACCAGAGACACGCGCCTGCTGGGGCACCTCCGCGGCTCGCGGATCGAGGCTGCGCATACGTCCGATATAAACGAACAGGCCCAGTACGGGCATGGCCGCGACGGTAATGGTCGCCACCAAGGGCGTGAGCGTGCCGGTGAGCCAGAACGGGACCAGCACGGCGAGCCGCAGCGATGAGGTCACTATCCGCTCGATCGCCACGAGCCGCCAGCTTTGGGTAGCGGATGCCACGCCGCGGAACACCCCGACGAGCAGGTTGGGCACGATGGCCAGGCTGGCAACCAGGATCAGCTGCTGCACGGTCGGATCATTCCCGCTCAGCCAGGTGGCCGAGAGGAGTACGGCGCCCATGGCCAGAATTCCCGCCACCGTGAGAATAAGTACTCCGCGGCTGGCCGCGTTCCGTGCCAGGCCCGGCGACTTCGCGATCGCCCAGGTCACGGCCTCTGGCACTCCAAACGTAGCCAGGGTGACGATCAGAGCCAGCGGCGCCGTTGCCGCCGCCACGGCACCGCGTCCGTCGACTCCGAGCGACTGGGCCAGGATCGGCCCCGAGAACAGTGCGACCAACGGAGGGAAGGCGTTTCCGATGAGGGCAATGCTCATATTGCGGGAGACCGAACCCGCACGGGCACCCGGTTTAGACGCCGAAGGGGCCGGAACGGGCGCTCTGCGCAGCCGGTTAGCCGCCATCAACGGCCACCGTACCGACCCCGGGAAGAGGGCCGAAGTCCTGGGGATCATCGCGGCGCATCCGTGCGATTTCAGCTAGGCCGACCGAGGCGGCCCACTGGGTATCGTTGCCTCCGTCCGCCACATTCTGCCGGTAGAGCGTGCCTCGTTGGGTGCCCGGAATGGCTGGATATTCGGCTTGGTGCTGGCCAACCTGGCGGGCGCGAATGCCGTGACGAACCGCGACAGCGTGCACCCACAGGTCGTCGGCGCGCGGGGCCGACTGTTGGAAGGCCTCGCCTTCGAGCCGCAAGGCGTTCAGCAGTGCGAGCGGATAGTAGATTCCGGAGACGCCCGTGCAGAGTCGGCGAAAGCTGGACTCCGTACTGCTCGCGCGCGCCCATCGGGAGTAGGGGGCGACCGCATCGCCCTCGAAGACAATCGTGTGTGCCCGCTGTCCGCAGACATCGCCCGGGTGCCGTGCGGCCGCTGAGAGCAGTTCTGCCAGCCACACTCTCGGGTAGAGCACGTCGTCGTCGGCAGCGACCAGCGGGAGCTGTGCCTCCGTCAGGGCGTAGGGGTACTGCTTCTTATGCGGACCATAGTCAGGGCACGGCAGAATTTCGAGACCGCGAGCTTGCAAGCGTACGAGTTGGGCGGGCAACTGGGCGAGTGTTTTTTCGTCGTCCAGCCACAAAATGAGGCGCCGTGGTTTCACCGCCCCGGCGGCGATGGATTCCACGGCGTAGTACACGGAATCGATGCGGTGCCCAAACGAGGTGAGGTTCACGGCTGCCAGACCACGACCGGTCACCGGGCGTCGACTGACCCGATTCACCAACCGGAGCCGCGCCAGCAGGAGCTTGACTCGAATTCTGTCCGCGACGTCGACCGGGTCACTCGCCAGATCGACCAGGAGTTTTTTTACTCGGTGTGTCACCAAAATCTGCTTCCGTTTTCGCGGTCAATGTCTACGTGAAAACGCCACTGTACACGCAGCATGCCAGCAGGGGGCGACCCCCGATCGGGGGGAACCGGCATGCGAATTGACCCGGCGTCGGCCTTGATCCCGTGCCCACATGGACCTACTGTTAGGCCGATGCGGTCGCGCGGCATGAACAATACTCGAATTGTTTCGGGCGCGGCCCGGTGCGGGGCCGAACGACCTATATGCGTGAGACGACCAAACAGACCGTGACAAAACAGCACACGAGCGCACACGAGACGCTCGAACGGCCCGTGCCGCTCGACGCGAAATCTGACGACGAGCGGGTGCCATCGACCGCGCAACGCGTGCCGCGCTCGACCAAGATTATTGCCGTCGTCGTATTGGTTCTCATCGGTCTGCGCCTCGACCTGCCGATCGGCATCACCGTCGGCTATCTGGCGGCCGCCGCGCTGTTTCCGCTCTGGCTGCCGGCGCTGGGCCGATATCGGGGCGCGCTCACCCTCGTGCTGATCGGCGTCGTCGCCGTCGGCTCTGGCATCTGGCTGACCGTGCTTGCCGCCCCAAACCACGTCATCGCGGTGAGCGAACTGGCTGGCAACTCCATCGGACTCGTGGGCCTGTTGTGCTCATTCGGATTCGTACTCTGGACCCGCAGCGTGCTGCCCGACTCGTGGGTGGCCCTCTGGTTTGGGCTCGGTCTGCTCGGTGGAGTAACCACAGACAACGCCCGGTTCTATGAGAATCCGTGGCGTTTTGGATTCTCCTTCGCGCTGACGGTGGTTATCCTTGCCATCGCGCACATCCTTGATCGTCGATGGTTCGACCTGCTTGCGGTGCTCGGGTTGACAGTCGTGTCAATGATCACCGATGCGCGTTCTTCCTTCGCGATCTTGCTCCTGACCGCCATGCTCGTGGCCTGGCAAATGCGGCCCACCAGTCGACTTCGTCCCCTGCGCAAAAGATCGGGCGCCGGGGTTATCGTCGCCATCGGCGTGCTCGCGGGCGTCGTGTACTATCTGGGGCAAGCTGCCATTGTCGCGGGGCTGTTGGGCGAAGCCACGCGCGCCCGCACCGTCGACCAGCTCAACACCGCGGGGTCGCTCATTTTGGGTGGGCGACCGGAGCTGGCCGCCACGGCCTCCCTGATGGCCCACCAGCCATACGGGTTCGGGGCCGGCACGCTGCTGAATCCCACCGATCTGCTCGCGGCGAAGACGGGAATGGAGTCGATTAACTACGCGCCCAACAACGGCTACGTCGAAAACTACATGTTTGGCGGCAACATCGAACTTCATTCGGTGCTCGGCGACCTGTGGGCGCGCTTCGGCATTCCCGGTGTCGTGCTGGCCGTCTGCATCCTCTTTCTGGTGCTGCGCGGCATCGGAGCGGCAGTGGCCGCGAATCGGGCCAGTGGAATTTTGCTCTTTCTCGTCGTGAACACCGTGTGGATGTTCTTCTTCGGCCCGCTCTATACCGCAGCGCGACTGCTCATCCTGGTGCTTGCGCTGACGCTCATTCCCAAGGTTCCCGCAGTAACGAAACCCGTCCGGCGCAAAGTAGCAGGTCCGGTCCCCGTCGGTAGGCCTCATGAAACCGCGCCCCGTGACTGACTCAGCAGTGTTCGCCGCTCGCGGAACGCCACGCGAGGCTTGGATCGACGTGGCAAAGGGGATCGCGATCACCCTCGTTGTGCTCTATCACGCGGTCATGTACCTTGACGCGGTCGGTCTGGCTGGTGCTATGGCGCCGCTCAACCCGCTGCTGGACACCTTCCGCATGCCTCTGTTCTTCTTCATGTCCGGCATCCTCGCGGCCAAGGCCATTCGATTGCCATACTGGGAGCTGTTTCGTAAGCGGATGTCCCTGCTGCTGTATCTCTACGCGGTCTGGGTCGCCGCCCAAACCCTTTTCCTGCTGGCCCTGCCGCCGATCGGCCCCGACGGGCCCAATGCCAGGTGGACCGACTTGGTTACCCTATTTATTCGGCCGAGTTCGAACCTCTGGTTTATTTACGCCCTGCCTATTTTTCTTACCGTGGCGTGGCTGACTCGGCGCTGGCATCCGCTCATTGTCATGTCTATTACGGGGGCGCTCGCCGTGCTGTTCGGGTCGCAGATTCTGCACACCGCCACGCCGTGGGACAAGATGGGCCGTTACCTGGTATTTTTCTTGGCGGCGATTTGGTTGGGTCCGCGCGTTCGGCGCCTGATTCCGCGGCTGCGGTTGTGGCATGTGGCCGTGCTGTGCGGGGTTTACGGCAGCGTTGTGCTGATTATGGTGAAGCAGTCGTTGACGCGGGTACCGTTCGTGCTGCTTGTCGTGAGCATCCTGGCAGTTCTGGTGGGAATCAGCGTGGCCGTCGTTTTGTCTCGCACTCCGCTGTTCGATTTCGTGCGTGTGTTGGGCAGTCACACGTTGCCCATTTATTTGGTGCATACCCTTCCTATGACGGCCTTCGCTGCGATCCTCCTGGCTGGCGGCGTGACGCTCCCGGAGGGCGTCGCGACGGCGCTCCCGCTGCTGCTGTGCGGCGCGGCAATCTTGCTCGCCCTGGCCGTCTACCGACGATTCGCCGCCGTGCCGGGAGTGTTCACCGTGCCGGTTACCTCCTGGGTAGCGCTGCCGAGCAGGGCCGTGCGGGCTGAGCAAACCGAAACATCCGCTTAGCGGCTGGAGGGTGTGGAGGCGGCGGTAACGATGCGAAAAGTCCATGGCGCTACATTGACGTTTTCTCACTTTCCGGTAACACTCGAATAACTATCGGTGACTCCCTACGGTTGCCTCACGCGCGTACCCGAGCGTGCACGACACGAAATGACTCCATGCCAAATCGCGCAAGAGGAAACAAGTCGAAATTACCCACAGGCCGACCCGTCGACGAGGGTGTGCCCGCGACCAGAAGGCGTCGCCGCGCCACCCGCAGACTGGCGCGTGCAGCAGCAGCAGCAGCGGTCGTCGTTATCGGACTGACCGGCATCGGCTTGGGAGTCAACCAGGCCCACGCAGCGGTGTCTGCCGCGGTGGGGGACTCCACGTCAATCCTTGACGGACCGCACGCCGCGCCGGCCGATGGGCTGCCGGTTGACGCGTCCGTCGACTGGGTCCCTCTCGACGCGCGCACAGACACAGCCCCGGTTGCGTCTTCCACCGCCGGGTGGGACCGGGGCGAGTGGGAGTGGCTCATCGCCTGGCTATTCCCGGCTAAACCGGTGCCCGTCGATCCTGCTCCCACGCCGATTCCTCTCCCCGACCCCACTTTTACCCCGGTGCCGATTCTGATTCCCGACCCGGCGCCCGTCCCGATTCTGATTCCAGACCCGATTCCCGCGCCAATCGTGGTTCCAGTACCAACCCCCACTCCAGTTCCCGACCCCATATCAACCCCTGACCCCACACCCATCGTCGCTGATTCTGGCGCGCCCAACGCCGGCAACACGGGAGTCCCCGCTGGCACCGCCCTGACCATTCACGACGGTGATCTTCGAATCACCGAACCGGGAACGATCATCAGCGGCCTGGACGTTCGGGGCATGATCATTGTCGAGGCGCCGAATGTGACCATCGAGAACTCGATCGTGCGCGGGCGGGATCTCAACGGGCCAATGGCTCTGATCGGAAACCTCGGAGGGTTTGTGAATCTGAAAATTATCGACACGGAATTGTTCCCCTCAACGCCCTCGCCCCATATGCAAGGTATTTACGGCTACAACTTTGAAGCCACCCGCCTGAACATTCACGGCGTGATTGACGGCATCCATCTCACTGGCGGCAACGTGGACATTATTGATTCCTGGCTGCACGACAATCTTCACTACCAACGGGACCCGAACCATGGCGGTACACCGAGCCATGATGACTCGATTCAGATTCAGGAAGGTTCCAACATTCGCATCGATGGCAATAGGTTCAGCGGCGCCTGGAATGCCACCGTCCAGGTCACCCAGGACCGTGGGGACGTGGCAGATCTGACCTTCACGAATAACATCGCCGACGGCGGTAAATGTTCCATCAATATTGCCGAAAAAGACCATGGGCCGGTCAAGGGTGTTGTCATCTCCGATAACTCGTTTGGCCGAAACACCCGCGTCGACGATTGCGCCGTGATTGCACCGTCATCGACCAAGGTGTCCATGGCGCGAAACTACTACACCCCCGACGACGCCCTGGTTCAGGTGCGCGCCGGATGACTCACCCGATCAGACGAAAAGAATGGGTTCCTTGGTCGAGGAACCCGTTCTTTTCGTCTGATGATTGCTCGTCGACGGTTAGGGGACAATCGTGCGCGGTTGTCGCAGAGCGACCGCATCGGGGCGGATGAGAGCGTCGAGTGCGCGACGCAGAATTGTGCTGGAGGTATTGACCGTGTACGGGAAGTACACCACCGCAACGCCGACGGCCGCGAACTCGCTCTCGAGGTGCACCCCGCGCGGGGTGCCTCGCCAATCGTCGCCTTTGAAGAACACGTCAAAACGGATGTCGCGCCACGTGTCGAGCTTGTCTTCGACGACTTCGGCGACCGCTTCGTCCACAAAGGAGATGTGGCGAACAATTTCGAGACGTTCGACCAGCGGTACGACGGGGGTGACGCCCTTGGTGAGCTGGAGCATCTCGTCGGACACAACACCGGCGATCAGATAGTCACATTGGCTCTTGGCGTGCTTGAGAATATTGAGGTGTCCAACGTGGAAAAGGTCATACCCGCCGGCGGCGTATCCGATCCGCAGGCCGTTCTGACGGGCCGAGAATCGCCGAGCAGACTGATCACCAGCGGACTGTGCTGAGCCGGGCCGGTTGGTCTCCGTCGTGGTTGGCGAGGGGGAAATCGAGTGGATCGATCGGTCTTCTGGCAGCTGGCTAGTGAGGGGGTGCTTGGGGGTCACTGGGGCTCAGATTTCTCTCAGGCTGCAGCGCGAGCTTCAACAGGATTCGGGTAAGAGAGGTGGTGAGAAATCCTAACCTTTTTCCGGCGGCATGACTAGGGGTGGCCGAACGACCAAGCGACGGCCGCGCTCGCGCCCGCCTCCATCTGAACTGGGTAGGCAATTGATTCTTGGTACACGTAGCGCAAATTACGAGTCGAAGTATAATTCCTGCACAATGGGGGCCACCCGAAGGTCGCCATCCAAACTGAGTAGAGGTTCTCTTATGGCGCCGAGCTTTCGGTCTCCGGTAGTAACCATCATCGCCGCAGCAGTAGTTGCTACGGCGATCGTTTTCGGCGCAGGGGCGGCTCAAGCGGACACGGCGCCGCCGAGCGCATCCACCCCTAAAACCGTATCGGCTGATGCTTTGCCTACTGCCCAAATCAACGGGGTGGTGTGGACGCAAGTTATCGTGGGAAACACGGTCTATGTCGGCGGTGAGTTTACGCGCGCGCGGCCCGCTGGAGCCTCGGCGGGTACGAGCGAGGTCACGCGCAATAATCTCATGGCGTACAACCTGTCGACCGGTGTCATGACGGCATTTAATCCCAGTCTGAACGGTGCCGTGCGGGCGATCACCGCCTCGCCAGACGGATTGCGCATCTATGTCGGGGGAGCCTTTACTAAGGTCGGTGCCGTGGCGCGAAGTCGCTTGGCCGCCTTCGCGACGGACACTGGGGCACTCCTGTCTGATTGGAAGCCAACAGCCAACGGTACAGTCAGGGCACTTGGCGCGTCGGGGAGCACCGTCTTCGCTGGGGGGAGTTTCACCTCGGCCAATTCACAGTCGCGCCAGAGGATCGCCTCGTTCATTGGCTCGACCGGCACGCTTGGAGCGTGGAAAGGCAAGATTCCCGATGGTGCGGTGCAGGCACTGACGGTTTCGCCAAGCGGCGACCGGGTTGTTATTGGTGGTTCGTTCACGTCCTACAACGGTGCGACGACTCCGGGCTATGGAATGGCGGCCACGAATTCCACCTCCGGTGCGGGTATGACCTGGAATATCGGAAAGCTCATTAAGAATGCCGGCCCTAACGGTGCCATTTTGTCGCTCACCTCCGATGCCGACGGCGTCTACGGCACCGGTTACGATTTTGGCAGCGGAGCTATGTTTGAGGGCACGTTCCGGGCCAGCTGGACTAATGGCAACACCGTTTGGATCGAGGACTGCCATGGTGACACCTATTCGGCCGTTCCGGTTGGCGACGTCGTGTACACAACCGCTCACGCGCATTTCTGCGGCAATATCGGCGGGTTTAAGGAGACGGTCCCACGCAGTTATCACCGCACGCTGACCTTCACCAAGGTGGCAACCGGAACCATCACCAGGAACGTCACGGGTGGGAGCTACTTCAATTTCGCCGGAAAGCCCAGGCCCACCCTGCTGGCGTTCTACCCGGACATCAACACCGGCACCTTCACCGGGCAGGGGCAAGGCCCGTGGAACGTGGCAGCGAACTCTCAATATCTGCTCTACGGCGGCGAGTTCACGATTGTAAATAACAAGAGGCAGCAGGGGCTCGTGCGCTTCGCGGTGTCTTCGATCGCCCCGGACAAGGAAGGGCCGAAGGCAACCGGCGCCAGCTTCAAGCCCACGCTCACCACGCCCAGCGCTGGAACAGTCACGGTGAGGTGGACCTCCAATTACGATCGCGACAATGAGCTACTTCGTTACGAGGTGCTCCGAAACGGCGTGGTCGTGCATACCCAAACGGGACTTTCCGTGGACTGGAGCCGCCCGGCGATCAGCTGGACCGACACCGGTCGTACGCCCGGAACGACGTACTCGTACCAGATTCGGGTGAGTGACCCGTTCGGTAATACCGTCACCGGCGACGCGGCCACCAAGAGAGCTCTCGGCGTCACCACCCTCAAGGAAACACCGGGCGTGACTGTGCCCACCGAACCGAACCTCGCTCCCGACGTGAATCTGTTGCCAGCTCCCGAGGTTGCCCCCGATGCGAATGTCGCGCCAGCCCCTGAGGTCGCGCCCGATGCGAACGTCGTGCCAGCCCCTGAGGTCGTGCCCGATGCGAACGTCGTGCCGGCGCCCGAGATCGTGCCCGACCTCGACGTCGTGCCGGTTCCTGAGGTCGTACCCGATGTGAACGTGGAACCTGCGCCGAAAGCCGGGCGGGAGTAGTCGGGCACGGCCACCGGGCACGATTAGCGCGAGCGCACAGCGAGCCGGGTCGGCCGGGCAGCGGCCCGCTTGAGAACCTGGGTCAGCAACGTCAGGCGGCGCTCCTTCGTAAAGAGCGGGTTGACCGTCGACGGTTCGGGCAAGGCTTCCCGCGCTCGGACGGACCGTTCTAGCGTGAGAATCGCCGTCGAAATGTCCGTCATGGGTGCATCGGTGCGCGCTACGGCGATGCCGCCGACAAGGGGCAGCACCTCACCGGGCCCACCGTCGGCGAATCCCGCGGCTCGCACCCCCACCCGCCATGCTTCAACGGGAACGAGGCCAAACGACTCGGGCATGGAGGGAAAGCAGGCAACAGCATCGATCTCTCCGGCGATGGCTGCTACGGATTTTGCCTCGCCGCGGTACTCGATGCGTGGGTCGCTCTCGATCAGGTGCATCACAGCGTCGAGAGCGGACTCCTGCCCAGGAAAGGGGGCGCCGAACAGAAGCAGGCGCCACGTGGAACCGGAAACGGGAAGGTGGGAGGGCACCGCCGGCCACAGGGACTGCAGCGCCTGGGCTACCTCGAGGTGGCCCCGTCGCCCATTGACCCGGCCGACGACGGCGAGGGTGAACGGGGCGTGCAGTGTCGGTGCTCTGACGGTAGTTACCGGGTCGAACACGGGCGATGTCACGGTCAGCCGCGTGCGGGCAACCCCGTTGCGCTCGAGCCACGCCGCCGTTGCCTCACTGCAGGCGCAGACAGGAAAGCGGCCAGGGGCCAGAAGCAGCCGCACCAGGAGATTTCCCAAGCGGCTGGGCAGGAGTTCGTGCACCGACAGGTAAAAGCTCTTGCGTTTCAGGCGCAGCAGGGGGATATACGCGGCGAGGGCGAGAGTCCACAAGACCACGACGTCAGCGTCGGCAATTTCCGGCCGAAGACGAATCGGATGCAGGAGGTCTGCGATTTTACTGAGCCTCAGGACGGCCAGCCCCGGGTCCACGATGACTGTCGCGGCTAGACCGGCCTGATCAAACTCTTCGGCCAGCGGTCCGGGGTTTGGCACGATGACAGCCACGGTGTGACCAAGGCTGAGAAGGCAGGAGATTTCCTGAATGAGTACACGGGAGGCACCGTAGGCGTCATTGTTTCCGTGCAAGATAGCGATGCGCATGTGTTGGCCTCATCAATTGTCGGCAGGTTTCACACACTGTACAGCGTGGGCGCGTACCCCAAAATGGGCGCAGACGCCCCCTTGGAAAGAAAACCCCACCCGTGTATTAATAGCTCAACGACGTCTCACTCGATTCGCTTTTTTCGATCGGGTCCCTAGCTTGGAGTTCGATCATGGCCGTGCACCACCCCGCCGATACTGGCCCAGATACCGGCCCCGACAGTGCGGGTCAACGGCGCAGACTGTGGTGGATCGTGGGGGCAGGCCTGCTCGTGCTGCTCGTGGTCATTCTGCTGGTAGCAAACGGATGGGCGTCGCAGCGCGCCGATTCGGCCGACGCGTCCGCGACTCCGTCAGTGACGAGTCCGTCCCCGTCCCCGTCCCCGTCCCCGTCCCCGTCTTCGACTTCGTCCCCAACGCCAGGTACCACTCCGGCGCCGTTGGCCAGCCCGGCACCGACAGCTCCGGCATCTCCCGCGCCGGCCGCTCCCGATCCGAGCGCCGGGATCGGTGTTCCGTCTGGCGATGTCGCTCCACCGCAGATCCTGGCTCCCGTGCCCCTGGCCGACGCGGCAGCGGCCGTGCCCGGTGTCGTGTTCAGCATCAGTGATCTCGAGGCCGTCGATGGGGTGGCCCGGGGACCGGGCGAAGTCGCCGGGCCGTCGCTCCGTTTCGCCGTCTCGGTTCGCAATGACACCGCGTCAACGGTGTCGTTGACCTCAACGGTCGTCAACTTCTATTTCGGGGCCGACCAGACGCCGGCCACCGAACTCGCCGCGCCCGGTGGCGTGCCACTTCCGGACGAGGTCGCTGCGGGGGGCACCGCTCGCGGCGTCTTCGTTTTCAATGTCCCCAATGAGGGGCGGAGCCTCGTGCAGATTGCCGTGGATTACTCGGCCGGAGTGCCGATTGTGCTGTTCGAGGGCCCGGCGCCGCACTGATCGCCCGTGACAACCGCTCCCCCATAGGGGGTATTCCATCTTGAGAAAATCTCACTAGACTCCGTTGAATGCGATGACCACCCGACGTCCTCGCTCCTCATCCGAGTAAGGAAACTCCGTGGGATCTCTCTTCGCGTCTCCCCTGAATCGAATCCGTCCGAGTTTGAGGCGCGAACCTTCGACACGCGCCGGTGTATTCGGCTTGATGACCGCTCTCGCGGTAGTCGCCGCCGTTCTCACGGTTCCACTTCAGGCCGTAGCCGATACTGCTCCTGTCGACTCGGCGACGCCGGTGACGATGGCCGCGGACTCTCTGCCCACCGCGCAGATCAACGGTGTGGTGTGGACGCAGCTGATCGTCGGCAACACCGTCTACGTGGGTGGTGAATTCACCAAGGCTCGACCTGCGGGTTCCGGCATTGGCGTGAACGAGGTGGTGCGCACCAACTTGCTCGCCTACAACCTGACCACCGGGGTGTTGATCCCGACCTTCACTCCGAACCCCAACGGTGCGGTGCGAGCGCTCGTCGCATCCGCTGACGGCACCAGAATCTACGCGGGCGGCTCGTTTACCACCGTGGGCGGAGTGAATCGGTACCGTCTGGCGGCCTTTGACGCCAGCACAGGCGCACTCGTAACGTCGTTTGCTCCGGTTCTGAACGCTCAGGTCAAAGCCCTCGGATTTTCGGGTGGTACCGTGTTCGCCGGTGGAGCATTTAGCATTGCCGGCGGCCAGCCGCGCCCTCAGATAGCCTCGTTTGACGCCGCGAACGGCGCGCTGAAGGCATGGTCAGGTACCCCGGAAGGCGGTGCCGTCAACGCGATAACCGTCTCGCCCGATGGTGCCAAGGTCATTATCGGCGGCGCCTTCACGTCGTACAACGGTGCAAGCACCCCCGGCTACGGGATGGCAGCCCTCGACTCCGTCACCGGCGCCTCCCTGCCCTGGATGGTCAACTCCCTCATCCGCAATGGCGGAATCAACGGCGGGATCACGAGCCTGACCTCCTCGTCCGATGGCGTCTTCGGCACGGGATATGACTACGGCGCTGGCGCTAACTTCGAGGGCACCTTCCGGGCCAATTGGTCGGACGGATCGATCATCTGGATGGAAGACTGCCACGGCGATACCTACTCCGCCACGCTGACCCAGAATGTCGTCTACACCACCGGTCACGCCCACTACTGCGGCAACATTGGTGGTCCGGTCGAGACGACGCCACGCTCCTACCACCGCACACTGTCGTTCACGATGGCCACCACCGGACTCATTACGCCGAACGCCGTGGGCAGTTACGACAACTTCGTCGGCAAACCTCGACCGAGCCTGCTGAGCTTCTACCCGGAGATCAACACCGGCACTTACACCGGGCAGGGGCAGGGCCCCTGGAACGTCGTGACCAACGGCCAATATCTGCTGTACGCCGGCGAGTTCACCAACGTCAACAACAAGGGGCAGCAGGGCCTGGCCCGATTCGTCAGTTCCCAGGCCGCGACCAACAAAGAAGGGCCTCGCGTGGCCAACGCGGCCTTCGTCGCGACTGCCTTCGTTCCAGACCTGCAATCCCTCTCAAACGGCACTGTGCGCATTGGCTGGAAGTCGGCCTACGACCGTGACAACGAACGACTCACCTACGAGGTCCTGCGCAACGGGGTGTCGGTCGGCACCGTCTCTGGTCTGTCGGTCGACTGGTCTCGACCCAGCATGGGTTGGACAGACACCGGGCTGACCGCCGGGCAAACGTATTCGTATCAGGTCAGGGTGAGCGATCCGTTTGGCAACGTGAAGACCGGCGCGGCGGCATCCGTTACCGTCGCCAGTGCGGGGAGCTACAGCGCCTACGCGTCCGCGGTGCGTGCCGATTCACCGACGTCCTACTGGCCGCTCGGTGAAGCCAGCGGAACGACGGCCTTCGACTGGGCCGCCGCCGCTAATGCGCAGACCGCCACCGGTGTGACTCGGGACGTCGGTGGCGCTCTCACCGGTGACAGCGCCTCTGCTTCGCGGTTCAACGGCACCACCACCGGGTTTGCAGCGTCGAGCGCGTTTGAAACGCCGCGGGGCGACTTTAGCGTTGAATCCTGGGTGAAGACCACGACCAACCGTGGCGGCAAGATAATCGGACTCGGCAATAGCACCACCACAAACTCCACCGCCTACGACCGCCACGTTTACATGGACAATGCCGGCCGCATCTGGTTCGGCGTCAAACCTGGTGTTCTGCGCACCGTCAATACGACGGGGTCCTACAATGACGGACAGTGGCACCACATCGTCGCCACTGTTGGCGCAAACGGCATGGCGCTGTACATCGACGGTTCCCTCGCCGCCCAACGCACCGACACGACGTCCGCAGCCGCGATCCAAGGCTATTGGCGCATCGGCGGCGACAATCTCAGAGGCTGGACCAGCCGGCCCCTGAGTGACTACATCGCCGCTGACATCGATGAAGTCGCCGTGTATCCGACCGCACTCGGGGCTGCATCCATCGCGAACCACTACGCCGTGGGCCGCTCCGGTCCTCAGGCCAACGTGCCGCCGACGGCGGCGTTTGGCTACCAGACGTCGCCACTTGCCGTCTCGGTGGACGCATCCGCTTCGACGGATGCTGATGGCACCGTCGCCGAATATGCCTGGTCGTGGGGTGACGGAACGAACGGGGCCGGCAGAACGGCCACGCACAACTACACCGTCGCCGGAAGCTATTCGGTCTCCCTCACGGTTACCGATAACTCGGCCGCGACGAGCGCGACGACGCAGACCGTGCTCGTGCCTTCTGTCGATCCCAATCTCCCCGTGGCAACCGACACGTTTTCCCGACTCTTGAGCAGCGGACTCGGCTCGGCAGACAGCGGCGGCGCGTGGACCACGACCGGATCGTCGGTGAACTACTCGGTCAGCGACGGGGCCGGGCGATTCAAGGCGTCGGCCGGGGCCACGGTCAACGGATATTTGTCGGGCGTCTCCGCGGCTGACAGCGATGTGAGCGTGACGATGGCACTTCAGCAGGCGGCCACCGGCTCGGGAGCCTATGCGTCGGTCATTGGCAGACGAGTCGGCACCGATGATTACCGAGCCAGGGTCAAGTTCCTGGCCACGGGCGTCGTGCAGCTGCAGCTCATGCATGGTGCGACGACCCTGGCAACGCAAAACATTGCCGGGCTGACCTACGCAACGGGATCTCAGCTTCGACTACGGTTGCAGGTTTTCGGCACCGCGCCGACGACTATACAGGCGAAGGTCTGGAGCGTCGGCGGCACCGAGCCGTCGATCTGGCAGCTCAGCACGACGGATGCCACTCCCGCCCTACAGGCGCCGGGCTCTGTCGGGTTGGCCTTCTACCTCGGGTCAACGGCCACGGTGTCGCCGGTCACGGCAGCCTTCGACGAATTGATCGCCACACGCGTGAATTGACCGATGCCGAGCGAGGGCCATCAGCGTGTCTGACCGTACGTGTTGAGAACCGGTGCTCGCGCACAATTCGTGTACCCAGTGCCACAGAGGGGGAGTCGTGACCACAGAATATCCGTGTGATGAGGCCAGCGTAGTAATTGCGGTCCTCACCTACTGTCGAGCCCATGACCTGGAGGAGCTATTGCCCGAGCTCCTAGACCAGGCAGGCACGGTGTCGCGATCGATCGAGATTCTCGTCGTCGACAACGATCCGAAGGGGGGCGCCCGCGACCAGGTGGTTGCGGCCGCCGAGTCGAATAGCTCCGTGCCGATGCGGTACGTGCACGAACCGATTCCTGGGATCGCAGCGGGTCGTAATCGGGCTTTGACGGAAGCAGATCATGCCCAACTACTGATCTTCATCGACGACGACGAGCGACCCACCGCACAGTGGCTCATGCAGCTTCTCGATACCTACGCTACTTTTCGACCGGCCGCCGTGGTCGGTCCGGTGCTCTCGCGGTACGACACGGAGCCCGAACCGTGGATTCGGGCTGGTGGCTTCTTTGAGCGCCGCCGATTCGCCACGGGAACGCCAGTTTCTCTCGCCGCCACCAACAACCTGCTCCTTGATCTCGTTCAGGTGCGCCGCCTTGGCTTGCAGTTCGACGAGCGGTTCGGTATCTCCGGCGGTTCGGATTCGCTGTTCACCCGGCAGCTGCATCGGCTTGGCGGGCAAATGATCTGGTGCGACGAGGCTATCGTCATCGACGTGGTCCCGGCCAGTCGACTCACTCGAGAATGGGTGCTGCAGCGCGCCTTCCGCATGGGTAATACCTGGAGTCGGATCAACCTCGACGACACCGCGCACGGCGAGCGGATGCTCGTGCGAGCCACCATGGTCGCTCGCGGCACCGTGCGGGTCTTGGGCGGCCTCGCTCGCTACCTGACCGGATTGATCATCGGGCAATTGCCCCATCGGGCCAGAGGGCTCCGCACGGCCGCCCGCGGTGCCGGCATGCTGAGCGGTTCGGTCGGGTCGGTTTATCAGGAGTACAAGCGGTAGCCCACTGTCGCCCCGTAAGGGGGGAAGTCATACGTGACAAAGATTCAATATACTGCGAACTAGTGCGGTGGCTACTCGAAGGCTACGGTCCCAACCCTAAGTGAGGCCTTCTGGTGGCTGTTCTTTTGCTCGAACCTTCGCGCCGTTTTTTCGCTCAATCGGCTAGCGAAACGCCGCGACTAGCGCGACTGGCACGGGCCGGCTGGATCGCTGTGGCCACGGTGGTTGCCGTGATCGCGGGAGTACTGATCGCCCCCTCGGTGGCACTGGCCGATTCCGCGCCGATCGACGCCGGCACTCCGGTTACGGTCGCCGCGGATTCACTGCCGACGACACAGATCAACGGTGTCGCCTGGACACAACTCATTGTGGGCAACACGGTATATGTGGGTGGGGAATTCACTCGCTCGCGGCCCGCCGGTTCAGCACGCGGCGTCAACGAAATTGTGCGCAACAACCTGCTCGCCTATAACCTGCGCACCGGAGCGCTCATCTCCACGTTCAACCCCAATGTTAATGGTGCCGTTCGGGCGCTGGTCGCTTCGGCCGACGGCACGCGGATCTTTGCTGGAGGGTCCTTCACCCAGGTCGGTGCGGAGACTCGGTACCGACTGGCGGCCTTCGACACCGCCAGCGGAGACCTGGTTTCTTCCTGGAAGCCGGTCGTGAATGCCCCGGTGAAGGCGCTGGGAATTTTCGGCGACACTGTCTATGCCGGAGGAACCTTCTCGACTGCCAGCGGTCAGGCCCGCACCAGGACGGCCTCGTTCGCTGCGTCTAACGGTGCACTCGGCACCTGGACGGGCCAGCCGGCCGGTGGCGCAGTCAATGCCTTAACCGTCTCACCGGATGGAAGCCGGGTCGTCATCGGCGGTGCATTCACGTCCTATAACGGCAGTTCAAATCCCGGTTACGGCATGGCCGCAACGGATGCCGCCACCGGCGCGTCGCTCCCGTGGAAGGTGAACTCGATCATTCGCAATGGCGGCAAGGACGCCGCCATCCTGAGCCTGACCTCCTCGGAACAGGGCGTCATCGGCACCGGCTATGTCTTCGGCACCGGTGGCACGCTTGAGGGCGCGTTTCGCGCCAGCTGGGATGAGGGCGCGCTGATCTGGGTCGAGGACTGCCACGGCGATACCTATTCGGCCGTGCCAATGGGCGACGTCGTTTACACCACCTCGCACGCGCACTTTTGCGGCAATATTGCCGGTCCGCCGCAGACCGACCCGTGGACATTTCACCGCACGCTGACCTTCACCTCGGAAGCGAAGGGAATCATCACCAGAAACCGCACGGGTGGCTCGTACTACAACTTTGAGGGAACCCCCCGGCCCGACCTGCTGGCCTTCTACCCCGACATTAATTCCGGCACATACACCGGTCAGGGTCAGGGACCGTGGAACATCACCGCGAATGAGGACTACTTGCTGTACGGCGGCGAGTTCACCATCGTCAATAACAAGGGTCAGCAGGGTCTGGCCCGGTTCGCCTCTCGCTCCATCGCCCCGAACAAGGAAGGCCCGCGGGTCACAAATACCTCGTTTGTGGCCGCAGACTTCGTGCCATCCGTTGCGTCATTTATGCCGGGGGGAGCCCGACTGAGCTGGACAACGGCGTTCGATCGCGACAACGAGAACCTCAGCTACGAGGTGCTGCGTGACGGTGCTGCGGTCGCGACCATCGTGGCAGCGTCGACCGATTGGAACCGGCCCAAGCTCAGCTGGAGCGACACTGGGCTGACTCCAGGACACAGCTACGACTATCGCATCCGAGTGACCGATCCTCTTGGCAATAGCCGCACCGGCGCCGTGGCCGCTGTCACGGTTGCAGACGGTGCGAGCGTGAGTGAGTATGCAGCATCCGTTATGGAAGACTCGCCGCGGTCGTACTGGCCGCTCGGCGAAAAGACTGGTTCAACGGCGTTCGACTGGACCGGTGGAGCAGACTTGGATGTGAAGTCGGGAGTGACCCGTAATGTTTCAGGAGCCGTCCCGGAACAGGCCGCCTCACGGTTTGATGGAACGAGCGACGGGTTCGCCTCGACGACAACCGCAGAAGCCCCCCTAAACAACTTCAGCGTCGAAGCATGGGTGAAAACGGAAAGTACCCAAGGCGGAAAAATCGTCGGCTTTGGTGATAAAGCCATCGGTAGCTCGGCCGGATACGACCGACACGTCTATATGGACAACAGTGGCAAGATCTGGTTCGGCGCCTATCCCAACGCGCTTCGTACCATCAATACGAACGACAGCTATAACGATGGGCAATGGCACCACATTGTGGCAAGCCTGAGCCCAGCGGGCATGACCCTGTATGTAGACGGAAAACGGGCGGCGCATCGTTCCGACGTAACGAAAGGACAGACATACCAAGGCTTCTGGCGAATCGGCGGGGACACCCTGAAGAGCTGGCCCGGCCTGCCGACGAGCGGATACGTCGCGGCCGACATCGACGAGGTGGCGCTCTACAGCAACTCGTTGAGCCGCCAGCAGATACTCGACCACTACGTCGCTTCCGGGCGCACCTCCCCGGTTCCGGTGGCGCCCGCCGATGCGTACGGAGCCGCGGTCTACAGCGCCGAACCCGACCTGTACTGGCGGCTGGGCGAGACGGCCGGCACAATGGCTCGCGATGCCGGCCAGCTGGGCAACTCCGGAACCTATTCGGGCACCGTTACCCAGGGAGCACCCGCGCTGATCACGGGAACGACCAACACCGCGGTCACCTTCAACAATGGAATCGTCAGCAGCGACACCCAATTTGTGAACCCGACCACCTATTCGCTCGAAGCGTGGTTCAGCACGACCACAACTCAGGGCGGAAAAATTATCGGTTTCGGTAATAAGAAGACCGGGCTGTCGACCAACTACGACCGTCACGTCTACCTGCAGGATGACGGGCGACTGGTCTTTGGTACCTGGACCGGTACGGCCAACCTGGTCACGTCAGCTGCGACCTATAACGACGGTGTTCGGCACCACGTGGTGGCCGTGCAATCCGCCGCTGGCATGCAGCTGTACGTGGACGGCGCCCTGGTCGGCACGAATCCGCAAGCGGCCGCGCAGGTCTACTCGGGGTTCTGGCGTATTGGCAGCGACCCCACCTGGGGCTCGAGCAGCCCGGCGCTCGCCGGAACGCTCGACGAGGTAGCGGTGTATTCCACCGCCCTGGCGCCGGCGGTCATTGGCCAGCACTATGCGCTCGGAACCGGAGAAAGCCCGGCCAGCAACGTGCCACCGACCGCAGCCTTCGACTCAACCGTCGACGACCTGGCGCTGCAAGTTGACGCGGCGGCGTCATCGGACGCCGACGGGCAGATCACGAGCTATGCGTGGTCGTTTGGGGATGGCGTCAGCGGCACAGCCGTCCAAGCCAGCCACACGTATGCCGATTCTGGAATATATGAGGTTACCTTGACCGTGACCGATGATGCCGGGGCCACATCGGCCGTCACGGAGTCGGTCACGGTGACCGCAGCCGTGGTCGAGCCGCCGGTTGAAGAAAATGCGGCCCCGGTCGCGGCCTTCACGGCGACGGCCACCGATCTCGCGGTCGCCGTCGACGGTGCCGGTTCGAGCGATGCGGACGGCACGATCAGCACCTATACCTGGGCCTGGGGCGACGGGACGACGGAAACCGCAGCCGCAGCAACGGCAACGCACGGCTACGCGGTGGCCGGCACCTATGAGATCCTGCTCACGGTCACCGACGACTCCGGCGCAACCGCGAGCGCGACTCAGAGCGTTGTGGTCACCGATCCGCCGCCGGCTCCAGCAACGGCGTTCGCAGCGGATGCCTTCAGCCGCGCCATCACCGCCGGCCTCGGCACGGCGGACGTCGCCGGCTTGTGGACCACGACGGGATCAGCGGCGAACTACTCGGTAGCTGATGGAACCGCCCAGCTACGTGCCACGCCGGGCAGGATGCTCAACGGCTACCTGACCGCCGTGTCATCCACTGACACCGACCTGACCGTGACAACGGGCGTGCAGCAGGCGGTGACGGGCGGCGCTGTTTACCTCACGGCGATCGGCCGTCGGGTTGGCACAAACGACTATCGGGCACGCGCTAAGTTGCTGGCCTCTGGGGCTGTGCAGGTGCAGCTCCTGCGTTACTCGTCGAGCCTGCGGTCTTTGACCGTACCTGGCCTCAGTTACGCGGCGGGAGATCAGCTGCAGCTTCGGGTGCAAGTCACCGGCACGTCACCGACAACGCTCAAGGCAATGGTATGGAAGTTGGGCGAGCCTGCCCCCGATACGTGGCAGGTCAGCGCGACGGATTCGACGGCCGCACTGCAGCAGGCTGGTTCGATCGGGGTGGCGCTCTACGTGAGCTCCTCGGTCACGGTGAGTCCGATGATCGCGACCTTCGATGACCTGATCGCCGTGTCGCCCCACTAGTGTGCACACACTACGAGTTGTCCGATACCAGACAACGAAGATGAGAGGGACCACGCCAGATGCGAATTGTGACCACGCGGGCAAGGTTGTACCGAACCCTGCGCAGCGCTTATCTTGAGCGTGCCCACGTGTTACCAGAGGCCACCATCCTCTATCGCGTGAAACGCTACGACTTCCACGAATCCCTGGTGGAGGGGCTCACTGTCGTGCAGGCCGGGCCGGTGCGCGCGGCCTGGCTGCTGGCCAGGTCGAAGGTCACCACCCTCGAAATCAACGAACCGCTCATGCTCTCCAGCGTGTGGGGCAGTGCCCTGGCCATCCGCGGTTTACAGGCGCGGTCCCTGCTCGGTGGCCCCCGCGCGACGATCGTCAGCTACGCCATGGAAAACTCAAATCCTCTCGTTCGCCCCGTCGGCGAGGAGGGTCGACTGCGGCGCTTTGCCAACAGCCGCTTGTCGCGGTTTGTCTGGCGGCACACCGATCGCATCGCCTTTGGCACGGATGCTGCGAGAATCACCTATGACGTCGCCCTACGGCGGCCATCGGCTGGAATCACCAGCACCGTCATTCCGGCGTTGCCGGCCCCGTGTGCGTGCCCGCTCGATCCGGGCCCCGGCGAGCCGCGCGTGGTTTTTCTCGGAGCCCTCGTGGCCCGGAAGGGTTTTCCCGACCTGCTTGCGGCCTGGCCGAGCGTCACAGCTCTCATTCCCACAGCTCGGCTGACCATTATCGGCAAGGGGGCGCTCGAAGACCGAGCGCGCCAGGCCGCAGAGCAGGACCCGTCGATAGAGCTCATCATCGACCCGCCACGGAGTGAAATTCACGGGTACCTGCGGCGCGCGAGCGTACTCACCCTGCCGTCTCAACCAACGGCAACGTGGCGCGAGCAAATAGGTCTCCCCATCGTCGAGGGTCTCGCACACGGGTGCAATATCGTCACGACGTCGGAGACTGGCCTCGCAAACTGGCTCACCGAGCACGGGCACGACGTCGTCGCGCCGGGGGCCGGGGTTCCAGCCCTCGCAACGGCGGTCGTACACGCCCTGCAGAAACGGGTAGGAAGTGGCGCAGCAGCCGTGGCAGATCTGCCGAAGGTTGACGGGCGTCTAGCTGCAGACGCCTGGATGTTCGTCGGGGCACGCTAGAAAAACCGAGTTCGATGCGCGGACCTCAGCGCGCTCGAACGGCGCGCACCGCACACTCGTACGCCTCCACATGCGCGGCCACTCCGGTCTGCCAGGAGCGGGCCGACAGTTCGGGCTGCGCTGCACGGCGCGGGCTGCGCACGGCGGCAAGCGCGTCGGTGAGGGCCTGAGGCGAGAGTGCTCCCGGGTAGGTCACTACCCAATCGCCGCCGACCTCGAGCGCCAGAGCCTCGGTCACGACGTTCCGCGGCACCAAAACGGGGCGGCCCAGAGACAACGCCAACAGAGCGGCTCCTGAATTGTGCATTTCTTGGTAGGGAAGAACGACCAGCTCGGCCTCGCCGATCTCGCGGGCGAGCGTCTCGTCGCTCGCGTAGCCCAGGCTGAAGACGATGCGGGGGTCTCCGGCTGCCAGGGCTGCCAGCGTTCGGGCCAGCTCTGGAGTGTGGGGCTGACCGACAATTCGTAACGTCGCGGACTCAGCTGCGGCATCCGCTCGCGACGTGAAGCAGTCGATGAGGGTATCGATTCCCTTATAGGGGCGGATGAGGCCGAAATAGAGCAGACGCCCGGGAACAGTCGACGTGCAGGGGTAGTCGGCATACCACTCGCGATAGTCGCCGTGCGCGATGGTGCGTTCGAGTGTGCCAGCCGGCAGCGGAGTGAACGGGTTGAGCCGAATCCAGAGGGTGGTGCGGCGGTCGAACCCGTGCAGCAGGCGCCGCTCGGTTGGCGAATTCTCTTCGTGGCTGCGCAGATTGTGCAGCGTACGCACCACGGCCGTGTGGCGTAGCCGCAGTCGCGTCAGCAGGAGTGCGAACAGCAGGTGCCGGGCCAAAGCCCGAGCCGGAGTGCGACCCTGCAGCAGGATCTCCGGCCAGTGCACGTGAAACACGTCATAGGGCGCCGTCAGCGCGCGCCACCAAGAGAATCCGTCGACCTGCACGTGCTGGCGCAGCCCCCGGTCGAGTTGCACGAGGTAGGGGTTGGTCGTGGTGCGGCCCTCCGGAAACGACTGGAGGACGCGCACTATTTGGTCCGCGCCGATTCGGGGTCGCGGCGGCCGGAATCATCAAACGCGGCCTTGGGCGCCCTGGTAGCCGTGACCCGGTTGATCGGACCGGTCATCGGCGTCGACGCGCCAATCATTGGCGTCAGCGGCCCGTAATAGACGTCCGCGCGGTGTTCGCGCACCTGGTTGAGCACGACGCCTAGAATGCGAGCATTGACGGCTTCGAGCGACTCGAGGGTGGTTGTGAGCTGCTGGCGTGTGGTTGCCTTGTAGCGGGCCACGACGATGGCACCGTCGGTGAGGCGGGACAGCCCGAGGGCGTCGCTCGCCGGAAGTAGCGGCGGGGAATCAACGACGATGAAGTCGTAGTCCTCGAGCAGGCGCTTCATGAGCGTTTTCATCGCGGCCGAACCGAGCAGTTGCCCAGGATTAGGCGGCACAGCGCCGGAGGGAAGCACGTCGATTCCATCCGACCAGCGCACGATGGCGTCTTCTGGTCCAACATCACCGAGCAGAATTGTGGTGAGGCCGACATCGCCCTCAAGGTCGCACAGCTCGGCAATCGACGGGCGTCGCAGGTCGGCATCGATCAACAGCACTCGAGTGGAGCGCTCCGCCATGGCAAGAGCCAGGTTGATTGCGGTCGTTGATTTTCCGTCGCGCGTGACTGCGGAGGTGACGACGGCGCTGCGCGGCGGGCTATCGACGTCGATGAATTCGAGGTTGGCGCGCACCCGGCGGTAGGCCTCGGCGAGTGCGCTGTGCGGCATTACCCGCATGACCAGGCCCGCTGGGTCGGTGCGTCGTTTGCGGCCGACCATGCCGAGCAGCGGGTTGGACGAGACCCGGTCGAGGTCCTTTTCCGTACTGACCCTGGTATCAAGCACTTCCCGGGCCAAGGCGTAGAGAATGCCGAGCATGAGTCCAACCAGCGCGCCGGTCAGCACGATCAATTCGGTATTGGGCGCGAACGGATCGGCCGGCAGTTGCGCGGGAGACACCGTCTTTACCGAGATCGACGGCAGGTTGTCTGGGCCTGTGGGCGCCAGCGTCTCGACAGTCGTGGCCAGAGACCGCGAAACAGCATCGGCCAGCATCACGGCCTCAGCCGCTGACCGGCTGGTGACGGTGATATTGATGAAAACGGTATTGAGCGGCGTGACGGCGGTCACACGTGACGCGAGGGCCTGGGTGGTCGTATCCAACCGCAGTCGGGTAATGACCGGGCCGAGCACGGTCGGTGTTGTTGCGAGCTGGGCGTAGGACTGAACAAGATTCTGCGTGAAAGTGGATGTCTGCAGTAACTCGCTCGTGGTCTCTCCACGGTCGCTCGTGACGAAAACGCTGTTGGTGGCCTGATACTGCTCGGGCAGGGTGGCCGAGTAGCCCCACGCTGCAGCGCCACCGAGCAGTCCGACAATAAGGATGAGCAACCATCGTCTCGTGATGGTCCTCAGATAGTCGATAGGTTCCACAGCATTTCTCCGTTCGGTTGCGCACACACTACAGTCAAGCTGATCAAACCTCACACTCATTGCCCCGAAGCGCACCCCCCAGTAAGAGGGATTCCACTGGCAATCCACCGCAGCGGTGGACAGCGCGGCCCTATTAGAGCGGATGCTCAGCTACGGCCGGGTCGCGCCAGCGCCCGCCAGCGCGGTCATATCCCGAAACCATTTACTCAGGGCGAGGACGAGATAGAGCCCATTGGCCACGAAAAGAACTGCGTACAGCCCGAAGAACAAGATCGGAGCGCCGAGCAAGACGAAGGCCAAGCAGAGTACCCCGTAGTCGGTGGGCACCCCGAGGAGCGAGCGCAGGAAGGTGCGCGGGGCTGTCGATAACGGGGCCAGTGGAGCGTGCTTGGCTTTGAGTAGGTCGTTTAGGATCATGGCGAAGAATGACACGGCCGCGACCGCGGTGAATCCGATCGGAACCAGCAGCCAGGCCGGGTCGTTGAGGGCAAAATGGGTGAACGCGGTGATCAGGACGGCCAGGTGCAGGGTTGAAATTTTAATGGCGTCGATCACATGGTCGAGCCATTCGCCGGACGGTGAGCCACCGCCGCGCAAACGGGCGACTTGGCCGTCGGCCGAGTCGAAGGCGTAGCCGATGGCCAGCAGCAGCCAGACGACGATGCCGAGTAGCCAGCTCGGCTCGACGATCGCGAGCAGCCCGATGGCGGAAAAGGTGAAAACGGCACTGATGGTCGTGACGTTATTGGGGGTGAGTCCCAGTCGATAGGCGCCGGCCGCGAGGTAACGGCCGACCCGGCGGTTCACGTAGATCGAATAGGCCGGCGCCCCGCGGGCGGCCGTCTTCTGGGCCGAGGACAGCCGCCGCACGGTCTCGAAGTACGTTTCGGACGACCGAACGGTTCGAGCTGGAGCGCTGGTCATAGTGGGATCCCCCTGGACGGTGTTGGTGACGGTTGTCGACTGAGGGTGTCTGGAAGGCTCCAGGTTGACGCGCCGGCGCGTCTGCTGCTCTGCTGGTGCGTACTGTGGCCCACGGACACTCTGCGGGCGAGGCCTTCGTAGCTCCCCGTGACGCTGTCCCAGTTATAGAGCTTCGCTGCGCGTGCCTGAAGTGCCAGGCCGACCTCGGCGACCATGGCGGGGTTCACCTCCGAGTCCTCGATCAGGGCTGCGACCGAGTCAGCGTGGTTGAAATAGGAGCCGTGAGAGCCGAGCACCTCCCGGTTGAAAATGACGTCCCAGGCGATCACCTTGGTGCCGGCGCCCATCGCTCGCAGCAGTGACGGGTTCGTGCCACCAACGGAGTGCCCGTGTAGGTACGTGCTCGCATGCGTGTACAGCTGGTCGAGCTGGTCCTGATCCCAGACGCTTCCGAGCAGGCGAATGCGGGAATCCGACGCTGCCAAGTCGGCAATGCGGTTGGTGTGGTCAAGCGCGTAGGGAGCAGAGCCAACCACAACGAGCGGAAGACGAGCTCCGCTCGCACGATACCCTTCGACGATCACGTCTACGTGGTTTTCCGGCTCAAACCGAGCGACGACGAGGTGGTAACCGCCGGGACGGAGTCCAAGCTCGGCGAGCCGATCTGTGGGGGTATCCCGCAGAATTTTGGTGCCGTAGGAGATGAGTTCGGTGGGTACCCCGAACTCGTCCTGGTAGTAGTTCACAATTCCTTGCGCATCGGCGATGAGGGCATCCGCTTCACGAACGGCTACCTCCTCAGCCCAGCGATAGTAGCGGCGGCCGGCTCCGCCCCATTTGTCGCGTTTCCATTCGAGCCCGTCAACGTGCACAACGCTGGGGATGCCGCGTAATCGCAGCAGCGGAACAAAGGGAGAATTGGCGGCATTGAAGACGAACGCGACGTCGGGACGGCCATGGGTGATCGCGTGCAGCACCGACAGCAGGGTGTGGCTGAGGGTTTCGAGAGTTTTATGCCGTAGCGCTGGCAGCTCGACCAGCCTCATACCGAGATACTCTTTTGGCGCCGGTTGGGCGGCGCGACGGCAGTACACGGTGACGTCGTGGCCGCGGTCGACCAGGCGGCGCCCGATTTCTTCGACGGCCGTTTCGAATCCGCCGTATGCCGCGGGTACTCCTCTGGTGCCGATCATTGCTATGGTCAGGCGCTTGTGGCTGGGCGGCGCAGTCTGTTCGGTCCCTGCGGTCATGTCAATATGCCCCTACTGGTTGAATGACGGTCTTGAAGGTGCGCCAAATGATCATGAGGTCGCCCGTCAACGACCAGTTCTCGACGTAGTACAGGTCGAGCCGAACGCTGTCTTCCCAGCTGAGGTTGGAACGCCCGCTGACCTGCCACATGCCGGTGAGACCGGGCTTGATGTACAGGCGGCGGTACACGTGCGTCTCGTAGCCCTGCACCTCTTCGGGAAGAGGAGGGCGAGGGCCAACCAGGCTCATGTCGCCAACGAAGATGTTCCACAACTGGGGCAGCTCGTCGAGCGAGTACTTGCGTAGCACGCGACCGATTTTGGTGATGCGCGGGTCGTTGCGGATCTTGAACAGCACGCCGGAAGCCTCGTTCTGATCGAGGAGGCCGGCCAGATCGTCTTCGGCGGTCTGCACCATGGAGCGGAACTTGATCATGCGAAAGGTTTGGCCGTTGCGGCCGCAGCGTTCCTGGCGAAACAGTACCGGTCCGGCGCTGTCGAGCTTGATCAGCGCGGCGATGACACCCAGCAGGGGGAGCAACGCCACAATCGCGAATCCGGTCGTGACGATATCGAGGGTGCGTTTGAGGGCGTGTCGGCCGCCCTCGAAACGCGGGATTTCGACGTGAATCAGTGGGAGGCCATCAACCGGACGAAAGTGGATGCGGGGACCGGCGACATCCGTCAGCCGGCTCGATAAAACAAGTTCCGCCGACGTGCCCTCGAGGTCCCAGCCGAGGTTGCGAATGTAGGAGCTCCCGCCGCTGGGCTGCCCGGCAACAATGACGGTGTCGACGCCCATGGCTGCAGCTGCGGCGGCGACGTGCTCGAGGTCGGATACGATCGGAATCATTCGGTCGCCAGCAGCTATGTCGGCGCTATCGCTGTCTTCGAGCGCTGCCCCGACGATGTAGTACGCCGCGCCGGACTTGGTGTCGATTTGACTGACGACATACTCAACGTCTTCACGATTTCCCACGACGATGACGCGGGCCAGGTAATGACCAAACCTGCGCTGGTGCAGCAGCCATTTGCGCCACAACCACCGTTCCAACACGAGAGCGACGATGCCCAGCGGTAGCGCGAGAATGAAAAAGAGGCGGGCGATGTCGACCTGCAAGATGAGAAAGGCGATGGCGAGCATGCCGAAGGTGACAGCGCTCGCATTGACGACCTGTTTGTACTCGTGGGCTCCCACGCCGACGACGCGCGAGTCGCGGGTGTGAAACAGCTCGAGGGCGACCAGCCAGGTCGCGATGATCAGCAGGGATACGAGCCAATAATTGGCGCTGAACGATCCGGGCACAGCCGGAATGCCGCGCACGCCGAATCGAAATACCAGTGCAACACCAACGGCCAGGAATATGACGGCCACATCGGTCAGTCTGAGCTTGGTGCGGTAGCGCCGCGCCCAGATGAGCCCGGACGACGGAGTGTCGATCGCCATGTCGCCGGGGGCCGGCGTAGCGGATTCGACCAGGTGGAGTTTTGGTGCGCGCGGAAGGGGCGTGCGTGCCGGTATCGGTACGGGGGAGTCGGGTTCACTCATGGGAGTCCGTCACAGGAGACCTGGTCATGGCCGTGAACGGCGCGGTCAAAGCTGGCGTGGGGAAGCCGAATCGGGCGCTGAGTCGGCGGTGAGCTGTGTGTGTCACGTGTGCATTCCCTGCAGTCGGGTTTAAGGGAACAGGTGGTCTAAGCGACAAGATGACGCTGCTGGCACTTGTCACTCGGTAGAGCGCGGACGTGAAGCTGATTCTTTCTCAGCAACTTACTGGCAGAGACTACCCCGTTTCAAGTCGGCGTCGCTGTAACCTCAACTGGGGGGCAAAATCTCCCCCTGGGGGAAGTAGTCCCGCGCACGCCGTGTTTGTATCGCCATGAAGGGTACTGGCGGCACCTGGCGTGCGGGATTAGGGGTCTGATCCGGTATTCCCGGTAGGGGAGCGCCGCTCGGCGCGGGCCGTAGGCTGAACGGAGCCCACTGATGTGCGGAAAGAGTGCCCATGATCGAAAACATTCCGAAATTTGCCGTCGTTGACGGACACAACGATCTCGCCTGGGCCTGTCGGGAACACCGCGACTATTCCGTCGCCGGGCTCGACTCCGAGCACGATTCCGGGCGCAGCACGCTGCAAACGGATGTCCCGAAGCTACGCCGAGGCGGCGTGCAGGGCCAGTTCTGGTCTGTGTGGGTGCACACCGACCTCGACGGCACCGATTCGGTACAGGCCACGCTCGAGCAAATCGACTTCATTTACCGCATGATCGCGGCGTACCCCGATGATTTCGAGCTTGCCGTCACCGCCGACGACGTCGAGCGAGTGCAGCACAGCGGTCGCATCGCCTCGCTGCTCGGGGTCGAGGGCGGCAACCAGATAAACAATTCATTGGCCGTGCTGCGCCAATATGCCCGACTGGGCGTGCGTTACCTGACACTGACCTGGAACTCGTCAACCGAGTGGGCCGACGCGGCGGTCGGCGACGTGACCCACAACGGCATAAACGAGCGAGGCCGGGCCGTCATTGCCGAAATGAATCGCATCGGCATGATGATCGACCTCTCACACGTCTCGGCCGCGACCATGCAGGACGCCCTCGATACCACGGTGTTGCCCCTCATCTTCAGCCACTCCTCGTGTTTTGCGCTCAATCCGCACCCGCGCAACGTACCGGATGCCATTCTCACCCAGCTGGCAGTCAACGGCGGCGTGCAAATGATCACCTTCGTACCGGCGTTCATCTCCGCCGACTATCGACGATGGGAAGACGGAGGCTCGGTGGGAGACAAACCGCTCGTAACGGTTGCGCACGTCGCCGACCACGTCGAGCACGCCCGCAGCGTGGCCGGCGTTGATCACATCGGACTCGGCGGCGACTTCGACGGGTGCCCCGACATGCCGGTCGGGCTGGCCGACGTGTCGGAATACCCGAACCTCTTCTGTGAACTATCCCGGCGGGGCTGGAGTGACGCCGACCTCGCAAAGCTTGGCTACCAGAACGTACTGCGCGTGCTGCGTGCCAACGACCCCGCCTACCGCGCGTTCGTCGGGTAGCCGGCGACCCGCAGAACGGATGCCGCGGCATCCGTTCTGCGCTGCGCGCCGGTTCTGCACAGGCGTTGCCCAGTCGGTCTGTTTATGGTCAGGGGAGGTCGTGGAGTGCGACCCCGGACGATGGCTCAGTACCCGGAACACGACAAGACTGACCGAGGAGTGTTAGTCATGTCGTGGATCGTACTTATTGCGTCCGGAGTACTGGAAGCGGTCTGGGCGACGGCGCTCGGTAAATCCGAGGGCTTTTCCAAATTGTGGCCCACCGTGATTTTTGGTGGAGCGCTCGCGCTCAGCATGGCTGGCCTGGCCTGGGCGATGCGGGAGATCCCGATTGGAACGGCCTACGCCGTCTGGGTGGGGATCGGCGCGGCCCTGACGGTGGCCTGGGCCATGATCAGCGGGGATGCCAGCGTGTCCTGGCTGAAGATCGCCCTGCTGGTCGGTCTGATCGGCTGCATCGTCGGCCTCAAGCTCGTCGATACCCCGCACTGACCTGCAGGCAGGTTCCCCGGGTGTGTGCACGAGAACGTGCTAGCCGAGGAGCTCGTCAACGTAACACCAGCGCCAGGATTCCCGTGGCTCGGCGCTGCACATGGTGGCGTGGGCGGACTGTTGGAAATGCTTCGTTGCGTGCTTTCCCGTTGACGAATCGCAGCACCCCACGTTTCCGCAGGTCAAACACATTCGAAGGTGCACAGGCGCTGTGCCCTCGCGCACGCAGTCGCTGCATTGCGGATCCGGCGGCACTGGATGCTCACCGGCTGCCTGTAAGTGCTCGCAGCCGCCCACGCCCCGGGGGACTCCTCCGGTGTCTGGACGGGTTTCGGTGCGCGAGTCGCGGTCAGCATCCTCTGGCGCGGAGTCCAACATCGATTCCTCAACGTCGAGCATGTCCAGAACTTCACTGATCACTTCGTGGGCGTATGCGCCGGTGCGGCGCAGTTTCAAAATTCTGTCACGCTCCGCATCGAGCATATTCAGCCGTAGCTGTACATAACGCTTGCTGGGAGTGCGGTCCGCAAGCTCCGATCGTCCGAGGCGTTCCCAGGCTGCTCGGTTGCGTTCTTGTGTGCGGCGTTCGAGCATGGCCAGCACCTCCGGCGAATCGTCGGGGCGGGCATGCTGGCGCAGATTTTCGATCCCGGCGGCGGTGGCCTGATCCATTAGGGCGGCCTGACTGAGCGCATCCGCGTGCGTATCTGGGCCGTGCACGCCGAGGATGCGTACCAGCGATGGCAGGGTGAGGCCCTGCACAACCAGCGTTCCGGCCACCACCACCAGGGCTGCGAGAACGAGGACGGGGCGGTGTGCGACGTCTGCAGGCAGGGCGAAAACGGCAGCCAGTGTGACCACGCCGCGCATACCGGCCCAGGACACGATGGTGGGCAACTGCCAGGGCGGTGCGGGGTCAACTCTGCGTATTCGGGGTATCAGCCGAGGCAGATAAATTGCGGGGAACACCCAGACCGGCCGCAATACGAGAACCGCGACGAGTATGACAGCACAGGTACCCCAGATTCGCGCGGCGCCGAGTGAATCGCCCGAGGTCGCCTCAATGATTGAGCGCACCTGCAACCCGATCAGCAGAAAGACAGAGTTCTCGAGCAGAAACTGCACAGTGGCCCAGTTGCTGCGCTGGCTCAATCGCGAGGCGCCGCCGGGCATGGCGGGCGTCTTGGTGCCGATTACGAGGCCGGCCACGACAACAGCCAACACGCCAGATGCGTGGATCGCCTCCGCTGGAATATAGGCCACGAATGGAGCAGCTAAGGACATGGACGTGTTTATGGCCACATTGCGCACTCGTCGTCGAATCTGCAGTAGAAGCCATGCCGCGATCAGGCCGATCACGACACCGCCACTGGCCGCAAAAACGATGTCAGACGCCACTTGCCAGACGGTGACGCTGCCCCCGATGGCAACGATCGCCGTGCGAAGAAGTACCAGCGCAACCGCATCGTTGACCAGCGACTCACCCTCCAGAAGGCCAACGACCCGGCGTGGCAGCCCCACTCGGCGGGCGATCGTGGTTGCCGCTACCGCGTCGGGTGGAGCTACCACCGCGCCCAGGGCGAACGCCGCCGCCAGAGGAATCTCCGGGATCAGCCACCAGACGATGAGGCCGATGGCCACGGTGCCGAAAATGACGTAGCCGACTGACATCAGGCTGATCGAACGCAGGTTCGTGCGGAACTCGACCAGGGAGGTGCGGATGGCGGCTGCGTAGAGCAGTGGCGGCAGGATTCCCACCAACACCAGTTCCGGATCCAGCTCTACCGGTGCAATGAACGGCAGGTATGAGCCGATGACTCCGATGACCACCAGGAGTAGCGGAAGGGACAGGTTCAGACGTCTAGCGAGTGCACTGGCGGCGCAGACGACGGCGACGAGAGTGAGCAGACCGAGTGAGACATCCATTTTTTACCGCCACGAGTTGCTGGGGACTGACTAAGGAAGGATATGTCCGGCAGCGGTGAAGAGCCGATACCACTCTTCCCTGGTGAGTGCGATATCAGATCCCGCGGCCGAATCGACCAGGTGCGAGATGCTGGTCGTTCCGAGCACGACCTGCATGTGGGCAGGATGACGTGTGATCCAGGCTACGGCAATGGCGGCAGGGGGAGCATCGTAGGTGCGCGCGAGGTCATCAATGACATCGTTCAACGCGGCGTAGTTTTCTCGATCGTTCAAGAAGATGCCGTCGAAGAAACCTTTCTGAAAGGGTGACCAGGCTTGAAGCGTGATGTTGTTGAGTCGGCAGTAGTCGAGGATGCCGTTGTCCCGATCGATGGACTGGTCCAGGCCCGCCATGTTGGCCGAGATTCCGGCGGCGATCAGCGGCGCATGCGTGATGCTCAATTGCACCTGGTTGACGATGAGCGGTTGGGCTACCGAACGTTTCAGCAGCTCAACCTGGCCCGGAGTGTGATTGGAGACGCCGAAATTGAGCACTTTTCCTGCATCGTGAAGAATGTTGAAAGCCGCGGCCACCTCATCTGGTTCCACGAGGGCATCGGGGCGGTGCAGCAGCAGCGTATCGAGATAATCGGTCTTCAATGCCGCGAGCGATTCGTCGACCGATCGCAGGATGTGCTTCTGAGAGAAGTCCCAGAAGCCCGATCGAATGCCGACCTTGGACTGGATGGCGACGCTGGCTCGTTCCTTCGCCGAAAACGTCACGGCGTCACCGAAGCGTCGCTCGCACTCGTGGGGCGTTTCACCATACACATCGGCGTGATCGAAGAAATTGATGCCGGCATCTCTGGCGGCTCCAACCAATGATCGAATCTCCTGGTCAGCCAGGGGAACGATGCGCATCAGCCCGAGGATGATGCTGGAGACGGGGAAGTGAGTATTCGGTAACGTCATTGCCTTCATGTACCCATTCTGGATGCAGACAGGCGTAAACCGCGTTTCCTTCCTCTGATTTATTAAAGCTGGAGGGCCAGATCGCCAAGGGCGGTGATCGTGTGATCCGGTGCTGCGAAGTAGCTCGGGTATGCCTCGCCGGTGCGGTTGAGCCAGGCGGTGCCCAGGCCCGCCTGGGCTGCCCCGTGGATGTCCCAAGGATGCACGGCCACGAGGAGCAGATCGGCCGGTTTCACTCCGCAGGCAGCCGCGGCGAAGTCGTAGGCGGCCCGTACCGGCTTCCATGCCGGGGCATCTTCGACGGTGAGTACGGCCTCGAATTCGCCCCGGAGCCCGGCCCTGGTCAGCAGGGACTCCGCTACCTGATCCGATCCGTTGGACAGGGTAACGAGGCGCATCCCAGCGCTTTTCAGGGCATGGATTCCGCCAGCGATGTCCGGGTGCAGGCTCAACGATTCGAAGCCGTGCATGATGTGGGTCACGGCATCGTCGAGACTGCGCGTGACGGTGACGTCGCGGAGGGCTCCGCGCAGAATCTCCGCACCGATCGCCGAAAATTTTGCTGTTCCACCCGCGGCAGCCAGGGCGAACCCGTCCCGCAGCAGTGCGGCGAACCAGACCTGGGCCAGATATGCCGGGGCTCCGATCTCCACGAATCGGCCGCTCAGCGGGGACATGTCGGAGAGGGTCTCGTTGACGTCGAACACGATCACTGACGGTGTGCTGTTCATGGTTCGTTCCTCTGGTTGGTGGGTGTGTCGGTCGGTTCCAGGCTTTCGATGAAGCGGCGCACGTCGTCGACCTGCGCGTCCGTGAGGCCCCTGTTCATATCGGGCTGCACCAGAAGCGTGGGCCACGTCTGCGCGGTGGCCCAGTCGACGGCGTCCTGGCGCAGGATGTCGTCGACCCAGATCACCGCGTCGGGCTGCGGATCCTGCCGGGCCAGCCATCGGGCAACCCAGTGGAGTTTCGCAGTGGGCGCGGGCGCTGACGGATCGGCGTGCAGGTTGCGCGGAAAGGCGATGCCCGCGGTATGGGAGGACAGTCCAAGGTCTTTCGTCAGGTGAAACGTGTGCGTGGGCGACCAAGTCGTCGCCCAGACGATGGATCCGAGCGCGGCGAGCTGCCGCACGAGCAGCGCACGCGGCGCATCGAGCATGAGCCTCTGGTTGACGACCCGCGGGTTCAGCACCCCATCGACATCAAGCAGGATCAGAACGGTGCGTGTGGTCATGATTCGAGCCTAGGCTCTGCGCATTAACACCGAGCGCCGGGAATACAAAAGCCACTCCCCGAGTTTCTCGCAAGTGAGTCTTCTAGGGAGTGGCGGTGGTGGCCCCGACCGGCGTCGATCCGGTGACCTTTCGATTTTCAGTCGAACGCTCTACCAACTGAGCTACAGGGCCCCAAAGAGGCGTTAAAAACGCTTCTTCTAAGAAAAAAGCCCTTCCTGTCGAAAGGGCTATTTTCTTTGCGACCCTGACCGGACTTGAACCGGCGACCTCCGCCGTGACAGGGCGGCGCGCTAACCAACTGCGCTACAGGGCCTCGAGGTGAAAATTATGAATCTGTGTGCGAGGCACGTGGTAAGACTATTCTATTTATCGTTTTTCATTTACTACCGTGTGCACGTGCTGTTTTGCGTAGCCCCAACGGGATTCGAACCCGTGTTAACGCCGTGAAAGGGCGCCGTCCTAGGCCGCTAAACGATGGGGCCGTGAGCCACAAACTTCATGGCTGCCGAAGAGTAAGCATACGGACTTGTGGGACGAAGGCCAAATCGACGCGCCGAACATCCGCTCACAACATGCCCAGTTCGCAACGACAGTTCGCACCGCGCCCGCAAATGTGCGGGCCACGGCCCGTTTCGGGGGTTAGATTCGTCGATAAGACTGGGTGAAACGTGCCCACTTTGTTACTCTGAAGAGTCTGCTGCAGTGCAAGCTGCGACTGGAATGCCCGTTGGGAAACAATGATTCGTACTACTCGCATGATCGGTCGCACCAGAAATTCTGCGACCATCGGTCTACGACCGAGCAATCGGTGGCCCAGGCACACCCTCGCGTTGACCAGCGTCATGGCCGCTATGACCCTGTTAGTCACGCTCGTGAGTCCGGCCGCCCCGGCGCGGGCAGTTGACTATCCGTCCTGGCAGGACCTGCAGAATGCCAAGGCGAACACCACCGCCGCGGCGGCGCAGGTTATCGAAATCGAGAACCTTATCGCCGGCCTGCAGGTGCAGCGGCAAGAGACTCAGGCTGCCGCGGACAAAAGCGCCAACGAACTCGAGGTCGCTCAGCAGGAGTTTGACGACGCCACCCGCCGTGCAGACGACATTGCGAAACAGGCCGAGGACAGCAAGGCCACAGCGGATGCCGCCACCAAGCAGGCCGGTCAGCTCGCCGCGCAGCTCTACCGCACCGGGGGCACCGACCTGAGCGTCAACCTGTTTCTCGAAGGCAATGGTGACGGCGCCGACGCTGACCTGTTGCTGGCGAAACTAGGCAACATGAGCAAACTGGTCGAGCGTAGTTCTGACGTGTATGACGAGGCGCAGACCGCCACCAACAATGCCCAGTCGCTGGGCGACCAGGCCAAGGTCGCGCAGTCTGAACGGGACAAGCTGCGGATCGCCGCCGAAGAAGCACTCGTCGCCGCGCAGAATGCGGCAGAGGCCGCAGCGGTCGCGCTCGCCGAATCCGAAGCCAAGGGCGTTGAACTGAATCAGCAGCTGCAGTTTATGCGCGACACCCAGGCCACGACGACGGCCGGGTATGAAGCCGGTGTGGCCGAACGTGCTCGCATCGAGGCTGCTCGCATCGAGGCTGTTCGCATTGAGGCCATCCGGGTCGCAGAGGCGGCCGCAGTGGCGGCCGCGCGCACCGGTGGCGGTGGCGGTGGTGGCAGTGGTGGTTCCGGCGGATCGGTGAGCATGTCCGGCTGGGGCGTTCCAGCCAGCGGCCGCATCACCGGCGGCTACGGCCCCCGCTCGACCATTTGCGGCGATAGCGGCCAGTGCAGCGGAAGCTTCCATTACGCGACCGACCTCGGCACCGGATGCGGCGCGCCGCTCTACGCTGCCCACGCTGGCGTCGTGACCTGGGCCGGGCGCCTCGGCACCTACGGCAACTTCGTGAAGATCAGCCACGGCGACAACGTCTCGACCGGCTACGCCCATATTCGGGATGGCGGCTACAGTGTCAGTGTTGGCCAGTCAGTGTCGGCGGGGCAGCTCATTGCCAGTTCCGGAAAGACCGGCGCCGCCAACGGCTGTCACCTGCACTTCGAAGTATGGATTGGTGGCAACCGTATCAATCCCGTTCCATTCATGGCTGACCGGGGAGCATCACTTGGCTAACAGTTCCACCCCTGCACCGAGCACCAACGCACGCGCACGAGCTCGAACCAGATCTAAGCGGCTGTTTTCTGCCGTCGCGATCGGCGCAGCGTCGGCGCTGACAGCATCCGTTGCTGCGGCTGGCGGTGCTGCGTTCGCTGCGCCCGATTATCCGAGCTGGAATGACGTTGAAAAGGCTAAGCAGAACGAGTCGACCAAGCAGGCCGAGATTGCCACGCTCGGCGAGCTGCTCGACGGTTTGGCCACCGAGGCCGCTGAGGCGGTGACGACCGCGCAGATGGCAGCCGAGGCCTATCGCATCACCCAAGATGCGTTGGATGCCGCGACCACACGGGAATCCAGCCTCGCCAAGCAAGCCGAATCGGCCGAGGCTACCGCAGCGACGTCGAAGATGCGGGCCGGCCTGATCGCGGCGCACCTCGCAAAATCTGGCAGCAACGGCCTGTCGCTCAACCTGTTTCTGAACGGCAACAGCGCCGACGATTTGCTCAGCCAACTCGGCACGGCCAGCAAGCTCAGCGAACAGTCTGAGCAGATTTATGCCGAGGCGTTGCAGGACCAGAACGCGGCAGAATCCCTCGGTGAACAGGCGGCCTCAGCCAGCGATGAACGCGAACGCCTCTCCGGGGAATCGAAAATCACTTTCGATGCCGCCGCAGCGAGTGCGGCCGCCGCGCAGGCAGCGTATGACACCCAGCAACGCAAGTCGACCGAACTGTTCGAGCAGCTCGCGCTGCTGAAGGACACCACGGCTGAAGCTGAACGTAGCTTTCACGCCAGCGAGGATGCGGCAGCTGCGGCCGAGGCGTTCGCCCAGGCGCAGGCATCCGCCGCTGCGGTAGCGGATGCTGCGACCGTGCCGACAAGGCAGAATGACGCTGACGCTGACGCTGACGCTGACGCTGACGCTGACGCTGGTGCTGGTGCTGGTGCTGGTGCTGGTGCTGGTACTGGCGCCGGCTCTGCTGCGGGGTCAGGGTCGGGCTCCGCCGCGGACTCAGGTTCAGCCTCGGGTTCCGGCGCGACCACTTCCGTTGTGCCGAGCGCGCCGAGCAGCCCGGCCGGTGGCGGCAACACCACTACGGTGCCCAACGCGAGCGTTGTCGACGCGGCTCTCTCGTTCGCCCGGGCTCAGCTCGGTGACCGGTACGTCTTCGGCGGCTCAGGCCCTGACGCGTGGGATTGTTCGGGACTGACCAAAGCAGCCTTCAATGCGGCCGGCGTCTACATCGGAACGCACTCTGCGACCGACCAGTACAACACCATGGCCCGCCAGGGCAAGCTCGTCTCCTTCGCCCAGGTGCAGGTGGGCGACCTGGTGTTCTGGGGCAGCCCGGGCAACTACTACCACGTGGCGATTTACGTTGGTGGTGGCCGGGTTCTCGAAGCACCCAACCCCTCGTCGCCGGTACGCGAGCATAGTATCTGGTCGTCCTGGGCCGTTGCGCCCTACGTCGGTCGCCCCGCCGCTTAACGAAAAAAGGGCTTCGGCCCAACGCGGGTCGCGGGTGCTGGGGTCGCGGGCATCCGTTTAAACGTGCCGTCTTGCGCGGGACCTGCGCCAGTGCGCGGGAGTTCGGGTCGAGCTGGAACTCCCGCGCACCGTGTCGCGTGGGACCTGCGCCAGTGTGCGGGAGTTGGGCCTCCCGCGCAGCGGCGCAGCTCCCGCGCACCGTGAACGTGGCCGGCCGGGCCCGGAACAATCAGGGGACGGACGAAGCTGAGGGCTAGTGGCCCTCGGCAGCGAGCTTCGCGACGCCGTCGACGACGATCTGGTTGGCCTCGGCTGCATCGCCCCAGCCCTCGGTCTTGACCCACTTGTTCGGTTCGAGGTCCTTGTAGTGCTCGAAGAAGTGCTCGATTTCCTTGCGGGTGTACTCCGGAATGTCCAGGACATCCTGGATGTGATCCCAGCGTGGATCGCCGGCCGGAACGGCGATAACCTTGGCGTCTGAACCGCCGTCATCGGTCATGTTGAACACGCCAACGGGGCGCACGGAGACGCCAACTCCCGGAAACAGCGGGTAGTCGAGCAACACGAGCACGTCGACGGGGTCGCCGTCGAGGCCGAGAGTGTTCTCGAAGTAGCCGTAGTCAGTGGGGTACATGAAGCTCGTGTAGAGCACGCGGTCGAGATAGACCCGACCGGTTTCGTGGTCCACCTCATACTTGTTGCGGCTCCCGCGGGGGATTTCGATGACTGCGTCGTATTCGGCCATGGCCTTGTTTCTCCCTTGTTCTAAGTCTGCGGATAACGTTACTGGATGAAGTCTTCCCGTCGCCCGCGCCTGACCCCGGCCACCGCCGATATCCGCCGGGCCGTGCGCGCGCTGCTGCCACCCAACGGACTCGTTCTGGTCGGCCTCAGTGGCGGCGCCGACTCGCTCGCCCTGGCCGCAGCGACCGCCTTTGAGGCCGAGCGGGCTGGCATCCGGGCCGGCGCGGTGATCGTCGACCACAACCTGCAGGCCGGTTCAGCGGATGTCGCGGCACGGGCAGCAGATACCGCGCGCCGCCTCGGCCTCGATCCGGTCCTCGTGCTGAGTGTGCACGTCGAAAGCGATGGAACAGGTCCGGAAGCGGCGGCCCGCACCGCCCGCTACGCGGCCTTCGACGCTGCCAGGGAGCAGACCGGGGCCAGCGGCGTGCTGCTCGGGCACACCCTCGACGACCAGGCCGAAACCGTGCTGCTGGGCCTGGCCCGCGGCTCCGGTCCGACGAGTTTGCGCGGTATGGCGGCGCGAACCGGGCCGATTCTGCGACCGTTGCTGGGCATCCGTCGCGCCCAAACCCGCCAATTTTGCGCCGAGGCCGGTCTGGAACCGTGGAGCGATCCGCAGAATTTCGACCAGCGCTATGCCCGGGTGCGGGTGCGCGAAACCGTGCTGCCGCTGTTGGAGAGTGAACTCGGCCCGGGCGTCGGGGTGGCGCTCGCGCGTACGGCCGAGGCCCTGCGGGAAGATTCCGACGCGCTCGACCAGCTGGCACGGGCTGTGCTGCACGCACACTGGGTGAACGGCGAGATCGCGGCGGCCGTGCTGGCGGCGCAATCGGCCGCGGTACGGCAGCGGGTGATTCGCTTCGGCACGCTGGAGCAGCACGCTGTGGCCCTTGATCGCGGACAGACCCTCGCCGTGGCAGCCCTCGTGACTCACTGGCACGGACAGGGAGCGCTCAGCCTGCCAGGTATTAGAGTTGTACGGAAGGGCGGAATGTTGATTTTTTCTGTGCCTGGACACATCTAAAGAAAAGGACTGCACCTTTCACATGGAACCTCGCGACATTGACGGCGACCTCACCGAGATCCTGATCAGCGAGGAGCAGATTCAAGCTCGCCTCGCCGAGATGTCACGCCAGATCGAAACGGACTATGCCGGCACCGACCTGCTGCTGGTCGGCGTGCTCAAGGGCGCGGTCATGGTCATGGCCGATCTGGCCCGCGAACTGCACCACCCGATCACCATGGACTGGATGGCCGTGAGTTCCTACGGATCCGGCACGCAGTCCAGCGGCGTCGTGCGCATTCTGAAGGACCTCGACACCGACCTCTCCGGTCGCAACGTACTCATCGTCGAAGACATCATCGACTCGGGGCTGACCCTGTCGTGGCTGCTGGCGAACCTGAAAACGCGCGGTCCGGCATCCATTGAAATCTGTGCGCTGCTGCGCAAACCGGATGCCGCGCGCGTCGACATCGACGTGAAATACGTCGGTTTCGACATTCCGAACAAGTTTGTCGTCGGTTACGGCCTCGACTACGACGAGAAGTACCGCAATCTGCGTTCGGTCGGCATCCTGGCCCCGCACGTGTACTCCACCGCTCCGGCAGCGGCGCTCTAACCGCGCCCGGCACCTTGCCGCAAGTTTTCCTTTGGGCGAACATGCGGCATTCCCTTGTAATCGCGCGCTAGCCTAAGGTCACCATGAACGTCAAGAAGCTACTCCGCGGCCCGATTCTCTATATCGTGCTCGCCATCATCGCCGTCTGGGTGGGGTCAAGTCTCATTACCATGAGCGGATTTCGCGAGGTCTCCACTCAGGAGGGACTGAGCTTTCTCAAAGCGGGCAATGTAGCCGAGGTGACCATCGTCGACGGCGAACAGCGCGTCGACCTCACGCTAACCAAGGCCAGCGGCGACCTCGGCACTCAGGTGCAGTTCTACTACGTGGCCCCGCGTGGCGAAGAGATCATCACCGCCGTGAGTGCCGCGAACCCGAAGGACGGCTTCACCGACGAGGTGCCACAGCCCAACTGGGTGCTCTCCGTGCTGAGCTTTCTGCTTCCCGTGTTGCTCATCGGTGCCTTCTTCTGGCTGATGATCTCCATGCAGGGCGGTGGCGGCAGCAAGGTGATGAAGTTCGGCAAGTCCAAAGCTAAGCTCGTCTCCAAGGAAAGCCCCCAGGTTACCTTCGCCGACGTCGCCGGGGCCGACGAAGCCATTGAAGAGCTTGAAGAAATCAAAGACTTCCTCAAGGAGCCGGCTAAGTTTCAGGCGGTCGGCGCGCGTATTCCCAAGGGTGTGCTGCTCTACGGCCCTCCCGGAACCGGTAAGACCCTGCTCGCCCGCGCCGTTGCCGGCGAGGCCAACGTACCGTTTTATGCCATCAGTGGCTCGGACTTCGTGGAGATGTTCGTCGGCGTCGGCGCCAGCCGCGTGCGTGACCTGTTTGCGCAGGCCAAAGAGAACGCGCCAGCCATTATCTTCATCGACGAGATCGACGCTGTCGGTCGCCACCGTGGTGCCGGCATGGGTGGCGGTCACGACGAACGTGAGCAGACCCTCAACCAGTTGCTGGTCGAAATGGACGGCTTCGACGTCAAGGCCAACGTCATCCTGATCGCCGCAACCAACCGCCCCGATATTCTCGACCCCGCGCTGCTTCGCCCTGGCCGGTTCGATCGGCAGATCGGCGTTGACGCACCTGACATGCTCGGCCGCAAACGCATTCTCGAGGTGCACTCCAAGGGCAAACCGATGGCCGAGGGTGTCGACCTCGAAGTGCTCGCCCGCAAGACGCCCGGTTTCACCGGCGCCGACCTGGCCAACGTGCTCAACGAGGCAGCGTTGCTCACCGCACGCTCCAACGCCCAGCTCATCGACAACCGGGCCCTCGACGAGGCCGTCGACCGCGTCATGGCCGGTCCTCAACGCCGCACCCGCGTGATGCGCGACAAGGAAAAGCTCATCACGGCCTACCACGAGGGTGGTCACGCCCTCGTCGCAACCGCGATGAACAATACCGACCCGGTCACCAAAATCACCATTTTGCCGCGCGGCCGGGCTCTTGGCTACACGATGGTGATGCCGCTCGAAGACCGCTATTCGGTCACCCGCAACGAACTGCTCGACCAGCTGGCCTACGCTATGGGTGGCCGCGTCGCCGAAGAGATCATCTTCCATGACCCGACCAGTGGCGCGTCCAACGACATCGAGAAGGCCACCGCGACCGCCCGCAAGATGGTCACCGAGTTCGGTATGAGCGCCGTCGTCGGGCCGCTCAAGCTTGGTCAGGGTTCCGGCGAGGTCTTTTTGGGCCGCGACATGGGTCACCAGCGGGACTACTCCGAGCGTGTAGCCGAGAGCGTCGACCGCGAGGTGCGCCAGCTGCTCGAAGACGCCCACGACGAGGCCTACGAGGTTTTGATCAAGAACCGGGTCATTCTCGACAACCTCGCCACCGCCCTGCTCGAGCACGAAACGCTCGACCAGACCGCCCTCGCAGCGATCTTCGCCGATGTGGAGAAATTGCCACCGCGCCCGCAGTGGCTCTCCAGCGACAAGCGACCCGTCTCCGACGTGCCACCGATCACGATGCCGGCTCCGAAGGCTCCCATTGACGGCGCGGCCGTCGATGGTGGCATCTCGAGCGGCGACGCTGTCCCCGCCAAACCGAAGCGCGCGCCGGCCCGTAACCCCCGCCCCGCAACCGCCTAGGCGCTCGTGGCAGTGGACAGGGGGCGCATCCAGGCGGCCGTCTCGGAGATTCTCGCTGCAATCGGCGAAAATCCCGAGCGGGTCGGGCTGGAAAGCACTCCGCGCCGGGTGGCGGATGCCTACGCCGAGTTTTTTGCCGGGCTCGACCAGGATCCGCAAGACCTGCTGCACGACTTCGTACCGGTCGATGGCAGTACTGGCGAACTCGTGTTGCTGCGCGACATCGCCTTCCGCTCGATCTGCGAGCACCACCTGCTGCCGTTCCTCGGCATCGCCCACGTGGCCTATCTGCCGAGGGGCCGCGTCGTTGGCCTCGGCCGGTTGCCAGCCGTCGTCGAGACCATCGCGGCGCGGCCGCAACTGCAGGAACGACTGACCGAGGAGATCGCTGATGCCCTGCAGGAGGGCCTCGATCCGCTCGGCGTGCTCGTCGTGCTCGATGCCGTGCACGGCTGCGTCGGTACCCGCGGGCCGCGGCAGAGCGCGAGTTCGACCGTGACCATGGCCTCCCGGGGCGCGCTGACCGAACCGACGGCTCGCGCCGAGATCATCGCCCTGATCGCGGCCGGCGGATGACGCTGATCATGGGTGTGCTCAACGTCACCCCCGATTCCTTCAGCGACGGTGGCAAGTGGGCGTCAACGGATGCCGCCATCGAGCATGGTCTGCGGTTGCGCGCGGACGGCGCCGACCTGATCGACATCGGCGGCGAGTCGACCAGGCCCGGCGCCACCCGGGTGCCCCCGGACGAAGAACAAAGCCGGGTCATTCCGGTGATCACCGAACTCGCCAGGCACGGACTGCGCCTGAGCATCGACACGTTCAACGCCGCAACGGCCCGCGCTGCGGCGAAGGCCGGCGCGACTATCATTAACGACGTCTCTGGCGGACTCGCCGACCCTGACATGGCCGCTATCGCTGCAGACACCGGCCTGACCTACGTGGCCATGCACTGGCGCGGCCACGCCCAGCAAATGGATTCTGTGACGGCCTACGACGACGTCGTCACCGATGTCATCGCCGAGCTGAACGTGCGCGTTGCCGCTTTGACGGCCGCCGGCGTCGATCTGGACCGGATCGTACTCGACCCGGGCCTCGGCTTCTCGAAGAAGACCGAACACAACTGGCAACTCATCAACCGGCTCGACGCCTTCGCCGAGCTGGGTCTTCCGGTTCTGGTTGGCGCCTCGCGCAAACGCTTTCTAGCCGAGGTGCTTCCGGTCGGGGCCCCCGTGCTCGAACGCGACCTGCCGACTGCCGTCGTGAGCGTGCTGGCCGCCCAGGCCGGCGCCTGGGCGGTGCGCGTGCACGACGTCGCCGCGACTCGCGCAGCGCTCAACGTGCTGGCCAGTGTGCGACAGTCGATGCCCCGGGTCCCGCCAGAATTGCCAGGCGGCGCGCCGAGTCCGACACAATGGAACCATGACTGATTCGATCACCCTCACCGGCTTGCGGGTGAACGCCCACCACGGCGTCTACGACTTTGAGAAAGAGAACGGCCAGGACTTCGTCATCGACGTGACCGTCTGGCTGGATCTGGTGCGGGCCGCGGCGAGCGATGACGTGACCCAGACCATCCACTATGGCGAACTGGCCGAGGAAGTCACCGACGCCGCCACGCACAACCCGGTCGACCTCATTGAAACCGTCGCCGAACGCATCGCCGCCGTCGTGTTGGCCCACCCGCCGGCCCTCAAGGTGCAGGTGACGGTGCACAAGCCGCAGGCACCGATCTCGGTGCCGTTCACCGACGTTGCCGTGCAGATCACTCGGACTCGGTCGTGAGCAAGCGCGCCGAACGGGTTGTGCTGGCCCTCGGCAGCAATCTCGGCGACCGGACGGCAACGCTGGCCGGTGCCGTGCGTGATCTTGTGGCCCTACCCGGTGCTGCGCTGGGAGCCGTCTCGCCGGTCTATGAATCGGCAGCAGTGAAGCTCGACGGAGTCGACGAGAACGCACCGCGCTATCTCAACTGCGTCGTTTTGATCGACTATACGGGCGACCCGTATGACCTACTCGACGCCGTCAACGCGATCGAGGCCGAGCACGGCCGGGTGCGCGCGGAACGTTGGGGCGATCGCACGCTCGACATCGACATCATTCTGTTTGGAAAGCTGGTGCTCGACGATGACCGCCTGACTCTGCCGCACCCGCGCGCCGCGGAGCGTGACTTTGTGCTCGCCCCCTGGGGTGATATCGACGCGGATGCGATCATTCCGGGCCGTGGCTCGGTGCGCGACCTGCTCGCCGCGACCGGCAACATGGTGCGCAGGGCGGCGGATGCGCCATCCGCGCCATTTGAGGGAGCGCGGCAATGAAGCGCTCGCACGCGACCGGGATGCTGGCGGTTTTACTGGTCGGTCTCGTGATCGGATTTCTGATCGAAATCGCCTTCGCGGCATCCGGTGCCCCGATTGTCGTTCCCCCGATTACCCTGCCGCTGACGCTCGTGCTGCTCGGCGCTGTCGTCGTCAGCCTCGCTTGGCAGGTGCATCAGGGTAGCCGCCGCAAGGCCCTGCGCCGGATCGACCCGTTTTGGGCGATGCGGGTGGCCGTGCTGTCCAAGGCGACATCGCTAACGGGGTCGCTGCTGTTCGGCGCTGCGCTCGGTGTCGTGCTGTATATTCTCACCCGCTCGGTGGTTCCCGCTGTCACCTCGCTCTGGCTCGCGGTCGGCACTGCGATCGGCGGCGCCGTGATGCTGACGGCCGGCCTCGTGGCCGAACACTTCTGCACCCTGCCGCCGAATGACGACACCGACACCGACGAGACCGGAGGTACGCGTGCCTGATCAAGGCGACCTGAACCCGTCCCAACCATCCGCCCGGCTCGACCTGGTCGACGTTGGCGAGTGGAAGCGCGTCTCCCCAAAATATGTTGTCGTGGAGATCGTCGGCACGATCGTTTTTGGCGTCGTGGTGTGCGGCGGCGCCAGCCTACTCTGGCTGCTGCTCGATGCGACCTGGGCGATGTGGGTTGGCCTCGCGGTTCTCCTGATGACGATCATTAACCTCGTGTTCGAACCGCGGCGCGTGCGCTCCATCGGCTATCAGCTGCGGGGCGACGACCTGCTCTTTCGCCGCGGCATCCTTTTTCAACGCTTTGTTGCCGTGCCGTACGGGCGCATGCAGCTCATCGATATCACGCGCGGGCCGGTCGCCCGCTGGCTCGGCTTGGCGGACCTGAAATTCGTCACCGCCGCGGCGACCGCGAGCGTATCGATTCCGGGGCTGCCAGAGGCCGATGCCGAGAGCCTGCGCGACCGTCTGGTGGAGCTCGCCGAGATTCGCCGGGCGGGACTGTGAGCGAGTCCGTCGTTCCGGTGCCGCGCACCGACCTCACCGACGGGCAGTGGCACCGTCTTCACCCGGCGACTCCTCTGTTGCGCGGCGGCATCTTCATGGTCGCGATCCTCGGCTTCATTTTCGCTAACCTGCGCGAACGCCTCATCGACCTATTCATCGGCCAGGAGAATTACGGCGGCGATCCGATCGACGAGATCTACCAGCGTGGGGCAACCGGGTGGGCGCTGCTCATTATTGCCGGGGTGCTGATCGTGATCATCGTCGCGTTCTACCTGTCGTGGCGCATGCACACCTTCCGCGTCAGCGGCGAAATCGTCGAGGTGCGCAGCGGCCTCATTTTTCGCAGCAACCGCAAGGCCCGACTCGACCGGGTGCAGGGCGTGAATCTGGCCCGGCCGGTGGTTCCACGCCTATTCGGTGCGGCCCGGCTTGAAATCACCGTTGCCGGGCAAGACGGCAACGTACAGCTGGCCTACTTGGGATCGAAACTAGCGGATGACCTGCGTCGCGATATCCTGCATCTCGCCTCTGGTCTGCGGCAGGCCCGAGCGCCGATGGCCGCGCCGGAGGCCGCTGCAACACCAAACGCCCCGGCCGTGCCCGGCGATGACGAAGCCCCCACCCTGATCGGCCCGCCCACCGCGCACTCCGCCCTCGGCGATTTCGCGACCGCGCGCTACCAGGAGTTTGTGGCTCCGGAACAGGACCCCGACGCCGCGCCGCCGGAGTCGGTCGTGCGCATCCCGCCGGGGCGACTGATCGCATCCGTTGTGATGAGCGGCTTCACCGTCTTTCTGCTCCTCGCCGGCATCGGGCTGATCATCAGCGTGATCGCTGGCAGCAGCGGCTGGGTGCTCGTGGCCGTGCTGCCCGGCCTCATCGGCAGCGTCGGCTACTACTTCTCGCGCATTACCAAGCAACTACGCTTCACGATTGCGGGCACGAGTGATGGGGTGCGGGTCGGTTTTGGGCTGCTCTCCACGAGCAGCCAGACCCTGCCGCCCGGTCGCATCCACGCGATTGCGGTATCGCAGCCCATTCTCTGGCGCCGGTTCGGGTGGTGGCAGATCAGCATCAATACCGCCGGTCAGGCCACCCGCGGCAGTGGGGCACCGGCAACCAGCACCACCATTTTGCCCGTCGGAACCCTCGCCGATGTTGCCAAGGTGCTCGAACTGGCCCTGCCAGGTTTTGACACCGACCACCATCGGGCGCTCGTGGCCGACGGCATGCTCGGCGGGCGCAAGCGTGATGCTGGCGTTCCCGACTATTTCAGCAATGCGCCGCGCCGCGCGGCCTGGTTGCGGCCGTTCTCTTGGCACCGCACCGGCTGGGCAGTATCGGGAAACGTCGCCCTGCTGCGCTGCGGCGTCATCTCTCGCGACCTGATCCTGGTGCCGCTGGCCCGCATGCAGGGCGTGAGCGTGCGGCAAGGGCCGCTGCGACGCCGGCTGCGGCTGGCCGCGGCCGACCTGTACACGGTCGCCGGCCCGGTCAACGCATCGCTCAGCGTGCTCGACGTCGACGAAGCCCTCGTGCTCTTTGAGTGGATGTCCACCGGCGCGGTTCGTTCCGCGCAGTCCGACACCAGCCATCACTGGAGCAGAGCGATGCCGAAATCCGCGGCTGACCAACAGTCGTCTCAGAACCAGCAGGGAGCAGTAAAATGACCGGAAAGCCCGGCCGCCTCGGCGTCGGAATCATCGGCGCCGGCCACGTCGGCCCCATTCTCGGAGCCGCCCTCGCCGGCGCCGGCCACGCCATCGTCGGCATCACCGCAATCTCGCAGGCCAGCCGCGACCGGGCCGAAGCGATTCTGCCTCTCGTGCCCATTTTGACCGTGCCTGAAGTCGTCGAACGCAGTGAACTGGTCATCATCGCCGTGCCGGATACGCAGCTAGAGAGCCTCGTGCAGGGCCTCGCTGCGACCAACACCTGGCAGCCTGGCCAGCTTGTGCTGCACACCTCCGCTCGGTTTGGTACCGCGGTGCTCGCCCCGGCCCAGGCAGCTGGCGCGATTCCGTTGGCGGTTCACCCGGCCATGGCGTTCACCGGCACCAGCCTTGACCTCGCTCGGCTCGCCGACAGCTATTTTGCCGTGACCGCGCCGGGCCCCGTACTTCCGATCGGGCAGGCACTTGCGGTGGAGATGGGCGGCGAACCACTCATCATCGCCGAGGGCGACCGGGCCAGCTACGCCGAAGCCATCGAAATTGCCACCGCCTTTTCTACCTCGATCGTCGAGCAGGCCAGCCGCCTGCTGACCGGTATCGGCCTGGAGAATCCAGGCGCTGTCATCGGCCCGCTGCTGCGCTCCGCGATGGAGAATGCCCTCGGGCATCTGGGCTCCGAACGCCTTGACTTGGCCGGCCTCGACGAGTTCGAACAGCGCCGGCATCCGCTTGACAACGACCGGGAAGCTGAATGAGCACGCCAGAACTGATCCACACCATCGCCGAGTTGCAGCAGAAGCTGGGCGATGCCCGCGACCGGGCGGCCCGGGCCGGCGGTGACGGCCGTATCGTGCTGGTGCCGACCATGGGCGCCCTGCACGCCGGGCACCTCGCCCTGGTGCGGCGGGCGCAGGCGCTCGGCGGCATCGTCGTGGTGTCGATCTTCGTCAACCCGTTGCAGTTCGGCGTCGGCGAAGACCTCGAGCGGTATCCGCGCACCGAAACCGCCGATCTCGCCGCCCTCGCGGCCGAGAACGTGTCGTTCGTGTTCGCGCCGAGTGCCCGTGACATGTATCCAGACACGGCGAACGGCACGCGCGTGACCGCCGGCCCGATCGGCAGCGCTTTCGAAGGCGCCGTGCGCCCCGGACACTTCGACGGCATGCTCACGGTCGTGGCGAAACTGCTCAATATCGTGCAACCGGATGCCGCTGTATTCGGCCAAAAAGACGGCCAGCAGGTTTTTCTCGTGCAGAGCATGGTCGCCGACCTGAACCTGCGCACCGAGATCGAGGTGGTGCCGACCGTGCGTGAGCCGAGCGGACTCGCCTTGTCCAGCCGTAACCGCTACCTCGACGAGGCCCAGAATACGGCGGCGGGGGCTCTGTTCGCCGGGCTGACTGCTGCCGCTGAAACTGCTGCGGCCGGGCAAATAGCCGCCCTCTCAGCCGCACACGCACGCATGGCCGCCCAGCCCCTGGTTAAACTGGACTATCTCGTGATCGTGCACCCGCAGACCTTTGTTCCGGTCGACGACGCTTATCACGGGCCGGCCCGCATTCTCGTGGCCGCGCGCGTCGGAACCACCCGCCTGATCGACAACGTGCCGCTTACCCTGGGGTAGCATCCGCTTATTTCTGAACTGACAGCACCAACGGAGAACCGCATGAGCCAGAACCCCACATCCGCCTCGCCCGACGACGAATTCTCCGACCTGGAAATGAACGAGCAGAAGGCCGTGCGCCTCGGCAAACGTGACCGCCTGAATGCGGCAGCCGCCAGCCCCGCCGGCGGCGCCTACCCGGTATCGGTTCCGGTCACCCACACCATTCCGGCCGTGCGCGCCGAATTCGGCCAGCTCGAAGCGGATGCCACCACCGGCGTTACCGTCGGCCTGGCCGGCCGCATCGTGCACCTGCGCAATACCGGCAAGCTATGCTTCGCGAGCCTGCAGTCAGGCGACGGCACCCGCATTCAGGCCATGGTGTCGCTGGCCGCCGTCGGCGAAACGTCGCTCGCGGCCTGGAAGGACCTGGTCGACCTCGGCGACCACCTGTTCGTCACCGGCGAGGTCATCTCCAGTCGTCGCGGCGAGCTGTCGATCATGGTGACCGACTGGCAGATTGCGGCCAAGGCGCTGCTGCCGCTGCCCAACTTGCACACCGAGCTCAGTGAAGAGACCAGGGTGCGCAGCCGCTACCTCGACTTGATCAGCCGCGAACAGGCCCGCAGTAACGTGATCTCCCGTTCAAAGGCCGTCGCGAGCCTGCGCAAGACATTTACCGACCTGGACTTCATCGAGATCGAAACCCCGATGTTGCAGACCATGCACGGCGGGGCATCCGCTCGCCCATTTCACACCCATAGCAATGCCTTCGACACCGAGCTATTTCTGCGCATTGCGCCCGAACTGTTTTTGAAGCGCGCAGTGGTCGGCGGCATCGACCGGGTGTACGAGATCAACCGCAACTTTCGCAACGAGGGCGCCGACTCCACCCACTCTCCCGAATTCGCGATGCTCGAGGCCTATGAAGCGTATGGCGACTACAACTCCATCGCCGACCTCACCCAGAAGCTGATTCAGGATGCCGCGCTTGCGATCGCGGGATCGCACACGGTTACCTGGGCCGACGGTACCCTATTCGACCTCGGCGGTGAGTGGGATCGCATCGGCATGTACGACAGCCTGTCGGCGGCCGCCGGCATCACGATCACGCCCGAGACGCCCCTGGCCGATTTGGTCGCCCTCGCTGCCCGCGAAGGCATCGAGATCGACCATCCCATTCACGGCAAGTACGTCGAAGAGCTGTGGGAACACTTCGTCAAGGGCGACCTGGTGCGTCCAACCTTCGTGATGGACTTTCCGATTGACACGAGCCCCCTCGTGCGCGGCCACCGTTCGGTGGCCGGCGTGGTGGAAAAGTGGGACCTCTACGTGCGCGGCTTCGAACTGGCCACCGGCTATTCTGAGCTCGTCGACCCGGTCGTGCAGCGCGAACGCTTCATCGAGCAGGCCAGCCTTGCCGCGGGGGGAGACCCGGAGGCCATGCGTCTCGACGAAGAATTTCTGCGTGCGCTGGAATACGGCATGCCGCCGACCGGCGGTATGGGCATGGGCATCGACCGGATGCTGATGGCACTGACCGGTCTCGGTATTCGCGAGACGATTCTTTTCCCCCTGGTGAAGTAGACCATGATGAGCTATCTGCCCGATGACGAGCTGCAGCCCGATAAGGGCGGGCGCAAACCGCCGTCGATGAACCGCATCGCGATTTGGGTGATCGTCGGCGGCGTCGGCGTCTATTTTCTCGGCAGCGGCATCTTCGCGATCCTCACCAAGTAGCCGCTCTCCAGACTGTGCGCGTAGTCTGGGGGTGTGATTGAGAACTTTTGGGGTAACGCGCTCTTTTCGGTTGTACCCACCATTGCGCTTGGCCTCATCTTCTGGATGTTGATGCGCTCAATCCTGCGCGCTGACCGCACCGAACGTAAGGTGTACGCCCAAATCGAAGCCGAAGAACGCGCCAGGCTCGGTCTCGACAAACCGGCCACCTAAGTACCAATGTTTGGCATAGACGGCGTGGCCATCACCGTTGTGCTGGCCTTCATCGTCGACTTTTCGGTGCGTCTCGTGGCCATTATTGTTGTTCCCCGCAATCGCCGGCCCATGTCGGGCATGGCCTGGTTGCTGACCATCTTTTTCATTCCGTACCTCGGCGTGCTGCTGTTTCTGCTGATCGGCTACCGCACCCTGCCGAAGAAACGCCGATTGATGCAGGAGGAGATCAACAAGTTCATCCTCGATAGCACCGAGGGCATGGAGCTGGTGCGGCGCGATCATCCGTGGCCGAGTTGGCTCGAATCGGTCGTTGAACTTAACCGCAACCTCGGGGCGATGCCACTCGTCGGCGACAACACCGCGAGCCTGATCAACAACTATCAGCTCGCGTTCGACACCATGATCGCCGACATTGATCTGGCCCAGAAATACGTGCACGTTGAGTTCTACATTCTCTCCTTGGACCACACCACGGCGCAGTTCTTCGACGCCTTGGAAAACGCGCACAAGCGCGGTGTGACCGTGCGGGTGCTGATGGACCACATCCAGACCATGCGAAAACCCGGCTTTCACCAGACCAAGAAACGCCTGACGGATGCTGGTATCCACTGGGAACTCATGCTGCCGGTACAGCCTTTTAAGGGCAAATGGCAGCGACCAGACCTGCGCAACCACCGCAAGCTGCTCATCATCGATGGTCTGGTCGGTTTCATGGGATCGCAGAACATCATCGACCGCACCTACAACATGCGACGTAACATCCGTCGGGGTTTGAAGTGGAAAGACTTCATGACCCGGCTGGAAGGCCCGATCGTGTCCGGGCTGAACGCGATATTCATCACCGACTGGTACAGCGAAACCAACGAACTGCTCACGCGTGACATCGAGCCGGTGCATCCGCGGCCGGTGACGGATGCCCTCGACTGCCAGGTCGTGCCGAGTGGCCCCGGTTTCAAGGGTGAGAACAACCTGCGGTTATTTCTCGCGTTGCTGTACTACGCACAGGACCGCATCATCATCACGAGTCCCTATTTTGTGCCGGACGAATCGATCATGTACGCCATTACGACTGCCGTACAGCGGGGCCTGCACGTTGAACTATTCGTGTCGGAGATCGGCGACCAGGCCGTGGTCTACCACGCGCAGCGCTCGTACTACGAGGAACTACTGACCGCGGGCGTGCACATCTACATGTACAAGGCGCCATACATTTTGCACGCCAAGCACTTCACCATTGACGATGAGGTCGCCGTCGTCGGCTCGAGCAACATGGACCAGCGCTCGTTCAGCCTCAACATGGAGGTATCGCTCATGGTGCGCGGCCCGGCGTTCGTGCGCAACCTGCGCGCCATGGAGGACGAGAACCGGCGCAACAGCCGCGAGCTCACGCTTGAGGAGTGGCGCAAGCAGCCGCTGCGCTCGACCATTCTCGACAACCTCGCAAGGCTCACCTCCGCCGTACAGTAGCGCCTGTTGACGGATGCCGCGCGCGGCCCGCGCGTAGCATCCGTCACGCCTACGGCGAACAAACGCCCGGAAGCGGCGCAGGCTGGCTACTCTCAAAGTAACGGCACCAACTGCCCTGGCGCCAAGGGAGCGATCACATGTTTGAAAGATTTACCGACCGAGCTCGTCGCGTCGTCGTTTTGGCCCAGGAAGAGGCCAAGATGCTCAACCACAACTACATCGGTACCGAGCACATTCTGCTCGGGCTGATTCACGAGGGTGAGGGCGTCGCTGCGAAGGCTCTGGAGAGCCTTGGCATCTCGCTGGACGCCGTCCGCGAGCAAGTACAAGACATTATCGGCCAGGGGCAGCAGCAGCCCACCGGCCACATCCCCTTCACGCCGCGGGCGAAGAAGGTCCTCGAGCTGAGCCTGCGCGAAGCGCTGCAGCTCGGCCACAACTACATTGGTACCGAGCACATTCTGCTCGGACTCATTCGCGAGGGCGAGGGTGTTGCAGCCCAGGTTCTCGTGAAGCTCGGCGCCGACCTCAACCGCGTGCGCCAGCAGGTCATTCAGCTTCTCTCCGGATATCAGGGCAAGGAGCAGGTCGCCGTCGGCGCCAACGAGCAGGCGGCCAACACGGCCGGCAGCCAGGTGCTCGACCAGTTCGGCCGCAACCTTACTCAGATGGCTCGCGACAACAAGCTCGACCCGGTCATCGGGCGCGAGAAAGAAATCGAGCGGGTCATGCAGATCCTCTCGCGTCGCACCAAAAACAATCCCGTGCTGATCGGTGAACCCGGCGTCGGCAAGACCGCCGTCGTCGAGGGCCTCGCCCAGGCGATCGTCAAGGGCGATGTGCCAGAGACCCTCAAGGACAAGCAGCTCTACTCGCTCGACCTCGGTTCGCTCATCGCTGGAAGCCGCTACCGTGGTGACTTCGAAGAGCGCCTGAAAAAGGTCACCAAGGAGATTCGCACCCGCGGCGACATCATCGTCTTCATCGACGAGATCCACACCCTGGTGGGTGCCGGTGCCGCCGAGGGCGCCATCGACGCCGCATCGATTCTGAAGCCGCTGCTGGCCCGCGGTGAGCTGCAGACCATCGGTGCGACCACCCTCGACGAGTACCGTAAGCACTTCGAAAAGGATGCCGCCCTCGAGCGCCGCTTCCAGTCGATTCAGGTGGGTGAGCCATCGCTGGCACACACGATCAACATTCTGAAGGGACTGCGCGACCGCTACGAGGCGCACCACAAGGTATCGATCACCGACGGCGCACTTGTCGCCGCGGCAAACCTCGCCGACCGCTACGTCTCCGACCGTTTTCTGCCCGACAAGGCCATCGACCTGATCGACGAGGCCGGTGCCCGACTGCGCCTCTCGATTCTCTCGAGCCCGCCGGAGCTGCGCGAATTCGACGAGAAGATCGCCGTGGTGCGCGCCGCCAAGGAACTCGCCATTGAAGAGCAAGACTTCGAGAAGGCAGCGGGCCTGCGCGACGAGGAGAAGAACCTCCTCGGCGAGCGTCTGCGCCTCGAGAAGAAGTGGAAGTCCGGCGACGTTAAGACCACCGCCGTCGTCGACGAGGGCCTGATCGCCGAAGTTCTGGCCCAGGCCACCGGCATCCCGGTGTTCAAGCTCACCGAGGAAGAGTCCTCGCGACTGGTCTTCATGGAGAAGGCACTGCACCAGCGCGTCATCGGTCAGGAAGAGGCCATCTCGGCGCTCGCCAAGACCATCCGTCGCACCCGTGCCGGCCTGAAGGACCCGAAGCGTCCCTCCGGTTCCTTCGTCTTCGCCGGCCCCACCGGCGTCGGAAAGACCGAGCTCGCCAAGGCGCTCGCCGAGTTCTTGTTCGACGACGAAGCCGCGATGATCTCGCTCGACATGAGTGAATACGGCGAGAAGCACACCGTGTCGCGCCTGTTCGGCGCGCCTCCCGGATTCGTCGGCTTCGAAGAGGGCGGCCAGCTCACCGAAAAGGTGCGCCGCAAGCCGTTCTCCGTTGTATTGTTCGACGAGATCGAGAAGGCTCACCCCGACATCTTCAACTCCCTGCTCCAGATTCTGGAAGAGGGCAGGTTGACGGATGGCCAGGGTCGCGTCGTCGACTTCAAGAACACCGTCATCATCATGACGACCAACCTCGGCACCAAGGACATCTCGGGCGGACCGGTCGGCTTCCAGCTGGAGGGCGACTCGACCACCGGGTACGAGCGCATGGCTGGCAAGGTGAAGGACGAGCTGAAGAAGCACTTCAAGCCCGAGTTCCTCAACCGCGTCGACGAAGTCATCGTGTTCCCGCAGCTGACCAAGCCCGAGCTGCTGCAGATCGTCGATCTGTTCATCAAGCGTTTGGGTGTGCGCCTGCTCGACCGCGACATGACCGTCGAGGTCACAGTTCCGGCGAAGGAACACCTGATCGAGGTCGGATTCGACCCGACGCTCGGTGCTCGCCCGCTGCGTCGTGCGATCCAGCGCGAGGTGGAGGACCGCCTGTCGGAGAAAATCCTGCAGGGCGAGCTCAGTGCCGGAGACCACGTGCACGTGGACTTCGTCGAAGGCAAGCTCGTGTTCACCACGACGTCCAGGATTGACCCGGTCGGCGTGGGAGTGAACACGACTGCCGCCGTTGGTACCGGCCCAGCCACCCCCGACCTAGCCATCACCAGCGACTAGGCACTGATCAGGCCCGGCAGATTCGTCTGCCGGGCCTTTTCTGGGTCCGGGAGGCGGCATCCGTTCTGGTCGGGCTCGTTCGTGGGGGCTAATTCAGGAAGAACGGGACTGGCGGGGGTCGGGGGCTCTGGAATCGCGCGGCACGATCCCTAGACTGGTGGTTTGATCTTGAATTATGCGAGAGAGGGGCCGATTGGCGTGACCGTAGTACAGCAGAACGCACCGGAACAACCCGAACTGGAATATTCGGTGCGGCGTGCGCGCACCAGCGACGTGCCGGGCATCGAAGCACTCGTCGAACCGCTCGTGCAGCAACGTATTCTGCTCGGCAAGGACAGGGTTGTGTTCTACGAGGCCGTGCAGGAATTTCGGGTTGCCGTCGACTCCGCCGGCGCACTGATTGGCTGCGGCGCCCTGCATGTCATGTGGGAGGACCTCGGCGAAGTGCGCACTCTCGCCGTTGACGCGAAATGGCTTGGGCGCGGCGTCGGCTACACGATGATGCAACGCCTCGAAGCGGATGCCGGCGACCTCGGCCTGAGTCGCCTATTCTGCCTCACCTTCGAGGTGGGCTTCTTCACCCGCAACGGTTTCAGCGATATGGGTACCGAAACGGTCGACCCTGCCGTCTACGCCGAGCTGGTGCGCTCGCCGGATGAAGGCGTGGCGGAGTTTCTCGACCTTGCCAGGGTGAAGCCGAACACACTCGGAAACACGCGCATGGTGAAGCGGCTGAACTAGGCCCTGATCCGGCGGAATTCGGCGTGATCGGATGGATCACGGCTTAAAGCGTTGCCCACTGGCGATTTCTTCCGCTCATAGGAGCAAAGTTCACGGAGTTTACCCCCCGGTCATGGGCCGTCACTAGGCTGCGAACTATTGCACCGGCCGGAACACTCCACGGGGAGCAAAACCCCGGGTGCGATGAGACCACCATCGTTCTATGAATGAGGAGATCCATGTCATCCGCCGTTCGCAGCCGTTCGAGGCTGATATTTGCCGCACTTCTTGGGGTGAGCCTCGCGGCCGCTCCAATCATTGCCGTGCCGGCCAGCGCCAACACCGCCGGCACCGGGGTGATTATCAACGAGGCCTACCTGCATGGCGGAACCTCGGGCGCGACCTTTTTGAACAAGTTCGTCGAGCTGTACAACCCGACCGCCGCCGATGTGTCGCTTGACGGCACCTCCATTCAGTACCGTTCTGCCAGCGGAACCTCGAACCCGACCTCGGTCCTCGCCTTGACCGGCACCATCGCCGCTGGCGGTTACTACCTCGTGCAGGGTGGGTCGAACGCGAGCAGCGGCGCGTCGCTGCCGACACCGGATGCCGCATCCAGGATCTCCTTCGCCGGCGCCTCCGGCACGATCTTCTTCGCCAATCAGTCCACGGCGCTCACCGCTCCCGCCACGGGCTCACTCACCGGGCAGGCGGAGATTCTCGACCTGATCGGCTACGGCAGTTCAAATACCTTTGAGGGAACGGTCGCAGCCACGGCATCCGTTACCACCTCGGTGAACCGCACGAACTTCTCTGACACCGATGTCAACGCCGCCGACTTCAGCTCTGCAGCGCCCACGCCGACGAACGCGGCCGGCGAGACCGGCAGTCCGGTAGAACCAGAGCCCGACCCCGACCCGACCCCGGTGCCCACCGAGCTGACCGCGATCAACGCGATCCAGGGCGTGACCGACACGAGCCCGCTGGCCGGGACCGTCGTCAAGACCACGGGTGTCGTCACTGCCGCCTACCCGACCGGCGGTTTCAACGGTTTTTACCTGCAGACAGCGGGAACCGGCGGCGACGTAGACTTCGCCAGTCACACGGCCTCGCACGGCGTCTTCGCTTATTCCAACACGGCCACCGCCGACGTAAAGATCGGCGACTACGTGCAGGTCGTCGGCACCGTCGTAGAGTTCTTCGGCTTGACGGAGGTCACCTTCGGCGCCGCAGGCGACGTCACCCAGCTGTCCGGCACCGACGTGGTGGCACCGACCCCGGTCACGACGACGCTGCCGACCAGCGCAGAGCAGCGCGAATCCCTCGAGGGCATGCTGCTCGCCCCGCAGGGCGACTTCACCGTCACCAACAACTACACGACCAACCAGTACGCCGAGATCGGCCTCGCAGCCGGAACGACACCGCTGGTCACCCCCACGGTGACGGCACGTCCCGGCTCGGCCGAGTACACGGCCGCCATCGCGGACAACGCCGCACGCGCAGTGACCCTCGACGACGGTGCGAGCACGAACTTCCTCTCGAGCACCAACCAGGCCACCCCGGTTCCCTACCTCACCGTCGCAGATCCGCTGCGCATCGGTGCGGCCGTGACGTTTACGAAACCCGTCATCTTCGACTACCGCAACACGGCGTGGAAGTTCCAGCCCACCGCGGCGCTCACCGCCGCAAACGCTGCCACGGTGCAGCCGGCCACGTTCGCCAATACCCGAACGAACGCTCCCGAAAACGTGGGTGGCGACATCCGTTTGGCAAGCTTCAACGTCTTGAACTACTTCTCCACCGTCGGTGATTCCATCTCCGGCTGCTCGTACTACAACGATCGGGCCGGAAACCCGATCACCGTGCGCAGCGGGTGCGATGCGCGCGGCGCCGCCAACAGCGTCAACTTCGAACGCCAGCAGGCCAAGATTGTCTCGGCCATCAATGCCCTCGACGCGCACGTCGTGTCACTCGAGGAAATCGAGAACTCGGCCGCCTTCGGTAAGGTTCGCGACGACGCCCTCTCCAACCTGGTGAACGCGCTCAATGCCTCGGCCGGCAGCACGGTCTGGGCCTTCGTTGCCTCACCCACCGAGCTTCCCGCTACCGAAGATGTCATCCGCACCGCCTTCATCTACAAGGTCGCAACGGTCGAAACCGTGGGCGGGTCAACGATTCTCACCGGTTCCGCCGCGTTCAGCAACGCACGTCAGCCGCTTGCCCAGGCCTTCCAACTGGTGGGCGACACCGGCAGCACCTTTCTCGCCATCGTGAACCACTTCAAGTCGAAGGGCTCCGGAACCGGCGTCGACGCCGACATGAACGACGGCCAGGGTGCCTCGAACGCCTCCCGGGTGAACCAGGCCACGGCCCTCGTGGACTTCGCCAACGGGCTCAAGTCCAGCACCGGCATCGACCGGGTGTTCCTCACGGGTGACTTCAACGCCTATGACCAGGAAGACCCGATCAAGGTGATCACCGACGCCGGCTTCATCAACCAGGAGGCCAAAAGCGGCGAGTACACCTACGCCTTCGGCGGTATGGTCGGCTCGCTCGACCACGTATTCGCTTCGCCAGAAGCGGATGCCACGGTCAACGACGTCGACGTCTGGAACATCAACTCGGTTGAATCGGTCGCCCTGGAGTACAGCCGGTACAACAACAACGTGACCGACTTCTACGTCGCCGACGCCTATCGCTCATCGGACCACGACCCGGTCGTGCTCGGCCTGAACCTCGCCACGCCTACCGCAGTCGAACTCAACCTGCTCAACATCAACGACTTTCACGGACGCATCGACGCCAACACCGTCAAGTTCGCCGGAACCGTAGAGCAATTGCGAGCCGAGTACGGCGACGCGAACTCGCTGTTCCTCTCGAACGGCGACAATATCGGTGCCTCGCTGTTCGCCTCGGCGTCGCAGCAGGACCGGCCCACCATCGACGTTCTGAACGCGCTCGACCTCGCGGCCTCCGGCGTGGGCAACCACGAGTTCGATCAGGGTTTCAGCGACCTCACTGGTCGGGTGGCTGCAGCTGCCAACTTCGACTACCTCGGCGCCAACGTCTACAACGTGGGCACGGAGACTCCCGCGATGCAGGAATACGCACTCATCGATGTGGCCGGCGTCACGGTCGGCGTGATCGGCGCTGTCACGGAAGAGACCCCGACGCTGGTCTCACCCAATGGAATCGCTGCGCTGTCGTTTGGTGACCCGGTCACGGCCGTCAACCGCGTTGCTGTTCAGCTCACCGACGGCGACGTCTCGAACGGCGAAGCGGATGTGCTGATCGCTGAATACCATGAGGGTGCCGGAGCAGGAATCCCCGATGGCGCGACGCTCGAGCAGGAACTCGCCGCCGGCGGAGCCTTCGCCAGCATCGTGAATGACACCTCGGCCGAAGTCGACGCGATCTTCACCGGCCACACGCACAAGCAGTATGCCTGGGACGCTCAGGTTCCCGGAGCAGCTGCGGGAGCGACTCGCCCGGTGCTGCAGACAGGCAGCTACGGCGAGAACATCGGCCAGGTCGTACTCAGCTACGACATTGCCTCCGGTGACACGACCACGGTGAAGAACCGCAACGTGGCCCGCTCGACCGTTGCCGACGCCGACCTGGTGGCCGCGTACCCGCGCGTCGCCGAGGTGCAGGCCATCACGAACGCCGCGCTGGCTGAAGCCGCCATCCAGGGCAACGTGCCCGTCGGTTCGGTCACCGCCGACATCACCCGGGCGTGCCTGGGCGGAGTCGCACCGTGCGCCGAAAACCGCATGGCTCCCTCGAGCATGGGCACACTCGTTGCGAACTCTCTGCGGGCTTCCCTGGCCGACGCCACCATCGGCGGTGCCGAAATCGGCATCGTCAACCCCGGTGGAATGCGCGCGGACCTCTCGCTCGCTCCCGACGGTGTGGTCACCTATGCCGAGGCGAACGCGGTGCTGCCGTTCCTGAACAACCTGTGGACGACGAGCTTGACCGGCGCGCAGTTCAAGACTGTGCTCGAGCAGCAGTGGCAGACCAACGCCGATGGCACGATTCCGAGCCGTCCGTTTTTGCAGCTCGGTTTGAGCGAGAATGTGAATTACACCTTCGACGCGTCGCACGATGCCGGAAGCCGCATCACGGGCATCTGGATCGACGGCGCCCAGATCGATCCGGCGCAGTCCTACCGCATCGGTTCGTTCAACTTCCTGCTCACCGGCGGCGACAACTTCCGCGAGTTCAGGAACGGAACGGATACCCGCGACTCTGGTCTCGTCGACCGGGACGCCTGGATCTCCTACATTCAGGCCAACAGCCCGCTGTCCCCGTCGTTCAAGGCCAACCAGGCCTCAATCACCGGTGCCCCCACGGCAGCTGTGAACCCGGGCGACACCGTTACCGTCACGGTCGGCAGCCTCAACCTCACCTCCCTCGGTGCTCCGAAGAACACGCAGCTCGCGCTGCGCTGGTCGGGCACCGACGTGGGAACGGCATCCGTTGATTCAACGGGCACGGCCACGGTCACCGTCACGGTGCCGACCGACGCCGCGCCGAACAGCATTCTCGAGATGACCGCGGTTGAATCGGGCACGATTGTGCGCCTCGCCATCGCGGTTGCGGTGAGCGCCGAACCGGGGGAAGCGCCTACTGCAGCGTCGGAGCGGGAGCTGACCAAGAAGCTCAAGAATGCGATCGACACCGATCAGAACACCTATCGGGCCGGTGACGTGGTTGTCGTCGACGTTGGGGTGAAACACGCCGGAGAGTATGTGTCGGTGTGGGTCTACGACAAGAAGAAGGCCGCTAACCTCGGCGGCTGGTCGCTCGTCAGCGCCGAGGGCACCGTGAGCGTCAGGCTCGCCGACGGCCTCAAGCACGGCAAGTACAGCGTCTCCGTGCAGAACGCCGACGGTGACGTGATTGGTTGGACCGACGTCAGGGTCGACCACGCCAAGAAGGCGCCGAAGCCGCCGAAACCAGGGCACCGCTAAGCTGCGGGTTTTCCCAGGGCCCGCGCGCACCGTTTCGGTCGCGGGCGGGCCCTTGCCCGTTCCGAGGGCAATTGCCCCCGACACGCACGCCATTACCGGCTTCTAGCGCCGAACATCATTAACCTTGGGGCATGTCGACGATCAAGCAACCGGTCGGCCGCCAGTCCAGCAAGGTGTACCGGCGCCGGCGTTTCGTAGTGGGGCTCGGCCTGCTTGCCGTGCTCGTGATCCTTTTTCTCATCATCGTGCAACCGGGGGTGAGCACGGGAGACGCTAACTCCCCGAAATCGCCCGCCGCGATTCCCGAGGCAGCCACGCCAACGGATGCTGGTACCGCGATTCCCGAGGCAGCCACTGCCGTCGACGGCTCGGCCTGTGACCCATCCGCTGTGCAAATTGCGGCCATCACCGACGCCACGAATTATGCGGACGACGTACTACCGCAGCTGTCGCTGAGCCTGACCAACATCGGTACCACCGACTGTGTGATCAATGCCGGAAACGCCAAACAGGTGTTCACGGTGATGAGTGGGAAAGACGTCTACTGGACGTCGACCGACTGCCAGACCAGCCCAGTCGACGCCCAAGTGACGCTCAAGCCGGGCGTTGAGATGCCGCTCGCAACACCGATCACGTGGGATCGCACCCTTTCGGCCGTTGATACCTGCCAGACCGAGACTCGTACCGCGGTTCCGGCCGGCGGTGCGTCGTACTACCTGCACGTGAGCGTCGACGGCATCGAAGCGGCCGACCCGGCATTGATGATTCTGAACTAGGGATTGGCCGCTCATGCTGGTGCTGCGGCGCGCGTTCGCTCGTGGCATGCGCTGCCAGCTGGGCGCGCACAGCCGCGCCTGATTGAATGAAGGGGTGACCGATACGACTGCAAACACCCGTTCCGAGGCGCTCGGCGCCGCACTCGCGGCGCAAGACGTCGTCGCCGTGGCCTATGCGCTGCGCAATGACTACATGATCGTGCCGCAACTCGTCGTCAACGGTGAGGGAGCGCAGGTGCGGGTCTTCGGCCGTGAAGGCTCCGACAAGCGGATGCTGCTGCTCTTTTCCGCGGCGGAGAACTACGCGCGGGTGGTTCCCGACGACCCGAACCCGCAGGTCATGGTCTGCGACGGCCAATGGCTGCGGGAGTTTCTGACCGTGCACTCCGCGACGCTGGAGATGGTGTTCTTCGACATTGCCGGGCCGAACGTGATGCAGGCCGCTCCGGCCGACCTGCTCAAGGCGCTGAGCCCCGAGCTCGGCCAGAGCAACGCCGACTAGAGCCTCTCTTTCCGGGGAGCGCTAACCTTGCGCCGAGCGCGGAGCGGAGCGGGGCCGAGTCTAGAACGCCCGATCGAGTTCGGCGTCGCGTGGGCTGCGGGTCGTGCCGAGCGCGAGGGCAACCGCCGCGTGGATCGACCCGCAGGCGGCGTCGATCTGGGTCGTGAAGCCGAGGCGCACCGCCTCGTTCATTCGCTGTGTTGACATGAGCGCCCCGCGCACCTCGCCGGCCAGACTGATCTCGCCAAACGCAACCACAGTGTGGGCAACGGCCAGCCCCGTGAAGGCCGACGCGATGGCCAGCGCGATCGCCAAATCAGCGGCCGGCTCGGTGAGACGGATGCCGCCAACCGTCGACACGTAGACATCTTTGGTAGAGAGGTTCATTCCCGCGCGCTCCTGAAGTACCGCCAGCAGCATGGCGACGCGGGCCGAGTCCACGCCGCTCGTGACCCGGCGGGGGTTCGGCGCCTGGGTGTCGGTAACAAGCGCCTGCACCTCGACCGGCATGGCCCGTCGGCCCTCCAGGGCGACGGTGACACAGGTGCCGTCAACTGGTTCGGTGGCTCGGCTCAGGAACAGCCCGCTCGGGTCGGGCACCTCGGCTATGCCGTCGCCGGTCATCTCGAAGCAGCCGACCTCGTCGGTGGGCCCAAACCTGTTCTTGAGCGCCCGAATGAACCGCAGCGAGGTCTGCCGGTCGCCCTCGAACTGGCAGACCACGTCGACCAGATGCTCGAGCACCCGCGGCCCCGCAATTGAGCCGTCTTTGGTGACGTGGCCGACGAGGAGCACCGGCAGGTTGCGATCTTTGGCGACCCGAATGAGAGTGGATGCCACCTCCCGCACCTGGCTGGGCATGCCCGGCGACCCATCGGAGAGAGCGCTCGAGACGGTCTGCACCGAGTCGATGATGATGAGGTCGGGCTTGACCGCGTCGATTTGCCCGAGGATGATGCCAAGGTCGGTTTCGGCGGCGATATACAGCTCGGGTTCGAGCGCGTTGGTGCGCTCGGCGCGCAACCGCACCTGGCTCACCGATTCTTCGGCGCTGACGTAGAGCACACGGCTCTTCGCCGCGGCCGCCTTGGACGCGACCTCAAGCAGCAGCGTGGACTTGCCGACGCCGGGCTCGCCGCTAAGCAGAACCACCGAGCCAGGCACGATGCCGCCGCCGAGCACCCGGTCGAACTCGTTGATTCCGGTCGGCCAGTGAGCGGCGGCATCCGTTTCAACGTGGGTGATGGGACGAGCGATGCCATCGCCGACGAGCGTGATGGCCTTGAGCTTGCGAGTGATGCCGGCCGTCTGGCCAGCATCGACGACGGTGCCCCACTGCTGGCATTCGCCGCAGCGGCCCGCCCATTTGAGGGTGGTCCAGCCGCACTCGGAGCAGCGGAAAGAAGAGACGGATTTTGCCATATTTCAAGCGTAGCCGGGGCCACCGACGCTCGCCCGTGCGTGGGGCGCTGCGCTCATATCTGCGGCGCGGGACAGTGCTAGATGTTGCCAGAATGGGCGTGTGCGGTAGCGGGTATCGACACGATGCGGTGCGCGACATCCGCGCTGATTGCCGGCAGGAATGCCTCGGCCCAGGCGCGGTAGCCGCGGTCGTTGGGGTGGAACAAATCCTTGGCGACGTGGGTCAGGATGCTGCGAATACCGGCCCGTTTGGTCGTCGCGTGCAGCGGAACCACGGTGAGGTCGTGCTCGCCGGCGACCCGGCGAATGATCCGGTTGGCCGCGGCAACCTTGCGTTCATTGTGCGGCAGGTGAAAACAGGGCAGGTCAGCGACGAGGGCGTGCGGGGGCAGCGCGGCGAACACGGTGCGAATGCCGGCTTCGAACGCTTCTGGATGCCACTGGGCGATGTCGTTGGCTCCGATCGCGACAGTGACGAGGTCGGGCGTGATCTTCTCGAAGCGCGGTAGCTGGTCGCGCACGGCCAAAGCCACCGTCGCGCCGGAGACGCTGAGGTTCACGACCCGCACGGTCTGACCGGTCGCCAGCCGCACGTGATCGGCGAGCACACCGACGTAGCTTTTGTTCGGGCTGGAGGCCCCGATGCCCTGGGCTGCGCTGTCACCGATCGCGACGTAGAGCAGCTCGCCCGACTGCTTCGCGTGGGCGCGCCACCAAGCCGAGTGCACCGGCAGGGTCTCATTGAGAATGGCCTTCTGCTGTTGCAGGTCGCGGCGTACCCACGTCGTGAAGAGCGCGGCGGCGCCCGCGACAATGGCGGCTCCGTTAACAATTGCAGAGCGGATGCGTCGGGTCGGTAAGGTCACCCGCCGAGGCTACTCCGCGGCATCCGTGTGTCTGCTGCATATTTGCCGATTCGCGTCGGGCCGCAGTCTCTACTAGGATCGACGGCGGTACCGTGTCCGAGCGGCCGAAGGTGCGACTCTCGAAAAGTCGTGTGGGGGAGACTCCACCGTGGGTTCAAATCCCACCGGTACCGCCACGAAAAACCCCCTACATCCCGCTTTTTTACAGGGATGTAGGGGGTTTCGTTTTGTCTGGGTGGCCGGTTGACAACATGTGGCTCCATCGTTGACCAGGTCGTATCAGTAGATCAGCTTGGGCTGTCCGTCCGGGGTCTGACCGAGCCGCGCAAAAAGCAACAGAACGAGAGCAGTGCCAGAAAGTATCCCGTCAAGGAGACCGGCCGGAAGCAGAAAGACCATCAGCGCGAGCGTCACACTGCAGCTAACAATGGAAAGCCCGAGCCCCCACAATCGGTTACGCAGCAGACCGACCGCGCCGAGCACGCGCAGAGTCGCGAAAATCCCGCTCATGGCCATCATGAGGTACAGGTTGTCCTGCAAATAGGGCAGCGCAAAAACATCGGCATTTTCGACGATGGATGCCTGGGGGATCTTCAGCGCGAGGAGAACAAGGACGCCAATGAAGACCAAACCCTCCATGAGTACGCCCTGAACCAGGAGCAACCCGGCTGCCCACCGATACTGTCGGCGCTGAGTTGTGTGCATTGCGTAATGCTATCGGCCCCCACTGGCGTGATTGTCTCCCGTGCAGTCCAATTCATGCGTGAGGTTTCTCGTAACTTCAGTGTGACGAAAATCGTGGGATATGACATGTGAGTTGCGAGACGCGTCGGGTGTAGACCTGATGCCGGTGATCTCCGGTGAGAACCGCGATTCTGGTATCGTCATTTTTGATGAATGCGCGTTGCG
>NZ_PJJO01000031.1 GCF_002929535.1 Cryobacterium sp. Y11
GATTCATCCGGGTGAAATCGCTATAGCCGGTCTGAATCTTCACGCTCAGGTCCGTGCCACCGGTGCTGTACCCGTAGTACGACCGGCCCAGCTTCACTGCCGCGTGCGCCTCCGCCGCGGTTTTGCCTTGGGCCTGCGCGGCGATCATCATGACTTCGGCATCCGGATGCAAGCCTTCACCATAGAGAGCCTTCATCTGCTCCTCCGTGACAGCACCGGAAACACCCAAAGCAGTCAGTCCTGAACCGACCCACTCACCGGGAGGGTTGCCATCCATGGTGTAGTAATCACCCAGCTCGCGGCCGCTCTCACGCTTGGCATCCCCGGTCGCCACTTCGTTCGTGTAGTAGGCATAACCGTCTCCCGCGGAGAGGATATGCACGGTCATCATAAAATGACTTTACCTCGTTTATTACAAATGCCAGAGGTGTGACAAATCAAGTGACGAAGAATGAGGAACGAGGATTGGCCACGATCGAAGAGATCGTGCGGTTTCGACGCGGAGACTGCAGGAGTGAGAAGGAGCTGTGAGGGACGATCAGCGACAACGAACGGTGCAGTCGATGTGGCGAAACCGAGAGGCTTGTGCCTGGGCCTGGGCCACCCGCACCTGGGTGGCCCAGCTGCCCGTGCGCCCACCGGGCGTGCCTACATAATGGAGGTCCCACCATTCGAAGGAGCTCCTCATGGCCGACGTTCGCAAGTCCGCAAAGCAGACCGCCGCTCGCACTCGCGCACGCGAGAAAGCAGCCGAGTTCCGCTCAAAGCAAGACAAGCTCGAACAACTCGCCACCGACTACTTCGTTGCCACCGACTCCCTCGAAGACATCGAAGCATCCGCAGAAAAGGAAATAGCCGCAGTACGTGAGCGGACAGCGAAACGGAGCGCGGCTGCACAGGCCAACGCTGATGCCGTGATCGCCTCCATGCTCGCGCTTGGGACGCCTCGCGGTGAGGTTGCCGACCGTCTCGGCATCCCCACCCGCGACGTCAAAAAGCTCCCCATTGGCAGGGAGGCAGGCCTGCAGCAGGAGGCAAAAGAGACAGAGACCCTGTCGGCTGTCTCGTAGAAATACCGCACCTTTGAGGTATCCGTGACTCCTTGTGGGTGAGAGGATCACGCCATGATTGAACCGCTAGCCGTGTACACGGTGCCGAACTGCCCGCAATGCACGATGACCACAGAAGCGCTCGACGCCGCCGATCTGCCCTACACAGTGATCGACCTCATGACGGATGCACACGCCACCGACATGATGCGGCAGTTCGGCTACACCGCCCCCCCCGTCGTCATCGCCCGCGTCGTGTCCTGGTCAGGGTACCGGCCCGACTGTATCGCCCAGATAGTCGCACTACGCGATCACCCCGTACTGGCCGCCGAGTAAGAATTCCCGCCATGAAATTCAGCCAGCTACAAACACTCTGACCCAACTAGGCCCCGAAATCAGCGGTAGGCCACGGCCCGGAACCCCAGCCACTCCCGCCTGCAGGATGCTGTCAACGTCTTGCATCCCACGGGAAACGAGGCGTCTCGTCGTCGGTACTCGAGCGCCGCATCCGTGCGTCAGGGATCGGCTTCAACGAAGCTGGATCGGTCAACTCGACCGAAATATTGCTCTCTCTGACCCCGCCATTCACGTGTCGCAGCCTCTTTTGTAGTCTCAGCCACGCGGGTCAGGACGACGCGGTGGCCTATTCACAGCGGGCCAGGTTGCGTCATACTGACAGTGATTCGGCGAGACTCCTTGGAGAGGTTGTTGTGGTTGATCCTGTGACGTTAGGTGTAATTGCTGCCGCGTTTGTTGTGAAGGCGGCAGAGAAGGCGGGCGAGAAGGCCATTGATGCCGGCGCCAAAGCCCTCGGCAAGCTCGGGGCATGGTTACGCGAGCGTTTCTCGGACGATAAGGACGGTGTGGAAGCGCTCAAGAGGGTGGAGGAGGTTCCCGACAGCCCCTCACGGGTGGGCACTCTCGCGGATGCGATCAACCGGCGTGCCGCCAACGATGAGTCGTTCAAGAACGAATTGGAGGCTCTGGTGGACGAGGTTCAGGCCGCGGGGGTGAACACTGGAGACGTCACTCAGACCGTCAAGAACAGCACGGGAACGGTGCAAATTGCGAACACGTCAGGTTCAACTATCAGCGTAGGGAAAGCCGCCGGCCACAGTCGGACCAAGCCGACCGCTGCCCCCGATGACCGAGACTGACGGGCTAGCACCTTCCAGCCAGTGGGTCCAGGGCGATCAGAACGTTCAGATCAGCCATGTTTCCGGGTCCACTATCCAGATCACGTACGAGGACCGGCGATGGTACGGCCCGCTAGAGTCGGCCGTAGTCCCCGTCGGTGCCGGTGCGTCCCCGGCCGAAACCGTCCAGGCCAGTTCCGGAGTGATCCCATATGTGGACCGTGCCGGTCTCCTGACCACACTCTCGGACTGGTCAGGGAGCACCGTTCCGTTCGCAGTCTGTGTACTTGGTGGGCGAGGCGGCGCTGGAAAGAGCCGACTCAGTGTCGAACTGTGTGAACGGGCAACCACAAACAAGTGGTTAGCCGGGATGTTGCAGTCCCACCTAGAAGCGGCAGAGCTGAAAGACCTGGCCGACACACCCACACACCGCCTTGTCGTGATTGACTCCGCCGAGAACCGGGTCGAGCAACTAGAAAAAGTACTGCCCGCACTGAAACTCGCCGCCACAGACGACAACCCGATTCGGGTGCTGCTGCTGGTCCGGACGGCGCCGCAGCGCAGCGATGACTGGACTGAGTCGCTGCGCACAACGGCCAGCAATAGGCTCCGGGTCATCCTCAGTGGGACAACCACATTCGACCTCAACAAGAAGGGTCCGACAACCGACGAGCGATTGGCATTGTTCCATGCCGCGGCCCGCGCATTTGCGGCACGAAACGGCTCCCCGGCCGCCCCGATAAAGGTGGCCGAACCTGATCTGGCTGGGCCCACCTTCGACAATGCGCTGTTGATCGTGATCACCGCCTACCTAACTGTCCAGGGCGGCGACGAATCGAACTTCAGTAGCTCCACCCGCGACCAGCTCTTGGAAGGACTCCTCGAATACGAGGCCACCCACTGGTCCGAACACGCACAAAGACTGCACCCCGCCCCCGACCCGACCCTGCTGCGCCGCATCGTCGCCTTCGCGACCCTCGCCGGCACCAACGCCAGCACTGAGGCGGCAGCTGAAGACGAAGCCGCCCGTTTACTCCGGAGCCTGCCAGATCTGACCAATGCCCCTGACGAGCGGTGCCACCAGCTCGCACGCTGGGTGCACGACCTCTATCGAGGCCCCCGCTGGTGGAACCCTTTGGAACCGGACCTGCTCGCCGAGCACCTCATCGCCACTACCCTCACCGAGTTCCCTGACGCCCTGACCGCAGTCCTTGACCGAAGCGACGCCGGGAACCTCGTTCAGCCCTTGATCGCCTACGCCCGCACCGCCGCCAACGACACTTCCTTCGCCGACGCGATCCGCCCCGTCCTCACCGCCCACCTCGAGCGGCTCTGTACCATCGCCGCAACCCAAGCCGCCCAAACCACCGACTTACATGGTTTACTCAGCGGCACGACCATCGCCAACGCCCTCGACCAGGCCGTGTCCACCATCCACCCCGACCACACAGTGTTACCCGCTGCCCTGAACGTCCTCCCGCCCCGAGCAGATGTGGTTCTTAACGGACTTGCCCTCACCCTCACCGAAGAGCTCGTCAACGCCCACCGCACACCCGCAAGAGAAGACGCTAAGGACGACCCCGACCTGGCCGGCTCCCTGAACAACCTCTCAAACCGGCTGTCCACCGTGCAGCGGCACGACGAAGCGGTGACAGCGATCGAGGACGCCGTAGCAATCCTGCGCCGATTGGCACAGGCAAGTCCCGCCATCTACGAACCCGACCTCGCCAGATCCCTGAACAACCTCTCAAGCCAGCTGTCCGACGTGCGGCGGCACGACGAAGCGGTGACAGCGATCGAGGACGCCGTAGCGATCCTGCGCCGATTGGCACAGGCAAGTCCCGCCATCTACGAACCCGACCTCGCCGGCTTCCTAGGCAACCTCTCAAACCGACTGTCCGACGTGCGGCGGCACGACGAAGCGGTGACAGCGATCGAGGACGCCGTAACTATCTACCGCCAGTTAGCACAGGCAAGTCCCGCCATCTACGAACCCGACCTCGCCAGATCCCTGAACAACCTCTCAAGCCAGCTGTCCGACGTGCGGCGGCACGACGAAGCGGTGACAGCGATCGAGGACGCCGTAGCGATCCTGCGCCGATTGGCACAGGCAAGTCCCGCCATCTACGAACCCGACCTCGCCGGCTTCCTAGGCAACCTCTCAAACCGACTGTCCGACGTGCGGCGGCACGACGAAGCGGTGACAGCGATCGAGGACGCCGTAACTATCTACCGCCAGTTAGCACAGGCAAGTCCCGCCACCTACGAACCCCGCCTCGCCGGCTCCCTGAACAACCTCTCAAACCAGCTATCCACAGTGCAGCGGCACGACGAAGCGGTGACAGCGATCGAGGACGCCGTAGCAATCTTGCGCCGATTGGCACAGGCAAGTCCCGCCATCTACGATCCCGACCTCGCCGGCTCCCTGAACAACCTCTCAAACCGGCTGTCCACAGTGCAGCGGCACGACGAAGCGGTGACAGCGATCGAGGACGCCGTAACTATCTACCGCCAGTTAGCAAAGGAAAATCCCGTCACCTACGAACCCCGCCTCGCCGGCTCCCTGAACAACCTCTCAAACCGGCTGTCCACAGTGCAGCGGCACGACGAAGCGGTGACAGCGATCGAGGACGCCGTAGCAATCTGCCGCCAGTTAGCAAAGGAAAGCCCCGCCACCTACGAACCCCACCTCGCCAGATCCCTGAACAACCTCTCAAACCAGCTATCCACAGTGCAGCGGCACGACGAAGCGGTGACAGCGATCGAGGACGCCGTAACTATCTACCGCCAGTTAGCAAAGGAAAATCCCGCCACCTACGAACCCCACCTCGCCGGCTCCCTGAACAACCTCTCAAACCAGCTATCCACAGTGCAGCGGCACGACGAAGCGGTGACAGCGATCGAGGACGCCGTAGCAATCTGCCGCCAGTTAGCAAAGGAAAGCCCCGCCACCTACGAACCCCACCTCGCCAGATCCCTGAACAACCTCTCAAACCAGCTGTCCACAGTGCAGCGGCACGACGAAGCGGTGGTTGCCAGACAGGAGGCGGAGCGACTCACCCGGCCGTTTCGAACGGACGATTTCTAGGAACCGAACGTTGCCCCGTTTGGACGATATCGAACGCTGTTCCAGACCGCTATCTCGCAAGACTAGGGATACGCCGCGTCTCGCCATCCCGACGCCGGCACGCCTCGTTGTTGCGGAAAATTCGTGGGCCGATCATTCTCGCAACTATGTCTCGAAATTGACTGGACGGCTTGGCGCACTCATCGCTAGCTGCGAGACAGCTGACCAGCGGCCTGACATCCGACTTCAGTGACACTGTGCAGAGCTTTTCGACGCGGCACACTTCTCGGATGCGCTACTTCTTGGAGAGAAGCTTCGCGCCGTCAGATCGCAGCTCCCCCGACGGAGAGACATGGCGGTACAGCGTCTGCCGGGTGATTCCAAGTTCTTTGCAGAGGGCGCCGACTTTGGTTTCCTTTTGACCCATGGCGGCCATGGCTAGGCGAACCTTGGCCGGCGTCATTTTGAACGGTCGCCCACCCGTCCTCCCCCGTGCTCGCGCCGCGGCGAGCCCGGCGACGGTGCGTTCAGAGATGAGTGCTCGCTCGAACTCAGCGAGAGCCGCGAAGATCCCGAAGACAAGCTTCCCGGATGCGGTCGTGGTGTCGATCGCGGCACCCTCGCCGGTGAGGACCTTGAGGCCAATGCCGCGGTCGGTGAGGTCATGCACGGTGTTGACCAGATGGCGCAGGTCGCGGCCGAGTCGGTCGAGTTTCCACACCAGGAGCGTGTCGCCCTTTCGGAGCGCCTTCAGGCAGGCCACCAGCTGCGGGCGGTCATCCTTCTTACCGGAGGCATGGTCCTCGTAAAAGCTGTCCGCATCGACGCCGGCAACCAGAAGCGCATCGCGCTGAAGATCAGTGCTCTGCGACCCGTCAGCTTTCGACACCCGCATGTACCCGACGAGCATGCTGACCCCTGTCATTTATACGTTCGATTACGTGACACCACGATCACAACTTCGTAAGAACTCAAAGTTGTCACATAACCAGTCATCTATTCTGCGTGTTGCAAATGTCATCACTTGGGCTTGCGTGATGAAAACAAAGCAAGGCCTCCTGTGAAGACTGATTACTGATGGTTACTCCGGCTCTGGGGCGTGGTCGTCGAACTCGAGGGCGACCGCGCGCGTGAGAGCATCCTCGGCGGGGAGCGCAGCCTGCTCGGCAGGCGAGAGATCGTAACGAGAAACGGCGATCGGTTGGGTGGTGCCAGCGAGTGCGTACCGGACAACGGACTCGTTCTTGTCGGCGACCAGCAGCATCCCGACCGTGGGCTGGTGCTGTGGCCCGCGTAGCCGGTCCTCGACGAGGGCGACATAGAAGCCGAGCTGACCGGCGTCGCGCGGCTCGAATTTCGTGGTCTTCAACTCGATAACCACATATCGAAGTTGATCGACGTGAAAGAACAGCAAATCAACGAAGAAGTCATCGCCGTCGACATCGAAGTGGACCTGGCGGCCGACAAACGCAAACCCAGGGCCGAGCTCGCGGAGCGTGTCGATGATGCGTTCGACGAGCCGGTCCTCTAGCTGTCGTTCGGCGGCGTCCCCGTCGATGGCGAGGAACTCGAGCGTGAACGGATCCTTCGTGATTTGCTGAGCGAGCTCGGAGTCGGCGCGTTCGAGGGCGTGCGGAAAGTTGGAAGGGGCTGCACCCTCACGAAGGTGAAGGAGGGTCTTGATCTGGTGTGCCAGTACGGGTCTGCTCCAGCCCTGCGCGACGTCCTTAGCGCTATACCAGTTACGCAGCTCTGCGTCGTTGAGCTTCTCGATCAGCTCGATGACGTGGCCCCAGGGCAATTGGCCAACGGGTCGTTGACCGATTGCGTCCTGATCGGGCCACGCCTCGGCGAACCTCCGCATGTACTTGAGGTTGGCTGGTGAGAATCCTTTCGCGGTGGGGAACTCTGCACGCAAATCCACGGACAGCTGAGAGAGGACCTTGCTGCCCCACGGAGCTGTCTTCTGTCGCTCGATGATCATCGCTCCGATCTGCCAGTAGAGCCGGAGCAATTCAGTGTTCACTCGGCGCTGGGCGATGTAGCGCGCCTCATGCACGAGCCGCTTAATGCTCTCGAGTGTGGTGGCGTAGTCCGTGGGAACGAGAGAACTCATTCCTCAACGCTAATGGAGGCCAGCTGGCCTGCTAGTTAGCTTCTTGGAATCCTTCGTTATCGAGAGAGCGCTGCGGTGCGTCACGTTCCCGTGTCGGCGCGCGGGCGAGGCCACGCGCCACGATGCCGCCGACCCGGTAGAACTGGTGCCAGCGTTGCAACGTCTGCGCGCTTATCCGAGCGTCCGGGGCGAACGCCGCAAGCGGCACCTGGTCCTCGACGTGAAGTTGAAGAACCCGCCACCGCTCGTCGCCGTCCATCGTTGGCTACATCACTGACCCTCGCGGGCGGCGAGGGCATGTTGATGGCGGTACAGGGTCGCGCGGCTCCATCCGACGAGGTGGGCGGCCTCGGCGGCAGTACGTCCACGCTTCCGGGCGGCGTTGACGATCCCGAGCTTGTCGGCGATCACCGTCGGGTCCACGACTGGCCGGCCGAAGCGGGTGCCAGCAGTGTCCATCACCGCGGCGCTGAATGAACTCAGTCCGCGGGCCCGCCGAAAGCTGTGTCTTCGTCAGTATCCTCATGTTGATCGCTTCCAGAGCCGTCCGGGATGGACTCCGCTCGAGCCCTATCCTGGCCGTCTATCTCCGCGGAACCACTGGAACCGTCTTCGTGGTGAGGGTATTGAGCTTTTTCATTCTCCATAGTCACGACCCCAATCTAGGCGCAGAATGGTGTTCGGGCTCAGTCGCGAAACGGATGCAACCGTGAAGCGATCTTCTGCTCGAGCGGGCAAGGACCTAACAAAAAAGCGACGCGGAGAACGCCTGACCTATAAACAGAACAGCTGGACGGGAGGAACGTCGGTCGTCGGTTTCGACGGTTGGCTCATGGGGAACAAGGACGGTGTTGGGCGGGTGGACGCCCAGGTAGAAGTGATCGAAGGAAGGATCCATCGGCGCGGCGAATGACGCTCTGGGGGCCGACGGCCGGGGTCGTACGGCGGGCCTGGCCTCGATTATTCGAGGAAGCCCTCGCTCTCCAACCACTTCTCGGCCACATCCTTGGGCCGCTGACCTTCTAAGTCGACCTGTCCGTTCAACTCGGTGATCACGTCGGCGGTCAGTGCCTCGCTGATCGGCGCCATGATATTCGCGATCGCCGGATACTCATCGAGCGTCTCCTGGCGCAGGGTCATCGCCCCTTGGTATTCGAGGAAGAAGCTCAGATCGTCCTCGAGTACCGTCAGATCGTTGGCGAGGTTCCGCGCATCGGTGGACGTCACTTCACCGAAGAAGCACTCCTTGCCGATCTGGGCGTAGACGAGATTCAGGTCGAGCTCGACCACTTCGGAGAACTCAAAACCGTATGCCTCCTGCAGGCCGGGCAGGCCGTCGTCTCGGTTGATGAACTCACTCGCAGCGCAGATCGACCCCTGGTCAGGGTTCTCCTGGATGAAAGTAACGGCGTCGCTGATCGTGGCGATGTTGTTTTCCTCGGCGAAATCCTCGGGGACGGCGATGGCGTAGGTGTTCTCGAATGGTGCCGGTTCTAGCCAGGCAATCGAATTTTCCGCGTCGGCTTCCGCCACGGCCGCGTACAGGTCTTCCGGCACCTCTTCCGTGGTGTTGCCCAGGATGTTGACCCATCCGGTGCCGGTGTAGTCCCAGTACATATCGATCTCGCCGGTCTGGAGCGCTTCTCTGACCGTGGCACTGCCGGTAATACCGGTCTTGTCCTCGATCGACGCACCCGCGTTTTCCAATGCGACGGCCGTGATTTGGCCAAGCAAAATCGACTCGACGAACTCCTTCGAGCCCACCGTTAGCGAAGCGTCGGCAAGTTCAGCGTCACCACCGTCTGTGTTGGCGTTGGGTTCACCCGCACAGCCCGTCAGAAGCAGGGTCAACCCGGCAGCCAGCGCTGTGATTTTCTTTGTCTTGCTCGTGATTGCGTTCACGGTTCCTCTTTCCATGTAGTTCATTTCTACGCTGATCAAGTTTTCTTACTCCAAATTCCGAAGTCCTTTCGGGCGAAGGAGGTCCTCGGCGATGCCGGCGATGTAATCGATCGATAACGCGAGGACGGCGGTCAGGGCCGCCCCGACCAGCTGGACCAGAAAGCGGTTGGTCGAGAGTCCGGCGACGATGATGTCGCCGAGACCACCGGCGTTGATGTACGTCGTTAGCGTGGCGGTGCCCACGTTGATGACCAACGCGGTGCGCACGCCCGCGAGGATGATCGGAACGGACAGCGGAAGTTCGATGCGGCACAGCACCCCGAACCTAGAGATTCCCATCCCGCGGCCGGCCTCAAGAATGGAGTCGTCGACCTGCTCCAACCCGACCATCGTGTTGAGCAGCACAGGCACGACCGCGTAGAGCACCAATCCCAGGACAGCTGCTTCGAAACCGAGGAAAAAGAAAGCGACGGCAAGAAGCACCAGAATCGCGATGGTCGGCACTGCCTGTCCGAGGTTGAGCACAACCAGCAGATAAGGCCGGATTCGTCGCGTGAAAGGGCGGGTCAGCACGATGCCAAGAGGGACCGCGACGAGCAGAACGATCACGGTGGACACCACAGTCAGCTGGATGTGCTGCCACACCGCCGTGGACAGCGATTCGGCATTGAGCGAACGGGCCTCGATGCTGTCCAACTCTTGCGAACTGACGTAGACGTACAGGCCGAGGCACACCAGCGCGAGGAAGGCAGGCATCGTCAGATAACCCGCCCACGAGCGGCGGCGGCGCGGTGGAGTCTGCGCCACGACGTCTTGGTCCCGGATAACGGCGGACATTTCTAAACCCTCACCTACTCTGCAGAATTCCGCAGTGTGTGTTTTCGCGGCGCTCGGCTACCGCTGATTCACGCAGGGCGCGCACCGACCGGTTGATCTGGTCGATGTCGACGACACCCTGGTAAACACCATCGGAATCGACTACGACGGCCACGCTGTATCGGACCGCGATCAACTCGTTCAGGGCCTCATTCAGCGTTGCATCGGATTCGAGAACCGACTCAGGTGCAATGCCGACCTGATCGAACACCCCGTCCTGCGCGCCTTGCAGGTCTCCGGCATCCGCCCACCGTCGTGGATATCCCGCACGGTCGAGCACCAGCAGGGCGTTACGGTGCGATTGACGCAGCGTCTCCAGCATCTCCGCACGGCCGGTTCCTATCTGCATCGCAGGCCATTGCGTAAGCTCGGTGTCAGCGACGCGGCTCAGATTCAGCCGTTTGAGGAACGCGCCCTTGCCGATGAACTCCGCGACGAAGTCGTTCGCGGATGTCGTCAGAATCCGTTCCGGGGTGTCGTATTGGGCGATTTGGGAATCGGCCTGCAGGATCGCTATGCGGTCGCCCAATTTGACTGCCTCGTCGATGTCGTCGGTGATGAACACGATCGTTTTTCGCACTTCTTCCTGCGCGCGGAGGAACTCGTTCTGCAGTCGATCCCGGGTGATCGCGCCGATCGCGCCGAACGGCTCATCCATCAGCATGACGGCCGGGTCGATGCCGAGGGCACGGGCCACTCCGACTCGCTGCCGTCGTCCACCGGACAGTTGGTCGGGGTAGCGGTCCCGGAACGAGGCCGACGGCATGTTTACCGTTTCCAGAAGCTCATCCACCTGCGCGGCGACCCGCTTGTTGTCCCACTCGAGCAATTTGGGTACCGTTGCGACGTTCTCACCGATTGTCATGTACGGGAAGAAACCCACCTGCTGGATGACATAGCCACTGCGCCAGCGCAGCTGATCCGGATTGCTGGAGGTGACATCCTCTCCGTCCGGGGTGATACGACCGGACGTGGGCTCGATGATCCGGTTGATCATCTTCATCGTGGTGGTCTTGCCGCACCTCGAAGGCCTGACCAGCACAACTATTTCCCCTTCTGGGATCTCCAGGGTCAGGGTGTCGACGGCAGTATGAGCCTGACCGGCACAACGCTTGGTCAGGTCCTCCAGCCCGATCATCGCCTTACCGGTAAACGGTCTCCCCTTCGTGGTGCTTGTCATCGAATACCTTCGGATATCGTGAATCTACCCAGTGCAGAAAAGACCACGTCGAAAAGAACCGCAAGAACAACGATGCCGAGAATGCCGGCAAGAACCAAATTGACCGCCACCGGTGTGCCCACTCTGGCCAATCCGGTGAAAATCAGCTCTCCGTAACCCGGGCCGAGCACGATCGAGCCAATCGCCGCGATGCCCAGCAGGACGAGGGTCGTGAGCCGTATCCCGGTGATAATGACAGGCCAGGCAAGCGGAAGTTCAATACGCAGTAGGCGCTGGGTCCGGCTCATCCCCATGCCGTGCGCGGACTCTACGATCGCCGGATCGACTTCCCGTAAGCCGGTGATCGTATTACGGACGATGGGAAGCAATCCGTACAAGGTCAGCGCCACAACGACCGGCATGGCGCCAAGACCGAGTGGGCCGATCAATAACACGAACAACGCGAAAGAGGGCACCGTGAGAAATGCTCCGGAGACTGCCAGTACCGCTTCTCGCATCCGTTCTCGCCGGTACGACATCACTCCGAGTGACACTCCAATGACGGTGGCCAGCAGGACCGATACCCCCACCACGGCTGCATGCTCCAGGCCGAGCTCAAGCATGTCCTCACTGCGACTGATAAGAAACTCGAGAAAATTCACGCAATTCCTCACCTCGGATACCGAAAATTAGAGCCCCTCACTCGACGATGCTCACCCTGCATCGACAACTACTCCTACTTAGTCTTCCACACGCCCTCTTGACAAAACCCACTACATATCAGCACCGTGGCTCATGTTGACAGGCGCAGACAATAATCGGCAAAGGTCTAAGACCGCTGCATACGCGTATCACACGTGCTCGTTCTGCCGGTATCAGCATAACGAGCACACTCCAAATGAGGCACGCACCCCATCTCGCGAGCACTTGAGATGAGTCTCGTCCCACGCCGAGAAACCCCAGATCAACAGCTGTACTGAGCAAACATAGAAGAATAAGATCCGGATAGCTAGGAAAGTCCCGCTCGGACAAGGCACAGGGGAATCGGCGCACGTGACGGAACCGTAACGTCTCGCTGCACCCAAATAGGGTTGCCGTGCGAGACTAGCCTCTCACCCTCGCCTACGGCTCTCAGCCCGCGTTCCCATCCAGTTCGGCATCAGCGTCTCCATTTGTGCCCGTGCCGGTGGGGGAGAATCGATGTGTGATCGAAGCGAAGAGGTTTTGATGTGTGGGATTCTCTAGACGATCAGTATGAGCAGATCCTGTTCAGCAGCTGGCAGCACTTCAGCCGCGTCGTGCAATGCCTGATTCTGGCGGCAGCTATCGCCGTGGTGCTGGCCGCCCTCGTTTACCGCAGTTCCGCGCTCACCGGAGTCGCTAATTCCCTCGAGTCCGTGCTGACGGGCGTCATCGGCGTTGTTGTGCTCGCCCTCATTCTTGATCTTCTTCTCGTCGGCCTCGGCCGCCTGACCACAC
>NZ_PJJO01000052.1 GCF_002929535.1 Cryobacterium sp. Y11
ATGAGCGTCAGCGACGGTTGCTGATGGGGCTGAGGCTCGGGTGCTGGGTCATGGCGGGGTTGCGGGGTGGCCCGGGTACCGCCAAATGGACCGCGATTGAACACTGGCTGTTCAGTCAGATCTCGATGAACTGGCGTGGCCAGCCGCTGGTCAGCCGCTGACCAGCCACGAAGTCATCGTCAACCTCATCGCCGGTACCACCACCCGCACCGGTTTGACCGTCACCGCCGGATTTGACGAGAGCATCTACTCCAAAGGCATCAAGATCACCGAGCGCGAAATGGCAGATCTGGAAACCCAGCACCTCACCAGGCACGACTTCCATGACGAGTGCAACGACACCGTAAGCCCAGCAGATCAACCCTGAACTACGCGTGATGTTGATTTACAGGCCCTAAGAGGAGCTAGGCGGTGTGTCGAGGGCCCTGCTCGGGTGCTGCAGCGGCGTTCTTGGCCAGCAGGTCGCGAATCTCGGTAAGTAGGTCGAGCTCGGTCGTGGGGTCGGCGACGACTTCGGAGGGCACGCCGGCTGAACGGCGACGGTCCTGGGCCTCCTTGAGCTTGTTCAGTGGCAGCACGATCGCGAAGTAGACAACTGCGGCGATCAGCAGAAAGTTGATGAGTGCGCCGATGACGGCACCAAACAAGATGCCGTCCCCGCCTCGCAGCGGCAGGACGAGCGAGTCTGCCAAGGACTCGGCACTGAAGATTGACGCGATGAGCGGGTTGAAAATGCTCGTGACGATCGAGGTGACCAGCGCGGTGAACGCCGTGCCGATGACGACGGCGACGGCGAGGTCGATGACGTTGCCGCGCATGATGAATTCTTTGAAACCGTTGATCACGGGGTGCTCCAATCGAATGACTTGGGAGACCGTCTTGGTCAGCGCCATAGCTTAAGACGCCTTGGTAGCGGCCGGAACGGAGGAAGATGTCGAGGCCTTGGCGGGTGTGCTCTCGGCCTTCTTTTCGGTCTTGGTCTCGGCTGGCGTGCTCGCCGAAGAGTCCGACTTCTCGGCAGACTTCTCGGCCGGCTTGCGGTCGAGATTCGGATTGGACCGCTTCGCATCCGCTTTGGAGTCGTTGCTGTAGAAACCCGAGCCGCTGAAGGTCACGCCGATCGACGAAAACACCTTGCGCAGTTTTCCCTGACAGGTCGGGCACACCGTGAGCGAATGATCGGTGAAGGCCTGCTGGATATCGAAGGCGGTGTCGCACTCGGTGCAACGGTAAGAGTAGGTAGGCACTGCATCTCCAGCTGGTTGAGCGGACAGGCAAGCGCCTGTCAGTACTAAGGTTATGTGCGCTGGTGCCCGGTCAGATGCAGAACAGGGTGCACGAGCGGTATAAATGGTCAGAAAGCGATGATTCTGGTCGGTGTGACGAGGCCATTGACCGGCTGGTCGTGCACCTCTCGGGGCACCTCGTCGACGTATTCGCTGTCGAAGACCACGGCGTAGACCGGCGGGCATTTCTCCATTGACCCGAGTGTTTTGTCGAAATAGCCACGACCCCAGCCCATGCGCAGGCCATCAGCGCCCACCGCCGCCGCGGGCACAATGATGAGGTCGACGTCGTTGATGGCGATTGGGCCCAGCAGGGTTCCGACGGCCTCCGGTACCCCGGAAATTCCCGTGAATTCCTCCTCGCCGTCGCCGACGGTCCAGTCGAGCAGGCCGTCTTCGCGAGAAATGGGAAACAGAATACGGATGCCTTCTGCCGTGGCCCAGTTGAGAAACGGCCGGGTATCGGGTTCATTGCGTGCAGACAGATAACAAGAAATCGACCGTGCTGACAGATCAACCACGAGACTCTGCAAATTTTCGGTGAAGCCGGCCGTGGCCGCTTCGCGCTCCGAGGAGGTCATGTTCTGGCGACGCTCGCGCAGCTCCGCTCTCAGTGCGCGCTTTCGATGACCAATGTCGGAGTCCATATAAGGCATCCTACTTGCCGCTAACCTAGTGCCCATGGGTACCCCGATAACTAAAGCCGTCATTCCCGCAGCCGGGCTGGGAACGCGATTCCTGCCCGCCACCAAGGCCATGCCGAAGGAGATGCTGCCCGTCGTCGACAAGCCAGCCATTCAGTATGTGGTCGAGGAGGCCGTTGCGGCCGGCCTGGGCGACGTGCTCATGGTTACGGGGCGTAACAAAAATGCGCTGGAGAACCACTTCGACCGCATGACCGAGCTGGAGGCGATGCTCGAACGCAAGGGCGACCAGACCCGGCTCGCCAAGGTACGCGAATCCAACGAGCTCGCCGACATCCACTATGTGCGTCAAGGAGACCCGCGCGGCCTCGGCCACGCCGTATTGCGCGCGCGCATGCACGTGGGCAACGAGCCATTCGCCGTGTTGCTCGGTGACGATATCATCGACGCCCGCGACCCGCTGCTGACTCGCATGCTCGAGGAACAAGTCAAGCGCGGCGCCAGCATCGTCGCCCTGCTCGAGGTCGACCCGGCGCAGATTCACATGTACGGCGCGGCCGCGGTGGAGGCGACCGACGATCCCGATGTCGTACGCATTACCGGACTGGTCGAAAAACCCAGCCGAGAGGATGCCCCCTCCAACCTCGCCATTATCGGCCGCTACGTACTGCGCCCGGAGGTTTTCGACATTCTCGAGCGCACCGAGCCGGGCAAGGGCAACGAGATTCAGCTGACTGACGCCCTGCAAGAGATGGCTATCACTCCCGAAACCACCGGCGGCGTCTACGGGCTCATCTTTCGCGGGCGTCGCTACGACACCGGTGACCGGCTCGACTACATCAAGGCGATCGTGCAGCTCGCCGTCGATCGTGAAGACCTCGGCCCCGACCTCAAGCCGTGGCTGCACGAATTCGTCGCAACGCTCGACTAACGTTTTAACGAGCCCCACCGGTCTTTTCCTCCCACGACAGACAGGCCAACCGTGCCGATCGCCATTCCGACCCTCCGCGAGGGTGCCATTACCCTGCGCCCCGTCCGACTGCGCGATGCGCGTGCGCTCGAGGGTGAGTTGTTGGCCAACCGTTCCTGGTTGCGCAAGTGGGAAGCCACGAACCCGTACGCGCCGATGTCTTTCGACACGCGGGCGAGCATCCGTAGCTTGTTGACGCATTCCCGTGCGGGCCACGGCCTGCCATTCCTCGTCGAGTACAACGGTGAGCTGGCCGGTCAGCTCAACGTTTCCTCGATCACCTGGGGATCGCTCTCGTCGGCGACCATCGGTTATTGGGCGAGTGAGAAGTTCGCGGGCCGGTCGGTGACGCCGACCGCCGTTGCGCTCGCCACCGACTATTGCTTCTACCAGCTCGGCCTGCACCGCATGGAGATCTGCATCCGCCCCGAGAACAAGGCGAGCTTGCGCGTGGTCGAGAAACTGGGTTTTCGCTACGAGGGTCTGCGCCGCCGGTACATCCACATCAACGGCGACTGGCGCGACCATTTCTGCTTCGGACTGGTCGCCGAAGAGCTCCCCCAGGGAGTCATGCGGCGCTGGCGCGATGGTCTGGTACCAGCGGATGCCGCGCGCGTCACCGCGACCGATCTCGAGGCGGCCGCGCATCCGGTGCCCGTCATCGTTCGATGACTCGGGTGTATAGCCTCGCTCGGGGGCGGAATCAGTGTATTAACTTCGGTGACACGCCACCGGTAATCACGCTCGGATGCGGCTCGGCCTCTTACCGTTATCAACATGAGTAATGAGGCATTGGGCGGCGGGGTGATGGTGGCGGTGGCCGCTGTGCTCTGGGTGGCCTATCTGATGCCCACCTGGTCGCGCCGCAAGCAGTATCAGGCGACCGAACGAAACGCCGTGCGCTTGCAGCAGACGCTGCGCATTCTGGCCGAAACCGCCGAGGTGCCCCGCCAGGTGCGGCTGGAAGCGACCGCACGTACCGTGGCTGAGCAGCAACGCATTTTGGCGCGGTCTGAGCAGTCAGAGCGGGCCGAGGCTCAAGCTGTCGCGGATGCTGCCCGCGACGTTCGGCGCGCCGCTGCGGCCGTGGCAGCCTCGGCGACTCCGCGCCTGCCGGAGTCGCCCGTTTCGAAGCTCCACCGCCTGCGCCGCTTTCGTGGTCTGGTGTCGCTGATTCTGCTGGCCGGATTCGTGCTGGCCGTTGCCGGAATCGCTCCCGCCCTCGCCGGCTCCTTCACCGCGCTCGTCGGAGGCGGGGTCACCATGGTGGCCGCATTTGGCATTCTCGGTCGGCTGGCCACGGTTGCGCGCTCCGCACGCGTGGTGCGGGCACCCGTGCCGATCTCGCTGCCCGTACTGATCGGTCAGCCCTTTGAACCCGTATATCTAGAGGAGACCCCGGTCATTCCGCCAACGTGGACGCCCCAGCCGGTGCCGCGCGCACTGCACCTCTCGCGCGGATCTATTGCGCAGACGGCGATGGCATCCGTTGAGGCGGCCAACCAGCTGCGCAAGGCCGCCGCGGAGGGGGAAGTTACGCGCCGCACCGCAGCCCTCGCCGAGGAAGCGAATCGGGCCGTCACGCCGATCGCGCGGCCCGCTGTGGCTTCCGTGGCGTCCGTGGCTTCCGCGCCGAGCCGGTTTGCCGCCATGGGCATTGTCGGTGAAACCGAGCCGGGCATGACCGATCTCGACGCCGTGCTGCGTCGTCGACGCGCCGTCTAATTCGGGCGTCTGGCTCGAAGCGGCAAAAGTGGCGGCCGGGCCGTGATATTCTTCAAAGGCAGTTTGGGGCTTTGGCGCAGTTGGTAGCGCGTCTCGTTCGCAATGAGAAGGTCAGGAGTTCGAATCTCCTAAGCTCCACCACACTGTTAGAAATGCCCCGGCCTCGGTCGGGGCATTTCTCATTCTTCCCTGTTCGCCAGCGTGAGTTTGCCTTTCCGCGAGCCGGGGCGGACTGTCCCCGGTTTGCGGCGGCATCTCGTGGGTGGCCGAGTCGCACGCGCGGCGAGATGCCATCTCTGGCCCCATCGTTTTCGCGAGATGCCATCTCTGGCCCCTTGAACAGGATCTATGGGGCCAAAGGTGGCATCTCGCGAGGGTGAAGCCGAGTTCATGGGGCCAAAGGTGGCATCTCGTGAGGGACGCTAGGCGATCGGCGGGCGCTGCAGGGTCTGGGTGATGCGGCTGGCCTCGTCGAGCAGCAGCTGGCCGAGCGTCTTCTGTCGCTCTGGCCTGAACCGCGGCTCGATACCGGTGAGGGAGAGCGCCCAGCCCGGGCGACCGCTGCGGTCAAAGATCGCGGCGCCCATGCCCCAGCTACCCTCGAGAATGAGCCCGGGATTGACGGCATAGCCGGTCACTCGGGTGCGCTCGAGGTTGGCGCGGATGCTCGCGGGCGAATGCTGAGACCCCCAGCGAGCCGCGAAAGTCTCGGTGTCGGAGAGAATGGCATCCACTTCGGCCTCGGGTAGGTACGCCAGAATTGCCATTCCAGCGGATGCCACCCCCAACGGAAAACGCACCCCCTCATGCAACACGAATGAGCGGATGGGAAAGCTGCCCTCCTCGCGCAGGAGGCAGACTGTCTCGGCGCCGCGCCGAATAGAGAGGAACGCGCTCTCACCGGTCTCCTCGGCGAGGCGCACGAGGCTCGGCCGGGCGAGTTCTTCGATCGGGTAGCGGGCAGCGGCGACGGTGCCCATGACGAATACCTCGGGTCCGTAGTGCCAGGTGTGGCGAGCGGCGTCGTGGTCGAGCAGGCCCTCGGCGGCGAGTGAGGTGAGTAGGCGGTGCACGGTGGGCCGGGTCAGGCCGGAGTCGCGAACGATTTCGACCAGGGGAGTGCCGGCCGGGTTGCGGCCGACCAAGCGCAGCAATAAGGCGATTCGGGCGACGACCTGCGTACCCGGCGCCGCTTGTGCGCCCAGCATGCCCGCTGCGGGTGGCTGAGAAATCATTTCGCCTCCTGTGTCCATAATGTGGATGATTCATACCCTAGTGTTCACGGGGTGGAATCACGAGAAATTGGGGTTTGACAGGACTTATCGGCCCTGAATAGCATGATGATATTGATCGATGTCCATAAGTTGGACACTGCGACAGGCGCGACACCAACTCGATGAGGAGAATGTATGTCCAAGGTTCAGGTCAGCGCGAGCGAGGCGCTGCACGACGTTCTGCGCGACGGGATGGTGCTCGCGGTCGGCGGCTTCGGCCTCAGCGGCATTCCGGCGGATCTCATTGACGCGGTGCGGGCATCCGCTGTGAAGGATCTCACCGTTGTGTCAAACAATATGGGCGTTGACGGTAAGGGGCTCGGCGTGCTGCTGGAGGCCGGGCAGGTGCGCAAGGTTATCGCCTCGTATGTGGGAGAAAACAAGCTGTTCGCCGAGCAGTTTCTGGCCGGTGTGCTCGAGGTGGAGTTCAGCCCCCAGGGCACCCTGGCCGAGCGGCTGCGGGCCGGCGGCGCTGGCATTCCCGCGTTTTATACCAAGACCGGAGTGGGCACGTTGATTGCCGAGGGCAAGCCGCTCGCCGACTTCGACGGCGAAACCTACCTGCAAGAACGCGGCATCGTTGCCGATGTCGCCCTGGTTAAGGCCTGGCGCGCCGACACCCTGGGCAACCTCGAGTACCGCTTCACCGCCCGCAACTTCAACCCGGTGGTCGCGACCGCTGGCCGCGTGACGATCGCCGAGGCCGAGGTCATCGTGGAACCGGGTGAGATCGATCCGAACCACGTGATCACCCCCGGCGTCTACGTGCAGCGCCTGATCCAGGCCTCGGCGCGGGTCAAAGACATTGAACAGCGCACCGTGCGCAGCCGGCCCGTGCTGGTCGGCGTACAGACAGGGGAGTAAGACCATGGCGTGGACCAGGGATGAAATGGCCGCGATTGCGGCGCAGGAACTCAGCGACGGCGACTACGTGAACCTCGGCATCGGCATTCCGACGCTGGTGGCCAACAACCTGCCGGAGGGCATTCAGGTGACGCTCCAGAGCGAGAACGGGCTGCTCGGCATGGGGCCGTTCCCGTTTGAGGGCGAGGAAGACGCTGACCTCATCAACGCCGGCAAGCAGACTGTCACGGTGCTTCCCGGGGCGTCGATCTTCGACTCGGCGACTTCTTTCGGCATGATCCGCGGCGGTCACGTCAAGGTTGCCGTTCTCGGCGCCATGCAGGTCTCCGGCTCGGGCGACCTGGCCAACTGGACCATTCCGGGCAAAATGGTCAAGGGAATGGGCGGCGCGATGGATCTCGTCGCCGGCACCCCGCGCGTGATCGTGCTCACCGAACACGTCGCCAAGGACGGTACGCCAAAGATCGTGACCGAGTGCACCCTGCCGCTGACCGGGGTGGGCGTGGTCGACCGCATCATCAGCGACACGGCCGTCTTCGACGTGACACCGACCGGCCTCGTGCTGCGGCAGCGCGCCCCCGGCGTGAGCCTGCAAGACATTGAGGACACGACCGAGGCCGCGTTCACGGTCGGCGAGCTGGCTCCGAGCCGGTAGCCGACCCGGCCAAGCGGATGCCGCGGTCCGGCGCGCGCGCGGGCGGGCAGCATCCGCTTGGCTGAACGGTCTCGAGTGTCGGTGGCACCCGCCATACTGGGTGCATGTCCGACCCGATCGGTGTGCGCGCTACCCGGCCTTCTTGGCGGAGCCCGGCGTTGTCGGTGCGCGTGCGAATTCTGGCCGCGATCTTGCTCGTCACGGCAGCAGGCCTCGGTGTCGCGGGAACCACGGCCTACCTGGTGCAGCGCGAACGTACCCTGATCGAGATTGACGCGATGCTCAGTGCGACCGTCGACGACGTGCGCATCGTCGCCGCCGACTCGGCCGCGGTCGACCTGCGGGGTGCCCTGCGTGCCGTCATCGCCGGAGTGCGTCCGGCCACCAACGAAAGCACCCTCGCCGTCATCGACGGGGTCGCCGCCTTGGAACCGCGCGAGGTCGACTTTCGACTGGCCGATGACGCTATGCTGCAACGCAGCGTCGTCGAAGCGGCCTCGGGCGACGTTGTGCTCGGCACCGTCACGTCTTCAGGACGCCTGCTGCGCTACGTCTTCGTGCCGGTCTCGGTCGATGGCGACCCGGCGCGGGGCACGTTCATCGCCGCCTTCGACCTCAACGCGGAACTGCAGCCGATTTCCGATGCGTCCCGTACCTATTTGATCGTGGGCCTGGTGACCCTGATCCTGGTCGGGCTGGTCGGCTGGGTCGTGGCCGGGCGCCTGCTGCGCCCGATTCGCGGCCTGCGCGAGGCCGCCGCGCGCATCACCGCGTCCGATGTCAGCGAGCGCATCCCGGTCGTCGGCCATGACGACGTATCAGCGTTGACGGCGACCGTCAACGACATGCTCGACCGGCTGCAGGGCGCGCTCACCGGGCAGCGCCAGCTGCTCGATGATGTTGGTCACGAACTGAAGACACCGATCACCATCGTGCGTGGGCACCTCGAACTCATGAATGCCGACAGCGCAGTGGATGTCGTGGCCACCCGTGACCTCGCAATCGACGAACTCGACCGCATGGGCGGCCTCGTGCGTGATATCTCCGCGCTCGCCCAGGTCGAACGGTCCTCGCTGCAGAACTGTCGCCCCACCGACATCGCCGCGCTCGTAAAGCGAGTGCGGGTCAAAGCAGCGGCTCTGTCGGCGCACCGCTGGGTGGTCACGGCGAACGCCGCTGTGGTCGTGGCCGTCGACGCCGACAAGCTCACCCAGGCGCTGCTGCAGCTCGCGGCAAACGCGGTCAGCCACGGCGCACCGTCCGGAGTGATCGAGCTGGGCAGCGCAATCGCAGCGGATGCCGCTGGCCGGCCCCGCCTGCGCCTCTGGGTCAGCGATCACGGCCCTGGCGTCAGCGACGAGCTGATGCCGCACATCTTTGACCGGTTCCAGCGCGGAACCCGTGGTCGAGGCCCGGTCGGTTCTGGCCTCGGTCTGGCCATCGTGGCGGCGATCGCCGCCGCGCATGACGGAGTGGCTCGGGTCACCCCAACGCCCGGCGGAGGCGCCACGTTCACGATAGACCTGCCACTTGACCTGGCGAATGCACCTGCATTCGCGCCACCCGACCCGAAGGACATCCGCTTGTGAGTCGCATTCTCATTGCCGAAGATGAAGACCGCATCGCCAGTTTCGTCGAGAAGGGGTTGGTTGCCGCCGGGTTCTCGACTGTCGTGGTGCGAACGGGAACGGATGCCCTCGACTACGCCATCACCGGCGGGTTCGACCTGCTGATTTTGGACATCGGCCTGCCCGGGCTCGACGGCTATGAGGTGTTACGACAGCTGCGGGCCGACGGGTCGGAGCTGCCGGTGATCGTCTTGACGGCGCGGGACTCGGCCGAAGACACCCTTGCGAGCCTTGAGGGTGGCGCCAACGACTACATGTCGAAGCCGTTTCGGTTCGACGAACTGTTGGCTCGGGTGCGGCTGCGCATGGCCGACGCTCCGCGGACGACGAGTTCGGTTCTCGGCGTCGCCGGGCTCCAACTCGACCTGCGCACCCGGCGAGCGACGGTCGGCGACCGGCAGGTTGACCTCTCGGCGCGGGAGTTCGCGCTCGCCGAAGAATTTCTGCGCCACCCCGACCAGGTGCTCAGTCGGGAGCAGCTACTGAGCCGGGTCTGGGGCTACGATTTTGATCCAGGGTCAAACATTGTCGACGTGTATGTGGGCTATCTGCGTGGCAAATTCGGTGCGGAACACATCGAGACCGTACGCGGAATGGGCTACCGACTCAGATGAGTCGGTAGCCCAGGAGTTGCCGCGAGCAGACTACTCGTGATCGCTACCGTGCCCCGAGTCGTCGCTGCCCGAGTCGTCGTTGCCATGGCCGCTGCTGTCATCGCTGCCGCTGCCGCTGCCGCTGTTGTCGCCGTGGCCGGAGTTGCTTCCGCGGCCTGAGTTGCTTCCGCGGCCTGAGTTGCTGGCGTCATCAACCGTGGTCGAGGTGCCGGGGCCGGAGTTGCTGCCTACGCGCCCGTCGCTGTCATCGGGGGTGTCCGCGATATCGTCGGCGCCATGGCCCGATCCGATCCGGCCGTCGCTGTCATCCGGGGCGTCGTTCACGTCGTCGCTGAGGGAATCGTCGCGGAGGGAATCGTCGACCGTGTCGTCGATGCCATGGCCCGAGCCAACACGTCCGTCGCTGTCATCGGGAGCATCATTCAGGTCATCGATGCCGTTGCCGAAGCTGAGGCGCAGGTCGCTGTCGTCGGGGGCATCCGGAAAATCACTGGAGTTGCTCGAACTCGGCACGCTGTTGGAGGTGCTCGTGGGAGCCACGCCGACCCGGTCGGTGTTCGCCTGCGCCGCAATTACGCCGACCGACATCAACCCGGCGAGGCTGATGGTTGTGAGGGCAATGGTGCGCTTCTTCGTCATCTGAAACATGGGGTGACCCTTCGTCTGCGCCGAGCTAGCGGCGGATGGAGTGCGTGGCGTTTGTCCACGCCTTCAATCAACCGCATTCAGCTAAGACCGGTGCGAGAGTCGCGTGAGAGCGCTCTCATGGAGAGCGTCAGTTGCGGCTGCTGCCCGATCCGCCGCTGGACGACCCGGAACCCCCGGAATCGTCTCCCGTGTCGTCGTCGTGACCGGGATTGTCGCCGCCATGATCGTCCACGACCACCGGGTCAGCTGCGGGAACGAGTTCCGGCGTGCTGATGGCGGGCGTAGGGTCGGTTGTGGGGTCAGCGGTCGGTTCAGCGGTGGGTTCAATCGTCGGTCCGAGCGTCGGTGCGAACGGCGTGGCGCTCGGAGTGGCTGCTCCACCCGGCTGCACCGACACCGCTGGTACCCCAATGGGTCGACCCGGCTGCTCGGCAATGGCGAGCGAATTCGCCAGCACCGAGGCGAGGGCCACCATCAGAATGGCCCCAGCTCCAGCGGTGACGATCCACAGCAGGGGGCGTCCGAGAATTCTGCGCGCGTTCATGAGGCCTCCCGGTTGATAAATCGTGTCCTCAGTCTGGACCCATCGGGTGAGACGAACGCACGGTCTTCGTGAGAATTCTCTTAGATTGGGTGCTGCGATTCTCGGTTGAGGCCGTGAGCGTGCTGTGACAACGAGCAAACGCATGGCCGCGCGCACAAGCTTGCTCTGCATTTCTCCCGGCCAGGCTCTGCAACTGCGTGAACGTCGCGAAGCAGACCAAATTCGACCTCACACCGCAGGAATTGCTCACCCTCATTTCCTGGTGGCTTCGGTGAAGTCGCTGGAGTAATGTGCGCTCCGTGTTGCCCCGCGAGGCAGCTGACGGACGACGCGAGAGCGGTGACCGCCTAGCCGGGCAGTTGCAGCGACGGACAAACGGATGCCCTGTGCCCGCTAGCCGCGCCGGTCACGATGGCTACCCTGCTCACCTAGGCCTCGCCGTCGAGGGGGCGCGCCGACAAATGTTCGTGAACACACAACCAAGCGCCGTCTCGGCGCTCCATGATGATCGATTCACGTTCGAGCACCGTGCGCTCAATATCGTGCTCACGGATCCTGGTGTCGACATCATGGCTAAAGACCGCGGTATCGCCAAAGATCTGGATCCGTCGATTGCTGGACGAACAGCTCATAACCCTAAAGCCGAAATCCCGTTCCCAGTCGGCCCAGAGCGATTCGTAAGCGCCCCGGCTGTCGAGGCGGTGCGGCGCTGTATAGAAGAGGAACGTTGCATCCGCTGCAAAGCCGGAAAAATACGCGTCACGCTGGTGCCGAGAGAAATTGTCGATGATGGCGTCAATGGCGGCCAACGCGTCGATCTCAGCCTCGCTCATTTGCGTGCCCGTGAGACCGCGACCTTAGCGGCGGTTGATGCGTGGTCGGTCACGATGGGTTCGGGGTCACCGGGCCGACTCGGCACGATGCGTGCGCCATCGGCGCCGAACACGAAGCGGGGTTCCGGAAAGAGCCACAATGCTCCGAGATAGAGCGCCGCCGCCGCCACTACCGCGATGACCAGACTGAGGTCGATGCCTCCACCGGCGTTGATAAACGGGCCGACAATCACCGGCGGATAGTTGGCAAAGAGCAGACCGATCGTGGCAGCGCCGATCCAGGCGACCATGCCGCGCCAGTTGACGCCGGAGCGAAACCAATACACGCCGCCAACCTCGCCCTTATTGAAAACCTGCAGGTTTCGGGCATCGAAGTGGCCGCGCCGAACGAAATAGCCGATCGCCATGATGACGATCCACGGTGTCGTCGTCACGATGATGGCACCGACGAAAGCGTTGACTGCTCCGAGCAGGTCGAAGAAGAGTCTGCCGGTGAGAATGAAGAGGAACGCGAAAACGCCGATGGCGATCGTTGCCTGCACCCGACTGAATCGTGGAAACACCGATGAGAAGTCGAGGCCGGTACCGTAGAGCGAGGTGCTGCCGGTCGACAGGCCGCCGATGAAAGCGACGAGCATGAGCAGTACCGCGTACCAGATGGGACTGGCCTGGATCAAGGCGAATATGTAGTCGCCTTGACCGGCGACGATCGTCGCCGTCGCGACGCCGAACAGGAACGGAATCAGGGTTAACAGCTGCCCGAGGAAGGTAGCGAGGAACAGCTTGCGCGGCGGTGTGCTTTTGGGAATATACCGCGACCAGTCCCCAAGGAAGGCTCCGAACGAAATGGGGTTGCTCATCACAATGAGCGCGGAGGCGACGAATGTCGGCCAGAATCCACCGAGCGCAAAAGCCGACGGTCCGGGGTTGTACCCAGCATCGAACGTTCCCGAAAAGGCGACGATGGCCAACAAAATGAGCGCAGTGTTCGCGATGACGGCGGTTTTGTTGACCAGGAGCATGAACTGAAACCCGTACACGACCACGATGATGACGATGACACCTATCACGCCATACACGATCGTGCGCAGGCCGATCGAGTCGGTCACGCCGGCGAGCCTGGTAAGCGCACCGACGAGGGCGTCCCCGCTGACCCAGACCGAGATCGAGTAGAACGCGATCGCTGTCAGGAGCGACAGGAACGATCCGACAACGCGGCCGCGCACGCCGAAGAAGGCTCCGGAGGAGACGGCATTGTTGGTGCCCGTTTTCGGCCCGAACAGTCCCATCGGCATGAGAAAGAGAGAGCCGACCAGCACCCCGGCGACGGTAGCGAGCACGGCTTGCCAGAACGACAAGCCGAGAACAATAGGAAAGGTGCCCAGCAGAACGGTGGCGAAGGTGTTGGCGCCGCCAAACTGGATGCGCAGCAGGTCGACCCAGGTGGAGGTGCGGTCGGCGTCGGGGATGGTGTCGATCCCGTGTTGTTCGACCTCGGTGACCTTGGGCCGGGCATTCAGGGTGACCGCTCCGGTGCCGGGGGCAACGTCGTTGGTGTCGTTCATGGTTACTGCCTTCGGTTTCACTCGCGTATTGGGGCGGGCTTACAAACAAGCTGAGGACGACACTAGCGTTGTACTTGACTAATGTGCAATAGTTTTTGACTATGAGGATAAACAAGGTTGTTGATCTATCGCTTGTTGTGAACGCCGCGACCCAGACCTACCCCGGAGACCCCGAGCCGCGCTTTGAGGTGCACAGCACGATTGAACGTGACGGATTCAACCTCTTGAGCGTGAGCATGGGGTCGCAGACAGGTACCCACGTCGACGCTCCGTACCATTTCGACGAGACTGCGCCCACGCTCGACCAGATTCCGCTCGATCGGTTCGTCGGCCGAGGGGTCATCGTCGACGCCCGCGGGGTGGGAGCGCGCGGGCGAATCACTTGGGAGCACGTCGCGCCGGTTGCACACCTACTTGAACCCGGCGTGGTCGTACTGCTGCACACCGGGTGGAGTGAGCATTACGGGACTGACCGGTACTTCGACAACCCCTTTCTCGACGCGGATGCCTGCGACCGCATGCTGGTCCTTGGGGTGCGCACCTTCGGTATTGATGCCATCAATATTGACGAGACACCCGATGACGAACACCAGGGGGAGGGGTTCTCGGTGCACCATCTCATCGCTGCGCAGGCCGGGATTATTGCGGAGAATCTCACGAATCTGGCGGCCATCAACTTCGACGAAGCGCTTATCTCACTGCTGCCGATAGCCTTTGAGGCAGCTGACGGTGCGCCCGTACGCGCTGTCGCCCTGCAGCTTGCGGACGAGGGATAACGATGGCTCGACAAGTTCCGATCGGATCCAGACTCCGCGCGGCCCGATTGAACCGAGGGCTCACCCTCGAAGCAGTAGCGACCGTCGTCGGAATCAGCCAGGGCTTCGTCAGCAAGCTGGAGCGCGACCAGGTGTCGCCATCCGTTGCCACCCTCGTGTCGATCTGTGACACCGTTGGTTTGCGGGTCGGCGACCTGTTCGAACCGCCGGCCGCCCAGATCGTGCGCGCGGGTGAGGGGGCACCGATCAACTTCGGCGGCCGTGGTGCGGCCGAATACCTGGTCACGCCGGGCACACAAAACCAGCTGCAGGTCATCCAATCGGTGATCGAGCCCGGCGGATCAGCCGGCCGCGACCTGTACTCGCTGGATTGCGACGTGGAGTTTGTCTTTGTGGTGAGCGGCTCGCTGACGCTCACCATTGGCGACGAAGAGTTTTCCCTCGACCACGGCGACGCGATGACCTTTCGTGGCCGTGACCCGCATACCTGGCGTAATGCGTCGTCCACCGCTGAATGCGCGGTGTTCTGGGTGCTGACTCCGTCTCCATAAGGGGCCATCGGCCGCTGTCGACCAGCCGTGCGATTGGCGTTCGGTGCGCTGGTCACATCGGCACAATCGGGCAGGACCTTCCGGGGCCGAACTTGACATTGCACCGTGCCAGCACCGATCATAGCCACAAGTAAATATAACTAATAGGCAATTTTCTTTTCTTATTAGTCGCTCAACGTCGAGATAAAGGATTTTTCATGCAGCCCCTGAAACACCCCACGCGCACGGTCGCTTTGCGGCGCAGTTTCCCCGTTCTGGCCGGACTGATCGCCTCCGGTCTCCTGCTCACCGGATGCGCAGCCCCGAGCGACGATTCCACGGTGGCTGCAGATTCCGCGCCCACCATCGACACCCTGAAAGCGGATGCGACCCTCGCCGCGGCTCTGCCGGCCGACCTCCGGGACGCTGGCGTCGTGCGCGTCGCATCGGGTGTTTCCTTTCCGCCGATGGAGTTCTTCGATACCGACGGCACCACGGTGGTCGGCTTCGACGCGGACCTTGGCGCGGCTCTCGGCCAGGTTCTTGACGTGGATTTCAGCTTTGAAAACGTCAACTTCGACGGCATCGTCGGCGGCATCGCGGCCGGCCGCTACGACCTCTCTCTCACCGGAATCCTCGATACCGCCGCACGTCAGGTCGAGGTCGACTTCGTCGACTACCTGCAGTCCGGAGTGTCGATTCTCGTCACGAGCGGCAACGCCGTCGAGATCAACGGCCCGGATGACCTGTGCGGCCATAGCGCCTCCGTGGAGAAGGGCGCGACCGGCGACCTGACTATTGATTCGTTACAGGCCGTCTGCGCGGAAGCGGGCAAACCCGCGATCGAAAAGCTTCCGTTCCCTGACCAGGCCAGTGCCGTGCAAGCTGTGTCCAGCGGCCGGGCCGACGCATCCGTTGCCCTCGACGTGACGCTCGCCTACACGGTTCAGACCTCAGACGGTGCCTTCGAACTCGCTGGCGACCCGTTCAATACGCTTCCCGTTGGCATCGTTATTCCCAAGGACAACCCCGAGCTGCGTGACGCCGTGCAGGGCGCCTTGCTCAACGTCATTGAGTCCGGTGTGTACGACCAGATCTTGGTCAAGTGGGGACTGGAAAAGCAGGCGCTGACTGGCGCCCCGATCAACTCCGGCGTGGAGTAATGACAGTCCCGCCAGCGTCGACCCGGGCAACGTCGACCCAGGCCACGGCGAACGAGCAGCCGGTAGACGGTGGGCGGATCATCCCGGTTCGCCATCCCGGCCAGTGGATCGGCGTTGCCGCCATCCTGGTCGCAGCCGCCCTGTTCGTTCAGTTTCTCGTCACGAACGAGAAGCTGCGCCTGGACCTCGTGGCGGGATACCTGTTTGAGCGTTCGGTCATGCGCGGGCTCCTCCTGACCCTGGAGCTGACCGTGGTCGCGATGGTGCTGGGCATCGTGCTCGGCACCCTCCTCGCCATCATGCGGCTGTCGGGAAACCGGGTGCTCAGTTTCGTGGCGTCTGGCTATATTTGGTTCTTTCGCGGGACACCAATCCTGGTGCAATTGTTGTTCTGGTTCTTCCTGGGGTCGATCCTGCCGATGATTAACCTCGGGATCCCCTTCGGGCCGACCTTCGTTGAAATCCCCACCAACGTGCTGATCAGCCAGTTCACGGCCGCAATCCTGGGATTGGGGCTCAACGAGGCCGCCTACATGGCCGAAATCATTCGGGCTGGCATTAAGTCTGTCGATCCCGGCCAGAGCGAAGCCGCCGAAGCCGTGGGAATGGGCCGCATGCTGGCCTACCGCCGGATTATTCTGCCGCAGGCATCCCGGGTCGTGCTCCCTCCCATCGCCAACAACACAATCTCCATGCTCAAACTGAGCTCACTGGTGATCGTCGTCGGCCTGCCAGAGCTACTCACCGCGGTGCAGCTGATCTACTCCCGCAACTTTCAGCAGATTCCGCTTCTGATCGTCGCAAGCATTTGGTACCTGTTGCTGACGACGATCCTCACCATCATCCAGGTGCGCATCGAACGACGCCTGGACCGGTCTGTCACCGGCCCACGGCCCGCCATTCGCGTCGCCGAACGACAGGGGACACCCTCATGACCGACCCGTTGGTGCGTGCCGTCAACGTGCGTAAGAGCTTCGGAGACCTCGAGGTGCTGCGCGGCATCAACCTCGAAATCGATCGGGGCGAGGTGGTGTGTGTGCTGGGCCCGTCTGGGTCGGGTAAGTCCACTTTTTTGCGCTGCATCAACCACCTCGACCGCATCGACTCGGGCGAGATCTGGGTTGACGGGCACCTGATCGGCTATCGGCGAGCGCACGGTAAAACGTATGAACTGCGACCACACGAGATCGCGGCCCAGCGCCGCGGCATCGGAATGGTGTTTCAAAAGTTCAACTTGTTCCCGCACCGCACCGCTCTGGAAAACATTACGGAAGCGCCGATCTTTGTGAAACGTCAGGGCAAGGCGCGCGCCGAAGCGCGGGCCCACGAACTCCTGGAGCGGGTCAACCTCGGTGATCGCGCTGACTTCTATCCGGCGCAGCTCTCGGGTGGACAGCAGCAGCGCGTGGCCATCGCTCGGGCGCTCGCGCTCGACCCGACGCTGATGCTCTTCGACGAACCCACCTCGGCTCTTGACCCCGAGCTCGTCGGCGAGGTGCTCGACACAATGAAGGACCTCGCCCGTGACGGGATGACGATGATCGTCGTCACCCATGAAATCGGTTTTGCGCGCGAAGTCGCCGACCGCGTCGTGTTCATGGACGGCGGCGTTGTGGTCGAGCAAGGGCCGCCCCGGCAGGTCCTCGACGACCCGCAGCATCCGCGCACCCGCGGTTTTCTCGCCAAAGTTATTTGATCTCCTTAAGGAACTCCATGCCCCAGTCACCCCAGCCCGTCGGCCCGTCGGACGCCAGTCTGTCGCCGCGCTTTGCCGGCATCGCCACCTTTGCGCGGTTGCCGCGCCTGGAGGATGTCGGGCACGCCGATATCGTCGTGGTTGGCGTGCCGTTCGATAGTGGCGTCAGCTACCGGCCCGGTGCGCGCTTCGGCCCGGCCCATGTTCGAGAGGCGAGCCGGTTGTTGCGCCCCTATAACCCGGTGCAAGACGTCGAACCGTTCAACGCCCAGCAGGTTGTCGATGCCGGGGATATCGTGGCAAACCCGTTTAACATCGATGAGGCCATCACGCAGATTGAGGTTGCGGCCAAGCATCTCGGCCAGGGCGGCACCCGACTGGTCACCATTGGCGGCGACCACACGATTGCCCTGCCGCTGCTGCGCGCCGTTGCCGCGAAGCACGGGCCAGTCGCCGTGCTGCACTTCGACGCCCACCTAGATACCTGGGACACGTACTTCGGCGCGCCTATTACCCATGGCACCCCGTTTCGGCGTGCCTCAGAGGAAGGGCTCATCGATCTCACGGCCAGCCTCCATATTGGTATTCGTGGTCCGCTGTACGGCAGCGACGACCTGACCGATGACGCCCGCCTCGGGTTTGCGATCATTGCCGGGCACGAACTTGAAACAGAGGGAGTTACCCGCGTAATCGAGCGGATGCTGGCCCGCCTCGGTGATCGCCCGGTGTACGTCTCGGTCGACATCGATGTTCTCGATCCCGCCCACGCACCGGGTACGGGAACCCCCGAGGCCGGCGGTCTGACCAGTCGCGAACTGCTCGCCATCATTCGCGCCCTTCGGTCGGTGAATCTGGTGGGCGCCGATGTCGTCGAAGTCGCGCCAGCCTACGATCATGCCCAGATCACTGCGGTCGCGGCCTCCCACGTGGCGTACGAGCTCATTTCCGCCATGACCCCGCGGGCAGCCCGCGCATGACGGACGTGCGCAATGGCGGGGCAGCCGTGGTCGAAGCCCTGGTGCGTGAGGGCGTCGAGGTGGTATTTGGTATCCCGGGAACTCACAATCTGGAGATTTATCGGGCCCTCGCCGGGTCGGGCATCCGTCATGTCACCCCGCGGCACGAGCAGGGCGCCGGATATGCCGCCGACGGGTACGCCCGGGTTTCCGGTCGACCGGGCGTCGTCATCACGACGAGCGGACCGGGTCTGACCAACGTGACAACGGCCGCAGCCACCGCTTACGCCGACTCCGTTCCGCTGCTGTTGATTTCACCCGGCATTCCCCGCGGCCTTGAAGGCAAGAACGTCGGCTGGCTGCACGAAGTGAAAGATCAGCAGGGGCACTTGGACGCCCTGCTCGAACGCAGCGTGCGGGTGAGCGAGATCGGCGAGATCGGGCCGGTCATTGCCGAGATCTTCGACCGTTGGAGGTTGGGCCGGCCACGGCCGGTGCACCTGGAAATTCCGCTTGACCTTCTGGAGGGGGTTTGGGAGCCGGGCGAGACGGGGCCAGCTGTGGCGCGTAGCCGGGTGGGGCATCCGTCTGGAGAGAATATAGCTGCGGCTGCGAGCCGACTCGGCGCGTCTCGTCGGGTGAGTGTTCTCGCCGGTGGCGGTGCCCGCCGAGCCGGAGTAGAGGTGCTCCGGCTGGCCGAATTGTTGGATGCTCCGGTCGTCACGACGGTGCATGGTAAGGGAGTCGTCCCGGAGAATCATCCGCTCTCGCTCGGCGCGTCGGTACGGCTGGCTCCCGCGCAGGACCTGCTGAACGACTCCGACGTGCTCCTAATTATCGGATCGGAACTGGGCGATTCCGACCTCTGGGGCGGCACGATCGCGCCCGGCGGCGCGGTCATTCGAATCGACCTCGATCCGGGGCAGCTAGACAAGAACCTGGCCGCAACGATTGCGCTCGAGGGTGATGCTGCGGCGATCCTGACCGACCTGACAGCACTCCTAACGGATGTTGCCGGTTCAGCCGGGCGGGTGCGCGCAGCAGCCGCGCGGGGTGAGATAGAGGCGGCCGCACTCGTCGACGGCGCGCCGTGGCGCGAGGTACAGGAGGTGCTTCGCGCGGCGCTGCCAGCGGCGACGATTGTTGCTGGAGACAGCGCACAGGTGTCGTACTACGGCACCGTGCACTTCTGGCCGATGGACGAGCCGAATCAGTTTCTGTACCCGACCGGTTACGCGACGCTTGGATACGGACTGCCCGCGGCGATCGGCGCCAAACTTGCCGCGCCGGAGCGCCCGGTCATCGTGCTGGTCGGCGACGGCGGGTTTCAGTTCACCGGGATGGAACTGGTCACGGCGGCGGAACAGGGCCTGGGTATTCCGGTCATCATCATGAATAATTCCGGCTTCGCCGAGATTCGCGACCAGCAGATCGAGCGCGGAATCGACCTGATCGGTGTCGACATCTCTGGCCCGGACTTTGCCGCGCTCGGAGTGGCCTGCAACGGCTATGGCGTGCGGTTGAACGGGTTCGACGAGTTGGCCGACGCGGTGAACCGGGCGCTCGCCGCCGATCGTCCGACCGTCATCGAAGTGGTCCTGTAGCCGCCACCCCTTCACATTCCACGTAAGGAACGGAATTAGGGCGCAGGACACTGGGTGGCGTCGTCGACTTCGTACGTCACAATGTTCTACTTCGTCGCTGGTCGTGAAGAAATAGTCTTCTGCGCAGCGCTGACGCGAGGCCTCGCGCTCCCTCGGGAGCACTGGCTGCGATTCCCCCAATGAGCGGGAGTCGCTGGGCTTCTTGCCGTAAATGTTTCGAACAATGACGATTGCAATTGTGCAGGGCGTAGCAGCATCCGCTTCGCCGAACTGTGTAGTTTGAGCTCGATTTTCCCCGCGGGAAATGGCCTCCAACTCACCAGTTGGTGCCAGTCATACCGTCACCGAGGCACAGTGACAGCGGGCAGGCCGTCGGGTTCGAAGTCGAGCGGCGAGAACTCGCCGTTCAGGCTGCGGAACGTGTGGGCGAAATCGGGCCAGAGCAGGGTCTGCCGTCCGTTTCGCGGGTCGATGTACCAGCTCTCGCATCCGCCGGTGGTCCACACGGCGTCGGCGCTGAGCTCGTCGATCAGACGCGAGTAGGCCTCCTCGGCTGCGCGGGTGACGGCGAGCACCGGGTTGCCGGCGCCGGCCTGGTAGGCGAGGGCGCCGAGCACGTAGTCGATCTGGGTCTCGATCATGTAGATCGCCGAGTTGTGGCTGAGCCCGGCATTGGGACCGTTGATCACGAACAGGTTCGGAAAACCACTCACCACCGTCGACGCGTGCGCGGTCATGCCGCTCGACCAGTGCTCTGACAACCGTTCTCCAGCCCGCCCGGTGACGGCGCGCGCGTAGGACTGCTGAGTGGTGTGGAACCCGGTGGCGAAGATCACGACGTCGATGCGATGTCGAGCGCCGCTCTGCGTCACGACCGTATCGCCGTCTAGCGCGGCCAATGCCGATGGTTCGAGCACCACGTGGGGCAGGGCGAAGGTGGGGTAGTACTCGCTCGAGATGAGTACCCGTTTGCACCCGATCTCGTAGCTAGGAGTGAGGGCCGCCCGGGTGGCGGCATGTTTCACCTGGGATTCGAGATGCACGCGGGCCCGGTCGCGGGCCGCGCTGATACTGGCCGGATCGCCCACCCGCTGCGCGAATGCCTCCTCGGCCTTCCAGAACAACCGGGTGCGCAGACGGCTCAGTTCGGCCGGGTCGCGTGCGAGCAGCGCTCGCTCGGCCGGGGAATACGCGCGATCGTCGCGGGGAATCACATAGGGGGCGCTGCGTTGCAGGACTACCAGCCGGGCGGCCCGCTCGGCGAGCCGCGGCACGAGCTGGACCGCCGAGGCGCCTGACCCCACGACGGCGACCCGTTTGCCGTCGAGGTCGACGACTGGGGTCCAGCGCGCCGAATGAAAAGCTTCCCCGCGAAAGTCGTCGATCCCGGGCACCGCCGGAATCCTCGGTTCCGAGAGCCGTCCACAGGCGAGAACCAGGGTGCGGCAGGTGAACGCGCCGCGTGAGGTCGTTAGACGCCACAGCGCCGCCGCCTCGTCCCAGTCCATCGACTGCACGTCAACGCCGAGGCGGAGATGCTCGAGCAGCCCCTCCTCGATGGCGCTCGTCGACAGGTATTCCCAGATCTCGCCACCTGGCGAGTAGAGCTGGGACCAATTCGGATTGGGCCGGAACGAATACGAGTAGAGGTGTGAGGGGATATCGCAGGCGACCCCGGGGTAGGAGTTGTCACGCCACGTACCGCCGACCTGTCCGGCGCGCTCGAGAATGGCGAAGGAGTGCGTGCCCCGGCGTTTTAGCCGGATTCCCATGCCGATTCCGGCGAAGCCGGCGCCGATCACGAGGGTGTCGAGATGTGTCACGGGCGGTCCTCCCCGATAAGGGCGCCCGCGGGGTACCTGGTCGGTTCGGTGACGAAGGCGCCGAGTACAGCGAGCAGTTCGGCGGGTCGTTCGTGCACGACGGCGTGCCCCGCGTCGATCTGTGCGTAACGGGCATCCGCGATTGCCCCGAATAACAGCTTGCTCTGTCGGGTGGTCGCGACCTCGTCGGAGGCGCAGCCCACGACAAGGGTCGGCGCAGCTATGCCGGGCGTCATGGCCGACACGTCAAGCGTGCTCCCGAGTGCTACCAGTCGCGTGGTGATATCGTCAACGCGCGGCACGCGGGCGCAATCCCAACCGTCCGCGCTGTATAGGGCCTGCCTGGCCGCGGCCGCGAGCACTGCGGAGCGCTCACCCTGCAATTCCGCCCACAGCCCGGCGAAAGCGACGAGTTTCGGCGCCGGCGTCATCCAACCAGCGACGACGGCGAGGCTGCTGAGCGCGGCCGGCTGCTGCGCTGCGAATGCCGCGGCCGCCACACCTCCGAGGGAGTAGCCGACAACGGCCGGCGGCTCGTCGCATCGGGCGACGGCCACACCGATACGATCGGCGAGGTCGCCCAAAGTGCGCACCCCCGGGGTAGTGAAATCGACGGACACAACCCGGTGCCGACGTTCAAGCATCGGCAGCAGGAACGGAAAATCTTCGCCCGTGCGCCCGCTGAACCCGGGCACGAGCACAACCGACGGGCGTCGGCTGGGTGCGCGCCACGGATGTTCGGTCACGCCCGCGCCGCCGACTTGCGTTCGGTGGCGGGGTCGCCGTACCCGGTGGTGCGCTGGCGAACCGGGCGGGAGATGGACCGCGCCATGCGAGTGACGTCGGCAAGTGTCATCACCTTGCCGTGTTCAATTCCCACCTCGGGCAGCACCGCGCCGTCGAGCAGGGTGCCGCCGAGGTCGTCGGCACCGCTCTGCAGCATGGTCGCGGCCGCGTCGAACCCTAGCCGGGTCCACGGTACCTGGAGATGGTTGATGTGGCCGTGCAACACGAGGCGGGAGACAGCGTGTACCGCGCGGTGCTCGTCCAAGTCGCTCCGACCATCGACGAGCGGATGTCCTGGCACGGGCATCGGAACAAATTCGGTGAACCCGCCCGTCTCGGCCTGGATCGACCGGAGTGATCGAAGGTGGGCCACCCGGTCGAGGGCGGATTCGCCATTGCCGTAAACCATGACCGACGTCGAACGCAATCCGGCACGGTGCGCGGCCGTGATGATCGCAGTCCACCGCTCGACGGGCAGGTCGGCGGGAGCGACGCGCGCGCGTATCGAATCGCGCAGCATCTTCACGCCGGTGCCGGGAATCGTGTCGACCCCTGCCTCCAGAAGCGCGGTCAAATAGTCGGTGTCGTCGAGGCCCATGCGGGCTGCGCCGTCAGCGATATCGGCCGGTCGAAAGGCGTGCAGGTGAATGTTCGGCTGGGCGGCTTTCACGGCCCTGGCGAGGTCGAGGTAGCTGGTCGCCGGAAGGGTCGACCCGATGATGCCCTGCACGCAAAGTTCGGTCGCCCCCAGCGACCAGGCATCGTCGACGATCCCGCCGAGCGTGCCGAGGGTGAGCCCAGCCGCGGTGCCCTGGCCGAGGTGGGTGGAGGTGACGTTTCGGTTGACCACGAAGCTCACGGCCTCGCCCACCGTGTAGCGCCGTAGCCCGCTTGCGAGCGCCGTGAGGGTGTCGAGGTCGTCGCCCTCAGCACGCAGCAGAGCGGCATATTGGGCGTCGCTGAGATGGGCCGGTGCGTTTTCGGCGTGTAGAAGAGAGGAGCGGATGTCTGAGGTGCGAACCGAGAAGGATAGTGGCTGATGGGCGGTTTTCGGGCCGGCGCCGGTTGGTACCGCGAACGGGTGGGCGCTTTCATCGGCGAGACCGGTGGTCGGGTCGGTGAGGGCGAGCACCTGAGCGTGCAACGACGGATCGATCCATTCGAGGCGATCACGAATGTACGAGGGGTGCACGGTGAGACGTTCGCGCAGCTCAAAGCCTGCCGCGCGGGTCATGTCGGCAAGATCGCCGAGCTCGGGCCACGGGCGCTCCGGATTCACGTGGTCGGCGGTGAGCGGGCTGATGCCGCCCCAGTCGTCGATTCCGGCGCGCACGAGCATCCGCAATTCTGACGCATCGGAAAGGTTCGGCGGAACCTGGATGCGCGACTGGCTGCCGAGTACGAGCCTCGCCACAGCGACGGTGACGGCGTACTCGGCGCCGCCGAAGTCGGGTTCATTCTGCATGGCCGTCGCGGGCTTTGCACGGAAGTTCTGTACGATTATTTCCTGTACCTGGCCGTGCCGCGCGTGCGACTCGCGAATGGCCACGATCGACTCGGCACGCTCGCGCAGGTTCTCACCGATACCAACGAGGATGCCCGTCGTCAGTGGAATCCGCATCTCGCCGGCATCTTCGAGTACCTTGAGCCGTACCTCAGGCTCCTTGTCGGGCGAGCCGTAGTGCACCTCGCCCTTGTCGGCCCACAAACGGTGGGAGGTCGTCTCGAGCATCATGCCCATCGACGGGGCGACAGGGCGGAGCACCGCCATCTCGGCGGCACTCATGACCCCCGGGTTCATGTGCGGAAGCAGGCCAGTCTCGCGCAGCACCAGCTCGGCCATCTCGTGCACGTAGTGCAGAGTCGACTCGTAGCCGTGCTCATCGAGCCAGGCCCGGGCGTCGGGCCATCGTTTCTCTGGGCGGTCGCCGAGGGTGAACAACGCCTCCTTGCAGCCCATGGCCGCACCCTGGCGCGCCACCTGGAGGATCTGCTCCGGCGACATGTAGAGAGCTTTGCCCATCTTGGCGAGCTTGCCCGGGGTGTCGACAAAGATGCAGTAGTGGCACCGGTCGCGGCACAGGGTCGTGATCGGCAGGAAGACCTTTTTCGAGAACGTGATGACCCCTGGTCGGCCGGCCGCGACGAGGCCCTCGTCACGCAACCGCGAGGCGAGGTCGAACACCCGCTCCAGATCGTCGCCCGATGCGTCCAGCAACGCTTCCGCATCATCGACGCCGAGCGGCAGGCGGGCCATGGCCCGCTCGAGTGCGGAATGGATCGTGCCGGTGGGTGTCAGAGTCACAGCGAGCCTTTGGTCAGGTGTGAACGAAGTGGGACCATGCACTTCCCAGTCTCTCAGCCCCGGCCCCGGCGCGCACCCGCGATATCGGCCTGTGAGTTCTTGCTCGATATCGCAAATTAGGTCGAAGCTCGCGGCTCGGCGAGCGGATGCCCGAGGTGACCCGCTACTGGAACGCGGAGATTCCGGTGATCGCGCGGCCGACCACGAGGGTGTTGATCTCGTAGCTGCCCTCGTAGGTGTAAAGAGCCTCGGCGTCGGCGAAGATGCGGGCCATGCCATAGTCGGTGGAGATGCCGTTGCCGCCGAGTACGGAGCGGCCGAGCGCCACGGATTCGCGCATGCGCGCGCTGGCGGATGCCTTGGCCATCGCGGCGTGCTCGGGCCGGAGCGAGCCGGACTGCTGCAGCTGGGCGACGCGCACCATCGTTCCCAGCGACGTCGTTGCGTTCTCCAGAATGCGCACGAGTTTCTCTTGCACCAGTTGGAACGACGCGATCGGCTTTCCAAACTGCTTGCGCTCGAGGGCGTAGCGCAGCGCATGGTCGTAGGCGGCGAACTGCAACCCAACGGTCTGCCAGCCCACCCAGACCCTGGAGTTGGTGAGCAGCCGGTTGGTGTCGTGAAAACTGGTCGCTCCTGGTAGTCGGTCGCGTTCGGCGACCACAACGTTGTCGAGGGTGATCGTGGCGTTCTGCACGATGCGCAGGGCGATTTTGTTCTCGATCGCCTCCGCCGTGTACCCGGGCAGGGTTGCATCGACGATGAAACCCTTGATCTGGTCGTCGTCGGTATCGCGCGCCCAGACCAATACGTTAGCGGCGAAGGTCCCGCTGCCGATCCAGCGCTTGATGCCGTTCAGCGTCCACGAGTCGCCCGTGCGGGTGGCGGTCGTCTCCATATTGCGGGAGACGTCCGAGCCATGTTCGGGCTCGGTAAGCGCAAAGGCGCCAATTTTGCGCAGGGAAATGGCGTCGGCTAGAAAGCGTTCACGCTGGTCGTCGGTGCCGAGCTGGGCGATGGCCGCTGCGAACAGGCCACTGTGCACGCCGACAAAGGTGGAGATGGAGGCATCCACTCGGGACAGCTCGACGGTCATGAACCCGTGCAGCAAGAAATTGCCGCCGCGGGCGCAGAGATCAACGAGGTTCAGGGCGCTCAGAGCGGGAATCACCTCGAACGGGAACGTGGCGTTGTTCCAATGCTCAGCCACGACCGGGCGGATATCGCGCTCGAATACCTCACGCGCATGAGCCAGAAGCTGCTGCTCATCGGGGCTAAGAAAATCTTGATAGGAGAAGAAATCTGCGGTGGGACCGGTATAGAAGGTGGATGCATCCGCTTCGGTAGTGCCGAGCTGCGGGCTATCAACGACAACGCTCATTGCTGGTCCTCTCTGACCTGGTACACCTGAATTCTGCGCCAAAGAGGGGAATTGCGCAATCTCTCGCGCTAAGACCATGCAAAGTGCGCGCCTCATGACCGTAATGGCTCATCGGATTGCACTCTATGGGCAAAACTAGCGTGAGGCTGAGGTGTTCATGGTGAGCACATTGGTGCCGCCCTGGTCGTGCAAGGCCAGCGTCACGGCTGCCGCGCCGAGCTGGCCGAGCGAGTCGACGTGGGTGCCGCCGCACGGGATGCGCACGCTATGGCCCGGCAGCTCGCAGACCCAGTAGCGGCGATCCGTTAAAAGGTCTCCGTCGCACTCGATGCGCACCGCTGCATCCGTTGTCGTCCATGCCGCAAGGGTTGCGTTAACGGTCGCTTCGATCGAGACGAGCGCCTCGGCGAAGTCGTCGACGACGAAACCCTTCTTGCGCAGCGACTTTCCGAGCCGATAGGTGTCAACCGAGGCATTCGGGCCGATCAGCGACTCGTCGATGGCTAACCCGTCAAAGTCGGGCTGGCCGAGGCCGTCGGCGCGTACCTCCTTCTTCCAGCGATTGGCGAGGGCGCCGTTGAGGGCGAGCGATGCTAGATGACACGCGGTGTGCCCGGCGCTGGTGGCAACGCGTGAGTCTTCGTCGACCTCGACCGTCACCGTATCGCCGGCCGAGAGTCCGGCCGCATCGACGACGTGCACCACAACAAAGGCCCACCCTGGTGTTCCCTTGGCCACCGGAATATCGTCACCGATGAAGAGCGTCGATCCGTCGGTGGCTCCGACGATGCAGTCCTCAACCGGCCAAAAAGCCGCGCCGTGGTAGAGCAAGGCCTGGTCGGGTCCCTGATCGGGCCAGCCAGCATCGACCGGATGCACCGTTGTCCGGTCGAGCAGCACGGCGAAGCGCCCATCGGGTAGCTTCTCGCTGTGCAGCACCGTTGCCTGCGTGTCAACGGCACCGCTCGGGTAGAGCACACGGGTATCTTCGGTGGGCAGGGTCATGGCTGGTCCTTTCAAACGGATGCTGCCGAGCAGCAAGAAAAAAGGTGCCGCCACGACCGTGGCGGCACCTGCTGCGCCCAGTTACTGCAGCGCACGGCCCCGAGTCATTCCAGGACCGAGAAGTTGCGGAACCTAGCTCTTGCGGGCCCGAGAAGCCGTCTCTTCAGACTTAGCCTTCTTGTCGGCCCTCTTTTCCTTGAGAGACTTGTCGGCAACCTTTTTGGTTGCATCCTTTTTCGGTGATTTGTCAGCCATTTTGTACTCCTTCGCGCCGAGCCGTGGGGCCCCGTCACCTTGAGAATACGCGGAAAAACCACAAACGGCATCCCGGCGTGCAGACCATAGTGACGGATGCCGCACGGAAGGCCGGAGTCGATCGATCTGCCCTGTGCACGGCTGCCGGTCTGCCGTAAGCTGGCGCTGCATTGCCACCCGCCACCCGTCGGCAGAACGGGATCGATCAGCGAAAGGTCACCGCCATGAGCCATAGCGCCACCTACAGTGCAGTCCTGTTTGGACCCAACCCGATTGCCGCCGGAACCGAGGTAGAACTGGAATACATCGACGGTGAATACCAGGACGTGGTCGTGTTGGAGGCGGTTGAAGACGCCGAAACGATCACCCGCACCTATAAGCGCGGGCGCGAGACCGACGAGCCCATCCCCTACCGCTTTGTCGAGGAAGACATCGCGGAGTTCGACGCCGAGGCCGACGTGCCCAACTGAAACCGGCGGGGAGGCATCCGCTGAACAGCGGATGCCTCCCCGCCGGTTTCGAGGGTTAGATGCGCCGGAGCGTTAGATGCGCTTCGTGGCGTCGCGGCCGCGCCGCACCGGCAGGGCCATCAGCGGCCCGACGAAACGGCGTTGCAAGCGCCGCGCCGGACCCCAGACGATCTGCACGATGTACTGCGACAGGAGCGCGCCTGCCGCGAGGGCCATTGCGATGCCCGCAGCGGTGAGTAACGCCAGCAGCCCGTTGATATCGCCCTCGGAGAGCTGGAGCAGCCCGCGAAACAGGGTGAGTCCCGGCACCAACGGCACCAAAGCCGTCACCATGATGACCAGGGGCGGGGTGCGCACGATGCGGGCGGCTACGGCGGCCAGCAGCCCGACACCGAGGGCGCTCGCCGCCGAAGACCCAACGAGGCCGAACCCGCCGGCCATGGCCGCGACGAACAGAAATTCGGCCAGGGCGCCTAGCACGCAGACCACCCAGACTGCGCGCCACGGTACCTGCACCGCCAGCGCAAACCCGATCACGATCACGATCGCGGCCACGAGCAGCACCGGCAGAACTCCCAGTGTCACGATCGGGTTCGAATCGATCTCGAGCACCAGCCCGAACCGGGCCAGGAACAGCGCGGAACCGGACACTCCGGTGACCAGTCCGGCCGTGATGAGCAGGGCCTCCACCATTCGGGCGGTTCCGGTGAGATAAAAGCCCGACAGCGTGTCATGCACGGCGCCGAAGGTTGTCACTCCGGCCAGGAGCATGATGATGGTCGCTACGACTACGAGCGAGGGGTTCGCCGTGGGATCGATCAGCCGCACGATCGCGGCGACGATTGGGCCGATCGCGCCCCCGACGACGGTCTGATAGAACAACGGAACCTGGCGGTGGTCGAGTACCGAGGTGATCCAGTCGATGATCCAGGTGGCCACGAACGCGGCGATGATCACGGTGGGGCCGGCGCCGATGAGCACGGCCGCGCCCGCCCCGACCAGGCTCCAGCCGATGCGCCGCCACTGCTTAGGTACCTGCGGCTTGGAGCTGACGATGGTCGCCAGAATTTTCCGGGCTTCGGCCACCTCGATCGGTTTCTCGATGATGTCGGCGATCAGCTCAGACGTCGCGGTGAGCTTGGAATAGTCGAGCGTGCGGTACTTCACATTACGGCTGCGAATGATCGACTCGTGCGTCGCCGCATCCTCCTGCGTCAGCGTGATGGTCGTGTGCGTAATGTTCGCGTCGGTGCCCTTGAGCCCGTAGGCACGGGTGAGCGCGATCATGGCGGCGGTGGCGTCTTCGGCGCCAGCACCGGCCGTGAAGATAACCTCGGCGAGGCGCATCGTGAGGTCGAGCACCGCCCGGGTATAGCCGGCGTGGTCGAGCGAGATGGCGGTGGTCTTGCTAAAACTCATGAGGAGCGCAAATCTACTGGGCCCTGATCGATCGGGCCGAGAACGGATGCTGCGGCTGTGCCGTGCGCGGAGTCCGCGTCTGACGGTTGAAAGAAACCCGCGAGCACGTCGCGGTAGAGCCGGGCCAGTTCGGAGTCCGCATTGTAGGCTGAGCCCCCGACGACCTGCACGGCCGTATCGACGACGAACTTCGCGTTCTGAGTGGCGCGGTATTTGAGGCCGGACAGTTGAGTGAACCAGGCCGGGCCGGTCTGCCACGTCTGCTCGTCGACCGCGCGGGCGAGCGCGTCGATCTGCGGATAGATGCCATCCATTGCCATCACCAGACCGCCCACTCGCCAGCGCGCGACCGGATCTTGGGCGTGCGTGCGGCCATCATTCTTGAGCGAGGTGCGCCGCTTGGCGCCGGCCACGGCGAGCTCGACCGCGCGCTGGCCGATCCCGGTGTAGACAGCGGCGAGCAAAATCTCAAAGTTGGCAAAGATACCGGCCACGAGCGGGTCGCCGTTGGGCCCGACCGGCAGCTGCCGTACCACTCGGTCTGGGCGGGCGAGTGCGCCATCGAGTAGCGTGCTCTGGCTCTGGCTGGCGCGCATGCCGAGGGTATTCCAGTCGTCTTTCACGCCGATGCCGGTATCCGTTCGGTCGAGAAAAGCCCAGACGATGGTGGGGTTTTCTGGATCGGACGAGTCCAGTCCGTGGGTGCCGAGGCGGGTCCAGGCGGGGGAGAGCGAGGTGAAAATTTTGGTGCCGGTGAACCGGTAGCCGCCGCCTGGCTGGGGGAGGGCATCCGTTGTTGAGCCGAACAGCATGAGGTCGTTGCCCCGTTCGCTCACGCCAAAGCCGAAAATTTCGTCGCGGCCGGCCTCGGCGAGCACAAAGTCCAGCGAATGGTCGCCCTGGTCGTGCAGGCTTCTCGCGACGCCGGTCCAGACCAGGTGCATGTTCACGGCGAGTGCCGTTGCCGGGGCGTGCGCAGCGAGCAGAGTCTGGGCTCTGGTCGTCTGCTGCAGGGTCAGGCCGAGTCCGCCGAATTCGACCGGCACGAGGGCGCGCAGGTAGCCGGCCGCGACGAGTCCCTGGAGGTCTTCGTCGAAGAAGGAATTGGTCTGGTCATACCCGGCGGCTCGCGAGCGGATGCCGGCCAGCAGATCCGCAGAGAACAGAGCGTCGGGTGCACTCGAAGGGACAGAAACGAGCGCCGCCGGAGGGGTTTCGGGCAGGGCTATAGCAGGGAGAAACTCGGTCACAGTGACAAGCCTATGCAGCCTTGCGGCTGCGTGCGAACAACCGCACGATTAGCAGCACAATTGCTCCCACAATTGCCAGGGCGACCAGCCAGGGGAGGGCGACGCCGAGGCCGATGAGCAGGCCGCCGAGGGCGGTGATCAGGGCGGTCCAGCCGGCTGCGATGCCGGTCCAGAAATTGTCAGGACCCCCCGCAGCCACGGTGCCCTCGGCGACCAGTTCGAGCTGCACGGTGGAGTAGTCGATCTGGTCGGCGAGAAAATCGCGCTGGGATTTCAGGCTTTCCAGTTCGCCTTGCCGACTCGACAGTGCGCTCTCGATGCTGATCAGATCCGCTGTGCTGGTAGCCGAAGCCATCAGGGCCAGTAACCGGTCGACGGAGGTGGTGAGCGCGGTGATGCGGGCGTCAAGATCTTGGCGCTGCTGAGTCACATCTTGGGCGGTGAGGGAGACGAAGTTGAGTCGACCGAGCTTCTTGAGATCGGTCAGGGTGCGGTCGAGCTCGTCGGACGGAATGCGCAGGGTCAGGGTGGCACTCGCCGGTTGAATATCGGTGGCCGGGTTCTCGCTGCGGCTGTCGACGCGTCCGCCGGCCTGCTCGGTGATGGTGACCGCTGATTCGCTCGCCGCCACCGGGTTGGGGGCCGTGATTGACAGGGAGCCGGTGGTGATGACATCACGGTTGGCCGTGTTCACATCATCGGTGGTGCCGGTGACGGCGCTACTATCGAATGCTTTGTCGCCGGCTGCGGGTGCCACCCGACCGGAAATGCTCTCGTCCGTACTGACGGAGCCTGAGTTGCTGGCAGTACATCCCGTTAACAGAACGGCCGTCACGAGCACCGCAACCACACCCCAAGTTCGTCGCATACCTCACTGTATTGGCGCGCCAACGGAGCTGTCTGGAGGCAGTCTGGGAGTCGCATCACAATTGAGACTCGACTCCTACCCCCGAAGTAAGGTCATCAGGTCGGCGGTTGACTGCGCCGCGACAATCAGGAGGACAACATGGGATTCATTGACAATGCCAAGGATGCGCTTGATGCCACGGGCCAGAAGATTGGCCGGGCGGCGGAGGACGCCAAGGACCGGATCGACGACAAGGTCGACGAGGCCAAGGCCGACTCCAAGGTGAAGAAGGCAGAGGCCGAGGTTAAGCACGCCGAAGCCGAGCGGGGCGCCACGGAGACCAAGAACGATTTCAAGGCCACGCTGCGCGACGATAATTAGGTATGAACTGGTGGGCGGAACTGATGACACGTCGGCCCCGCCCACCGCTTTTGCACGTGGCGACGGATGCCGGCACCGGCCCGGTCGTCATTCTCGTGCACGGCATCGCGTCCTCGTCGGTGACTTTCTACGCGGTGATTCCCTTGCTGACCCCGAATCACCGGGTAATCGCGGTGGATATTCTGGGCTTCGGGCAGTCGCCGGCGCCGGACGGATGCGAATATCGGCTGGAGGATCATGTCGAGTCCTTGGCCGCGACCATCCGCTCATTGAAGCTTCGAGAGCCGTTCGTGCTGGTCGGCCACTCGCTGGGCAGTCTGATCAGCACCCGCTATGCGGCGATGGAACGGCACGGTCGGATTGCGACATTCTGGCGGCTCGTGGCCCGTCGCAGCACGGTGTCGCGCATGGTGCTCGTGGGGCCGCCGGTCTACGTATCGCCGAGCGATATCGGCGATCCGCGGGTCAAGGCGCGGGTCGGCGCCTACCTGCGGGCCTACGACTTTCTGCGCGCCAACAAGGATTTCACGCTCGCCAACGCGTCGATCATCACGCGTTTGCTGCCCAAGGGCACCTTCGAGCTGACCGAGAAAACCTGGACACCGTTCATTAAATCGATGGAGCACTGCATCGAATCTCAGACCGTGGTGAGCGATATTGCGAGCCTCGAGGTACCGGTCGACGTGATTTACGGTGCGCTCGACCAATTCATCGCTCAGGGCAGCCTGATCATTATTGAGCGGATGCGCCACGTCACGATGCATCGCGTCGAGGCCAACGATCACATCATCCGTCGGCGTCTGGCGCGGGTGCTCGTGCGGGTGATCGACAGCTGATTCCCCACCACGGTCCTAACATGGGCCCGGCACCCCGCCGAGAAACCCACCTGGGAAAAATAGGGTCCAGCTCGGCCTCTAGTGCGTTCGATCGAGCGCATAAGCAGCCACGCTCATCTTTTCACCGGATAGATGTGCCGCCGAGGCGCGCCCGATGCCTAAGCTGGGCGTATGCAAAAACGCACCCTCGGACGAACTGGCCGCACTGTCTCCGTGATTGGTCTGGGTACCTGGCAGCTCGGGGGTGACTGGGGAGCGGTGTCTGACGCCGACGCGACCGGCGTGCTCGCCGCATCCGCTGATGCCGGTGTTACCTTCTTTGATACAGCGGATGTCTACGGTGACGGCCGCAGCGAGCGACTGATTGGGCAGTTTCTCGCGAACGATGCCCTCGGCGCGGAGATTACGGTGGCCACCAAGATGGGTCGTCGGGTCGCGCAGGTGCCCGAGAATTTCGTGCTCGCTAATTTTCGGGCCTGGACTGATCGGTCGCGAAAGAATCTCGGAATGGACACCCTTGACCTCGTGCAACTGCACTGCCCGCCGAGCGCGGTCTTCGACTCCGGTGAGGTCTATGACGCACTCGACACCCTCGTCGACGAGCAAGTCATCGCCAATTATGGCGTGAGTGTGGAGACCTGCGACCAGGCGCTCGCCGCTATCACGCATCCGGGCATCGCAACCGTGCAGATCATTCTGAACGCCTTTCGACTCAAGCCGCTCGACGAGGTGCTGCCCGCCGCACGCGCTGCCGGGGTGGGCATTATCGCCCGAGTGCCACTGGCCAGCGGTTTGTTGACCGGCAAGTACACCGTAGACACGGTGTTCGCGGAGAGCGACCACCGCAACTTTAACCGGGACGGCAGCCACTTTGACGTTGGCGAAACCTTCTCCGGCGTCGACTTTGAGGTGGGTCTGCAGGCCGCGACCGAGTTTGCCGCCCTCGCCCCGGCCGGCCTCTCGCCCGCCCAAGCGGCGCTGGCTTGGGTCGCCCAAATCGACGGCGTGAGCGCCGTCATTCCCGGTGCCCGCTCGGTCGCGCAGGCGCAGGGCAACGCCACCGCCGGGGTTGCCGAAGCGCTCGGCCTGGAATTCAACGAGGGCGTGCAAGACATCTACGACCGACTCCTGCGGGAGCAGATCCACCCCCGCTGGTAGTGTCGCGGTGCCCCTGGCACCCACATTCTCGGCGCGCCCGTCCGACATCGCGTCGCGGACTCCGGCTTCGCCGAGCCGTGAGTTACGGGACGTTGAATCGTTTACTTTGTCTCAAAGCTCACGGGTCGTCGAACGGATCTCACGATTCGGCGAGGTGGAGCGGGCGGTGGGAAAAGCGGGGTACGCGAGTGGGAAGTGGCCAAAACCCTAGGAGACCTGCACCTGGATGGGCTCGGTGTCTGGGATGGGGCTAAGGTCGCGGCCGCGCAGGTCGGGGTGCCAGCGACGCCCGACTGCCGGAATGATGCAGCCGAGGGCGGCGAAGCCGGCGGCGACATAGATCGCCGAGACCGGCCCGGAGTGGTCGATCGAGAACCCGGCGATGGCTGAGCCGAGGGCTGCGCCGATCAGCTGGCCGGTACCGACCCAGCCGTAGGCCTCGGCGGTGTCGCTGAACTTAACGCTCGCCGAAACGATGCCGAACAACACCGCGAAGGCTGGCGCGATGCCGAGACCGGCAAGCAAAAGGGCGAATGAGAGCCACCAGAAGGTGAGCCAAACGCTCGCCAGCGCCAGTCCGATCGTGACGATGAGCATGCGCGCGGCGAGGGCCCACGGGCCGATCGGGGCGTGACCGAGCGCGAGGCCGCCGATGAGTGAGCCGATCGCGAAGATGCCGAGTACCCAGCCGGCGTCGGCACTGCCATGGCCGAATACCGCGACAACGCCGGCTTCGACTGAAGCGCAGGCCGCGACGAGCATGAAGCCGACCACCGTGCTGAGCAGCACCTCGGGCTTCTTGAGCACGACGCCGAGCTTGCGGCGGCTGCGCGGGATGCGCACCCGGCCGACCTCGGGCAAGGAGACGAACCAGATTCCACCAGCGACCAGAAAGAACACGGCGAGCAGGATGCCAGCGATCGTCGATACCTGCAGTGCGACGAAGGTCGCGATGACGGGGCCGAGCACCCAGATGATTTCCTGCGCGGAGGCATCCAGTGAAAACAGCGGAGTGAGCTGGCGGGAGTTGACGATCTTGGGGTAAATCGTGCGCACGGCCGGTTGGATCGGCGGCGTGGAGAGGCCGGCGACAAATCCAATGAGCATGAGGCTCACGACCGACAGTGGAACTAGAGCCATAACAATGATCGAGACCGCGCAAATGAACATTGTGGCGATGATGACCGGGCGCATGCCGAGTCGGCCCATCAGGCGGCTGGTGAGCGGCCCGGCGATGGCCTGTCCGATGCTCATTGCGCCAAGAACGAGTCCGGCAGCACCGTAGGAGTTGAAAATCTGCTCAATGTGAATGAGGAAGGCGAGCGACAGCATTCCGAACGGAAAACGAGCCGTCAGCTGCGCGCCAATCAGGCGGGATACGCCCGGTGTACGCAGGAGACTCCAGTAACTTTTCACAATGAATTCAGTCTACGGCTGGCCGGTCGAAATCTCGGGCCGGGCCCCTGCCGCGGGCGGCGATGCCGACTGAGGAGTTGGCGGAGTAATCCGACGGCTGGACGATCAGCAGCTTAGGCATGCCATACTAAGGTAATGCTTACCTTACCGATGGAGACCGGCCCCGGTGTCACGGCGGTTGCTGACCGTCCGGCCTATCGCCCCTATCGGGCCACGGTGGTGGGAATCCGTTCTTTGAGTGAACACTTCACCCGGGTGACGTTCTTCGGTGAACAGTTCGATACGTTCGGCACCGCGGGGCTCGACCAGCGGATCAAAATTGTGTTTCCGCTGCCCGGGCGTGGCCTGTCCGACATCGGTGCCAACGATGACAGCACCATCGCAGACGGAACCTGGTATGCCCGCTGGCGCGCGCTGCCGGGCGTCGACCGAAACCCGTTTCGCACCTACACGATTCGCGCGGTGCGCCCCGAACTGCGCGAGATCGACGTGGACTTCGTCAGTCACACCGGTCACGGTCTCCTCGGCCCGGCCGCGCGCTGGCTGCACACAGCGACCGTGGGCGTAGACGTTCTCATCGTCGGCCCCGATGAGCGCAGCTCCGGCCGGGCGATCGGCCTTGACTGGCATCCTGCCCACGCGACCGAACTGCTGCTGGCCGGCGACGAGACCGCAACCCCCGCCATCTGCAGCATTCTTGAGAGCCTGCCAGCCGGTCGTCGTGCGCGTGCCTTCATCGAGATGCCCACCGAAGCGGATGCTCTGCCCCTCGTTCTGCCGACCGGTTGCGAGGTCACGTGGCTGGCCCGCGAGGGGGCCGAGCGCGGCGAACGGCTTGACGCCGCGGTGCGCGGCTGGGTCGCCGACAACGCGGCACTGGTCGAGGCGGCCCTCGTTGATGCGGTGCTGGTCGAAGCCGCGCCAGGGGGATCGGCGCGGAGCCCTGCGGCGCGGGCGCAGGGCCCCGCGGCGCGGGCGCCTCAACCGCTCGTCGAGGTCGACGTGGACTGCGAACTCCTCTGGGAATCGCCGAACGACGAGAACGGAACCGGGTTTTACGCCTGGCTCGCCGGCGAATCGCGCATGATCAAGTTGCTCAGGCGTTTTCTGGTGAGCGAGACCGGCATTGACCGCTCGCGGGTGGCTTTCATGGGGTACTGGCGGCTCGGCCGGTCCGAAGCTCAGTGACCCTGGTTCTGGAACGGCCAGCGGCAGCGCGAACCCGCCCGCGTCGGGTCGTTATCGGCTTCGCGGTCGCCGTCGCCCTGCTGGTGCTCAGCATTATCGCGTCGCTGGTCGTTGGCAGCCGGGAGATCGCCCTCGGCACGGTGTTCGACGCCCTGATCAATCCCGACCGCGCCCGGACGGACCACGCCGTCATTCTCGATCTGCGGATACCACGCACGGTCGTCGGTATGCTGGCCGGCCTCGCCCTCGGGCTGGCCGGGGCTCTGATGCAGGGCGTCACCCGCAACCCGCTCGCCGACCCCGGATTGCTCGGCGTCAACGCTGGCGCCTCCCTGTTCGTCGTCGCCGGCATCGCCTGGTTCGGAGTGACGAGCTCGCTCGGTTACGTCTGGTTCGCTTTTGCGGGCGCGGCCGTTGCGGCGACGATCGTCTACCTGATCGGATCGCTGGGCCGTGAAGGCGCAACTCCGGTCAAGCTTGCCCTCGCCGGAACGGCGCTCACCGCGGCCTTCACCTCGCTCATCACGATCGTGCTGCTCGCCGACACTGGGGCCTTCGACCGCTACCGGTTTTGGGCCGCTGGTTCACTGGTTGCCCGCGACCTCGATGCCGCCCTACCGCTGGTGCCGTTCATTCTGGCGGGAGCGATTCTGGCCATCGTGGCCGCGCGCATGCTCAACGCGCTCGCGCTCGGCGACGACCTCGCCCGTGGACTCGGCCAAAACCTGATCACCGCCCGCATCATCTGCTTGGGCGCCATCGTGCTGCTATGCGGCTCAGCGACGGCGATGGCCGGCCCGATCGTGTTCGTCGGCCTCGCAGTGCCGCACATCGCCCGCTGGATCACCGGCCCCGACTACCGCCTCATCATCGCGTTCTCGGCGCTATTCGGGCCGACCCTGCTCGTGGCGGCGGACGTGCTCGGCCGAGTCATCGCCCGACCCGGCGAGATCGAGGCCGGCCTCGTCGTCGCCTTCCTCGGCGCGCCGGTTCTCATCGCCCTCGTGCGCCGCGTGAAACTGGCGGGCCTGTGATGGACACGACGATGCCGGCTGTAACCGACCGGCCGGCCGGGGCGGCAGCATCCGTTGTGAAAGTGGATGCTGCTGCGCTGGCTCACGCTCGGGCCGGACGGAACAGGCGTGAGCGTTACATCGTGCTCGGACTGATCGGGGCGCTCCTCACGGTTGCCGCGCTCAGTCTCGCAATCGGAGCGTACTCGCTCAGCGTGCCCGACCTGCTGCGCACGCTGGCCGGCCAGGGATCGGGCAGCGAGAACTTCATCGTGCTCTCGCTCCGCCTGCCCAGGCTGACCCTCGCCGTACTGGTCGGAGTGGCGTTCGCCATCTCCGGCGCGCTGTTTCAGACCGTGCTGCGCAATCCGCTCGCGAGCCCCGACATTATCGGAGTGACCGGGGGAGCGAGCGCTGCCGCCGTGTTCGGCATGCTCATTCTCGGCTTCGGAAGCCTGGGCACGTCGCTCGCCGCGTTTGCCGGGGCGATCATCGTCGCCTGCGCCATCTACCTGCTGGCCTGGCGCAGCGGAGTGGTCGGCTACCGCTTCGTGCTGATTGGTGTCGGCGTCGCGTTCATGGTGCAGGGACTGCTCGGTTATCTGCTCTCGCGCGCCGAGCTGAATGACGCCCAGGGCGCTCTGCTCTGGCTGGTCGGCAGCGTCAGCGGTGCCCGCTGGCCGTCCATCGCGGTCGTGGCCGTCGTGCTGATCGTGTTGCTCCCGGTCATTCGCTTGGCTGACGGTCGCCTGCGCGCCCTGCAACTCGGTGACGACCTCGCCCGCAGCCTCGGCGTTGGCGCCGAACGTACCCGACTGGTGCTGCTGGTGATCGCGGTCGCCCTCACTGCGACGGCAACGGCGGCCGTCGGCCCGCTCGCCTTCGTGGCGTTCGTTGCAGCTCCCATCGCCCGACGCGCGCTCGGCACCGGCGGGGTCGCCCTGATTCCGACGGCGCTGGTGGGCGCGCTGATCACGACCGTGGCCGATTTCACCGCCCAGCACCTGCTGCCCGGGCAACTCGAACTGCCCGCTGGCATCATCACGGGCGCGATCGGTGCCCCCTACCTGCTCTGGCTGCTCGCCACCAGCAACACAACCGGAAAGGGCGCCTGATGACCAACACGAATATCCTGCGCGCCGAGGGCCTCAGCCTCGGCTACGACCAGCGGCCCATCATCGACAACCTCGACCTTGAGATCATTCCGGGCGCGATCACGGTCATCGTCGGCGCCAACGCCTCCGGCAAGTCCACCCTGCTCAAGGGCCTCGCGCGGCTGTTGAAGCCGGATGCCGGCCAGGTCACCCTGGGCGGGCGCAACATCGCCGCGGTGCCCGGCAAACAGGTCGCGACCGTCGTGGGGCTGCTGCCCCAGCAGCCCGTCGCCCCCGACGGCATCACCGTGGCCGACCTGATCGGGCGCGGCCGTTACCCGCATCAGGGCTGGTTTCGGCAGTGGTCGAGCACCGACGATGAGATCGTTGCCGGTGCGATGGCCGCCACCAACACCCACGAGCTCGCCGCTCGCCGCCTCGAAGACCTCTCCGGTGGGCAGCGCCAGCGAGTCTGGATTGCCATGGCGCTCGCGCAGAATCCCGAGATTCTGCTGCTCGACGAACCGACCACGTTTCTCGATGTGACCCACCAAATCGAGGTGCTCGACCTGCTGCTCGAGCGCAACCGCGAGCGCGGCACGACGGTCGTGATGGTGCTGCACGATCTCAACCTCGCTGCTCGCTACGCGGACCACCTCGTCGTAATGCGCGCTGGACGCATCGTGGCGAACGGGGCGCCGGTCGAGACGCTCACCGCGGAGATCGTGCGGGACGCCTTCGACTTGGCGGCGCTGATCGTGCCCGATCCGGTCTGTGGTTCGCCCATGGTCGTGCCGATCGGCCGGTTCCACGGGCGAGCGACGGGCGTTGAGTCGGCCGCGAACGCAGAACCCGATACTGCTGAGTCTGCGATCGCCGATTCGGCCACCGCGCCGGCCGCCCCAGCCGTGGCCGCACCGGTGCCGACCGCAGGGTCGGCCACACCGGCGGCGGCCACAGCCCGGCCAGCCCCGGTCACCGCGAGCCCCCGCACAAAGATATTTAGGATAGGCTAACCTAACTATGTGGGCGGCAACGCTCGCGCCTAACGAACTGGAGATTTCGTGTCCCGACGCCTGACCGTCTCGCTCGCCGCCGTCGCGAGCATCCTCGCTCTGACCCTCAGCGGTTGCACGGCCGCCGCCGACGACGCGGCTGACCCTGCGGCCGGCGCCGCAGCATCCGGCAGTTTTCCCGTCACGATCGAGCACGCCTTCGGCGAAACCACGATCGACAAGCAGCCGACGCGGGTCGTGACCTGGGGCTGGGGCAGCGCCGACGATGCGATCGCGCTGGGCGTGATTCCGGTGGCCATGCCGTTCCAGAGCTACGCCGGCGACGAGAACGGCGTGCTGCCATGGATCAACGAGGCTCTCGAGAATACAGAGATGCCTCTCGTATTACCCGACACCCAGGAGCCGCCCTATGAGGACATCGCCGCAGCAGCCCCCGACGTGATTCTCGCCGCCTACTCCGGCATCACCGAACCGGAATACGAGCTGCTCAGCCAGATCGCTCCCGTCGTCGCCTATCCGGGCGACGCCTGGGCCACCCCGTGGCGCGACCTGATCGAGATCACCGGCACCGCACTCGGCAAGACCGACGAGGCGAGCGCTTTGCTGGCATCGATCGATACCGAGATTGCCGAGCAGGCCGCGGCGCACCCCGAGTTCGCCGGTAAGACCATCGCCCTCACGAGTGCCGGCGCCGCGACCTTCTACGTCTATAAGAAGGAGGACCCGCGCGTCGACTTCACCCTTGACCTCGGCTTCGTCAGCGCGCCAGCGGTCGACGAACTCGCGACCGATGAGGCGAGCTTCTACTACACGCTCAGCTTCGAGCAGCTCGACCAGCTGGACAGCGATCTGCTGGTGAACTTTGGCACCACCCAGGAAGAATCCGACGCGTTCCTTAATGCCAGCTACGCCCAGGCCATGCCGCAGGTGCAGTCCGGCGCGGTCGCCTCCCCGGTCGGAGCGGCATTCATTAGCGCGGTCTCCCCGCCTACTGGGCTCTCGCTGTCCTGGGGCCTCGACGACTACGTCTCCCTACTCGCGGCCGCGGTTAAGTAGTCACGCCTTGCGAAACGGATGCAGCGTAAGCCCGCCGGACGCGCCGCATCCGTTCTGCGCGTGCTCGCCGCCGACCTGCCCGTGCTGGTCAAGCTCGAAGGTCGCAATCTCGCTGGTTCAGCCAAGGATAGGGTCGCCTTCAATATCACTGACCAGGGCGAAGCCAGCGGCGCACTGGCCCCCGGCGCGACGATCGTCGAATCGTCCTCGGGTAACACCGGAAACAGACTCACCCTGGTGGGCCGGCTCACCGGGCATCCCGTCGTGATCGTGCACACCGACCAAATCTCGGCTAAAAAAACTCGCGCTGCACGCACTGTGGGCGCAAAATCTGCCTTCGACCGCGCTCGTCGACCAAGCCGTGCAGCTGCTCTGCGCTTCCGAGCCCGCTGCTTAGTCTGTATATTCCACAATCGGTATGTGCAGGACTGTCAGCTCAAGGTCTCGTCCGCGTCGCCGACCGACTCGACCCGCTTGCGAAACTCCAGATACCCGATCGACTCCCAGTCACCGTCGAGGTCGAACTGCGGCTCGTAGCCTAGTGCGCTGTACAGCGCAACGGCCTCCGGCTGCCGCGACCCCGTGGTGAGAATGATCGAGTGGATGCCGCGCCGCGCCGCCTCCGCTTCAAGCTCGGCCATCACCAGCCGTGCCAGCCCGCGGCGGCGATGCGCCGAGTGCGTCCAGACCCGCTTGATCTCGACCGTGCCAGCGTCGTTCGCCCGCATAAACGCGCCGCCGGCGATCGCCTGACCGTTGTGCACCAGCAACAGAAACGTGCCGCCCTCGATCGGCTGAAAGCGACTGGCCGGATAGCGGCTGAGCTCAACCGACGACGGAATTCCCTCGGTCAGGCCGTAGCGCTCGTCGTACTCCCGCGAGAGTTCGGCTACGAGGGGAGCGGCGAGTGGATCGTTGGGCGAGGTGTACAGAATGTTCGGAGCTACGGTAGGCACTCCTTAACGATAGATCCGCAGCATCCGCTCGGCAAAAGCAGGGCACGGGTTTCCGTCTCGACTTCGGCGCGCGCCGGGTGCATTAGGCTCGATAGGTCTTACCCGCGTGTGGGGTTCACTGGCGAACCCCGCACTTTCGACCAAATCAAGAAGGAAGTGCCATGCGCGCACGCTACATTGTTCCGGCTTTCGCGGCCGCCGCCGTTCTGTTGCTCACGGGCTGTGTCGACAACTCAAATCCGGCCGCCACGACGCCCATCGACGCCGGCACCACCATTGAAGCGGATGCCGCCGCCGTCGCGCTGCTCCCCGCCGATATCAAGAGCGCCGGCGTGCTCATCATTGGCACCGACGCGGCGTACCCGCCAAACGAGTACAAGGACGAGGCTGGCGCGCCGATTGGCTGGGGCATTGAGCTCGCCAACGGTATCGCCGCCAAGCTCGGTCTCACCACCGAGTACCAGATCGCGTCGTTTGACACCATCATTCCGAGCATCACCGGTGGCACCGTCGACATTGGCGAATCCTCTTTCACCGATAACCTCGAGCGCGAGAAACAGGTTGACTTCGTCAACTACTACAACGCCGGAATTCTTTGGGCCGCGCCCGTTGGCAGCACAGTCGACCCCGACAACGCTTGTGGCCTGACCGTCGCCGTGCAGGACAACACCGTTCAAGACACCGACGAGTTGCCCGCCAAGAGCGCGGCCTGCGTCGCGGCCGGTCTCGAGAAGATCGATGCTCTGCCCTACCCTTCGCAGGACGAGGCGACCAACGCGGTCATTCTCGGCAAGGCCGACGCGCTCAGCGCCGACTCCCCGGTCACCCTGTACGCCATCTCCAAGACTGACGGCAAGCTGGCGCCCGTCGGCGAAAGCTTCGACACGGCACCTTACGGCATCACGGTCAACAAGGGTTCAGAACTAACCAAGGCCGTGCAGGCTGCCCTGCAGTCCATGGTTGACGACGGCTCCTATGGCAAAATCCTCGATGCCTGGGGTGTCACCGAAGGTGGCATCGACACCATCACCATCAACGTCGCCGCCAACGGCTAGAGAGAGTAAGCGACCCACATCATGACTAACACGACCGCGACCGGCGTGAAGACAGAACCGGGTATCAAGGCCATTCGCCTGCGCCACCCGTGGCGCAACACCTTCGCGGTCGTGCTACTGCTCATCGTTGCGTTGTTCGTCGCCGATGCGGCGATGCGCCCGGCCTACGACTGGCCGGCGGTTGGTAAGTACCTCTTTGACCAGCGCATCTCGCAGGCGGCGTTCATTACCCTGCAACTGACGGTCTACTCGATGGTCATCGCGATCATTCTCGGGGTGACTCTGGCCATCATGCGGCTCTCACCTAACGCCGTCGTCAACAGTATCGCCTGGGTGTACCTCTGGATCTTCCGTGGTACCCCGGTGTATGTGCAACTCGCATTCTGGGGCCTGATCGGCACGATTTATCAGACCATCGACATTGGGTTGCCCTTCACCGAGCCGTGGGTGTCTTTTCCAACCCGGGTCGCGTTGAGCGCGTTCATTCTCGCGATCGTGGGACTGGCCCTCAACGAGGCCGCTTACATGGCCGAAATCGTGCGCGCCGGGCTGCTCTCGGTCGACAACGGTCAGGAAGAAGCTGCGACCGCGCTCGGCATGAGCTGGTTCCAGACAATGGTGCGCATTGTTGTTCCGCAGTCGATGCGGGTGATCATTCCGCCGGCTGGCAACGAGGTCATCTCGATGCTCAAGACAACGTCGCTCGTGACAGCGATTCCGTTCACACTCGAGCTCTACACCCGCTCCCGCGACATCGCCGCCGTCACCTTTGACACGGTACCGATGCTCATTGTCGCATCGATCTGGTACCTGTTCTTCACCTCCATTCTCATGGTCGGCCAATACTTTCTCGAGAAGCGGTTCGCCCGCGGCATCGGCGACCGCCGTCCAGACAAGAAAACGGATGACGCCACCGCGTCGATCACGGGCGCTGCGACCAGCTTCCCCTACGTCGTCGGCAGCGGTCAGCCGACCGTTGTGCCGCCGCCAATCGCATCCGCTGACCCGCCGACCGACCCGCCGAAGGGAGACCGCTAATGGTCGCCTCCGTTTCTGACATCCCCATGGTGGTCGCCGACCGCGTCTCGAAGAGCTTCGGCTCCAACGAGGTACTCAAGAGCATCTCGCTCGAGGTCAAGCGCGGGGAGGTCATGTGCCTGGTCGGACCCAGCGGCTCCGGCAAGTCCACCTTTCTGCGCTGCATCAACCACCTCGAGGTCGTCTCCGCCGGACGCCTCAGCGTCGACGGGGAGCTCATCGGATACCGGGAAGTCAACGACAAGCTCTATGAGATGCGGCCGAAGGAGGCCGCTCGGCAGCGCCGCGACATCGGCATGGTGTTTCAGCGCTTCAACCTGTTTCCGCACATGACCGCCCTGCAGAACGTGATGGAAGCACCCATTCGAGTCAAGGGGCTGTCCAGGGCGGGCGTAGAGACTAATGCTCGCGCCCTGCTGGCCCGAGTCGGGCTCGCCGAACGCGCCGACTACTACCCCGCGCATCTCTCTGGTGGTCAGCAGCAGCGGGTAGCGATTGCCCGCGCCCTGGCGATGGAGCCCAAGCTCATGCTGTTTGACGAGCCGACCAGCGCGCTCGACCCGGAGCTCGTCGGCGAGGTTCTCGACGTCATGCAGGGCCTGGCCCGTGACGGTATGACCATGATCGTGGTCACCCACGAGATGGGCTTCGCCCGCGAGGTTGCCGATTCGCTCGTCTTCATGGATGGCGGAGTTGTCGTCGAAAGTGGCATCCCCACCGAGGTACTCGCTAATCCCCAGCACAACCGAACCCGAGCCTTCCTCTCCAAGGTGCTCTAGCCCCACCCCATTCTGGACGGGGCCTGGGCCCCGTTTATAAACTGGGCCCGGGTTTAGAGGTGGGCTCGGGGCAAACTACCCGGCGAGCACCTTCTGAATGCGTTGCAGCGAGACGGACTCCGCAGCCTTGAGCTCCTGTGCAAACAGGCTGATGCGCAGCTCCTCTATCATCCAGCGGGCGCGCAGAACAAAGACGTCAGCATCCGCTTTCAGGGGCATCGTGCCGCCGGCGTTCTCGAAGCGGGTGGTGGCGGCCTGGGTTTCGTTCATCCACACCCGGTCGCGGCTGGGATTGTCGACGAGTTTCGGTATCCGCGCGCTGATTCCACCGAGATACCGCGGCAGGTGCCGCAACTGGGCCAGGCCGGTCTCGCTGACAAATCCGGGGTACACCAGCGCCGTGAGCTGCTGGCGGGCATCGCTGATTCCGGGTAGCAGCGCCATGCTCGTTGCGGCTTTAAGCGCCTTATCGGCCACGCGCTGAGCGGTCAGAATGCGGGCGACTAAACCGACAGTTTCGAACATGGAATCCATCACGACCCCTGACACGCGGTCGCGAATGGTGTCGAATTCCGCCTTCATGAAGACCTGCCCGCCCGGGCGTACCCGAAAGAGCACATCGTCGACCGCGGCCGCGAGACAATCCTCAAACAGGGCCTGCGTGCTCTTGTACGGACTCGTCGCGAGGCTGAGCTTCTCGGCGGCGGTGAGATGCTGCTGAACATACGCGGCCGGTGACGGTGTCGCGAGCAGCAGCAACCGCCGCACACCGCGGGGCAGCGAGCGGGCTTGCTCCAGCTCGGTGCTCATCATGCGAATCGAAACGGATGACCCGTCGTCGACGAGCGTCGGATACCCGCGAATCGTGTTGTCGCCCTGCTTGGTGTCCAGGAAGCGGGGGAGTTCGGCGAGGTCCCAGGTGGTGATTCCGCCCCGCTCGATCGCATTGCTCGGCGCGGCGGAGCTCGTCGCCTGTGCGACGCTCTCGCGCACCCGGGTGCGGAGCCGGCGCTGCAGATCGGCGAGGTCCTTATCGGCGGCGACCGTGCGACCGCGCTCGTCGGTGACGACGAAGGTCATGCGGAGGTGCGACGGAATTCGGTCGAGCTCGAAGTCGTGCGCGTTGACCGGCACGTAGGTGAGCTTCTGAATCAGTGCCGCGAGCGTCTCGGCAAACGACGCAGAGGGCACCTGTGTTGGCAGGGTTTCGACGATGCCGGGCTCGCCGGGCAGTTCGCCCAGTAGCCGAGCGGCCCAGTCGGCTGCGGGAACGACATTGCGCCGAATACTCTTCGGCAGCGACTTGATCATGGCGGTCACCAGTTCGGCGCGAAGGCCAGGCACCTGCCAGTCGAAACCGTTCGACGACAGGCGGGCCAGCAGCGCGAGCGGAATGCGCACGGTGACGCCGTCGTCTTCTTCACCGGGTTCGAAGCGGTAGCCAAGCGTCAGGCGCTGGTCACCCTGCTGCCAGCTCGGCGGAAAGAGCCCCTCGTCGATCTCGGGGGAGTCCTCGGCCACGAGCGCGTCCGCGGTCATGGTCAGCAGATCGGGGGTGTCGAACCGAGCGGTGCGCCACCAGCCCTCGAAGCTCTTGGTCGACGATACCTCGGCTGGAATGCGGCGCTGGTAGAAGTCGAAAACGGCTTCATCATCAAAGAGGATGTCCCGGCGCCGGGTGCGCTCCTCCAGCTCGGCAAGTTCCTCCCGCAGCCTCGCATTGGCCCGTTCGAAAGCCCACATTCCGGGGTCGCCGGTCTGGCCGGGCCTGCCGCCGCGGCTCGCGCTTGAGCCGACGGCTGGTGCACGGCCGGAACCGCGCCCGCTAGAGGCATCGCCGCCATCGACCGAAATGCTCACGCGTTCATTGCGGGATGGCCCGCGTGAGCCGCGATCCGCTTCCTTCTCCGCCGCCGATGATTGCGGCCCAGATGCACGGTCCCATTCACCCTCCACCAGCGCGTGGCGAATGAACAGCTCGCGCGCATAGGCCGGGTCGATCCGGGAGAACTGCACGCGGCGGCGGGCCACGATCGGCACGCCGTACAGGGTCACCCGCTCGTAAACCACGGCGGCGCCCTGCTTCATTTCCCAGTGCGGTTCGGAGTAGCTGCGCTTGCACAGGTTGCCGGCGAGCGGCTCGGCCCAGGCCGGGTCGACAACCGCGTTCATGCGGGCGAAGAGTCGGCTCGTTTCGACCAGTTCGGCGCTCATGACAGCGTTCGGCTGCTTCTTGGCCAGGGTCGACCCCGGGAAAAGTACGAAGCGTTGCTGCCGGGCCCCGACGTAGTCCTTCTTTGCGACGTCTTTCAGACCGATGTGTGAGAGCAGCCCGGCCAGCAGCGACCGATGCACGCCGTCGGGGTTCGCGCTCGGTTCACTAAGGTGCAGGCCGAGCGGCTTGGCGAGCTGACGCAACTGGCGCAGCACGTCCTGCCATTCGCGCACCCGCAGATAGTTGAGGTACTCGTTCTTGCACAGGCGTCGAAAAGCGCTCGAGCCGAGCTCGGACTGCTGCTTCTCGAGGTAGTTCCAGAGATTGAGCAGGCTGAGAAAGTCGCTCGTGGGGTCGGCGAACCTGGCATGAAACTGGTCGGCCTGGGCGCGTCGCTCGAGCGGGCGTTCGCGCGGGTCCTGAATGGTCAGCCCGGCGACGATCGCCATGACTTCCCGGCTGGTGCCCTGCGTCTTCGACTCGATCACCATGCGCCCAAAGCGCGGGTCGATCGGCAGCTGCGCGAGCTGCTGGCCGATGCGGGTCAGGCGCGGGGTGGCTGGGCCGGTGGCAGCGGCGGGGGCGAGGGCATCCGCTTCACCGGTTATACGACCACGACCGCTCTTGGTGCGCCCGGCGCCTTCGGCCTCGATGGCGCCGAGTTCGGCAAGCAGGTCGAGGCCGTCCTTGATATTGCGCGAGTCCGGCGGGGTCAAGAAGGGGAACGAGGCGATGTCGCCGAGGCCGAGCGAGATCATCTGCAGAATGACCGCGGCGAGGTTGGTGCGCAGAATTTCTGGCTCGGTATATTCCGGGCGGCGCATATAGTCCTCTTCGGAATATAACCGAATTGCAATACCGTCGCTCGTGCGCCCGCTGCGACCGCTGCGCTGGTTGCCAGAGGCCTGCGAGATCGCTTCGATCGGCAGCCGTTGCACCTTGGAGCGCACGCTGTACCGGCTGATGCGCGCGGTTCCGGCGTCAATGACATAGCGGATGCCCGGCACCGTCAAGCTGGTCTCGGCCACGTTAGTCGCGAGCACGATGCGCCGTTTTACCCCGGCCACGGTCGACGGCTGGAACACCCGGTGCTGGTCGGCCGACGACAACCGACCGTAGAGCGGCAGCACCTCGGTAGGGTTGCGGCTGGCCGAGGAGGCGTACTTGCCCTGCAGCGCGACGGCGGCGTCCCGAATCTCGGTCTCGCCGGAAAGAAAGACCAGCACGTCGCCGTTCGACTCGCGTTCGAGCTCGTCGAGAGCCGTGGTGATGCCCTCGATGTAGTCGCGGTCAACCGGGGGAGCGGCATCCGCCGTGTCGTCATCATCGTCGATACCGGGCTCAGCCACCAGTGGCCGGTAGCGAATCTCCACGGGGAAGGTGCGCCCTGACACCTCGACGACCGGCGCCGGGGTACCGTCCGCGGCCGCGAAATGCTGCGCGAAACTGGCCGGGTCGATGGTGGCCGAGGTGATGATGAGCTTCAGATCGGGGCGCTTGGGTAACAGTTGCCGCAGGTAACCGAGCAGAAAGTCAATGTTGAGGCTACGCTCGTGTGCCTCGTCGATGATGATCGTGTCGTACTTGCGCAGCATGCGGTCGCGGTGAATCTCATTCAAGAGGATGCCGTCGGTCATCAACTTAATGCGGGTGTCCGCGCCGACTTTGTCGGTGAACCGCACCTGGTAGCCGACGAGCTGGCCGACCTCCTGGCCGAGTTCCTCGGCGATGCGCTCGGCGATGGTGCGCGCGGCGAGCCGGCGCGGTTGAGTGTGGCCGATGTTCTTGCGGCCCAGCTCCAGACAGATCTTGGGCAGCTGGGTGGTCTTACCCGAACCGGTCGATCCGGCGACGATGACCACCTGGTTGTCGCGAATGGCGCGGGCGATGTCGTCCCGACGCTGGCTGACCGGCAACTCCGGTGGGAAGGTGATATTGAGCGTTTCCATGAAGCTTCAATGTTACTTCGGTCGTATCACTGCTTTCGCGGTCAGTGAACATTAGGGGTTGGCGGGCAGACGGGGAACCGCGACTTATAGGCTGGGGCGATGACGAAATCTGTTCCTACCCTCACCCTCAACGACGGCCACACGATTCCGCAGCTCGGTTTCGGCGTGTTCAAGGTCGAACCCGACGAAACCACGCGCATTGTGGCCGACGCGCTCTCGGTTGGCTACCGTCACATCGATACCGCCGCCATCTACGGTAACGAGGAGGGCGTTGGCAAGGCCCTGGCCGCCTCAGCCATCGACCGTTCAGAGCTGTTCATCACGACGAAGCTCTGGAACGACCGCCAGGGCACCCAGTCGGCATTCGACGCGTTCGAGGAGAGCCTCGAGAAGCTCGGCCTCGACTACGTCGACCTCTACCTGATCCACTGGCCAGCCCCGGCCAACGACAAGTTCGTCGAGAGCTGGAAAGCCCTCGAAAAGATTGCGGAATCCGGCCGTGCCCGCTCCATCGGCGTCTCGAACTTTCTGGTGCCGCACCTCGACCGCCTGTTGCACGAGACCAGCATCGTGCCCGCCGTCAACCAGATTGAACTGCACCCGGCGCACCAGCAGCCAGAGGTGCGCGCGTTTGCTCGCGAGCACGGTATCCTCATCGAGGCCTGGGGCCCCCTCGGCCAGGGAAAGTACCCCCTGTTCGACGAGCAGGTGATAGCGGATGCCGCCGACGCGCACGGCAAGTCGCCAGCGCAAATCGTGATTCGGTGGCACCTGCAGATGGGTAACATCCTGTTCCCCAAGTCGAACCGCCTCGAGCGCATGACCGAGAACTTCGACGTGTTCGACTTTGAACTCACCCACACCGAGGTCACCATGATCTCCGCTCTTGAGCGCGCCGGCCGCGTCGCCGCGCACCCCAACGAAGTGAACTAACCCGCAGCATGTGTGTAATAGGGTGGCCCCGCGTGACCGATGGTCTGCGGGGCCACTGTGCGCCAGGTCAGATTCGGCCCGCCAGCGGCGTACATTGGACTGCGCTGCGTTTTCCTCCGCGCGGGTGCGCGCGTTTGCGCTCCGGTTGACAGAAAGTTTCCATGAACCCGATTGAATGGCTGTTCGACGCCCAGTTGCAGATCGGCACTCAGACCATTCTGTGGCGTGAAGTTATCGGTAACGCGTTTGGGATCGCGAGCGCGATTGGCGGAATGCGCCGCAAGATCTGGGCCTGGCCGGTCGGGATCGTCGGCAATGCGCTGTTGTTCACGGTGTTTCTCGGGGCCGTCTTCGATACGCCGAACCCGGTGAACCTGCTCGGGCAGGCCGGTCGTCAGATCATGTTTATCGTCGTGTCAATCTTTGGCTGGGTGCAGTGGCAGCGCAGCCGCGACTCGAGCGTGAGCGTGGCCGTCGCACCGCACTGGGCCGGCAACCGAGCTCGCATCCTGCTGGCCCTGGGACTGGTCGCCGGCACCCTCGTGCTGACCCCCATCTTTCGCGCGCTCGGCTCGTTCGAACCGGTCTGGGCGGATGCCTGGATCTTCACCGGTTCCCTACTCGCGACCTACGGCATGGCTAAGGGCTGGACCGAATTCTGGCTCATTTGGGTGGCCGTCGACGTGGTCGGAGTGCCGCTGTTGATCAGCGCCGGCTACTACGCCTCGGCCGTGCTTTATCTGTTCTACGGAGCATTCACGATCATCGGATTCGTGGTCTGGGTGCGCGTGCAGCGCCGCCGGAACGCGCTGCTGGGCCTCAGATAGCTCGCCGGTCGTCTGTGGTAATGGCCGGGGCTGGCCGCAAGGTGTATCCCCGGAGCAGAATGGAGCATGCCCAATCACCTCGCCGACGCCATCAGCCCATATCTGCGTAGCCACGCTGGCAACCCCGTTGACTGGTTCGGTTGGGGCGCTGAGGCGTTCGCTGAGGCCCGCCGGCGCGACGTTCCGGTGCTGGTGTCGATCGGCTATTCCACCTGCCACTGGTGCCATGTCATGGCCAGGGAATCCTTCAGCGACCCGGCGATCGCCGAGTACCTGAACGCCAACTTCGTCAGCATCAAGGTCGACCGCGAGGAACATCCCGACGTCGATGCGAGCTATCTTGCCGCAGCGAGCGCGTTCGTCGAGGGACTCGGCTGGCCGCTGAACGTGTTCGTCATGCCCGACGGCCGCGCCTTCCACGCTGGAACGTACTTTCCGCCGGTCGGCCAGCCGGGGCATCCGTCATTTCGCGACGTGCTCAGTGCGGTGACGGATGCCTGGCTCACCCGCCGCGCTGACGTGACGGCCGGTGCAGCCAGGGTGGCCGAGCTGCTCGAGGAGTCGGCGCGGCAGCTCGCCGCGGGTGGCGCATCCGGCACCGCGCCGGGTGCCAGCGCTGCCGAACGTGACCACGCTGTCGCCGAACTTGTTGGGTACGAGGACACGCTCTTCGGCGGCTTCGGCGGCGCGCCAAAGTTTCCGGTCGCTCCGGCACTGTCCTTTCTGCTCGGGCATGGATCCCACCACGGCGTTGGCCCCGAGCTCGCCCTGCGCACCCTCAAGCTCATGGGTGCGTCACCGCTGCGCGACCCGATCGAGGGCGGCTTCTTTCGTTACGCCGTCAACCGCGACTGGAGCGATCCGCACTACGAACGCATGCTCTACGACAACGCCCAGTTGCTTAGCCTCTATACCCGAGCCTGGATGCTCACCGGCGAGGCCTGGGCCCGCCTCGTGGCCGAAGGAATCGCCCGCTTTCTCTGCGACGTGATGCAAGTGCCGGGAGGCGGGTTCGCGAGCGCCCAGGATTCGGAGAGCACCGTCGACGGCACGCGCGTTGAGGGCGGCTACTACGCACTCGAACGCCGTGACCGACTCCGGCAGAGGCCACCAGCCCTCGACGAGAAAATACTGACCGGCTGGAACGGCCTCGCTATCCAGGCCCTTGCGCGTGCCGGCTTCGCCTTCGACCGGCCTCACCTCATCGAAGCGGCCCGCCGGGCAGCCGACTACCTGCGTGAGCACCACGAGCGCGCCGACGGCACCCTCGTCCGCGCTTCCATCGCCGGTTCTGTCACCATCAACCAGACCGGTAACAGCACCGCTCGCACCTCCGAGGCTAAAGCCACGCTGGAGGACTACGGCATGTACTCACGGGGACTCCTCGAACTCGCACTCGTCACCGGTGACGTCAGCTACGCCACCCAGGCTCGTCACCTGCTCGAGAGCACGCTAGCGGATGCCACCGACACGCCCGTTTTTCGCCCACCACACGGCCCGGATCCGGTGCTCAGCAACCAGGGGCTGGTCAGCGCCGTCGACCCGTCCGAGGGTGCGTACCCGTCGGGGATCTCCGCCTCGGTCGATGCCGCCCTGCTGCTGCATCACCTCACCGGCGACGATCGGTATCGTCGAGCAGCGCAGGCCGGACTCGGCCTGGTCGCCACCCTGGCCCCGCAGCGTCCGCTCGCCTTCGGCGCCGCACTGCGCCTGTTCGACGAGCTCAACAGCCCTATCGAGCAGCTCGTCATTGTCTTGCCCGACGAGCCTCACGAGCTTGACGAGCCCCACGAGTGGGACCAAGCCCGGCGAACCCAGCCCACCGTCACCCTGCAGGATCTCGCCCGTCGCCACCCGGCCAACGTGGTCGCCGCCGTAACCGAAACGCAGGCCAGCGCCTTCGCCTCAGCCGGATTCGACCTCTTCGCCGCGCGCATGGCGCCGAGCGGCCACCCCACCGCCTACCTCTGTCATGATTTCGTCTGCCAGCTTCCGGTCACCGACCCGGCCGAGCTGCCGCCGTCGACCGTGACGGCCGAGAGCATCGCTCGCATTGTGGTCGAACGGCAACGCCCCGACTCGGCAGACCCGCACTGATATCGGAATCTCCGCCTTTAACGGCACCGACAGATAAACGGATGCCCCAGCATCCGTTTGGTGCGCGCTCGCCCGCTGATCTCTGCGACGCAACACGCTACCGCCATCGGGACGTACACTGAGACGAACGCCACTGCGTGTCACCGGCCGCTGGTCGCTCGTCGCTCGTGGATCAGCTCCATGCGTGTCGAGAGTCAAGCCTCCTGAGAAGCACGCAGTGCAGCGTTCACGCCGGCATTTCGGCCGCACTCCCCGGGGCAGGTACGGATTGCCCCGCGTTCGAGTGCTCCACTTTTCAAGGAGGACCATGGCGACATTCGATATTCCCGACGCACAACCGAATGCGCGCACGGAGCCCCCCACAGACGCTCACCCCGAGTCGTTCGGTGGCGACATCTTTGACACCGACGCCTTTCGTCCCGACTCGGTTGGCTACGATTCGAGTGCGCCAGAACCGCCCACAAACACCGGCCTGATCCCTACTCTGTCGCTCAGCAATGAGCCAGAGCTCGTGCTGATCACGCCCGATGTACGCACTCGCCGCTTCAACCGTGATGATGTCGTCGTGCGCAAGGGTGAGATCGCGCTGATCAACGGCCACTACACGCCGCGCGAATCGATGGTCAAGGACCTCGTCGCCGTGCACGACGCGCTCACCAACGCCGGCATCGACTTTCTGCTGGTGCGCGGCGACCACAATCGTCCGGTCATCGCTGTCGACCGAAAGCGGCGCAAGGAGATCACCCGGGTGCTCGCGGCGGCGTTCGCCAACGAGCCATTTTATGCCAAGCCGCTGGATGGCACGGTGAACCAGCAGTTTCTGCTCGCCGATGGCGCACTCACCATGCTGCGCACATCCTCCGTCTTTCGGGTCTACCGGCCACGAATCGAACCGATCGGGCGGCTGCGCTACGGCGCTCAGACCGCGTTCCAATTCGAACTGTGGCGGTTCGGCGAGGACGAAATCATTGCTCCGGTCGAAAACGCGCTTATGCGCACCCGGCTGCCGCGCGCCGAAGCTCGTGAAACCACGATCGACCTGTACGGGCGCACCTGGCTCACGCTGCAGAACATGTTCGATGATCTCGCAAGTGACGTGTCCTTCGACATCGACCTCGTATTCAGCTGGGTCGACGGGTCGAGCGACGAATTTCAGCGGGAACGCGCCAAGCGCATGCAGGCCTATGTCGTCGGCGAGGGCGACGATTCGGATGCTCGTTTTCGCCAGATCGACGAGCTCAAGTACGCCCTGCGCAGCGTCTACATGTTCGCCCCGTGGATTCGGCGCATCTTTATCGCGACCGATTCCCCCGCGCCGGAATGGTTGGCCGAGCACCCGCGCGTCACGATCATGCGTAGCGAAGACTTCTTCGTCGACACGAGCGTGCTGCCCATCCACAACTCGCACGCCGTCGAAAGCCAGCTGCACCACATACCCGGGCTTGCCGAGCACTTTCTCTATTCCAATGACGACATGTTCTTCGGCCGACCGGTCGGTCCAGAATTATTCTTCTCTCCGGGCGGCGTGACCAAGTTTGTGGAGGCATCCACTCGAATCGGTCTCGGTGAGAACGATCCCACCCGCAGCGGCTTCGAGAACGCCGCCCGGGTGAACCGTGCCCTGCTGCGCGGTCGATTCGGCAAGGTCACCACCCGGCATCTCGAGCACACGCCGGCACCCATGCGCAAGAGCGTGCTCCTGGAGCTGGAACGGGAGTTTCCCGAGGACTTCAGCCGCACGGCGGCCAGTCGGTTCCGCTCGGCGACCGACATCTCGGTGACCAACTCGCTGTACCACTACTACGCACTGATGACCGGTCGCGCGGTTGCGCAAACGACAGTGCGGTCGCAGTACATCGAGACGACCCTGCGCGTGGCCCTGCGACAGATGAACCGCCTGCGCAAGCGCCGCGATCAGGACATGTTCTGCCTGAACGACGGGAGCCTTCCCGAGATCACTCCCGACGTGCGTCGGGCCGCGGTCACCGAATTTCTGAACCTGTACTTTCCTATCGTTGCACCGTGGGAACGTGCCAGTGTTGCGCCTACGTCAGTACCGGAATCGGCGTCGTCATTGGAGGTTCGCGCAGTGCAGACAGAGTTTCCGACGGCGTAATCTCGACGCTGGAAGCGCGCAGGCGGCGCGCGCTTTCGGCGGCATCCACGTAGTCGAGCGTCGGATAGTGGCCGAGTGGAACAACGGAGTGCAAGACCGTGCCGGGGTAGACGTGCACGAGGTTGAACGCCCGCGCGCCATCGCGACCGAGGGTTCCGCCGACGGGAACGTTGAGGTCCTGCGTGTAGCAGGTCGCCGACGCCACCGACACGGGGATGCCGGCGAACATGGCCATCGAGGAGTAGTGCAGGTGGCCGGCAATGATGCTGCGCACGTCGGTGCCGCTCAGCACGTCGGCCAGGCCTTGCTGATCGCGCAGCTCCACGGCAGTGGCTAGGTCGAGGACGCTCGGAATCGGCGGGTGGTGCATGGCCAGAATCGTGCCGTCCGGGGCCGGTACGCGCAGTTCCTCGGCGAGCCAGAGCAGTTGCTGCTCGGTCACTGCGCCGTGATGGTGGCCGGGTACCGAGGTGTCGAGCGTGATCAGGCGCAGTCCATTGAGGTCGTAGGAGCGGTCGATCGGCGCGTCGTGTGGCAATTCACCGAACAGCTCCGTGCGAAAGGCCGAGCGGTTGTCATGATTGCCCATGACCCAGATGACTCGGGCGCCGAGACGAGTGGCGACCGGTTCGACGATCTCGCGTAGCAGTCGGTAGGCGCCGGGCTCGCCCTTGTCGGCGAGGTCGCCGGTGACGACGATTGCCTCTGGACGCGACCCGGAAGCCTCAACCTCGGCGAACAGCTCGGCCAGACGGGCATCAACGCTGACGCTTCCGTACAGTTTCGAACCCCCCGCCAGAAGGTGGGTGTCGCTTAGATGAAGTAGAAAATGGTCCGGCCGGGGGTATTCAGCCGTTCGAAAGCTCACGGAGCGTCCATTCGTTTGTCGCAGGCGCGCTCTGTGGGCGCACTTTCACGATGCTGGTTACCATTCGATCAGACATTCTTGAACAACCGGTGAACGCCACCCTTGAATCGTGCCTGAGGCGGGGTAAATGGGCAAATATCGTTATTGAATCGTGCGCAGGAGTGGTGTGACAGACCGATCCCAGAACTCGATATGCCGCACGAACGTTAGTCAGCTGGCAAGAATATTCCCAGTGGGACCCTTCCGGGTGACCTGCTCAAGCTCCCAGCCTTGCTGTGGCATGCTAGACCGTGCGCACCAGATCCCAACCGAACTCTCCGCTACCGGGGTCGTTTAGCTACCTCGCCAGCGCAGGGCTCGTTACGGTCGTTTTCATCGGCCTGTACCTGTTTTTCGTGCGCAGTCATGCCGGCCAGGAGGCCGACCAGCTCGCCTATAACGGCGCCGAATTCGGCCGCCGCAGCATCACCCCGTTCACCGGCAAGGTGCTCGACTCCGTGCCCAATGTGGCCGTGGTGTTCGGAGTCGTACTGACCGCGATCATCGCGCTCGTGCGTCGAAACTGGCGCACGCTCGTCGTAGCCCTGGTCGCGGCCGGGGCAGCAACGGCCACGGCCCAGCTACTCAAATACGCCATCCTGGGCCGCCCCGATCTGGCCGTCGAGGGTTACGCCGGAAACTCATTCCCGTCGGGGCATACGACGGTGGCGGCGGCATCCGCTCTCGTCGTTTTTCTGGTGGCAAGCCCGCGCACCCGGCCGCTGGTCGCCGGCTGGGGCACCGCTTTCGCCGTGTTGGCCGGGGTAGCAACGCTCGCTAACCAATGGCATCGGCCAAGTGACGCGATTGCCGGACTGCTCTGGGTTGCTCTCTGGGGCTGCCTGGCCGGCGCGGTGCTAGTCCGGCCGCGAGTCGGCGTTCTGCCACGAGTGGAGGACACGCCGTCGCGGCGACCCGCCTTCACGGGCCTTCGTCGATCCACCATGCGCGTTATTCGCTGGCTGTCGATCGGCTTCGGCGCTCTCGCCGCCGTGGCATTTTTCGTCACCCTTGTGCTCAACAGCAGCCTGTTCGCCAGCGTCGGAACCACCGGCACGGTCGTCGCTTATTTCGGCGGCGTCGCGGCCATCGTGACTGCTGGCCTGCTGCTCGCGCTCGGCGGAACGCGCCTGTTTGCTCGCCTGCCGTAGATCTCGGCCCGCAGGGGCTATACGGAAGAGAAGTCGCGTGCAACACTGACTCATGGCCGTCACGTTGAGAGCGCTTCAGACCGTAGTTCCCCCGACGATTCTCATCCAGGAGCAGGTGCGCGACATTTTCGCGGCCCAGCCCGGCCTGAGCCGACTCGCTCAGCGATTGGTCAGCACGTCGTTCAACGTGTCGGGCATCGACACCCGGCATACCGTGATTGCCGAGCTCACCCTGCACGATGATTCGGCCGAGCCACAGTTCTTTGACGCGAAGCAGCAGCTGCTGCTCGTGCCGAGTACCCGCGTGCGCAATGAGCTGTACATCACCGAGGCCACCAAACTGTTTGTCGAGGCCGGCCGCCTGGCGCTCGCCGCCTGCCCCGACATTCGCCCCGAAGATATAACTCATGTCGTCACGGTCTCGTGCACAGGATTTTACGCGCCCGGCCCCGACTACATGCTCGTGCGCGAGCTCGGCCTGAAGGCCAGCACGCAGCGCTATCACCTGGGATTCATGGGCTGCTACGCCTCGATGCCGGCCCTCCGCACGGCAAAGCAGTTCGTCGAGGCAGACCCGAACGCTGTCGTGCTCGTGGTCAGCGCTGAACTCTGCTCGCTGCACCTGCGCACCTCGAGCGACCCGGACACCATCATCGCCTCCTCACTGTTCTCCGACGGTGCCGCTGCCGGAATCGTCAGCGCCCGGGCGCCGCTGCCGGGCGAGAAAGCCCTCGGCCTCGACCTGTTCGAAACGGTGATCACCCCGGTCGGCGAGGGCGACATGGCCTGGAAAATCGGCGATGAGGGCTTCGAAATGATTTTGAGCACGTACGTTCCGCACATCATTGACGAGCACATCGAAGGCGCGCTCGCCCCGTTGTTCGCCCGCGACGCGTCGATCAGCGGGCAGCTCAATGTTCCTGTTCAAGCGGATGCTGCCTCGGCGGTCGGGACAACCCCGGTTGCCCCCGTGCGCACCGCTGTTCTCACCCTGGCCCAGCCCGCCGTTCTCAGCTCGGTGATCGAGCACTGGGCGATCCACCCCGGCGGACGCAGCATTCTCGATAAGACCGAGGCGAAACTGGGACTGCGGGCGGACCAGCTGATTCCCTCGCGCGAGACGTTGCGCACCAACGGCAATATGAGTAGCGCGACCATTCTGTTCGTGATGAAAGCTATTCTCGACGGCCCAGCCAGCATCGATGGGGAGCGCGTCTGCGCGATGGCGTTCGGCCCTGGCCTCACGGTGGAATCCGGGCTGATGACCGTAATCGAGGGCTAATTGGCCCTGCCATCACTGCGCGTCCGGGCGCACGGAGCAGTAGAAATCATGGATTCGCCGCTCTGCGATCCGGCCATGCTGACCCGCACCTATCAAGATTTTCGCGTGGTCAACGCGGTCGTCTCTGGCTGGTGGAGGATCTATCGCCGCAGCATCCGCCCCGCTCTGTCAACGACGACCGACATGACGCTGCTCGATATCGGCTCTGGTGGCGGCGACGTTTCGCGGTCGCTGGCCCGCTGGGCGGCGCGCGACGGGCTGCGGCTGAGCGTGACCGGCATTGATCCGGATGCTCGCGCGCACGTGTTCGCGACTAGCCAGCCGAAGATCGTTGGCTTGTCCTTCCGGCGAGCCCTGAGCTCTGACTTGGTGGCGGAGGGTGAGCGCTTCGACTTCGTGGTCTCAAACCACGTGCTGCACCACCTGAGCGTTGCCGAGCTCAAGGGGCTGCTTGTGGATTCGGAGGCGCTCGCCGGCCGCCGGGTGCTGCATGCCGACCTTGAGCGGTCGAAGGTCGCCTATCTCGGGTTCGGGGCGGCCACCTGGCCATTCTTTCGGCACTCCTATATTCGCCCGGACGGGCTCACCTCGATTCAACGCAGCTACACCGTGCAGGAGTTGCGGGCTGCGGTGCCCGCGGGGTGGACGGTGTCGCCCGGCAAGCCGTCGCGGCTAGTGCTGAGCTGGGACGCGCCCGGTGCGTGATGTCGTTATCGTCGGTGGCGGGCCGGTCGGCACGTTCCTGGCCTGTGTGCTGGCCGTCGGCGGACTCGATGTTGAAGTGCTCGAGCAGCGCGATCGGCCATCGCTCCGTTCCCGAGCGATCGGCATTCACCCGCCGTCCCTCGCTGCCCTGGCCAGTATCGATGTGGCCGACTCTTTGATCGAGCTGGCCGTGCAGATTCGCGGCGGGGAAGTGCGTTGCGACGGCCTGCAGCTCGGGAAGCTGTCGTTCGAGCGGGCCGCGCCCGCGTATCCGTACGTCGTGGCACTGCCGCAGTACGAGACGGAGGCCCTGCTGCGCGAGCGGTTCGAGCGGCTGAGGCCCGGCCGGTATCGCAGCGGCGTGACGGTGACTGGAGTACACGAGCGCGGCGATGCAGCCCTGGTCGCGACCGACGCTGGAACCGTCGAGGCACGCTACGTGATCGGCGCGGACGGAGCGCGCAGCCGGGTGCGCGAGGTGGCCGGTATCAGTTGGCGGCAACTCGGCCGGCGCGAAACCTACCTGATGGGCGACTTCGCCGACCCAGATTCGGGCGAGACCGGCGCGGTGCTCTATTTCGAGCGCGGCGGCGTGGTCGAGTCGTTCCCGCTGCCTGGCGCTCGGCGTCGTTGGGTGGCGATGACCGATTTTCTTGCAACGGATGCCGACAGCGCCGACCTGGCCGCGCTTATCCGTTTTCGAACCGGCGTCACACTGGCCGAACCTCTCGGGGCGGCCAGCGCTTTCGCGGTGCAGCAGCGGCTGGCGGGGCGTATGCACTCGGGGTCGCTCAATTCGGATGCGGTGCATGCGGAGTCACCGCAGTCGGGGTCGCTACGCGCGGGGACGTGGCGACGTGGGCCACGGTCTCGGTCCGCGGGCCGGATCGTGCTGGTCGGCGATGCCGCGCATCAGATTAGCCCGATTGGCGGGCAAGGCATGAACCTCGGCTGGCTCGACGCCGTTGCACTCGCGCCGGCGCTGCAGCGGGCGCTGCTCGTACCGGGGGTGGCGGCATCCGTTCTGGGCGACTTCGACCGCACCCGCAGCGCCGCCGCTCGCCGCGCCGCCCTGCAGGCCGGATTCAACATGGAAATGGGCCGGCCAGCCCACGGCCTGCGACTCGGTGCCCGCAACGCCCTCGTGCGCGGTCTCACGTTGCCGCCCGCCAACGCGCTCGTGGCTCGCGCGTTCACCATGCGCTGGCTGTAGGTGGTGCGGGCGTGACCCCGGCAGCGCCGGTCGGGCGGCTTCGGACTGGCGGCTCCGGCCGGGCAGCCCCGGTTAGTACGTAACGCCGGTTACATTCGCGACACGCCGCCTGCGGCGGTCTGCGCGGCGCGGCGTGTCGCAGATTTACCGGCATTGGGTGTGGGCGCGGGTGTGCATCGAGTTAAATAGACGGGTGACTTCTGCAACTCTCATCGCTCGGCTGCGCGCCGACCTCGCCGCCGCCCACTTCTCGGTTCCCGGTCTGACCGGATTATGGGGCATCGAAGCGGATGCCGCCCTCCACCGAAACCAGCGGGTTCCGGCCCAGCGGGCGCTCGCCGCGCTCGCCATTAAACTCGGCCGGAACGAACCCGCCGCAACCCTAGCCCGGCTGTTCCTACTCGGTGATGCGGTGCCGCGCGCCGACCTTGCTGCCGCGCTGCCGGCGCTCGGGGCAGCCGGCGCCGAACAGCTTGGACTTGTGGCAGCGGAGGGTGACACCGGCGTGCGCCCGCTGGTCGACCTGCGCCCGTACAGCTTCATCGACGCTCACGGAGCTGACAGCTGGTGGATCGTGAGCGATCTGGGGGAGCTGGTGCTGGGGCATCCGCTCGGCGAAAGCCACGTTCTCGGCATTGGTGGGGCTTCCCTCACCCTCAGCGGACTCATGATGCCGCGCGCGGTGGCGCGCGCGCTCGACATCGGAACCGGCTGCGGCATTCAGGCCATGCACGCCTCCCGACACGCCGAGCAGGTCGTCGCGACCGACATCTCGGTGCGGGCGCTCGAACTCGCGGCGCTGAACGCCACGCTCAACGAGATCGATAATATCGAGTTTCGGCTGGGCAGTCTGTTCGAGCCGGTGGCGGGGGAGCTCTTCGATCACATCATCTCAAACCCGCCGTTCGTGATCACGCCGCGCGCCGAGGGCGTGCCGAGCTATGAATATCGCGACGGCGGAATGGTCGGTGATGCGCTGGTCGAGGCCGTCGTGCGCGCCGCTGCCGACCATCTCACCCCCGGCGGCGTCGCCCAGCTGCTCGGCAACTGGGAATACTCGGGCGACACGGATGCCTTCGAGCGGCTCGAGGGCTGGCTCACGCCGGGTGCTTCGGCGCCGACGGCTCGTGTGGCGCACTCGGTGGCGGCGCCGGCCGCATCCGCTTCGATTTCGACTGAGCTGCCGGGCGACGATACGTTGGCGGCGCTGTCCGCATCCGCTTCGCCGGCGCTGGACGCCTGGATCATCGAACGCGAGGTGCAGTCGCCGGGCGAGTACGCCGAGACCTGGATCCGGGATGGCGGCACCCGGCCAGGCCCCGACTTCGACCGGCTCTACAACGCCTGGCTGAACGACTTCGAGGCTCGGGGCGTGAGCCGGGTTGGCTTCGGCTACCTGCTGTTGCGGCGACCGGCCGGTGATGCAGTCGGCGTGCCCGCCGCCGACGAGCTGAGCCCATCGACCACTGCGCTGACCGAAGGTACATCGGCCGGGGCCGCTCCCACCCTGCGCCGCCTTGAACGGATGCCCGATGCCCTCGGCCATAATCCGGCCGGCCTCGGCGCGTACCTGGCCGAGTGCCTCGCCGCGCACGACTGGCAGGCTCAAACGAATGACTCGCGCCTGTTGCGCACGAATCTCACCGTCGCCTCCGACGTCACCGAAGAGCGTCACTATTGGCCAGGCCAGCAGGATCCGACGCTGATGACCCTGCACCAGGGCAGCGGATTCGGCCGCTCCGTGCCGCTCGACACGGCCCTGGCCGGCTTGGTCGGCGCCTGCGACGGCGACCTCGCGGTCGGCGCCATTATCGGAGCACTCGCCCAGCTGCTCGACGCCGACGAGGAGTCGCTGACCGCCGAACTGCTACCCCAGGTGCGCGCCCTCCTCGTCGACGGCTTCCTGACCATCCCAGAGCCCGTCTAACTGCCCGGCCAGCCTCTGGTGCGGCTGTCCGCAGTGGCTAGATCAGGCAATCTGCGTCGGTGGCGCAGTGGCGACCCCGAAAGCACGGGGATTCCCGACGTCACCCGGCCGGATTTCCTGAACAAGCCCCCGGTTGCCCGCGGCCACTGGGCGTAACTCCTGCACTTTGAGGCCGTGGCAGAAAAATTGGGCGGAATGCCGGGCTTTCGATTCGTGCTGGTCACAAATTGCAGGAGTTATGGACCCCGGGTGCCGAGACGGGATGCCCAGAAGCCCTAGTTCTTCGGGGTGGCTCTGCGCAGGGCCCAAAAGCCTCCGATGGCGGCGAGTGCTGTCGGCACCAGCAGCCAGGCGAAGATGCCGGCGATGCCTTGAGCACCGAACCAGATGGCGACCGTTGGGGAGTTGCTGGTGAAGGTGATGATCGTGACGGCGCCGGCGATGGCTAGGGCCAACGAGCTCCAGAACACGAGCATTCCGGGCATGCGCCCGCGCATATAAATGGTCGCGATCGATGCGCCAACGAAGAACACCAGCAGCTGCATCACGAAGAAGGAGAACAGGTCGACCCAGAATCCGTCGATACCAAGCCAGATCGCGTTGAACATGTAGGTGTCGATCCACCAACCCTCGGTCAGCTGTTCGAGCTGGGTCAGCACGGCAAACGCCAGCGCATTCGCGGCCGAGATCAGCACGAACAGCAGTGCGGTGCCGAGGTAGAAGTCTCGGCGGGTCACGCCGAATCCGAGGGCGAGCGGAAACCCGAACGAGATGGCCTGCACACCGACCGCAATTAGATACCCCTGCGGAGCCAGCACCGCCCAGCTGTAGCGCTGGCCCGCGATGGCGTCGGGGGTACCGAGTCCGCCGTTGGTGAAGCCGACGATCTGCGCGAAGAAGACGGTGACGACGAAGGCCATCCCGACGATCAGCCAAGGAATGCCGATGTAGGTGCGACGATCGACGAGGTGTAGTCGCACCACGTTCCAGATGCGTGCCGGGGCGCTGCGCGGGTGAACGGATGTCGGCGTGCTGGTCAGTAAATCGGTCATGAGTGTGCACTCCAGGCGTCGGTCTTGCTCTCGGTCTGATCGGCGGGTGTGTCCCCGCGGCCTTCGGCTGAGTGGCCGTTACCGGCACCCGTTCTGCCCCGTTGCCCCGGCGCCCTGCGATCCGCGTCGCGCTCGGATGGCTGGCTCGTCGTGCGCTGCACGATCAGCTGCTGCAGCGACACGGGGGAGATTTCGAGCCCGGCAGCGCGCGCGGTGGCCCGTTCGGCCTCCCCGAGGCCGGTGACGGTGACTGAGGCGAGCGCGCCGATACCATCTCGGAAAATGATGTCGCGGCCGGCGACAAAGGCATCGACATCCGTTTTCTTGCCGACAACTGTGCTCGCAGTGCCGCGCAACTCGTCCGCGTCTTGATCGATAAGAATGCGGCCCTCGTCGATGACGAGTACGTGCTCGAGCAGGTTGCTGACCTCGTCGATGAGATGCGTCGATAAAATAATGGTGCGTGGATGCTCGGCATAGTCCTCGAGCAGGCGATCGTAGAAGATCTGCCGCGCGACCGCATCGAGGCCGAGGTAGGGCTCATCGAAGAAGGTGAGCGGAGCGCGTGAGGCGAGGCCAACGATCACGCCGACCGCCGAGAGTTGCCCGCGGGAAAGCTTCTTGATCGGCCGATTCAGCGGCAGACGAAAGTCCTCGGCCAGCCGGCCTGCGAAGTCCGCATCCCAATTGGCGAAAAACCACGGCGCACTCGCAAACACATGAGCGGGCCGAAAGCTGTCCGGATACTTCTGAGTTTCCTTGATGAAACACAGTGATTGCAGCACCCGCGCGTTTTCCAACGGCGAAGCTCCAAACACCTCGAGGGTGCCGCTGGTCGCGAATTGCTGCCCGGTGAGCAACTGCATGAGGGTGGTCTTGCCGGCGCCATTGCGGCCGAGCAGCCCGTAGATTTTGTTGGTCTCGACCGTGAAACTCACGTCGTTGATCGCGGTGAAGGCGCCAAATTTCTTGGTGAGGCCGGTGACGCGCACGGCCGGGTCGGTGAGGTTCATGAGTTGCTCGCCATTCTGTCGGTCACGGATTCTGCGTTGATCATGCTGGCGACCTGCTCGGCGGTGAGGCCAAGTTTGACAGCCTCGGCCAGCAGCGGGCCGACGAAATTAGCCCGAAATTGCTCGGTGCGAGCGCCGACCAGTCGCTGCCTGGCTCCGGTGGCTACAAACATTCCTATTCCTCGCTTCTTGTAGAGAATGCCGTCTTCGACCAGACGATTGACGCCCTTGCCGGCGGTGGCCGGGTTGATGCGGTGAAAAGCCGCAAATTCATTGGTCGATGGCACGGATGTTTCTTCCTCGATGACGCCATCGATGATGTCGTTCTCGATCTGCTCCGCAATCTGCACGAAGATCGGTTTGCCCGCTTCGATCAAGGACTGCCTGCTTTCCGTAGATGCTGGGCCTGCTATTGGTTAGCTGGTTAGTTGGTCGTGTAACTAACTAACTACCTTGAGATGACAATGTCAAGCGTAAAAGTCTGCGGTAGTTTGGTGTCATGACTGGCGCCGGACTGTACGACCGTTCTGGGCTGGACCGATCGTGAAGCGGCGCACGTTTCTGCTCGGCGCGGCGTCTGGTTTTTCCGTGTTGGCCCTCGCCGCGTGCGTGGCGCCGGCGCCGGTACCGACGACATCCGCTGTGCCCACCACCCTCACGCCATCACTGGTGCCGCGGCCGTTGACCGTCTCCCGAACCAACTGGTCGACCGACCCGTTCTCCCGCGGATCGTTCAGTTACGCCGCCGTTGGCTCCACGCCTGAGCATCGCACCGCCCTGGGCCAGCCCGTTGACGCGCGCGTCTTCTTTGCCGGTGAAGCGACAGCGCTCGACGAGCCGGGCACTGTGCAGGGAGCTCGGGCCTCTGGACTGCTAGCGGCCGGCCGGGTGCAGGACGTCGCAGCTCCGGGCGAGCGTGTGACTATCGTCGGTGCCGGTATCGCCGGCATCACGGCGGCCCGCCAGCTCACCGACGCCGGATTCAGTGTCGTCGTGATCGAGGCTCGCGACCGCATCGGTGGGCGCATCGACACCGTCAGCGCCGACTGGCCGTTTCCGATCGAACGTGGCCCCTCCTTTGTGCATCGCAGTACCGACAACTTTCTCGACGACGAACTCAGCGGGCTCGGTGTTAGCCTGCTGCCGTTTGTGCGCACCCCCGAGGTGCGTACCAGGGCCGGCGCGGTTGTCGATGTGTCGCCGCGCGGCGCAGAGGCCGTCGTCGGCGCCCTGGCCTGGGCGGCTGGACAGCAGCAAGACGTTTCGGTCGAGCGCGCCCTGATTGACTCGGGCGAAGCGAACCTGTCGAAGACGCCCAATGCCGAGGGTCTGTCGGAGGCCGACTGGCTCGAGTATGAAATCGCAACCCAGCTCAAGGTGGAAACAGGCGCGACGACGAGCCAGCAGTCGGCCTGGTACACGACCGAAATGGCCACGGTCGATGACGACCAGATCGTCGTGGGCGGCTACTCCACGCTGCTGACGAGCGACGCGACGGGGCTCGACCTGCTGCTGTCGAGTGTGGTCAATCGCATCGCCCATGATGACAACGGTGTGAGCCTGCGCCTCGGTACCGGCGAATCGCTCTCGGCCGACCGGGTCATCGTGACCGTTCCGCTTGGCGTATTGCAGAACGCGGCCATCGAATTTTCGCCGGCGCTCCCCTTCGCGCATCGCGGGGCGATCGCGGCGCTCGGCATGGGCGTGCTCGACAAAGTCTGGCTGCGTTTTGACGTGCCGTTCTGGGACACCGCGGCGCGGCTCTGGACCATCGTCGGCGACGACGCGGACTTTCCCGTTTGGGTGAACATGATGCCGCTCACCGGGGAGCCCATTCTCATGGGTGTTGTCGCGGCCGAGAACGCGACCCGGTTGTCCGAGCTTGACGACGACGCATTTCTCGCTGCCGCGCTCACCGCGCTGGAACCGTTTCTGGCCAGTCCCGACGAGTAGGTAGCATCTCGCGGCGTGAACACACCCGACGCGGGGTAGCGCGAGTCAGAGCGCGGAGCCCCACGGCGGAAGCAGGTGCCGCGGCATCCGTTGCAGCCGGGTTATCCAGGTGAGCAGCGCAGCGATGCACGTGATGATGGCCACGATGATCAGGCAATAGGACACGGTCTCTGCTGGGCCGCTGACCTGCCGAGCGTCGAGAAAGAAGTACGGGTACCAGCCAACGATCGGGCTGCGGATGAGCGTGTACACCAGCCAGAACAGCGGAAACACGATGGCCCAGCCGAGATATTTCCAGGGGAGGCGGGCCTTGAACGGGTCGACCATCCAGTCGATCAGCGCGCAGACCGGAATGACGAAGTGCAGCAGCTGACTCGACCAGGGCACCTCGATCGAGTAGTTGGCGCCGGACGACTGCCAGACGATGATTCCGTAGACCACTCCGGAGACCAGAATGTAGGTTGTCACCATGGCGCGCAGCATGTCGACCCAGGCCGGATCGGTTGGCCGACGCAGTGCCACGACAGCCGCCGTCACGAATACCGCAACGGATGCGATGGCGCTTTGCACCGTGAAATAACTGAAGAAATTCGCCATCGCAAAAGATGCAACACCGAGGGTGTAGTCGAAGTATCCGATCAGGGCTATCAACCCGGTCGCGGCCAGACCGAGGCGCGCCAGAGCGAACGCTGTGCGCGTTGTCATTCCCGCCCCTTGGTGGGACTCACGCGCGATCATAATGCAACGCTACGCCAGCTCCGGGGGCCTTCCGGCCTTAGTCGGTGATCTGAAAGTCGCTGCCGCCGGTGGTGGTGATATCGCTCACCTCGAGGGCCGTGACCACGGCATAGCGCGGGCCGGTTTCAAGCCAGTGCAGCATGCTCGAAACGGATGCCACCCGCCCCTCGATTTCGAGTTCCACCGTTCCGTCCGTCCGGTTGCGCACAGAGCCGACGAGCCCGAGGTGACGCGCGTGAGCCGCCGCATGATATCGAAATCCGACGCCCTGCACCTCGCCCCGGGCGAGCACTCGTTTTCGAATCACGGGACTATTCTGCTCCGACCGCTGCCGAAGCGCGAGCTTGCGAGCGATCGAGATCTCGGGTGATGCAAAGCGGCAGGTCTCGACCGGCGGGTCTCGACCGACAGCATCCGCTTCTGGCGTTATTCAACTTCTGGCACTGGGCCTACTCTGTAAGCACCGACACCCTGGAGGAACAATGACCGTGTTGACCGCCGATTTGTACGACGAGCGTGGCGACGAGCTGCAATCCGTGCCCCTGCAGTTTCAGACGATCGGCGGTCGGGTTCGTTTCAGCGGTGCCATTCGCACGGTCACCTGCTTCGAAGACAACGCCCTGCTGAAGTCGATCCTGTCCACGCCCGGCGACGGCGCTGTGCTCGTCATCGACGGTGGCGGTTCGCTGGGCTCCGCGCTCATGGGCGACATGATCGCCGACCTCGCCGTGGCAAACGGATGGTCTGGCGTGATCATCAACGGCGCGGTGCGCGACCGGGTCGCCATCGGTGCCCTCGACCTCGGCGTCAAGGCACTCGGCAGTAACCCGCGCAAAAGCTCCAAGACCGGTGCCGGGGTAGCGGATGCCGTCATCGAGATCGCCGGCGTTGTCTTCACTCCTGGGCGCACCGTCTACTGCGACGAAGACGGCATTCTGGTCGAGCGCTGACCCCTTCAATCACTGACCCGTGAATCAGCACAGGCGCTGAGCGAATTCGCTCAGCGCCTCGGGTGAAAGTGGTTACTGAAGAACGTCGTCGATGCTCACGACGACGAAGTTGGCGTCAAGATCGACGTCGCGGTCGGTGCCGTTGTCGAGGGTGACCTCAACCTCGTAGAGGTGGTCCCAGTCGTCGTCGCGGTCAAAGTCCGTCACGCGACCGCTGCCTACCGCGGCGAGGGCTGACGCCTCCGCGCTGGAGCGCTCGCTCGCTGCCTGGTCAGCCGTGGTCGTGTCGACCGCGGCACTCGGGGCCGCGCTCGGCGCGGATGAGCTGCCGTCGTTCGACGAGTTGTTGTTCGAATTGTTCGTGTTGTCGTTGTCGTAATCGCCGGTCCAGACCACGTCGAAGGCGTCGTTGAGCTCAACGTCCACGGTGGTGCCGTTGTCGAGGCGCACCTCGAGGTCATAGGCGCTTCCGCCGTCGTCGTTGCGGTTTGCGTTCGTCACGGTGCCGGGGCCGACCTCGGCGATGGCGGCGTTGCTCGCGCGGTCGAGCGTCTCCCCGGTCAGGGGGCCGTCGTTGTCGTTGTCGGTCACTGCCACGGCAATGCCCGCGCCGCCCAGCAGCAGAACGACGCCAGCGGCGGTCGCGATGAGAATGTTCTTTTTGTTCATGGAGCAATTGCCTTACGTCGGTGCCCCCAAAAGCCCCAGACCGATTGGCCCTGCCCAAGTTGCTGGCTTCAGCATAAGCGAAGGAATGTACACCCCCGAACGCGAAGGGGCAAACAACAGCATTTTCACTGGCTCACTCGTCCGCACGGTGAAACCGTGGCTCACAATGGCCGCAGTTCCTGACGGGTGGTGGCACACTGCGAAACCAGAAGCCCCCAGGCTGCCCAAAAAATCGGGGCTGCGCGCGGGGCCGCAGATCCGACTCAGTCCGTGTTTGTCGAGCGGCTATGCGGTCGGGACGACCGGTGCCGTCTTGGCGGCCGGCGGGGTACCGGCATCCGCTCCCCGGGGGCCGCCGTTGCCGGGCCCGGCAGATCCGCCCCCAACACCGCCGCGGCCGACTCGACCCGCAGCGGGCGTCGTGATGGACGTTGCATTGAGGGTGGTGTTGTCGTCGTTCACCGTTCCGGTGGCACGAATCTCGGTGCCCTCGGCGAGGTCGGCGCTGACGTCGTCACCGTACTCGGTCTCGGTGGAAACGGAGATGGATCGGGTGAAGCCATCGTCGTCGGTCACCGTGATGGTGTTGCCGGAAACCGAGAGCACGGTGCCGGAGATGCTCGGCTGGCGCTCGCCCAGGCCGGCGGATCCAGCGGTCGCATCGGCAGCACCGTCGTCATGGCCGTCGTCGTGGCCGGGGCCGTTCGCGATGTTGGAATTATTCGAGGCGAGCTCGGCATCCGATCCCGAATTGGCGGCGATGCCGAAACCAATCCCGGCGCCGCCGAGAATGATGACGGCGGCGGCGAGGCCACCGATGGCGACCGGCTTGCGGTACCAGGCGCGCGGCTGGGGCGTGGCCGGTTCGTAGGCGGGGCCGGGCTAGGCGTAACCGGTGGATGCAGCCGGGGTCAACGAGCCAGGCGCTGCATGGAGTGGCACGGTGTTGTCGAGCGGCACGGCATTCTCGTACGGCACGGTGTCGTTCGCACCGTTGGCGACGACGGGCGTTGCGTTGAGAGGAACAGTCGCGTTCGAATCGAAGGGCAGGGTGGCCTGCGAGTCGTACGGAGGGGAGTCGAGAACTTCGGTCGCGGACGTTTTTGGCGCCTCGGTAGCCGCATCGCCGGAATCGGCCGCAGGCGTGTCGGAATCACGCGTGCCCTCGCCGTGCTCGATCGGATCGGTGGGCTTGGAATCATTGGTGCGGGTCATGGTGTCTCCTGAAGAAATGACGTCGGTGCGGGTGTGTTTTTTTCAGTTTTGGGCGCGAATCTGAAGACGAACTGAATCGTGCCCGGGGCCGCCAAACGGTCAGCAGGCGCATAGCAGACACTCAGCTTTGCCCCGCACTGTTAGAGCGTGCCTATCGAACCCGCCCGCGTTCTCGTCGTCGAAGATGAAGAGACGCTGCGCCACGCGATCGGTCAGGCACTCACGCACGCCGGTTTCGTGGTCGACACCGCGCCAGACGGCACGAATTTCGCTGAACGCATCGCCCGATTTCGGCCCGATGCCGCCGTGCTCGACATCATGCTGCCCGGCGAAAACGGGTTGCACCTGGCCCAGCGGCTGCGGGCAGCTGGCAACACCCCGGTTTTGTTCGTGACCGCACGCGACGCGGTCGACGACCGGCTCGCCGCTTTCGAGGCTGGCGCCGACGACTACATCATGAAACCGTTCGTGTTGGCCGAGCTCGTCGCGCGGGTCACCGCCGTGCTCCGCCGCACCGGTCGCCTGGTCTCGCCAACGATGCAGGTCGCCGATCTCGTCGTTGACGAAGAGGCAGCAACGGCCACCCGGGCCGGAGTGCTGATCGACCTCACCGCCACCGAGCGGCGCCTGCTCACCTATCTCGTACACAATCGCGGACGCACGCTCTCCAAGACGCAGATCCTCACCCAGGTCTGGGGCTACGACGATTACGACCCCAACCTGGTCGAGGCCTACGTCAGTACCCTGCGCCGCAAACTCGACGTCAACGGCCCGCGCCTCATCCACACCGTGCGCGGGATCGGCTACCGCCTCACCGGCTGACCGGTTTGTTCACCTGGCCTGCGTGAAACGGATGCCGCCCGCTCGCCGGGCAGCGTGCATCCGTTCCCCTGGCATTGCGTCGCCCGTGAATTCAGCCCAATCCGCCCGATCATTTAGAAAGTCGTTAACCGATGCGCACCACGTCACTACGCGTGCGAGTCGTAGCCGCTGTACTGGCTATGCTCACGATGGTGCTGGTCACGGTCGGAATTCTGATCAACGTCGTGCTCGGGTCCCAGCTGCGCGCGGATCTGCAACAGCGCCTGATCGACCGGGCCGGATATGCGCAGATTTTGGCCGAGCAAGGCCTGGCGCCGCAGAGTCTGGCCAATCAGCTAACCGGCGATGACGTCACGGTCACCTATTCGATTGGCGGGGACACCGTTTACGGACGCATCAATCCGGGTCCCGGTCGTGACGGCGGCGATCGCGGACCCGGCGCCCCGCCGCACGCCGAAAACGTGCCGGGAGCTGTCGTCACGCAAACCGGCGACCGCCTGTCGGTCACTCAAACCGTGGCCGGTGGAACCCTCACTCTTAGCTCGAGCGAGACGGGCATCGACGGGGCACTGGCCCAGCTGCGCACAATCGAGGTCGTCGCCGGTGCGCTGACCATCATCGTGACCGGGCTTTTGCTGACCGGTGTGGTCGGGGTGGCGCTTCGCCCGCTCACCCGCATGACCGCGCTCGCTCTCGCCATCACCGAGGGCGGACGCGGCGGTCGACTGCTCCCGAGCAACCCGCGCACCGAGATCGGGCGCACCGCCGGAGCCATCGACGACATGCTGCAGGCACTTGAAACCGCCGAAAACACCTCCCGCCAGGCCGCCTCTGACGCCCAGGCCGCAGAGACGACCGCCCGCGATGCTGCTCAACTCGCAGCGGTGGCCGAGGAGCGGATGCGCCAGCTACTCGCCGACGTCTCGCACGAACTGCGCACTCCGGTGGCCGGCCTGCAGGCCAGCGCCGAAACCCTGCTGCGCGACAATCCGCCCCGTGCCACACGGGAGAGCCTCACGGTCGGCATGATCCAGCAGACGCAGCGGGCAGCCCGGCTGGTCGATGACCTACTGCTGATGACCCGGCTCGATCAGGGCGATTCGGGCGCAGCGTTTACGCCGGTCGATCTGTCGGAGCTGGCCCGCGGCGTGGTCGCCGAGCAGCGGCTGCTCGGTGCCGGTCGCGAGTTCAGCCTGGCATTGGCGCCGGACGTCTGGGTGAGCGGTGACGCCCAACGACTAGCGCAGATTGTGACCAACCTGCTCGGGAACGCGCGCAATGCGACCGAGGCGGGCGGCAGCATCCGCACCAGCTTGGTCGTGGTGGACGGGAGAGCGCAACTGGATGTCAGCGACTCGGGGGCAGGCGTTCTGGCGGGTGACCGCGAGCGCATCTTCGAACGATTCGTGCGCCTTGACCCGTCGCGCGCGAGCAACCGCGGTGGGTCGGGCCTTGGCCTGTCGATTGCTCGGGCCCTCGCCCGAGCGCACGGCGGCACCCTGGAATGTCTTGAACCCGTCGCGCCCGCCGTCGCATTGCGCGGTGCTCGTTTCGTCGTGACGCTGCCCGTCGCGCGATAGTGCTCGCACTCGCCAAGCCACATCGGAAGGCGGCTACCTCCGGCTAATTCTGGCCCCCGGTGGAGTCCCTGATGATCAGGCGGCTCGGCAGAATCGGGGGCGCGGAATCGGGGGCGCGGCCCTCGATCAAGGCCACGAGCAGGGAGGCTGCCGCCCGGCCCAGTTTCCGGGCCGGGAGTTCGACGCTGGTCAGACTCGGGTGACTCATCGAAGAAAATGGCAGGTCGTCAAAACCCGCAACGGCGAGTTGTTCTGGCACCCGGATGCCTAAGGAATGAGCTATTTGGAGAACGCCGTACGCGTGGGTGTCGGTCGCACAGACGACGGCGGTGACGCCGGCGGCCTGCCATGCTGGCCACACTTTCGCAAATTCCGCAGCGGCCGACCCGGTGTCGATTGTGCTTTTGCCGTGTGCGGTCTCGGGTTGGCGCATTCCGCATTCCTCTGCCTTGGCCACGAACGCGGTACGTCGCAGCGCGAAGGTTGACGTTCCGGTGACGCTATCGAAGTAGGCGAACGTATGATGGCCGCGCTCGGCAAGATGCGTGGCCAAGCTTTCCGCACCGTGGACGACGTCGAGATTGACGGCAGGAACGATGCCGTGTGCACCGGGTGCGTCGAGCAGCACGATCGGACCATCGATGGTCATGCTCTGCATCAGCTGCGCGCTGGGAGCGTCGACGAGCAGACCGGCCGGGCGAAAGGCAAGCAGCTCCCGAACGCTTTCCGCCCGGGGCATCTGGCCAGAGTCAGTGACGGAGAGGAGCAGCTGGTAGGACGAACCCAAGGCTTCCCGAACGCCGGCGATGAGCCTGGCGAAGAATGAATTGGAGATGTCTGGCGCGACCAGGATGACAAAATTGCTTGATCCCGTGGCCAGCGAGCTGGCGACCCGGTTGACCACATAGTGGAGATCAGTAATGGCTCGCTGAACTCGGATAACGGTTTCCGCTGAAACCCGACCATCAGTTTTACCGCTGGCCACCAGAGACACCGTTGCAACGGACACCCCAGCCCGGCTGGCCACCATGGACGCTGTCGTCCGCGGGAAATAACCGGGCGTCTCGGGGGCTGTGCCGGGGATCGCCATGAACCAACTCTAGCGGCGGCAGGTAATTTTCCTGGCGGAGCCGGATGGTCTCCCGTTCAGCGTGTGAGGCCAGGACGTCAAGCGTTTAACGTATTTTCACGTTAAGCGTTTGACTTGCGCGCTGACGAAGCGCACACTGTGAGGGAGCACGCTGTAGCCGCCATATTCCAGGGGTGGGCAACGTCCCCAATGAAGTGGAGCATCATGCCGAAAAAGATCATTCTGGATTGCGACCCAGGCCACGATGACGCGATTGCCATCCTGTTGGCGCATGGCAGTGCAGAAATCGAGCTGCTGGCGGTCACTACCGTCGTGGGAAACCAGACGCTCGAGAAAGTGACCCACAACGCGCTGGCCGTGGCCCGTATCGCCGGCATCACGGATGTTCCGTTTGCGGCCGGGTGCTCACGCCCGCTCGTGCGGGAGATACAAACAGCTCCAGCCATTCACGGTGAATCCGGACTGGACGGACCGGTCCTGCCAGAACCGACCCTGAGTCTGGATCCGCGGCATGCCGTCGACCTGATTATCGACATCATCATGGCCCACGAACCCGGAACGGTGACCCTCGTACCCACCGCCGGCCTGACCAACATTGCTATGGCCGCCCGCAAGGAACCCCGCATTGTTGAGCGGGTCAAAGAGGTCGTCCTGATGGGCGGCGGGTACCACGTCGGAAACTGGAGCGCCGTGGCCGAATTCAACATCATCATTGACCCCGAGGCCGCGCACATCGTCTTCAACGAGAAATGGCCGGTCGTCATGGTGGGATTGGACCTGACTCACCAGGCGCTCGCCACACTGGCGGTCGCCGGGCAGATTGCTGCCGTCGGCACGGCGCCGGCCCGATTCGTTGGCGAATTGCTCGAGTACTTCGGCGAAAGCTACCGGGATGTGCAGGGATTCGACTTTCCGCCCGTGCACGACCCCTGTGCGGTCGCCTATGTCATCGACCCGAGCATCGTCACGACCCAAAAGGTGCCCGTGGACATTGAACTCAACGGCACCCTTACCCTGGGCATGACCGTCGCCGACTTCCGGTCGCCGGCGCCCGCCGACTGCACGACCTCTGTCGCTGTTGACCTCGATCATGAACGATTCTGGAACCTGATCACCGATGCCTTGGTTCGCATTGGAGACGTCGAATCATGACCGCAACTCACGTTCGCACCGACCGCCAGGCGACGGTCAACACGGCGGCGTTGATAACGGCGCTCCTCGCTGCCTGTATCGCCTTCCAGCTCAACGCGAGCATGCTCAGCCCCGCCCTCGTTACCATCGGCGAAGAACTAGGCGTCGATCAGGCCGCTGTCGGCCTCTCTCAAACCTGGTTCTTTACCGCGGCAGCGTTGTTCTCCCTGGTGTTGCCGCGCCTGAGCGATATCGTCGGCCGGAAGAAGATCCTTTTGGGCATGATGGCCCTGATGGGTATCGGCTCGGTGATCTCAGCCATGGCCCCCGACATCACCTGGCTGTTCGTCGGCCGTATTATTCAGGGCGTCAGCGGACCCACGGTTCCACTCTGTCTCATCATGCTCCGCTCGGCCATCTCCAATCCGCGCAAGTACGGAACGATGATGGGACTTATCGCGGCCGTCAACGGAGGCATCGCCGGAATCGACTCCTTCGCTGGAGGGTACCTCGCCGAGAACTTTGGGTTTCGGAGTATCTTCTGGGTGATGGTCGGCTTCGCGATCGTGGCGCTGCTCTTAGTGCTATTCCTGGCCGTTGAATCTCGACCGGCCGCCGGCACCCGAATGGACTGGCTCGGCGCCTTCTACATCGTCGTGGCCGTCGGCGCGATCCTCACCGCGCTCAACGAAGCCGCAACACTCGCCGGCGCCTTCTCGGTAGATACCCTGTTCTTAGCCATCGGGCTGGCGGTGGTATCGGCCGCAGCATTCGCTGCCTTCTGGTCGGTTGAAAAGAATGGCAAGCAACCGATGGTGCAGATCGTTCACCTTCGGTTAAGGTCTACCTGGGCGCCGTTGCTGACCACGACGCTCGCGATGACCGGAATCTTTGCCGTCATCAACGGCATTGTGCCCGCGTATGTGCAGGCGGCCGCACCCGGATTTGCGATCAATCCCACGCAGATGGCCTTGATTATCCTCACCCCCTACGCCCTGTTCGGCTGGCTGGTAGGCCCGTTGAGCGGCCGGCTAGCGCCCACGCTCGGCTACACGAAAATGCTGCGCATCGGCCTGCTCGGCAGTGCACTAGCGTTGGCCGTCATTGGTTTTGGCGGTTTGAACAGCCTCCCGCTGATGATTCTTGGTGCGGTACTGCTGGGCATCCTCTATGCGGGCGTTGCGAACATCATGCTCAACGGTCTCGGTGTGGTTCTCTCGCCACCAGGAAACCCGGGCTTCCTGCCCGGAATGAACGCCGGTGCCTTCAATCTCGGCGCGGGACTGAGTTTCCTGGTATTGCCGTCAACCCTGGCCGTACTGAGTACATCTGTCGATCTGCACACGTCATACTTTGTCGTCATCGGAGTGGGGTTTGTCTTGACCCTTGCTTCCCTCGGGACGTCCTTTCTCATTCCGAAACCGGTCGACGCAGAGGTCAAGTCCTGATTCGGCGCTCGCCCGGCGGCTGAACATCCGCGGTCGGCCGGGCATCCGTTGGAGCAGTACAGATTCACGGTGCTACGCTCCCGCACGCCCGTCTCGTGCCACAAATACCCCTCGGGATATATCAGTGGTGTCGATTAAATAAGCGGATGCCGCCAGCGCCCTATTCGCAGCCGGTCCCGTCGCCGTCGCGGTCGAGGTGGCGTCCGTAACCCGGATCACCCGTGTGCACCGGGGTTGCACCGGCTTCACGGGCGGCGCTGCAGTTCTGAAAATAGACGTCGCTCGGGGATTCGGTCGCTTTGGGCGCCGGAGCGACGTCGGGTGCGTCGCCGGTGCTCGCGAGCTCGTCGGGACAGTCCGAGAGGATGCGCGTCATGGCATCGTGCTCGGCTGCGGTCACCCAGAGCGCGTAGGTTGCCTTGACCGAGATCTGCCGGGCCACATAGGCGCACCGGTAGCTGGTCAGCGGCGGCAACCAGGTCGCAGTGTCGCCGTCGCCCTTACGCGAGTTGGTCACGCCGTCGACGGCGAGCAGGTTGAGCGGATCATTGGCCAGCGCTACCCGCTGCTCCTGAGACAGCTGCTGCGCGCCGGTCTGCCAGGCGTTCGACAGTGCAATAACGTGGTCGATCTGCACGAGCGAGGAGGTCGCCTGCCCGCGCACGAAGCCGATGGTCACGCCCGTGTACGGCCCGAGTAGGGTGCCGGTCTGCACCTCGCAGTTGCTGTCAATGACGAGCGCGGTCAGGTCGCGAGCCAAAATATCGTTGCGGGTGTCGCATCCGTTCTGATCGACGTCCTGCCAGGCCGAGCCGAAACCGCCCTCACGGTCGTAGCCGGTCTTCGGCGCACGCCCCTTGACCGGAAGCGTCGCCAGCACGGCGCGGGCCGCAGCGTCAGAAGTCGTCGCAGTTGGTGTGGCTGTGGCGGTCGCTGCGGCTGTGGTCGGCGCGGTTGCTGGGGAGGTTGCCGTCGCTATCGGCATGGCGCCGTGCGGGGTCTGTGCCCGGTCCGACGAAACGGATGTCCCCGCGAGCGACGTTCCCACCAGAATCGCCACGAGGGCGCCCACGATTGCCCCAATCACCAGAAACGATCGGGTTGGACGACGCGTGGCCATGGTGCTCCTTCTGGCTGCAGAAGCGCGCCTCCTCGAATATACGCGTGCGACCCGGCCATCTCGAAGCCGGGCAGGGGCTCGGCATCCGTTTCATGAAATGTCCCCCATTCTGGGGGGTCTTGTTTCGAGGGTTGCGCTGGCAGGATATAGAACCCGGCGAGGAGCACTCATGACTCACATACTCTCCACGCGGCGGCGCCCCGCGGCGCCTCCGGAATTGCCCGAAGCGAATCGCACCGGAGCGCCTCGTTCAACAACTGGCCTGGCCTGGCGGCTCGGTCGTGGCCAACGCCGGCCAGAGGCGCCCACGACTACCGATCTTGCGTTGGCGCGAGCGCGCAGCGAGGTGGCCCTCGACACCTACTTGGCGACGCTTCCCAAGCACTGGGCGGCATTCGCTTCGCCCGCCGAGACCGGCGACGGACCGAGTGCCGCGCGGCTTATTGTCGGGCCGGGTGGCATTTTTGCGCTGCACGCGCAGCTCTGCGACGGACGGATCGCCTGGGTCTATCGCGACACCGTGCACGTCGCGGGGCGTCGGGCACCCGACCTCGCCATTGCAGAAGCCGGTGCGCAACATCTCACGACGCTGCTGCGCGGGCGCCTCCCGCTGCGTACCGCGGTGCAACCCGTCGTCGTCGTGTTGGGCGCCCGCGCGCTGTGGGCCGCTGGCCGCACGATGCACAGCGGGGCAGCGCACGCTGCTGGCTCGCCTGTGAGTCGAACTATGGTTGCGGTGCTCGGGGCTGGCGCGCTCGGCGACTGGTTGGCCGCGAGGCCGCAGGTGCTGCGTCCGATCGAACGCATGGAACTGGCCGCAGCCATCGACAACCCGCTGACCTGGGGTGTGCGTCCGTCGATCGTGCTCCGGCCCGGTACCGTGGGGAGCTAGTCGACTATTACGGCAACGGCGCCTTCGGATTGGATCCCCATGCACACTCTCACCCCGCTGCTCGAGCAGGAAAGCGCCCTACAATTCGACTCGTTCGGCCACGACGCAGCGTGGGAGCTGGGCAGCCGGCTGCGGGCGCTCGCCGCCGAGCGGTCGCTACCGGTGGCGATCGTGATCATGCTGGGTGACCAGCGGGTGTTTCATGCCGGCCTGGCCGGAGCATCCGCTGATAATGACGCCTGGATCGAGCGCAAGTTCGCCGTCGTGCGCCGGTATGGGCACTCCTCGCTCGCGGTCGGTGAAGAGTTTCGCAGCCGCGGACTCGACTTCGACCGGGATTCGCGGCTTGACCCTGCGGTGTTCGCGGCGCACGGGGGAGCCTTTCCGCTGCGGGTGCGTGGCTTGGTCGTGGGAATCGTTGGGGTGTCTGGCCTGCCTGAGCTTGACGACCATGCCCTGGTCGTTGAAGCACTGCTGGCGCAGCGAGGCTGAAGCGTCAGCGCTTTTTAGGCCTGTCGCCTCGTGATGAGAGCAGACGGGCGCGCACCGAAAATGCGCCGCCGATTACGAGCGAGACGACGGCCGTCGGCACGATCACATCGACGAATTGATTGCCCGAGAGCAGGTTGGCCACTAGTAACAGCACCGCCAGCCCACTAAAACCGAGGCCCGCGATGGCGCAAACGTTGAAAGTCAGGTGTTTCACGGGGCGGATCCAATCGGTGGGGTGACTTTTAGGCTAGCCGACCTGGCTGGTACGCATTTCAGCGGACGCCCCGCGGAGTTTGAGAATTACTCCAATTTGCTAACCAATGTCGCGCGTTGGCCGATTGTTGCCGCTGAACGGGCACCCGTCGGTGGCAGAATGGTACCGGGCTTAAGCCCGAGGTGAGGCGAGAACGTGATCCACGCAATGCTGGGCAATGGAGTGCACGCCCGCGGCATTGAACCCGGGGCCGGGGTGTCGGCTGCTGTCCCTGTGCTTGCTGTGCTCCCTGTGCTTGCTGTGCTCCCTGAGCGTGCTGTGCTCCCTGTGTCTGCTGTGCTCCCCGAGCCTGCTGTGCGTGCGATTGGCGCTTCCGCCCTCGTGTCGGCGACGGGGCGGTTCGCCGGGCAATCCCTGGTTGAAGAACTGTTGCGTCAGCATGAGGATCACGCGCCGCGCTCTCGGCTCGCTCGCATGCTCGGACTCTCCCCGCTCGACGCCAACGGCCTGGCCTGGTTGCGCGCTGCGCAGTCCGCGATGGTGGTGGGCGACATCCTCGCCCGGCTACCAGAGGGCTACAGTGTTCATCATTCCCTGCCCATTCGTAACACCGCCTTCTGGGTCGACCACCTCGTGGTTGGGCCGGGCGGAATCTTCGCACTCAGCTCCAAAACGCGCTGGGATCGGGACCTGACTGGGTCGGTGCGCACGATTCCGATCGGCAATCATACGATGCCATACCTGCGTGATGCGCGCTTCGAGTCGGCCCAGATCACGGCGTTGCTGGCCGCGGCGTTGCCGGCAACGGCCGCCGTTCAGCCGATGATTGTGCTGGTCAACCCGCACAAGATTCGGCTCAATCGCAAGCCGGACTCGGTGACCGTGATTGATTCGCCGCGGCTGTGCCGCTGGCTCGTCGGGCGTCCGCGGCAGTTCAGCGCCGAGCAGCAGGCGGCTGTGACGGCGATCATCGATGCCCCGGCGACCTGGCGCACTCCGGTTCGAGCGGCCGAGCCGGCCCACCTACACGCCCGCTTCACTGCCCTTGAACAGCAAGTTTCGGCGGCCGGCACGCGGCGTACCACGTTCGCCGTTCTTGCCGCCGCTGCGGTCGCGGGCCTGGCAGCCTTGGCCGTTCTGCCCGCGATCGTCTCCGCGGTCGAGTTCATCGCGGCTCGATAGCTGCTGCCGCTGGTGCTCGCTTGCCGCTGGTGCTCGCGCCGGAGCTGTGCCCCGGGCGTCATGCGCTTCGGTCGCGCCCCGCGAGGCTTTGAGATGGCGTCAGTGGGTTCATGGGGGCCGAAGTTGGCGTCTCGCGGAGGCGCGACGGGTTCATGGGGCAGCGTTGGTTTCTCGCGGGTGAGCGGATGCCACGCGCGGCTAGGCGAGGCGCTCGAGAACCGTGCCCTCGCGCATCCGCTCGACGCGCACGACGTGATCGCGCAGGTCGCGCACGCCGCGCGGGATGGCCAGTTCGGCGACATCCTGCCCCTTGGTCACCGCGTGCGACCGGGTCGGGTGACGGTAGTCGTCAATTGATACGAAGGTGTCGCGTCCGCGCGGCTCGTTGCTGTGGCGCTGCGCGAAACCGGAGTTGATAGCGCTCAGCTCCATCTCGTCTTCGTGGGCGGCGACCATGCTCTTGGTGTTCAACGTGATCACGGTGTGGGCGTCATCCCGATAGGAGCGGGCGTTCAGCAGTTCCTGCAGAAACCGCGGCTGCAAGTGAAAGAACACGCGATCGTTCAGGGCGGCATACCACTCGGCGAGTGTCATATCTTCGAGGGCATCGTCGAGCGACGGCTCATGAATGGCTTTTTGATGACGGATGACCGCGGTGCCGAATTCTGCATGCTCCAGCACGCGCGACTCACCGCGCCGCTTACCTAGAATGGCTGCCTGTGGCGCACCCTGTTTGACTCCCCAGCGCGTAACGAGCGCGGTCGGACTGAGCAGCCCGTGGCGCTCGATGGCTGGCCAACTGCTATCCGCGGCTACGTGGTAGAGCTCGGGGTAGAGACGGATCAGATCGCGGGAGCGCACCATTCGAGCGTACTCGTCGCTCGAGCGGCGCCGAGCCGCCAGATCTGTAGGGGTGTAGACCGATGTGGGTTGCCTCGCGAACGCGCCCATCCCGTCGGTCGAGCTCGCCGAGACCGCCAGAGTCCCAACGCAGGCGGTCTCAGGAACCCGCCCCTGATCGCGCTGACTTCGAGGATTCAGTCAGTGAGATGCACCGTCGCGAGTACCGTGCGCCCGCTCGCCGCTGCGCGCGGGGCCATATCGACGAGTGCGATTTGGGTCAGCAGGAACTCGTCTCCCGAGTGCACGCGTCCGTGCACTTTCACCGTGACGTGCGCCCGAAACTCAGGGCCAGAGAATGCCGGCTCGTTCGGGTCGGTGGCGAGCGGAAGCAGCGTCTCGACCAGCCGGTCGTGTATTCGCGTCAACGCGACGTTGTCCTCGATGACCGTCACGGGAATGTCGTGGCGACGGCCGAACAGCTCGTCCGCCCCGGCAACAACGGTGAGAGCGTCGAACCCGGCCAGCGCGGCGGCGGTGACCCGCGCGATTTCGGTGGGCGCAGCATCCGTTTGAAAGGGTGCGAGCACGGTGATGTGCAGCGGCCACTGGTCGACGGCGAAGCTCGCGCCGGTTTGCAGCGGCGTGAGCGGCAAAACGACAACGAGGCGGGGCATATGCTGAGCTTAGGCCGGGCCGGACTGCTCGGCCTGCCTGTCACAACTGCGGAGATTTTCGCCACGTCGACCGCAAATCCCTGGGCATGTGGGCACCCCTTCCGCAGGTCTGCACGCACCCCGCGAAGTTCCCGGTCGCAGGTCTTCTCAACGGCCTGACGAGTCGGCAATCTCCCGCGACCCGCCGCAAGGTGTAGCCGACCCGAACGCGGAGCGGTACAACTGAATCATGACGAGTTCGCCCGTGATTCTCGGTCCGATGATGCGCTACGTCGACGACGTCTCAGCGAGCATCTGGTGTGAAACACGCGATGCCGGACGGGTGGTGGTGACCGCGGCTGGTCGCTCCTGGGCTGCGCACACCTTCGCCGTGCACGATCACCACTACGCCCTCGTGCACGTCGATGGCCTGCCACCCAACTCGACCCTGCCGTATACGGTGGCGATCGATGGGACGCCGGTGTGGCCAGCGGAGCGCTCGGGCTTTCCGGCTTCGGTCATCGCGACGCTCGGCGACGGGCATCCGGTTCGCTTGTCGTTTGGATCCTGCCGCACCAGCGTTGGGCACGATGAAGGCGGCAACCGCACGCACGGCGTTGACGCTCTGCGTGCCTGCGCTCTGCGCCTGAGCTCGCCCGACAACGAGGTGCAGCGCCCTGACCTGATTCTCTTTCTGGGCGATCAGGTTTATGCCGACCTGACCACCGAGGAGATGCAAAAATTCATCCGGGCCCGGCGTGATATCACTCAGCCGCCAGGCAAGGAACTGGCCGACTACGAAGAATACGCGCACCTGTATAGCCTCGCTTGGTCAGACGCGGCGAATCGCTGGCTACTCTCCACCGTGCCGACCGCGATGATTTTCGACGACCACGACATTCGCGACGACTGGAACACGTCGCAGAGCTGGAAGCGCCAGATGAACGCGACGACGTGGTGGCGGGGCCGAATAGTGGCCGGGTTAGCCTCGTACTGGGTCTATCAACATCTCGGAAACATGTCACCCGCCGAACGAGCTAACGATGAAATCTGGCGCCTGATCGCTGCCCATGACGGCCCGGATGAACTCGACCTGAGCGCCGTGCTCGATGAATTCGCCGAACGTTGTGATCGCGATCCGACCAGCTACCGGTGGAGCTACTGCCGCGACCTGAACGATGTTCGACTGATCGTGGTCGACTCGCGCGCCGCCCGCGAGCTCGATCCCGCGCGGCGCGCATTGATCGACGAGCAAGAAACCGGCTGGCTCAACGAGCGGATGCGAGGCGGCTTTCGCCACCTTCTGATCGGTACCTCCCTGCCATTTCTGCTGCCCCCGGGGCTGCACCACCTGGAATCGTGGGATGAAGCCATTTCCGAAGGAGCCTGGGGAAAACCCGCTGCCTGGGTTGGCGAACGACTTCGTCAGCTGGTCGACCTGGAACATTGGGGCGCCTTTCAGCGCAGCTTTCGCGCGGTGGCGAAGATGGCTACTGAGGTGGCAGACGGCCAACGCGGGACGGCGCCAGCTACGGTGACGTTTTTGTCTGGTGACGTGCACTACTCCACCGTCTCCGAAGTTGAACGAACGTCGGGCAGCCGCATCGTGCAAGCCGTCTGCTCGCCGATCCGCAATCCACTCCCGGTGGCCATGCGATCGTTCTCTGCCGTGATGGCCTACGGGATTGCCACGCGGCTAAGCGCATTCCTCGCCCGCTCAGCCCGGGTTCCCTCGCCGCCGTTTCGTTGGGCTGGCATGAGGGGGCCCTGGTTTGACAACTGTCTGGCGAGCCTGGAGGACACCCCAGCCGGGCTCAGGCTCTGCTGGGAGAAGGGCGTTGTGCAGGGCGGCGATCAGCTGCATCCGCTTGTCGAAAATGTAGCGACAGTCGTCTTGGCGCCCCGGGCACCGTGAGATGGGCGCGTAGGAGTTAGCCCGGCAGCACCGTGACCGTTGCGAGCAACTGGGGCGCGGATTGCTGCGGCCAGATACTGGTGAGGGTGGCGGCATTCTTCGTGTGTGCCGCCGTTGAGGTGCCGTCGAGTACCCGCACGACGGTTATGCGCAGCGCACCTGCCGTTGCGGTCGTGGTGCCCGCCGTCGAGGTGGTTTCGATTGTCGCAGCAAGTTCCGGAACTGGTGTTCCGGGAATGCCGTTGCCGCGCACGGCGGCGGTCGACGCGACCGGAATAAGGTCACCGTCGCGCTGCTCGAATTGGTCGGCCTCGTGCCCGCCGTTCAGGGCCACGGTCGCAACATTCGCCAGATAGATCGGGTCGCCGGTGGCGTCATAGATCCAGCGGTCCCCGAGCACGGAGTGCGACATGGTGCCGACGAGCCAGTCCTCGCCGCCATCGTGCGGTGCGCCGCGATAGGTCAGTGGAATCTGCAGCAGCGGCCCGGTGCCAAATCGCACCAGGAGTGTTTCGATGCCGACCTCACCATCGGGGTCGTCGAAGCGGAACGATGCGACTCGCTCGACGGCGGCCGCCGCGTCGCCGACGAACCACGGCTGCGTCGGTGCCCACGCGGCGATGAGCTCAGATTTGGAGGGCCGCAGAACGGCGTCGTACAGGAGTGCCATGCTCTCGATCGTAGGGGTCCTGGCGTCGTCTACACGCCGATGCTGCACGCGACGGCTTGCCGCAGCGGCGCACGAAGCATCCGAAACGTGACAAGCTCACAAGCGTGGATAGACCTGTCACAGCCAGTGTGACGGACCGATCGCACCCCATCCGCTCTGTTGGAAGGTCTTCATGCGCGCGCACCTGCAATCCGTCAAAGAAACCGTTCTGCTTCGCAACCCTGGTGAGACGGAGTTTCACCAAGCGGTGAACGAGGTCTTCGAGACCCTCGAACCCGTTTCACGCAAACACCCGCAGTTCGCCGAGGCCGCCATTTTGCAGCGATTGTGCGAGCCGGAACGCCAGATTATCTTTCGGGTACCGTGGGTCAACGATGCTAACGAGGTGCAGATCAACCGCGGTTTTCGGGTGGAGTTCAACTCCGCGCTCGGTCCGTACAAGGGCGGACTGCGCTTTCACCCCTCGGTGTACCTCGGCATCATCAAGTTTCTCGGCTTCGAGCAGGTGTTCAAGAATGCGCTGACCGGCATGCCGATCGGCGGCGGCAAGGGCGGCTCCGACTTCGACCCGCACGGCAAGAGCGACGGCGAGGTCATGCGGTTCTGCCAGAGCTTCATGACGGAGCTCTACCGCCACATCGGCGAATACACGGATGTCCCGGCGGGCGATATCGGCGTCGGTGGCCGTGAAATCGGCTATCTGTTCGGGCAGTACAAGCGCATCACTAACCGCTTCGAGTCCGGTGTGCTCACCGGTAAAGGGGTGGGCTGGGGTGGATCGCTGGTGCGTCCGGAGGCGACCGGTTTCGGCGTGGTGCTCTTTGCCCAAGAGATGCTCAAGACCCGCGGGCAGAACCTTGAAGGCCAGCGTGTGGTGGTGTCCGGCGCCGGCAACGTGGCGATCAACGCCATCATGAAGGCTCAGTCTTTCGGCGCCAATGTCGTGACGGCTTCCGACTCGTCGGGTTACGTCGTTGATGAGGCGGGTATTGACGTCGATCTGCTGCGCCAGGTCAAAGACGTCGAGCGCGGGCGCATCTCGGACTACGCCGACCGCCGCGGCTCGGCTCACTTCGTGAAGGGTGGTTCAATCTGGGACGTCGATGCAACTCTCGCGCTCCCGTGCGCGACGCAAAACGAACTCGATACGGATGCTGCGGTCCGGCTCGTCAAGAATGGCCTCCTTGCCGTCGCCGAGGGGGCCAACATGCCGTGCACTCGAGCGGCAACGGCGGTCTTCCACGATGCCGGGGTGCTCTTTGGGCCCGGAAAAGCGGCCAATGCCGGCGGTGTGGCGACGTCTGCCCTGGAGATGCAGCAAAACGCCAGCCGCGACTCCTGGACCTTTGAATACACCGAGCAGCGCCTCACCGAGATCATGGTCGATATTCACGACCGCTGCGCCGAAACCGCCGAGGAGTACGGTATGCCGGGCAACTACGTGGTCGGCGCCAACATCACCGGCTACGTGCGCGTGGCCAACGCGATGCTCGCCCAAGGCCTCATCTAACCGGGCACGCCACGGGGGAGGACCTGAGCAACGGCCTACGGCACGAGCAGAATCTTGCCCACGTGAGCGGATGTTTCCATCCGGCGATGCGCATCCGCTGCGTTCTCAAATGAGAATCGGCTGTCGACTACCGGTCGAAACTCACCCGACGTGATCCACGGCCAGATCGCCGACTCGAGCGACCGCATGATGGCGACCTTTTCGGCCAGGGACCGCGCGCGCAGGGTGGTGCCCCAGTAGCGGGCGCGCTTCTGCATAAGGCGGAACGGGTCGAATGTGGCCGGTTCGCCGCTCTGGTTGGCGAGCACCATGATGCGCCCGTTCACTGCGACGGCCTCGATATTGCGGGCGGCGTATGAGCCGCCCATGATGTCGAGGATCACGTCGGCGCCGTTCCCATCGGTGGCATCCTGGATTTTGGCGACGAAGTCCTGCTCGCGGTAGTTGATGAGAATCTCCGCTCCCAGGCTCGCGCAGGCGGCGAGTTTCTCGGCCGACCCGGCCGTCACGGCCACGTGGGCGTCCATCAGCCGGGCCAGCTGAATGGCAGTCGTACCGATTCCGCTGGCGCCGCCGTGCACGAGCAGGGTCTCGCCGGGCGCGAGTTCGGCGCTCATGAACACGTTCGACCACACCGTGGCCAGGGCTTCGGGCAGAGCGGCTGCGTCAATAAGGTCCATCGACAACGGCACCAGCAGGGCCAGGTCTTCGTGCACAACGGCCTGGGTGGCATACCCGCCGCCGGCGAGCAGCGCACACACCCGATCGCCCAGCCCGAACCGCGTCACGTCCTCACCCACCCCGGTGACCACGCCAGACACCTCAAGCCCCGGCCACTGCGGTGCATCGACCGGCGACGGGTAGCGGCCCTGCCGCTGCATGATGTCCGCGCGGTTCACTCCCGCCGCGGCCACCGCAATACGGATGTCGTGGCTCCCGATCACGAGGCCGGGAACCGCTGTCAGGCTGAGTGCTTCTGGACCGCCGGGAGAATTTACGATAATTGCGCGCATGCCCGCAGCTTACGCTCGGGGTACGACACGGCGGCTCTGGCTGGCACCCGCGCTTCCGTTACGTGTTGACGATTCCCCTGGCGATACTGTGGGCGGCGCGGCGCAGCCACGGGTCGCCGTCGTGCGCCCAACGTTCCAGTGCAGCATCCGCTCGGGCACGATTGGGCCCGTTCAGACCCTGTACCAGGGGGAGCACCACGTCGAGAGTGAGCGGATCGGCGAGTTCTTGCAGTGCTGCTCCGCGTAAAAACCCCTCGATGCGGGTGAGGTCGGTGTTGTCGAGCCGGGTCACGTTCGTTTGCAGGAGCACGATCGCCGCGAGCCGGCGCTCGAACACCGGCACCTTCCACAGTTCGGAGCTCAGCGCGGTCACCTCGTCGTGCGTCATGTTCTTATGCCGGCGGGCCAGGTCGCGGATGGTTCCCCGCACAGCACCCACCGATGCGCCATAAATTTCCAGGTCGCTGCCGATTCGCGCCTCGGTCTCCGCTGCGCGCTCCCAGGTTGCTTCGTTTTGGAGCGTGCGGTCCACGAAGTCGCCGGCATCGCTCATCCGTCTAGTCTGCACCAGCACACGCGAGACGTCAGCCCGACGGTGCTGCGCACGGTGAGCCCGCGGTGGATTGACTCAGACGTAGCTGCGTACTGCCACTGCGGCCAGGGTCTGAAGCGCCGCACGGGCGACGCCGTCCGTCTCGCGCAGGAACGTCGCATCCGCTCGGGGCATAGGGCTGATGACGGTGTCGCCGCGCGTGTCGCTCACCGGGATTCCCACGAGGTGTACGTTTCTGCTCGCGACCCCCTCGGCATCAATCAACCGGCTCGTGATTTGTTCAATATCAACCCCGCCGTCTGCGACGTCGATGCCGGCCCGCGAAATGCGATGATGCGCCCGCAGCACACCGGACGCGCTCAGTCCCGCGATAACCGGATCGTTCGTCACGGTCACATCATGAGAGTGCATCCAGGCGTCGATCAGCACGTGCGCGCGTACTTCTGACCCGTGAACCCGCGGCGATTGCGCCACAAACGCGCCGGCAGACACCCGAAGCGTCGACCCGGGACCGATGAAGTGCACGATACCGGCCTGCGCCAAAGCGAGCAGTTGGGCGCTGCGAAATGCCGGCGGTCCGCTACCCACCATGCCGCCGAACGCCAGAAAATCGCGGTGCGCGCGCCCGGCGAAACTGTCAGCGGTCGTGCCGTCAAACGCGAGCAGTTTCGAAACCGTCTTGCGCGCAGACCCAAACACCCAGAGTGCCGCCTTGAGCTCGCTCGCCACCCCGAGGCCCGACTCGTGCAGGTCGGCGCTCAGGTAATCGGCTACCCAGGTGTCAAACGCCGCGGGGGAGTCGAAGCTGGCGCTCGCCGGGTTCATGGCGACGGCAAGATCGAACCGGTCGGTCGACACGGGCACGAGTGCGGTCAGCCTCCCATCGAGCGTGTCGAGCGTGCCAGCGTCGAGCGCGCTGATCACCACGTCCAGCGGCACCCTAAACGCTTCGGGCCGTAGCTGATGCAGCGTGCGATACCAGGCCTCATGCGCGTCGAGCACGATGCGCGGCCACAAATCGCTGTCAAAATCAATCACAGCGGATGCCCGGAACGCCAGCAACCGGCTCAGCTGCGCTGCAGGCGGCAGCGCGCCATAAAGCGACTTCGCCCGGAACGGTACCCCGCGGCGTGACGTCACGTGCAACACGGGTTCGCGCCCGGAAGGTTCATAACTCAGGCCGTCACTGCCCGGTACAAAACGTCCGCCGCGGCCCTGGGTGAGCAGCATCATCGTGTCGAAGAACCCCATTCCGAGCCCGCGCACAATGACGGATTCCCCAGCCGGCACCGCAGAAAGGTCCTGGTCGATCGGGCTGTCGGGCCCTACCCACACGAACCGATCATCGCCCGTGGTGAGGCGCGCGAGTTCGGCATCGGCCGCCGTGTTCTGCCGCGCCAGCCAGCCGAGCGAGAGAATCACATCGTCCACTGCGAGCGTCTGCCCGGAATCCAGCTGAACGACCGGGCTGCCATCCACCAGTCGAACGCTCGTGGCCCGAGCGTCATGCCGCAGAACGGTCACCTCGGCCGGCAGCGCGCTAAGCGCGTAGGCGAGAACCCAGGTGGAATAGGCGCCGTACAGCACCCGACTGGGGTGACTTTCCGGCCGCACGAGTGCCATCTCGTCGACGAGTTGTGGCCTCTCAAAAAGTACCGGCGGCAGGTCGACGGTGCCAAAGACCGATCGGCGCACCGGCGCAATCTGCTCGACCTCGTCCGAACGCATGCCGCGCAGCGCGTTCACCGCCAACAGGCACCATTCGTACAGGTTCGGTCCGTCCACGACCGGACCGCTCATCGTCACAAACGAGTCAGTGAACAGCGTCACGGCGCCGGCGAGCGTGTTCATGCACAGGTCAAGGGTCTGGTCGGTGCGCCAGATGCGCCCCGCGCCGAGCTCGGCGTCGTCGACGAGGTGCAGCACCCACGGTTCTCCGGGCGAAAGCAGGGCGGTATTGGCGGCCAATCGTTCGACGATTGACACGCCGCGTGGACCAACACCGACGAGGCACAACGAAGCGGGGCGAGAAAAAGGCATAGTAGATGTCTACCTCTTTCCTGGACCCGACGCACATTCACGGTGGCTCTCGAGCTGCGTGTGACGCCACAAGTCGTTCCGGCTCGGGTGGCCAGTGGACGCGTCTAGCGTGGGTATCGGAAGGCTGAAATTTACCGCCGACCGTCTGACTGGAGTACCCATGACCATTCCTGACGTGCTCGACCGGGCACTCGATATCAGTATTGGCGACCGCCTCGACCTCGTTCGCCGCGGTCGGCCCGCTACCCGCAGCAATGTTCAGCTCAGCTATCAGAGCATTTTCGAACCCGCGTTCACCGGCGCCCTGTCGGTGCCGGAACGTTTCGCGGTAGCCGTCGTCGTCGTGCGGCTGCACGGTGACACCCCTCTCACCGCGCACTACGAGCAGCAATTCGCCGAAGCAGAGTCCCGCGCCGAGATTATTCAGACGCTTCACGACGTAAGTGACTACGGCCGCACGAGCGGTCCGTTCGGCCAGTTTCGGGAGCCGGCACTGGCTCCCGAATCGACCGACGGCCCTCGCCTCGAGATCCGAAGCGGAGACCGGCAGGTGCTCGGCGACGAGCTGAGCGCCCTGCTCGAATACGCCCACCTTCTGGTCTTTCGTCCGCGGGAGAGTGCCCCCGCCGAACTGCAGAAACTGGTGGATGTCGGGTGGACCACCGGTGAGATCGTTGCCGTCGCTCAACTCGTCGCGTTTCTCAGCTTTCAGATTCGCGTGGCCGTTGGCCTCACTGTGCTCCGTTCCACCTGGAAGGACTGATAATGACGCCCCACACGGCCGACCTCGTCACCAGCTACCCCGATCTGCACCGCCCAGACGGGTTCACCCAGAACGGTCTCGGTTGGGTGCCCTGGCTCGAACCGCTTTCGCCTGCTGAATTCGAGGAGCGCCACTGGAACGGACTCGTCGATCGAGCCCGCGCCCAGATGCCCTACTTCGCCCTGCTCGCCCACGAACCAGAGATTCTCGCCGCCCGTACCCTCACCGACTTCGACATCTTCGGCAACGCCGACGGCGGTCTACCGCTGGCGGAACGCGAACTCGCCGCAGCGACCGTTTCACGGGTGAACGGATGCGTGTTCTGCGCCTCCGTTCACTCGCGCAACGCCACGAGACTCTCCGGTCGCGGCGACGACGTGCAGGCGCTGCTCGATGAGGGCGTCACGGTCAGGACCGATGCCCGCTGGGACGCCCTGATTGAGGCCGCGCGAGCACTCACCGTCACCCCGAACGAGTTCGGTCCCGCCCATATCGCCCGGCTCACCGAGTTGGGCCTGACCGATGTCGAGATTGCCGACGCCATCGCCGGCGCAGCGTTTTTCAACTGGGCCAACCGCTTGATGCTCTCCCTCGGCGAGCCAGAGGTGCCGGCGCCACGCCAACGCGCCACCCCGTAACTCCACCCCCGCATACCACCTCACGGAAGCGATCCCGCATGTCCATTTCAGATTCAGTCACCGGTCGCCCTGGCCGCACCCTCGTTATCGCCGCATCCCTTGCGGCCGTACTCGTGCTCACCGCCTGCTCATCCGGCGGGCAGTCGGCGGCCACCGGTTCCGGCGAACGCACCGACGGCGGCACGCTCGTCTACCTCGAACCCGATGCCTTCACCAGCCTCTATCCGCCGGCCGCCGGCTTCTATCCCAACGGCGGTGTCGTGAACAACATCACCGACCGGCTCGTCTACCAAGATACCGAAACGCTCGAGTTCGAGCCGTGGATCGCCACGGACTGGGTCGTCAACGACGATGCGACACAGTTCACCTTCAACCTGCGTGGAGACGTCACCTTCTCCGACGGTTCCGCACTCAATGCATCCGTCGTTGCCGCGAACTTCGACCTGTTCGGCCAGGGTGACCCCGACCGCAGCCTCGCGATCTCCGAGGCCGTGAACAACTATGACCATAGCGAGGTCGTCGACGATGACACCGTCATCTTCCACTTCAGTGCCTCTTCGCCCGGGTTTCTGCAGGCGACATCCACGATCACGTCCGGTCTCATCTCGGCCGACACACTCACGAAAGACCTCGACGGTTTCGGCGCCGGCTCGGCGACCGAGATCATCGGCTCTGGCCCGTTCGTCGTCACCGACGAACAGCTCGGGGCGCAGCTGACCATCACTGCCCGCGACGACTACGACTGGGCGCCGGCCAGCTTCGCCCATCAGGGCCGCCCTTCGATTGACGCCGTGCAATTCATCGTCACGCCTGAGAACAGCGTGCGCGTTGGATCGCTGATCTCCGGCCAGGGTGACGTCGCCCGTAAGGTCGAAGCGCAGGACGAGGCGCAGGTTACCGGCGCCGGATACACCCTCGCTGCGGCGCAGACCAACGGCGTCAACAACAGCCTCAACCTGCGTTTCCGGGAGCCGGCGCTGCAAGACATCCGCGTGCGCCAGGCCATTATTGCTGCCGTCGATCGCAACACGATTGTGCAGGCGTTGTTCTCCGATAACTACCCGGTCGCCACGTCGATCCTCTCGCAGAGCGCGCTCGGCTACGTCGATACCACGGAGTACTTCGAGTACGACCCCGAGAAAGCGGCTGCGCTGCTCGATGACGCCGGGTTTGCCGAGGGAACCGACGGCATCCGCTCGAAAGACGGTCTGCGGCTGTCAATCACAGCATCTGAGGCTGGCCCGCAGCCGCGGTCCTTCGACGTGCTCACCCTGGTCGCGCAGCAGCTCGCCGAGGTTGGCATCGAGTTGAAGATTCTACGAGCGGATGCCGGCAACTTTGCCGCAGCGGTGCTCGATGGCTCGCAGGTTCAGGTGTTCCAGTCCATGGTCGGTCGCGCCGATTTTGACGTGATCAAGAGTCAGTTTTTCTCCACGAACCGCAACGTGACGCTCAACCTGAATAAAACGGATGCCTCCATCGGCGACCAGAAACTCGATGAGATTTTGCAGGCGGTCGCCTCCGAGCCCAATGCCGAAGCCCGCATTATCAACACGCAGGCCGCGCAAATCTACCTGGCTCAGCAGGCGTACGTGGTGCCGTTGTTCGAGGAACCACAGGTCTACGGCATCGCGCCGTACGTGCACGACCTCAGCTACGAGGCCGTCGCCCGCCCGGGCTTCTCGCAGGTGTGGCTCGACAAGTAGCACGCACCCACCCGGCATAATCCCACCCCGTCAAGGAGCGTTTCGTGTCATACATTCTGGGCCGGATTGGTCAGGCCGTCATCGTGCTGGCCATCGCGTTCACGGCGGCATTCGTGCTGCTACAGGCGCTGCCGGGGGATGCCCTGCTGATCAAGTTTGAAAGCCCCGAGTCGGGTCTCAGCCCCGATCAGATCGCCCTGCTGCGCGATTCGCTCGGTGCCAACATACCGATCTGGCAGCAGTTTTTCGACACCCTCGGCGGATTTCTGGTCGGGGACTTCGGGTACTCCGTGCAGTCGGGCACGCCGGTGAGTGTGATCATCGCGTCGGCGCTGCCCAACACCCTGGTGCTGGCCACGAGCGCGTTCGTCGTGGCGATCGTGCTCGCGGTCGCCCTGGCCGTTCTGGCCCAGCTGTCGTGGTTGCCGTGGCTGCGCACCATGCTGCGGTCACTGCCATCGTTGTTCATCTCGGTACCGGTTTTCTGGCTCGGTATCGTACTGATTCAGGTATTCTCCTTTCGTCTCGGCTGGCTACCGGTCATCAACCCCGGCCCGATCGAGGGACTGATCATGCCCGTCGCCGCTCTTGCTCTGCCCATCGCCGCCCCGATGGCGCAGGTGCTGATTCGATCGATCGACGACGTTCTCACGCAGCCCTTCATCGCCGTGGTGCGGTCGAAGGGCGCGAGTGAGTGGTGGATCCTGAGCCGCAACGTGGCCCGCAACGCGGTGCTACCAGCGCTGACGATCGCCGGACTGTTGCTGGGTGAACTGATCAGCGGCGCTGTCATCACCGAGACGGTGTTCGGTCGTGCCGGCATCGGTCGGGCGACAGAGCAGGCCGTCACCAACCAGGACGCCCCCGTGCTGCAGGCCATCGTCGTGATCTCCGCCGCGATCTTTGTGCTGGTCAATCTGCTCGTCGATCTGCTTTATCCCCTTCTTGATCCGCGGCTGAAGACGATCGCGACGGTCAACGCATGAGCGACACGACCCGCACCAGCGAGCCCAGCACCCGGCGTTCCTCGGTGCGCCGGGCCGGTCGGGCCCGGCCGATCCTGCTCGTCGCCGCCGCCGTCTACCTCGCGCTCATGGTGGCCTGGGCCGTGCTGCCCGGCCTCTTTGCCCACGGTGACCCCATCGTGGGTGTTGCCACCGACGGACTGCAGGCGCCGAGCGCCGCACACTGGTTTGGAACGGATGCCACCGGTCGTGACATGTACACCCGGGTCGTTTTCGGGTCGGTACACACCCTGGTGACCGCGCTCATCGCAGTACTTTTCGGGCTTGTCTTCGGTACCGGCATCGGCCTGGTGGCCGGATCGGTGCGCGGCGTGGTGGATGCCGTGTTGATGCGGCTGGTCGACGTACTGTTGGCCGTGCCGAGTCTGCTGCTCTCGCTCAGCATCATCATCGTGCTCGGCTTTGGTACCACGCAGGTCGCGATTGCTGTCGGCATTACGAGCGTTGCCGCCTTTGCCCGTTTGGCTCGCGCCGAGGTGATGCGGGTACGGGCAATGGACTACGTCGAGGCCGCGTTCGCGAGCGGCGGTTCCTTCGTCAGTGTGCTGCTGCGGCACGTGCTGCCGAACTCGCTCACCCCTGTCATCGCGCTGGCGGCGCTGCAGTTCGGCACGGCGATTCTCTCCATCGCCGCTCTCGGATTTCTCGGCTACGGCGCCCCGCCGCCAACGCCCGAGTGGGGCCTGATGATTGCCGAGGGTCGCAACTACATCGCGACCAGCTGGTGGCTGACCACCATCCCCGGTGTTGTCGTTGTTCTGACCGTGCTCGCCGCCAACCGCATCTCCACCGCCATCTCCGAGAGGAACCGCGCATGATCCAGAAGCAGCTGGCCGGGTGGAACGCCTCCGCCCCCGTCGTCGAGGTCGACGGCCTGTCGATCGCCTACAGCGGGCGCACCGGTGACACGGCGGTCCTGCACGACGTTTCCTTCAGCCTGGGCCGCGGAGACACCCTCACGCTCGTCGGCGAGTCGGGTTCGGGCAAGACGACGACGGCGCAGGCGCTGATCGGACTGCTGGCGGCCAATGGGCGAATCACGCACGGCAGCATCCGTTTGGGCGGTCTGGATGTGACCGAATGGTCGTCGAAGCAGTGGCTGCGGCTGCGGGGCTCGCACATCGGTCTCGTGCCGCAAGACCCGCACAACTCTCTGAACCCGGTGCGGCGCATCGGTGACAGCCTGGCGGAGGTCATGAACCTGCACCGCTTCGGCAACGCGCCAGCGACCCGGCGGCGAGTCATCGAACTGCTGGAGCGGGTGCAGATCTCGGAGCCGGAGCTTCGGGTGAAGCAGTATCCACACGAGCTGTCGGGCGGCATGAAACAAAGGGTGCTGATCGCCAGTGCGATTGCCATGCGTCCGGCACTGATCATCGCCGACGAGCCCACCAGCGCCCTCGATGTGACGGTGCAGAAAACCATCCTGGATCTGCTCGACGAACTGCGTGCAGAGAGTGGGACATCCGTTCTGCTCGTCACCCACGATCTGGCCGTCGCGGCGGACCGAGCCACCCACGTCATCGTGTTGAAGGATGGCCGGGTGCAGGAACAGGGGCCAAGCGCGGCGGTGCTGTGGCACCCGCAAGCGCAATACACGCGCGCACTTCTGGCCGATGCACCCGCGCTGAGCGCCGCGGTGCGCACGAGTGACGACGTGCGGGCGCAGCTCGCCCTATCGCAGCACGCCGAGCCGGTGGTCGTGGTGAATGATCTGGTGCAGGTGTTCTCCCGGGGGCGCACGTTACCGGGGTTGCGGGCGGTGGATTCAGTCTCGTTTGAGGTGCGCCGCGGCATGACCCACGCGCTCGTGGGCGAGTCCGGCTCGGGCAAATCAACGATCGCGCGGGCCGTCATGGGGTTTCAGAAACCAACGTCGGGCGGCATCCTAGTCGACGGCGTCGACATGACGAGCGTGTCGGGACAGCAGCTGCGGCAAGCCCGGCGGCGCCTGCAGATGGTGTACCAGAACCCGTTCGGCAGTCTGGATCCGCGGCAGAGTGTGCAGCAGATTCTGGTCGAGCCGATGAGCAATTACCGTATCGGGTCCGCGCGCGAACGCCAGCAACGCATGCTCGCAGCCCTCGATCGGGTCAGCCTACCCGCAACGATGGCGGCCAAGCGCCCGCACGAAATGTCGGGCGGGCAGCGACAGCGGGTTGCAATTGCGCGGGCGCTCGTGCTCGAGCCGACCGTGCTCGTGCTCGACGAGGCGGTATCGGCGCTCGACGTGACCGTGCAGGCGAGCATTCTCGAGCTGTTGTCCGAGGTGCAGCGGGAGCTGGGTACGGCGTACCTCTTTATCTCCCACGATCTGGCCGTGGTTCGGCAGGTGGCGCAGACCATGACCGTGCTCAGCCACGGCGTCGCCGTCGAGTCCGGCATTACCGAAGACGTTTTCGCCTCGCCCCAGCACCCGTACACGGTGACGTTGCTCGACGCGATCCCCGGGCGCCGGGCACAGTCTCGCGCGCTCTAAGCTCGAGTGCTGCGCGCTGCGCGAATAATCAGCACAATCAGCGCAACGAGGGCTGCGGCGCTGACCAGGTAGAGCGCCATGCCCCAGGGGGCGTGGTCCCCACCCGAAATCATGAATGTATCCGCGAGCGACATGCCGGGCGCGAAGGCAACAAAAATGTGCCCGGGCGCTGCGAACACCAGCAGCACGAGGTAAGCCGCGACCGGGCTGGTGTGTCGACGGGTCGCGACCAGCAAGACCACGGCGGCCAGGGCTATTCCGATCGCACCCCAAATGAGAACTAAGTCAGCGGTGAGTGACTCATCTACGCGGGCCATATCCGCTCGAATTTGCCCGAGCGTCGCGCCAGGCACCGCGGCCAGCGGATTCCACACCAGTATCTGCAGCACCCCGACGATTGCGTACCCGGCCACGACCGCGAAGCCCACTAATACCGCCGTGACAGCGCGGCGCGATGGTCGTGTTTCGGTTTTCCCCATCTCGCCAGCGTACCGACCATCCGCACGCAGTTCGAAACGGATGCCGTCGGCCGGGTCAGAGTTGTCACCATCTTGAGACGGGCGTTCCGATGTCAACGCATTCTCACGGCACAGTTGAAGACCATAGCAAGGGATCCGAAGGGCTCCGTAGGCCACCTCATGGCCCTGCGTGCGGGCACACAGACCCGGCGCGATCTCGAGGATGGCCAGTTTTCACGTGCGGCAAGCCTTCGCCCGTGGCGTGGCGTGGCGTGACCTGAACCGGGATCGCATCGGCTCTCGGCGATACGCGCCAGGTCACGTATCGCCGGTTCCTCGGTAGCGCCGCTGGTGATGCCCAGCCCGCGAGACCGCAGTAAAAACGCTGCGCCCGCCATCAGACGCCCGCGCGCGCTATGGAAGCGCGCAGCCACAGGACTGGCGAACGACCAGCTCCAGGGGATAGAGGCGATGGTCATCGGCGGCTTCAGCGTGCCCAAGAAGGTGGGCTACGGCATCCTTCGCCATTTGCCGTACGGGCTGACGCAGTGTGGTGAGAGCAGGCCAGCTGTACTCGGATTCCGGCGTTCCATCCAGGGAGACGATGGCGATCTCCCGCGGCACTTCGACACCGCGTTCATGAAGCGCGCGCAGCACACCTACCGCCTGCATGTCCGTGCTTACGAAGAGGGCCGTAGGCCGGTCGCTGCTGGCCACGAGCTTCTGGCCGGCAGCGTAGCCGCCTTCGCGTGAGTAGCCAGCCGGATAACGAGGGCCGGGCGCAACGCCCCCCTCGCGAAGAGCGTCCTCCCAGCCGCGCAAGCGGGTGTCCGACGGCGTCGTGTTTCCGACGAACCCGATGTGCGTGTGGCCGTGCTGGAGAAGGTGAAACACGCCCGCCTTGGCACCATTGAAAAGGTCCGAGCCGATGGCATGTGTGCCCTCAGTGGGATGGAGCTGATTGAAAAGAGAGAGCCGGATTCCGCTGGCGGTGAGATTGGCGATATCTACCAGGCGCAAGTCGCAGGCGACGATAATGCCGTCGACCTGTCGCCCGGCTAGGCGGTTCACGTGCTGCACGACGTCGCTGTCATTGCCATTGATAACGACGAGGGCATACCCGAGCGCCTCCGCAGCGTCCTCCGTTGCCTGCGCGAGTTCGGCAAAGAACGGGTTGCTGCTGTCCGGAACGACCAGCCCGATCATGTCGGAAGAGCCTCGTTTGAGCGCGCGGGCGGCGGCGTTGGGCCGATAGCCGAGCACACGAACGGCGTTCCGTACGCGCTCCGCCGTCGCGAAGGCTACCGGCTTTGGGCCGTTGTTGAGGGTATAGCTCACAACCGCCGTGCTGACGCCAGCATAGCGCGCGACGTCAGCACGGGTGATTGCTTTCTTCGACAAGTCGCTCGGCACAGCTAATCCTCACACATCGTGTGGGGCGTCTCCGAAATCATGGATCGGTAGCCGTTCTCCGCCAGCGAGGGCCGAACGGTGTGCAACAATGCCGGGAAGTGTGAAGCGAGCCGCGACCCATGCGTTGACCGGCGGCAGGGTCCGGGTGTTCACGGCCGTCACGAAATCGTCCACGAGAAAGTGATGGCTGCCTTCGTGCCCGTTGTGCACCCCGATGAATTCGTCAGGGAGGCGCTCGGTGTCGTGGATGAGGGCGTGGCCGGAGACGAACGCGTCCCGCAGCGCGGGAGAGACATTGGCAAGCGAGGGGTCGTCTGCAGTCAGAGTAGCCGAAGTGTCGATCTGAGCTGAGACATCTTCGACGCCGGTCTTGTCCTGCCAGAAAGCGACAGTAGCCATCTGTTCAAAACTTCCTTCCGTTCCGAAAAAGCGAAACCTGGACTCGCGGATGTACGAAGGGTAGCCCACGCGGCGCATCTCATTGATGCGCATGGCGCCACCACTGGCTAGTTCGAACAACGCGGAGGCATTAGAGAAGTCGTTGTCGAACATGCTGATGTCGCGGTCGAAAACGCCATCGTTGCGATCGTCGCGCACGCCGATGCAGCTCACACTCGTGGCGTGATCCGGGATCGCTCCCAGAACGCCCCCGATGGAGTGGGTCGGGTAGAGCATGGGCGGGTAGCTCGCGGTGCTTTTCCAGTCGTCGCCGCCGCTGTACTTGTACGCATCGTAGAACCCCAAGTCCATGTCGTGAACGTAGTCCCCTTCAGCATAGAAAACCCGGCCGAACTTACCGGCGGCGAAGTTCTGCCGAGCGAAAACCGTTGCCGGGTTATAAAAGCTGGTCTCGCCCATCATGTAGCAGAGCTTTGTGTCGCGAACGAGTTCGATGATCGTGGCGATGTCGTCTTCGCTGATCGCCATCGGCACAGCGGAATAGACGTTCTTTCCCGCCCGAAGCGACTGGATAACGAGAGGCCCGTGGGTCCAACGCTGAGTAAATATAGCGATCGAGTCGATGTCGTCTGAGGCGAGCATGGTCTCAAAGTTGTCGACCACGCCGTCGAGGTGGATACGGTCGTTGAGTTCCTGGGCGCGTTCCGTGACGACATCCGTCACGACGACTCGGGACACGCCGGGATGCAGTTTGAAGAGGGTGGCGAACTGGCCGGCAAATTGACCGGCGCCGACAAGTCCAAGTGAGATCGACATGTGCTTCCTTTCCGAAGCTGGAGGCAAAGCGTGTCACCGCCATGGTGCACACGATTGCCGAGTCTACTCGAAACAACTCTGATATCTACCCCGTAATTTCAATAAAAAGAGATCAAAAATACTTCTAGCTAAAATCAATCTACTCGTGTAGATTTGGGCAAATCCGGGTGGTCTGGCGTCAGTCCGCAACCGAAAACCTCCAAGATCAAAGGAATGACAATGAAGTCACGATCAGTACTCTTTGCCGTCGGTACGGTAATCGCGCTCGCCGCAACGGGCTGTAGTTCGGCGGCGAGCGAGGGCACGACGCTCGAATTTCAGACTGGATTGTCCATCGATGCTCAGCTGATGGCGGCCTTCGAGGAGGCCTCCAGCGATTACGAAGCGGCGAACCAGGGTGTCACGATTGATCTGATCCCGGCCGGCACCAACTACGAAGCCGATATGAAAGTGCGCTTGGCCGCCGGTAACGTTCCCGACATTCTGTGGACCCATGGCTGGTCTCTTCTTCGCTACAGTGAGTTCCTCGCGCCGCTTCAGGACGAGCCGTGGGCCGAGCACTTTAACCCGGTTCTCAGCGACGCGATGGTGAACGACGCCGGTGAGTTCTTCGCCTTCCCCGTCGATACGGATGTCGCCGGCCTCATCTACAACGCTGACGTCCTCGACCAGGTCGGCGTCGATCCGGCCGACATTGTGACCTGGGACGATTTCACGGATGCTGCAACTCTCGTGAAAGCGGCCGGCATAGTTCCCATTGCTGCCGCGGGTAAGGACTCCGGTGCCGGTCAACTCGCCGACTGGCTGGCCCCGGGAGCCTATACCGATGACGAACTCACGGAACTCGCCGCCGGCCGATTCGTGGACCAGCCGTATCAGGACCTGCTGGATTTGGTGGAAAGTTGGAAAGATCAGGAACTTTACAACCCGGACTACAGCTCAGCATCCGAAGACGATGTCGCCCGGGCTCTCAGTTCCGGTGATGCGGCCTTCGCCTTCAACCCAAACAGCATGGTGAGCAACGCAACGCAGTACAACCCGGACGTGACGCTCGGCTACCTGCCAGTGCCGTCGATCACCGGTGACGATCCCTACCTGATCGGCGGCGAGTACAACGCGTACGGGCTGTCTAAAACTGGTGACAATCTCGAGCTGGCGAAGGACTTTCTGAACTTCCTTGCCCAGCCAGCCCAGGCCGGGGCGCTCGCGTCGGCTGTTGGCAGCATCCCAGGCATGACGAACGCGACCTCCGAGCTCGGAGCGCTACAGGACAGCTACGACCGCTACGTCGCGGATGGCACAGTCCCGTTGAAGCCGTACTTTGACAGGGTCTATCTGCCCAACGGGATGTGGAACACCATGGTCACCTCGACCGATTCGGTGATCACCGGACAAAGCGCTCCCTCCGGTGCGCTCACCCAAGTCAAGAGTGACTTCTCCAGTCTCTTCGGGCAGTCCAACTAGCCAATCCGGAAACGGGGCGCCCTCATCCCTTGCGGATGAGGGCGCCCCGACGCACAGTTCCCGAGGAGGAATCGATGTCGCAAGTGACAACCCTGCCCCGAGCGGGCATCCGACGGCGGCCGAGGCGCGGTCGAGGTGCCGGTATCAACGTGTTCTATCTCCCCGCGCTGCTCATCTTCGCCATCTTCACGATTTACCCGCTTCTGAATGGCATCACCCTTTCGTTCACGAACTGGAATGGGTACAGCGCGGCGCGCGATGTCGTAGGCGCAGCGAACTACCTGCGTCTGTTCGAAGACGAGACGTTTCGTATGGTGCTGCTGAACACCTTCATTTTCGGGATCGGCAGCACGGTCATCCAACAGATCCTTGGCCTGGGTCTGGCCGTGGCACTCGATCGACCGTTGCGCGGACGGACTGCGATTCGCGCGATCATCTACCTGCCGGTGCTGGTGTCTCCGGTGATCATGGGCACCATGTACTACCTCTTCTTCCAGTACAACAATGGGGCCCTCAACGACATCACGACCTTGTTCGGCGGCGAACGCATAGCCTGGCTGAGTGATTCCCAGACCGCTGTGCTGATCATTGTGCTGGTCAACTCGTTGCAGTTCGTGGGCATCTCGATGATCATCTATCTCGCCGGACTTCAGTCGATACCCACCGTCTACTACGAGGCGGCCAACCTCGACGGCGCGGGCGCCTGGCAGCAGTTTCGGCACATCACCATTCCCCTGCTGCAGCCTGCCTTTGCCACCAGCATCGTGCTCAACCTGATCGGCGGGCTGAAACTCTACGACATTATTCAGGTGCTCACTGGCGGCGGGCCCGGCTACTCGACCAACTCGGTGTCCACCTTGGTCGGGGTGGCCTACTTCGACAACCAGAGTGCGGGCTATGCCTCCGCCATGGGAGTCGTGCTGTTTCTCATCATCGTGGTGTTCACCCTCGGACTGAACACCCTCCTCAATCGACGTCGGCTGGAGCAGCAATGATCACCAAACTCGGCCGTCCCGCCAAGATTCTGCTTGCCGCAGGGTTGCTGGCCATTGTCGTCCTTCAGCTGCTGCCGTTCTATGTGTCGATCACCACCTCTTTAAAGGAGCGCACCGACCTCTCCTCGACATGGCTGCCGCCCCTGGACGGAGTGTTCCTCGGCAATTTCATGTCGGCAATCACGGATGGCAACATCCTGCAGTCCATTTTGAACAGCGCAATTGTCACGGGTGTATCCACGATCCTGGTTTGTTTCTTGGGGGCCATGGCCGCATACCCGCTGGCACGTCGGCTCACCACGATGAATAAGGCCGTTGGAGCGCTCATTCTCGCGCTGATCATGATTCCACCGCTCAGTATTCTCGTTCCGCTGTACACAATGCTGACGCAGATGCAGGCGGTGAACACCTACTGGGGGATCATTGCGGTCATGGTGTCGACGCACCTGCCGCTCAGCATCTTCTTCTACACGGCATTCATGCGATCGTTGCCGATATCGGTAGAGGAAGCGGCCACGGTCGACGGGGCGAGCGCGTTCCAGACGTTTTTCCTGGTGGTCTTACCCGTGCTGAAACCCGTCACCGCCACCGTCGCTATTCTGACCGGGGTGAGCACCTGGAACGAGTATGCCCTGTCCTCGTTTATCCTGACCGACCCGGCGATCCGAACGATCGCCCCATCGATCGCGTCCTTCTTCTCGGCGCAATCGAGCAACCTTGGCGCGGCATCGGCGGCTTCACTCCTCGCTGTGCTGCCGGTGCTCATTGCCTACCTGTTTCTGCAGCGCTACTTCATCAAGGGAATGGTGGCGGGGTCGGAGAAATAACTGACCCCGGCTCGCCGCCCAATGAATACGACCATCTGAGCCGGGCGTAAACTATCTTGATAGCAAGATACTTTCCCGCCGCCGCGCGGTTTGCGCGGACGCACCACGCCTCGGCGTGAGACAAGGAGTCACGGCATGAGTACATTCACCGACAAGGTCGCCATCGTCACGGGCGGCGGAAGTGGCATTGGAGAGGCCATCGCAATGGCCCTCGCGACAGAGGGCGCATCCGTCGTGGTCACCGACATCAATCTCGAGGCGGCGCAGCGCGTCACCGACGAGATCATCGCAGCGGCGGGAACCGCGTCCGCATTCAAGCAGAACACCTCGATTGCCGCCGAGTCGGAAGCGGCCGTGGACTTCGCCGTCGCCACCTACGGCGCCCTGCACTTGGCCGTGAATAACGCCGGGATCGCCGGCGCGCCCGCCGACATTGGCGAGTACGACACGGCTGTGTGGGACCGTGTCATCGGCGTCGACCTCAGCGGCGTGTTCTATGGCATGCGCTACCAGCTGCCCGCAATGGTCGCAGCAGGCGGTGGCTCCGTGGTCAACATGAGCAGCGTGCTCGGATCCGTTGGCATCGCCCAGAACGCGGCTTACGTGGCCAGCAAGCACGCGCTCGTCGGCCTGACCAAGGTTGCAGCCCTCGAGTATTCGGCCCGAAACGTGCGCACCAACGCCGTGGGACCGGGCTTCATCGACACTCCGCTGGTGCGTTCCGCGATGGGTGCCGAAGCGATCATCGCCCTCGAGGCTCAGCACGCGACGGGACGCCTTGGCACCAGTGCCGAGGTAGCTGCCCTTGTCTTGTTCCTGCTCAGCGACGCCGCGTCGTTCATCACCGGTAGCTACCACCTCGTCGACGGCGGGTACTCCGCGCACTAACTAACAGTGTGTCCGGCGGCATCCGTTGTGAAGCGGATGCCGCCGGCGCGAGACTGCGACGCGGGTCGCGGAAGTGACGCCGGTGCGCGGCTCAGCGACGGAAGGCGAGCGCCGCGACCCGATCGGCCTGCACATTCGCGCGGTGAAGCTCCTGGTGAGCAACTAACTCTGGGCGGCGACGCATGATGAGCCAGACGATGCCGAGCCCGATGAACCACACCGGTGTCACGAGCAGCGCCTGCAGGGTGTCGGTCTTCTGGGTGAGTGCCCAGATTAAGAAGACGAAGAACGCGAGCAGGACGTAACACATGGACACACCGCCGGGCATTTTGAACTTTGAGGCCGCGTGCAGCGCGGGGCGGCGCTTGCGGTAAGCGAGGTAGCTCACCACGATGATGCTCCACACGAAGATGAACAGCACCGACGCCATTGTCGTCACCACCGTGAACACGGCAATGATCGACGAGCTCGCATACAGAAGCACAGCGGATACGAGCAGAAACAGGCACGAGAACAGTAGGGCGTTGGCCGGTACTTTGTGGCGGCTTAGTCGTTGAAAGCGCCTCGGTGCCGTGCCGTCGACCGACAGCCCGAAGAGCATTCTCGATGTTGAATACAGCCCGGAGTTCGCTGAGGAGGTCGCGCTCGTGAGCACGACGAAGTTGATCACGGACGCGGCAGCGCCGAGGCCCGCGAGGGCGAACATTGCCACGAACGGGCTCACATCGGCAGTGACCTCACGCCACGGAGTGACCGCCATGATCATGATCAGGGCCAGAACGTAGAACAGCATGATGCGAATGGGGATCGAGTTAATCGCTTTGGGAAGGTTCTTCTCCGGGTGCTGCGCTTCGGCGGCCGTCGTGCCAACGAGTTCGACGCCGAGGAAGGCAAAGACAGAGAGTTGGAAGCCGGCGATGAACCCCATGGGGCCGGTCGGAAACATCCCGCCGTCGTTCCACAAATTGCTGAAACTCGCCGCGGTGCCGCCGGGGGACTGGAACTTCGTGAACACCATCACCAGACCCACGACGATCAGCGTCACAATAGCGATGATCTTGATCAGCGCGAACCAGAACTCGGTCTCGCCAAACGCTTTGACACTCGTGAGGTTGAAACCCAGCAGAATCAACACCGCCCCGAGCGCCGGAATCCACAGCGGCAACTCTGGCCACCAAAAGCTCGTGTAGAGCGCTATCGCAATCAGCTCGGCGATGGCGGTCACTATCCAGCAGAGCCAGTACGTCCAGCTGGTGAAGAAGGCAGCCCACGGCCCGAGCAGGTCACCAGCGAAGTCGCTGAACGACTTGTATTCGAGGTTGGAGAGCAACAATTCACCCATGGCCCGCATCACGAAGAACAGCATGAAGCCGATGATCATATACACGAAGATCACGGACGGCCCCGCGAGGGAGATCGTCTTTCCCGAGCCCATGAACAGGCCCGTTCCGATCGCACCGCCGATGGCGATGAGCTGGATATGGCGGTTCGACAGCGATCGGGCCAGGTGCGGCTGTGTGCTGGAGGCTAGTCGAATGTTGGGTTTCAATTGCGACATCGGAGATACTTCCTTGTAATCCAGACGATTGACAGAGTGTCGGGTTCTCCGATCTCTGAGAAAAAGCGGGTAGCGGATGCCGGTGCTGGCGGATAAGCCAGGGCCCGGCATCCGCTATACAGCGCTGCGAGCGCAGCACTTGAGAACAGAGCGGTCAGACGAGAGCGGCCTCGGCCTGTGTGACGAGGTCGGTCCAGTCGGCGAGCGGCAGGTCGAGGGCGATGCTGACCGAGCGGTTGGCGACCTTTCCGGCAGCGATGTTCAGCCCGCCGGCGAGGGCGGCGTCGCGCTCGAATGCTGCGCGCACGCCACGGTCGGCAATCGACAGGGCATAGGGCAGGGTCACATTGGTCAGTGCGAGGGTCGATGTCTGCGGAACGGCGCCGGGCATGTTGGCGACGCAGTAGAAGATCGAGCCGTGCACGGGGAAGGTCGGGTTCTCGTGCGTTGTGGCATGAGTGCCTTCGAAACATCCGCCCTGGTCAACGGCGATATCTACGAGCACGGAGCCCCGCTTCATGCGCGACACGAGCTCGTTCGTGACGAGCTTGGGGGCCTTGGCGCCCGGAATCAGTACGGAGCCGATCACCAGGTCGGCTTCGATGACGGAGCGGTTGATTTCGTAGGCGTTCGAGGCAATGGTCTTCAAACGTCCGGCGTACTGCGCGTCGAGTTCGCGCAGGCGGTCGATGTTGATGTCGAGGATGGTGACGTCGGCGCCCATGCCGATGGCCATAGCGGCGGCGTTAGAGCCGGCGACGCCGGCACCGATTACGGTCACCTTGGCGGCGCGCACCCCGGGTACGCCGCCCATCAGGATGCCGGGGCCGCCGCCGGGGCGGGTCATCGACGCAGCGCCGACTTGAACAGCGAGGCGTCCGGCTACCTCGCTCATCGGTGCGAGCAAGGGCAGTGAGCGGTCGGCCTTTTGCACCGTCTCGTAGGCGATGGCGGTGACGCCGGATTCGAGCAGGGCGGTGGCGAGGGCGGGCTCGGCCGCGAGGTGCAGGTAGGTGAAAAGAATCAGGCCCTCACGAAAATAGGAGTACTCGGCGGCGATCGGCTCTTTCACCTTGAGAATCAGGTCAGCGCTTGCCCACACCTCGAAGGCAGTATCGATGATTGTGGCTCCGGCGGCTGCATAATCCGTGTCCGTGAAGCCGGAGGCGATTCCCGCTCCGGCCTGCACGAGCACGGTATGGCCGTGGAGCTTGGCCTCGTGTACTCCGGCGGCGGTGATCGCCACGCGGAATTCGTTGTTCTTAACTTCGGACGGAACACCAATGATCATGGGGAACTCCTACTTCTTGAAGACGCTTGGCCGACCGACTTTGGTCTGCATAAAAACGATAAGCCCGGGTTTGTGGGCCGTCGCGGCGAGACTCTGCCGACAACGGATGCCGTGAGCTGGGCCGTCGCACGTCGCGCGGGGCCAGAACCACCAGTTTTCCGGCGTTTTCGGGCATTTTTCACTTTCGACACCGAAGCCGAGGTGGGGTGAATTCAACAGTCACCGCAACGTGAATTCGACATTTGTAGCGTCGAGGCGCGTCGATTGTCGCCTAACGTTCACGCGGCTCCGTAGGATTGGGCCTATGACAGCGGCCGATATCGACCAGGCGGTGGTCATCATCGCTGCGAAACTTGGTCGCGCTCTCTCACTGGAAGACCTCGATGGCGGGCTGCTCGCGTACAGCGCGCATCAATTCACGGCTGACAGAGTGCGCACGAATTTTTTGCTGAGCAAGTTGGTTCCGCCCGATGTGAGCGCCTGGCAGCTGAGCCACGGCATTGCTCGGGCGGTAAAACCGGTTCCGGTTCCGGCCAACGCCGACCTCGGAATGTTGGGCCGGGTGTGCGTGCCACTGCTGGCGCGTGGATTTCGAGTGGGCTATCTGTGGGTGCTGCAGCTCGACGACGAGCTCGAGCCCGACGCTATCGTAAAAGAGCTGCGGGTCATCCGCCCCGAGTTGGACGCCCTCGCGGAGATGCTGCTCAACCGAACCAGTGCGGATTCCGACGGCCGTCGTACCGGCGAGGCGCAGTTTGTCGCGGCGTGCTTGGGCGACCGCGCGGCCGCTTTCGCGGTCGACGGGTGGCCTGGCGTGCATGGACGAGGACCGTGGCGTCTGGCCGCGCTGCTCGAGCGTGGCGACAACGCCGAGCGCGACCCCGCCGAAAGCAGTCTGCTGTACCGCCTCTCTGCACTTCATGCCACGCTTGGCATCAACACCGTATTGTTCTCAGCCGGCACTGAAACGCATGCTGTTTTGTTGCTCCACGACGCGATTGACGGCTTCGACCTGTCCGAGGTTCGACGGCGCTTCGAGCTTGAGGTCTCTCGCCGCGGCGGGCAGGTGGTGGCGCCGGTTCTGCTCGGGCTGAGCGAGCCCTTTTCTGACCTGCGGTGGCTGCCCGGCGCGTACTCCGAGGCGCGGAGCGCCCTGCAGGCAGCCACGGTGGATGCCCAGCTGGGCAGGCTCGTATCGTTTCGCGCTATTGGGGTCTACCAATTTTTGGCCGTTGCCGGTCGGGACGTCTCCTCGTCTGAGTCAGCGCTCTTCTGTGAGCTCCGCGAACTCGACCGCAATGGGGAACTGCTGCCCGTGCTCGAGATGCTGTACGACAAGGACGGGTCAGTGGCCGAGGTTGCCGAGCACCTGCACTTGCACCGAACCAGCATTTACAACCGGCTGGGACGTATCCGTTCTCTCTTGGGCGTCGACCCGCTCGGCGGGCAGGCACGCCTCGAACTGCATTTGGCACTCAAAGCCGAACGCTGGGCCGGCCGGCCTCGGCTGTAGCGCGGTTCCGCTGTATTTAAGCGTTGCGGTAGACGCGGGGAACGCGCGGGCTGATGCGGGTGACCACCTCATAGTTGATGGTGCCGGCCGCCGCCGCCCACTCGTCAACGGATGCTTCGCCGTCGTCGCCGGGGCCGAACAGCACCGCTTCGACACCAATCACCGACGCGCCGGAGGCCACGAGTGCGGCTTCGCCGAGGTCGATAACCATCTGGTCCATGGCGATGCGTCCGACCACGGGATAGGTGACGCCGTTCACCCGCACCGGACCTCCCGTGGCGATGCGCGGAATACCGTCGGCATAGCCCAACGGAATGAGCCCAAGCGTCGTTGGCGCCGCGGTTCGGTAATTCAGCCCGTATGAGACGCCGTGCTCGGCGGGTACGTCTTTGCACATAGACACGAGCGTGCGCAGCGTCATCGCCGGTCGCAGCCCGAGGTTGGCCGAGGTCTTGTCGGCGAACGGCGAGAGTCCGTAGATGGCGAGACCGGCGCGCACCAGATCGAAGTGCGTGTCGGGGCGGGAGAGCGCGCCGGCGCTGTTGGCGAGGTGCCGCAGCGCCGGGCTGAGTCCCGCTGCGTGTGCCTGCGCACTGGCCATAGTAAATGCCACAATCTGAGTGTCAGTCTCAATGCGGGAGGGCTCATCGGCCACCGCGAGGTGCGAGAAGATGCCCACGACGGTCACGTATCCGGCTATCTCGGCCTGCCGGGCGCGGGCTACGAGGTCGCCCCAATCCTGGGCGGTGCTGCCGTTTCGGCCCAGACCGGAGTCGATCTTGAGATGAATGCGTGCGGTTTTTCGCAGTTGCTGCGCGGCCGCAACGATGAGCGGCAGCTCCCAGCCGGAGCATCCGAGGTCGATATCGGCGGCGACGGCGGCGTGAAAGTCACTGTCCGTGGTGTGCAGCCAGGCCAGTATCGGCGCATGGAATGCCGCAGCGCGCAGGGCAAGCGCCTCCGAGATATGCGCCACGCCGAGCCACTCCGCTCCAGCCTCGAGCGCTGCGCGGGCGACCGGTGCGACGCCGTGACCGTAGGCATCCGCTTTGACGACTGCCATCAATCGGGCTGGGGCTACGAGGTTCACGAGGTGCCGAACGTTGTGCCTGATCGCGTCGAGGTCGATCACGGCCGCGCGCTCCGGTAGCGGTTCTGTGGCGGGGGAGAGGGCTGCAGATTTCACACGTTGCAGCCTAGCCCTCGGTTGCGCCAGCGCCGGCCGAGAGAAACGGTGCTTGATCTCAGTGCACCAGTGCCAGCAGCAGCGCAACGGATATGAAGAGCATGCCGAAGGTGCGGTTGAGAATGAGCTGCCCGCGAGCGGTGCTCGTGAAGCGCTGGAACGATCTCGCCGCAACCGCGAAGAACAGCCACATCACCACGATGTCGATCAGTACCACGGTGACGGTCAGCACCAGGTATTGGGGGAGCAGCGGCTGCTCCGGCCGAATGAACTGCGGCATGAACGCGAGAAAGAAGACGAGCGCCTTGGGGTTGAGCAGGTTGACCCACAGGCCGCGGCGAAACATCGACCAGGCCGGCTCCCGGGTTTGCGGTGTGGTCGCGTCCGTGGTCGGGTTGGGTTTTTGCAGAATCAGACGGATGCCCAGAAACACCAGGTAGGCGGCGCCGGCATACCGAATGACGTTGAAGAGCACGGGGGATCCGGAGACGAGCACCCCGACACCGAGCGCTACAACGATGATGTGCACGATGAGCGCGGCCTGCTGTCCGAGAATTCCCCAGATCGAGCGCCGAAACCCGCTGGTGAGCGAGTTGTTCATGGTGTTGATCGCGCCTGCGCCGGGGGTGAAGCTGATTAGCACGCCGGCGCCCGCTAGGGCCAGCCACAGGGAAAGTTGCACACGTTAGCGTAGCGCGGGTGCGACGGATGCCGCGGCGTGCGTCACCAAGACTGGCCCTCCCGTCCCACTCGATGTAGCCTGTCAGCCCGGAAGGCGGTCGTCACGATGGGCAGCTTCTGGTCAGAGAGGTCCCTTCAACAGGTGCTGCCGCAGACCCGGTATCGCGAAGGACACCTTGCCGTACCCCGCGGGTTCGATGAGCCCAGCGGCCAGAAGCCGTGCGCGATAATTGGCGACGGTGTTGGGTTGACGTCCCATGCGCACGCCGATATCACCGGCGCTCGACGGGCCATCATCAAGGGCCATCGCGCTCAGAAAATCCAAGTCCTTGGGAGAAATAGTGGCTAGCGCGGCCTCAATGACCGTTCGCGAGTTTCTGCTGGAAGCCGCTTGAATGGCCCTCTCGACCGCGTCCGTCCTGAGTTCACCGTTGTTGTTCTCGGCCTCTCGCCAGAGAAAGTATCCCACCAGCTGAATCAGAAATGGGTAGCCGCCCGTAGCCTCAGCCGCCGTGTGAATTAGAGCGGGCTCGATGGCAAATCCCGCTTGCGCAAACGTTTCCGTGAACGACTTCTCCACGTCGCGCTCGGCCGCCGCGTGCAGATCAATCTTGTCTGCCCTGCGCAGAAACGTCGCCACGCCTTCGTTGAGCAGATCGGATACAGCCGCCGGGAGTCCGGCGAATACGAGCCCAATCGGCAGCCCATCCTGAATGAAATGCTGAATATTGGCCGCAAGCTGCGCGAGTTCGGTTCGGTCGGCCGCGTGGATCTCATCAACGGTGATAATCAGACCAGTGTTCTGGGCGGCCAGTATCCGAAGTAGATCCTCGCCGACCGTGCGCCACGCCACCTGGCGTTCCGGTGGAAGTTGTGTGCTGACGCTGAATCCGAGGGCCGCAATCGCCGTGACTCGGCGCACTTGGGGACCGTCGCCGAGCTCTTCGGTGAGCAGTCGCATGCTCTCCCCGATGCGCCCCATAAACCCGGCAGTCGCCGTCTCCGCGATGACCACCCACCCGTGTTCTCGCGCGCGGTCGTGTGCGGCACCGAGCATCACGGTCTTGCCGATGCCTCGTGCGCCCGTGAAGATGGTGAGTAGCCCGGGAGCGCCTGAGCCGAGGGTCAGTCCGTAGTCGAATTCGTCAAGCAGACCGGCCCGCCCGATGATCTCTGGCGGGGTCGCACCGGCTGACGGTCGAAAAGGGTTTGGCATCGAACGCTCCTTGTGTATCTCTGTGTATCTTATGTAACTGATGAGTCTTGTGTATCTTCCAAGGCTACGCCTGGCTGAGCTTTCGCCCTAAGTACGCGCCGCCAGAACCCTCACCCATTTCAAAACGGATGCCGGTGACACCTGCGTCTCTGGTGAATCGCCATGGGGCATCCGCTGTTCCGCGGAGAACCAAGGGCTGTCGGGAGTGTCTGGCAAGATCTCACAATGACCAACTTGGACCTGCACACCATGAACGTCGGGGAACTTCTTGACACCTATTCAAGAATCCTCGACGAGTTGCGCAACCGCGGTCTCATTCGCACGAAGAACGCCCCGGTCGGTGACCTTGCCGAATACGCAGCCTCGATCGCATACGAGGGGAAGCTGGAGAAGAACTCCGCAAAGTCGTACGATCTACTCGCGGGTGACGGTCGCCGGGTGCAGGTGAAGGTACGGAACGTCGTCCCGACAACCAGCCAGTCGCAGACCTTTTCGGCGATCCGATCCGATGGCTATGACGTTTGTCTATTCGTCCTCGTCACAGACAACCGCGTCACCCTGGCCAAGGAATGGTCGCTGGCGGTCGTCAAAATGCATGGCCGGTTCCAGGCGCACACGAACTCCGTCACCGTCCGGGTTGGGAAGGTCTTGGCGGTCGGCACGGATGTCACGACGATGATGCAGTCGGCGTGGACAGAAATGCGGGCGATCATCGCGACTACCGGAGTTATCTAAGCCGTTGCGTGCCGAGGGGCACACGGTGCTGCTGCACTGCGCGAAGGCGCAGACCCGCACACCATCGGTCACGGCACGCCACGCAGCCCTCTCTAGGGCGTGCTGATCGACCAGGCACTCGCCAAAATTGATGCGTGCCTTCTGACCGCGAAGCCTGCGCAATTTTTTGCGCGACGTCGTCACACGGCTGGCCGGGAGCGTGACCAATGAGGAGGCAGGGGCCTGAGCGACGCGGCATCGAACAATTCCGGAAATAACTTCGCGACCAACGAGGGCGCAGGGGACGGGTACGAGGAATGCAACCCGCCGGCCGACCGTTTTCTCACCGCGCAGATCTGGTGGCTCGCAAGCGAACTCGTGCGGCGGCACCCGCACCTGCGCATCTCGGGCCGAGAGGTTGCCGGCGAGGGCCGCCTGGTGATGGCGCACGACGAGCAGGACAGCATGAACATCCAGTGGGATCTCGTGGGCGGCTGCAAGTTTCTGGTCAACGGTGTCGTGAACAGCATCAGCTGGATCGAGATGATGGCGGCCGTCAGCCCGCACGAGACCGTCAAGCGCATCGAGGTCGACGACCGGTACGAGTGGTACGCGGTGCCGGCGCCGATGAACCCCTACGACGACCCCGACTGCCCCTACTTTCTACCGTTCCCGTCGGCTCTTAAGGCCCGCGACGACTACGCCGAAAAAGCGGATGCCCAGATCGCCGCGACCGGCCGCACCATCCACTTCTTTCAGCCGTTCTGGGCGCTGCTGCGCAACCTCGAGCCGATCGCCATCTTCGATGACGCCGGCGTGATCCACACGGTGATGGGCGCGACCGAGCTGATGCCGGCCTACGGAAACACTCACCGCAACCTCACCATCACCACGGTCCAGGTCTTGGGCCCTTACATGCCGTGATGACATTTGAACCAAGGAGCACCACAATGACGAACCCCGAACTGCCCGCTCCAAAGTACGTCGACCTCGTCGACGTACGGGCATCCGTTGCCGAGTATCGGCTCTCGAGGCCGGAAGCCTCGATGCTTGACGTCGCAATCAACCTGGCCCGTGCAGCGCACGCCGGCCAGCGCGACAAGGCGGGCGTCGATTACATTCGCCACCCGCTCGAGGTGATGCGCCGGGTAAGCACCAACGACGAGAAGATCGTGGCAGTCTTCCACGACGTCGTGGAAGACACAGCGGTGACGCTCGACTACCTGCGCACGCCCGGCTTCGAGGAACACGTCGTCAGGGCGATGGATGCCGTCACCAAGCGCAAGGGCGGGCCGCTCGCTGAGTTGATGGCCCGGGTAGCGGCCAACCCGCTCGCGCTGATCGTGAAGCTGGCCGATATCTCGCACAACGCCGACCCCGTGCGGCAAGCTGGGCTGTCTGGTGAGGCGCAGGCACGGCTGACGGAGAAGTACGCGAAGTTGGCCGTGTTTTTGGGGACGACGCTTGCGCAAATCCTCGCGGGGCACAGAAAACCACGATTCGATGGGCGTATAGCAGACGTGCGTGGTGCCCGAACGTAAGTAGCCATTTCCTCCTCGACCGACAGCGTTTCAGCGACCACCTGCTGGCGCCGTTCGGCAAGAGAGTGACTTAGATTCTCATTGGAGACCTCCTAAGCGACATCGCGCGAATCTTCATCATGGCCGCCGCTGCTCGGCCTCCGGGCTCCACCAATCCCCATCGTCATCGCGGGCCTGGCCCGCTGCTGCAACCGTTACGACCGTCTTCAGGTCGCCCCAGGCAGTCGCGCCGCCCGACAACTCTTGTACGCGCGCGATTCCACGGCTCTTCACTTTGATCGCTGCGAGATCGCTGCGAGACACTACATAGAACTTCCATTGGGAAACGTCCAACTGGTCGTAAGCATCGTGCGAGGTCGCGGTCTGCACGCAGAAGACATAGACCATGGCGTTTAGTCGCGGCCCGAGAGGATCGCGGCCTCCCTTCGGTGCTCGGAGATCTGACCGAGTTCCCCGCAGCCCGCCGAATCTCAGAGTGCTCAGCTCTTCCTGCTCCCACAGCTGCAGGTAGGCAGACGACTTCACCTCAATCGTAATTTCGCCAAACAGCAGGTCATACGCATCCCATTCAATGCGTTTCAGATCTCTGATTGCAAGCGCAGTGCCCACGAGATACTCGGCAAGGTATCCGCGGGCATTATTCATGCGCAGATCCCCAAGAGCAAACTGCCAGAAATCCTTCACCCTTGCCCTACGCAGCCCAAGAAACCTCATCCTGCCCGTGAGTGCTTTCCGCACCGGCGGAACCAACCACTGAATTGCATCTCCCATCTTCGGAGCCTAGTGGTGACCCCGCTCCCGCTAGATTGAATCGAAATCATCGAGGGACGTATGACACCACACGCACCAGGCATGCATGAGCGGATCGCCGCCCAATCGGTCATCGAGGAGTTGCTTCGCCAGCAGCGAGCCGTGCCGCCGCGCTCGAGTTTCGCTCGGTTCTGGGGATACTCCCCGCTGGCGGCCGACAGCGTCGCCTGGTATCTCGGCGCCCAGGGCGAGATCGAGGTCGGTAAGAATCTCAGCCGCTTCCCGCCCGAATGGCGCGTCTTCCACGCTCTCCCTATTGGCACCGCCGGCGCCGACATCGACCACCTCGTGCTCGGCCCGGGTGGAATCTTCACGATCAACACCAAGCACCACCGAGGCAAGAAGATTTGGGTCGGCCAACGTTCATTGTTGGTCAACGGCCAGAAGCAGCCCTACCTTCACAACTCCACATTCGAGGCCACCCGCGTCACGAAAATGCTCCGAGAACGGATGCCACAGCTCCCGCCCGCGCAGGCAGTGCTCACGCTGGTCAGCCCCGCGTCGATCACGATCAAGAAGAGGCCCGACGACGTGCAGGTCTTGGACGCGAACTATTTGCGGCGTTGGCTGCTGAAACGACCGGTGGCGCTAGCCGAACCCGATCTCGTCACGCTCGCTGCGGTCGTCGATTCGCCAGCCACCTGGTCGGCGCCCACGTCGCCACCCATCCCAAACCTGATGGCGCAATTCGCCGAGCTCGACGGCGAGGTGAGAACTGCGCGCGTGCGGCGCATCATCTGGAAGCTGCTCACAATCGCAATGTTGACTGCACTTGTGGTATTCGTTGGTCTCCCCGGACTAGAGGCCTTAGCAAAGAGCTTTTTTGAAACTCTGTAATGCTCAAAAGAGGTGAAATTTGAGTCCAGCAGTGGAGCCGTGACAACGTCGCGTTTCCACAACATGAATGTGTGAACCCAAGGCCAAAGCTTGGTCGTTGCTATGGTCGTAGGCAGAAGTACCAGGCTGAAGAAGTACGTGGGGGATTGCCAACATGAGACGTGAGCGTACGCGAACGAGCTGCGACCATGGGCCTGCACAGGACGACCTCGCGGGTCTTCGGAAGATTACCCAATGACTGGGCCGATGCCCTTCGGGCTCTACGAGTCGCTCATCACCGGTTCCCTGACGGGCAAACTCGATGTGCGCTCCGAGACTGCAACAAAGACGACCGACAAGATCGTCGACGCGGAAGCACCCGAGTTCCTGGCGCGCTTCATCGCCCATGCCGCGCGCCGCGCGCTGACCGGCATCAACCCCGACGATCGCGTTGCGCTTGTCAACCGCGTGCTCTCCGAGCTTCAGTCCGATGAGTCCTTCGCGCCAGGAGAACTTCGCCAGCTCCTGCAGCTGAGCGCCCCCGGCGGCGACGCAAAGGCGATCGTGCGCCCGTCAACGGCACTCAGCGATTCAGCGCTTCTCACGAATGCGCGGGACGAGCCCAGCCTGGGGGCTGAATTACGGGCAGAGCTGGCGAGCGCGGATGAAGTGGACCTGCTCTGTGCTTTCGTGCGCTGGCATGGCATCCGTGTTCTGGAAGACGCTCTCATCGAACTTCACGAACGCAAGATTCCGTTCCGCGTCATCACGACGACCTATGTCGGCGCGACCGAACGCAAGGCGCTCGACAAACTCGTAGCCAAGTTTGGCGCCGAAGTGCAGGTCAACTATGAGACCCAGTCAACACGCTTGCACGCCAAGGCCTGGCTCTTTCGCAGAAAGTCGGGCTTCAACACGGCCTACGTCGGTAGTTCCAACCTCTCCCACTCGGCCCTCGTGGATGGCCTGGAGTGGAACGTGCGACTGTCGCAAATCAGCACGCCGGCGCTCATCCACAAATTCTCGGCCACGTTTGATAGCTATTGGAACGATCCGTCGTTCGAGAATTACGACCCGGACCGCGATTCCGAACGCCTCGACAAAGCTCTCGGCCGCAGCGCGAACTATGGCCGTGACGATTCCATCGACCTTTCGAACATCGAGGTGCGACCGTACCCGTACCAGCAGACAATGCTGGAATCGCTCGAGGCCGAGCGCAACGTGCACGGCCACCACCGAAACCTGATCGTCGCCGCAACTGGCACCGGCAAGACAATCGTCGCCGGGCTCGACTACCAGAATTTGCTCCGGAGCAATGGTTCGAATCTAAAGATCTTGTTCGTCGCGCACCGGAAGGAGATCCTTCAGCAATCCCAGCGGGTTTTCCGCCAAATTCTCATGGACGGTACTTTCGGCGAGCTCTTCGTCGGCGGCGACAAGCCGGAGCGGTGGAGCCATGTTTTCGCAAGTGTGCAGTCCCTGAACTCCTACGGGGTAGAGAACATCGATCCGCAGCATTTCGATGTCGTCGTCATCGACGAGTTCCACCACGCGGAGGCCAAGACCTACCGGCGACTCCTGGAACACCTCCAGCCCAAAGAATTGCTCGGCCTCACCGCAACGCCGGAGCGTGCCGATGGCATCGACGTCAAAAACGACTTCTTCGCTGGCCGTGCTGCGGCCGAACTCCGGCTCTGGGACGCCCTCGAAGCGGACATTCTGGTGCCGTTCCACTACTTCGGTATCTCCGACGACGTAGATCTCACCTCCGTTGAATGGAAGCGCGGAAGCTACACAGACGCCGGCCTCGACGCGGTTTACACCGGCAATGATGCCCGAACCGCCAAGATTCTGGTGACTTTGGCAGACAAAGTGACGGATGTCCACCAGATGCGGGCAATCGGATTCTGCGTATCGGTAGCCCACGCCGCGTACATGTCACGCATGTTCAACGAGGCGAACATCACATCGACGTTCGTCACCGGGGCGACTCCGTCAGCGGAACGCGAAGAATCATTGCGCCGGCTGCGCATTGGCGAGATCAACTGCATTTTCGCGGTCGACGTACTCAACGAGGGCCTCGACATACCGGTCGTGGACACGATCCTGATGCTGCGCCCCACCCAGAGCGCGACAATTTTTCTGCAACAGCTCGGACGTGGATTGCGGCGCGCGCACGGCAAGGCCGTGCTGACCGTGCTGGACTACATCGGTCAGCATCGGCGTGAATACCGGCTCGATACGCGCTATCGGGCGTTGACGGGTTTTGGCCGTAGTCGTCTCAAGCGCGAGGCCGCGGCGGGGTTCCCGTTTCTGCCGTCGGGGTCGCAGCTGGTTCTAGACCGGGTCGCGCGCAAGGTTGTTCTGGAGGGCATCAGCTCCCAGCTCAAGTTCAAGCGCGACGTCGTCGCGGACATCCGTTCACACGCGTCGACCCGTCCGACTGCGCATGAATATTTGCTGGCGGAGTACCTGGAAGATGCCGCGCGGGGGATCCGCGAGATCTACACTCGGTGGACCTGGACGGATCTCTCCCGAGAAGCCGGTCTGAGCGGGCCCACCGGTGACGATGTTGTTAGGTCGGCCGGGGAGGAACAACTCCTTAAACGGATGGCCGCCCTCGTTCACGTCGATGACCCCGAGCGAGCGGATGCCTACACTCGGCTCTCGACGCCGGGGTGCCCTGCCTACGCTGAGCTATCGGCTCGGGAGCAGCGATACGCGCGCATGCTCGTCTTCACCCTGTGGCCCGACGGCAACAAATTCGCGTCCTATGAAGCGGCATTGGTGCAGCTTCGGGCCACGCCAACGGTGTGCTCGGAGATTCAACAAATCGTCGCCGTCAGCGCCGACGCCTCCCGGCGAGTGCCGCGGGCCCTCGGCGACGGGCTGGAGGACGTGCCGATCTTCAGCCACGCATCCTATCGACGCGAGGAGATTCTGGCGGCGCTCGGCTACGCGAACCTGGAGACGGGCGGCCGTGTCGACAGCCACCGCGAAGGCGTGGCGTGGTGCGCCGACACATCGACGGATGCACTCCTTGTCACGCTCCATAAGTCCGAGAAGGACTTCTCGCCGAACACGATGTATCGCGACTATGCGCTTAACTCGTCCCGGTTCCACTGGGAATCTCAGAACTCGACGACCGTGGAGAGCGCCACCGGAAGTCGCTACATCAACGGCAAACCAGGCGGGTCGAACGTGGTGCTCTTCACCCGCCACGGTGGCATAGACGACGAGGGCCTGATTGGCACCTACACCTGTCTCGGGCCCGTCGACTACAACCGGCACGAGGGCGAGAAGCCGATCGCAATCACCTGGGACCTCCAGCGCGAAATGCCGGCCGACGTCTACGTGAGCGCCAGCGCCGTCCCGCGATGAATGGCCTGCGGGCATCAAGGCCGTGGCACCCTGATTCTCCAGAGCCTCCCTGAATCAGCCCTGTCCGAGGGCCGCGGTCCGGCTTCGTGTCAACTAGACTGCGGACTGCGGAGTGTGGGGTTGAAGCCGGCCTCGCGCATTTATAATTATTGTTGGAATGCACGTCCATTCAGCCGCGTCTTGCAATTGGATCGAACGCGTCGAGCTAGCGAGGGGACAGCCAGCATGCCGCCGACTTGGCAGCCATCCGCCTGGGGCAAGGCCCTCACCAGCTCTGGCGATTGGAAACTCGCACTCCACGGCGACACGCTCACGGTCACCCTGGGCGGCGTCGCGATCGTGACCGCGGTCGAGGACGTCGAGATTCTCGCCGTCACCCGCGGCCTGCTCTGGAGCCGGATCGAGGTGCACGTGGGGGAGTGGGTGAGCCGGCTCTACGGCATCCGCTCGAAGGACGCTGCCGCGTTTGAACGAGCCTTCGCCGCGTCGCTTAAGGCGTTGCAACTTCGGCAGTGCACCGCGGAGTTTGATGCGGCGGCCCACCGAGCGAGCCTGGGCTAAACGGCTAAACGGCTAAACGGCTAAACGGCTAAACGGCTAAACGGCTAAACGGCTTCACGGTCGCGCTTGCGCAACACCTGCAGATTTAAGGCGGGATCACCGCCGAATTCAGCACCAAATGGGCGGCCCGCAAGGCTGCCGGCGGGTTTAGTCAACTGTTCGACGACGACGAGGTGGTGCTGGTGGAAATATGTGTTCATTATCGTAGGTCCCCCGGGCATAGTAGAGACCATGGCCCACCGTCAACGACACCCCGCCGATGCTGACGCTGCAGCTGTCCGAGCGGATAAGACGTGCGCCTCCTGTGGGCGGCGCATCGAGTGGCGCGCGAAGTGGGCCAAGAACTGGGATTTGGTAAAATACTGCTCCGCGGCGTGCCGGTCACATGGTGTCAACGCGACAGACTTGCAGCTCGAAGCGACCATCGTCACACTGCTCCAGGCTCGGGCACACGATTGCACGATCTGCCCCTCTGACGCGGCGCGAGCCATCGGCGGTGAGGAATGGCGCGACCTGATGGAGCCGGCCCGCCGAGCCGCACGCCGCATGGTTGCCCGCGGCGAATTGCAGATCACGCAGGGCGGAGTCGTAGTCGATCCGTCGACCGCCAAGGGTACGATTCGGTTGCGAACGCTGCGATAAGTGGCCACCACTTGCTGTGCGCCGAATCTGGGTGTCAGATCGCGGTGCCTATACAGACAGGAGAGATCGACATGACAGTGACCTGCGACATGATGGTCTCGGGGGACGGCTACGTGGCCGGCGTGAATCAGAGCCTGGAGCATCCGCTCGGTTAATCCTCAACGAGTCACACCCGTCACCTACCAGGTTGTGCACTGAACGAGTCGTGTGCGGCTGACATGGCCCACGAGCTGGCCGAGGCGTTCAGGCGCGACAGCGGATGTCTGCTCGACGCGCACGAGCGTGCGTTCGCCGCCGATCGTAATTGTCGGGCGAAAGCTGCTGGCGCGCGCGGAACGCGAGGTCGGGGCTACCAAGACAGTCGGCAGTATGAGATCGTCAGACTGCAAGATGTCGACTCGGGGATACCTTATGTCTGCATGTAACTCGACCGATCCGGTAGCGGGATCGCAGGCGCGCAGGTCGGTGAGATAGCGCGGGTCGGCACGCGTCATCTGTGGGAGCATGACGCATGCACAACTTCGTGAGCGAGATTGTCAACCAGGCTCCCCAACAGACCAGCTGGTGGCTCAATGGCGGCGGCTGGTTCGTGCTGGCCCTCGTCAATGCGGGCCTGGCCGAACAGAAGAACCGTTCTCGCTGGACCTGGTTCGTGCTTTCCCTGTTTCTCGGGCCCGTCGCCACGTTCTTCATCGTGGTTTGGGAGCCTGTGGCCGAGCCGCCACTTGAGCTGGGGAATCCGTTTGCGAGGGCCGACGATCGCTATCTCACCCTAGCTTTTCTCGCTTTCGTGGTCACGGTTGGCGCAGTGCTCTTCGCCGTGGCCGGGCAGACCTGGTACATGTGGGTCGCCAGCGGCATTGGTGCCGCGGCGCTCGTGCTCTTTCTCGTTCTGTTTCGACGTGCACGCGCAAAGCGGATGGCGGCACGCGCGCACGCGCGCAGCGCCTCAGTGCCGACTGTCTGACCCCTACAAGCGCTACGGCGTGTCGACGATCTGTTTGCCGAGCGGCATGAGCGCGACCGGGATCAGCTTGAAGTTGGCGATGCCGAACGGGATGCCGATGATGGTGATGCAGAGCGCTATGCCCGAGAGTAGGTGCTCGAGGGCGATCCACCAGCCGGCCAGAATCACCCAGATGACGTTGCCGAGGAGAGACGCGACGCCGGCGTTCGGCGTCTCAACCACGGTCTTGCCAAATGGCCAGAGCGCGTAGACGCCGATACGTGCCGCCGCGATTCCCCAGGGGATGGTCACGATGAGAATGCACATGATGAGAGCCGCGAACATGTAGCCGAGGAACAGCCAGAAGCCTGAGAGCACGAGCCAGATGATGTTGAGGAGGGTCTTCATTGTGGCTGTCTAGCCGATCAGGGTGAGCATCAGCCGTGATTCCTCGAGCGCCTCGACCTCGTGCTCGAGGTCGGCTTCGAGTCGAAGCAGGGCGCCGGGCGCCAGGTCGGTGACCTGCCCGCCGGCCGTGACGCGCAGGCGTCCGTCGAGGGCTTGCATGAGCAGAATCTTGGGCGCAGAGTGTTTTTTGAGCGTGAAACCGGCCTCGAAGGTGAGCACGACCACGCGCACCCCGGGGGAGGAGAGAACCGTGTTGTGGCCGAGCCGACCGGGTTCAACCGCGGCGTCAGACCGAATGTCTGCGATGTGCGTGAGGGGCAGCGTTATGTGTTCCATGATTCAACGCTAGACCCGTGAACGCCTTTCTCTTGGTCGATGGTGATTGCTAAAATTAAGAGTGTCTGGGAGCCAGCCCTGAGCATCGGTTTAAGTGTGTCGCTCGAAGGCATCGCTGGGTATCGTTGGGCTATCGCTGTATATCGTTCGCAATACTTACAGGAGGCAATCATGGGCAATTCATATCCAACAAGCGGGTTCAACGCTGGCAACATCGACGGCATCTGGCAGGCGATGGAGCAGTTCCGCTCGAGGTTCGAGAAGCAAACGGGAACCCGCGCGGGTCGCGGCGAGGTGCGCACGGCGGTGCTCGCGCTGCTCGCTGAGCAGTCGATGCACGGCTACCAGATTATTCACGAAATCGAAGAGCGCAGTGGCGGCAGCTGGAAACCCAGCGCCGGCTCGGTCTACCCGACCCTGCAGCTGTTGGCCGACGAGGGTCTCATCAGCGCCGAGGAGTCCAACGGTCGCAAGATCTACTCCCTGACCGATGAGGGTCGCGCCGCTGTCGCTGACGCTGACATGAGCGCGCCGTGGGAAACTACGGCGTCGACTCCTGGTCACGGTCATGGCCATGCGGCACTGCCGAAAGCAGGGATCGAGCTTGCCCAGGCCGCGGCGCAGGTTGGTCGCACCGGCTCGCCGGAGCAGGTCAAGCAGGCCGTCATGGTGCTCGACGACGCACGTCGCAAGCTCTACTCGATTCTCGCCCAGGACTGACGGGGTGCCACTGGCTCGTCGAGGTAGCTACGATTCGAACTCGGGCGCAGGAAACATGCGCGCCCGCTACCGCCGCATTCTGCGTTTCGCCAGCTGGTACCTGGCCATAACGTGGTGGTTCGAGTTGTTTCTGCCCCGCATCGGGCTGGTGAAAATCGCGGAGCGCACACGTCCTAAACGGATGCAACGCTTCGCCAAGGGCTTTCACATTCTGGCGGCCGACCTCGGTGGCCTCATGATCAAGGTCGGGCAGTTCATGTCGTCGCGCCTCGACGTGCTGCCGCCCGAGATCACCAAAGAACTCGAGGGGCTGCAAGACGAGGTTGCCCCCGTGGCTTTTGCTGCTATTCGCGCAGCAGCCGAAGCGGAGTTGGGCATGCCGCTCGAGCGAGCCTTCATGTCGGTCGACGAGACGCCGGTGGCGGCGGCATCGCTCGGCCAGGCGCACCGAGCCCGACTGACCGCGCTTGATGCTGCCGACACGGGGCTCGACGACGTCATCATCAAGGTGCAGCGCCCGGGCATCGACGCGATTATCGAAGTCGATCTGGCTGCCCTGCGCAAGGTGGGTGGGTGGCTCAGCCATGTGAAACTCGTCTCCAACCGGGTCGACATGCCCGCGCTCGTCGAGGAATTCGCCCAAACCAGCCTCGAAGAGATCGACTACCTGCACGAAGGTGCTAGCTCGGAACGCTTCGCGGCAGCCTTTCCCGACGACGACCGGGTCAGCGTACCCGTCGTCGTCTGGGAGCGCACCACCCGTAAGGTGCTCACCCTCGAAGACGTGACGGCGATCAAGATCACCGACGTTGGGGCCCTGCACAAGGCGGGCATCGATCCAGCACAGGTGGCCCCGCTCTTCGCGGAGGTCATGTTCGACCAAATGTTCACCCAGGGCTTCTTTCACGCTGATCCGCACCCCGGAAACATCTTTGTCACCCCGGATGCTGATATCGAACGCGGCTGGAAGCTAACGTTCATCGACTTCGGAATGATGGGCGAAGTCCGTACCAGCACGCGCACCGGACTGCGCAAAATGCTGATCGCTGCCGCCTCGCGTGATGGGCGCGGCCTCGTCAGCGCAATGAACGACGTCGGTGTGCTCCTGCCATCGGCGGAGACGACAGAGCTCGAACGGGCGATGACGACCTTGTTCGCCCGCTTTGGCGGCATGGGGTTTGCAGAACTGCGAGAGGTCGACCCGCGGGAGTTTCGCGATTTCGCGGTGCAATTTGGCGACGTCGTGCGCTCGCTGCCGTTCCAGCTACCCGAGAACTTCCTGCTCATCATTCGGGCGATGTCCCTTACCTCCGGGGTGGCCAGTTCGCTCAATCCCGCGTTCAACCTCTGGGACTCCGTCGAGCCCTACGCGGCGCAGTTGCTGCGTGACGAGAGCGGCAACGTGGTGCAGGACTTCGCGAAGCAGGCGCTGGAGACCGCCGGCATAGCCTTTCGGCTGCCGAAACGGATCGATGCGCTCATCACCCGAGTCGAAAACGGCACCATCGCGGGCACCAGCCCCGCGCTTGAGAAGCGCGTCGCCCGACTTGAGCGCGCCATGCGGCAAGTGGTCTCGGCCCTCCTATTCGGCGTCGTCCTCATAGCCGGCGTACTGCTGCGAGCGGATGACGCGGTGCTCGGCACCGTACTAATGGTCGCGTCGGTCGCCCCCCTGCTGCACGCCCTGTTCGCGGGTCGCCGCGGCGTCTGAGCGTCGCGCGCTGCGTCCCTCGACACTGAGGCCGGCCGGCATTCGCTTGGCGACCCGGCAGTTGCATAACACCTGCAATTTGGGCGGCGGGGGCACTCGACCCCGAATTCACGCGGCAGATAATTGAGTGTTTCCCAGGCAGGATGCTCGCCGAGCTGTCGTTTTTCCTGAATTAGCCACAGGCGCGTCCGCCGACAGCCCACATGCATACTCCTGCGCCAGCCAACGGACCCGGTAGCAAGCGGTTCTGCGTTAGACCACCGACAATTCGGCCATTCGGGAGAGCGCGAGCTGCGTGTACAGGGCGGTGCCGTCTGCCAGGACATTGTCGTCGAAGCTTGCCGTGGGGGGAGTGGTCGAAGGCGGCGGCCTGGCATCGGCTTCTCGCGGCGGTGCCGAGAGAAAGACGAAGGCTTCAACACCCGCCACGAGTATTCGGGGCCGCTGAGCGGGTTATTCCTGCCGTGAAGCGCACTCGGCCGATATGACGTGCAGGCCGTCACCCGCCATCACCAAGTGTTCATCTGCGGTTCATTACGAGTCTCACGTTCTCGTAATTCGTATTCAGAGACGGATGGTCTTCTATTCAGGCACCCACTCTTCCTCTGAAAGGACCAGCCCATGTCACGAGGTACCCGCGCCGTCGTAATGGCGACCTCACTTGCATCCGTCTTGCTGCTCACCGCCTGCGCCGGCGCGCCCGCAGCAGGCGAGACTCCGGCAGCCACGGCGGAAACTGGCGAACTCGTCTTCGCCATGCCGCCGGGAACGGACGACCCGGACACCCTGCTGCAGGTCGACGCCGTGACCGCGATGATTGCGGACGCCACTGGTCGCTCCGTGAAGACCGAAAACCCGGCGGACTATATGGCCGTCGTGGAAGCTGTACGCAGCGGATTCGTCGATGTCGCCCTGATGAGCCAGTTCTCCACCGCGCTGGCCATTGCCAACGGCAGCGTCTCGCCGCTGATCGTGTGGGAAGCCGAGACCCTGCCCGCCTCCGTCTGCCTCGTACCGGCCGACAGTGAGATCGAGCAGATTTCCGACTTTGCCGGCCACCAGATCGCATTCGTCGATCCGGGATCCACGACCGGGCACTTCATGCCGAAGTCGATGCTGGCCCAGAACGGCCTAGTCGACGGTGAAGACTACCGAAGCACCTTCGCCGGCGGCCACGATTCCGCTATTCTCGCCATGCTCAACGGGTCCGTCGACATGGCCTGCACTGCTCGTCAGCTGTACCCGATGTTCCTCGACGCCGGCATGTACACCGCCGATGAGGTGCGCATCGTGGCCGAAACCGACCCGATTCCGATCGGAATCTCGATCGTCGTGCGTAACGATCTCGATGAGAAAACCCGCCAGCAGCTCATCGATCACCTGCCCGAGGCGCTAATGGCCGACGAGGGAACGTTCGCACTCTTCGGCGGCAGCAACGATTACATCGTAAATCCGGGAGCGGATGTCTACGCCCCGCTCCTGCAGGTCGCCTCCGACGTGGGCGTCGACCTCGAGGACATGCGGTGACTGTGGTGAGCACGCCAATTGCCAGCGCGACCGGTGCTGCAGCGCTGAGCCGGGGCGTACCGACGTCGGTCGATACTGTGACCGTGCGCAATCTGCGTGTGACCTATGGCACCACCGTGGCCCTCGACGGCGTCGACTTTGACGTGGCTCCCGGCGAAATGGTCGCACTACTGGGGCACTCCGGGTCGGGCAAATCGACGCTCATGAGATCACTTACTCGCATGACGGCGGCCACTGCCGACACCCTGAGTGTCGCCGGACGTGACGTGCTCACGCTCAAGGGCCGCCCACTGCGAGCGCTGCGTGCCGACGTGGGTTATGTCTTTCAACACTTCAACCTCGTGCCCAATCTCAGCGCGCTCACCAACGTACTCACCGGCGGGCTGTACCGGGCAGGACCGGTGAACTTTCTCGGCGGCTTCAGCCCCATTCAGCGCAGCGAGGGCCTCCAACTGCTCAAGCGGGTGGGCCTGGAACACAAGGCGCGCCAGCAGACTCGCAGCCTCAGCGGTGGCGAGCAGCAGCGGGTCGCGATTGCCCGTGCGCTCATGCAGCAACCGCGGCTGATTCTGGCCGACGAACCGGTGGCCTCGCTCGATCCTCGCCTCGCCGGCTCGGTGCTCACCCTGCTGCGCGAAATCGCGGTGGAGCAGCGCATCCCAGTGATCGTCAGCCTGCACGTGGTCGCCTTGGCGCGGCAGTATGCCGATCGGGTTGTGGGCTTGCATTCCGGGCGCACGGTGTTCATCGGCCCCGCGAACGGACTCACCTCGTCCAGCGTGACGGATATTTATGGAACAGATGGAGAATTCGGTGTCTAAGCTTACAGCCCCGCGGCCAACAGAGGCCGGGGCGACTCAGCCTCAACTCAGCGACACCGACCGCTCCCGGCTCGTGCGAACCGTGCAGGTTCCCGGGGCGACCGGCTTGATCGGACTCATCGTCGTGATCGTGCTCGTCGTCTGGAGCATTGCGGGCTCCGGCTTCAACCTCGAACGCTTCGTCACTGGGATCCCGCGCATGGGCGATTTTCTCGTGCGAATGTGGCCGGCCACCTTCGACAAATTTCCAATTATCGTGGAACTGCTCACCGAAACGCTGCAGATGGCCGTCGTCGGTACGTTGATCGGCGCCGCGCTGTCACTGCTGGTGAGTTTCGGAGCCACGAGCACCATCGCACCGCGCTGGTTGTACACCTCGACCAGGTTCGTGCTCAACGTGCTGCGATCTATTCCCGAGCTTATTTTCGCGCTCATGTTCGTGTCGGCTGTTGGCCTCGGCCCGTTCGCCGGGATCCTCGCACTCATCGTCGGCTCGATCGGGTCGATCGGCAAGATCTACGCCGAGGCCATGGAGTCGGTTTCAACCGGGCCGGTTGAGGCGCTCAGCTCTGCTGGCGCATCGAAGCGACAGGTCATCACCTACGGTGTTGTTCCGCAAGCCGCGCCGCTCCTGGTTAGCTACACCCTGCTCCTGTTTGAAGGCAACGTGCGCGGGGCCACTATTCTCGGCTTGGTCGGGGCTGGGGGAATCGGGATGGAACTGACCACCGCGATGCGCATGTACGACTACGGCCACCTGTTCGCGATCATCATCAGCATTATCGTGCTCGTCACGGTGATTGACCGAACCAGCGCCATCATTCGAAAGAAGATCACCTAATGACTGCTACCTCGGCCCCAGCTCTTAGCGAATTGGTCAACCTTCGTGATCTCGGTGGCATCGCCGTAACTGGTGGGCACGTGCGACCGGGCCGTCTCTGGCGCAGCGACGACGTCAGCACGGTCACGCACGAGCAGGCCGATCGGTTGGTGCACGCCGGGCTGACCACCGTGATCGATTTGCGGTCGCCGGTGGAGGCATCCGTCACCGGGCGCGGCCCCCTGGGAACGCTCGACGTGCAGTACCACCACCTACCGCTCACGGACGATCTGGCCGCACCGGGCGCAACGCTGACGGCCAGCAGTACGGCCGTCGATGTGGGTGAATGGTACGCATTGCTCGTACTCAGCAAGGCACCGACACTGGTGCGGGCGCTCGCTATTATCGCTGAATCAGCCGGGGCTACGGTCTTCCATTGCGCCGCCGGCAAGGACCGAACGGGTATTCTCGCCGCGAGTGTACTGACCGTTCTCGGCGCCACGCCGGCGGCCGTCATCGACGATTATCACAAAACGGATGCCGCCATGCCGGCGGTCATGGCCCGTCTGTTGGTCGTGTTCGAACCTCTCTTTCGGCAGAGCGCCATCGTCACGGCTGGATCAGCACCGACCGGAGGTGCCCTGCTCGGGGCAGACGTGCTGTCGATGAGCACCATGTTAGAGGTGCTCGAGCAGTCCCACGGTGGGTTGGTCGCCATACTCGCGGGGGCCGGACTGACGCCGGAGTTGCAACAGAATCTAGTTGCACGCACTGTGTCGCCTGGCGACGGCGTGTGACTGGCGATGTGGCCGCCGTCTCGTCGGACGCTTCGCCGGGTGCCGCATTTCATCGACGCCCCGGGAGGCCGCGAGACACCAGCCTTGATGAACTGGTACTCGCGGCCACCGTCGAATTGCTTCTCGACAAGGTTGGTGGCAGCCCCTCGATCACAGCCATCGTCGACCGCAGCGGCGTCAGCCGCGCTGCGTTATATCGCCGCTGGGGCAGCCGGGAAGAAATCGTGGCGGCTGCGCTGGATTCGGTGCGCAGCCCCATCGTGGTCACTGAAACCAGCGATCTACTCGCCGACCTGATTGCGACCTACACAAGCTATCCCGACAACGATCCAACCAATTTCGAACGCCTGATTCGCCGACGCCTGGTGCTTGGGCTCGAAGATCCTGCCCTGCAGCGGATCTACTGGAACGCGCACGTATCGCGTCGTCGGATTCCAGTTGCCGCAGCCCTGCGCCGGGGGATCGAGGCCGGACTGGTGCGCGTCGATGCCAATGTGGATGTGGCTATCGACCTCATCGCCGGGGCGTTCTATTATCAGTTGGTCGTGCGCGGTGATTCGAGCAGCGCAGCGAGCCAGCTTCGCGTGCGTGAGGCCATCACGATGGTCTGGCGCGGCATCGCCGTCTGAGGACTGCCGCGTGAACGAAAGCCCGGCAAACATCGCGAGCCACCATCCGCACAGGGTGGGCGACGGCATGATCTCAGTAATCAGTCTGTCCAGAGGAGTAGAGGTCAGGACAGACCCGTCCGGACCTTCAGCGCGAAGCCATCGGCACCGCTCAGCATGGAAGACGGCATGATCGCTGCGATCTGTCAGTCCACAGGCGTGGCGTTCGCCACCAGAAATATCAAGGACTTTCACGGTCTCGGCATCGACCTTATCGACCCGTAGACCGATTTGTCCCGCTGGCCGCCGGCAGCGCACAGCTCTGGCACTTCGTGACGCGCCACGAACGGATGCCCGTAAACACGCGGAAGTTTTCTGCCGCTGTCACGAATTGCAGCAGTTTAGCGGCCTCGAGCCCGGCATCGCCAGCGGTGGACGTGCGGTGCGATTAGTCGACTACATCCTGCCTTCAGCGTGCCATTCGGCAATGTCGGTGGGTGCCTCTAACGTCGTCAGTAACTACTCACAGACACTCGTGCCGAGAATATGGAGAAGGAAATGCACGTGCTGGTGGCTACAAATGCAACGCAGGGCGCTCGCCGAAGCGATTTCGCGAACTGTATCGAGGGCGAATTGGTCTGGATGCTCGACGCGTGTCCCGATAGCCGGCGCAGGCCGGACGGAAAGTGCCCCTGCGGCAGGTCCTTTCGCGGGTTGATGTCCGATCGAGGAACGACAACCGCACTGGTGAAAGATCTCCCCGAACTCACCCGCGCCGACTACGAAAATGCCATGGAGGCCAGTTTCGATGCCCGCGGATGGTGCCCGTGCTGTTGCATGAGCACGGTGAGTGAGTTTGTCGATGAGCTCATTAGCTGCGCCGAATTCTGGCCGGTCGGCACCGTGATCGAGCGCCGGGTCGACCTGCTTCAGGGCCGCGGGCCGTGCCGTCCTTATGGCGCTGCCCGGTAGGGCCGGGAGGCCGCCCTATGGTCTCACCGGAACTGCACATTGCCCGGGAAATCCTTCGTCTCTAAATTGGGGGCATGGAACAAGACACGGACTTGGTTCCAGAGGATGCCAAATTGGCCGAACGCCTTCGAGACCGATTGCGTTCTATTGGTCTTCTGGCTGACGGAAAACCGAGTGGCCCGCGGCGGGGGAGCAGGTGGCGCTTGCGCGCATCCTCTCGGGGGGAAACGTGCGCCGTGAACAGGAGCGCATCGCCTGGAGCTACGCCCGGCCCTGCTTGCTCGCCCGGGTCTCGGAACCCGATTAGAGACCCTGCGGGGCGCACAGTATGCCACGGCCGGGCGATCCTGACGGAAAGTCAGTGCATTCGGAGAAAACCGTGAGGTTTCGTTCAAAAAGGAGGTGCAAGCTAGCGATCTTGCCCGCGCCCACCCGAAGTGCGCGAGCCCGAAACCGGGCGAGCCGGCGTACCTAGCTCCGGGTCCTCGCTCTCGATGAAAGTTATGCGCCAAAAAATCTCCAAAACGCCCCGTGCTCACGTAGAACCGCAAACCTCTCGCAAATCCCCAAAACGCGTGCACCAGATCGCCTTCGCTGCCGGTGCCGTGTTGGTCATCACCGGCCTCGTCGCCGGCAACGAATTTGCCGCCCAGTCGGCCGAGGCCAAGCAACGCAGCATCGCAGCCACGACCGCACTCGCCGAGAGCACCGGCCGCCACATCGAACAACTCGACTATTACGCGGAGCGCGGCGATGCGCTCAGTCGCGACAGCGCATCCGCTGCCCTCGCGCAAGCCAACCTGGTCATTGCCGCCAGTGTGAGCAAAGTGGATGCCTCCGCCCTCACCTCGGTAGCCAGTTCGCTCGCCAGCTACGAGATCATGCCCATCGATCAGCTCCAGGAGCTGACGGCTCAGGCGAAGGCGCAGACCGCCGCAGTTGCTGCGGCCACCGCCGGAGTCGACCGGGTCGCTGCCGAGGCCGCTGCTGCGGCGGCCGCTGCGGCTGCAGCAGCCGAAGCCGCTCGACTGGAGTCTCTCGCGGGCGGCAACACCGTCGACGGCGCTCGCGCCACGGCGCGTTCACTGGCCGCCTCGCAGTATGGCTGGGGCGAGGAGCAGTTCAGCTGCCTCGATCGTCTGTGGCAGAAGGAATCGGGCTGGTCATATTCGGCCATGAACTCCAGCAGTGGTGCGACCGGGATTCCGCAGGCGTTGCCGGGAAGCAAAATGGCTTCGGCCGGCAACGACTGGGCCACCAACGCCACGACGCAGATCAGCTGGGGCCTGGGCTATATCAAGGCCTCCTCCTATGGAACGCCGTGTGCGGCTTGGTCGCACTCGCAGTCCGTCGGCTGGTACTGACCGGCCGCGCCCGACACCAGCACGAGCCAGTATCGGGCCGCTCATCAGTCCTTTCGTGCCGCCGCAGCTTCTGCGGCGACAGGGCTCGCGCGTAGGGGCCGGCGCTACGATGGAAAAGTAAGGGAAGTCCAGGATTGAGTTCGGCGGGGCACACCGAAGTGCCCGTCGCAGGAGCCCTGCACACGTATTTGATGGAGGCGTTTTTTCGATGTCGTCTAGTTTCACCCCAACGGGTCTGTCCCCGACTGGTTCATTCCCACTGGATTCATCCCCACTCGAGCCCATGCTCGAGCCCTTCACAGCCGATTACTATGAGCATTTGACTGATGAAGACGCGGCGAACTATTCCCCGCAACTGTTAGATGCCCGAGCGCGAGCCCATTGGCAAATCGCGCAGCATCGGGTTCCGAAGACGGCTACGGTCGAGATTCGCAATGAGCCCGGTCGCAGCGTCGTCTATATCGTCACCGACGACATGCCCTTTCTGGTCGACTCGGTCACCGCCGAGCTGGTGCGTCAGCACTCCGCCATTCACCTCGTCGTGCACCCGCTGCTCATCGTTGCCCGCAGCAAAGCCAGCAACGAACTTGTCGACATCAATCGCATTCCGGCCGGTGTCGGCGTCTCCAGCGGTGACACCTCGGCCATGCCTAACATTGCGCACCTGATCGCGACCGGGGATGACGCCTCGCACCTTGAATCGTGGATCGCGATTGAGATTGACAGCGCGAGCGACGAACGACAGGCTTTGCTTATCGCCGGTGTGACCGCCGTTTTGGGCGACGTTCGCGCGGCCGTCGCGGACTGGCCGCTAATGCGAAGCAAAGCCATGCAGATCGCCCAAGCGCTCGACACCATTGTCGCGGCGGAGCAGATCAAGGACCTGACCCAGACTCAGCAGCTGCTGCAGTGGCTCGACGAGGGAAACTTCACCTTTCTCGGCTACCGCGAATACAACCTCGAAACTCTGGGCGGCGAAGACGTACTAACCCTGATCGACGATAGCGGCCTCGGCCTGCTGCGATCCGCCGATGACCGCCACCAGGTTCAGCATCTAACGGATGCCGGCCGGCAGAAAGCCCGCGAGCGCACCGCCCTGGTGATCACCAAAGCGAACTCGCGCTCCACCGTGCACCGTCCGGCCTATTTCGACTACATCGGCATCAAGAGTTTCGACGCCGCCGGTCAGGTCAATGGCGAACAGCGTTTCATCGGCCTGTTCGCCGCGAGCGCCTACACCAGCTCGGTCACCGCCGTACCGGTGCTGCGCGAAAAGGTTAAGGCCGTCATGACCGAGGTCGGTTTTCCGCTCGAGTCACACAGCGGCAAAGACCTGCTCGGCATCATGGAGACCTACCCGCGTGACGAGCTGTTCCAGATCGAGGTGCCAGAGCTCGTCACCGCGTCGCTCGCCATTCAACGTCTGCAGGAGCGACGTCGTACCCGACTGTTTTTGCGACCCGACATCTACGGCCGGTTTATGTCGGCCCTGGTCTACCTGCCACGTGACCGCTACAACACCGCCGTGCGGCTGCGCATCGAAAAAGAACTGCAAGAAACCTTCCAGTCGGAGTCGCTCGACTTCGAGGCGCGGATGACCGAATCGGCGCTTGCTCGGCTGTTCTATCGCATCCGTTTGCCCAAGGACGTGTCGGTCGAAACGGTGGATGCTGCAGCGCTAGAGCACCGTCTCGCCATGGCGGTGCGCTCCTGGCCCGAAGGCATCAGCGACGAACTGCGCGAGACGCACTCGGTCGACGAGGCCAAGCGCCTGGCCGATGTCTGGGCCGAGGCCTTTCCCGACAGCTACCGGGTCGACTACGAGATCACCGACGCTCTCGAAGATATTGGGCGGTTCGAGGCCTGTGCTGCGCAGGTAGGCACCGCCGTTGGCGGCCACACCCGCCCCGGGCTGCACGTCTACCTGCCCAAAACGGCCGGCGACCCCGGCGAAGACGCCCGCATCAAGCTGTACATGACCGAGCCAAAGAGTCTCAGTCAGATTCTGCCGTTTCTGCAGAATCTCGGCATCGAGGTGCTCGACGAGGTGCCATTCGACATTGAGACTTCCAATGGGCGCCGCTTCTACCTCTACGACCTGGGCCTGCACTACCCGGCCGGAGTCGACCCGATCGCCACCGGCGCACTCTTGGCCGATTCGTTCGGCGCTGCAATCGGTGGAGCCATTGAGTCGGACAGTCTCGACCGCCTCGTTCTGCAAGACGGCTTGCCGTGGCACCGCGTTGTCATTCTGCGCAGCTACGCCAAGTACCTGCGGCAGATCGGTAACATCAACTCCTACGGCTTCGTCGCCAACGCCCTGCTGCACAACCCGGCCGTGACGCTCGGCTTGGTGGCACTGTTCGAGGCCCGATTCGACCCCGATGTGACCGACGACGAGCGGATGCTGCGCGTCGCCGACGTGCGCGAACGACTCACGCTGGCCATGGAACAGGTCGCCACCCTCGACGCCGACCGCGTGCTGCGCACGCTCATCACCCTGATTGAGGCGTCACTGCGCACGAACTTCTTTCAGTACAAGCCGTACCTGAGCATCAAACTCGACCCGTCACAGATCGAGCAGATGCCATCGCCCAAGCCCATGTACGAAATCTGGGTGTACTCGCCGCGGGTGGAGGGCGTGCATCTGCGGTTTGGCAAGGTGGCCCGTGGCGGGCTGCGCTGGTCGGACCGCCGAGAAGACTTTCGCACCGAGGTGCTCGGCCTGGTCAAGGCGCAAACGGTCAAGAACGCCGTCATCGTGCCGACCGGTGCCAAGGGCGGATTTTTCGCTAAGAAACTGCCAGACCCCTTGGTAGACCGGGCAGCCTGGATGGCCGAGGGCATCGAAAGTTACCAAACCTTCGTGCGCGGGTTGCTCGATTTGACCGACAACCTTGTCGCAACGCCCGAGGGTGAACAGGTTGTCCCGCCCGCCCGTGTTGTCAGCCACGACGACGCCGACACCTACCTCGTCGTCGCGGCCGACAAGGGAACGGCATCCTTCTCCGACATCGCCAACGAGCTCGCCGCTGAGTATGGGTTCTGGCTGGGTGATGCCTTCGCTTCTGGCGGTTCGGTCGGCTACGACCATAAAGAAATGGGCATCACGGCTAAGGGTGCGTGGGAGTCGGTCAAGCGCCACTTCAGCGAACTTGGCGTCGACGCCCAGTCCGAGGAATTTACAGTGGTCGGCGTCGGCGACATGTCTGGCGACGTGTTCGGCAACGGAATGCTGCTCTCAAAGCACACCAAATTGGTCGCAGCATTCGACCACCGGCACATCTTCCTTGATCCGAACCCCGACCCTGCGCTCTCCTTTGCCGAGCGCGAGCGGCTGTTCGAGCTGCCGCGTTCGTCCTGGGCCGACTATGACGCCACCCTGATCAGCACGGGCGGCGGCGTCTTTGCCCGCCAGTCCAAGGTCGTTCCCATTTCGGCCGAGGTGCAGGTCGTGCTTGGCTTGCCGGCCGGCACGACCCAGCTGAGCCCGCCCGAATTGCTGCGGGCGATTCTGCTGGCCCCTACCGATCTGCTCTACAACGGCGGCATCGGCACCTACGTCAAGGCGAGCACCGAAACTGCGGCTCAAGTCGGCGACAAGGCCAACGATGCCATTCGAGTCGACGGCAAGGACTTGCGGGTCAAGGTCGTCGGCGAGGGCGGCAACCTCGGTTTCACCCAGCTCGGGCGCATTGAGGCCGCCCGGGGCGGCGTCATCCTGAACACCGATGCGATCGATAACTCGGCCGGAGTCGACTGCTCCGACCACGAAGTCAACATTAAAATCTTCGTGGACCGCATGGTCGCCGCCCGCAAGCTCGACCCGGCCGAACGGGCCAAATTCCTGGCCGAGATGACCGATGAGGTGGGTCGCCTGGTTCTCGTCGACAACGTCGATCAGAACATCCTGCTGCTCAACGATCGGGTGCTCGTCAACAACTGGAGCCCGAGCTACGAGCGCCTGATGAACTGGCTGGAAAAGTCCGGCGATCTGCAGCGTGACCTCGAGGCCCTACCGACGACGGCCATGCTGCGGGAACGTCTCGACCAGGGTCAGGGGCTCACCAGCCCCGAGTTGAGCGTGCTCGCCGCCTACGCCAAAATCGAGTTGGCCAACGCGCTCCGCGACAGCGATCTGGCCGACGACCCGTGGTTTGGCGGCGTCCTGCGGCGCTACTTCCCGAGTCACTTGTCTGAACGTTTCGATGCCGAGCTGGACACGCATCCGCTTCGCCGGGAGATTATCGCGACCGTTGTCGCCAACGACATGATCAACCTGGGCGGAATCACCTTCGCCTTCCGCGTCATGGAGGAGACCTCGGCCAACGAGGCGACCATCGCGCGCGCCTTCGTGGCCCTGCGTGAAATATTTGAGCTTGACAGCATGGTTGACGAGCTCAACGCACTGCCGTCGTCGTTCCCGACCGATAAGTGGTCGGCGATTCACCTCGATATTCGCCGGCTGCTGGACCGCGCAGTGCGCTGGCAGGTCAATCACGGAGGATCGATACCGGTCGCGGACGTAATTGCGAAGTACAAGCCGCAGATCGCGTTGATGCGAGCGCACCTCGGCGACTACCTGCAGGGCAACGACCTGAAGCGTCTCGAGACTCAGGGTGAGCAGGCCCGCGACTGGGGCGTGCCTGAAGGCCTCGGTCGGCGCTGGTCTGAGCTGTTCGAGGCGTACGCATTGCTCGATGTGGCCCAGATCGCCGCCAAGGCGAACGCACCGATTGCCGATGTTGCCGCCGTGTATTACGAGGTTTACAACCGGTTTGGCGTCGACAACCTCCTTGAGCGCATCACGGCCCTCCCGCGCAAGGACCGCTGGCAGGCCCTCGCGCGCGCAGCCCTGCGCGACGACCTGTACTCGACCGTCGCCGATATGACCAGGGCAGTGCTCGATGAAACGGATGCCGGCGCTCCCGACGAGCGGCTCCTCGCCTGGGAAGCGCGAAACGCCGAACAGCTCGGCCGTGCTCGCAGCGTTTTCGAAGAGGTCAACTCGCTCGCTCAAGACGACATGGCTTCGCTCTCGGTGGCCGTGCGCCTGCTGCGCTCGATCGTGCGCCGCTAACCGAGTGGGGCGCCCGACCCGGGCGCCCCACTCGTGCGCGTGCAGAAGCTAAGCCAGCGTGGCGACCAGGATGGCGATGGCCATCCAGATCGGCATCGCCACGACCAAGAGGGCAAGGCCCACCCACTGCAGGCGGGTGTAAGACTGGTCGGCGTCGCCGCGCGTGCGGGTGCGCACGATGTCGACCACGGAGACGACCATGCCGATGAACAGGAGTGGCGACACGGTCAGCAGTGCCACCAGAACGAGTGGGTCGGTCGCGATCGATACGCACACTGCAATGCCAAGGGCGCTATACAGCACGAACAAGACCATGCTCAGCCACAGCGACAGGGGAACGCGGCGCGAGCTCTGTGTGACCGTTGCGTGCATGGCGACCCCCCGTGCTATCTGCGCTGACAGTATCACGAACGCCACCGGTATCTGTGGCGAGCCGGCCGCGGCCATCCGCTCGCCGAAGCCGGTCAGCTCACGCTGGTGGGTTGCTGCGTCAGCTGATGCGGCCGAGCGCCACGAGCTTGGTGCGCACCTCGGCGTCGCTCGGCTCGACCATATGAGTGTCGTCGGGAAACACGATGACGGGAATGTTGGTGCGCCCGCTGATGGCGCGGGCCCGGTCTGCCCCCTCATCGACGAGTAGCAGATCGACGTAGTCGTAGTCCACCTCGAGACGGTCGAGCAATGACTTGGAACGGCGGCAGTCGCCGCACCACTCCGCTCCGTACATCGTGATTCGACCAGCGGGGGTAGTGGTTTGCGTCATGCGACAATCTTAGGCCGGGCGCCTGAGTGTGCCGTGGGTAGGCATCCGCTGCCCGTACCCTCAAACCATGCCTTCTTATCGCGTCACCATGAGTATCGACTCCCTGCACCCGGGAACCGCGCCAGCCTCGGTCGTGCCCCGTGCGGCAGCAGCAGCGGCCGAATTCACCACGGTGGAGGCCTCCGACCTCACCATCGTCGCCGGCGCGGCCCGGATTATCGTGCGTTTCGCAGCGGATGACTCGGCGGCGGCCCTGCAGATCGGCGCCCACGTGGTGGCGGACCTGCGGATCGTCGCCGAGTTGCGGGCGTCGCTGGTCACGGAGCGCGTCAAGGGTACCTGGGTACCGGTGCGCTAGCTAGACGACCGGGTCCATCGAGCTCAGGTGGCAGGCATCGTTCCACATCTGCAACACGCGAGTCTCGCGTTCCCAGCCGAGCGTGGAAACGGTCGCGGTGCCGAGGCTGAGGCTCTTGCCCGCGATCGCCGGCAGGCCCATCCAGCGCGCGGCCATTACGCGCAGAAAATGGCCATGGGCAAAAATAGCCACGCGGCCCTCGGCGGCCAGGCATTCCTCGATCGCGAGATCGGCGCGTGCACCCACCTCCTCAACGGTCTCACCGCCGAAAATTGGGTTCTCCCACACTGTCCAGCCCGGTATTTCCAAGCGGATGTCGATGGTGCGGCGGCCCTCATAGACCCCATAGTCCCATTCGAGCACGTCGTCGCTCGCCACGCCCTGGCTGGCGTAGCCTGCTCGTTCCATGGTCTCCCAGGCGCGCACGAGCGGGCTGGAATAGACCCGATCAAAGTGTTGGCCGTCGAGCATCTCGCCGAGGGCATCCGCTTGCGCACGGCCAAAATCGGTCAGGGGAACGTCGGTGCGTCCGGTGTGCTGGCCGGAGATGCTCCAGTCGGTTTGTCCGTGGCGAACGAGAACGATATCGTTCTGGGTCATGCGGCTCCCTCGTGTTCGCCGCAGAACGCTGCGGCCCCCCAAGTCTACTTTTCGGTAAGAGAGCGGCGCCTCGCCCGGGGGTGACCATGATCGGCCTGCTACGTTCTTAAGACCAGTGCAGTCGCGCTGAGCCACAATGTTGTAGCAAATTAGGGGATACTTCGTGTCATCTACCAGCGAAAAACGCGCCACCGGACCGGCTGCCGCGTTTATGCGCCCCATCAACTCGCTAGTCGAACGATTCATTCCAAGCGCCCTGGTCTTCGTAATCGTGCTCACCGTGATCGTGGCCATTCTCGCTCTGACGCTGACCAATTCCGGCCTGATCGTTGTCGTGCGCAGCTGGGGTGACGGGCTCGCCGGCCTGCTCTCCTTCATGACGCAGATGGCGCTTGTGCTCTTGCTTGGTCATATTCTGGCCAATACCACCCTGATGCACCGGCTGCTCGTGCGTCTGGGCGGCGTGCCGCGCACGGCGTTGCAGGCCTACGTTTTTGTGTTTACGGTCGCTGCGGTGGCGTGCCTCATTACTTGGGGTCTCGGCCTTGTCGTCGGTGGGTTGCTCGCCAAGGAAGTTGCTTTTCAGCTGCGGGCTAAGGGTGTTCCGGTGCACTTTCCGCTTCTTGTCGCTGCCGGCTACTCCGGCTTCGTGATCTGGCACATGGGCTATTCCGGGTCGGGGCCGCTCACCGCAGCCACGGACGGATCCTTTCTCGCCGAGCACCTCGGCCGCACGATTCCGCTCGGGGACACTACATTCTCCGTGTGGAATATAACGGCCGCCATCAGTACCATCCTGGTGGTGGCGCTCGCCCTGGCCCTTGTCGCCCCCAGACGCAACGCTCCCATCTTCGTGCTCGAGGTCGATGCGCGGGTGAAACAGGTCGCCGAGGAAAAGATCGTGACGCCCGCTGACCGGCTCGATGCCAGCCGCATCCTGACCCTGATCGTTGGGCTCGCGCTCGTGGCCTATTTGGTCATCCACTTCGTGGAGGGGGGAACCCTCACCCTCGACATCGTCAACTGGTCGTTTCTTGCGCTGATATTTCTGCTCGTGCGGAATCCGTTTGAGCTGATTCGGCTCACCAAAGATGCCGCCTCCAATGTCGGCGATATTTTGCTGCAGTTTCCGCTCTACGCAGGCATCCTCGGCATGATGGTCGGATCCGGGTTGATCGAAGTGTTCTCCGACTTCTTCGTCAACGTGTCGACTCCGGCGACCTTCGGCGTAATGGCCCTGCTCGCGGCCGGACTGGTGAACTTTTTCGTACCCTCCGGCGGCGGCCAGTTCGCGGTGCAGGGTCCCATCATGCTCGACGCCGCCGATCGCCTCGGCGTCGACCCCTCGGTTGCCATCATGGCTGTTTCTTATGGTGACCAATGGACCAATATGATCCAGCCATTCTGGGCGCTGCCCCTACTGGCGATCGCCGGGCTGAAGATGCGCGACATTCTGGGCTACACCACGATCACATTTCTGGCTGCCGGTCTCGTTTTCATCGCCACCATGTTCATCGTCGGAGCGGGCTAGCCGAGACTGGATGCCGCCTGCGTATATTGCACGTGACGATGGAAGTTCATTTTCAACCGCGGAGAGAGTCGTAGGCTTGATGCCTAGCCATCAAGTCTGAGACGGGTGCCATGAGGGTCATTAGCTACAACCTCCGCAAGAATCGTGCCAGCGGCGAACTTGTCGCATTGGCCGAACGTTACAGTCCGAACATTCTGTGCCTGCAAGAGTGCAACACGATCGACCTGCCGGCCGAGGTCGGCAATCTGCACCTGGCCGACTCGACCCGCCGCAACCGACTCGGCCTGGCCATCTACTACAACAGGGACCGCTTCACGGCGGTCAAGACGCAGGCCTTTGCGCTCAAAAAGTCGCTGCACGATCACCTCGCGGCGCCAGCGCACGAGCGGCTGATCGCCACCCGACTGATCGATAATGTCGCGCAGCGTGAGCTGGTCGTAGCATCCTTCCACGCAGCGCCGCTGACCGCCCTCAACTCCCTACGCCGCAAGCAGATTCGCACGGCCCACGAAGAACTGAGCATTCTTGGCCCCGGTCTGCCGACCCTGATGGTCGGGGACTATAACTATCCGATTTTTCAGGGCAAACTCGGCCACAAGGTGAACCAATCCGGTTACGATCTCACCCTCAGTGACACGCGCACCTACACTCGTTATAAGTTCTTTCGCGGACACTTCGATCTGGCAACCTCGATGGGCGTGGCAATCATCAATGTCGAGACCCTGCCGCAGGGCACCTCCGATCACATGCCCATTCTGGTGACGGCGACCTATCTCGATGAGCCGATCATGCAGACGCATGCCGCGCATCACGTTGCCGACCCCGCCGCCTTCCCGTCGTTTGAGGACGCCGACTTCAGCATCTAGCCCCCAACGGGCCCCGGTCGTTCGTCGACTAGCGTTGAACTAACGCCCGACGAAAGGACAGTGGATGCCCCACACGAGCTCGACCACCGACAACGTTTTGCAGGGACGCACCTTCGACGCGGTGCTCTTCGACATGGATGGCACCCTGATCGACTCGACGCCAGCTGTCAACCGCGCCTGGGCCACCTGGGCCAGCGAATGGGGCGTGGCAAAAAACGACACCGCTCACGGCCGTCCGGCGCGCGACATTATCGAGGAACTCGTGCCGGCCGACCGGGTCGACGAGGCGATCGCGCGCGTTCTGACCCTGGAAATCCAGGACACCAACGACATCACCGTGCTTCCAGGGGCGGCGGCGCTGATGCTGAGCCTGCCGGAAGCTCGGCGCGCGATCGTCACGTCCTGCGCGCGGCCGCTGGCCGTGGCTCGGCTGGCGGCATCCGCTTTTCCGGCACCAGAGGTGATCGTGACAATCGACGACACGCCCCTCGGCAAGCCCAATCCCGAGCCGTTTCTGACGGGCGCGGCGCGGCTGGGGTTCGACCCGCTTCGCTGCCTGGTGATTGAGGATGCGCCGGCGGGACTCCAGGCCGGTCGCTCGGCCGGCTGCACCACGATCGGCGTCGTGGGAACGTATCCCGCGGCCGGGCTGGATGCCGATTTGATCGTTCCCGGGCTCGATCACCTGCGCATTGAGGTCACCGAGGCGGGCCTCGTTGTTCATGTTGGGCCGCCCGAAAACTAAAGAACGGTCACCGCTGCCGCCCAAATGAACGTAACGTTGATAGGCGGTATGCGCGTTCGGCTTTTCCGGACTGCGCTAACCTTCGCAACGAAAGGTTTTGGCACTTGGACGACGAATGCATCCACGGACTCGAGGGCCAGTTATGCGCCCTCTGCTTTCCCAAAGCCATCACGGAGCCCGCTGTTCCTGTTAAGCGTGTGCGCGCCGTGAAGCTGTCGTCACTGCGCGACCCTCGGCCAGAGGTCGTCGCCCCGACGACTCGGAGCGCGCCGGCCACGCGCCCTCCCGCCGCCCGGTCCGTGCGTGCTGTGCCCGCCGTCACGGTCTCCACGGACAACGTGGACGAGCAGCGTGTCTACCACCTCACCCACATCAGCAACCTCGCCGCGATTTTGCAGGACGGGAGCCTGCTGGCCAACGAGGCTCTCACCACGCGCCCGGCTGTGGATATCTCGGCTCCCGCGACGCGGGAATCCCGCCGGGAAGCCCGCGTCGCCGGCGACGGCCGCAGCATCGCCGCCTACGTGCCGTTCTTTCTCTCGCCGAACGCGACCGTCTGGGAGAGTGTGCGTGCCGAGGCTGCCGATGCGCGCCTGGCTCTCGACGAGCATGGTTCAGAAGCCTTTGATTTCATCATGCTCGTCAGCACGGTCAAGAAGATCAACGCGGGAATCGCGGCCCTCGCTGCGTCGCCGGCGGCGGATGCTGATGTTCCCGACGACGAGACCCCTCGCGTCATTCCCGTGGTCGCCGTCACCAACGGTGACGCCTCGAACGCGCTGACCCGGTTCGGCGCCACGCCGGCGACGGCTGAACGCATGCTGCAGACCCTGCGAGCCGAAGCAGACGGCGAGATGATTCTCGAAGCCGAACTGCTCGTGCCCGATGCCGTGCCGATGGAGCTCATTACGCTCATCGGCGTCTGCAATGACAACGTGCGTGAGACCGTGCGAGGCATCTTGAAGGCCAGCTCGTTCAAGCCCAAGGTTGCGGTCTACCCGCCGTGGTTCCACAGCTCCGCTGACGCGCAGTAGCGAAAATCCGCCCGTCGCGACCTTCCACGAATGGTGTGACCGGTCTTCGCGACCCGGCCATGCGGCGGGCGGTTGCGCGAGACGACCCCGAGAGCGAGGTGCTCGCCGGCGGGCGGCTGCACCCGGATGGAGTCGCCGGGAGTCACCTCACCGCCGACGGTGACGACACCCATAATGCCACCGCGGCGCTCGACGCTGCCGGCGGCATTCGTTCTGATGAGCTGCTTCATCAGGCTTTTTTGGTAGCTACTAATGAACGAGCACGGGCTGCGCATGCCGGTGATGGTGACCACGGCCATCTCTCCAACGTGCAGCAGAGTACCGAGCGGTAGGGTCATCAGGTCGATTCCGCTGGTCGTCGCGGCTGACCGAAACGACCGTTCCGGGGCTCCGCTCGAGTGTCATGCAGACGATTCTGCCACACACGCACTCACGTTCGAATTCCCGACCACATCCTAATTAGCGGATGCGTCAGCGTGTTTATGCAAACCGGTTGACGTGGCGTCGGCGTCGGCCTACATTTCTTCAGAGGAAGGGTTGCCGATGACCAATATTGCCCCGAGTAATTCCGACGGGTCCGCCAATGAGACAGACTCCGGCGAGCGATCGATTGAACACATAGCCCGTCCCTATCGGGCGCTGGAACGTGACCTGGAACGCGCGATCCTCGACCGCAAAGAAGCCAACCTGCGCGTGAGCGCCTCGGTCGCCGCGATGCGGGACGGCGGCTGTACCTGGGCGGAGATCGCGCGCATCCTCGGCACAGCCCCGCAGACCGTGCACAAGAAGTACAGCACACCGCGCGCCCCGCGGCAGGCGAAAGCACCGAAGGACGCGTGAGTCCGAGGGGTAGCAATTCGGGTCTGCGATCCGCGGCAGGTGGTGGCATTCTGGCCCGGAAATCGACTCCGGTGATATGGTCGCGTCGCAATTACCCACACTTGAGAGGACACCATGCAAGCCTCGGAAACACTCAGCAAAAACTTACAATCTATTCTGGTCGACCTGATCGAGTTGCACGTGCAGGGCAAACAGGCGCACTGGAGCGTCGTCGGCAAGAACTTTCGCGACCTGCACCTGCAACTCGACGAGATCATCCTGGATGCCCGCGAATTCTCCGATGAAGTTGCCGAGCGGATGCGCGCCCTCGACGCCATGCCAGATGGCCGCAGCGAGACGGTCACCGCAACCACCAACCTGCCGAAGTTTCCCGATGGCGAAGTCGACACGACCGAGACGGTGACGCTCATCACCGAACGGCTCGACGCTACCGTCGACAACATGCGCAAGGTGCACGATGAGATCGATGAGGAAGACCCAACGAGCGCCGACCTCTTGCACGCGTTCATCGAGAAGCTCGAGCAGTATTCCTGGATGGTCAGCGCTGAGAACCGCAAACCGCGTAAGCGCCGCACGGCCACGTCCACGGCCTCTTGACCCACGCCGTTCACGAGGGCGCTTCATGAGTTGAGAGGGGTGTCATGACGCTTGCATCGAACCTGCACACGGCTGGTCACCCAACGCGGCCAGAGCAGACCTGGGGAGTGTTCGCAGCCGAGATGCCCGGCGCGCTTCTCACGGCCACCCGGTTCGGCGACCGGTGGCGGCTCGATGGCAGCAAGCCGTGGTGTCCGCTGGCCGACCTGCAACTATATGTGCGCCAATACCACGCCGAACGCGATGATGCTGCGTTGGGTCAGATGCTCGTCACGAGGGGGAATACACCATGGTGAATTTCGATCATTCCGACAGCGGGACGCCGGAGAAAATCTGGGAGGCAGCCAACTGGCCGGATCACTTTGGCCAGCTAAACCTGGCCGGCCTCGAGCGCCTCGTCGTCATCGCAGCGCACCCCGACGACGAAAGCCTCGGGGTCGGTGGATTGATCGCTCACGTTGCGCAGCTTCCCCTGCCGATCGTTGTTATTGTGCTCAGCAACGGTGAGGCGTCGCATCCGCAATCACCGACTCATGACGCAGCCCGGCTCGCACAGATCCGCCGCATCGAGGTGACGGATGCCCTCGCCCACCTGGCTCCCAACGCCCAGGTACACCTGCTTGAACTGCCCGATGGCCAATTGTCCGAGCACGTGGACATCGCCGAGGCTGCGATCGCGGAGGCGATTGGTGCTGCTGGCGACTCCACCTGGATCATGGCGCCGTGGCGGGCCGATGGGCATCCGGATCATGCCGCGGCCAGTGCGGCCGCAGAGCGTGCGGCGCGTCACGGTCGTGCGCGTCTGTTTGAATACCCGATCTGGGCCTGGCATTGGTCGACCCCGGATGCCGCGGTGTGGTCCGGCGAGACCGTGCGGGTGTTTCCCCTGATTGCGGCGGAACGTAAATCTAAAGCTCGCGCCCTGGCATTGCAGCGCAGCCAGGTCGGGCCCCTGTCGGATTCTCCCGGTGATGAAGCGATTCTGTCGGCCGGCTTTCGAGCGCACTTCGCTCGGGACTTCGAAACGCTTCTGGAGAAAAAGCTGCCCGTCGCGACCGAATCTTTAACCGAGCGTCCTCGTGCGCCGAAGCCGGCGCGCGGCGTCACTCCGGCCAAGGCCGACTCGAATCAGAGCCTCACGGCCCCGTTTTTTGATGACCTCTATGCCTCGGGATCCGACCCGTGGGGCTTTGAATCCCGCTGGTACGAGAAGCGCAAACGAGCGGCACTGATTGCGGCTCTGCCCCGGCAACGGTTCGGCACAGCGCTCGAACTGGGCTGCTCAACCGGCGTGCTCACCGCCGAACTGGCCGACCGCTGCGATTCCCTGCTGGGAATCGATGTGGTCGAAAAGCCTCTCGGCATTGCGCGAGAACGACTGGCAGGGCGCTCCAATGTGAGGTTTGAATGTAGAACGCTGCCGGGGGATTGGCCGGACGGGGAGTTCGGGCTGATCGTGCTGTCGGAAATGGGGTACTACTGCTCGGAAACCGACTTGCGCAGCCTGCTCGAACGGTGCCGGGCCAGTCTCGCGCCCGGTGGCGTGCTCGTGGCTTGTCACTGGCGGCATCCGGTGGCCGAATACCCGCTCACCGGTGACGCCGTTCACGCCCAGCTCACCCACGTGGTCGGGCTGCAGCGCACGGTGCATCATCTGGAACGTGATTTCGTGCTGGAGGTCTACGAGCCCCGCCCTGCCCTGTCGGTGGCCCAACGAGACGGCTTGGTCCCGTGACGGGTCCCGTGCCTATCGACGCCGAGCCTATCAACGCCGTGGCGATCGTCGTTCCCGTGCTCCTTGTTCTCGATCACCGCACCGACCTGTCGGCACGCGTGGCCACACAGTGGAGAGACTTCATTCGCCACGAGATCGAGGCTGAAGCGGTGGGGGTGGCTCGCCGTGAGGGGGTTCGGCAGGCGCTGGATCGAGTGCAGCGCGATCAGCGCCGGGAGGATTCGCCGGCTACCTGCGCGATCACGTCGACGCCGAACGCAACGAAGCCGAAATGGGCGGCGCATCTGGCGTAGCAACACAAAATAATGGGATCATGGTCAGATGACTTATCTTGCTAACGACTCTCGATACGAGTCCATGCCCTACCGTCGCGCCGGGCGCAGCGGCCTCAAACTTCCGGCCATCTCCCTCGGGCTGTGGCAGAACTTCGGCGATGACAAACCACTCGCAACGCAGCGGGCCATTCTGCGCCGCGCCTTCGACCTCGGCATCACCCATTTCGACCTCGCTAACAACTACGGCCCCCCCTACGGCTCGGCCGAAACGAACTTCGGCCAGTTATTTCGCGAGGACTTCGCGGCGCACCGCGACGAGGTTGTGCTCTCGACCAAGGCCGGTTACGACATGTGGCCGGGCCCCTACGGCAACTTCGGCAGCCGCAAATACCTGCTGTCGAGCCTGGACCAGTCACTTAGCCGCATGGGAGTCGACTACGTCGACATCTTCTACTCCCACCGCGCCGATCCAGACACCCCGCTCGAAGAGACCATGGGCGCGCTGCACACCGCCGTCACGAGCGGCCGCGCCCTCTACGCCGGCATCTCGTCCTACTCGCCGGAGCGCACCCGACAGGCCGCGACGATTCTGGCCGACCTCGGTACGCCGCTGCTGATTCACCAGCCCTCCTATTCCATGTTCAACCGGTGGGTCGAGGACGACCTGCTTGACACCCTCGACGACATCGGAGCCGGCTGCATCGCGTTCTCGCCGCTGGCCCAGGGTCTGCTCACCGACCGCTACCTCGGGGGTATCCCGGCGGACTCGCGCGTGGCGCGGGAGGGTTCGGCGAAAAAGTCCATGGTGAGCACCGAGGCGCTGGGGCACATTCGGGCGTTGACCGAGATCGCCTCCGAGCGCGGTCAGTCGCTCGCTCAGATGGCCTTGGCCTGGGTTCTGCGCAGCTCCGAAGTGACGAGTGCGCTCATCGGAGCATCGTCGGTAGCCCAGCTCGAAACCAACGTGGGGGCACTGCAGAACCTCGAGTTCAGTGCAGAGGAGCTGACCGCCATCGACGTGCACGCCGTCGACAACGGCATCAACCTCTGGGCGGCGTCCAGCAACGTCTAGCCCTGCCGAGCCAGCGTGAGCAGATGCTGGCTCGCTAGCGCATAACTCCTGCAGAAAATCCTGGTCGGCCCCAAACAGCCGGTTTGGAGCAGTTCGCCCGCAAATTGCAGGAGTTATGCGCCGGACCGCGGTCAGGGCTCGAGCAGCCCACGAATGTCGTCCGCGGTCAGCGCGGTGCTGAACATGGCGTCGTCGTCGAGCACCGCGGTGAATAACTGGGCCTTCTGCGCTTTGAGGGCCATCACTTTCTCCTCGATGGTGCCGGTGGCGACGAGCCGGTAGACCATGACATTGCGGGTCTGGCCGATGCGGTGGGTGCGGTCGATGGCCTGCGCCTCCGTTTGCGGATTCCACCATGGGTCGAGCAGAAAAACGTAGTCGGCTTCGGTCAAGTTGAGGCCGAATCCGCCGGCCTTGAGACTGATCAAAAACACCGGGGCCACGCCGCTCTTGAACCGGTCGATCACCTCGCTGCGCCGCAGCGTCGACCCGTCGAGATAGCAATACGGAACACCCAGCGCATCGAGCCGGGCAGCGACGAGCTTCAAAAACGAGGTGAACTGGCTGAAAACCAGGGCCTTGTGCCCCTCGGAGATGACGTCGTCGAGCCGCTCGAACAGGGCGTCGAGCTTGCTCGAGCGCACGCCGGCATACTTCTTATCGACGAGTGAGGCGTCAAGGCTCAGCAGCCGCAGCAGGGTGAGCGAGCGAAAAATGATGAACCGGTTCTTGTCGAGCTCCTCGATCAGCCCGTACAGTTTCTGCCGTTCCCGCTGCAGAAAAGTGTCATAGAGCTTCTGGTGTGCCGGGTTCAGGGCGATCTGTAGCTCCTGCTCCTGCTTGGGCGGCAGATCGCGAGCAACGACGTCCTTGGTGCGGCGCAAAATCAGCGGGCGGATGCGTCGGCGCAGCTTCGCGAGTCGCTCCGGGCTCTCGCCCCGGGTCACCGGCCGCACATAGTCCTCGGTGAATTTGCGTGATGATGCGAACAGGCCGGGCGCCACGATGCTGAACAGCGACCACAGGTCCATCAGGTTGTTCTCGATCGGAGTGCCGGTGATGGCCAGTTTGAAGGGTGTGTTCAGCTCCTTGGCGCAGGCATAGGCGCGGCTGGTGCGGTTCTTCACAAATTGCGCCTCGTCGAGAATGAGGCCGGCCCAGGTCACCGCCTGGTACGCGTCGAAATCGAGACGGAACAGCGCGTAGGAGGTGACGAGCACGTCAACGTCGGTGGCGGCATCCGCTATCAGTCGGCCGCTTTTCGCCTCGGTGGCGGTGAGTGTGCGCACCCGCAGCCCGGGCGTGAAGTGGGTTGCCTCGTTGAGCCAGTTGGCCACAACGGATGTCGGCGCCACCACCAGAAACGGCGCCGTGGTGTGCGCGTGCACCAGCAGCGCGAGGGTTTGCAGGGTCTTGCCCAGCCCCATGTCGTCGGCGAGCACCCCGCCGAGCTGATGCTTCCAGAGGAACGCGAGCCAGGCGAACCCCTCCTGTTGGTAGGGTGTTGTCCGTCGCGTTATTTGACGATGGCGGCGTCATCGTCGGTGACGATGCCTGGATCTGAAAAAGCCCCGCCGGCGAATCCG
>NZ_PJJO01000048.1 GCF_002929535.1 Cryobacterium sp. Y11
CGCCGATCTGCTCGGCGAGAGCCAGCCGGTCTGGGCGTCGGTCCACGACCCAGACTTTACTGGCGCCCTTGATTGTGGCAGACAGAGCCGCCATGAGCCCGACCGGACCTGCACCGTAGATCACGACCGTGTCGCCGGGAATCACGCCGGCCATTTCGGTAGCGTGGTAGCCGGTCGGAAAGATGTCCGAGAGCATCACGTAATCGTTTTGCTTTTCCACTGCGTCATCACCCAGGCGCAGGCAGTTGCTGTCGCCGTAGGGCACACGCAGCATTTGGGCCTGCCCGCCGGGGTACGGACCCATTCCGGCGAAGCCGTAGGCGGCGCCGGCGCCGACCGGGTCTGGTTGAGTGGTCATGCAGTAGTTGGTGAAACCGCGTTCGCAATTCTTGCAAAACCCGCAAGATATATTGAACGGCAGCACGACTCGATCGCCGATCTTGACGGCGTCGACGCCGTTTCCGATCTCGATGACCTCGCCCATGTTCTCGTGACCAAACGTGCGGCCCACCTCAAAATCGGTGCGTCCTTCGTACATGTGCAAATCCGAACCGCAAATATTTGTTGCCGTAATGCGGACGAGAACGTCAGTGGGACGTTCGATCTTGGCATCAGGAACGTCTTCAACACTGACGTCGTTCGGACCCTTGTAAACAACTGCCTTCATTTCTCTTCACTCCCTGAATGTCATGACCGTGAGAGACGGACGGTCCGTCTTCACTTTCGGAGGTTTTCAATGGATGAATGTCCAGGCAGTCTGATGCTGCGCGGAAAGTGGGAATAACTCAGTTTTATCATGATCGAAGTTAACCTGCCAGCATTCGTCTCAGGGGCGCGACAGCGCTCTGACCGGATCAATGGAACGCGACTGCGCCAAAACGCTCGTCACGACAGAGTGGACGGCGTCACAGAATATCGAGCGGCTGCTTGCTGCGGGGCGCCGGAAATGCATTATCCAGGGATGCTAAATCCTCGGCATCGAGAACTACCGCGCCCGCACCGACGTTCTGATGTACATGCTCGATCGACGAAGCCTTGGGAATCGCGATGACGCCGGGTTGTCTGATGACCCAGGCCAGTGCAATTTGGGCACCCGTCACTCCGTGGCGCTCTCCGATCTCGGTCAATAGTGGATGCTCGAGCAAGGACGGTCCCTGGCCGAGTGGCGAATAAGCCATGAGCGGCATGCCCATGCGTTGCTGCCAGGGTAGGAGATCAAACTCGATGCCTCGACTGCCCAGGTTGTAGAGCACCTGATTGGTAGCACATCCATGAGGCGCTTGCTTCAGCTCGTCACGATCAAAATTCGATACACCCCAGCTCCGAATCTTGCCAGCCGCACGGAGCCGTTCGAACCCGTCGACGGTTTCGAGGAGTGGAAAACTGCCGGACCAATGCAGCAAATAGACATCGAGTCGATCGGTTCCAAGCCGTCGCAAGCTGCGCTCGCACGCAGCGACAACGCCGCTGCGGCTCGCGTTGTGCGGGTACACCTTGCTGACCAGCACGACCTCATCGCGGTGACCGCGGATGGCCTCGCCGACCAATTCCTCGGAGGCGCCGTCGCCATACATTTCGGCGGTGTCGATCACGGTCAGGCCAGCGTCGATCCCTGCCCGAAGGGCCGCCACTTCCGTGACTCGCTTCGTGGCATCTTCACCGAGATACCAGGTTCCCTGTCCAATGACAGGTACCCGGATGCCGTCAAAAAAGTCGGTATCGCGCATGCGCTTTCCTCCAAATTGTGTATTTACAGGCGGTCGCTTGACGTTCCTCGATACTTCGTACAATCAGATCTCGCATCGAGAGTACGGTTCCACTTCGGTTCCGCTTCATGATGATTACCCGTGAACCTGCCAGAGTGCTCTGCACGGCCGCTTCACCTCGGATTTATTGGCACCGTAAAGTCTCTCTTCCTGTCATTGGTGACACCACTCGTCATGTGATCAGCGCGAAGCGGCCGACCGGTGCCTCGTCCACAGCGGAGCCGAGACGAACTTCACCAGTCGCGTGAAAAGGTGGTGCGCATGGGCTGGCGGCGCTGACGAATAAGATTGAAATGTCCACCACGATCCGTATCGGAGCACCATGTCTGAAATCACGGCCGAGCAGGTTGCCCATTTGGCGTACCTTGCCCGGATCGACCTCAGCCCCCTTGAGATCACCAATCTCACCCACGACCTCGGGCAGATTGTCGACTCGATCGCCAAGGTCTCTGAGGTGGCCACCGCTGACACCCCGGCCACGAGTCACCCGATGCCGCTGACCAACGTGTTCCGTGAAGACATTGTCGTGCCGTCTCTGACGGTCGAGCAAGCTCTCTCCGGTGCCCCAGACCGCGCCGGCGACAAATTCCGTGTGCCCGCTATTTTGGACGAGGAATAACCATGCCCTATCTCACCAAACTTTCCGCCGCCGCGCTGAGCGACCTGCTGGTGCGCAAGGAGGTCAGCGCGGTTGAAGCGACCCGCTCCCACCTCGACCACATCACGGCCGTCGACGCCGACCTGCACGCTTTTCTACACGTCGCCGCCGACGCCGCCCTTGAGACCGCCGCCCAGGTCGACGCCCGCCGTGCTGCCGGCGAAACGTTGAACCCGCTCGCCGGAGTGCCGATCGCGATTAAAGATGTGCTCGCTACTCGGGACATGCCCACTACTGCCGGGTCGAAAATTCTCGAGGGCTGGGTTCCGCCCTATGACGCGACCGTTGTCGCCCGCCTGCGTGCGGCCGGCCTGGTGCTGCTCGGTAAGACCAACATGGACGAGTTCGCCATGGGGTCATCGACCGAACACTCCGCCTATGGCGTCACTCGCAACCCCTGGGACCGCGACCGCATCCCGGGTGGTTCCGGTGGCGGTTCAGCCGCGGCCGTCGCCTCCTTTCAAGCACCGCTCGCCCTCGGCAGCGACACCGGCGGATCGATCCGCCAGCCCGCCGCTGTAACCGGTTCGGTCGGCGTCAAGCCCACTTACGGCGGAGTCTCCCGCTACGGTGCGATCGCCCTGGCCTCCAGCCTCGACCAGGTCGGTCCGGTTTCCCGCACGGTCTACGACGCCGCCCTGCTGCACGATGTCATCGGTGGTCACGACCCGCTCGACTCGACCTCGCTGACCGAGAGCTGGCCTTCGATGGCCGTCGCCGCCCGCGAAGGACTCAAGGACGGCGCCCTCAAAGGCCTCCGCGTTGGCATCATCAAAGAACTCTCCGGCGATGGCTTCCAGGCTGGTGTCACGCAACGCTTCAACGAGACCCTCGCGTTGCTCGTCGCCGCCGGCGCCGAGATTACAGAAATTTCGGCCCCGAACTTCGAGTACGCCGTCGCGGCCTACTACCTTATTTTGCCGGCCGAAGCGTCGAGCAACCTGGCCCGCTTCGACTCGGTGCGCTTTGGCATTCGGGTTAACCCGCACAGCGGCTCGCTCACCAGCGAGCACGTGATGAGCGCCACCCGCGAGGCGGGTTTTGGCCCCGAGGTCAAGCGCCGCATCATTCTCGGCACCTACGCCCTCAGCGCCGGCTATTACGACGCCTACTACGGCAGCGCGCAGAAAGTACGCACGCTCATTCAGCGTGACTTCGCCGCCGCGTTCAGCCAGGTCGACGTGCTGATGTCACCGAGCGCCCCGACCACCGCGTTCAAGTTCGGTGAGAAGCTCGCCGACCCGATGGCCATGTACATCAACGACGTGACGACCATCCCGGCGAATCTTGCCGGAGTGCCCGGCATGAGCATCCCGATGGGCCTCGCACCCGAAGACGGTCTGCCGGTCGGCCTGCAGATCATGGCACCCGCCAAAGCGGATGCCCGCCTCTACACCGTCGGCGCGGCCATCGAGCAGTTGCTTGAAGAACGCTGGGGGCACACCATGCTCAGCCAGGCACCGGCTCTGACCCCAACCGAAATGTTTGCCAGCGAAGAAGGAGCCGTCTGATGCCCAACGCAGAAAAGAAGAACCGGGCTGAATTGATGGACTTCGACACAGCACTCGAACTGTTCGAGCCGGTGCTCGGCTTCGAGGTACACGTTGAACTGAACACTAAAACCAAAATGTTCTGCGGCTGCGCCAACGAGTTCGGCTCCGGCGCCAACACGAACACCTGCCCCACCTGCCTCGGCCTGCCGGGCGGTCTGCCGCAGGTGAACAAGAAGGCGCTGGAATCCAGTATCCGTTTGGGGCTGGCTTTGGGCTGTGAAATTGCGGAGCACTCGCGGTTCGCTCGCAAGAACTACTTTTACCCCGACACGGCGAAGAACTTTCAAACCAGCCAGTACGACGACCCGATTGCGCATGACGGATCGATCACGATCGAACTCGAGAGCGGCCGTCTGGTCACCGTCGAGATCGAACGCGCCCACATGGAAGACGACGCCGGCAAGCTCACCCACATGGGAGGGGCGACCGGACGCATCCAAGGGGCCGACTACTCGCTCGTCGACTACAACCGCGGCGGTGTGCCACTGGTTGAGATCGTCACCCAGATGATCGAGGGCGCCGAACACGACGCCCCCGAGATCGGCAAAACCTACGTCGCGGCCATTCGCGAGATCGCCAAGGCGCTCGGCGTCTCCAACGCCCGCATGGAAGAGGGCAACGTGCGCTGCGACGCCAACGTCTCCCTGCGCCCGCGCGGCTCGAACGTGCTCGGCACCCGCACCGAAACCAAGAACGTCAACTCGCTGAGAAGCGTCGAGCGCGCCGTGCGCTACGAGATCCAGCGTCAGGCGGCCGTGCTGGCCGGCGGCGGAACCATCACGCAGGAGACTCGGCACTGGCACGAAGACACCGGCATCACCAGTGCCGGGCGGCCCAAGAGCGACGCCGATGACTACCGTTACTTTCCCGAGCCTGACCTGCTGCCGATGGCGCCGTCGCGTGAATGGGTCGAAGAGCTGCGTCTGACCCTGCCCGAGCCGCCCGCCGCCCGCCGCAAGCGCTTGCAGGCGGCGTGGGGTTTTGCGAACCTTGAATTTCAGGACGTCGTCAACTCCGACCTGCTCGACGCGGTCGAGGCGACCGTCGCCGCCGGGGCATCCGCTCAGGCCGCGCGCAAGTGGTGGACCGGCGAAATCGCCCGGCTCGCCAACGTGGCCGGTGTCGCCGCGGACTCGCTGGTGACGCCGGAGCAGCTGGCCGCGCTGATCCAGCTGGTTGAGGCCGGCACCCTCACCGACCGGTTGGCCCGCCAGGTGCTCGAGGGCGTCATCGCCGGCGAAGGCACCCCAGCCGAGGTCGTCGAGAGCCGCGGCCTGGCCGTGGTCTCCGACGACGGTGCGCTCATCGCTGCCATCGACGCCGCTCTACTCGGCCAGCCCGATGTGCTGGCCAAGATTCGCGATGGCAAGGTGCAGGCCGCCGGCGCCGTCATCGGCGCGGTTATGAAGGCCATGCGCGGGCAAGCGGATGCCGCGCGCGTGCGCGAACTCGTGCTCGAACGAGCCCAGGCGATCGAGTAGCAGATGACAATTCAGGCCTTCGGCGTGGGTGTGCAGGTCATCGTGCACCTGGACCGCACCCGCTTTCCCGACTCCCTGCTCGATGACCCAATCGGCGTCATTGTGGCGGCGGGGGAGTCGGAGGGAGCCGGCCTGTACGCGCCGACCATGGTGCGTGAGAAATTCTGGGTCGTTCGGTTTGAGGAACCCTTCTTCGGACTCGACGGATCCGGCCCGCACGACTCGGCGCGCATCCCGCAGAGCTTTCTTGAAGCAGCGCCGGAAGCGTGAGCGGCGAAAGTACGGGGAATGCGGATGGTTCCGGGACGGCGGGCGGCTCCGGGCTCGACGGGCGTGTCGCGTCGAACCGGGACATCCGTCGCTGGCGCCAATATCTGGCCGACGAACAGGCCGAGGCTGCGGTCTATCGCGACCTCGCCAACCGCCGTGCCGGCGAGGAACGGCAGATTCTGCTCGCCCTCTCAGACGCCGAGGGGCGGCACGAAGAACACTGGCGCCAATTGCTGGGCAGCGACATCGGCTCGCCTCGCCGTGGTGCGTTTCGCACCCGGTTTCTCGGGCTCCTCGCCCGACGCTTTGGTTCCGTCTTCGTGCTTGCCCTCGCCCAACGAGCCGAAGGGCGCTCGCCCTACGACGCCGATAACGACGCCACCAATGCCATGGCCGCCGACGAAACCGTGCACGAGGAGGTCGTGCGTGGCCTCGCTGCGCGTGGCCGAAAACGCCTCTCGGGAACTTTCCGGGCCGCCGTTTTCGGCATCAACGACGGACTCGTCAGCAACCTCGCCCTAGTTCTTGGTATCGGAGCTACCGGGGTGCCGGCCGCGACGATTCTATTCACCGGCATCGCCGGGCTGTTGGCCGGGGCACTGTCGATGGGCGCAGGCGAATACGTTTCGGTGCGCTCCCAGCGGGAACTTCTCGAAGCCTCAACGCCCGCGGATCCGACCAAGAGTGTGCTTTCGCACCTCGACCTCGCTGCCAACGAGCTAACTTTGGTCTACCGGGCACGGGGCCTGTCCGAGGAGGACGCAGAGATTCACGCTCGCGCCGACCTGGCCACCGCGTACCAGGCGACGGGCCCGGTTACCACTGTCGTCAAGCACGCCATACCCGACGAACACGAGGCCATTGGAACCGGTGCCGGCGCGGCATTGTCCAGTTTCTGCTTCTTCGCCTCGGGCGCGCTGCTGCCCGTGTTGCCCTATCTGTTCGGTATGACGGGCTTCGCGGCCATCATTCTGGCGACCGTGCTGGTGAGCGTTGCCCTGCTCGGCACCGGCGCAGTCGTCGGGTTGCTCTCTGGTGGTCCGCCGCTCAAACGGGCCCTGCGCCAGCTGCTCATCGGACTCGGAGCCGCCGCGGTCACTTACCTGCTCGGCCTGATCTTCGGTACGGCTCTCGGCTAACCTGCTTCGCGAGCTAGTGGTGGCTTTTCGGTGACCTAATCAGGAAATCCAGGCCTTTTTCCACGCGGAGCGCTTGTTTTTGGGCCGTGAGGGACTGACTGCCTTGTTCTTCCTGAATCCGCCATGGGAAACTTGGTGGTGCAGCGGCGTCTGACCGAGGGCGGTAGTGCCGACGCCTGGGATCGGGTTAGGGTTTTTCGGTGGGTAGACAGGACGGCAGCGGCAGGCAGGTTTCGGACGACGACGTCGACGACAGTTCGGCGACCGTTCTGCACGTCGACCTCGATGCGTTCTTCGTGTCGGTCGAGCTGCTCAGCCACCCCGAATTCGTCGACCAGCCGGTGATCGTGGGTCATCGCGGTGGCCGTTCGGTGGTCACGGCGGCCAACTACATTGCCCGGCGCTACGGCGTGAACTCAGCCATGCCGATGGTGCTCGCACTGCGACAGTGTCCAAACGCCATCGTGCTCGAACCGCACATGGGGCTCTATCGTGATTTTTCTACGCGGGTCATGAGAATTTTCGACGACGTGACCCCGCTCGTGGAGCGGCTCGGCATCGACGAGGCCTTCCTCGACGTGGCCGGCGCGACCAATCTGTTCGGCTCCCCGGCGGTGATCGGCGAACTCATTCGGGCGCGGGTGTTTGCCGAGACCGGGCTGGTTTGTTCGGTCGGCGCGGCCTCGACCAAATTCGTCGCCAAGCTGGCCTCCGGCCTGGCCAAACCCGACGGTCTGCTCGTCGTGCCGGCCGAGGCGACCATCGAGTTTCTGCATCCGCTGCCCGTGACCGATCTCTGGGGCGTTGGCGCGGCCACCGAGCAGGCGCTGACGCGCCTGGGCTTGAAAGTCATCGGCGATATTGCACACACCCCCCTGGCGGTGCTGCAGAAGTCGCTGGGGGAGGCATCCGGTCACAAACTATTCGAATTGTCCTGGGGTCGTGATCCGCGCTCGGTGACGCTCGAACGCGAGGAGAAAAGCGTGGGGCACGAGGTCACCTTTGAACACGACGTAACGGATGTCGACCGGTTGCGCAGTGAATTGCTGCGGCAGTGTGACCTCGTCGCGGCGAGGTTGCGCAGAAGCGGGCTGGTCGGGCGTCGTGTTGCCTTGAAGCTGCGCTACACGGACTTCAGCACGGTCACCCGGTCGCGCACGCTTGCCGAACCGACCAACGTTGGGCGGCGCATTTATGAGGAGGCCGTGGCTTCATTCGATCTGCTCGCCGTTTCTGGCGTTCGGGTGCGCCTGATTGGTGTGCGTGCCGAGCAGCTGGGAACGGCATCCGGGTCGGTGGGTCTGTGGGATCCGGATGAGGATTGGCGCGGCGCCGAACTCGCCGTTGACACCGTGACGAAACGATTCGGCGCCGGAACAGTGCGCCCGGCCTCGCACTTCACGCCTGACGAGAAGTAGCCTTTGCCGGTAGCCTAGTGGCATGACCAGCCTCCCGGAAAAACTCGCAGAAACATTCCGCTCCGCCGGTGTGAAATCGGCCTACGGCGATCCCGTGCAAATTGACGGCGCGACGCTGGTACCGGTTGCACTCGTGTATTACGGCTTCGGGGGCGGCGATGCCGGTGAAGCTGGTGGCGGCTCCGGTGGCGGTGGAGGGGGAGTGTCGCTGCCGATCGGCGCCTATGTGAAGTCGGGCGGAACCGCACACTTCGAACCCAACGTCATCGCCCTGCTCGCCGTCGGTGTTCCGTTTTTGCTGATTGCCGGGCGCACCCTGGCCCGAGTAATTCGAGCCCTCAAGAAGTAGCCCCCCTCTCCCTGTTTCCGGGCCCGGGTCCGGACACCGGGCCCATGGTAGATCATGGGCCCGCGGAGCTCGGGTGGGCCCGGTGAAGTTGACGCTGGAGCGGCGCGCCAGCGCGGGCAGGGAAGGTTTAGTGTGGGCGGCCCGGCCGAGTGCGGCGCGGGCGTGGTTCGCGACGTAATCGACGGCTGCGGCGCGGCGCGCGCGCGAAGCGGCGGCGCAACCAGAGGGGTACTCGCGGGCGCAGCCAATCCGGAAAATGCCACGGGCCACTCACCGGCAGACCCTGGGCGATGCGTCGACGCCGGAGGATGAAACGGCGCAGGAACAGAAGATACAGCGCCGCCAACACGAGCAAAATTCCGATGCTCATGTCATGGTTCCCATGCCGTCAGTCTAGGCGTGGCACTAGACTCGAACTGAACACGGGAGTCCGGTACACCGGGCTGAGAGGAAGCTATCGAAGCTTCGACCGTCGAACCTGATCTGGATCATGCCAGCGCAGGGAGGCTTCTCGATCCCGTGCCCTGTATTCACCTACGGAAAGGGCACGTCACAGTGCACGCAACAACGGCATCACTCAAGCAATCCGTTCCACTACGACCCACGAAACGCAACTACCGCTGGCGTGTCGTCGACATCGTCGTCGCGAGCGTCATCGGTGTCGCCAGCGGCATCATCTTCTGGGCCTGGGGCCTCGCCTGGTCGCCGCTCAGCGCAATTCTCGCCTTCACGCCCGGCCTCGAAGGCCTCTTGGCCGGGGGCTGGTTGTTTGCTGGGGTGCTCGGCGGTCTCATCATCCGCAAGCCAGGCGCCGCCGTGTACACCGAGGTCGTCGCGGCCGTCGTGTCGATGCTCATTGGCACCCAGTGGGGCTTTTCCACGCTGATCTGGGGCGTTGTTGAGGGCTTGGGCGCCGAAATAATTCTCGCCCTGTTCCTGTATAGCAACTGGCGCCTCGGCGTTGCGCTGCTCGCCGGCGCCGGCGCCGGTGTGGCGGTCGGCCTGCTCGATACGACCTTCACGAGCTATGCGGCACTGGACTTTGGCTACAAGGCCGTCTACTTCGTCTCCGCTGTGGTATCGGGAACCATACTGGCCGGGCTTTTGTCCTGGCTCGCCGTGCGCGGCCTGGCCCGCACCGGCGCCCTGAGCAGGTTCGCTGCCGGTCGGGAGGGTTCGCGGGCGGCGTCCGCGCTGAGCTAACGGATGCCTGCTCCATCGTCATTCACACCCGGTCGCGCCTCCCACATCCGCGCCGCGCAGATTCGTGCACGTGCCTGGGGCTGGCGCCACGCTGGTCGGCACACCCAGGCAGTATCCGGCCTCGACCTCGTGATCGAGCCCGGCGAACGGGTACTGCTACTCGGTGCCAGCGGGGCGGGTAAGAGCACCCTGGTGCACGCGCTTGCCGGGGTGCTCGGCGACGCCGAAGACGGCGACGAGACGGGCTCGCTGCTCATCGACGGTCACCGCGCAGCGGAAGCTCGTGGACGGGTCGGCTTGGTACTGCAAGACCCGGACTCCCAGGTCGTGCTCGCCCGAATCGGCGACGACGTAGCGTTCGGCTGCGAGAATCTCGCCGTACCCCGCGCCGAGATCTGGCCACGGGTGCGACAGGCCCTGGCCGAGGTCGGCCTGGACCTGCCCCTCGACCACCCCACCTCGAGCCTGAGCGGCGGGCAGAAACAGCGCCTCGCCCTGGCCGGCGTGTTAGCCATGCAGCCGGGGCTGCTGCTGCTCGACGAACCGACCGCGAACCTCGACCCCGCTGGTGTCATCGAGGTGCGCGACGCCGTCGTGCGTTCCCTCGACCATTCCGGGGCGACGTTCGTCGTGATCGAGCACCGAGTGGAGGTGTGGCAGCACATCGTCGACCGTGTGATCGTGCTCGATCCGGCCGGAGGTGTGCTCGCCGACGGCCCGACGCGCGAGATTCTGGCGAGCCAGGGTGAAAGACTGGCGCACGCCGGAGTGTGGGTGCCGGCCCTTCCGCCACGGTTCCCAACGCGCCACCAGGTCACGGCCTCCGAGACTCTGCTATGGGCCGAGGGGCTGGCGGTCGGTCGCGTTCCGTTTGCTCGGCGCGCGGCATCCGTTGTCGCCGATGGAATTACCCTCGCCGTCGCCGCCGGCACGGCTACCGTCGTGACCGGCCCGAACGGCGCCGGCAAATCAACCCTCGCGCTCACCCTCGCCGGGTTGCTCGCTCCGGCCGGCGGATCGCTGCGTGCGAGCGATTTTTTCGCGGCCGGCATCAACTCCGAGCCACATCGGTGGCGCTCGAAACAGCTGTTGAACCGTATCGGTACCGTCTTTCAGGACCCGGAGCACCAGTTTCTGGCCGCTACCGTGCGAGACGACCTGCTGATCGGGCCGCGCGCCCTCGGGCTCAGTCTGGCCGAGCAGACCAGTCGGGTCGACGAATTGATGCACCGGCTGCGCCTCGATCACCTCGCCGACGCCAACCCATTCACCCTGTCAGGCGGCGAAAAGAGACGGATGTCCGTCGCCACCGTTATCGCCACCCGTCCCCGCCTGCTCGTGCTCGACGAGCCAACCTTCGGGCAGGACTCTCGCACCTGGCAGGAGCTGGTGGCATTTCTGGCCGAATTGCTCGACGCTGGCACGGCGCTCGTCGCGGTGACCCACGATGCCCAGTTTGTCAGCGCCCTCGCCGACGAGGAATATCGGCTGGCCTCGACCGACCCAATCAGACTCGGGGTGGGAACATCATGAGCCTCTTGACCCCCACGATTCGCCCAAGCGTTGTCGCCCGACTCAACCCGGTCGCCAAGCTCGCCGTCGCCCTCATCGTGAGCTGTGCCCTGCTGCTCTCGATCGACTGGGTGTCGGCGGGCGTTGCTCTGCTACTCGAAGCCGTGCTGCTGATCTGGTGCGGCCTGAGTGCCCGCCAATTCTGGCTGCGCACCGCACCGGTCTGGATCGCCGCCCCGATGGCATCGATCACCACGATTCTCTACGGCGAAGACTCCGGCCCGCTGCTTGGGCAATTCGGATTCATCTCGGTGACGGAGGGGTCGGCGCTGCTCGGGCTGGCAATTGGCCTGCGCGTGCTCGCCATCGGCCTGCCGGGTATCGTGCTGTTAGCCACGACCGATCCGACCGATCTGGCCGACGGACTGGCCCAGGTGCTGCGGCTACCGGCCCGATTTGTGCTCGGCGGCCTGGCGGGGCTTCGCCTGGTGGGAATGTTCATCGAAGACTGGCACTCGCTCTCCCTCGCCCGCCGGGCCCGCGGGGTCGGTGACGGCGGCGGAGTGCGCGGTGCGGCCCGGCGTTTCTTCGGCCCAGCATTCGCTCTGCTTGTGATCTCGGTTCGTCGGGGCAGCAAACTCGCCACCGCCATGGAAGCACGCGGATTCGGCAGCGACGAACCGCGCACCTGGGCCAGGCCGTCGCGGGTTCGAACCGCCGACGCCGTTCTCGTGGGCATGGGCTTCGCCATCGCCGGCATCGCCATTGCCGTAGCGGTGTGGGCCGAAACCTGGAGCTTTGTTCTTGCCTGATCGTGGGATGCCTGATCGCAACGTTTCGCACGGGGCACTGTTGGCGCCGGTGCTGCACGCCATCGCCGCTGCAGGGCCGAACCCGACGGTCCTCATCGACGGGCCGAGCGGCGCGGGCAAGAGTACCCTAGCCGATGCCCTCCTGGCCCAGTGGCCGAGCAATCAAACGCCGCAACTTGTGCGCATGGACGATATCTACCCCGGCTGGGACGGCCTCGACGCGGCGATCCGGCAGTTGCGCCGGTATGTGCTCGGGCCCCGGCATGCCGGGCAGCCCGCGTCCTGGCAGCGCTACGACTGGTCCGAGAACCAGCCGGCGGAGTGGCATCCGCTTGATACCGCCCGACCGCTCATCGTGGAAGGCTGCGGAACCCTCGCGGCAGCGCCGGCGGCGTTCAGCGACGTGCGGGTGTGGCTGGGCGCCGACGACGACCTGCGCAAACAACGAGCGCTTGACCGCGACGGCGATGCGTTCCGCACGCACTGGGATCAGTGGCAGCAGGAATGGGCGACCTACCTTGAGCAGGGCAGACCAGAACGTCGTGCGACTGTACGCGTACGAGCCAGCACGTGATCGGCGGATGCCCACGGTACGCCTGTGGCCCTCGTGGGAACGCGCGCCAACTTCTCAAATACGCGCCGCGACGTGCGAGTATGCCGGGCGCCGCAGGCCGCAGGGGACTAGATTGGCTGCCATGACCAGTTCCAACCGTGACGATGCCGGTGAACCCACCCTGTATATCGCCGAGTTCATCGACGGCCCGCTCGAAGGGCACACCGATTCGCGCTCGCTCCTGCACGGCAAACACGCGCCCCGCATCAGCATGGTCGCCGCTGTCGCCGGTCTCGAGTCGGTGTTCTGGTACGACGAGGTCGACGAACGTGACGTGAGCGGGCAACGCCGCGTACGCTACGCCTTCGACGAGGGCGAGAGCGACCCGGTCGAGGCGGAGATCGATCCGATCTAGGCCGGTTCAGCTCCGGGAATCCAGTAGCGCCGTGATCATCATGACCGGATGCAGCAGGCGCCAGCCCGTTCCCGGGTCGTTAATGGGTTGGTCGAGTTTCAGCGCCGCCGAGAGCTCTTCACCGGCGACGGTGAGCCGTACCTGTCCGACGTTTGCGCCCGTGCGGGACGTGGCGAAGTCTTTGAGCGTGACCGTCGCCGCCTCGGGGGTGGTGGCCTGCCAGGCATACCGGGTGCGGGAAACGCCGACCACGGCCGCAGCCTCATCGCCCCACGCGGATTCAAACGTCGCGTAGGTGTCGCCGGCGGCCAGCACGGGCAGCGGTCCGATGCCAGCGCGGGCGCTGGCCATGAGGGCCGTCACGTCGGCGGACAGGTCATCGTAGGTCGGCTCGCCGATAAAAGCGCCGGAGAACGTGAAACTCGACGCGCCGTCGCTGACCGTGGCGGTGAATAGAAAACAGACGCCGGCGGCATCCGTGTAGCTGCGCGAAATACCGGTGATACCTTCTTCTGGCAGATAGGACGTGGTGTTTTCAACACCGCGGCGGTTCGCCAGAGCGGATGCGGGACTCGCCAGTATCGCAGAGACGATCGGGTCGGTCGCGGCGAGGCCCGCGAGCCGAGCCAGATCGGTAGCGGTCCCGGCGCTCGCATCGTGCAGTCCGGTCGCGTCCACAACGGCGGAGCCGGTCAGCCCGTTTTCGACGAGCCAGGTGTTGGCGGCCTCAACGTAGGCGTCAACCGAACCGAACGCCCAGCGGGCCACGGTGTCGGCGTGATTGTTGCTCGAGCCGAGCAGCAACGCCTGCAACAATTCCAGCTCGGTCCATTGTTCGTCAGCGAAGACCGCCACCGAGCGGGCACCGATCTGGTCGTAGTCCAGGTAGCTCTGAAAGTCGGCAGCGGTGAGGTCCACGATGGGCCCGGTCTCGCCCGCCACGATCGGCTTGAAGTCGAGAACGACGAGGGCGGTCACCACCTTGGCTACCGAAGCCATCGGCAGGGCTTCGGCGGTACCAGCAACCGCGATCGGCTCCGCAGCACCCGTCGAGCCAGTGCCCGCACCGATCGATGTCGTCCCCGACGTATCGCTCGTCGTGGCCGCCACCACGGCGATGGCGCTCGCGCCGTTAACCGGCAGTACCGGGGGAGTGGGGGCCGCGGCGCCAACGGGAGGCGTGACCGTCGTGGCCGTAACGGCGGGCAGGGGCCCGAGTAGTGTGGCCGGACCGTACACCCCGATACCCAGAATCACGACGGTTCCGACCAGGATTCCGACAAGACGGCCAGGACGGAAGGAGCTCATCCCCCCAGGGTAGTCCGCGAGGCGTCAGCTCCAGCCGAGCTCGTGCAGCCTGTCGTCGTCAATGCCATAGAAATGCGCGATTTCGTGCACGAGGGTGATGTGAATTTCCTCGTGCAGATCCTCGAGGGTGTCACAGATGGCGAGCAGCGGCTCCCGGTACAGCACGATGCGATCGGGCATCTCACCGAAGCCGTACTGCCCGCGTTCGGTGAGCGCGACCCCGTCATACAGGCCCAGGGTGTCGAGGGTGCCGTCCTCTGGGCGATCCTCAACCACGAAGATGATGTTATCGAGGCCGTCAACCATGTCATCAGGAAGCAGGTCGAGCTCGTCAACGACGAGCCGCTCAAATTCGGACGCGTCGAGGTCAAACATCGAGGTTTCGCTTGCGATATTTCATTGGGGTGAGTAACGGGGATTGAACCCGCGACCTCCTGGACCACAACCAGGCGCTCTGCCAACTGAGCTATACCCACCATGCGTCCCCACGCTTACAACGCGGGGCAACTCAGCAATCCTATTACACCTCGGAGGCGAATAAGTGCACGACCTCGGCGGCCTGCGACTTGGCTTCGTCGCTCGAGGGGCCGGGATCGGCGACAAATACCGTCTGACGGTAGTAGGCGAGCTCCCGAATGGACTCGAGAATATCGGCTAGTGCGCGGTGGCCGCCGTCTTTGGTGGGGGCGTTGAAGTAAACGCGCGGGTACCAGCGACGGGCCAGTTCTTTGATCGACGACACGTCGACATTGCGGTAGTGCAGCTGGTTGTCGAGGCGCGGCATGTAGCGGGTGAGGAAGGCACGATCGGTGCCGATAGAGTTGCCAGCCAGGGGAGCCCGCTGCTCAGCCGGAATGAACTTCAAGACGTACTCGAGAACCTGGTATTCCGCTTCCGCGGCGCTCACGCCGCCCGGAATCTCCGTAATGAGGCCCGAGGAGGTGTGCATGTTGCGCACAAAATCGCCCATGTTTTCTAGGGCAGAATCGTTGGGCTTGATGATGATATCGAGACCAGGGTCAAGCACATTGAGGTCGTAGTCGGTGATGACGACGGCGATCTCGACAAGCTCGTCGCGGTCAAGGTCGAGCCCGGTCATCTCGCAGTCGATCCAGACCAGGCGATCGGGACTCTTGGAGGTCGGGGCCTTCGCCGCCGCAGTGGTTGGGGTCTCGACGGGCGTGGGGGCGGTCGTCGGTGCTGTACCAGTCGTGCTGTTCGTCATGCAACGAGTCTACCGGTGGCCCCCGACAGGGCCTGTAAACTTGAACGACACTGTTTTTTTGCGCGTTATCTGCGAGGCCCTGATGGAATTTACCCTGTATTCGTCGTCATTCTGCGAACCGTGCATGCAGACGCGTGCCGTGCTCGCCGAGGCGAAACGGCTCGTGCCCGGCTCGACCGTTCGCGAGATTGATGTGGCCAGTGCCCCCGAAGAAGCCGAGGCGCTGCTCATTCGTAACACCCCCACCGTCATCATTACCAACGGTGTTGGTACCGAGGTTTTTCGGGCGGCCGGCGTTCCGACCCTGGCTCAGGTTCTCGTAGCCGCCGCTAAAGCGCTCTGACTGATGAGGGCCCACACTCGTCGCCCGGTTCTCGCTGGCATCGCGACAGCCGTGATGGCGTCGCTGGCCCTGGTCGGGTGCTCTACCGGGTCTGCGTCCACCGACGACGCGGTCAACACCGCATTGACCGTTGGGCTGCTGGCCACGCCCAGCAACCTCGATTACACGACGACCGCCGGTGCGGCCATTCCGCAGGCGCTGCTCTACAACGTGTACGAGGGACTAGTCAAACTCGACAACGACGGCACCATCCACCCCCTGTTGGCACAGTCGTGGACGGTCAGCGGTGATGGCCTGGTCTATGACTTTGTGCTCCAGGAGGGCGTGACATTCTCGGACGGCTCACCGTTCACGGCCGACAGCGTCAAGTTCAGCCTCGAACGCGTGAAGGCCAACTGGACCGCGAACGGCCCGGCCTACCTGGATTCGATTGCCAGCATCGAGGCCGTCAGTGACACCCAGGCTCGGATTACGTTGTCCAAGCCGAGCAACAGCTGGCTGTTCAACATGACCGGTCCGGTCGGCACGATGTTCACCGAATCTGGTGTTGCCAACCTGGCCACCGACGCGATTGGTACCGGGCCGTACACGGTGGCTTCTTTCCAGACCGGCGACAGCCTGGTGCTCGCAGCCAACACTGAGTATTGGGGCGAGGCGCCGTATCTGACCGATGTCCGGCTGCGCTATTTCACCGATACGACGGCGCAGACCAACGCCCTACTGAGCGGTGACATCAACCTCATCTCGGGCATCTCGCAGTTTCAGCTGGTCGACCAGTTCAAGTCGAACGCCGACTTTCAGGTGCTCGAGGGTACCAGCACCGGTGAAGTCACCTTGTCAATGAATAATGCCAGCGAGGCCTTCAGCGACGTTCGCGTGCGGCAGGCAGTCATGTACGCCATCGATCGATCGGCCGTCATGGATACGGTGAGCAGCGGCTACGGTCTGTTGATCGGCTCCATGGTTGCGCCAACTGACCCCTGGTACGACGCCAGCCTGGCCGACCTGTACCCCTATGATCCCGACAAGGCCACCGAACTGCTCGATGCGGCCGGAGTCCGTGACCTGAGTGTGGCGTTCAAGATCCCCAACCTTCCGTACGCCGTCGCTGGCGCTCAGGTGGTCAAAGACCAGCTTGCCCAGGTGGGAATCACCGCCAACGTGACAACGCTGGAATTTCCCGCGCTGTGGCTTGACGAGGTCTTCGCCCAGCACGACTACGACATGTCGCTCATCATGCACAGCGAGCCGCGCGACGTGACCGCCTTCGCCGCACGCAGCTACTACGCCGGCTACGATTCGCCCGAGGTGATGGCGCAATTCGCTCAAGCGGATGCTGCCGACCCGGCCACGTACATCGACCTCATGAAGCAGGCCACGACAACCATGGCCGAAGAAGCCGCCGCCGATTGGCTCTACCTGCAGCCGGCCATCTCCATCGGCGAGGCGGATCTACTCGGCGTGCCGAAGAATACCCCGAGCCTGGCGCTGGATCTGTCCAACATCTCCCGGTAGCGCCGGTGAGCGCCGGTACCGGTACGGTGGTCTTCGATCGGTCGAATCAGTCAGTGGAAAGTCCGGGTATGGTCCTTGTGGTTCTGCGCCGCGTCGGCGTCTTCGCAGCCACGGTGATCGTGGCCTCGATCGTGACCTTTCTGATGCTGTCGATCCTGCCCGGCAACGCCGCACGCATCGCCCTGGGCGTGCACGCAACCGAAGCGGATGTCGCGGCACAGGCCACGGCCATGGGTCTCGATCGCCCGGCGATCGTGCGCTATCTGGCTTGGTTCGGACATGTACTCGTCGGTGATTTCGGCACCTCCACCGTGTCGCGTCAACCGATCGGACCCGACATAGCGGATGCCCTCGGCATCACGGTGATCCTGGTACTGACCAGCGTCGTGCTGGCCCTTGTCTTCGCGATCCCGTTTGGAATATTGACCGCGGTCAGGCAGCGAAAGCCCGACGGCGCGATTCTGTCTGGTATCAGCCAGATCGGCGTCGCCGTGCCGGGATTTCTGGCCGGAATGCTTCTCGTCACCGTCTTCGCCGTGACCCTGCGCTGGCTTCCGGCGGGCGGCTGGGTTGACCCGGCCGAGGACTTCGGCGGGTTCCTCGAGCACCTCATTTTGCCAGCGATCGCCCTCGGCAGCGTGCAGGGCGCCGTGCTCAGCCGCTACGTGCGCGCGTCGGTGCTGGAGGTTATGCGGGACGACTTCATTCGCACGGCCAGGGCCAAGGGCCTCGGTGCTGGCCGGGCGCTATTTCGGCACGGACTGCGGAACGCGGCCGTTCCGGTGATGACCGTGCTCGGCCTGCAGATCGCCACACTTTTGGTCGGCGCCGTCGTGATCGAGCGGGTGTTTAGCATTCCGGGTCTCGGCAGCTTGCTGCTCGACAAGGTTGCCCTGCGCGACCTGCCGGCCGTGCAGGGCATCGTGCTGGTACTTGTCGTGTTCGTGCTGCTGCTGAACTTTCTCGTCGACCTCGCATTCACGGTTATCGATCCGCGACTGCGGAGCGCAGCATGACGGCTATCAAGCCCAGGCCGGGTCGTGTCGTCGGTCGTGGTGGGGGCGCAACGCTGTGGGCTGGCGTCGTGCTGATTGGGCTGGTCGTGCTGGCCGCCGTCGTGTCAGTGTGGTGGACCCCGTTCGACCCGGAAGGGGTCTTCTCTGATTCGATCCTGCTCCCGCCGGGATCAGAGCACCTGCTCGGCACCGATAGTTTCGGGCGGGATGTCTTCAGCTCCCTCCTGCGTGGCGCGCAAATCTCACTGCTCGTTGGCACCGTTGCGGTCGGGATCGCGGCCGTGCTCGGCGTGCCGTTCGGTATCGTGGCCGGCATGAGTCCGGGCCGGCTGGACACGTTCATGATGCGCAGCAACGACATCTCGCTCGCCTTCCCCGCCTTGCTGCTCGCGATTATTTTCGGTGCCATCTTCGGTGCCGGCACGGTCACCGCGATGGTGGCGCTTGGCATCGGCACGGCGCCAGCGTTCGCACTCATCGCCCGCAGCGGCACCAGGCAGATCATGAGCCGGGAGTACGTACAGGCCGCGCGGGCATCCGGTAAGAGCGGCCTGTTCATTGGGGCACGGCACGTTCTGCCCAATATCAGCGGCATGCTCATCGTGCAGGCCTCGGTCTCGTTCGGCATCGCGGTTTTGGCCGAGGCAGCCCTGTCATACCTGGGGCTTGGCACCCCGCCGCCGACGCCGTCCTGGGGGCGAATGCTGCAGGATGCCCAGGGTTACCTGTTCATCGAGCCGCTGCTCATCGTCTGGCCAGGAATCGCCATTGCCAGTGCCGTGCTCGGCTTCAACCTGCTCGGTGACGGCCTCCGCGATCGCCTGGACCCCCGAATGCAGGTGAAACGATGACCGCGCCAACGCTGCGCGTGCGTGACCTGCGGGTCGCTTCACCCTTTACCGAGCTGCTGCACGGCATCAGTTTCGACATTGCTCCCGGCGAGCGGGTCGGCCTCATTGGCGAGTCCGGGTCGGGAAAATCGCTCACCGCGACATCCGTTATGGGGCTGCTTCCGCAGACTCTGACGGCCACAGGGTCGGTACTGGTGAGCGGTATCGACACGAACCTGCTCGCCGCACCAGAGCGCCGCCTGAACAAGGTGCGTGGCAACACCATGGCGATGGTCTTTCAGGAGCCGATGACCGCCCTGAACCCACTCATGCGCGTCGGCGCCCAGGTGGCCGAAATCATGACGATACATCGAACCGAACCCGGCCGACGCCAGGCCAGGGAGCGCGCCATCGACCTGCTGGAACAGGTCAAATTGCCAAGCCCCGCCCAGGTTGCTCTCGCCTTTCCGCACCAGCTTTCCGGCGGACAGCGCCAGCGCGTGCTGCTCGCGATGGCGATGGCGAACAACCCCCAGCTGCTGCTCTGCGATGAACCGACCACAGCGCTCGACGTGACCGTTCAGGCCGAGGTTCTAAAACTCATCAAAAATCTCGTGATCGACCGGGGCTCCTCCCTGCTCCTGATCACCCACGACATTGCGGTGATCGCCGAGGTCTGCCAGCGGGTGCTCGTTCTGCATCAGGGCACGATCGTCGAAGACGGTCCGGTGGGGCGCGTGTTGACGGCGCCGCAGCATCCGTATACCCAGAAACTCATCGCGGCCTCCAATCTCGCCGCAGTCGATCATCGTGGCCGCCTGCACACCCTCGCGCTCCCCGCGCCGGTACCCAGCTCACCTGTACCCAGCTCGGTTGTACCGAGCCGGGTCGAAACGGATGCCGCGGCGCCGCCGATCCTGCCGCCTTACCGCGCCGCCCACCAGAGCCTTGACCTGGGCGGCCTACCGACAATTTTTAACGAGGTGGCCGGTGTGCCCGTCATTTCGGTGCGGGGCCTCAGCCGGCAGTATCGGCGGCGCGGCGGCGGCCTGTTTTCCCCGGTACCGATCGTGCACGGCCTGCGGGAGGTGTCGTTCGACGTGGCCGAGGGCCAGCGGTTCGGCATCGTCGGCGAATCCGGTTCCGGCAAGTCCACCCTCCTGCGCATGCTCTGTGCCCTGGACCAGCCCAGTTCCGGCACGGTCGACGTGCTAGGGCAACCGATCGCTGGTGCCGCGGAACGGCACCTGCGTGACTTTCGCAGCCAGGTGCAGATTGTCTTTCAGGACCCGATGGGGTCACTGGATCCCCGCATGAAGGTGCGCGATATCGTCGCAGAACCCCTGCATCACGTCGATCGCACCGAGGCCCTCGCCCGGGTCGAGGCCCAACTGGCCGCCGTCGGACTCGATGCCGACGCGATGGACCGGCATCCGCATCAGTTCTCTGGCGGCCAACGGCAACGCATTTCGATTGCGCGAGCACTCATCACCCGGCCGCGGGTTTTGGTGGCCGACGAAGCGGTCAGCGCCCTCGACGTATTGGTACGGGCCCAGGTGCTCAACCTGCTCGCCGACCTGGTCGACGAATATCGGCTCACCCTCGTGTTTGTCTCCCACGATCTCGGCGTCATCCGTCACCTCTGCGACACGGTCGCCGTCGTTTCCGGTGGACGCATCGTCGAGTGCGGGCCCACCGGCGACGTCTACGACCACCCGCTTCATCCGTACACGCGGCAGCTGGTCAGCGCGACACCCTCCATCCACGAACTAACCGGCGCGTAGCCACCTAACGAGATGGCACCTCTGGTAGTAGCGCAGCGATGATCTTCGCTGCCGCGACCGGACCACCCACCCAAGACCTGTAACCTTGAACAGTCCCGCCCCCGTAGCTCAGTGGATAGAGCACCGGCCTTCTAATCCGATTGTCGTAGGTTCGATTCCTACCGGGGGCACAGCAGACGCGTCTCGATGGATGCTGGCAGCGCACTTTCTCGAGGATTGCTAGATTCAAGTATGCGAGAACAACAGGTGCGAATCATCAAGGAACTCAACGTTTCACCCACCATTGACCCGGCCACCGAGGTTCGCCGCCGGGTAAAATTTCTCAAGGACTACCTCAAGCACACCGGCGCTGCGGGCCTGGCGCTCGGTATCAGCGGAGGTCAGGACTCCACTCTCGCCGGCCGGCTCTGCGCGCTCGCGATCGATGAACTGGTCGCCGAGGGGTATCCGGTTACGTTTGTGGCCATGCGCCTGCCGTACGCGGTGCAACGCGACGAAGTGGATGCCCAACTCGCGTTAAAATTCATCCGCCCGCAGTCGCAGGCCTCCTTCAACATCGAGCTCGCCGTCGACGGCTTCGAAAGCGAGTTTCTAGCGAGCCTGGACGTGGCGATGACCGACTTCACCAAGGGCAACGTCAAGGCACGTTCGCGCATGATCGCGCAGTACGCCCTGGCCGGTCAACTGGGTCTGCTCGTGGTCGGCACCGACCATGCGGCTGAAGCCGTCACCGGATTCTTCACCAAGTACGGCGATGGCGGCTCCGATATTCTGCCGCTCACCGGTCTGACCAAGCGCCAGGGGCGCGCCCTGTTGGTGGAACTGGGAGCCCCCGAACAGCTCTACTTGAAGGACCCCACCGCCGACCTGCTCGACCATGCGCCGGGCCAGACCGACGAGGCCAACCTGGGGCTGCAGTACGAGCACATCGACGACTTTCTCGAGGGCCGACCGGTCGAAGACGAAGTAGCCGAGGCGATCGAAGCGCGCTACCGCAATACCGAGCACAAGCGCCGAGTTCCGGCCTCGCTGTTCGATGACTGGTGGAAGTAAGCGCTTGGCGATCGTGCAGCCCGGCGCTGTCAAAAGTTAAAAAGATAAACCGGTCAGCGCTGCACTAGCGCCGACCGGCTCGTTCGTGATGTGGGCTAGAGCGTCGGGTCCGCCGAGGAGCGCGTGAGCGGATCGCTGCTGCGCACCTCGAGCTTGTTCACGTCGTCGAGCAGGCGCTGCGTCTCCGTTGACGGAGACGCCGGCGAACTAGCCGACGCCGATCCGGGAGCACGGTTGACAGCTGCGGGAGTCAGCGGCGCAGCCCGCACCGGTGTGGGCGCGGAATCGGCCGGCTGGTACTGGTCGTGGTGCTGCTGAGCGACCCACGCTTCTTGCTCGGCGAGCAGGCTCTTCTCCGTCGACGAATTCTGGGTCTTCCAGCGGTCCAGATCGCCCTGAAAAATCTTGCGGGCCCGCGCCGGCTTGTTCTGCCATTCAACCAGACGGTCGCGAAACTCCACCAGCGCCGGTTCCAGCTGGTAGCCGAACGTGGCGGAGGTGCGCTTGAGTTCGTACAGCTCATGGGCGGCCCAGTTCGCGGCGATGCCCGATCCGCGAATGGGAAGCAGCCGAACCTGAATATCGGCCTGCCCGACGGCACGGTCGCTCATGACCTGTTCCTGTGGCGTGAGCGAGTTCCAGACGGATGCCTCGGTGGCGGCATCGACCAGGGTCGCGATCGCGGCCACCTTGATCTCGCGATCACGCTGGGTAATGAGCCGCTTGACGGCCCCGCGGGAGATCAACGCCGTCAGCACGCTGGCCACGATGATCGCACCGATAAAGACGACCGCACTGAAAACCACCGGTTCAGTACTGACATCTGTGAGCCAGGTCACGAAGTTATTCCACCATTCCATGTGGAGGATTTTATCCGCGCACTTTCTGTTCTGCGGGACCAGCCTCGGCGTGCCTCCACCCAATTGGCACCAATGGGTGCAGCGCTAGCGACAACAAACTAGCGAAAGCACGCTATCGAAAACACGCTATCGAAAACAATCGACGGCGTCTTCGATGCGGCAGAACACGCCGAGGTCGCGGGTTCGGGTCGCAAAGACAACCCGGCGAGCACTGAACCGGTCGCCGTCGACGCCAGCGTGACGCTCGAGATAGCCGATCACCACCCCGGCCGGATCGACGATGCGCCACAGACCGTCGCGCACGAGAATAAAAGTGCGGCCGCGAATGGTGGGAATTGCTGGGCCGCGCCGTTCTGGAAGGACTGCGGGCGGGACGGGAATCGGTGCGATGAGAGTGGTCATTCGCGCTCCTCATATGGTCAGCCGCCTGAGAAACTCAGCTGGCCGCGGGTGTTTCTTTTACCGTATGGGTGACCACCGACATCCGCTTTGGGCGAACATTTGGCAGCGTTGCTGGATCTGCCCGTGGCAGGGGGCAACGACGAGTTAGTGTGGAAGGGTGAATACTTTTGTGATCGCAGGTGGTTGTTTCTGGTGTCTCGATGCTGTCTATCGGGTGCTACGCGGAGTGAGCGAAGTGGTGTCGGGGTACACCGGCGGTACGACCTCCGACCCGGACTATGAGTCGGTCTGCACCGGACGCACCGGGCACGCCGAAGCCGTCGCGGTGACCTTCGACCCGGATGTTATTCCGGCTAGCGTCATTCTCGACGTGTTCTTCACCCTGCACGACCCCACCCAGGTGGGCCGTCAGGGCAACGACATCGGTACCCAGTACCGGTCGGCCATGTTCTACACCGATGACGAGCAGAAGCAGATCTTTGAAACGGCTCGCGATCGAGCGAGCGAGTGGTGGGGGTCGGGAATTACGACCACGATCGAGCCGCTTGGCGACTACCACGAGGCCGAGGATTACCACCAAGACTTCTTCAACAAGAACCCCGGGCAGGGCTACTGCATGGCCGTTGCCGTGCCGAAGGTCAACAAGATTCGCAAGTCGTACTCCGAATACTTGATTAACTAACCGCTCCTCCACAGGTACGCATCACCGGAATACTCCACTGATCCGCACCGCCTCGCACCACCTCGTCGTTCTGGGCCACACACTCTTTGTGTGCGACCCGGGAACGACGAAGACTGGCACGAGTTGTCGTTCCCGGGCCGTGTGCGCGGGCTCTCTGCCTAGCGCCTCGTGATCGTGTTCTCACGAAAACCGTGCCGGGAGAGATTATGAGTGAGCGCATCACGGTATTCGGGGTCATCGGCACCGATCCGCACACGAGCGTGGGTAAAAACGGGGCACCGATCACCTCGTTTCGGCTGGCATCGCGCCAGAGTCATTTTGACCAGGCGAAGAAAGAGTGGGTCGATGACCCGACCAGCTGGTTTTCGGTCTCGACGTTTCGTCGTCTAGCTCAAAACGCGGCGCAGTCGCTGCATAAGGGCGAGCATGTCATCGTCAGCGGCAAGTTATTGGTGCGCAACTGGAGCAACGCGGAACGTTCCGGAACGGATGTCGACATACTTGCTGACGTCGTCGGCCACGATCTGACGTGGTACACCACGACGCCGGTGCGAAGCGCGCAGCCTTCCAAAGCCAACGCGAGTCCGGAGGCACCGGACCCGGTCGAATCAGCCGAATCCGTCGAGTCGGCCACAGCCTATGAGTCGGACAGCGGGCACATCGACCGCTTTGATGATGGCTTTGTTCCCGCCCCGACCGGCGCTGACCAGGATACGTTTGCCCGTTTAGACTCGTAGCATCGTCCACGCGCGTGGACCGGGGGAGAGGTAGTTCGTCAGCGTGACAGAACCAATGCGACAGGATCAGAGTTCTTCGGTTCAGTGGCGCGCCCGCCGCTCGCGGTTGACCGTGGCTATGGTCGGCGCGGCGCTGCTGCTCGGCGTCACCATGACGGGTTGCGCGGGTGGTGTGGCGGAGCCCCCGGCTACCAGCGCAGCGCCGGCGCCCGTGGTCTCGGCGGAGCCCTCGGCCACACCAGCACCAGTAGCGACGCTGCTGCCCGAAGGTTCGGCCGGTGAGAACCTCGCATATTTCAACGTTCTGGCCGCCGCCGTTACCAAGGCCAACCCCGCGGCTGACGGCCGTGCCTACATCGATGCCCTCGTCGCGGGCGGATTCGACCGCGCCGCGATGGAAGTTACCTTCGATCGCACCCAGGCCAATCTCGTGGCCGACTCCGTGCAGTTTTCGGTTCGCTTCGCCGAGGAATGCCTGATTGGTCAGATCGGCCCGGCTAGCGACGGTTTCCACAGCGTGGTTGCACCGATTTTGTCGACCGGTTTGTGTCTCGTCGGGGTCACCCGGCAAATAGACTGGTAAACACTATGGCCGAATTTATTTACTCAATGGTCCGCGCTCGCAAGGCGATCGGTGAAAAGCTGATTCTTGACGACGTCACCATGTCCTTCTTCCCCGGCGCCAAGATTGGAGTGGTCGGCCCGAACGGTGCCGGAAAGTCCACCATTCTTAAGATCATGGCGGGACTGGATACCCCCAGCAACGGCGAGGCGAGGCTGTCTCCCGGCTACACCGTTGGCATCCTGATGCAGGAACCGCAGCTTGACGAGAGCAAGACCGTGCTCGAAAACGTGCAGGAGGGCGTGGGGCCGATCAAGGCCAAGGTCGACCGCTTCAACGAAATCAGCCTCGCTCTCGGCGAACCCGACGCCGATTTTGACACCCTGCTCGCCGAAATGGGTATCCTGCAAGAAGCTATCGACGCAGCGGATGCCTGGGACCTCGACTCCCAGCTCGAACAGGCTATGGACGCCCTGCGTACCCCGCCGGGTGACTCCGAAGTCGCCAACCTCTCCGGTGGCGAGAAGCGCCGCGTTGCGCTGACCAAACTTCTGCTGCAGAAGCCCGACCTGCTCCTGCTCGATGAGCCCACTAACCACCTCGACGCCGAGAGCGTGCTGTGGCTCGAGCAGCACCTCGCCAAGTACCCCGGCGCCGTACTCGCCGTCACCCACGACCGGTACTTTCTCGACCACGTTGCCGAGTGGATCGCCGAGATCGACCGTGGACACCTGTATCCCTATGAGGGCAACTACTCCACCTACCTGGAGAAGAAGCAGGAACGTCTGCTCGTGCAGGGCAAGAAGGATGCGAAGCTGTCGCGTCGTCTCGCCGACGAGCTGGAGTGGGTGCGCTCCAACGCCAAGGGCCGCCAGGTGAAGTCGAAGGCCCGCCTGGCCCGCTACGAAGAGATGGTCACCGCAGCCGAGAGCACCCGCAAGCTCGACTTCGAAGAAATCGTGATCCCGGTTGGCCCGCGCCTCGGAGCTCAGGTTATCGACGCGACCAAGCTCAACAAGGGTTTCGATGGGCGTGTGCTCATCGACAATCTCAGCTTCACCCTGCCGCGCAACGGCATCGTCGGCATCATCGGCCCGAACGGCGTGGGAAAGAGCACCCTGTTCAAAACCATTGTCGGCCAGGAGCCGCTCGATGGCGGTGAGCTCAAGATTGGCGAAACGGTTGATATTTCCTACGTCGACCAGGACCGCGGCGGCATTGACCCGAACAAAACGCTGTGGGAGGTTGTCTCCGACGGTCAGGACTACATTCAGGTCGGCAAGACCGAGATTCCCTCGCGCGCCTACGTATCGACCTTCGGGTTCAAGGGCCCGGACCAGCAGAAGAAGGCCGGAGTGCTCTCCGGTGGTGAGCGCAACCGCCTCAACCTGGCCCTCACCCTGAAACAGGGCGGAAACCTGCTCCTGCTCGACGAACCGACTAACGACCTCGACGTGGAAACCCTCGGTTCGCTCGAGAACGCGCTGCTTGAGTTTCCCGGCTGCGCCGTGGTGATCACCCACGATCGGTGGTTCCTTGACCGGGTGGCCACGCACATCCTCTCGTATGAAGGCACCGACGATAACCCAGCCAACTGGTACTGGTTCGAGGGCAACTTCGAATCGTATGAGCAGAACAAGATCGAGCGTCTCGGCCCTGACGCGGCCAAGCCGCACCGTTCCGCCTACCGCAAGCTCACTCGCGATTAGGTAGTTAGACAGGTGAAGCTGCATGTACCGATCCGCCTGCGCTGGTCAGACCTCGATGCCTACGGTCACGTCAACAATTCCGAGATGCTGCGCCTGCTCGAAGAGGCGCGCATCCTGGCATTCTGGGTGACCGAAGACAGTGGGGCGGTCGGTGCGAGCACCGCGGTGCTCGACGGGCGCCCGGGCGCCGACACGTTGACGCTCATTGCGCGGCAGGAGATCGAGTACCTGGCGCCGGTGCCGTACCTGCGTCAGCCGCTCGACGTGCGGCTTTGGCTCGGCAAGCTGGGTGGTGCGAGCCTCGACGTCTGCTACGAGGTCTACAGCCCCGAGGGTGTCGCGCCGGAGGTGCTCTACGCCAGGGCGAATGCCACCATCGTGCTCGTCGATGCGGCAAGCGAACGTCCGCGCCGCATCAACGACACGGAACGTGCGGCCTGGACTCCGTATCTCGATGACCCGATCGTGTTCGCCCGGCGATAATCCGAGCTACTCAAGCACGATGGGCACGCGCAGCATGCCCTCCTGTGCAACGGTGGCCAAGAGCACGCCGTCGCGGCTAAAGATGCTGCCCGTGGCGAGGCCGCGACCGCCCTGGGCGCTCGGCGAATCCTGCACGTAGAGTAGCCATTCGTCGACCCGGCCGAAGCGGTGCCACCACATGGCGTGGTCAAGGCTTGCGACCTTGAGGCCCGGCGAGGACCAGGCGATACCGTGCCGGCGCATGATGGGTTCCATGATCGAGTAATCGCTCGCGTAGGCCAGCGCAGCGCGGTGCAGGTCGGGATCGTCGGGCAGCGGTGAAAAAGTTTTCATCCACACGGCCTGCCGTGAGGTGTGCTCGCCATTGACCTTGAGATAAATGGGGGAGGGTACGTGACGCATGTCGAACGGGCGTTCGCTGGCCCAGTACCGCGCCACTGAATGGTCGATGTGCGAGAGCGAATCGGATGCCGTCGGCAGGCTTTCCGGGTCGGGAATGCCGGTCGGCATGTCAATGTGGTGCTCTAGGCCTTCGTCGGCGTCCTGGAACGAGGCGATCATCGACAGGATCGGCACGCCGTCCTGGTAACACTGGGTGCGGCGGGTGGAGAATGAGCGGCCGTCATGGATGCGTTCGACCGAGAAAGTGATCGGCTGGTTGACATCACCGGGGCGCAGAAAGTAACCGTGCATGGAGTGCACGCTGCGTTCGTCCGGCACCGTGCGCATGGCTGCGACGAGCGACTGGGCGAGCACCTGCCCGCCGAACACGCGGCCGAGCGGCATCCACTGGGATGGCCCGGTAAAGATGTCCTCGTTGGTTCGAGCACCGGTGTCGGTCAGATCGAGGGCGGCCAGGAGGCCTTCCGTCGGCTTGTGCATGATGTCTCCTCGGCACATTCGCTTCCGCGGCCTGCGGTCGTGGCGTACCTTGATAGTTTAGAAGGTGATGAGCCAGTCATTTACTCTTACAGATTCCCAGTCCCTCAGCGACCTTGTGGTCTTTCTTTCGCGGTCGCGGCGTGTGCTTGACGGTTCAGCCCGACTGATTGCGGCCGACGGCGTGCTGGCGGTGTACACCGCGATTCTCTACCCGCGGGGCCTGCTCGACACGAGCCCGACCGTGCTCGGGCTGCGCACCTTCGCCCTGACCGAGGCGGTCGAGCTCGACAAAGTCGTGCCGGTGCGTTCCCTGATCGAGCGTCTCAAACGCCTTGAATCCACCGCGCACGATGCAACCGTGCCCGTCACGGTGACCGTTCCCCTCGAGGTGAACACCGTGACCTGGGCCGGTATCTCGCCACCGAAGGGCGGCTGGGAGCCGAACGGACAGACCTCGGCCGCACGGCTGGAGGAGGCGGCCCGGCAAGGAATCGACGAGGTGGCCGCGACCATTCCGCAGGGTACCGGGGAAATGATCGTCGAGCGCGTGCGCGCCGAAGTCTGGGGTCGCACGGTTGGTGGCCTGGAGTTTGTGCCGGCCGGTGCCGGTTTCGCGGCGTTCAGCCTCGGTTTTCTCTCCGACGACGAGCCGGTGCGGCTTTACGAGTCTGGGCTCTGGGCTCGGCTCAGCACGAGCCGGGGCCATGTTCTTGTGCGGCGTAAGCCGTGGACCCTGCAGGCGAAGTAGCCCTCACGCGGCCGAATCGGTGGCCAGCAGGGCGGCCCACACATCGGCGCGGGCCGGAAACGAGCCAAGATCGCGGGCAAGCAGGTGCTCTGCCTGCTGAATGCGGGTGCGCACCGTGTGACGGTGTACGCCCAGCTGATCGGCGGTGGCACCGAAATGGCCGTTGCTCTGAAGCCAGACCCGCAGCGTCGCGAGCAGTTCGGTGCCGTGCGACAGATCGTAGCTGAGCACCGGCGCGAGAGTGGCCAGGCCGACCTCGCGGGCATCCGTTCTCGCCAGGAGCGCTAGCACGCCCTGCTGGGCAACATCGGCAAAGGCCGTGACCCCCGGTGCGCTCTCCCGAGATCGAGCCAGCGCCTGCTGCCCCTGGTTGAGGGCACGCGGCAGCTGGCGGTACTCGGTCGGCTCGGAGAGTCCAGCGTGCACCTGAAACAATGCGCACAGATCCGAGAGGATGCCGTGGGCCGACCGGTCGAGACACAGTACGACGGTGTCCTCCTGGCGGGCAAAAAACAGCTGCCCGGGGGAATCCTCGACGCGAAGTTCCAGATACTCGGTGATGGCGTCCCGGCGGAGGGCGGGAGCATCGACGACGGCCACCAGCACCGGCGCCTCCGGGAGCGCACCCCACATTTGCCGGGAGATCTGGTCGACCAGTTTCTGGTCGCCGCCGAGCAGGGTGTGCATCAGGCCGGATCGCAGCAGCCCCTGCGCCCGGTCAAGGGCGTTGTTTTGTTCGAGGGCGAGACCGGCCAGGGCGATCACGCTCGTGACAACCTCGGTGCTGGCCTGGTCGAGGGCACGCGGACCGCCGAGGGCGAGCACGCCGCGCAGGTGATCGTGGCCGCCGAGGGTTTGCAAGGTGAGCGTCTCGCCGCCGACGTCGACGGTGCTGCTCGAACGCTGTCCGCGCGCCAGCAAGCGCCGAGATTCCTGCTGCACTGTGCGCAGCGTGTCGGGGGCGGCAGCGAAGGTGGCGGCGGGAAAGACCCGATCGAGAGTGCCGCTGGCGTCGAAAAGGGCAACCCAGTGGCCCAACTGGTTGGAGAGCTCGGCCAGGGTGGCACTCAAGCCGTCTGGACGAAGGGCGGCGAGCGCGATAGCACGCTGGGCCCGCAATGCCCAGGTGGCGCGCGCGAAACGATCCTCGGCCACGAGGTCGCCGGCCACCCTCGCCACGGCAATGAACGGGGTGCGATAGGGCACCTCGAAAAGGGGCAGTCCGAGTAGTTGGCAGGCCGCGAGCAGTGCGTCGGGCGTGCCGTGTCGAATAACCTCTGTACCGAAACCAAGTGCGGTGATGCCGTGGTGACGCAGACGCTGGACGTAGGCGAGGAAGTCGGCATCCGTTGTCACATTGAACTGGGTGCCGGTCGTGAGCAGCACCTGATCGGCGGAGAGAAACGGGGTCGGGTCGACCAGATCGGAGCTGTGCACCCACTCCACTGGTGCATCGAGCGCGGCCGGGTCGATGTCGCCGCGCAGGGTGAGGGCGAGGTTCGGATCGGCGAGGAGGCGGCGCAGGGTGGGAAGCACGGGGTACCTATACAGATTGTCTAAGAATGTACGCGCCACTATACCGCTGGGACATGGTGTCGCGCGCCGGTTCTGCCTAGCCTTGCCCAGTGTTGAATCAACACAGCGGCATCGTGGCCGCGATACCGCACGTCGCATCGAACGGAAACTCTTATGACACTCGTTGATACTGCTCCCTCCACCGGTATACCGCTGGGTGGCCCAACCCTGGCGCAGGAACGCACACTGGTGACGAGCATTCCCGGACCGAAGTCGCGGGCACTGAGTGAACGCAAGGCGCGAGCCGTGTCGGCGGGCGTCGGCATCACGCTGCCGGTCTACGTGGTGGCCGCCGGCGGAGGCGTTCTGGTCGACGTTGACGGTAACTCGCTGATCGACCTTGGTTCTGGCATCGCCGTCACCGGTGTCGGCAATAGCGCTCCGCGGGTGGTTGCGGCCGTCGCCGCCCAGCTCGCCCAGTTCACCCACACTTGCTTCACCGTAGCCCCTTACGACTCCTACATCGAGGTAGCCGAAGCCCTGAACCGGCTCACCCCTGGTGACCACGAGAAGCGCAGCGTGTTGTTCAACTCCGGCGCCGAGGCGGTGGAGAACGCCGTTAAGATTGCTCGTCACTTCACCGGCAGGCAGGCCGTCGTGGCCTTCGATCACGCGTACCACGGCCGGACCAACCTGACCATGGGCCTGACGGCCAAGAACCAGCCATACAAGAACGGTTTCGGGCCCTTCGCTCCCGAGGTGTACCGGGCGCCCATGTCGTACCCGTTGCGTGATGGTCGACTTGACGGTGTCGTGGCAGCACACCGGGCCATCTCCCAGATCGAGAAGCAGATCGGCGCCAGCAACCTCGCCGCCATCATCATCGAACCCATCCAGGGCGAGGGCGGCTTCATCGTTCCAGCTCCGGGCTTTCTGGCCACCCTGCTCGCCTGGTGCCGCGTCAACGAGGTCGTGTTCATTGCCGACGAGATTCAGACCGGATTCGCCCGCACCGGACAGATGTTTGCCTGCGAATACGAGGGCATCGTTCCCGACCTCATCTGCACGGCCAAGGGCATCGCTGGCGGCCTACCGCTATCGGCCGTCACCGGACGCGCCGACATTATGGACGCGCCGCAGGCCGGCGGGCTCGGCGGCACCTACGGCGGCAACCCGCTCGCCTGCGCCGCAGCCCTCGCCACCATCGACAGCTATGAGAGCGACCACTTGGTTGAACGGGCCGCCGCCATTGGCCAGATCATGGGCGAGCGCCTCGGCGCGCTCGCCGCAGCCGACAGCCGCATCGCCGAGGTGCGCGGCCGCGGAGCCATGATGGCCATCGAACTCGTCGACCCCGCCACCGGGGAGCCGGATGCCGCGCTGACCGGCCGGGTCATCGCGGCCGTCCACGCCCAGGGCGTCATTCTGCTCGGCTGCGGAACCTACGGCAACGTCATCCGCTTTCTGCCGCCGCTGAGCATCTCCGACCACCTGCTGCTCGAGGGCCTGCAAGTTCTCGCCGACGCCCTGGCCGGCGCATGAGCGCCGTAGCCCTCACCGGCTAGTCGGTAGCGCTGCTCGCCGCGTTCCCGACCAGCTTTACATCAACGGCCAGTGGGTGAACGCAACCGGGGAGCCGTTCGTGGTGACCGCCCGACAATCGGACGGAAACAGACGAAGAGACCATTCAAATGGTAAATGACACCGAATATGATCTGACAGGTTACGTTTGTACCACTGATATCACCCGTGGCACCGTATGATCGGCAGTATCAATACCGGAATGATGGGGCTGAACACCGGCCTGGTTTCTAATGCCGCAGCGCCATTCGGCGGTGTCAAGCAGTCGGGCCGGGGTCGTGAGGTCGGTCGTGAGGGCATCAACGCATACCTCTCGGCCACGTGCACCCTCATTCCCGCGTCCTAATTCACCACTCAACACAGGAGCAACCATGACCACGATTGATCGTGACGTCGTCATTATCGGCGCGGGGGCATCCGGTCTCACCGCAGCCACCGCACTGCAGAAGGCCGGCCTGACCGTTGCCGTGCTTGAAGCCCGCGACCGCGTCGGCGGGCGGCTGTGGACCGACCAGATCGAGGGTGCCATGCTCGAGATTGGTGGCCAGTGGGTCTCACCCGACCAACACGCCCTCAAGAACACGCTGACCGAGCTAGGCCTGGCCACCTACCCGCGCTACCGGGCCGGTCGGAACGTCTACATCAACGGCGCCGGCGTTGTGAGCCGGTTCGACGGCGAAATCTTTCCCGTTCCGGCCGGCACCGAGGCGCAAATCGTCGGCCTGATCGAGAAACTTGACGCCCTCGTGGCCGAAATCAACCCGGATTGCCCGTGGGAGCATCCGCTCGCTAAAGAACTCGACGAGGTGTCGTTCAGCCGTTGGCTCGAGACGCAAACCGACGACCAGGAAGCCCGCGACAACATTGGCATGTTTATTGCCGGGGCCATGCTCACCAAGCCGGCTCACGCCTTCTCGGCCTTGCAAGCCCTGCTGATGGCCGCCAGTGCCGGCTCGTTCAGCAACCTCGTCGACGCCGACTTCATTCTTGACGAGCGTGTGATTGGCGGGCTGCAGCAGGTACCGCTGTTGCTGGCCGAAAAACTCGGCAGCGACGTTTACCTGGGGCAGCCGGTGCGCAGCCTGGCCTGGGACGAGGCCGGAGTCACGGTCGTCGCGGACGGTATGACGGTGACCGCCCGGCACGCCATCGTGGCCGTTCCGCCGCCCCTGATCAGCCGGATCAGCTTCAATCCGCCGCTGCCGCGCCGGCAGCAGCAGCTGCACCAGCACCTGTCCATGGGCTTCGTAATCAAGGTGCATGCCGTTTACGAGACGCCGTTCTGGCGGGCCGACGACCTCTCCGGCACCGCGTTTAGTCCCTACGAGCTCGTGCACGAGGCCTATGACAACACCAACTTCGACGACCCGCGCGGCACCCTGGTGGGTTTCGTCTCCGATGAAGAAGCGGATGCCGTCTTCGCTCTGACGGCCGACGAGCGCAAGAAGCGAATCCTCGCGTCGTTGTCGCATTATTACGGCGAGCAGGCGCTGCACCCCGTCGTCTATTACGAAAGCGACTGGGGCTCCGAAGAATGGACCCGCGGAGCCTACGCCGCAAGTTTCGACATGGGCGGATTGGCCCGGTACGGCGCCGAACTGCGCAGCCCCGTCGGCCCGATCTCCTTCTCGTGCAGCGACATGGCAGGTAAGGGCTACCAGCACGTTGACGGCGCCATCCGGGTTGGACAGGACACCGCAGCGGCGATCCTCGAGGCCCGGGTGAGTGTGTGAGGTTTCTGGTCGGATACACCGCGACGCCAGCGGGCGCGGATGCCCTCGCCCTCGGCGTGCGCCTCGCTCGCGCGCCCGGCGCCGAACTCGATATCGTGCTCGTGCTCAACGGGGGAGAGCGCGCCACGCTGACACCGACCGATCCCGGCTACGACCGGCTGCTGCTGGAAACGGCCGAGGGCTGGCTGGCCGAGGCGCTCACCCTGGTACCCGCGGGCATGTCGGTGCACACGCATCTCGAGCACGCCGACTCGTTTACCCAGGGGCTGCTCCATGCTGCCGCCCGGTTGCACTCGAACCTGATCGTGGTCGGCGCGGCCACTCACGGCCTGCTTGGGCGATTCGCGATCGGCAGCGTCGCCAGCGGCCTGTTGCACTCCTCTCCGGTTCCCGTGGCGCTCGCGCCGGAGGGTACCCGAGTCATGGGCACCGACGAAACGATCGGCCGGGTCACCTGCGCCGTTGGCACCAAGCCGGGCGCCGACGGACTGCTGGCGGCCGGCATCCGCTTGGCGCGCAGAATGGATGCCCAGCTTCGGCTGGTCTCCCTCGTCGCGATCGATCACCCCGGCGCCGACGAGCACACCGTAGCTCTGGCCGCCGACCACGCCCAGGCGGTTCTTGACTTTGCCACCGAGAACCTGATGGACGGGCTGGAGGTGACGGCCAGCGTCGCCTCCGGCAGTAGCATCGAGCAGGCCGTGCGCGGTCTGCACTGGGATCCGACCGAGGTAGCCCTCGTCGGCTCCAGCCGGCTGGCGCAACCTCATCGACTTTTTCTGGGTTCGATCGCGGCCAAGATGTTGCGCGAACTGCCCGTGCCACTCATTGTGGTGCCGCGAGATTTTGCCCTCACAGTGGAGGAATAAGAGAACATGACTCAACAAATCAACGCCAGAGTAGTCGTTGACCAGAAGGCCGGAGGCATCTCCACGAAGGGCCTCAGCGCCGGCTCGGTCGGGCTGGTCGGGGCCGTCATTATTGGCATCTCCTGCATCGCCCCGGCATACACACTGACCGGAGCGCTCGGCCCCACAGTTGCCGAGGTGGGGTTGCAGTTGCCGGCGATCTTCGTGGCCGGGTTCATCCCGATGCTGCTGGTCGCCCTCGGCTACCGAGAGCTGAACAAGGCCATGCCAGACAGCGGAACCAGCTTCACCTGGGCGACACGGGCCTTCGGGCCGTGGATTGGCTGGATGGCCGGCTGGGGCTTGATCGCCGCGACCGTCGTGGTGCTCAGTAACCTGGCCGGTATCGCGGTTGATTTCTTCTATCTGATGCTCTCGCAGATCTTTGGCAATAGTGCCGAGATTGCGGGACTCGCCGGCAATCCCTTCATCAACGTCGGTACCTGTCTGGTATTTATTTTAATTGCCACCTGGATTAGCTACCGGGACATGCAGACCACCCAAAAGGTGCAGTACTGGCTGGTCGGGTTTCAACTGATCGTGCTGGTCGGCTTTGGCATCATGGCCTTCGTGCATATTGCCAACGGTTCCGCGTTCGATCCGACGCCGGTCTCGCTGTCGTGGTTCAACCCCTTCGCCGTCACCTCTTTCTCCGCCTTTGCGGCCGGACTGAGCCTGTCGATCTTCATCTTTTGGGGCTGGGACGTCACCCTGACCATGTCGGAGGAGACCAAGGGCTCCCGCTCGACGCCGGGGCGGGCCGCGACCCTGACCGTGATCATCGTCATGGTGCTCTACCTGTTCGTCGCCATCGCGGCCGTCTCCTTCGCCGGCGTCGGCGGTGTGGGCGTAGGCCTCGGCAACCCGGAGATTCAGGGCAACGTGTTCTTCGCCCTGGCCGGCCCGGCGCTCGGCCCCTTCGCGGTGCTCATGTCGATCGCCGTGCTCTCCAGCTCGGCCGCCTCGCTGCAGTCCACCTTCGTCTCGCCAGCTCGCACCCTCCTCGCAATGGGCCACTACGGCGCATTGCCGCCGGCCTACGCCAAGGTCAGCCCGCGCTTCTTCACCCCCGGCTATGCGACCATCGCGTCAGCGGTCGTCGCAGCCGGGTTCTACACGATCATGCGGTTCGTCAGCGAAGACGTGCTGTGGGACACCATCACGACCCTCGGCATGATGATCTGCTTCTATTACGCGCTGACCGCGTTCGCTTGCGTCTGGTACTTTCGGCTCCAGTGGTTCGCTACCGTGCGCAACGCCTTCTTCACCTTTGTGTTTCCGCTGATCGGCGGCATTATTTTGACGGTGCTGTTCTGCACCACCCTGGTCGACAGCATGGATCCGAACTACGGCAGCGGCTCCGAGATCTTCGGCTTGGGTCTGGTCTTCGTGCTGGGCATGGCGATTCTGCTGATTGGTGTTGTCATCATGATCGTGCAGTCCCAGGTGCGCCCTGCGTTCTTTCGCGGCGAGACGCTCAGCCTGGCCGCGCCGCGCTACGGCGAGGAGTAGCCGAGTTGCGGCATCCGCTTGTTGAAAGCGGATGCCGCCGCCACGACGGCGACACGAGTGGGCACACTCGCTGCCTCTAGGCTGTGGGCATGCCCACACTGTTGCATCTTGACTCGTCCGCCGACCTGACGACCTCGCGCTCGCGCGCGATTACCGCTACCTTCGCCGATGCCTGGCGCAGCCTCGGCGCCGACCACACCGTCATTCACCGTGACCTGCATCGCGAGCCGCTGCCCCACCTGACGGATGCCGCGCTGCACTTTCCGCCCCGGCTGCGCCCGGAGGGTGCCAGTCCCAGCGCTGAGCAGGAAGCGCTGCAGCAGCAACTCATCGCAGAACTCGTCGCGGCCGATGTGCTAGTGATCGGTGTCCCGCTCTACAACTACTCGATGCCATCGACCTTGAAGGCGTGGATCGACTACATCCACCTGCCGGCAGTGACCGCTTCATTTGACGATCCCGCCACACAGCAGCCGCTGGCCGCACGCCCGGCCGTGCTGATCTCGACCCGCGGCGGGGTCTATGACTCGGGAACCGCCACCGAGTTCGACGACCACGCGCTTCCCGCGCTTCGCCTCATTCTGGGCAACGCCCTTGGAATGACGGTCGAAACCATCGTGGCCACCCGCACACTCAGCGAACGATTCGGTGCCCCCGCCGACGAGGTCGCCAAGCAACACGCCGAACTGGCCGCCGCCCACGAATCCGCGGCCCAGACCGCCCGCCGCCTGGGCTGATTCGATCTCAAACGGCAGACCGCTGGATGCGGTGGACGGAACGCCGACTTCATTCCAAAGCGGATGCGACGTGCCCGGCTAGCTCCAGTACCTGGTCCCGGTCGGGGGCTTCAATCGGCCGTTGGCCGTTGATGAACGTGCCCAGTCGCACCCAATCATCGCCGACAATGAAGTCGACCGCGCAGGCCGAGACCGCACCGATCGGGCACAAAAGGTAGGCCGGTTCGGTGACTCCCGCGACGCTCACAACCTCGTGGTTCTTCCATACGCCGCTCTGCACCTGGGCGGGATCAAAGGCCCACGCACCGTGCGGCAGCATTTCCAGGTTGGCAAGGGACACGTCCGAACCGGCCGGGCCCACGATGCAGCGCGTCACACCAGCGAGTGTTGCCGCTCCGGTCATGACGCCCCAGCCGCCGCTGTGATAGGTGGTGTACACGGGCAGCTCGGCCGACCGGAAGACGGACTGCACGGTCGCAGCGGGCAGGATTATGTCGCAGTCGGTGCGTGCAGCGACTGCGACAACGGCTGGCGCAGTGTTCGAGGCCGCGGCGGTGGAGACCCGTTCGGCGACCGTGTTCAATATCGGCGAGACGAGCGCCAGAACGTCGGCGTCGGATGCCGGATCGGCAACGTTCGCCCCCTGCAGAAACACCTCGATCCAGGCCTCACCGACGACGATGTTAGAGGTGCACAGGCTGGCGTGCGCGAAACAGGTCGTGCCGGACGAGTCTCCAAACGGCTGGGCGTCACCGAGCGGATGATCCCCGACATGCAATTCGATCTGCGCGGCCGTGGCATCGGGCAGTACCTGTACGGTCAGTTCGTCATATGCCGGATTGGGAATGCCAGCGACGGGCGCGTCGTCATTGCCCCAGGTGCAGTTCACCCCACCGGTGTTTTGCACGGCATATTTCACCGGGGACACGGATGGCGCCCAGTTCGATCGCGGTTCGTAGTCGTTCGCACCGAAAAGAGTCTCCAGCTCGACGCTCGACACCAAGTCGGCGCAGGTCACGTCGAACCGCGAAGCGGGCGCTGACGAGAGCTCGGCTGCTGGTGCTGTCGTCGATGGCGTTGGCTCCGAGGCGGCTGGCGTTGCCGGGCTCGAACACCCCGTCAGCGCAAGGATTAAGGCAACGGTAATCGGAACGACGCTTTTTTTCCCCATGCTGGCAACGTACCAACACGTGCGGACATACCGCCAATCAGCGGCCGGCAGCCCGAGCTCAAGGCGAGCCGCATCTGGGATATTGCCGCTGGACTTTGAACGGGAGAGTGGCGGCATCCGCTGTTTTGTCGAGGGCTCGCCTGCGACACAGGTTCCATGAGTAGGAGCAACGGTTGGGGAGCATTCGTGACGAAGAATCGCTCACTTCTTCGAAAGCGCACGCAGGACATCAAACCGTTGTGGCCGTGAAACGGCTTGTGCTGTCGAGGGGAAGCGACAGCGAAGTTGACGAAAATTGAACCAGTCAGTCAATTTTGTTCCCGAAAATCTCTCTGAGCATCTCTCGCTTTTATATTCGATTTCCGGTAGAATCGTTGTGAAGGAGGCAATGGCGCCCATGTTCATGGAAAACCCCGGTGAGGCCAGTTCGAACCCCGTCATTGTGGCGGTGGAGCAGGCTCGGGATGCGTTGTTGGCGGCGTTGGGTGGGGTGTCATTCGGGTCGCTGGGCGATGAAGAATCTCTGAGCATGTTGCTCGCGCTAGAGAGTGTCGGCCGGGTTGTCGATGGGGCCCGGGTAGTCTCCACGACGGATGTGCTGCGCCGCTCCGAATATTTCGATGTGGCCATGGCGAAAGCTACTGCCAAGGAGGTCGCCGCAGAGAAATTCACGGCGAAGACTGCTGCGGCGACGTTTCCGGCGGTGATGAGCACCGAGCAGGGTGATGCGGCCGCGGCGGGTGCGGTGTCGCTGGCGCGCCGGCTCGGCTGCCGCAGTGGCCTCGTGCTGGTCTGCACCCTGGCGCGGTTGTCGCGCAGTGAGGTGCGGCAGCGTGCGAGCCTGGGCAAGACTGCGGGTGAGCGGATGCTGCTCGGCCGGCCCCTCGCGCCGACCTACCCCGTCGTCGGTGAGGCATTGCAGGGCGGGGAGCTCGGTGTAGAGCAGGCCCGGGTAATCGTGAAGGTTCTCGACGAACTGCGCCCCTCCGTCCTGGTCGATGACCTCGACCGCGTGGAACGTTCCCTGGTGGCGAGTGGGTCCGGGGCCATCACGCCCGAAACCGAAGCACTCCCCGGCGCCGGCATTGCCTTCGCGCCAGAGCTGCTGCGGCAGCAAGGCATTGCGTGGCAGGCGCGCCTCGCGCCCGACGGGTGCGCGCCCGGCGAGTCCACCGCCGAACGACGCAGCTGGTTCGCCTTCGGTGGGCTGGCGAACGGCGGCTACAGCCTGAACGGCTGGATGACTACCCTTGACCGCGCCATTATCGGCACGGTTTTCGACGCGTACCTCTCCTCCGCTGCCGCAAACCCGGTTCCCGGAGCCGCTCCGCGTGCTACGGTCGCGTTTCGCGAGACCGAGCCGTGCGAACGGTCCGATGCGGACAGCACGGACAGCACGAACAGCACCGGCAGCCATGACTCCGATGGCAGCCATGGCAGTGCCAGCGACGTCCTCGCGACTGGCGCCAACGCTGACGGTGGCGAGCAGGCCGCAAACGACGCTCAGGCCGAGCGCTGCGAAAGTGGCGAGCAGGCCGAGGGACAGCACGCCCAGAACGAGCAGGCCGACGGCCAGAAAGGCCAGAAAGGCCAGAAAGGCCAGAACGGCCAGAACATCCAGAACGAAGGCTGCGACGAGCAGACCGGAGCAAACGCGGGCCAGGTACTCAGCCCCTGCCCGCAGGAACCGGGCGACACTCGATCGATCGGTGAGAAGCAGGCAGGCATCCTCCGCGCGGTGTTCGAAGCGGCTGCCCGGCAGCCAGGCACCCCGACGATGGGCGGGGCGGCACCGACGGTGCTGGTGCACATCAATATCAACGACCTGCTCGCTGGGCGCGGAGCCGGCTGGATCGACGGCATCGACGGTCCCCTCACCGTGAAACAAGTCGATGAACTCATCTGCGCCGGCGGGTATCAACCCATACTGTTCGGCCACAACGGCAAAATTCTGCACCTCGGCAGCACCAATCGATTCTTCAACGCCACCCAACGCCGAGCATTGGCCGCCCGCGATGGCGGCTGCATCATCCCTGGCTGCACCGTGCCACCCCAATTCACACAGGTACATCACCTGAAAGGCTGGCGCCAGGGCGGACCCACCGATATCGACAACGCCGTTCTCCTCTGCAACCCAGCGCATGCCAGTATCGAAACCTCGGGCTGGGACATCGACATGAAAGACGGCCGCCCCTGGGTCCGCGGCCCCCTCATCTTCGACCCCACCCAAACGTGGCGGCCCGGCGGTCAAAACCGCGCCGCCACACCCGCCGAGAAACCAAACTGGGAAAAGTAGGTCCACCCCGAGCTGGCGGGTCGATCGCTCGTTCCTCGCGCCTCGACCAGCGAGTGGCTGTTTGCGCTTGACTGGGTGCCATGACTGGCACACTGATTCTTGGCGGGACGGGCTGGCTCGGTCGCGAGATCGCCGAGCAGCTGGTGGCGCACGGCGACGACGTGACCTGCCTGGCCCGAGGCGAGTCAGGAGCTGTCCCCGACGGCGTGACGTTTATCCGATTTGACCGGCGAACACCCGGCGCCTACGACCTGGCCGCCTGGCTAATCGGTGCCGGAAATCGAGGCCTCACCGGCATCTACAACGCCGTTGGCAGCGAACATGATCTCTCCACGGTTCTGCTGGCGGCCGCCAAGGTGGCCGGCCATACTGGCAACCTCATCTCGGTCGACGATGACTGGCTGATCGAACACAACGTCAACTATTGGGCCGGACCCCGCTCGCTGCCCTTATGGCTTCCCCGTAGTGACTCCGCCTTTGCGCAGCGCAGCCGCAGTCGATTCGTCGCCGCTGGAGGAACCGAGCGAAACCTGAAGGAAGTCCTTGAGGACGTTCTTGCTGACGAACGAAAGCGCGGACTCGACCGGCAGCGCCGATCAGGCGTCACTCGAGAAGAAGAGAACCTTCTTCTGAATGAAATCGCACGGCAGATAGCGAGTGACTAGAGCGGCGTTGGTGATCGGTCACTGCAGTCTCAAGTCGATACTGGGCCTGGCACAAATCGATAGGGGCCAGTTCGCGGTTTCTTCCAATCGTGATCGAATCGTGCGTGACGGTTAGTCGCGCTTGAGCTGTCCCAGCTCTGCCCCGCCTGCATCCAGTAGCCGCAGCACTCCGTCGTCGAGGCTGGCCAATCGGGCCTGCGCCACCCACGATGGCACTGGCGCGCCCTCGCACGCCATCAAGGTCGAGGCGCCAGCCGTGGCCAGGAGCGCTCCCTGCCCGTCGACGGCCCAGCGGCCCTGGCCGCCATTGCAGCCATCGGAGCCGGCCCAGGTACCGTCCGCTGCGAAAAGTACGTGCGGATCGGTTGTGCTGCTGGCTGAAACCGGGACCCACCGCCCGACCAGGTCGTCGGACGTTGCCGGGGTGAGCTCTGGCGCCAGGGAGACTGGTTGTCGCAACGTCTCGCGCATCGCCGCGGTGATGACGGGTGGCTGGGTGTAGAGCTCTGCCGCAGTCGGGATCGCCTCGGGATTGCCATCGATGGTGAGGGTAGCGACTACCGCACCGTTCGCATCGGTGAGTTCCCAGCCCGCACCGGCGGCCCGATACCCGGTGACGGATTCGAGCCAGGCCACTCGCGGCAGGGTCGCTCCCGTGACGCACTCACCGCTGGCGGCGTACGTCGAAGCAAGAAACAGGGTTTCGCTCGCCCGCCACGAACCGTCGATCATTCCGCAGTCTCGCCAGAGCTGGAACTCCGGTGCGTCCAACCGCAACCAGGTGTCGGGTTTTTCGTCTGCTGCGCCCGAGACGCGCCAGATGTTGACCAATCCAATCGCGGCAGATTCCGCGCTGGTGGGAGGGCTGGCCGGGGGTGGTGAATCTAGCGTGGGACCAATGTCCCCACGTGGGGCCGGCGCGCAGGCCGTCAGCGTGAGGACCAACACGGCCGCCAGGCTTGCAACCACACGCCCGCGTCGCCGTTTGGTTGCGTACCAAGTCGACCAAAACCGCTCTCGCCCTCGACTGGTCGCCCCCGTCAAGGCGGTTCCGTTCGCAATTTTTAACCTAGTCCCCATGTGTTTGATCATGGCCGAGTGTCAGCGGGATTGTCCAATGCAGCAGATGCTCCTACCGGACGTGAAAAGAAACCTCTCCTGCCTGCGTGTATCCGTTGCATCAGATAAGACTGCTCCTCAAACAGTTCGATGTATAGATGTCGAGTGTGTATATACTCGACATGCAAACACCGCGTAGGTGAATAGAGGAGTTGTCGTGTCGGTACGTCAGAGCATTCTTGCCATTCTTGATCAAGGGTCGAGCTATGGGTATCGGCTGCGCGCCGAGTTCGAGCGACGCACCGGCTCGACTTGGCCGATCAATGTCGGTCAGATCTACAACACGTTGGAGCGCCTGGAACGCGACGGCCTGATCGTGAAGGGTGACACCGACACCGACGGGCACGTGTTCTACTCAATCACCGGTGCGGGCCACGCCGAGGTGATTGCGTGGCTGCGTTCCCCGGTGCCGCGCCCGGCGACGACTCGAGACGAACTCGCGATCAAGCTGGCTGTTGCCGTGACCCTGCCGGGTGTTGATATTGCTGAAATCGTTCGGGTGCAGCGGATGTCCACGATGACGACCCTGCAGCAGCTCACCCGGGCGAAGAACAGCGGCGATGACCCCGAATCCACCGACGAACTCGCCTGGCTGCTCGTGATCGACTCGTTGATCTTTCAAGCTGAGGCGGAGATTCGCTGGCTGGACCACTCCAGCTCCCGGCTAGCCCAGGCAAAATCCCGGGGATTGGCGGCGAGCGAACCGCTCGCCGAGCCGCGCAGGCGTGGTCGGCCAGCGCGAACCGACTTGCCCACGACTGCCCAAGCTGCGGCTGACGGGGCGGCCGTGCGATGAGCGCCGAGCTGTTGCGCCTCGACGGTGTGTCGCGTCAATACGGACACGGCGAAACCGCCGTCACCGCGCTGGCCGGAATCGATTTGACCATCGTGCCGGGCGAGATGGTGGCCGTGATGGGTTCCTCGGGCTCGGGTAAATCGACCCTGCTCACCATCGCGGGCGGCCTGACCACACCGACCTCGGGTGAGGTCGTCATTGATGGCCAATGGATCAGCGCCATGACCGCCAAGCAGCTCGCGGTTCTGCGCCGCCGCACCCTGGGCTTCGTCTTTCAGGATTTCAATCTGATTCCCGCCCTGACCGCCCTCGAAAACGTCACGCTGCCCCTGGAACTGGACAGTTGGCGCAGCCGCGACTCGCGACGCGCCGGTCTCGACGCCCTCGCCTCCGTCGACCTGGCAAGCCGGGCCGGGAACTACCCTGATGATCTCTCGGGAGGCCAGCAGCAACGCGTCGCGATTGCCCGCGCCATCGTCGGCACGCGCAAGCTGATCCTGGCCGATGAACCCACCGGCGCCCTGGACAGCCACACCGGCGAAGTCGTGCTGCGGATGCTGCGGCACCGTGTCGACGCCGGTGCCGGCGCGATTTTGGTCACCCACGATGCCCGGCACGCCGCCTGGGCCGATCGCATCGTCTACCTCGAAGACGGTCGCATCGTGGGCCAAACGTCGACCGGATCAGCCGAAGAGCTCCTCGAAGCTGGCCGCTAATGCCCGGCCGTATGAGGGGTCGCAGCCGCATCGCGCCGTTTCGTGCCGCCCTGAGATTCGCCCGGCGCGATGCGTGGGCCGCGAAGGGGCGCAGCGCACTGATCATTGCCATGGTCGCCATTCCCGTCGCCGGTCTCAGCGGCGTTGCCCTGGTTGGGTTGAGCATGGTGCCCACCGCCGACGAGACGATAGCCGCCGCGCTCGGCCAGGCCGACGCTCGCATTAATATCGTCAGCAGCCCCGATCCGTCGATGATTCAGAGCCCCTCGCGGCCCGACTGGTATCAGGTCGACCTGGACTCGTCCGGCGTGCCGGTCAACTCGCAGCCGGATGGTGCCCTGGTCGATCCGGCCACCCTAGTTTCAGCTGATTCGACTCTCATCGCCCTGCGTTCGGCCGACGTGACGATAGAAACCGCGACCGGTATCACCGGGATGCCCGCAGTCGAGGGCGAGACCTGGAACGCCGGTTTCGAACCCAAGTACGTTCTCCTCGACGGGCGCGCGCCCGAGGCCAACGATGAAATCCTGGTCACTGCTGCCGCCCTTGACCGGCTCGGCGTGCGAATCGGCGACGGGGCAACCTTGCTCGATCCAGAACGCTCAGTCACCGTGGTCGGTGTGCAGGATGCCGCGGAATTTCCCGACTCCCAACCTGTCGTCTTCGGCCGTCTCGGTGCGTTCACGGGCGACACCGAGCAACGAGTGAGCCAGGACGATTTCTACCTCTTCGGCCACGTTCTGGATTGGCCGGCCGTGCAGCAGCTGAACCAGTCGGGGGCCGTCGTTCTGTCGCGGTCGGTGCTGCTGAAGCCTCCGCCAGCTGGCAGCTACCAGCTGCAGACATCCACTGAATTGCAGGGGGTTGCGACCACGGTCGTGACGCTGACGGCAGCGGGCGTTGCCTTTGCCGTACTGGAGGTTGTACTGCTGGCCGGCGCAGCCTTCACCGTCGGTGCCCGGCAACAGCAGCGCATGCTGGCGACCGTCGCGAGCGTCGGCGGCCACCGGCGCACCCTCTTTCATATTGTTACCGCGAGTGGTCTCGTGCTCGGATTCGCCGGAGGTATTGTCGGTGCCGCGATCGGCGTTCTCGCTGGCTCGCTGTTCATGGCGATCACCGGTGACGGCAGCGCCGTGCAGTACTGGGGCTACCACCTGTCGATCCCCATTCTGGTCGGCATCGCCCTCTTCGCGATGGTGATCGGCTGGATCGCCGCGCTGCTACCGGCCTGGAGGGCATCGCGCATGGACGTGCTGGCCGCGCTGCGCGGAGCACGGCGTGCCCAGACCGTGCGCCACACCGGGCGACGCTGGATCGGACTATCGATCATTGTGGCCGGAGTCGCCATGACAGCGGGCGGCGCGCTCGCGGGGGCTGCGAGTTTTGCCGCGCCCGGCAAGATCGGTAACAGTTCGCTTTATCAACTGTCCATCATGCTCGTGCTGGCCGGTCCGGTGCTGGCGCAGGTGGGGGCGCTCCTTGTGGCGCCGCGCATCCTCGCGGTTGTCGCTGCCCTCGTGGCTCGCCTCGGCATGGGGGCTCGGCTGGCCGCCCGTGATTCCGTGCGCAACCGGTCCCGCTCGTTGCCCGTACTCGCGGCGATCATGACCACGGTATTTCTCGGCACTATGCTGCTGGCCTTCTTCGGTGGCGCCGATGAATCCAACAGGGCAACCTACGAACGGTGGAACGCCGAGGGTCAGATCATGGTGGACCTGAACGGCTGGACGGACGAGAATACGCAGGTCATCTATCCGATTGCACCCGAAGTGACGAGGATGCTCCGTGCGCAGTTCGGCGCGGAGAAAATCAGCGTCCTGTCCGGTGTGCGGCCGGCGTCACCCGGAGTAACGGACACCTCACCCAAGCCGCTACTCGCATTGCGCCCCGAGGTTCGGTGTGAACTCGTGAGCGGTTCGAACCCGGCCGGCGCCTGCGACGCACCATTCTGGTTGTTCTCGAACGGAACTGAACCCCAGATATGGACCGGAACCGTCGACGACCTTGCACTGATTCTTGATAAGAAAGTCTCCGCAGACGCCCAGCGTGCGTTGCGCGCTGGGGGAGCGGTCTCCCTCTACTCCGAGTATGTGCAGGATGACGGGACTATCCAGATCGAGTGGATGTCGGCATCCACTTCTATCGGCGCAAACCAAGAGGCGACGCCCCTGTCGACCACGACGATCGATGCTGTGGTGCAGGAGCCGGCGCATCCGATTCATTTCAGTGTCTTCATGCTGGAATCAACCGCGACAGCGCACGGCCTGGAGCCAGTCACATACCGAGTGCTCGCCTCCCTGTCCGCGCCTATAAAAGACGCAGATTACGGCCAGCTGTGGGGATCCCTGCGCTCTCTCACGGGCGGCACCGACCTCCTAGCCCGCTACGAGGCGGGGCCAGGTAGCACGATTGGAACCGCAGGATGGGCGTTGGTGGCTGTCGCTGCACTGGTCGCCTTCGGCGCGGCAGCTGTCGCGCTGGGACTCGCCCGGGTCGATGGCCGGCGCGATGACGTGACCCTGAGCGCGGTGGGCGCCCATCCGGGCCTGCGCCGCAGCGTCGCGTTCTGGCAAGCCGTGTTGCTCACCGGCACCGGAGCTGTTCTGGGCGGAATCCTCGGCTTGCTGGGTCCCACGATGCTGGGGCTGGTCGGCCTGCTGCCCTTTGCACCACCGTGGCCACAGGTAGCCTTGCTCGTTCTTGGGCTTCCCGTGATCATCGCGGTCGGCAGCTGGCTCATGACTCGCCCGGCGTACTTCGACGAACGCCTGCAACGCACGCTCGCCTAACCGCAGTAAAGGTGGACACTGCGAGCGGGCTGAGTACGCTGGGACCATGGTCGACACAAAGACGTTGAGTGGCCCTGAAACGGATGCCCCACTCACCTGGTTCATCGGGGGAGCGTTGCTGCTTGCAACGGTGATCGTCGGCGTGGTCCAGCCAGCGATTTCCCAGATCGTCTTCGGGGGCAGCATCCGAACGGTGTTGTTCAGTGTGGCCCTGCTGTTCTTCGCCTGGGGAATTCACCGTTCGGGCAGCGTCACGGCCCGCCGCCCACTCGGGACCACCGCGCTGACGGCGCTCGCCGCCTGGCTGCTTTTGGGATCGGTGTTTGAGGGCGTCATCGCCGAAAGCTTTTCGAACGATCCCGCGCCGGGGGCACTGCAGGTCTTTAGCTACCTTGACTCGTTCGTGCGATTCGCCTTGGCGTTCGTCGCCGTCATGCAGATCGCTCGCGCTGGCGTCGTGCCGGCGCCGTGGAACTGGGCGCCGGCGTGGGTCGTGGGGGCAGCATCCGCTTCGTGGCTGGTGATGGCCATCGTGGCCGTTGGTACTTCCCAGGACTACGTCATCTTCACGATGCTCTTATTAAGTGTGGACGGGCTCGTGCGCGTCGGCGGCACCGTGTTGCTTGGGGTGCTCGCGATTGTGCTCGCGGATCGAGCACGTCGCCCGAAGACTGTCACGGCGGCACGGGTTGCCAACCCGTTGCGGGCGGACGCCGAGTAATCTCCCATGCCGTTTCATGGATGAGGTGGCTTGGACGCTTGGGCCGTGAGCCAGGCGGACCGGTCGCGGTGTGATCACTGACCTAGGTGAGCGAGAAGAGAAAAATCGGCGCGACGATCCGGGTGATATCGCTTGACCCCTGATCGGATTGGGCAATGACGCCGTAAGGCAATTCCATCCCGACGTCGGCGATGATGCCCGGGAATGACGTTGGCAGGTCGAGCGCCACGGAGCGCTGGCCGAACGCATCGTCAACGTGCACGCGGTTCGCATCTTGCCCGCTCGCGACAAAATCAAACGAATCTCCGACGCTTGTGCCGTCGACCGAGGCGATGGCGAGGCCGCCGTCTGTGGTGGCCGCCGTCACCCAAACGCTGAATGCGGGCTTATAGAGGCTTACCGCCCCGGTGGGCATTGCCTCGCTCGAGTACCGGTTTACCACGATGTCGAACCCACCCCACGACGTCCCCTCCATCTCGGGGTAGTGATTCGAGCCGTCTTGGTGATGCGTGGTCAGGGGCTCGCCGAGTATCTCGATGGCGGCAGCAACGGCTTCGTCACCGTTCTCGGAATATCGAAGCGCGAGAAGCACGGTGCCGTTCTCATCGACGACGTCGGTCGTCTCCGCTCCAAGACGGATGCTGGTGGGCTCGGCTGGTGCCGTCGCTTCGGACGAAACCGGGTTGACAGATGGGGGAGTAACGGGCGGCGTGCCCGCGCAGGCAGACAATGAAGCCACCAAAACGATCATGGAGATCACAGCGAGTGGTTTACGGATAGCGTCCCCCCAAAATAGTCAAGGTGAACAAATTCTCCTCACCCACGACTCACGCTATCGTGCTGTGAAGAAATCCATATCGTTTGCGCCCCACTCGGGACCGGCGCCAAACGAGGCGACTATCGTCACGATCCACACGGCCAACGGCCGCGCCGGCAACCGGATTACCGTTCGACGTCGACCCATTCGTGGCCGAGAGACTCCAATTCCGCAGTTCCGGCCGTGACGTGGGCGACGATCGCGGCGAGCCGCGTGGCGTCGTCATCGGCAATCTGCAACACCGCCTCACGCCCATAGTCCGTGCGCAGGACGAGCACCCCACGCTGGCGCAACTCGGCCTCGATGCGGCCGGCATTCGCGTGGGCCAGGGCCAGCGTGAACAGTTCACGGCGTTCGCGCTCCACGACTAGTCTCTGGGAATGAGCAGCGTCGATCGCGGTCAGAACGGCCTCCGAGTATGCGCGCACGAGGCCGCCGGCCCCGAGAAGCGTGCCACCGAAATAGCGGGTGACGACGGCCACGCAGTCGACGAAGCCGCGCCCGGACAGCGCCTCGAGCATGGGTCGACCCGCAGTTCCCGACGGTTCACCATCGTCATTGGTACGCCGCACCTGATCGGGAGTTCCGGTCGGTCCGAGTACGAATGCCGAGCAGTGGTGGCGAGCGCTGAAGTGCTCCTTACGGGCATCGTCAATCGCAGCCCGCGCAGCATTCTCTGTCTCGGTTCTAACTAGGCGGCAGAGAAATTTGGATCGTTTTACTTCGATCTCGGCGTCAACGCGGCTGCCGACGCCGCCGTACAAGGTGAGATCGGCCATACGTCTAGTCTCGCGCATCCGTCCGCAGGCACCTGCGCTAACGCTGGGCTGGGCAGGGGAGTGGGGTGGAGTTCCTATCTCCGCTCGCGAGGACGTTGGCGCATCGGTGGTCGCTTTCGCTGACGCGCCCGAGCACCCAATTCCACCGTCGGCAGCATACTTATGGCCATCATTCTGTGTACCATTTATCCCCCCTTCACCGGGCATTTTCTCGGGCGGGTGTTATGGGAATCGAGCGTTCCCGGAACTATGTGGAACGTCTTCGATGCTCCGTCAGTGTTCGGGTGTCTCGGTGGTTGTCCGGCTTGCGGGCTGCAGGGCTACGCGAAAAGCTCCGCTGTTCTTGCTGGATGAAAGCAGTCCGGTGGGTGTATCCGAATTTATCGTCTTCCGTGTGCGGCAAGGAAAAACCGAACGCCTTCGGCGACGTGACTGTGGAGCTGGGCTGTGTTCGGTATAGCTGCATCACCGAGCAGCATGGCCTCGTTGAGCGGCGCGGACATTATCAGCCAGTTGAACTGTGATGCGGTGACGGACGGGTCGTCAATCTCGAGCAGGCCGCGATCGGCCAGGCGCTCGAAAACCATTGCGAGTGCTGACGTTGCCCGCTGTGGCCCGCTCTCGTAGAGTGCCGTTGCTAGTGCGGGAAACCTGCCGACCTCGCCGATGACGAGCCGCCGAAGCTGCAGCAGCCGCGGGGTCATGACGATGGCAAGCTGCCGTTCGGCGTAGCTCTGGAGATAGTTCGCTAGTTCCGTCTCATCTGCAGGATCGGGGACCTCGTTGTGCACGCGGTCACCCGCCTCGTTTGTCATGGTCGTCACTAGCTCGACGAATAGCGCCTCTTTGCTGCCGAAGTGTTTATAGACAGTCTGTTTCGACACCCCGGACTGAGCGGCCAATTCGTCCATGTTTGTACCGAGGTAGCCACCCTTGAGGAATGCATCCTCCGCTGCGCCAAGGATCGCTTGACGCTTAAGCGCCGATCGTTGGCCACCCTCGGGCGCACCCGACGCAAGGTTCCGTGCGGTGGCCTGTGCCATGGACAATCCCATTCAGGGTCGGGTATTGCTTGATTTCGCGTACTGCACAGTCTAGTCTTTGCCTATAGTACTGAACGGTCTAGTCTGATCAGCGGTTTAGGGAGTATTGACTATCGTGATTGCTTCAGAAGATTCCTCCCGGCACATCGACGCTGTGTTCAGCGCTGTGATTCGCAGGAATATCGGTCCTAGCGGCTGGACCATCGTGGTCATGCTGGACTCAGGCGAGTTCTTCGGTACCCGGAAGCCGGTCAAGGTAGCCGGCACCATGGACGGTCATGCCTTTCACGCGACACTGCTGCCTGTGGGAGCTGGCACGCACATGGTGCCGATCAAAGCTGAGCTGCGAAAAGTCGTCGGCAAAGACGAGGGTGATCAGGTGATCGTGCACCTACGACAGCGACTGAGCTGACAATGACAACCGATAGGGCACACACAGACAAGGAACATTCGCATGAGTGAATTCGTAACAACATCCGAGGGCGATCGGGTCGCCTTCGACCGACGGGGATCCGGTCCCGCGCTGATCTTTATTGCCGGAGCCGGACCCTTCCGGGCCATCGACCCGTCAACAACGACGACCGAGGAGTTGGCGGCACAGTTAGGCATCAGGACGATCGTCTATGACCGCTTGGGTCGCGGCGAAAGCATGGTTGACGGGCGGATCGACCTCGAGCGGGAACTTGCTGCTGTTGTGGCGCTTCTCGAAATCGCTGGCGGAAGTGCTGTATTGTGTGGGCACTCCTCCGGCTGCTCGATCGCTTTGGCGGCTGCCGTATCAGGCCTGCCGGTCGACGGACTTGTCCTCTGGGAGGCACCGCTTGGGCCACAGGACGGCGAGGCGCGGGAGTGGGCCGACGAAGTGGACCGACGAATCTCCGCAGGTGACCTTGAGGGTGCCTTGATCCACTACATGAAAGACATGCCGCCGGAGTTCCTCGCCGGTGTGCGCACCTCTCCGATGTGGCCGGGCCTGGTTGCCCAAGTTGGTAGCCTCCGCCCCGACGGGGAATCGCTCGCGTGGGCCGAGTCTGCGCCGCTCCCAGAATTGTTTGCCAGCATCAGGGTTCCCGTTGAGGTGCTGATTGGTGAGGAGACTTTCCCGGTGATGATCACGGCGGCCGACGCGATCGTCGCGGCGATACCCGGTGCGACACAGAAGCGGATGGCAGGCGCCAACCACTCGTGGGAGCCCGGGCCGATGGCCGTCGAACTTGCCGCGTTCGTCACATCGTCGAAATGACATCCATGCACGTTGAGATAAGCCACCGTATCGAAGGAGAGGTCCATTGATATTTCCTGCTGACGCTTTACAACAATGCCAACACGATAGCAGCCATCGAAGGTCCTGATCGGGAGGAGTTCCGAAAGGTTCACGACGACACCCAGAAAGAGCTCACGGCCGAGGGAGCGCTCATCGACAACAGCGAGTTGAGCGTGGTCGAGGCAACGGTCGTCCGCACACACGAAGGAGCGACGACCCGCACCGATGGCCCATTCACGGAAGGCCAGGACTTTGTCGGTGGCTACTACCTGATCGAGTGCGGTCATCTTGAGCGAGCCGCCGAACTCGCCGGTCGATTCGTCGAGGCGAGGTTCGCACCGATAAAGTGCGCGCCCCCGTGCATGGCTGATCGAAAACCACTTCGTCCTCAGCACCGCCCGCTCAGGGTTCGGCTTATGGGACGATGCGGTGGCAGGGTCAGGTCGTTCAGCTGGGAAGGCCAGGCAGCGTTGAGCCCTCAGTACCCGCGGGGTCCACGGGACGAACACCTTAGGGAAGCGTTATCTCCCGAAGCTGCTGGCCTACTGCCTTCCAGCCGCCCAGTTGCTGCTGAGTGATAGGACGTTCCGGGCTCGTAGCCCAGTCTTCGACGTCCCTTCCGCCGATAGATTTCGCCAAATACCTTATGACGCCCTTCTTCGACTCGGTGGACATCGCAGCACCCGTCTGCTCAGCGCCTGGAACGTCGGCGATTTCCGTGAGGTACGCCTGGGCGAACCAGTCAGCGGCTTCAGCACGTAAGTACGCGCTCGTCAGTGAGGTGTACCAGCGAGAGATAAATTCTCCGTAGGGTGCTGAATTCGTCATGAAACCGTCGCCGCTGAAGAGGAGTTCCCGGACTCTTTTAGGGGTTAGCCCTCTCGCTGCAAGGAGGGCGCCGTCGATATCTCCTCGGTCTACGAGTTTACCAAGTTCGTTGCTCATCACACCCATCCGTTACTGATACGGCCACCCGAAGACGTCGGCACGGCGACGGTCCCCCCTTGTCTACCCACGTGAGTTGCTGCGGGCATTTCGAACAGCGGAATTAGTGGACTCTTCCGCGTTGCCAATGTTGGCTGTTGATAACCATAGTGGACGTCACTAAAGTCGGCGGTAACCCGGCGCGGAGTGCCGGCGTCGGCTGTTGTCGAAGCCTTCTACATACCGGATGACATCGCTGCGGGCCTGTGATTTCGTCGCGTATGCGGTGCGGTAAACGCGTTCGTTCTTGAGCATCGAGAAAAACTTTCGGCCAAACTGTTGTCCCAACACGCCGGGCGGCCCATCGAGGAGCGCAACCGGAGGCTGGTCACCAGCGCCCGGAACTCGGCCGACGTGAAAACGCTGCCGCGGTCCTGACCGCGTCGGCAATTTCCGTGTGTACGGTGCGGCGCAGTGGCTGCGGGAGAGCTTCTGGGCCGCGACAGGAATTGTGCCCCGCGACCCCAACAAATCCACCCGAAGGTGCATCTAGCACGCGATCCCGTAGGACGTTCCCTATAAGATGCGGCTGCGAGTCTCACTGGAGGTGTCGCTACCGGTTCAATCCGATACTGGATACTCTGAGCCCATGTCGCCCAAGGTTGCCGGTTGGTTCGGAATGGCTGCCGCCGCCGTGATTGCAGCTGCCGCGGGGTTCCTGATCGCCAACGCGGCGACGAGTATTCTTGGTGCGTTGGTTCTGGTCGGCGCCACCATCTTCTTTTCCATCGCTGCGGTGTGGACGCTGCGGAAGACTTGGGCCGACACAGTGTGGCCACCGGGAGTGCCCACCAGCGCGTCCCGGCTTCGACGCAGACAGCGCATCGGGGCCATCGTTCAGTGCGTTCTGTCACCACTCATGATTGCCTTAAGCGTCGTCCTCATCGTCGCTGGGAGCACCTGGGCGGTCGTCTACATTCTCCTCGGGGTGATAAATGGTGTGATAGCGCTGTGGACCCTCAAGGTTTTGCGCGACTCCGCGCCGAGATCTGAGTGATCACAGATCTCGAGGCGGACCCGCATATTGAAGACCGGGCTCGCGAGGCACTCGTAAGTGGCCGGTGTACAGTCCAAGCCATGTCCTCGCTCATTCAGCAGAGAATGGCAATAGAGCGTATCCGCACCCCCGCCATCGCGTGGACGCTATTCGGCGGGATTTGGGGGCTGCTTGCACTCGCCCAAGTGGTCGTGGGAACGGAGCCGACGCGAGCGGCCGTGTTCTTCGGTATCACGGGAGGGATAATCATCGTCGGGTTCGTCAAATTGAGGCGGTACCGTCGGGCAATTGCAGCGTTTACCGCCGAGAACGGCGTAGAGGCTGGCAAGCGCTGACGGACCCCCGGCCGTCCCATTAGGCGTTCGGCTAACGGGCGCTCAACCCATGTAAATCGAGGACATACGCCTGGGTCGGGCGTCTCAACAGAGAATGCTGGAATGGTTCACCCAGCTGTCTCCATCCCATTTTCTCGTAGAGGTGCACCGCCGCATGGTGATCGGCGAGTACGTGGAGTACGGATTGGTCGTAGCCCCGTAGGGCTAGCTGGGTGGTGAGAGCCATGAGCAGACTTGCACCGAGCCTGCGACCTTGAGCGTCCGGAGCGACGGCGAGGAGGCCGACCACCGGCGCGGCCGGCGGATCACCCACCAGACCGCTGCCCGGTTTTGTGGCGAGCCCGAATCCGACGATTCCTGTGGATGTGTCCTCGGCCACGATCCAACACTCTGAGTCGTCGAATTTCGGTCGCGCGCGCTCTGCTACGCCGACGACTGCCGCGCCGTCGCGCGCGAGGCAAGCTGCGACCCACAGTGAAAGACATTCCTCTGTATCCGCCTCATCCCCGTCGCGATATTCAATCTTGCTCATTGCGCCCGGATTCTTCATGCGTCGAGTTTCTCACCCGGTTTGGTAACGGAAGAATCGCGTCTCGTTCCAATTCCCGTATGGGGTTCCGCTTACGGGCAACTCGCCCCGCCAATCGACTTGAGCGGAATCACGTTTCAACGGGCCCGCTGGAGGTCCGGCTTGCGGGCATCAGATCGCGTGGATGATCACGGCCGACGCAGAGTTCGTACCGAAGACAGCTACACCTCATGGGTGCGTTGCTTCCTTCCCTCCGCCCGGTCAGTGCAGCGGCGATGTCGAACCGCTGATGGAGATGGTGTTGCCCCCGCGCTCGCCCCTGAATCGGTACTCGCCCCAGCGGATCGATTGCGACTGCTCGTGCTCGACTGCGGCCCAATCCCATCCGGTAATAGCAGGCGAGTCGGCGCCGCATTGGGGCGGGTAGGACTCCATGATCGTCGTGCAGAACACCGGTCCGTCTCCGTCATCGAGCACCATGCCGGCGAACGATTCCTCGGCGGGGCCGCTCAACGCGATCAGCAGCGCGAGGATCGCGAGCGCGAGGGCGACCGGTGTCATCGCATACCGCTCCGGTTTGGACCGGGAGATCGCATTCATCAGCACGCCGAGGGTGAGGTATCCAAAGACCACCCAGATCCCCACTGTCGAGAACGCGTTCGGAAACACGTCAGCGACACCCGCCCGGTCGAGGGCGAGCAGGGCGATGAACCCGTAGATCAGGATGGAGACGCCGGAGGCGATCCGATACCCGAGCGGCAGCACGCCGGGATGCTGCCCGCCCCACGCGAATCGTCCCCACGGCGCACCGAAGGCGAGGGAAAGCTGGAAGAGAATCAGCAGTCCAATCAGTGTGACGAAGGCGATGGCGGCGATCACGGATGCAAGCATACGGGGCGCGCAGGTCAACCCACCCTTGCCAGCAGGGAGCACCTCTGCCGCGCTGTGCTTGGGTGCGCTGCCAATATGCACGCAACTGATCAACCGAAGGGACCCCAGCAGAGCCGAGATCGATCAGCTAACTAATGCGTGGCGAGAAGAGGGCGCCCACTCTATGGCGGTGCGATTGAGCACTACGCTGACGCGATCATCGTCCCACTGTTGTCACCAGCGTTCGTCCCGGTGAGCGTTCCCAACTGACACGGCATCGGTTCCTCTTTCCACCGCCCGCCTCGTTCCGTGCAACGCACTATCGACTCTGGGCCCTTTTAATCGACGAACCCAGCCCATAGATCCTTCGTGATGGCGTAGTCGACGTTGCCTTGATCGGAACCGGGAATCGGGCCAGCAATTCCCTCGCGCCGAGTGCCTAAATAGGTCAGGCCCAGTCGACTCATTACCGCTCGAGATCCTGCGTTGACCGCCATCGTTTCGGCGAAAATTTGGGTCAGCCCCATGTCGTCGAAGCCGTATGCGAGCAGTGCGGCGGCACCTTCAGAGGCCAATCCTTGGCGCCAGAAATCCGGTAACAGTCGATACCCCAGTTCTGCTTGTCCTCGCTCGTCATTGTCCTCCAGCGTGAGGAGCCACCAGCCGACGAAGTCTGCTCCAGCAAAACCTGCCCAGAAACCGAGACCGTTTCGCGCTTCGTCGATACGTTCTTGATGGTGTTTCTCAACTTCCAATCGCTCCCGCGGTTCGCCAGTACCGAGGTAACGCATGACGTCGGGATGTGCGTCCAGGGTGACCTCGAATTCGAGGTGCTCCTCTCCCAAGGGAACAAGAGTCAACCGTTTGGTCTGAAGAGTGCGTTGGATCATCTCCTGACTATTGCAGCCAGGCATGTCCAGGGCCAATCTGACCGCGGGCGGCCAACGTAAACGCCCGCGATGGCCACCAACTGCTCGTTCATTTTGGCCAGCAACGTCCCGTTGAGGGTTGGCGGACTCAGTCGGTCGTTCCCCCTGCGGTCACATCTGGGATTGAATTCAGAACACGTTCGGAATAGAGTGACTCTATGACGACAACACTCAACCTCGCGGGGCAACGCATCGTGCAATCCTCAGAGCTGTCCCGCAACTCGGCAGCAGTTTTCGCTGCCGCGGAGGAAGCGCCTGTCGAAGTCTCTCGGCGTGATGGCGAATCCCTGATCCTCACGACCAAGCGGGAGGCAGCTGCCCACGAGCGGATCCTCGAGATCGCCGCGCAGCTAATCGCTGTGTCGCTGGACGACAACGGCACGTTGGAGGACCGCCTCGCACGCCCTTTCCCATGGATTAAACTTCTCAGCGTTCAGGATCAGCGCACATGCGCAAGGGACATCATCGACACTGCCCGCGGTGCCTTCGTCGTCAATCAGCCCGGGCGGATACTCACGGAGATCAAGGCCTGGCAGAACACTGCGGAAGCGGTCGCTGCCGGCTGGGGCCAGGATAAACCAGAGTGGCTGCGCGAACCGGTGACGGTCACGAAGCCCCGCCTCTAGTGCCTCCGAAGAAGGGTTTTGTTGCTCGGCCACTCAAATCGACAGAATTCGTGATCGAGCACGCCACGAGTCAAGCTGCCGCTGGATGGCGCGACATCGTCGCAACGCAGAAAAGCTCCGCCGCGGATGCCTGGGACCGGCTCACGAAGGCCCCCAACCAATCAGATCCCAAGTGCCACCAGCTCAAGGGCCAACTGGCAACTGTTGTTCGCGACGGCACCGCCCACGATCAATGGCAGTACGAACTCTCGGGTGGGGCACGCATCTGGTTCTACATTGATGGCAAAACAGTAAAGATTGTCAACGTGTTCACGAAGCACCCCAACCAAACGAAGTAGGTGCCGGCGTTCACGACCGCCACCTCAACAACTTTCCATCACCCGTCCCGTGAGAGGTTCCCCATGCGGACGTCCCGTCTGTCGCGAACATTGCGTTCCCTGCAGACGATCTCCGACCGTTCTCTGCGTTCACGCGTCTTCACTAGAGTGAGCATGACCACCGGGAGAAGGGGCAACGATGCAATACACCGTGTCGCGTCATCGCTGGCTCGCGCTGGCCGCAATAGGGCTGTGCGCGGCGGTCGCGTTGAGTGGCTGCGCGGCACCTGTTCCACTCTCGGATGGGTCGCAGATCGAGGCGGAGATGCTGCCGCTAAAGGATTCTTTGGTAATCGACGAGCAGTTGCGGGAGGAGTTAGCGTTGCCTCCAGTCGATTTAAAGACGAGGCAATGGCTCGATCGACTGCAGGGTGAACTGATGGGGGACGCGAACTTTGGTTCTCCGGCGATTTCGCCGGATCGAAGCACGGTCACTATTGTTTGGTACGGCGCGCCCAGTGCGCGGCTTAGAGAGTTGGTCGCTGAGGCCCCGGAGAAGCTGACCGTGGTCATCCAGCCAGCCGTGTTTCGGCCGGCCGAGTTGAACGAACTCGCCCAGAGGGCAGTGACCACTCAAGGGCTGGTTCCGGGCGTGCAAGTAGCTATGAGCAGTGCCGCCCCGGACGCGGCCGGGGTAACGATCGGAATCGTCGAGCTTCCCGCTGGGCGCACCCTCGATCAACTCGGCACTGCGTACGGGCAGGCATTGAAGCGACTTGATGTCCCGATTACCGTGGAAGTCAGTGGCATGCTTGTGCCATTCAACAGCTGAGCAACAAGGGTTCCCCAGCGATCGTTCGGTTTCTTACGTCAGCGCAATCACCGTGCTTGAGAAGAGAACCTCAACGCGAGACTGCCCGTCGCAAGAATCGATGTGCGAAGTAGGCCAGAGCGAAGAGGCTGAGGATCCCCAACGCCCACGTCCCCGGGTATCCCAGGAAAGGGCCGCTGACACAGGTGCTCACCGCACCCGATTCCGCTGCGTAGTCCTTGCACTCGCCTACGGTAAGTCCGAAGAGCAAGACGTTGACCACGACGACAAGCAGGCTCGCGATGACCCATCGCGTCCTCGGCTCAGGTTTCCGCAGCGTTGTCGACATGCCGAAAGACTAGTCCCCGCTCTGCCCAGATGCCCGCCGTTAGGGCATCGAGACCGAATTGTGCGTCGCGGAAAGACGAGGTGGAGTACCCCGGTTCCGGCGACACTCCCTGACAGTTTCGTGTAGTGCTGCGACGGGAAGGCGCCGCGGCCGAGCGCGCGACGTGAGCAACGCAACGTCGAGCGAACGTGGCTCGACGCGGCAAGAGTCGTCATTCAGCAGAAAATGGCAATCGACCGTATCCGCACGTCCGCGATTGTGTAGGCGCTGTTCGGCGGGTTAGGGGCACTGCTTGCAATCGCCAATCGCCAATGGGTTGTGGGAACGGAGCCGACCCGAGCGGCCGTGTACTTCGGCGTCGCGGGAGGGTTGATTATCGTCGGGCTCGTCAAATTGAGGCGATATCGTCGGGCACTGGCGGCGTTTACCGTCGAGAACGGCGTAGATGCTGGCGAGCGTTGATGGAATTCCGGTCGTCCCATTGGGGGTTCCTCTTGTGGATGTTTGTACAACGGTCACGACAGCGCCGAGAAGCCTGAATCAGCAGCCTCGTTGGGAGGGATTGGCTCTCGAACGAGCCGGCTGGAAAGAGGCAGTCCCGCGATCGATGAACGTGGCCGCCATACCCACGATGCGACCGCCAATAAGAATGGGGCGCCGCCGGATTACTTCGATTCGAAGAAGGGCGAATCTGCCGGCCAAAGTTCTCCGCCCATATCCGTCTGGGCCGTCAGGAGATCTTTGGGGTTTTCGCTTCCAACAACCCACAGGTCACCGACGAGGAAAAGGCCAGTCTCGGGGCTGGCCGCGTTGAGTTGCAGGAGACCGTCCAAATCGGCTTGAGTAGCGAAAGTATTCAGACCGTTTTCACTGTTGCGGCACACGCCCGATTCAAACGAACCGGACATGACGTTCTCCGTGACTACCCATTCACAGGGCAGACCCGTAGCGATGTAGGCCTCGTGCAGTTCATCCAAGGTGAGCGTCCCTTTAGGAGCGACAGTATCCGGCGCTGTCGTTTGGGTTTCTGGCGTTGCTACGGCGGTCTCGGATGATTCCGGCAGTGACGACGCTGTGCAGCCTGCGAGAGCGGCGACGACGATCGTTATAACGGCTAACGCAAGTGACGTGCGGATGGTGACCCCCAGAGCAGATGAGGACGCCTTGAGCGCCCGACTCAGTTAAGACACTATCGCGCCATCAATGTTGGCGGCGCTGCGGTGGCGACATTGTCGCCGCGGGTTAGCCAGCTCCGACTGACTAGAGGCGAACCATGTCCCGTAGAGCGTTCCCCAAACGAAACGGATGAAAGTCGCCGATCGACCGTTTGCGTGTCCCACTCGCCGTCCGGCTTGCGGGACGCGCAAAACGGATCACCTGACAGCACCATGCCTAAGCAGCTATGTCGTCAAACGCTCATTCATTTCGGGCGAAGGTCCCAGACCGAGGCTGACGAATAATTTTCCACGTTTGTGGGGTAAACCGGATACTGAGGCGCCTCGGCGCACGTTCGCTGAAAGTGCTGATCTTGGGTTGCAGGCTGGTAACGCTGATTTATCCACGGTGGAGAAATGCGAGGAGGACATTTCGCTCGATCTCGGGCGGTCTCAGTTAGGGCTTGGACATCGGTCAACAGCCTGTCACCGCGCACAGTGGCCTCAAGGTTCGGATTCGCTGCCGAAGGGATCGAACGGCAACAGCTTCGCTACAGAAGCGTGCGCTTACGCGCGCCGGTCAGCGTGGCTTTTCGTCGGTAGTGGGAATGACGACTACGCCAACGCCTAGGATCGTGTGGCAGTCGAATCCGGCGTTGTTCTCTTCCCGGTCGAGCTGCCAGTAGGCTCGGCCGAACCGGTCGCAAATGAGGCCGCCCACGTCGCCTGCGACCGTCGTATAGCGGATAGTGCCCTCGGCATCCGTCTCGGTTTCCCCCATCGCTCCCTTTGCCGGCCCGGTGTCGATGATCGGGTCGGGCGTTGGCGTGGGGATCGGGACTGTCGTTGGGCTCGCTGGCGGCATGGCCGGCGGAGCAGTGGTGGGGAAGGTGCAGCCTGCCAAGAGAAGGGCGCCAATCAGCGCGACCCCCGCGACGCTCAGCTGACGGAGCGACATCGTGCAGGATGAGAGGCGAGGCATAGCACTTTCGTGTCTTGAGTAGTCATCAGAATAAGCCGTGACCGCTACGCAACCACGTACTCTCAGCTTGCCAAAGGACGCCGAGCAGCGCGAGTCGGCTGTTCGGAGGACACGGCCTCGTCATCGTCTTAAACCGCGATGGCCTGAGCCAGTTGAACGCGCTTTAACTGCAGGTGGGTACGTGGGGCGTTCCCAAGTGCGCAGTCTTTCTGGAAGTCATGCCTTCCGAACGCGCCCCGGAAACTTCCCTAGCCCCCAATCAACGCCTTGAACCCGTTCATATCCACGGCGTCTCGGACACGAGCCTGCACCTCTGCCTTCCAGCGTCACGAGGGAAGGAGCTCACCGCACAGGTGTGGGCGGAGCCACACCCGTACGAGGATTTCGGAACAGAGTTCATGATCTACGGACCCCGCACCGAGGAAGAACTCGGCATTGTTCTTAGCATCGTCGACGAAAGCTTGGTTTTCGCGCGCACCGGTAACTAAGAGAGCATCGCCGTCGCCGATACGTCCCCGTCGAAGTGGCCATCGGGCCAGACGGCCATCAGCGATGAACTCGAAGTTTCAGCGTCCCGCACGACGTTCCCCTCGCGGGCGCGACGGTCTAAATGTGCAGGCGGCGGCGCGGATCAAATTGTGTCCGTTGACGTCCGCCTCCTCGCCGAATGCGACGACCGGGACCGGCGCTCCTCCGTCCGCCGCGGGAAACCCCTCTGCCTCATCGGCGACTCCGGCACGGGGAAGTCCCACCTCCTCATCGGGCTCGGCACCGCTGCGGCCGAGAAGGGGTTCCGGGTGAAATACACCCTCGCCCCGAGGCTTGTGAACGAGCTCGTGGAAGCCGCGGACGAGAAGAACCTCGCTCGCACCATCGCCCGCTACGGCAGCGTCGACCTCCTCATGATCGACGAGCTCGGATACATGGAATTGGACCGCCGCGGCGCCGAGCTGCTCTTCCAGATTCTGACTGAGAGGGAGGAGAACAACTCCATCGCGATCGCCTCGAAACGAGTCCTTCTCCGGCTGGACGAAGACCTTCACCGACCCCAGACTGTGTGCTGCGATCGTGGACCGCCTCACGTTCAACGGCACCATCATCGAAACGGGACCGACTCCTACCGACTCGCCCACACCCGCCAGCAGCGGAGCAACAGCCTCTGATCTGAGAAGAAGTTGGCGGGTACATCAGTAACGAGACTATTTACAGATGTTGGAATTGGTAGAGGTCGCGACCAATTCCTTCAACCCAGTAATCGATCCATCCGAAACGAGAGCACCGCCGTCCGAGACGCTATAAGCCGCTTGGGTCGGATTTAGCGGGCTGGCTGGTACGGCATTCGGCCACACGTCGAGGAAGACAACACTTTGGCTACTGCGGCCAAAATCGAAAAAGTCCGCCTCATAGATCACGTCTTCCAGGACGCCTCCGGGCTGCCCGACCTCAAGCTCTGATCCAGGTTTAATGTCCCCCTTGAACACTGCATCCACGCGGACGGTAGTGATCGTTTGAACGATAAGCACGGGCGTCGGCTTACCTCCCCCAGCTGAGTCATCAACGCCCAAACTGGGGTTCTCCACCTCCGTGTCCCCAGCAGGTCCCGCGACATCGACCTCCCGGACGTCGCTGCCGAGCGGCGACACGAGAGCCACGATCTCCGCCTCATTGCACAGATCCTCCACGCTCGAGTAAGACGGGTAATCACCCGCATACTCCACAACTTCTGGAGTATCGGTACTGCTGCAAGCCGTCAGCCCCACTGCGGCACACATGATCATCAAAACCGGAGCGATCCTTTGCATAATGACCTGTCTCAGAGGTAGTTGTTCGTCTCGTTGATGTCGTAGGTCCGCGGAGACCGCATAATCGTAGAATTCCGATCGCGGTCCCCACGCATGATTGAGCAGGAGCTGCAAACCGGCGGCTGGTCAGCATTGTAGAAAGCGTGCCCGAACTCATGCACCAAGACCGCAGTAATGCAGTTCGAAGCATTTGAGCAAGAACTCGAGATCTTCGTAGCGTTCAGATCAATCCTGAAGCTTGTGGAATAACGCGTGTAATACCCGTACCAGCTAGCGGAATTGGCCCCTGCTGCGACGACATTCCCACCGCCGATCTTCTGGATATCGGCAGGCGTCGGCGTCGCGTTCCAGTTCGCCACGGCCAGGTTCATGGCAGGCTGATATGTCGTGTTGTAGCTGTAGCTGTAGCTGTAGTTGTTGATGTATAGGAGACCCGTGCCGAACCCACCTGAGTAGTAAGTGGCCTGGGCAGGGAGCGCTGTTCCTAGAACCAGGCCACCCGCGGCAAGCACCGCAAGGAACGCACGCTTCCGCCGTGGGCGCCGGTTACTAAGCGAGAACAGATTCATGAAATCTCTCTGTCGCCGACGGCCCCTTGAACCGTTCGAAAACTCATCACCAAGTTGGTGCCTCGGAACCTAGCACGGACTTCGGCACGCTGTCTACGACAAATGTTCACGATGCCTCCGCATCCCCGCATTGGGTCAGTAACGAAAGCCACACTTCAAGTGCTCATCAGGGTCCTGCGGCTCTCCCGAGTCGAGGATGTAGTCGTGACCCCGCTCTCAGACCTCGAGCCAACTGAGGCCGATGCGATTTTTCAGGGTTGCCGATGCTGAGGGTCAAACCGAGGAGGTCGTATACGCCTCCTTCACAGCCTCATGTGGGTCCGGCTTAGATTGCCCCAGTGGGTCCCATTGGGGTTGACATAGCGATCGAGTGGCACCTGGTGTTTTCTGGTCACGATAAACGCACCCTGTCCCCAGTGAGAACTTGCTGATTGTGAGCTGTGCACCGTAGCCCCATATTAACCCAAGAGGCCCTGAGTGTTCTAGAAGACATGAATATCCTTCGTCGGGGACGTAGATGAAATTGTCAGGGCTACCATTTGCCGTCATCGGGCAGACAGACAACCGCAACTATTTGCTTTTGGACTCCGGCCATCACCACGGTATCGGACACGTGTTGTGTCGATGATCCACCCCGGCGGCGTCACGGAGCGGCTGCCCACATCGGGCAACCGGTTCGACGGATGAGGAAGCCCGAGAAGCAGGAGACGTCGTGGGGAAGCATCGCTTTGGTCCTGTCCACACAGCCGACTCGCTGGCACACGTCGTCCCGCAAGGGGTTCCCTGACTGGGACTGGAAAGCGCGCTGGATGACGCGGATGTGCCGATCGCGGACTAGCGTTTCAGACAGTTCCCGCTGCTCGTCCCCTTCATTTTGTAGTCGACACTCGTGACTCTTGGCGGTTGGGTGGGTTGACGTTGAGGCGGTGCCTTTGCTCGAGGGAGCGGCCCCACGTTGTTCCGGCGAGGATAAGGGCGATACCGAAATATCCGGCGGGGGCCACGCTGTCGTGAGCGATCATGATTCCGACGATTGCGGCCCAGATTGGCTCGGTTCCGAGGAGGAGGCTGACTCTGGATGGCGATGTGCGCCGGACCGCCCAGGTCTGTACGAGAAAAGCGAAAACTGTGCAGGCGAGTACGAGGTAGAGGAAGAGAACCGCACGTCCGGGGTCGAGCTGGGCAAGGAAGTGCGGGATCGAGTCGCCGTAGAACAGTGACGTCGCCGAGAAGAGCGTCGCGCAGGTGGCCAGTTGCACCGTGGTGAGGTGAAGCGAGTCCATCGGTCTGTTGATCGTGAGTTTGAACATCGTGGTGACGTGGACGGCGCGAACGATTGCCGCAACGAGGATGAGTAGGTCGCCAAGGCTCGGAGTTTGGAATGCGCCGTTGCCGGCGAGAAGTGCGACTCCAGTGATGGCAATCATGGCGGCGAAGAAAAACTTGCCGGGCAGCCGTCGACCGGATAACGCGGAATCGAGAATTGGGGTGAAGACGATCGTCAGGCTGATGATGAGTCCGGCATTTGTGGCTGACGTATGGGCTATCCCGAAAGTTTCGAAGGCAAACACAGCAGCCAACACAATCCCGAGGATCACCCCCACCCGCAGCTCTGCTGCGGTTACACGGTTCCGCCTGGCGGCCACGATTGCCGCCATGATGGCGGCGGCGAGCGTCATGCGTAGCGCGAGGAGTGCCACCACGGAATTTGGCGTGACCAGTTCTTTGGCCACGAGGTATGTCGATCCCCACGAGGCGGCGACCAGGAGTAGGAGCAGGTCGACACGGAATCGGCTGAGTAGAACAGTCATTCCTCCATCGTCCGGTTGGACCTCGCGTAAGACAAGAAAGGAGTTTTGTGACGAATGGTTTAGTTTGAACTTATGGAACTGGGTCAGCTTCGCGCATTGAGAGAGTGTGGCGACCGGGGCAGTATTGCCGCCGTCGCTGCGGCGCTATACGTCACGCCGTCGTCGGTCTCGCAACAGATCAGTGCCTTGCAACGTCATTCGGCCGCCCCGTTGACGTTCAGGGACGGACGGCGGACGGCACTCACCGATGCCGGGCGCGCCCTGGCTGTGGCAGCGATCGATGTGGAAGTGGCGCTCGAACGCGCCGGACAGGCAGTAGCACGCTTTCAGGGCGACCCGTTGGGCACCGTTTCAGTGGCGGCCTTCCACAGTGCGGGCCTGGCGGTCTTCGGTCCGCTGATCACCGCCTTGAACAGCTCCGATCAGCCTGACGTCCGACTGAGCGATTTCGACGTGGCCCAGGAAAATTTCCCCCCTCTCACGGCCGAACATGATCTCGTCCTCGCGCACCGGCTGGTCGGCAGCCCGTCATGGCCAGGGTCCGTGCGTGTGGAACCTCTCTTGTTCGAGCCTCTGGACATTGCCGTCCGGCGCGATCACCGACTAGCAGCGAAAGTTGCGATCGAACCCGCGGATCTCCACGACGAGGCATGGGTGGCAGTGCAGGAAGGCTTCCCGCTCGAGCAAGCTATCACCGTGATTGCGGGCATCGGCGGCAGCGAAGCACGCATCCTGCACCGCATCAACGAGTTCCTCGTTGCTGCCGCTGTTGTCGAAGCCAGCGGCTGCATCGCCCTGATGCCACGGTACACAACCGACATCCGGGACCACCCGGACCTCGTCCTGCGTCCGCTCGCCCATCCCGGGCTGGGCCGGCACATCGACTGCCTCGCTCGACCCGAAACACTCGAGCGAAACAACGTGAAGGCAGTCCTCTCGCAGATCAGGACGATCGCCATGAGCCTCACCCGGCGGCCGCCTACCGTGTAGCCGGATACGTCTTCAATCTCGGGCGTCCCGCAGAGGGTTCGTCTTACGGAACGATCACGGGACTCGAAGCGAGTAGAGTTCGGGACTGCCCAAATTCCTCCGGCTTAAGCCATTCGAGAAGTGGGGTCTGGATGATCGCGGCCAGCTGCTCGTAGCCGGCGGCGTCCGGATGATAGCCATCGCCCTCACGGACTTGGCGTCGCCAGACGGTGTTTGCAACTGTGCCGTCGAAACAGTCGAGATACGAAATTCCAAGTTCTATTGATTCATTCTGAAGGGCATTGCTGAGGTCTGAAATTCGCTCGTTCTGGTCGTCATCGTCGACAGCAGGCGGTCCGATGAACATCAACTCGGTAAGGCCACTGTCGACGCTAACGCTGCGAAGCGCAGCCACGCTGTCCACCCGGCTAACGCGCCTGTGCTCGTCTTCCACAGCCGTATCATTCACGCCGTATGAAACAACGATCCGCGGGAAGTCGGCGTCCGCGAGCCGTGGCGTGACTTCTCGCGGCAGCCGTTCGCAGATGAGAAGCGAAGTGTCGCGTCGAACGCCAAGGTTATATGTCGTCAATGGTAATCCGCGTCGGTGGGACTCATTAGCGATTCGACCAACCCACCCGAGACCGGTGGAGTCGCCGAGGCCAGCGACGAAGGAATCACCGACGAAACACACACGCACATCACAACTGGAAGTAGGCATGACTTCAGTGTAGGAACCGTGCAAAATTCGTGCGCACATCGCATGCGGTAGCGTCGGGTCCACGTCCGCATCTGAGTGTGCTCGAATGGAATGGGTCAAACATGAGCCATAGTGTCCTCGTTTTTACCGGGCGCATCGGCGATCACAATGACCGAGGGATGAAGGGTGCTGCCGTCGTGGGAGCTGCCCTCGGCCGGCGGCTAGGGATTGAGCCGACTGTCATCGGGCATCCCGAACCTGCTCTTAACGGGAATTGGGACGTCGAGTTGGCCGCGGCACTACCGGGGCTCAAGTCCTTACAAGCGGCTCACAGCGCCGCATTAAGTCTGGGTGGCAGTCCGGTCTTCGCCTGGCCGCGGTGCGCCGCGGCTATCGCCACTCTCCCCAACGTTGCCGCACAACACCCTGACGCCATCGTCGTGTGGTTTGATGCCCATGCGGACCTCAACACTCCGGAGAACACCACCACTGGCTACCTTGGAGGGCTGGCCCTGAGCGCGTCCCTCGGCTGGTGGGATTCTGGACTTGGAGCCGGCCTCGACGCCCGAAACGTAGTTCTTGGAGGGACTCGCGATCTGGATCCAGCGGAGCAGGCGCACGTCGACGGGGGCACGATCTCCCTAGCGGCAGGGCCCGACATGCTTAGCGATCTAGATCGGCTCATTTCGGACCGGCCGATCTATTTCCATCTCGATTGCGACGTGCTCGATCCCGGGATCATGCCAACTGACTACAGCGTGCCTCGTGGTCTAACGCTCGATGATCTCACTGCCGTCGCCACACGCCTCGCTCAGAACCCTATTATTGGCGTCGAAATTGGTGAATTCGAGGACCACGGCGATGCGGAGCTTGCCCGCTCTCAGGCAGAGCGCCTTGTCTACGCACTTGGCCCGCTACTAAGCACCAATCGCTGACGACCGATACGCCGTCCCGTAGAGGGTTCTGCTTCTGATGGTCACAAAACTTCAGCCTGCGGAATGTCCCACAGCTTGTTGGACAATTGCGCGACGGCTCGACAGGCACGCCGACAGTACGTTTCTTCTGACCGTTCCCGCTGACCATTGGTGACTGATAAGCGGGCCGGATCAATACTTCGAGTAGTGCCGAGCAGCCCGTTTGATACCCGGGATGAGAGAGTTAGGGCATGAACTCATCGACAGAAGCCGGCCAGGAAATCGAGAACTCAAGCGGTCGTTCGGTCACCTACTTGGCCGTGGTTTCGATTGTGTGTCTCCTTTCTGGCCTTCCAACTATGGTTCTGGAGGCCGGAACGGGGCACATTGGTGCCGTGCTCACAATTTCCGGCGTGATATTCCTCTCGACCTATGAGGTCATCCGAGCGAGGTCTGTCCACTTGTAGAGTTCATCTACTTGATACGGGAACAGCAGTCGGCTCGCGAGCATATGAAGACCGATGCGTCTTCCTCGGAGGCACCCCGCTGTCAGGGAACATGGCCACGCGAGGTTCCCGCTGCGGGCGACTTGCTCAACGAATCGACTTGAGCGGAACCACGCTTCAACGCGCCCGTTGGTCGTTCGTCTTGCGGGGTGAGCGCGGTTGGCCTGGGCCTGCGATGGGACCACAAACTGGACCCTTGATCAGGGCCTTTTACGGTGGTGCTGATCCTTGCACGCCGATCGTGGGCATTTGTGCGCTGGTGATCCATGGGGCTAGCCTGAGGCCATGTTTACACTCGCAACTATCCAGACGGGCATCATCGGAAACGTCGCCACGAGCGGTTATGTTCTGGGCGGTCTCGTAGTCCTCGGTCTTGTTGGGGTCCTCTTTCTTGGGTTGCGCCTCTTTCGAGGAAAGACAAACCACGGCCAAACAAAGTAGTTCTCGCGGCAAAATTGACCGTAACGCCGACCGCGCCGACCGGTGGCGGTCAGGTGGCGACCGTTCGCATTAGGCCGGGTGGGTCTGTGCATTCATGATTTACGCGCCGGCTGAGTCGCAGCGTGTGAGTCGGGCCTCGCTGCTACCGTAGCCATCGCTGCGTTCTTGTCGCTTCTGTCGATCGCTGGCGTGTCCGATATAAGTTTCGCAGGAATATCGGTGCTAGCTGCCGTGTCCGACGCGCTCACTTGGGGTGGAATTCGCGCGATCCAGCGCACATCCAACACGTCACCTTCCGTCACGGAAGTTTGATTCCTCGAACCGCTCTGCGATCCAGCCGACCAATCTCTGACGTCTCCAATGCACATCCGTTAGGTCCAAGCATGACCCGCATGGGGTTGGTCTTGAGGGACGCGCTACGCCCTGATTCCGGTGAGCGGGAGGTACTCGTCAAGCCGAGAGTGCTTCCGTAGGGGATACTGCATTTATGGGGAAGAGAAAAGAATCGCTCGCTTGGTGGTCAGTTATTGCGATCGCGGTCCCCGCCATGGGGTTTGGCGTATTTTTACTCGCACAGGCCTCGTCCATGCAGACCTTGGTGGGCGGAGGCGTTCTCGTCCTCATCGCACTGACCGCAGTTTTCAATGCAGTGCTGAGTCTGCGGAAGCTATCGCGACCGACCGGGTGGCGTTCTGCCCCGTGATAAAACCAGATACGGCTAACCGCTCGAGCTGTTTAGGTGACCGGGATGAATCTCACCGGCGTGTCTCGATCGTCCTCTTCGACGGGTTCGAGCTACTCGACGTCTTTGGCCCGGTAGGCCTACTTGGAATGCTGTCGCAGGCGTTTTCTGTCGAATTGGTCGGCCCCGCTTCAGGGCTTGTGAGGAGCAGTCAGGGTGCCGAGGTCGTGGCGACCGTTGGATATCGTGACGCGAAACGTCCCGACATTGTTCTTGTTCCTGGAGGACGAGGTACTCGCTCGCTCGTCAACGACGCAGGATTCCTCGAGTGGCTGGCAGCGTGGGCAAGCGAGGCACGACTGGTGACCTCGGTGTGCACCGGGGCTGCTGTGCTCGCCGCGGCAGGGCTACTCGATGGGTTTCGAGCGACGACCAATAAGCGCGCGTACGGATGGGCGACGTCGCATGGTTCGTCCGTCGAATGGGTTGCTCAAGCACGGTGGGTAGAGGACCGCAGTCGATGGACGTCTTCAGGCGTCGCGGCAGGAATCGACATGACCGCCGCACTGGTCGCGCATCTCTTCGGGCCAGAGACTGCTGCGGTGGCCGCTGCCGCTGCCGAGATAGAGATTCACACGGACCCGCACTGGGATCCCTTCGCTGCGGCAAACGGACTGTTCTGACCGGAGCAGTCCCGTAGGGGGTTCCCCCTACGGGACGACAGCGGCGGTTCATGTCTGGAACGGCGTTCAGCCCCAGGGCGGCGGGACCGAGGCACCGCCGCGCAGGGTGACGCTGAGGTTGAGGTCGTCGAGCGTGATGCCGAAGCGGTCGGCGATGTCGTTGAGTGTATGGCCTGCGTAGCGGAGGTTTGTGGCGACTACCAGTGCCGGGCTTCTTCGCACACTCACCCGTAGCAAAGCGAATACGCAGCGTCTGGCTCCGGTGCTGTAGGTGCTCTGCCGGTCCTAGTTTAAGAACCGCGACGTGAACGCGAGTACGGCGTCTGCGCCGTGTAGTGCCGGCAACAGGACGGCAACAGGGCGGCGTCGATTGGCGTCGAGCATGTCACCTGTACACAATCACGCAACTTGAGTTGCTTATTTTGATCAAGCAACTTAGGTTGACAGAGTGGAGAATGACGACACGGCAGAGGCCGCGGCAGCCGGGGATGACCCGAAGAGCGGTTTGCGTGCTGTCGTCGCTCTCCGAGCCCACGCTGACGCGCTCGAGCTGCGAGAAGTGGAAGCTGCTCTCCGCGTCGGATTGAGCTGGTCTGAAATCGCCGCAGCTCTTGGCGTCACTCGGCAGGCTGTCCACAAGAAATATCACCGTCGTATCGATCCGACCATCCCCGTCCCGAGGAGAAACCCGTGAGCACATTCACGACTGCCGCCGCTACTATGCAGCAACTGTCGCAAGCAGGCATGGAAGAAGCCTCGCGGCATGGGCTGCGGGTGGGGGATTTGGAGCACCTCTTCGCGGCCCTGGTCCTCAATGACCAGCTCGCCGGACGAGCGCTCCGCGCGATCGGTCTCTCGCTCGAGGGCGTCCGCGATGCCACCCACAGGATGAACGCTGCGCACCTGCAGCGTCTCCGCGTCACGACCATGACGGCAGAACCTCAGCGGATCGTTTTTCAGGAGACACGGGGCTACGAATGGACCCCTCGTGCGATGGACGTGCTGACGGCTGCTGGCGGCAAGAACGCCGGCGACGCGGAAGCGGTGTTGCGCGCACTGCTGATCGAACCTAGCGGCCTGATGAATGACCTTCTCGCCCACCTCGACACGTCAGCGGACGCCGTGCGAACTGCGTTAGCAGCCGAAGCTGCGCAACCCACACCCCTCTCCAACGGCACGCTCAAGTCGCCTGACAAAAGAGGCGTTCTCGTGGAGATCTTCGTGCCTGCCCCGTCGGCCGCAGTGTGGAGCCTGCTTGCCGACCCGGCCCGGCTCCCGGAATGGCACTACCTCATCGGATCGGTCGAGGTCGACACAGCCGCAGAGATCGTCCCCGGTGTCATCTGGGCCGTCCTGGCCCCTACCCATCAACCCGACGGAACCCCGGTGCGGGTCAAGGAGCGGTTTCGTCGGCACCAGATGCAGCTACTCGTTATTGAGCAGCCCAATCGCATCAGCTGGCGGTCCAGTTACCCCGACTTCCCCCGGCGTCGCGCAATCGAACTGAGCATTCAAATCACGGCGGTAGCCGGAGGCTGCCAAGTGCGCGCGACGTCATCTGGCACACCAGGCCCGACGTGGAAGACCCTCCTATTCTCGCCACTGCACCCCCTGAAACGATTCTTGGACTGGATCTCTCTCACTCAGATCACCGCAGGCATCAGCCGCGCCTTCCGGTAGCAATTCAGCGCAAACCATCACGGTGACCACTATGCGCAGACATACCATCTGTCCCGTAGAGGGTTCCCATCTGACACTCCGCGCCCATGTGGTCATCTGGTATTCGAGAAGCAGGACAATAACGCCCACGGTGTACTTTTCAAAGAGCGTCGACAAGCGATGCCGACTGTCGCGGTTCACCGTAAGGTGAAAGTACCGCTTGATGCCGAGGGCGGCGCTGGTTTGGTCGGGTGTCATCAGGGGTAACGCCGGTATCGAACAGCTTCGAAGCAGACACCTCCTCCGCGTAACCGAGCCGGGAGCGGACGAGCGCCCCAGCACGTCCGCTGCCGTGCGGTCTTTCGGCCCGGCTGAAATCCGAACGCGAGGCCTACCGGAGGGAACTGAGCCAGCTCCAACTCGCGCTGGCCAAGGCGCAGGGTGAGAACTTAGAGCTCAGACGGCGCCTCGCCGGCCACGAGGATTAGGGCTAGAGATATGAGGAGCGGCCCGGCAAGCGGCCGCATTCGGCGGAGTGGAACTAACCACCCGGCCCGGTCGGATCGATCGGCGCACCGTCGCCATCCTCAGGTAGGTCTCCGCGCTCCACCGGTTCGCCCGGAGTCTTGGGAACGTCGGAGAAGAGCAGTTCGAGTTCCGCATCCGATGGCACGTGCACTTTCTTCGCGGCTGTCAGAAGATCTGCTGGCGACGCGTCGTTCATTCCGGATACCCAGATCAGCGCACCGTCTCGCACCGCGACGTACTCGTGGATGCCTCCAGCCGACCGATGCCAGACGCCATCCTCATTGGCACACGTCACCGCTCCGCCGGGCGCATCCCAAAGGGGTGTCGCAGCACACGACGCTTCCGTGAGTTCACCGGAATCGCTACGGATGGTCAACATCGCACCCGTGCTGCTGTTGAACCAGGTAGCCGACATCCCGTCTGCAGCACCCGGCCCGACCGACTGCGGTGCGAGATCGTACCCGTCCACCTCAGTCGTGTACACGAGTTCAGGAGCGATACCAACAGCTCTCGCGAGTTCGGCGATCGAATCCAGGCTCGCTGCATTCGCGCCCGTCATCGATGCGCATCCAGCGAGAGATACGCAGACGGACGCCACAGATGCAGCCACGGCTAATGTCCACGCCCTAGGGAAGCGACCAGTTCGACGCAAGAGCACACCCTCCTTCGGTCACGGCTGTCTTTGGCGACTCTGCCAATCGCCAGCTCGTACAGTGTGAGTCTACGGTCCGGCCTGCCCGGCCGGGCCGGGGCATGCGCCGACGACGCGCAACAGAAGAGAGCGCACAGGGGGGATACGGGGAGTCTGCACGCCCCATCACGAACCGTAATCGCGCCGTGGCCACCGGGGAAGTGGACCAGCATCGTGAACCGTGTCTGACGCTCCACCAACGTAGCGATCGCCGACCCGCAGTGTGATCCAAGATCAGATCCCCTTCCTAATGCCCAGGCACGGCGCGGTCCGCCACCTCCGCCGGTCGCTCGCTCACTGATCATGGCTCGCGATGGGCTGTTGGCCGCCATCAAGACTCTCCCCGAGCACTTGGTTAAGACTCTGACGTGGGATCAGGGAACCGAGCTGGCCCAGCACCGGCAGATCACGATGGCCACGACATGGCTATCTACTTCTGTGATCCGCATTCGCCGTGGCAGCGGGGCAGCAACGAGAACACCAACGGGCTGCTGCGCCAATATTTGAATATTCGCTCTCCTGGGAGCAGGTGTTATTGACCTTCGGGGCCACTGATTGAAGGTGTAGGTAGCATGTTGTGGCGCCACCGGATATTTGTGTTGGGGGCCATCCTTGGTTCCGGGTTCACGCCGACGCGATCGTGGACGGCACCGAGCACAGTACCCTCCGCGCCGAGACCGGCGGCCACAATGTGGGCGAAATCACCGCCGGCCAAGTCGAGATACTGGCCCGTTGCGCGTTCGGATTGAGTCAGGCCGTAATGCTCCCCGGTCGGGGTTTTTGACCCCTAGCTTTCGCAACCCGGTCACCCTTCTTTCATGTTGACTCAGCTCGCGCGCGAACAGACGGGTTCTCGTGGCGTCCCGTAGTGGGTTCCCAAGTGACACAGCATCTTCCCGCAACGCCGGTGGGTGGATTGGTTGCAGACCTGTCGCGCTGGAGGTCCGGCTTGCGGGCTTCAGCGTGCGTAGATGATCACGGCCGACGCAGAGTTCGTACCAAAGACAGCTACACCTAATCAGTGCGTTCCTTCCTTCCCTCCGCCCGGTCAGTGCAGCGGCGATGGCGAACCGCTGATGGAGATGGTGTTGCCCGCGCGCTCGCCCCTGAATCGGTACTCGCCCCAGCGGATGGTTTGCGACTGCTCGTGCTCGACCGCGGCCCAATCCCACCCGGTAATAGAAGGGGAGTCGGCGCCGCATTGGGGCGGGTAGGACTCCATGATCGTCGTGCAGAACACCGGTCCGTCCCCGTCATCGAGCACCATGCCGGCGAACGATTCCTCAGCGGGGCCGCTCAACGCGATCAGCAGCGCGAGCAACGAGAGCGCGAGGGCGACCGGCGTCATCGCATACCGCTCCGGTTTGGACCGGGAGATCGCATTCATCACCACGCCGAGAGTGAGGTATCCCAAGACCACCCAGATCCCCACTGTCGAGAACGCGTTCGGAAACACGTCAATGACACCCGCCCGGTCGAGGGCGAGCAGGGCGATGAACCCGTAGATCAGGATGGAGACGCCGGAGGCGATCCGATACCCGAACGGCAGCACGCCGGGATGCTGCCCGCCCCACGCGAATCGTCCCCACGGCGCGCCGAAGGCGAGGGAAAGCTGGAAGAGAACCAGCAGGCCAATCAGTGTGCCGAAGGCGATGGCGGCGATCATGGATGCAAGCATATGGGGCGCGCAGGTAACCCCCCTTGCTGGCAGGGAGCACCTCTGACGTGCTGTGCTTGGTTGCGCTGCCAATGCCCGCAACTGATTAACCGCAGGGACCGCGGCAGAGACGAGATCGATCAGCTAACTTATGCCAACTTACTAATGCGTGGCGAGAAAAGGGCACCCGCTCTAGGGCGGTGCGATTGAGCAATACGCCGACACGATCATCGTCCCACAGCGGTCACCAGCGTTTGTCCCGGTGAGGGTTCCTCTGCGGGCGATGACAGGCTGTGATGATGATCATGACTCTGCACTTCACCGTTCCCACCTGGCTCCGAGCCTGAGCCATTCGAGCGGCGAAACCAGATGTTCACCAACACTCGATAGTGTCGCCACAGAACTGGTTTGGTACAACCGGGCCTGATTTGGGGGAAAAATGCTCGCCATTATTAAGTCGCGTAAATCATGGGCGGCGCTGTTTGTACTGACGTCGTCCGCCCTCGTTTTCCTCTCGGGTTGTGCGAACGCCACCCCTGGCCCAGCGGCCTCAAGCTCGACAGCCCCAGCGAGCTCGCTCGCGCTCACCCTCGACGTCGCGGGTCAAGAACAACTCGACTGGGAATGGGAGCGAGTGTTACGCGAATCGCCCGATGCGGTGCGACCGATGATCGACATCGTTCGCTTCGTTGACAACGATGACTGGGGAACGGCGAGGGAGAGTTGCATGCACGATTTGGGTTGGCCCGACGTGCGCGCCACTGCGGATGGCGGGCTGGAGTCCGGCATGATTCAAAACTCCCAGGCCGGAGCGCATGCTCTGGCCATGTACACGTGTAACGCGAAGTACCCGATGGATCCGAAGTACAACGTGCCGCTCACCGATGAGCGCCTTGGCGAGCTGTTTGATTACTTCACAGATGAGCTCCAGCCCTGCTTAGCGACCGAAGGGTATGACACTCCGGCTGCTCCGAGCCGGGAGACGTTCATCGATACCTACGCCGAGACCGGTGGTTGGAACCTCTACGAAGGCGTAGCGGGGAATGGACAATCTGAATGGAATGCGATCAACAAGAAGTGCCCGCAACTCCCCGTCGACTTCAATGAGTGACACAGCAGCGGGTCGCTCACCGCGCTGGGCTCTCTGGGTCACCGGCCTGCTCGTCGCAGTCGGGGCTGGCGCCGGCGTGGGGTGGGCAGCGACGACAGCGCTGACACCCCCACGGGATGTTGTGGCCACAACCGCGTTCACCCTCGTCGAGGTTGTGCCCGGCGAGGTGGGGTCGAGCATCAACCTGAACACGGTGGCGCAGTGGACTCCGGTGCCCGCCGGATCAAACCAGGCAGTCGGCACCGTCACCTCCGTGAATGTCACCGCGGGCCAAAGCGTCGCGGTCGGGGCGACGCTCTACACCGTGAACCTGCGACCGGTTGTGATCGCCCAGGGCCAGGTGCCGGCGTTCCGTGCGCTGGCGCAGGACGCCGAAGGAGCGGATGTCACGCAGCTGCAGCAGGCGCTCACCGACCTGGCGCTCTACACTGGCGCGGTCGATGGACAGTTCGGCCCCCGCACCACCACGGCGGTCAAGACGTGGCAGAAGTCTCTGGGCGTTCCCACCGACGGCGTCGTGCAGCCGGGCGACATCATCTTTGTCCCGACGCTGCCGACCCAGGTAGCTCTCGATACCGAGATCGTCACGCGTGGGGCGCTCCTCACCGGCGGAGAAAACGTCGTGCGGGCGTTACCGGCCGCGCCCATCTTCACCGTACCGGTCAGCGAATCCCAGGCCGCGTTGATGCCCACGGGTACCCGGGTAGAAATCACCAGCATCGACGGCGGCATTTGGGAAGGGTTCGTGGCCGACCAGGCCGCTGATGAGACCGGACTGATTGTCATCACCCTCGTGGGCAAAGACGGCGCGGTCATCTGCGCCGATGCCTGCGCGAGCATCCCCGTCACGGAGCAGTCGCTGCTGTCATCACGGATCGTCACGGTGGAATCGATCGCCGGACTGATGGTCCCGAGTGCCGCGCTGCTCAGCGCGGCCGACGGCACCGCATCCGTCATCGACAACGCCGGCACGAGTCATCCCGTGACGGTGGTCACCAGCGCCCGCGGAATGTCGATCATTGACGGCGTCGCCGACGGCACCTCGGTGCGCATCCCGGCGACGGCCGACTAGCCATGGTCGATACCATCCGGCTGGCCGCCCGCGACATCACCTTCGGCTACGTGCCGACCGCGCCGATTCTCTCGGAGTGGAGCGCGGACTTCCATGCCGGAGAGGTGGTCGCCATTACCGGCCCGTCCGGGCGCGGCAAGTCCACCCTGCTCTACGTGCTCGGCCTCATGCTCAAACCCACCGCCGGACAGGTGCAGATCGACGGGACGGATGCTGCGCACCGGCGCGACGCAGACCGCGCCGGTTTACGGGCGCATCAGTATGGCTTCGTCTTTCAAGACGCTGCCCTTGATGCCACCCGAACGGTGCTGGACAACATCATCGAGACCACCCTCTACCGTGGAACCCCCAGGAAGCCGGCCATTCCGCGCGCGCACGAGCTGATGGACCAGTTCGGCGTCGCGCTGCGAGCGGGGGCGAAACCGGGTCAGGTGTCGGGCGGTCAGGCGCAACGCATCGCGCTCTGCCGTGCCCTACTCAACGACCCGCAGATTCTGCTCGCGGACGAGCCCACCGGCAACCTCGATCCGGCCTCATCCGACCTCGTCGTCGATGCTCTGCACGCTCAGGCCCACCGCGGCGCGGCCGTCATCGTCGTCACCCACGACCCGGCACTGGTCGCCCGCTGCGACCGCCGACTCGAACTATGAGCGCGCTGCGCCGGTGGGCTGCCGTGGTGCGGGAAGCGTTGGCGACGGCGTGGGCGCAACCCGTCGCATCCGTTGTCACCATCGTCATGGTCGCCGGTATGTGTGCCACGGTACTGCTGACGACTGGACGCACGGTCGGGGCGGAGCAGGCCGTGCTCGGCTCAATCGACTCGGAGGGGACGCGTTCCATCATCATTCGTGCCGACACCGACGCCGGGCTCGACGCCACAGTGCTGGACCGGCTGGCACACATCGACGGCATCCAATGGGCTGGAGCGTTCGGTATCGCCCAGGACGTCACCAACCTCCAATTTGCCGGCGCGACCAAGGTCCCCATGCGCTTGGCCTGGAGCAGCCAACTCAACCACCTCGGGATCACCACGCTGCCGCCAGTGAGCAACGCCTCGATCTGGGCATCACCGACTGCGCTGGCGGGCCTGGGAATGCCGGACGCCGTCGGGGCTGTCGTGGACGACTCCGGCGTCGACTTCGCCGTCACCGGGAGCCTGACCGTTCCGGACTTTCTCGCCTTCCTTGAACCCCTCGTCATCGCCCCGCAGACCGAAAACACCCCGGGAACGGTCGCCGTGCTCATTGTCATCGCCGACCGCCCCGACCTGGTCGCTCCCGTCTCCGACGCGGTGCGATCCGTCCTGGCGGTCACCGATCCCGCCAAAGTGACCCTGACCACGAGTGAAAACCTCGCCGCACTCCGTGGCCTGGTTGAAGGACAGCTGGATTCGTTCGGCCGCAGCCTCGTCGTCGTCGTTTTCGCACTGACCGCGGTGCTGGTGGCAGCGATTCTTTACGGCCTGGTGATGCTGCGTCGCAAGGACTTCGGGCGCCGCCGCGCCTTGGGCGCCTCCCAAGCCCTGATCATCTCGCTGCTCCTCACGCAAACCGGTGCCCTCGCCCTGGTCGGTGCCACGATCGGCAGCATTGCAGCGTCGATCGGGCTGACCGCCTCCGGAGATCCACTCCCGGGCTGGGACTTCGTCGGCGCCGTCGCACTCCTGTCGACCACCATCGGCGTGATCGCGGCCCTGGTACCCGCGCTGGCGGCCGCCCGCCGCGATCCGCTCAAAGAACTCCGCGTGCCGTAACCAACGGCGCACTGACCAATGTCAGGAAACGAACAGGGCGACATAGCTGATCCAGGATTAATCGCCTAGAGCAGACAGCTCGGCCAAATTGTCCCGTAGGGGGTTCACCTTGCGGCGATTGTCTCGGGTCCTTGATATGTGGCTAAGTTGGCGTTCCTGGCGCATACTGGAGATATGAGTACAGACACGGAGCTTTCTGTCAGCCAAGCGCGGGATCACTTTTCCGATGCCGTGAACCGGGCTGCGTTCGGTGGTGAGATCACCTACGTGACGCGCGGGCGAGGGCAGCAGCGGGCTGCTGCGATCGTGCCAGCCGAGTTCGTTGACCGGTACGAGGCGATGCTTGACAGCGAGGACGGTCGGATCGCGTTGGAGCGATTGGCCGATCTCGACGCCGGCCGCACCAAGACTGTCTCGGCTGATGAGGTGGCCTTGGCACTGGGGCTGTGAGTGCGCCTGGGTCGTTCGCTGTTGAATATGACCCGAAAGCGCTCAAGGAGTTGGCCAAGTTCGACAAGCCGGTGGTGCGCCGTGTCATCAAGGCCATCAACGCGTTGGGCGCCGACCCGCGTCCAAGCGGTGTTCGCCCTCTTGTTGGGTATCCAAATCTGTGGCGAATCCGCGTCGGCGAGTATCGCGTTGTTTACACGATCAAAGACGCTGAACTCGTGGTTCTCGCTTTACGGGTAGCCCACCGCAGCAGCGTCTATCGCGGCCTCTGATGTTGGTGGAGTGCGGACCTCGCACCTGTCCGTAGGAGGTGGTCTTGCGGGACAGCAGCGACAGGAGGTGCGGCGGCAGTGTGAGCGTGAGTGTGAATCGCATTGATAGGTAGCCGTCCTGGCCGGCGCGACCTGGCCGAATTTGCTGGATTGGTACGTTCGCCCGGCGGTAATGAAGCACCGCGCTTGAGAACGTCTGAGTCTCAACAAACACAAGGGTCTTCGCAGCTAATCGCCCGAACTAACGGGCAGGATATCGCGCGCGTGCACGATCGACACGGTGTCCAGGCGTACGTCGTTCACCAGGTGCCGGTAGACGTCGACATCCGCAGCAATGATCACCGAATCGGGATACAAGAATGTGCCCCACGCAAACCGGCCCTCGTCATCATTGGCAAACTCAGGTACGCGATCTTCTCGACTAGATTGAACGAACTTGCTGACTGGGAGGTCGTAGGGAACGAAATCTTCGTTGAGTCGCCGCGTCAACCCGCCTGAGCTGTTATAGGGCGCATATCCCGCCCAGCGCAGGCAATGAAGCACGGTGGTCGGACCAAGCTGATGCAGTGCTTCGTTGACTGCCTGCGCCGTTACCGCGTCGATGTAGCCTCGAGACGGTTCTGGCGGGCTGGCAGACGCTCCCCGCTCATCCGCATACCGATCCCAGACCTCAAACCAACTGATGGAGCCGGTCAATTCGCTTTCATTGACGAGAAATGACGACCACCGCTGGGCACGCCCAGTTGCGTCAAAGAAGGGGAGGAACAGGCGCAACATGGGCAGCGCACGGTATTGCGGCGGCACGAGATCACGCGCCAGCATCGTTTCACTCATTGAAGTCCCCCTCGCTCAGTAGCCGTGCCACTGACGCTATCGCTCCGAGACCGGTCGCCAATCTTTGAATGCTGCGAGGCCTCCGTCAATTCCCGTAAGGGGTTCCCGTGTGACACAACGTCGGCGGACTCGGTCGCGGGGTGGTTTGGCCCCAGATCTGTCGCGCTCGACGTCCGGCTTGCGGGACTGTTTGCAAGGGCTATGCAACACTTGTCACCATGAGACGCTGGATTCGAAACCTTGCCGTTGGTCTGCCCTTGCGCGGCGAGCACGTTCTCGCTTCGCTTGGGGGTGACCGGTTGACGGGCGTCGAGTTCTGCCGCGCGATTGGCGGTGGAATCGATTTCGGTGAAACCTCTGACCAGGCTTTGCGCCGGGAGTTCCGGGAGGAGCTGGGCTTCGACGTGGAACCAACTCTTTTGCTCGGCGTCGTGGAGAACTTATTCGAGTTTGAGGGAATCCCCGGGCATGAGATTGTGCACGTCTATGCGGTTGAGTCACCTGATTTCGATGCGCTCAACCTCGATGCTGATCTCACGATTCTCGATGAAGGGAGTGCTGTTCGTTGGTATACCCGATCTCAGTTCAAAGCACGAAAGCCACCGTTATACCCCGAGGGAATCTTGGACCTACTGCCTGCCTGACGTTCCGCTGCGACGAGACCTGCGGGTCGGAAATGTGGCTCTAAGCGTTCGGCTTACTGGTCAATGCGATGCGTCTGATCCTTCGCCGTCTTTTTTGTCTTGGCAGTCAAAGCGATGACCGCGCTTGCAGCTGAGAGGACGGCTAGCAGCAGAGCGAGAACCAGACTAAAAACATGCCCTCCGTTGGTTCCCGTGTCTCCGCTCGCGATCGCAATTATCTGGATCGTTGCGTTTGCAAGCCAGAGCACGACCATTGCGAGGCTGAGCCCGACCTGGTGCCTGCCGATCCACAAAAGCATCCGTCTGCCAGTCATGGTGTCAATATATCCGTGTGATCTTCCAATTCCTACGAGTCCGATAGGGGTTCGGCGAATTCAACCGGTCGTCGCAACGATGGGTTTTTCTGGCTCTGGCAATAGTCGTTGCATGGCTTGAGTGGGTGTGATGCCGCCGAGTGTTTTGCGGGGTCGATTGTTGAGTTCGGTAGCGACTTCGAGCAGCCGCTCTGGCGAATGAACGGATAAGTCGGTGCCTGTGGGAAATATTGGCGCAGCAGCCCGTTGGTGTTCTCGTTGGTGCCTCGTTGCCACGGCGAATGCGGATCACAGAAGTAGATATCCATCTTTGTGGCCAGCGTAATCTTCCGGTGCTGGGCCAGCTCGGTGCCCTGATCCCACGTCAAAGTCTTAGCCAAGTGTTTTGGCAGTGTCTTGATGGCTGCCA
>NZ_PJJO01000050.1 GCF_002929535.1 Cryobacterium sp. Y11
TTGGCAACAACATCAAAATCAACGGTAACCGCTTGACCGGCAGCTACAGCGCCGCTGTGCAGGTCACGCAGGACCGCGGAAAGGTTTCCAACTTCAGCTTCACCAACAACTACGCCGACGGCGGACACTGCACCGTGAACATCGCACAGAAGACCTACGGTCCGCTGCAAGGCACCGTCATCAAGGACAACAAATTCGGCCGCGACACCGACAACTACAACTGCGGCATCATCGCGTCCACCGCAACCACCATCGACCACGCCCGCAACTTCTTCACCGACGGCACCCCCGTCACCATCCGCAAGGNCCCCACCAACCCGCAAGCCCCACCAAGAATTCCCTCGCGGGAACGAGGCGGGCCCCACGTGCACAGCACGCAGGGCCCGCTTTTTTGGCTGTGTCAGCCCTCCCAACGTGCGTAGCTCACCATCGATCAACGCTGGCCGTCTTCGGAACTCGCCCCTTTCCAGTTGCAGGGGTGCGCACCAACTTGGCACCATTGACTATGCAAGAAGCATCACAGCGGATTTGGGCGGGCACGACCCGGTGATGCACGGTTTCGAAAAAGATTATTGGGAACAGCACTGAAACGAGACCGACGATTCACGCGTTGGCGTACCGAATCCCCATCTCGTCCCGGAGACGAGCTCACTCACTCCCGGAACAGCGCTTGACGCCGGATGCGGTGCCGGCGCCGAAGCCCTCTCGTTACGTGAGAGTAATCTCCAGATCTCGCTCGTGACGATTGCGCCCCCGCGAGCACGGTGGCACTATCTCTTCGCGACGCTCAACCATTCACGTACGAGGAGAGAACATGCCCGTCATTACCGTCCCGGTTCAGAACGATACCGACGTTGAACTTCACTATGAAGATGTTGGCGTCGGCAATCCCGTCGTGCTCATTCACGGCTGGCCCCTCAGCGGCAGGTCGTGGGAGGGCCAGGTGCCCGCACTGGTCGACGCCGGCCACAGGGTCATCACTTACGACCGCCGTGGGTTCGGTCAGTCATCACAGCCGTGGAACGGGTACGACTACGACACGTTCGCTGCCGACCTCAAGGTCGTTCTGGACACCCTTGACCTGCGAGAGGTCACCCTGATCGGATTCTCGATGGGCGGTGGCGAGCTCGCCCGATATGTCAGCACCTACGGCACCGATCGCATTGCGAAGCTGGTCTTCGCCAGCGCAGTGCCGCCGTACCTCTGGAAATCGGATGACAACCCTGAAGGGGGTGTCGACGAAGCGCTGGCCCAGTGGTTCCATGACGGCTTGACCGGAGACCGGCCGGCGTTCCTGCATGAATTTCTTCAGATGTTCTTCACAGCGGGTAAGCCATCGTTGGTCAACAAGCCCCAGGTCAGCTCCGAGCAGATTGCCTATAACCTCGATATCGCTCTGCTGGCCTCACCGAAAGGCACCCTCGACGGCACGACAGCATTCGCGACGACGGACTTTCGCGATGATCTGACGAAAATCACCGTGCCGACCCTGGTGATTCACGGCGACTCCGACACCATCGTGCCGTTCGAGGTCAGTGGCAAGCGCACGCACGAGGCCATCTCCGGCAGCGAACTCGTGCTGATCGAAGGCGCGCCGCACGGTCTCATCGTGTCGCACACAGATGAATGGAACCGGCACGTACTCGCCTTTCTGGCCAAGTAGCTGAACCAAGGAGGGTTCTTCACCTGCGGTGGAGGACCCTCTCAGCAGTAGTACGAGGTTGATGACCACGATTGCGGCGCGATCGCGCCGGGGGTTCCTGGGCCGAATACGGTCCGTGCGCAAAACCCCACTCAACGCAGAATGAGCCACCTTTTAGTCTGATGTCGGGATGAGATTCTCGGCGCGATAGCGGTTAAACAGGGCGGTGAAGGAGTCGATCGTGCGGTGGTGCGGGGTGAAACCCGCGAGGCGGCTCTTGGTGATGTCGGTGAAGACCTCGATGTTGCGGCCGAGATCGGCGTCGGTGTGCCACCACGAGGCGATGCGCCCCAGGTCGGCCTCAACGAGGCCGTTCGCGGCGGCGAGTTCGGCCCAGACCGGCTCCAGGCCGGCCATCTGAACCTCAAGGGGACGCGGCTCGTTCATGAAACCCTGCGGCTCGACGCCGAAGTATGCGGCGATCTTCGGCCACATCGCGCGCCAGCGAAAGACGTCGCCGTTGACCACGTTGAACGCCTGGTTGGCGCCGGCATCCGTTGTCGCTGCCCACACCATCTGCTCAGCGAGGATCGTCGCGTCGGTCATGTCGGTGACGCCGTTCCACTGGGTCTCGCTGCCGGGGAACACAAACGGAATACCGAGGTGCTTGCACAGGGACGCCTGCGCGGCGAGGGTGAGGCCCATATTCATCAGGTTGCCGACAGCGTGACCGATCACGGTGTGCGAGCGGTGCACCGACCAGGTAAATCCCTGGCGAGCGGATGCCGCGAACAGCTCGTCTTCCTGCGCATAGTAGAAGTTCGCCACGTCGAGGCGCGGTTCGTCTTCATGGAAGGGGGTGTCGGGCATGTTGCCCTGCCCGTAGGCCTCGAACGGGCCGAGGTAGTGCTTGAGTCCGGTGACGAGGGCGACGTGGGCAACCGGCGCGTGGGCGAGCGCGGCGAGGAGGTCGCGGACCATGCCGGCGTTCACCTCGATGTTGAGCTCTTCGGTTTCTTGACGGGACCACGCGGTGAAGAAGACCTGCTCGGGGTTCTCGTCGGCCAGTGCTTGCTGGAGGTCGGCGGCGGAGCGGAGGTCTGCCTGAATCCACCGCACCCCGGGGAGGTCGCGGCCGCTGCGGCGTGCGAGGGCGAGCACCTGCCAGCCCTCGGCCGAGAGCTGGTCGACGACGGCGGATCCGGTGATGCCGGAAGCTCCGACAACGAGGGCGGTGCGGGTGCGGGGCTGGGGTGAAGTAGTCATTACTGGGTGCAACCTTCTGGGGGACTAGGTATTCCTCCCGCCGTGGCAGCCCAGGTGATGGGTGAGGCTGACCGGGCCGGATGCGGCGGCACGACCGCCGCTGGCGGGCATCCGTTTTTGAGGTGAGGTTGGGCAACGACGACAACGCGCTCACTAGACGCGCGGCGGTGAGTGTTCCTCCGCAACGACGTCTGGCCTGTTTCGCTTGAGCCAACCCGATATTTTGACAACGATCACAACGATGATCAGGCCCAGGATGAGGCCGAATACGGCCGACATCGCGGTGTCGGTTAGCCAGACGACGACGGGTCCGGCGGATTCGACAGCGCCGGTGACGGCGTGCAACACGTCAGAGGGGCCATGCCAAAAAGTCTCGGCCAGGTTGGTGATCACGAGGTGGCCGCCGACCCACAGCATGGCAACCGTGCCAATGATACCGATCACGCGAAATACGGCCGGCATGGCGGCCACGATGCGGTCGCCGGTGCGGCGCACCCGTGGCGCGGGGTTTTTCATGAGCGACAGGCCGATGTCGTCGATTTTGACCAGCAGCGCGACCGCGCCGTAGACGAGCACCGTCATACCGAGGCCGATCACTACCAAAGCGCCCAGCGTCATCCAAATGCCAAAATCGGGGTCGAGGCTGGCCAGCGCGATCAGCATGATCTCGGTGCTGAGAATGAGGTCGGTGCGGATGGCGCCGAAGATGAGCTTGCTCTCATCGCGCGATTCGGTTTCGCCGGCGGCGTGATGAGCGCCGAACCATTCGGTGACTTTCTCCGCACCTTCGAAGCACAAGTAGGTACCGCCGAGAATGAGCAGCCAGGGCAACACCCAGGGCGCGAACGCTGACAGGAGCAATGCGAGCGGGATGATGATGATGAACTTGTTGAACAGACTGCCCAGTGCGATGCGCCAGACGACGTGCAGCTCACGCGCCGGCGACAGCCCTTGAACGTATTGCGGGGTGACGGCCGCGTCGTCGATGACGACGCCGGCGGTCTTGGCGCTGGCTTTAAGCGCGGCGGTGAGGATGTCATCAACGACGGCGAGCAAACCGACTGACATTTGGTTCTCCTTGGATGGGGTCCGCGTGGGGCAGCGGCAATGTTCTCCAGAATACCGTGAGGAGGTGGTCGTCGACATCTGCGCCACCGGGATGGGGCGCGGCGTACCGGGGTGGATTTGACGGGCGGAGTATCACGGCACCTAAACTGCAGCTCACCGCCCACCCTGATCGACGCGGTTCCAGACGGCCTCAAGGACGTCGACAGCGATTGGGTTGGCGCGTACGTCTCGCGTCCTTACCTGGCCGGTGGCCCAGATGCGAGCTTCGTGTACCTGGGTGAGGTCGATGAGGCCGTTCATTCTTCGCGGCCGCCCGCTCGGGAGCGGGCGGCCAGCCTTGGCATGCCGATGGGCTCGCCTTGCCCGAGTCGATGCGCCCGGAGCTGATCGCGCCCTACCTGCTCGCCCACCTCAACTAGCACCACTAGTCCAGACCGGCACGCCCGGTCTGGACTGGTGGCAAGCGTCCGGCTCGACTAACGAGAAGGAGCGAGCCTTGACTGCTCCCGTGACGGGGTGGCGTCGGGGAGGGCCGGGAGCGCTACTTTTTCGTCGAAATCGCCCTCAACTAGCTGATGGCGCATTACCGCTCAGGGAGAACGGTGTGCCACGGATGCTTGGGCCTTGACCGGGCGGCTCGCAGCTAGTGCAGAACTCCGCAGGCGACCGGGTCTGTCGCCTCGGCGGGGAGGGTGGGGTCAAGTTCGCTCGCATTTTCGGGATCACTGAGGTTGTACGTTCCGTTGCCGTCGTAGTCGTTTCCGTGGATCACGACGACGCCTTGACCGTCGCGGATGGCTTCAGCGATCTGCGCGGCGGTACCGATTCCGGCCACGTCCGTGAAGCTGATGTTGGTGCGGAGGTAGTTATAGGAGCCGTTCTTCGAGACGGGGAACCGGGAAACGTCCAGAAAACTGGCCGGCGTGGTGTCTCCACTGGTGTTCAGGGAGACCACAACGGGGCCGTAGGCCGGAACACCCTCCACGGTGTTCAGTCGCCCGTCACCGTTGCTGTCCAACTCCAGGGTGGGGCACTCGTTCTGTGCCTGTTCCCCATAGTGGATGTGCTGGGCGTGCGGAGCATCGGGCGTCAAGCCCTTTGCTCGGATGCCGATCGCCCGGATCGTCTCGCCGCGAACGACCGCGATCGCCTTTCCCGAGGCTCCTGAGCCGTTAAGCGCCGTGAGGTTGGCGGTCAGCACTACGTTGCCGCGCACGGGTTTTGGGACATGTGCTGATGCCGGCACAGCGCCCAGTGACACGGCGACCAGCGCGATAGCACTCGCTCCGAGTACCAATCTGATGTTCTTTTTCACGATTCACTCCATTGTGTTCGCGCCCATCGGGACGATCCCCATGGTTAGATGCGACAGCGTTAGTTCGTAGCCGTCTATCAGATGGATTGGTTTTATTCGCGCGCGTCCTTCGCCCGCGAGAACGGCGCCGGTTGCGTCATCATTCTCGGGTTGGTTGATGGGCGCAGCCATCGCACCGCAGCTACCCGCCGAGTCCGCAGCACACTGACCCGGGCCGTGGCACCAGCGTGGGTGGTGACATCCGCTCTGGCAATGAGGGGGCGCCTAGAGATCTCAAAGGCTTTGCCTACCAGGGCCCGCAGGTTGTCGACGGCAGCAGTTCAAGGCCCAACCCAAAAGCAGCGGCGGGCTGTGCCAGTCCACGGCTCGTCGCGCACGGTTGCTCACATCGCGGGCGCTGGAATATCTCGGACAACATGGCCCTTGTACCAGCTATGACTACTATCGCAATCATCGGAGCTGGCTCAGGACTCGGGGCCGCCGTCGCGCGGCGCTTTGGGGCCGAAGGCTTCACCGTCGCTCTCATCGCCCGCCACCAGGGACGTGTCGATGCCCTCGCCGCCGAACTGCGGGCCGAGGGCATCTCAGCTCACGGTTTCACCGCCGACGTGCGCGATCCGGCCTCGATCACTCGCACTCTCGAACAGGTCGCAGAGACTCTCGGCCCGATCGAGGTACTGCAGTACAGCCCGTTGCCACAGAAGGACTTCATGCGCCCGGTTCTGGAGACCACTCCGGCCGACCTCGTGGGCCCGATTGAGTTCTCCATCTACGGACCCGTCGCCGCCGTTCACCAGGTCCTGCCCGGCATGCGTTTTCTCGGCGCCAACCGAGGCACCATCCTCTTCGTCAACGGTGGATCCGCCGTGACTCCAGGCCGCAATGTCACCGGCACGTCGATCGCATTCGCCGGACAGGCCGCCTACGCGCAGCTGCTCAACGAAGTCCTCGCAGAAGAAGGAATCCAGGTCTCCCAGCTCATCATCGGCGGGCGTATCATCGCCGGTGACCCCGAGAAGGACCCGTCAGTGCTCGCTGAGCACCTCTGGAATCTGCACAGCCGTCGCGATCGCTTTCGCCACCAGGTCAGCGCTGACTAGACAGCATCTTTCACGGATGAGCATCCGTTCTAGAAGAAATGTCTTAACCTCGCCAGACGTTGTCTGTGCGCGTACGTTATTGAAAGGAATTTGCTCATGAGCAAGACGTGGTTTATTACAGGTGCGTCCAAGGGCTTTGGCCGCGAGTGGGCGGAGGCCGCGCTGGAGCGTGGGGACTCTGTCGCGGGCACCGCACGCAAATTGGAAACACTCGACACCCTCCGTGACGAATACCCCGAAACGTTTCTGCCTCTTCAGCTTGACGTCACGGATAAGGCTGCGGGCATCGCGGCCGTGCAGAAGGCAGCCGAGCACTTCAGCCGCCTCGATGTTGTCATCAACAACGCTGGATACGGTCATTTCGGCATGGTGGAGGAGGTGACTGAAGCTGAAGCTCGAGCGCAACTGGAGACGAACTTGTTCGGCGCCCTGTGGATTACCCAAGCGGCGTTGCCGATCATGCGTCAGCAGGGTTCGGGCCACATCATCCAGGTGTCGAGCATTGGCGGGATCAGCGCGTTCCCATCTGTTGGCATCTACCATGCGTCGAAGTGGGCACTGGAGGGTTTCTCGCAGTCTCTCTCACAGGAGGTTGCAGGCTTTGGCATCAACGTGACGCTGGTGGAACCCGGTGGCTTCTCGACCGATTGGTCCGGGCCATCCGCCTCACATAGCAAGCAGATGTCGGAGTACGCCGATGTCCGACAGGCCGCGGCGAATCGTCCCTCGGCGAACAACCCGGGCGATCCTACGGCCACCCGCGGCGCGATCCTCAAGGTCGTCGACGCGGAAAAGCCGCCACTGCGCATCTTCTTCGGTAAGGCGCCCCTAGACATCGCCACGAAGGATTATGAATCACGCCTGGCGACGTGGAACGAATGGCAGCCGGTTTCGATCGAGGCACACGGCCACTGAGACTCTGCTGAGTGACATCGTCGGCGTCTGAAAACTTGTGGCGCTGACGCGGGCCTCGGGAATTGGACGCCCCCTGGCCCGCCGATCAAATCGTCAGCATCCATTCTGGTCGTCAGTGAGTTGCCCATTCGCTATTCGCGGTGATCGCCACTTGTGCAGCGGAATTTCCGCCCATTTCAGGTACTCATAGACAAGGCGGGTTTTGTCATCACCAGCCGCGTTGTTTCCACTCGGAGAGCTTGCTCCGCTCGGCTCCAATCGTTGTCCCTGCTCCGTGGCCGGGGTGCACCAGTGTGTCGTCGGGAAGGTAGTCGAAGATTCGGGTGACGATGTCGTTGTACAACGATGTGAAACGCTCAGCATCACCGTTGGTGTTCCCAACTCCGCCGGGGAACAGCGAATCGCCAGTGAACAGATGGGCGGGACCAGACGGATCGCGGTAGAGCACGGCAATCGACCCGGGGGTGTGTCCGCGCAGGTGGATTACTTCGAGTTCAATGCCTTCGATGGACCTGACGTCCCCGTGGTGCAAGGGCATGTCTGTAGGCACGGCAATGTCCGCGATATCGTCGAGACCCGCCGCAGTTGGTGCCTTCGTGAGTTCCCTGACCTCGCCAAGTGCCCGCACATGATCCCAGTGCGAGTGTGTGGTGATTATGAGGGCCAGCCTGGCGATGGCACTCGTGTCTTTCTGTGCATCTTCGAGCAGGGTGAAGATAGCGGATGCATCGTCCGCGGCGTCGATCAGTACCTGCGCGCCATTGGATTTCGAAGTGAGTACGTACACGTTGTTGCTCATCTCAGACACTGAGATGCTGCGAACCGTAAGGTCATTGAGATCGTGCATAGTCCTGTTCCTGTAACCGGTTGTTGGTCTCGCTCGGTGGCGTCGACCAATTCAGCAATCACCCATTTTTTTGCTACTGCGGCATCGTCATTTCTCCCAATGGGCCCCAACCTTCAGCATCGATACGCTCGCTGATGACCTCTGGAATCTTCACGAGCGCTTGAGGCATGGCCTTCATAGCCGCCGAGAAGTGACTGCTGTTCACGTGAGCTCCCGCGGCGTCATCGTGGAATGCCTCGACGAGGACGAACTGGTGAGGATCGTCAACACTGCGCGACCAATCGAACCACAGGTTGCCTGGTTCTTGGCGCGTGGCCTCTGTGAAGTCTCGTGTGAGGTCCAGCCAGCGATCACTCCACTCTGGTTTTACAGTGAACTTGGCAACGATGAAAATCATGGAATGGTTCCTTTCGTCGGTCACGTCCCATTGAATGGTGGCGCTTCCTAAAAACCTGACGGTGAGTTGTCCTAGTTTAGGTGGGGCCGCCGATAGTGGCAGTTGGATGATGGATGTTTCGGCGCCGGGCTCGTCGGGAAGTTCTCCGCACTGCACGACGACTGGGTCTATGCCTGCGATCGCCACTAAAACTACGTGTCCCGGGTACGACGGCAGCGCCAGAGGAGGGCTTCGTGCAGTCGCCGACAGTCCTCTTAAGGCACCGCTCAAATCACCGTGACGATCCTGCTGACCAATTTCAGCCTCCACAAGATCACCGCGTTCATCAGCGACAAAATCAAAGCCAACACGAAGAAGCAGACGTTCGGCGAACCGGGCGTGGCGCTCGTCCGACGCCGCGACCGGGAATTCTATGACTCTGTACACCGGGACCTACCCGCCAGCGGTGACGCCGTCAGGTACGGCCACAGCGCGCACACTATCCGATGGGACCGGCGGATCTCCCCGGAGAACCTAAACCGGCCCATCGAGGCCACTTGTACCGTCCGAGAGGGCAAACCCTTAGCGTTCTGGACAATCCGACGTGCCCTGAAAGGCCCAGAATCGCCAGTCCGGCAGCCAAACGCCGCGAATGGCCGGTCGAGGTTCGCGCAGCAGCATCCGTTTAAGCAAGAAATCGCTCCTGAGAAGTCTCAGGAGCGATTTCTTTTTGTTCCGACCGGGCGGTTTCGTGAAGAGTTTCGCGAACGGCCCAAATGTGGGCTGTTCACGTAACCCAGCAGGGCGCGGATCGAGAGAATACCGGGAAGTGTTTTTCCTCCGCACTGCGCGCGGTTTTTCTCCACTTCGCAGAAATCAGCACTCAACGCTTGGTCGGGATTTAGGTGACCGCGGCGCGGAGCGCGGCCGTGCGCAGCCTCCTGAACTGCCAGCGGTCACCGCACTGTGAGTGGATGTCCTTGAGCGGTAGCAACAAATCGTCGATGATGCGGCCTTTGACACTGCATCGAGCATCCAGACCTCTCTTGGCCGCAAGGCCCACGCCGAGAGGCATCGACGTGGCACGGGCGGGAGTTGACAGGGTAGTACGGTGCGAGAAAACCTCGCATGAAATCCCCGCGGCTTTGCCGGACATGCCTCAGTATGAGAGTTGTGACCGACACTGACACCGACGCCGAGCGTGGGAAGCGGATGCGCAAACTCGTCGAGCTCGTCGTCGACCCTGTGCGCCGCTACCTGTACCGCCGCACCGACGCCGCGACGGCCGACGACGTGATCGGCGACACCCTTCTGGTGTGCTGGCGCCGCCTCGATGAGGTGCCCGACGATGCCCTCCCGTGGGCGATCGTCGTCGCGCGGCAGTGCCTCAGCAACGCCCAACGTGCCGAGCGTCGCCGCATCCGTCTTATCGGCCGCATTATCGCCATCGACCCGCCGCTGGATGCTGCGGACGAGAACCCCGCAGCATCCAGCGGCGATGGCACCGTCGAGGCGGCCCGCGTGACTGCCGCTCTTGCCTGCCTGCGTCGAAACGACGCCGAGATTTTGCGGCTGTGGGCGTGGGACGAGTTGACGAGTCCGCAGCTTGCTGTTGTGCTCGGCATCAGCGCCAACGCAGCGGCGATCCGTCTTCACCGGGCTAAGGCGCGCCTTAAGCAGGAGCTACTGAAATCCGTCAGCGCGACCGGACATATCACTTACGACGAAGGGAGCGAGAATGCACGACGATGACCGTGCGCTGCGCGATCAGCTGCGCGCCGCCGATCCGGCCCGCGCGCTGCTCCCTGCCTCGCCGACGTGGCTCGACCACAGAATAGAGCAGATCATGACCGACCAGTCCTCCACCACTACAACCGTGACCCCCGAGGCGCCGCGACGTGCCTTTCGGCGGTGGATGCCGGCGGTTGGTGTCGCCGCCGGCCTCGCCATCGCTGCTGCGATCGTCGCGCCCCTCGTTTTCGGTGGCCCAGAACCTACCGTCGAGTCGCTGCGGCCTCCCACGGACGGAGGCCTCGCGAGTGGAAGCTGCCTCGTGCTTGAGCCGGCGACCGTAGCTGCGCAGGAGCAAGCGTTCGCCGCGACGGTGCTGTCGGTCCAGGGCGACACCGTTGTGCTGGACGTCACGGAGCGCTTCGGCGGCGACGTCGCTGACCGCGTCGAGGTGGCGCAGGTCGATGCCATGACTTCAGACTTCTCGGGCGTACCCTTCGAGGCCGGCCAGAGCTATCTCGTCGGCGCAGTCGATGGAACGATCACCGGGTGCGGCGTCACCGGGGCCGACAGTGCCGAGCTCCGCGCGGTCTACGACGCAGCGTTCCCCGGCTGACGGGAACAGTGCGGGGAATCGCCCTGATAACGAGATGCCACGGCGGTCACTGCGAGCGCGGTGGCATTTCCCAAAAGCCCCACGACGCCGTCGCCGTGTGAGCGGGGCCAGCCGCCGGTCGTTTGGAGTTATGGTGCTGACCAAGGACGACAGTCCAGGCTATATTTTCCATATTCTCGCCGGCAAGTGAGGCGTGTCTGACTCAAATTCGCCAGTCCGGCAGCCAAACGCCTCGGATACCGGGCAGACGCTCGCGCAGCATCCACTTGAACAAGAAATTGCTCCGAAGAATCCTCAGAAGCGATTTCTTTTTGTTCCGACCAGACCGTTGAATCGCATCGGCTTGGGCTGACTCTGCGCAGCACCTGGCGGCGCATTCCCCGCACCACCGGTTTCTGTGCGGTTTGCGCACGGGTATGTTCGGCAGAATGAGCGACGAGATGCCCCGATTTTAGCCGGAGTACCGTGCTGAATGGCGAGCATGGCTGGCGCAGCATTTGACGCGCGGCATCCGTTTGGGTGGTGTCGTGGAAGAAATCGTCGGGCAGGACGGGCCCGAGTTACGACGAACTATAGTGTCGGAGACGCTTGCCTTCGGCTGGATCGACGGCGAGGGTGACAGCATCGACAGCGACTGCACCATGCGCTATTTTCCAGCCGCAAGCGCGAATACGAACTCACGGCTCTGTGCAAGCGAAGGCTACCTGTGCGGCATAACTGGCGACGATCGTTTTTTTGCAATCGGGGTGATCGACAAACTGTAGGGGAACCATGTCGCGGCGTTTTGGGACAACTGCCTTAATCGGCCTCATGGCCATTCTGGTGTTGAGCGGATGCTCGGTGCCCGCACCAGAGTCGGCCGCGACCACCGATCCCTTTAATTTAGTGGCACCCATCGAGCCGACCTGGACCGCAGAGGCCGATCTGGTCGGGTATCCGATCTACCACGACGGCTTCGTCGCCTCATACGTTGCGGCCCCAAACGGAGCGCTCCATGTGGTCGTGTGGGACGCGGCCACTGGCTCTGAGGTGTGGCGCGACATCGCAGGGTTAGGGGCTACCTCTTCCGGCCTCATCACCCTGGCCGGCTTGGAATCAGGCGGAAAGTCCTTCGTCACCTACCTGAGCCCGTCGTCGAACCCGGACGACGCAGACAGCTGGTCCGACCTTATGATCGCAGAGATTGGCACTGCTACCTCAACGATCGGCATGGACAGTGAAATCTGGGCGCAGACGATCCCGACCGTTTGCGCCGATCAAACCGCGGTGTGTTTCTCCGGATTCCTGAAGGAGACAGCGGGTGGCGACAGTGCAGGGTTTCGCAGTGAGCCCGATTCAGGCACCATCGTCGTCGATACCGACGTCGTGCCCGCAAATGCACGCAGGATCGGTGCGAACCTCTTCTCCACCAATGACCGGTCGGACGGCGCAATTGAACAGCTCGGGTACAGCGCCGGCGGTGCCATCGTGTGGCAAGTTCCGTACGGTGAGGTGTTTGGTGACGGCTACTCAGCCGACGGCGGCACACACTGGGGAATTTTCGCCTCGGATGCGGTGATTGTGGGTGAGGGTCATTTCGTCGACCGGGACAGAACCTACGGCAGTGAGTATGTGGCAAATGCGACCCTCCAAACGGTGGTCGGTCTCAACCCTGCGAGCGGTGAGGTGCTCTGGCGCCTCGCCGGTGCTGAGAACTGTTGGGGGGATGCGAGCGAATTAGAGCTCATCGACGGCCTGGTTCCCCTGTGTCGCATGAACGCGGGAACGACGACCAACGCATTCGGATCCGACGGCACCACCATGGAAACAACACGGGCAGATTACGACATCGATCTGTTGGGCGTGGATCCGCTTTCTGGCGAGGTCGTCTGGACGTCACCGCTGGGCGATGCAGGCTTAGACTCACCGACTTCCGATCTCTCCTTTCAAAGCCTTTCGGGCATGCGACCCGTCAATATCTCCGGCACGGCCAGACTGGTCGATATCCTGCGGGGTGAGGCCAGCGATCTGCCTGACGGTGCGATTCTGGCGTGCAACGACCCTCGGGACCCGTTCCAGGCGCCGAGCCTCGAAACCGAGACCGAGACCATGTCGGAGTATGGCGCCGGGAGCGATTTGATTCCGTGCACGAGCGACCTGATCGCGATCGAAGGCAACGCGTACTCTGCCGCTGCCGTGCGTATGGCCGGCCGAGAAACCGTCGAGAACACCTTCGTCATTGGCGGAGCGTCGGGGCTGTCGTCCTACACACTGTCCGACTGATCCGGGCGCATCGGAGAATTCGCTCGCCCGCAATACGGCATAGTTATCGAAGGTCCTGTGTTCGCGATCGGAGACGATCGACGAACCACAGGGAATCTATGTCACGGCAGGTCACGAAAACCGCATTGAGCGGGATGATCGTCATCGCCGCGTTGAGCGGATGCGCCACCACCACTGCAGAACCGAAACCGACCACGGCGGCTGCCGTTACCGACTTCGTAACCCCCATCGAGCCGACGTGGACGATCGATGTCGACCTTGTTGGAAAACCGATCTACCAGAACGGCTACGTCGCATCGTATGTCGCGGCTGCGGACGGCGCACTCAACGTGATCGCGTGGGATGCCACGAGCGGCGTCGAGGTCTGGCGCGATGTTGCGGCCGTTGGCGCCGCGACCCAGGGCGTCGTGGTCAACCTGGATGGCCTGGAGTCGGGCGGAAAATCCTTCGTCACCTACCTGAGCCCGATCGTGGGCGATGACTCCGGCTGGACCGAGCTCGTGATCGCGGAGATCGGCTCCGGCATCTCGACGTCCATCACCAACAACATGGTCTGGGCGACCCAGCGGCCAGCTGCCTGCGCCGATGACATCGCCGTGTGCTTCACCGGATTTCTCCAAGCGGCCCACGACGCCGACAAAGCTAAGTTTCACGTCGACCCCAAAGGCGGCACCATCGTGGCCGATACCGATGTGGTGATGCCCGCTAAAGCCCGCATGCTCAATGACCGCCTCTTCTCCACCAACGCGCGCACCCCCGACGGGGTGGAAGAACTCGGCTACAGCGCCGACGGCGCCATCGCATGGCAGATTCCCTACAGTGACATCTTTGCTGAGGGCTACTCGAGCGACGGCGGTTGGAACTGGGATCTGTCCGCATCCGCAATCCGGGCGGTCAACGTGGCCGGAACACTCAGCCTGGTCAATGCGCTCACGGGCGACGTCACCGACCTTCCCGACGGCGCAATCTTCGCCTGTGGTCAGTACCGCGACGGATTCGAAGCGATGCAGCAGAGCAGCGGAGACGTTTTTGCGTATGGTTCCGGGTACGATGAATTCCCGTGCACGAGTGACCTCGTCGCGATTGAAGGCACCGCCTACTCGGCCGGCGCTGTGCGCATGGGCGGTCTCGAAACCGGCGAGAATACCTTCGTCATCGGCGGAGCATCGGGGTTGTCGTCCTACACGCTGCTGGACTGAACCTGAGGTCGTGCCCGAGTCATCCGCTCGCCGAGCCGTGAATTTGCCTCCGACTTCATGTCGTTGCCGGTTGGCGACCTGGTCAGATTGCTCCGGGATCAGGGCATGAATGCCGCTGTCCCGAAACATCTTTCGCTTCGCTTTCGACGAATACGCTTGATTACCCATGGCCCGATCCCGCGTCGCGGGCGGACGGTTTGAGACCGCGGCCCTGCACGATGGAGGCGAGAAACCGGACACCTGCTGCTGGCGAAGAACTGTGAAGCATTTCAAACCACCTAAAAAGTAGGTGTTGCTTCGATCAATAGAATCCCCTGATCAGTGGGCAGGCGCAGCGTCACGTTTCACTTGGCGGCACCGGGGCGGATGCATGTGGCATAAGAGGTTGGCAGTAGCTGCCTGGGCTTTTGGATGTGCGACAGCATCAGATTTTATGAGACTCGATTGTTCTAGTAGCGTTGTAAACATGTTGTTCGTGGTGGATGCGTCTTCGTCGGTGTCACTGGCGATGCAGATTGCCGTGCAGGTGCGTTCCGGGGTGGTGAACGGCGATCTGAAACCGGGTGACCGGCTGCCTCCGGCACGTGATCTGGCTGAGTCTTTGCGCGTGAATATGCACACGGTGTTGCGCGCATATGCGGAGTTGCGAAACGACGAGGTGATTGAAATGCGTCAGGGGCGCGGGACGTTCGTGCGCAAGGACGCTGGCTCTGGGCTTATTCGCGTGACCGAGCTGGCCGCACAGTTTACGCACGAGGCGCGAAAGCTGGGATTGACCCGGTCAGATATTTTGCGATTGATCCAGAGGGGTGAAATTACATGAGTGAGAAAAACGTGAGTGCCGAGATGATCCGGAGGGTTCTCGCGGGAGCCGCATCATGCGTACCGGTGCTGGTGGTGATCATCTCGTGGTGGGTCTGGAAGGATCGCCTTCCCGCTGAGCTCGCCTCGCACTGGTCGGGGTCGGGGCCGGCCGACGACGCAATGGCCGTGGGAGCCTTGCTCGCCCTGAACCTTGGACTGACGGGCGTGCCGGCCGTCGCCGGAGTCGCGATAAGCGTCTGGCCCGGAATGAGCGCGCGGGCCCGGCGAGGTGCCTATTTCTTCCTCGGCGTATTCGGCGGGATGGGTGCCGCCACCTGGTTGCTCTCGGCGGCCTTGACGATGCAGGTCGGCGACCCGTATGAAGTCGTCCTCGGGGCATGGGTCATCGTGTTATTCGCCGCCGCTGGCTATGGGATCATCCCCTTCCTTATCGCACCAAAGCCCCGACTCAAGGCGACAGATGTCGAAAGGCGCATCGAATTCGCGCCCAGCGCTATCGGTGCTTGGTCTCAAACGATCGCGGGAAACATGTTCCTGTGGGTTGCAATCGGACTGATCATTCTCGGTTCCGTCCTTTATGGGCCAGCAATCATCGCCGGGCAGGCTTTGGACCAGATCGTTGGCATAGCCGCGATAGCCGTCGCCGTTGTCTTAGTCGCATCGTTTGTCCGGTTGCGCGTGACTGCAGATTGGCGAGGTCTGCGGGTGGTCTCGACCATTTTTCGGATTCCGTTTAAACGCATTCGCTTAGACGCCATTGCTGTCGTCGAGGCCGCTGATCTTCAGCCCATGGAGTGGGGCGGGTGGGGGTATCGAATCATGCCCGGACGATCCGCGATCATTTTGAGGAAGGGTCCCGGGCTAGTCGTGACCACGCGAAACGATAAGCAGTTCGCAATCAGTCTCGACGATCCCGAAACGCCGGCAGCCTTGCTGGCAACACTTCGAGACGGAAATGCTGCAGCGCCGGAGAGGCAGATAGAAAGCAAGCCATGACGGGAATAACCGGCCGCGGGGCTTCTTTCGGGCGATCCGCGTCAGAAGCTCCGGATCTTGTATGTCTAGGGTTTCTAGACACTCGGCAAACACGGGATCCGCGTCCGCAGGCCTGCAGGCGAACCGATCTGGGCGAGTGGGGTCATGAGTCAATCCTCAGAAGCGAACGAGAAGAACAGGACCGCGCAAGGTTAGTTGCTTTCTAGTCGTGCGAATTTAGTTCGCGATCGATCCACATCACCGAGACTGCACGAAATTTACGGCACGATGTCATGGCATCATCCCTGCGGTGGATACGAAAGGGACTGGGACGTGCCGCATGTTGAGTTGCAACGCGAACTGCTGGAAACGTAAATAACATACGTATTATTTCTGCTCTGGATGCCGTCCTGATCGTCGGTATCGTCTGCTTATGATGCAGATCTCGAAGCTTGACGTTGGGTACCTGTGGGTCAAGCGTATTGTGGCGATTTTCGGAGTGATCGTCACCTTTCTCGGCATCAGGGGTGTCAGACTCCAGGGTGTGGGCATCTTCCACTTGAAAGAATGTTGGAACCCTAAGCCTCGTGCGGGTCACGGATTATCCGATACTGGCACCACTAATTGAAGGCGAGCCATGAAATATTTTGTAGCTGCAGTCTGACTATCGGTTGGGATCCTGGGCACGGTGGAGATTCTGTCAACATTTTTTGACACGGCCACGCGGGCGACGATAAACCCATTCAACTTCTTCGGATTCTTCACCATGCACAGCAACATCATTCTGGTTGTTGTGCTGCTGGTCGCCTCTGTCGTCTCCCTCTCCGGACGACGCCAGTTCAGTCCCGGTCGTTGATGTTGGCGCGAGGTTGTGCAACGACCAACATAGTCATCACCGGCGTTATGTAGAACGTGTTGTTGGCGGGACTTGAAGGTGCTGTGTCCCTCGCGTGGGCTCTACGCTCTGGCCATTGCTATTGCACCGGTCGTTTTCGCCGGCCGCTTCCTCGTCGCGCTGCTCGTGGTACGGCGCCGTTCCGGAGAGCCGCAGCGTCGCCAGGAAGCCGAGCACGAGAAACCCGGCCGCAGCGAAGGCCGAGTAGCGGGTGCCGTCGCTGAAGGCCTCCCGCGCGGCATCCGCCACGGCCGGGCTCTGCGCCTCCAGAGCCGGGATCGCGGAGCCAGCACTGTTGACGACCGCGTCGACGATCTGCGTCTGGGTCTGGGCCGGCAGGCCCGGCACGGAGGACAACTTCGCGTCAAGCGATGCACCGACCGCGGTGAACAGCACCGTGCCGAGCACCGCGATCCCGAGCGCGGACCCGATCTGCCGGGCGGTGCTGGAGGTGCCGGAGCCCTGGCCGCTCTGCGCCACGGGGACGTCCTTGAGCACCACGCCGGTCAGCTGCGCGGTGGCCAGGCCGACGCCGATCCCGTAGACGAACAGGAACGGCACGACCGTGAGCCAGGTGGCGTCCGCGGTGATGATGATGCCGAGCCCGGTGACACCGATGATCTCCGCAACGATGCCCATGCGCACGATCGTCTCCGGCGAGGTCTTGTTGCCGAACGCGCCCGACAGCCCGCTGGCCACGAACGACCCCAGCGCAAGGGCGAGCAGTACGAAACCGGTCTGCAGGGCGTCATAGCCGAGCACGTTCTGCAACCAGAGCGGCAGCGAGAGGATGATGCCGAATTCGCCGAGCGACACGATCATGGCGGCGATGTTGCCGTTGCGGAACGAGGGGATCGCGAACAGGGAGAAAGCGAGCAGGGTGCTCTGGCCGGCCCGCTGCCGGTAGCGCCCCCAGGAGACGAAGGCGATCCCGGAAACGATGGTGAGCAGAAAGACGAACGGGATAATCGACCAGGAGTACGGCCAGGTCCAGTCGCCGATCGTTGGGGCGTTGTTGGTGAGCCACCAGCCGTAGGTGCGGCCCTCGATCAACCCGAAGACGAGCGAGGCGCTGGTGATGACCGAGAGGATGGCACCGACCACGTCGACGCGGCGAGGCTCCCCGGCATCCCGGGATTCGACTACGAAGACCAGCACGCCGATGATGATGACGATGCCGAGGGGCACGTTGATGCCGAACGCCCAGCGCCAGGAGAAGTAGGTGGTGAGCCAGCCGCCGAGCAGCGGGCCGACGGCCACCATGCCACCGATGGTCGAGCCCCAGATCGCGAACGCGATGCCGCGGTCCCGGCCACGGAAGGTGGCGTTGATGATCGACAGGGTGGTCGGCAGCACCATCGCGCCGCCGACGCCCTGGATCAGTCGGGCCAGGATCAGCAGGTCGCCCGACTGGGAGAACGCGGCAAAGACGGATGCCGTGGCGAAGACGATCACGCCGAGCACCAGGAGGCGGCGGCGACCGAAGCGGTCAGCGAGCGTGCCAAACACGAGCAGGAGCGCGGCGAAGACGAGCGTGTAGCTCTCCTGCACCCACTGCACCTGGGTCGACGTGATGCCCAGGTCATCCACGATCGAGGGGATGGCGACGTTGATGATCGTGGAGTCGACGATGATCAGGGCGACCGCGACGCTAATGAAGACGAGGCCGGCCCAGCGACGGCGCGCCGAGGCGGCGGCGGTGGGGGCGGTGCTGGTCATGCGGGTACCAGCCTTCGCGTTGACGTGGGGGAGGAGCTTCGGATGCGAATGGCGATGGTGACGGTGAGAATGACGACCACCGCGACGAGGGCAGCGATCGCGGCCGGGGTGGACAGAAGGGTTCCTGTGAGGCGGGCTGCGGCGATCCAGGCGAGTCCCCAGCACAGGGAGGCGGAGGGGGTAAGCCGGCCACGTCCGGAGAAGGCGATCAACACGCCGACCAGACCGGCCACCGCGATCACCCCAACTGCCCAGACGTCCGCGCTGATGCCGAAACCGCCGAAGCCGGCGGCGACGAGCACGGCCGTCACGTTCGCCGCGGTGGCAATGCTGACCCAGCCCAGGTACAAGCCGATCGTGCCGTCGGCGACGATCGTCTCGACCAGGTTCTTCGGCCGCGAGGCGAGGGTGAGCTGGAACGCCCGCACAAGCACGGCCAGAAGCAGCACGATCACGGGCACGCTGAGTACGAGCAGGTCGAATTGGATGCTGAGGATCCAGGCCGCGTTCAAGACCAGCGACGCGGCAACCGGGTAGCCGAGGGCGCGCTGCCGGGCATCCGTTGTCTGCGCCGGCAAAAACTGCCAGATGGCGTAGGCGATGAGGCCGAGGTAGATCGGCGTCCAGATGCTAAATGCCGGGCCGGCGGGGGCGATCAGGGTCGCATCGGCGGCCAGGGCCCCGCCCGACGCGTTCTGGATCGCGGTTCCACCGGCGGCGCCCGAACCGATGAACGATCCCACGATGGCTAGGATCGCACTGACCAGCACCACGGTCTGACGCAGACGATCGTTGCTCTGTTTCATCTCAGTCTCCTAATAGTCAGCTAGCTGATTAGTTGACGCTAGCACTAGATTAGGGGCATGACTACACCTGATCCGGAACCCCCAGCGGAGCAGGAGCCGAGACCGGCGCCAGTGCAGGAATCCATGGCCTACTGGCCGACCGGACGCCTGCTTTCGACCGCCGCGCGGCTGGTCGAACACGCCTGGGTGAAGGCGCTGGACCAGCTGGGACTGACCCACGCCGGCATGATCGCACTGCATCTGCTCAGCTCGGGGCCGCTCAGCCAGACCGAACTCGCGCAGGCCGCCCGCGTGCAGACGCAGACCATGTCCCGCACCCTCGAACGACTCGAACGCGAGGGCTACGTCGTGCGCACCCGGGATGAGCACGACGCTCGGCGACACTCCGTGGTCAGAACGGATGCCGGCGCCGCCGTCTGGGAGAAGTCCCGCACGCTCGAGGCCGACCTCTTTCCCGAGCTCGAGAACGCGGACGCGATGCGTGACGCGCTGCTCACGATCATCTCCGCCTCCTCGGCCCGCCGCTGGTAACCCGTGCCGTCCGACATCTAGCAAGCGGGGCACCCCAAATAAGCTAGCAACGATCTGGACCATCGATCGGGGATGCGGTAATCTCGCGCCGAAACGTCGCTGTGACGCGGGGTCGCGAGGCGAGCAGCATCCTCTTTGGCATTACGTCCCCTGGGATGAGCCGAGCATCGACTTTGCCGTCCTTCGCCCGCGAGTGGGAGTGGTTCCAATGTTTCGCTTGATCTGCACGCATCCGTTGCACAGATTCCGCCCCGGATCCATCTTGATCTCCACACCGGGGAGCAGGCGGCCGAGGTAGCGCTATTGCTGGCGCTGGGGGCGACGGAAGTCTTCTGGGACAAGCGACCAGCAGATGCTGACTACGTGATCCTGGCGGATCCCGAGGGCAACCGGTTTTGCGTTGTGGATACGGCCGGCTGAGCAGGGCGAACTTTTGCTCCGTGCGGGTCAGGAGTGAAGGAGCGCGCACTCAGGCCTTCGGATTCGGTTCTGGCTACACTCGCTGGCTGGTGCCATGCTGCTCATCTTCTGGTACGGCGGCGCAGTTCGACGAGGTTGTCGGCATGCTCGAACGCTCCCACCCTAAAGTCGCCCAGACGCTCCACGACGCCCGCGCAACCATCGACACCAGCATCCTCACGGAGATGATTCCCGTTCCCGAACTCACTGCGGCATAATCAAAACCACTGACCCGCACAGTGCCGAGAAACTTCACCACCCAGCGGGACATGACCCCCCATTTCCAGCCCGGTCAGGCGAGTCCGGTGTCCCATTGTGCTGGAGCCGCTGTCATCGGATTGTTCGTGATGGTATCGACTGCGTCCTCGGGTCCAACCCGATATTGCACCATCATGTCGTGATCCTCGTGCACGGTGTTGTGACAGTGAATCATGTATCGGCCACGATGTGGCCCGAACTTCATCAGTACCTTGACGTTTTCATTCTCGCCGACGTAGACAACGTCTTTCGGACCCTTCTCATATGCGAACGGGGCCCGACCATTCCGGCTGAGAATCTGAAAGTCGATCAGGTGAACGTGCATGGGGTGGTACCAGCCGCCAGCATTGTTGGCAAATTCCCAAACCTCAACCGAGTTCAGTTCCGGATTCGCCAATACCTCACGGTATCCACTGGCAACGACTTGCTCCCACGTACTGCCGTTCACGGTCCACAAACCGTTGTTTCGGTTGACTCGGAAGGAGCGCTGGATCGTCGCTGCGGAAGGCTTTAGCGACATCGCCTCGCTAGGGGCCAGCTGCACGGGAATCGTATTCCAGGTGGGATCGGTCGTGTTGACCGTGTCCGGAACAACGTCGAAAGCCATGATCGAATTCGTGAACTCGTAGTCGACGTTGTTTTTGTTAGACAGGTTGCGCAGCTCGATCCGTTGGCCCGGCGTGTATTTACGGAAATCGATCAGGATCTCATAGCGCTCGGCTGGGGCGTGGCGCCAGCTCGCCACGGACTGGGACACCGGCATCAGCCCGCCGTCGGTGGCGACGACTGTGACGGGATCGCCCGTGCTGAGAGTCGGACGCAACGATCGGGAAATGCAGGCGTTCATGATGCGGAACCGGTAAACGCGCTTCTTGACCTTCATGACCGGCCACGGCCTGCCGTTGACCAAAATCACATCGCCCCAGAGCCCGGAGTGGTCACTGTCATCAAAACCGAGCGATCCATCGAGCGCGAACATGGCGTCATTAATGGTCAGTGCTACGTCGAATTCTCCCTGGGGAAGGAGCGCTCGTTCCAGCGGATCGTGCAGGTGGTACTGCGCGGCCAGGCCCGAGTAGACGTTGATCGCGGTGTGATGCACCGCATGATCGTGATACCACAAGGTACGGGCCGGTTGAAAATTGGGAAATGCGTAGTCCTTGCGAAATCCCGGATTCGTAATGTCGTTTGCGTAGCCGTCATATTGCGGCAGCGAGGCTGATCCGTGCAGGTGTGTGGACGTATAGAGCGGGTGGCCGTCGAACGGATGCTTGGCAGGTAGCTGATTACGCATGCGCAGCACAGTCTTCGTTCCCTGTTCGACGCTAATGGTAGGACCAGGGAAAATACCGTTGTACCCAAGAATTGGCGTCTTTAGTCGGGGAAGAATAGCGGCGCTGGCCGCCACCTCCGCGACGGTAAAGTACTGGACGGGCGCGCCATCAACGGGATCAATACCCGATCGATCAGGTCGCAAAATGGGCGCCTGAACGAACGGTGTTTGATACGGTCGGGGCAACTCGCTCGGATCAAGAGCACTCGCGGCTCCTGCTTCCGCCTTCCGCAGGGGAAGTGTCAACAAACCCACTCCCACCGCTCCTGCACCACCTAATAACAAAACCTGTCGCCGAGAAATAGCCATATTGTGAATCTCCCTCACTGTTTGAGTAGGAACGTATCCGGCACCGGAGAGAGGGGCTAGGGATCGTTTCTTACGGGACTGTGACGCCTAATGCCGGGAGAGAATCGGGCACTATGTACGTCTTCTAGAACCAGCGCAACTGCTACATCCTGAAATTCGCATACCAGGGTGGCCCCGATGGTTGTGTCCTGCACGGTGTGCGCCCGTTTGGTGAATTGAGACAATCGTGCTGCGCAATCTGTCTCACAAAAACAACGTCGACGACAGTTCACGAATTCGATCATTGCTTTCGACGTCATTCCGAACACGTCCGGCGGCTGGTTTCACCCCGTGCATGAAAACCGCGACATGATGGTGCAATATCGCGTTGGACTCGAAGACGTGGCGGATATCATCACGAACAATCCGATAACGGCAGCCCCGGCACTAGGGGACACCGGACTAACCTGACCGAGATGGAAGTGGGGCATAGTGTGACGGCTGGCGACCGTGGTGCGAGCACGACGCGCATTCGCGCCACGGTGGTCGTCATCGTAACTTTGGCCGTATTTTTAGGGTTGCGTTTGTGGGTTGTTGAACCGCTGACCGTTTCGTCCAACAGCATGGAACCAACAGTTGCTCGCGGAAGCATAATTTTTTTGCTGAAGACCACTCCGTCAGCGGATGCTTTCACCCCCGGGCGGCTCGTGGTCTTCCAAAGCCCCAAGGACGGTCACACGACGATCAAGCGAGTGATCGCCGTCGGGGGTCAGCAGGTCGACATCCGCGATGCCATCCTGTACGTGGATGGGGTTCGGGTCAATGAACCCTTCGTGGATCACAGCCGAATCGATGGTACATATTTTGGCCCGGTGACAGTTCCGTTGGGTTGTGTCTTCGTTCTGGGTGACAACCGCGCTGTCTCCATCGACTCGCGCGAATTTGGCGCCGTACCGCTGGAAAACTTCGACGTGTCACTGCTCTGGCCTCGCACCTAAGCTGACAGGCTCATCGCCTGTTTCACGCAGCTTGTCCGAAACGCTGGATCATGCAGGCCGACCCGCGGTTGTTTCGCGCCTATTGCTTGAAGGAAGCCTTCGCGCGATCTTCAAACTGCCTCTCGATGAAGCGACCGTGGCTCTGTTAGCGCCGACGGATTCAACTGGTCGACGTAAAGGTCGTCACGCCGGGTTCCCGCCGAAACTTCTGCACGCGACGACAGCGGCTGAGCGCCGGGCCAACGAGCGCAACGAGAGGACTGGCGATCCAATATGCGCAGAGGGCCGCGCGGCGGTCTGTGAACGTCGCTATGCGGAGACTCGGAGGGGCTCGAGGGCGGCTAGCACGAGGTCGAGGCCGAAAATGAACTCCTCGGCTGGGTCGTAGCCGGCGGCGATGAGCGCCGCGGCGGACTCGTTGAGGTAGGGGAACTCGTCAGGAGGAAGCTGGGGTAAAAAGACGTTCTCGGCCATGTCCGCGAACTCATCGGTGGTGTCGAACGGCACGCTGGCTGCGTGCAGGGCGAAACCGTAGACATAGCTGTCGAGCAACCAGTTGGCGTGCGTCGCCATCAAGACCGGGAAGCCAGCCTTCCGCAGGCAGGCGGTGACCGCTTCATGGTGGCGGAGGTTCGCGGGCCCCGCCGATGTCCGTGACTCCATCAAACCGATCGCCCACGGGTGGCGTGCGAGAACCTGTCGGGCGGATATCGCCCGCCGTCGCATCGCCGACTGCCAGTCGGTCCCTTCGGGCGCGAGCTCGATCTCCTCGAACACGAGATCGACCATGGCGTCCAGCAACTCCTCTTTGCTTGCCACGTAGTGGTAGAGCGACATCGCGCCCGCGCCGAGCGCGCCAGCCAGCCGGCGCATGCTCAGCCCGTCGACCCCCTCGCGGTCGGCGAGCCGGACCGCTTCAACTACCACCCGCTGCTTGCTCAGGACCGCGCCTGACGCGACCTGTTCTTGTTCCCTCGCAGACACGGGTCTCCTCGCTCGCTCGAACGGCTTGACAATCGCCTAGCGCTCCTTCATCGTACAGTGTACGACGTACAGTGTACGACGTACGGTGTACTAGCCAGCGAAAGTCGCAGCTCGAACGTGAGGAGGCTTGTGTGGGAATCAAACAGCGAACGAATGCTGGAGCACGCCTAGCGCCGGGGGCGAGTCCGACCGGGGCGGCGACGATGTGGGCTGCCGTGCACCACCGCTACGGCCCGCCCTCAGTACTTGAGTTGGCCAAGGTCGGGCTACCACTGCCCGGTCGAGGCGATGTGCTCGTCCAGGTGGGCGCGGCCTCGGTACATCCTGGCGACTACTTCGTCATGACCGGTGAGCCGTACGTGGTGCGCCTGGCATTCGGGCTCCGCCGGCCGCGCCACGGCGTCCCTGGCAGGGACCTCGCTGGCGTGGTGAAAGCGGTCGGGAAAGATGTCACCGCTCTCCGCCCCGGCGACGCGGTGTTCGGCTGGAGCACCGCTGGAACGCTCGCGGAGTATGCCTGCGTTCCGGTGGACAACCTCGTGTCCGTGCCTGCCAACCTGTCGGACGTGAACGCGGCAGCGGTGCCCACGTCGGCCATGACGGCGTTGCAGGCATTGCGCGATATTGCGAACGTTCGGCCGGGCCAGACGGTGCTGGTCACGGGCGCGTCGGGCGGCGTGGGCTCCTTCGCCGTACAGATCGCCAAGGCGTTTGGCGCCGAGGTGACGGGTGTGTGCAGCACCCGCAATGTCGACTTGGTCCGGTCGCTCGGTGCCGACCACGTCGTTGACTACACGAGGACCGACTTCACCCGCACCGAGCAGCACTACGACGTCATTCTCGACAACGTGGAAGCCCAGCCCCTGGCGGCTGTCCGCCGAGCGCTGACTTCCACCGGCACCCTCATCCCCAACAGCGGACGCGGCGGCCGCTGGCTAGGCCCCCTCGGTCGGATCGTCACAGCGCGCGTGCTGTCCGGGTTCACCCGTCAGCAGCTGAAGCCGTTCACTTCGGTCGCGAAGCGCCAGGACCTGCTCACCCTGGCCGACCTGCTCACGACCGGGCAGGTCACGCCCGTCATCGACTGCACCTACCCCCTCGACAAAGCAGCCGACGCCCTCCGCCACGTCGGGGCCGGCCACACCCGAGGGAAGGTCGTCGTCACCGTCTGACGACCGGACTGACGAGAACGACCCCACCCGTGCCTATGCACGCCCAGACCTGCCGCCACTCCGGCGGACGGACCGCTCCTCTCGAAAGAAGAACCGATGACCATCCAAACGAAAACCCCGAACCTGCTCGACAACCCGCCGATCCCCGTGCAGGCCAAGCTCGCGGCCGCATGGACCAGCTTCATGTTCCTCTACATCTATGTCGACTACTTCCACCTCTACAAGCCCGGCGCCATCGACGATATCTTGGTTGGCGTCGTCTTCAAGTTCGACATCACCCCGGCGTTGTTGACCGCGTTCCTCGCGCTGATAGCGATCCCCGCCCTGATGGTTATGCTCTCCATGACGCTACCCGCCCGGGTGAACCGCGCCATGAACCTCGTCGTGGCATCGCTGTACATCCCCGTCACGGTGTTCAACGCGGCAGGGGCGTCCTGGGACTGGGCGTTCTTCGACGGCCTCTCCATCGGACTTGAGGTGCTGCTCCTGGCCTTCATCGTGCGCTCCGCCTGGACATGGCCCCGTACCCACCGCCGTCCCAGCCGGTCCCGCGACAGCCGACCTTCGACAGTAGGTATCCGTGTAAAGCCCTTCGGCGGGAAGCCCACCACTGCGGACACTGGACCGTGACCGTCTCAGTCGCGGTATGCGCAGAGAACCTGCTCTCGAACGGTCTGGTGTCCGCGCGGGCGGACTCGCAGGCCGGACCGCCGCATCGCTTCCTTTCCTCCGGGACGGGGGCAGTTGCGACACCGGGAGAACGTGACCATATATGCACCATAAACTCCAGAATCTGACCAGATTCAGTCCGTATTCCACTGCGCAGTGCGTAAACGAAATCTCATGAAACCTGCGGAATTCTGCGGCATTCTGCCCGTGTTACATGTTGGCGACAAGGCCAAGACGCCTATCATTTGAAGGTTTTTGCCTTCATTATCTCGTTGCCGACTGTCTCCGAAAACCCGCGGATTCCCCTGTGTTTACAGGGAACCGGGCGGTTCGCTGCCTCCAATTGTCCGTCATCGTTTTGAGTCATTTAGTGATGAATGTGATGGGTAAATGATGACCTTGTGAACCGCTTTTGGCGGGCGCACAGTCGTGGAATGACCGCGGCCCTGACGCGGTCCATGACGCTGACCGGCGCACCGCGCATCGCCTCGGCAGCCGAGTTGCAAACCCCGCCCACGCGCTCGTTGCCAGCCGAGCCGTTTCATGAAAGAAGCCCCGGTTCGCCGCCGCTGAGGAGAACCCCGAGCTCGGGCAACTCGCCATCTAAACTTGGCCTAGTACGAGCGAAAGGAACCACCATGAGCATGGAAGGCGCGGCCTGGAGCTCGCTGCACAAGATCTCGACCGCCAGGGACGCCAAGCACGGCTTCTCCCGTGAGTCCGTGCGGCGGATCATGACGTTCGCGGTGCCCTACCGGTCCAAGCTGCTGATCTTCATCACCCTCTCCACCGTGGGAGCTTTCCTCGCGGTCGCGACGCCGGTACTCGCCGGCCAGGTGGTCGACGTCATCGTCGCCCAGGGCGCGGTCACCACGATTGTGTGGCTCGCCGTCGTCATCGCGCTCGTGGCCGTGGCCGACGCCGCCGTGTCACTCGTGACGCGCTGGTACTCGGCGCGGATCGGTGAAGGCGTGATCCTCGACCTCCGCACCGCCGTCTTCAACCACGTGCAGAAGATGCCGATCGCGTTCTTCACCCGCACACGAACGGGCGCCCTCGTGAGCCGCCTCAACAACGATGTGATCGGCGCTCAGCAGGCCTTCAGCGGCACGCTGTCCGGCGTGGTCACGAACGTCGTGGCGCTGATCCTCACCCTGATCGTCATGCTCAGCACGTCCTGGCTCGTGACGGTTCTCGCCGTGATCATGCTCCCCATCTTCCTGGTACCCGCCCGCCGCATGGGAAGCCGCCTCGCCGCGCTCCGCCGCGAGGCCGCCGACCACAATTCCGCCATGAGCACGCAGATGACCGAGCGCTTCTCAGCGCCCGGCGCCACCCTCGTCAAGCTGTTCGGCCGGCCCGACGAGGAAGCCGAGGAGTTCCGTGTCCGCGCCGCCCGTGTCCGCGACATCGGTGTGCGCGCCGCGATGCTGCAGTTCGTCTTCTACACCGCACTGATGCTCGTCTCCGCTCTCGCCCTCGCGCTCGTGTACGGGCTCGGCGGCGCCCTCGCACTAGCCGACCAGCTGAACACCGGTGACGTGGTCACCCTGGCGCTCCTCCTCACCCGCCTCTACGCGCCGCTCACCGGCCTCGCAAACGCACGGGTGGAGATCATGAGCGCGGTGGTCAGCTTCGAGCGCGTCTTCGAGGTGCTCGACCTTGACCCGCTCATCAAGGAGAAGCCCGACGCCGTCGCCGTTCCCGAAGGCCCGGTGTCCGTCGAGTTCGACAACGTGCGCTTCGCTTACCCGTCCGCGGACAAGGTATCTCTTGCGTCTCTCGAGGAGGTTTCCACATTGGACACCCGCGGCGGTGAGGAGGTACTGCACGGCGTGTCCTTCAGGATCGAGCCGGGTCAGACCGTTGCCCTCGTTGGTTCGTCCGGTGCCGGCAAATCCACGATTGCGCAGCTCCTCTCGCGCCTGTACGACGTCGACAGCGGCGCCGTGCGCCTCGCGGGGACGGATGTCCGCGATGTCACGTTCGCCTCCATGCGGCACACCCTGGGCATGGTGACGCAAGACGGCCACCTGTTCCACGAGACCATCCTCTCCAATCTGCGCCTCGCGAGGCCGGAAGCGTCCGACGATGAGGTGTGGGACGCCGTCCGCCGTGCGCGGCTCGAGCCGCTCATCCGGTCCCTGCCCGACCAGCTGAACACCATGGTGGGCGAGCGTGGCTACCGATTGTCCGGGGGTGAGCGCCAGCGGATGACCATCGCGAGGCTCCTGCTCGCCCAGCCGCGCGTCGTCATCCTCGACGAGGCGACGGCGGCGCTGGACTCGACATCTGAGGCCGCCGTGCAGGCGGCGCTCAGCGAGGCGCTCAAGGGACGGACAGCGATGGTGATCGCACACCGCCTCTCCACCATCCGCAGCGCGGACCTGATCCTCGTGGTTGAGGACGGCTCGATCGTGGAGCGCGGTACGCACGAGGAACTACTGGCTGTGCGTGGGCGGTACGAGGAATTGCACCGGACCCAGTTCGCCGTGCAGAAGAATGTTGCGGCGGATACGGATACGGATACGGAAGCGCTACGCGGGATCTAGTCACTGAGCACTTCGCCACCATGCGGTCCGGCGCCTGAGCCAGACGACCGACGAGTCGGTGGCGCTGGTAATCACGGCCGCGTAATCGACTCCGGCCCGGTGGCCTCACGTCAAGCGCGGGCGGAGCGCGACCTGAGTTGGCGAAGGGTGGCTTCGATGCCGGCGGCGTTCTGCCGAGGAAAGCCGAGCAGCTCGTAGACCTTTCCCTGAACGGCTGGGACGGTGCTGTAGTCAAACGTCTCAGTAACGCGCGTAGACGTGGGCGTGAGCGGCGTGAGTTCCCAACGCCACCGGTGTCCCGCGGGGTGACGCCACTCTACAAGCCGACCGTCTTCGATGCGCGTCACCGTGCTGGTGATGCGATACGGGACGCCGAACTGCTTCATCGCTACCGAGAATTTTGCGCCCTGGGTGAGCCGCCGCGGCCCCGACACCGTACCGCCGACGGTGCCCGAGCCGTCCAGCTCACCGTGACGGTGCGGATCAGCCACCAACGCGAAGACGTCTTCGGCCGAAGCCGACACCTCAACAGTGCGCGCGACTTGGCGAGGCCCTTGCTCAACCTGTTCGACCGTCATACTGCTCAGCCTAGGTGGGGGCTGTCTCTTAGACAATGTTTCCGGCCCGACGCGCTGCACGTGGGCCTTTCAGGAGCGGCATCGATGCAACGAATTGCCGCTACGCGGGGTCGACACGGGCGCCGTCATCCTCGTCGCCCCAAGACTCAACAAGCGTGATTCGCCCGCGCGAATCCCGAATCGAAAGCACGAGCGCAATGATCGCGGTCGCGATTCCGATAACGCCCAGGGGGTTCGCGATACCAATAGCGATATCCAACGCAGGCTGTGTGGGTCCGCTGATGATTGTCTGCAAACCGCGAGGTGTTGAATCTGGAAGCGTGAGTCCCAACAAGAGTCCGATAACGCCTGATGCAAGGAAAAACACGTATGTTATCGCGCGAGTTTCGAACCCTCGACGTGCCGTGCGTCGTACCGCGAGCCCCGTGAACACCAGCAAGGCGGCAAAAATCACACCCAGCGTCGCCGCGTAGATGATGGTGAGGTCGCCACCGATCCCGAAGAGGTGGCGGCCGAAAGAGATCCACGCGGCCACCGCGATACCAGCAACCACGACCACGCCACCCATGTGCCCTGAGCGCGAGGCACCAGGCGTCGCGCGAACTCGAATTACGCTGTACGTCATCACGCGCTCTCAATCACTGTGCTCGTTACAACCGTAGCCATGGAAGTGCTTGCGCGTGCGCACCTCCACAGATGGACAAGCCCGCGAACCGCGAAATAAATGCGACGCTATCCGACAACACACCCCTACGCCACTTGGGACTGCGGCCGGTTCGATCGACTCATCTAGCCATATTGTTCGCCGGATGATGGCTCCCGCGACGGGGAATGCGGTCAGCAGCAAGCTGGCCATGTGGCCGCCGACGACACGGATATCCTCGAGGTGCATCGGCGATGCGGACCACGTCTTCCAACGCCCGGTAGGCGGCGTCATCGGCATTGGAGGTCGCGACCGTCTCCACCGAGCGTCGGATTATCAAGATCCTCCTCGTGCAAGCACCAAATCGCGGATCCGTTGAACAGCCTCATCCGCGTCCGTGCCACCCGTCCGACTGACATCCCACGCCGCGATGACCGGATCGACGGTCGGCGTGGTGGTTCTTCGCGAACACGAGGCTGCGATTGCCCAAATCGTTTGGTCGGCCGGAACGGTAAACGTGAGCGTGGCACGCGCAGCAGTGGTCTGCGCGAAGCCAAGCTTGCTCAGGGCGATCCCCGACGTGGCGTAGATGACCGAACGCGCAGGCACCCGCCACGGCGCCAATTGGTCAGCTGCGGAATCTCCAGAAACTAGAACGTGGACTCCAGCGGATGCGCCGGCGGCCACAACCGCAGTCGACTGGTCAGTGACAGGGCGCCCATTTGTTGTCCAGCAGCCGTGTGTCCGAACGGACCAAGCCATTCAGAGCGAGGAGGACATTCGCAACCGCCCGGCGTGATCCGCAGACCTGTCGGACGCACTCTGGGTAAATGGTGGGCAACTGCGTGTGCTCGAAAGCGCAGCAGGAAGAGACCGAGAACTTGAAAATGCCATCATCCGCGCGAACTTTCGCAGCGGTCATCGCCGGGTGCGAGGCCGCGTGGACCTTCTTCAACGCGGTCTTCAAAGTCCTCATCCCCGACCGTCTGCCTGTCGCCTAGGACGGGCACAGGCACGTGCTCGTTACCTTGCGGTCCGTGGGCTCGAACGAGTGGGCTGCCCGTGGTCTCCTGCTGAGTTTCTCCCAAGTGTCACGGCGGGAACGTGCCATCAGCACCGCTCAGTTGTGAGCGGTTACGCGGCACTCTCGTGGAGAGACGCCGAACTCCTTGCGGAAGGCCCTCGCGAACGACGCCGCATCGTCGAATCCCCAGCTGGCGCCGATAGCAGCGATTGGCCGCTGTGCGAGGCTCGGGTTCAGGAGATCACGCCTGGCTTCCTCGAGTCGGCGGTGCCTGATGCGGCCTCGAACGGTTTCTTCCTGTTCCTCAAACAGCTTCTGCAGGTAGCGCACAGAAATGTGGTGCGCGGCAGCAATGCCTGTTACTGACAGCCTGGAGTCGCCGAGGTGAGAGACGATGTGTTGGTCGATTCGTGCCAACAATAGTCGGCGTTGAGCATTTTCATCGCCCGAAGTGGCTTCGTCGAGACGTTCGCCGAGGGTTGCGGCTACGAGTTCGAAGATTGCATCCGACACCTGAAATCCGCGCCCCAGTGAGTCGCTGTCGAGCTGTCGACTCATCTCTCCAAGAAAGCTCGACGTGATCGCCCCGAGTCCGCGCCGGCCGGAGAACCGCGATGCCGTGAGTGACGACAACTGCCTGTGGTTCAGGCTGAGGGATTTCAGAGGAAACATAACAACGAACATACGGAAGGAGTCATCGAAATCGAGTTGGTAGGGCCGGCGCGTATCGTAGATGGCGAAATCTCCTGGAGCGAGAGCCGCATCGCGGCCGTCCTGGGTGATTACGCTGTAGCCGCGTAGCTGTAATCCAAGCTTGATGAAACCGGGGTCGGCGCGCGCAATCTGCCGCTGCGTGCGTCGTACCGACACTGCGGAACCGGTGACCGTGCTAATTTCTGCCGATCCGAGCTGCTGGGAGACCAGTGCGCCGTCGAAGCCAGCTGGAGTGAAGCCGTCGGGCAAGTCAGCGGTGAGCGGAACGAAACTGCGACTGACGGCGTCGGTCCAGGCGTCGAACCTTTCGACCGTGTCGAGTTCGGAGCAGTCAAGCATTTCACGCCCCGAACCGGACACCGACGGAACAAGTGCCAAGGTCATTGCAGCCTCCACGTCGTCGTGTGTGCCGCCCGCTCGTTGATAGGAGGGCGCTTGCGAAAGCATAACCCGGCCGGACGTGCATGGTATCGGAGTATCCGTACCTGCAGCATCTGGCCGGGCGCCGTCATTTGGGTTGTACGTGGGCGCTCAGGCCAGCACTGGTATCTGGTTCAGGAATTCCAGGACGAGTTGAGTGAATTCATCTGTGCGTTCGAACAGGGTAGCCTGACTGCTAACCGGACCCGTGAAAACATGCCACTGCGCTCCGGGGATCGCATTCGCCGCAAGCAGCCCAACTACGATTGGCGTCAGCAGATCTTGCTCACCGCCGATGGCCACGGTCGGCGCGGAGATCGAGGTCAGCTGGTGCAACGTGTCGTGGGCGAGGTCGGCATCCCACTGTTCAGCCACCGTGGCCATGCCTTCTGGCGTGCTCGGGAACAACGGGTCGACCTGCTGCGTGTGGGTGCGAAATTCGGGCGTCGACAGAAATTCGGGCAAATAGGCGATAGCGAGGGCGCCGAGGACTACTCCGCGATCACCGGTGCGCCACGGGTGGGCGAGTGCGGACAGCATGGCAGTCTGGAAAGCGCTGGCGCGCCCCCAAGCCGAAGCAAGTACCAGTTCGAAGGAGAATTCGTCAGTTCGAAGTTCAGGAACTCTGAGCATGAACATAGAGTGACGGACGGCCACGATAGCGCTGCTGCGATGCCTCATGAGCTCGGCTACGTCAGCTAGCGGCCGCGGCCTTACGCGGTCATGAACCGCTCCAACATGGACTGGTGCAGACAAAACCACGGCTGTTCTCACCTTGTGCCTCCACTACCTTGTGGCCATTACCCAGCGGCTACCTCAGAAGAGCGGGAAGAACTCGTTGCGTGTGATGCGCTGGATGAACACAAGCCCTGGAACGGGTAAAGCGATCTCGATGTAAGCGAATCACCTTGACGACGATCCTAGAGCGCTGGAGTAACAAGCCACCCACCGCGAATACGGGTGCGCGACCGAGGTGCGCGTCGGGCACAGTACTGTGCGCGTTCGGCGCAGTGCGAACAGCGGTCGATGGGGGAGGCTCGAAGTACCGACCTGATTCTGAATGAGCGGTCGGTCCATCACGTTCAAAGGAGAACACAATGCGATCGGATTACATCGTCGTCGGAGCCGGTTCGGCTGGCAGCGTCATAGCGCGCCGCCTCATCGATCAGGGCCACACGGTTCACGTCATCGAGGCAGGGTCAGTCGACACTGACCCGAACATTCACAACCCGCAGGGGTGGCCTGCTCTGCTGTTCTCCCCCAATGATTGGGCTGTCATGACTGCCCCGCAGATCCACGCAGCAGGCCGAAGCCTCTACTGGCCGCGCGGCAAGGTTCTCGGTGGAAGCAGCTCGCTGAATGGAATGATCTACGTTCGGGGACATCACAGTGACTACGACGGGTGGGCAGCGGAAGGTAACACCGGATGGGCGTGGAAAGATGTCTTCCCGCTCTTCAAGCGCAGCGAGGACCACATCGGCGGGGCATCCGAGTACCACGGCGTCGGTGGCCCACTGAGCGTCGAGAAGATCATCGATGGTCGGGCACCCACTGCTCAGGCCTTCGTCGATGCTGCGGTATCGCTCGGCTATCCCGCGACAGACGACTTCAACGGAGCGGTGATGGAGGGCGTTGGTTTCAATGACACCACAACGCGAAAGGGTAAGCGGGCCAGCGCCTGGCAGAGTTTTATGGTGCCCGTGCTCGACAATCCGCGTCTCACGGTGACGACCGGTGCCCTCGTGCATCGCATTCTGATCGAAGGTAATCGGGCTGTCGGTATCGAGTACGAAGCTGGCGGTGAGGTCGGCCGGGCTTTTGCCGACGCTGAGGTCATCATCAGTGCCGGCGCGATCGGTTCGCCCAAGATTCTGCTCCTGTCGGGAATTGGTGGCCGTGAGCAGCTCGACGAGCACGGTATCGGTGTTATCGCCGACCTGCCCGGTGTGGGTGAGAACCTGCACGACCACTTGTTGGTGAGCAACGTCTACGAGGCCAAAGAACCGTTGCCGGCGGGAGCGAATAACCTGCTCGAGAGCCAGCTGTACACGCGCAGTACCGATTGGGATGGGCCCGGCCCCGATCTGCAGCCGCTCTTTCTACACCTGCCCTACCCGACCGACGGCGGTGCCGTGCCTGAGAACGGCTACACGATTGCACCGGGAATCGTGCGTCCGGCGTCGCGGGGAACCCTGCGGCTGGCGTCGGCAGACCCGAACGAGGCGCCGATTGCCGACCCTAACGTTTTTGCCGATGAGTACGATCTCGAAGCTATGGTCGACGCGATCATCCTGTGCCGGGAGATCGGTCAGCAGGATGCCTTCGCACCGTTCCGCAAGCAGGAATTCGCCCCCGGCCCCGACGTCACTACCCGCGATCAGCTTCGCGAGTTCGCACGTCGCTCGGTGGGGACCTATCACCACCAGGTCGGCACCTGCCGTATGGGCTCCGACGACGCGTCCGTCGTCGATGCATCGCTTCGTGTGCACGGCATCGACGGTCTGCGCGTCGCGGACGCCTCGATCATGCCGCGCATTTCCAGTGGCAACACGAACGCACCGTCGATCATGATCGGCGAGAAACTCGCCGAGCTGCTGTCGAATTCAGCGGATGGCGTGGCCCAGACCGCGCAGCTCAGCGGCGCCCACAACTGAACTCGACCACACGACTAATAGAAAAGGACGATCTATGACTATCGAAAGCAATACCAGCGCGGCCGTCGGTGAACACGGAAGCGAAGATGAGCCCGTATTCACCACCGGAATGCTCATCAACGGAACGTGGCGGCAGGCCGACGAGACCTTCACCGATCTGAACCCCGCCAATGGCCGCCCCCTCGCCACGGTTTCCAGCGGATCGGCGAGCGACATCAATGAGGCCGTCGCCGCCGCGAGGGCCGCGCTCACGGGCGCCTGGAAGACCACGCCGGGTGCGGTCAGAGGTCAACTCCTCAACCGCATCGCCGATCTCATTGAGCGCGACGGAGAGTACCTCGCGCGACTGGAAGCCCTCGACATCGGCAAGCCCCTAGCCCAGCCGGGAATGCTTGATGTGCCCAACGCCGCAGCAACGTTCCGACACTTCGCTGGATGGGCGGACAAGATTCAAGGCACGACCATCCCGACAGCCGGTGCGATGGGGCGACCCACGCTGTCGTATACGGTGCGCGAGCCCGTCGGCGTTATCGGTGCGATCGTGCCATGGAACACTCCACTGATGATCGCAGCGTGGAAAATCGCGCCCGCTCTTGCAACGGGAAACACGCTTGTCGTGAAGCCCGCTGAAGATGCCCCGCTGTCGATTCTGCACCTCGCCACTCTGATCGTGGAAGCGGGGGTGCCGGTAGGCGTAGTCAATGTTGTTCCCGGAATGGGGAGCATTGCAGGGGCGGCGTTGGTCGAGCATCCGGATGTAGACAAGATCAGCTTCACCGGAAGCCCCGCGGTCGGCCGCCAGATCCAGATCGCTGCAGCCGCGACGTTCAAACGGGTGACGCTGGAACTCGGTGGCAAGACGCCGCAGATCATCTTTGCCGACGCCAACGTCGAAGCGGCGGTCGGTGGTTCGGCAATGGGTCTGTTCTTCAATCAGGGCGAGGTGTGTGCTGCAGGAACGCGCATTCTGGCCCACCGTTCGATATACCAGCAGGTCGTCGACGGTCTGGCGGCGGCAGCGTCGGCACAGGTGCTTGGCGATCCTTTCGACAGCACGACCACGATCGGAGCGTTGGTCAACGAAAAGCAGCAGAAGAGCGTGCTCGCCTATATCGAGAAGGGAAAGGCCGAAGGAGCGCGCGTCGTCGCGGGCGGCGACACGGGAAAGTCCGAGGGCTTCTACGTACGACCGACCATCTTCGCCGACGTCGACAACAGCATGACGATTGCCCAGGAGGAGATTTTCGGACCGGTCGGCGTTGTGATTCCGTTCGACACTGAAGAAGAAGCGATTCAGATTGCAAACGGCACGCCGTACGGCCTCGCTGCCAGCGTCTGGACCTCCGACGTCTCCACCGCACACAGAGTGGCCGCGGAGATTCGCGCGGGCGCCGTGTGGATCAACGGCTGGGCCGCAATCGACCCCGCTCTGCCCTGGGGCGGCATGAAGACCTCGGGCATCGGCCGCGAACTCGGTTATGCCGGTATTCTCGCCAACACCGAAGAGAAGGTGGTCACGGTCGTTCTCTAGACGGGCATGCCGGGCTGCATCCTGAACTTTGCAGGCTGAGCGCACGCCAATGCGGCGGAGGGGTACAAGAGCTCCTCCGCCGCGTTCTCCTACCGCGGCATGATCAGCCCTGCGTGGAGCGCACCTGGATTCAGTCGAACCGGTTCGTAGCCAGGCGTCGCAGGGCGAGGGCTAGTGCCAGTCGCACGCGTCCGCGGGGAGGGCGCGAACTCAGCATGGGTCGATGCGGGCTTGAAGTCCCGATCGTGCGCGCACCGTCGCCGGCGATCGACGATATCGCCGGCTGGTCGGCCTGTGTCGAGCAGACCGACGCGTTCGTCACTGAGATGCTGGCCGGAATGACCCTCCCGATGGAATCGTCTCTGGAGCAGATCGGGGGCGTCCCCACCTATGTCGTCACGCCGATCGGCACGGTGGTCGGCGACGATGCTCCCATATTCCGCAGCATTCACGGCGGCGCCATGATCGTGGGCGGCGGCGACCTCACCCGTGTGATGACGGAGATTTCAGCGCTCAGCGCGCCAATCACACGCTGGGCGCCGGACTACCGGCGACGCTCTGGAGGATGCCGAGGACGTCGTGCCCCTTGCCGCCCGTTCGGGACGGGACGTTGTTGTTGTGATCGGTTTTGGAGGTATAGGGGAACTTATTGCCCGTCGCCAGGCGCCGGGCAAGCGCCTGTTGATCGCCGACTTCAGCCAGGAAGCTCTCGATCGGGTCGGTTCGATGCTGCGCGTTGACGCTACGACGTCACCGAACACAAGGTGGACGTTTCGTCCGCGGAATCGATGGCGGAGTTGGCGGACGTGGCATCCGCTCTGGGATCCGTCGTGCAGGTGATTCACACGGCGGGACTCTCGCCGGTGCAGGCATCGGTGGCGGCGATCGTCGCGGTGGACCTGGTGGGGGTGGCTAACATGCTGGAGCTATTCGGTGCTGTGATCGCGCCGGGCGGAGCGGGCCTGGTCATCTCCAGCATGGCCGGTCACGGTGTTGAGCTGTCGGCGGAGGACGAAGACGCCCTCGCCACCCTGTCCGCGGCCGAATTGTCTGCTCTGCCCGTGATTCAGGGCCTGACGGAACCCGGGATGGCCTACGGTATCGCCAAGCGGGGAAACCAGGTTCGTGTTCAAGCGGCCAGCGTGGAGTGGGGTCGTCGTGGGGCCCGCGTCAATTCGATCAGCCCGGGCGTGATCTCGACCCCGATGGGGCAGCAGGAACTCAACGGCGAACACGGCGACATCATGCGCGCGATGATCGAGTCCTCCGGAACGGGACGCATCGGCACACCGACCGACATCGCCGACGCATCCGCTTTTCTTCTCGGCCCGACGGCGTCCTTCATCACCGGCACCGACCTGCTCGTCGACGGGGGAGTGGTGGGTGCACGAAGCGCATCCTGAAGGCCAGTGGCGCGTTGGGGCGGGGCAACCGATTGCCCCACGCCCGCAAGGTCATTTCGACATGGTCTCGCGCGGGTATGGCACGACAGACTCATTACCAACTCGCCGGACTGCCAGTGCCATCACGCGCTCCTCGCTAGTCCAGTCCCTCGACGATCTCAGCGGCTACGGCGCCGGCTTGCGCGCTCAGCAGCATTCTGAAGGGCGCGGTTTAAGTCGACGATCAAACGTACGGCGGGAGCCCATTTGTTGTCCAACAGCAGTGTGTCCGAACGGACCAACCCATTCAGAGCGACGAGGACATTCGCAACCGCCCGGGGTGATCCGCAAACCTGTCGGACGCACTCGGTGATGTCGTGCCCTTCATCGATGGTCCGAATCATCTCAACCGTCTCCACGACAGTACGGTCGACAATTCGCACGTGAAATGCCTCGGGTTTACGAGCCCGTCTGTCGTCGTACGGTGCTTTGCGGCAGCCAGGTCCACAAAAGACGCGCGGTCGTCCGGTGCCCGCGGCCGGCGGCAGCGCAACGCCACACCGGACGCATTGGGTCGAGGTCATCCGTCGGATGGTGACTTTCTGCAGGTCGCTCATACTCAGGAGGAGCGCCAGGCTGCACAGTTTCGTCACCGACGCGAACTTCAGGTGCTTGCCGAAACGGTAAGCCGTGGGGCCTTTGCCGTGCACCCGCCAGTCGTAGACCGTGGAGATGGGGATGCCCGGGTAAGCGGCCAGCTCGGCAACGTCCATCAGGGGTTCGAGCCCCCAGTCGTCGGTGGGATGGGAGGTTAGCTTGTCGTCGTGGATACTCATGCCCAGAAGGTGTGCACGTCGATCCCGGACAATCGGGAGGTACCGAAACCGACGTCGGCGACTCGCACGAGAAGGCCGAATCACCGGCTCTGGCACTCTGAAAGTGATGGGTAGTGATGGGAACATCAAATCTTCAACCTAAAAAGTACTGGAAACTCTTGAGTTTCCGGGACCTTTGGTGGGCTGTTCACGTAACCCAGCAGGGCGCGGATCGAGAGAATACCGGGAAGTGTTTTTCCTCCACACTGCGCGCGGTTTTTCTCCAGTTCGCAGAAATCAGCACTCACCGCTTGGTCGGGATTTAGGTGACCGCGGCGCGTAGCGCGGCCCTGCGCGGCCTCCTAAACTGCCAGTAGTCACAGCGCTGTGTGTGGATGTCCTTGAGCGGTAGCAACAAATCGTCGATGATGCGGCCTCCCACGGACGGAGGCCTCGCGAGTGGAAGCTGCCTCGTGCTTGAGCCGGCGACCGTAGCTGCGCAGGAGCAAGCGTTCGCCGCGACGGTGCTGCAGATCCAGGGCGACACCGTTGTGCTGGACGTCACGGAGCGCTTCGGCGGCGACGTCGCTGACCGCGTCGAGGTGGCGCAGGTCGATGCCATGACTTCAGACTTCTCGGGTGTACCCTTCGGGGCCGGCCAGAGCTATCTCGTCGGCGCAGTCGATGGAACGATCACCGGGTGCGGCGTCACCGGGGCCGACAGTGCCGAGCTCCGCGCGATCTACGACGCAGCGTTCCCCGGCTGATCTACGCCCGCGAGAGCGGCTGGGGGCAACAGTGCGTGGAATCGTCCCATCTGGCATCTCGCTGCCGCGCCGCACACTGCGGCTCTGCCTGGCCGAGGAGCTGCGGCGTTTGAATCCCGACGGGGTCTTCGGCAAAACTGTTCGCAGCCTCGGCACCTCTACGGTGCATGGGAAAGCCAGGTAGAGTCAAGCGGCAGGCCACAGGAACGCGAGCGTTCCGCACTGATCGCCGTATAACGAGGGACCGCCCAGGGCCCGACGACGGGAAATACCAGCGCGTCAATTAGATTGGCGCTGGTGCCCCCACTCACCGGATTCTAGAAAGGAACCCCAAAACATGGTCCATAGAGTACGAGCAGTCATCGCCAGGGAAAAGGACGCCCCGGTGTCACTGGTGACCATCCTGGTGCCGGACCCCGGTCCCGGCGAGGCCCTGGTGGACATCATCACCTGCGGAGTCTGCCACACCGACCTGCACTACAAACAGGGCGGCATCGGTGATGACTTCCCGTACCTGCTCGGCCATGAGGCCACCGGCGTGGTCAGTGCCGTGGGCCCTGACGTCACCCAGGTGGCACCGGGTGACCGGGTCATCCTCAACTGGCGCGCTGTCTGCGGGCAGTGCCGCGCTTGCGCCAAGGGCCAGCCGCAGTACTGCTTCAACACCCACACCGCTACGCAGAAGATGACGCTCGAGGATGGCACCGAGCTATCGCCCGCGCTCGGGATCGGTGCCTTTGCCGAAAAGACCCTAGTGGCGGCCGGTCAGTGCACCAAAGTCGATCCCGAAGCGGATGCCGCTGCCGTCGGATTGCTCGGCTGCGGCGTGATGGCTGGCATCGGCGCCGCGATCAACACCGGTCAGGTCAAGCCGGGCGAGTCCGTTGCCGTAATCGGTTGCGGCGGCGTGGGTATCGCCGCGATTGCCGGCGCGAAGCTCGCCGGCGCCACAACCATCATCGCGGTGGACATCGACGACAACAAGATCGCGATGGCCAGGTCGCTCGGCGCCACCCACGGGGTCAACTCCAAGGAGCACGACGCCGTCGACGCGATTCGCGCCCTGACCAACGGCAACGGAGCGGACGTGGTGATCGACGCGGTCGGCCGCCCCGAAACGTATAAGCAGGCGTTCTACGCCCGTGACCTCGCCGGCCGGGTGGTCCTGGTGGGCGTGCCCGCACCGGACATGAAAATCGAACTGCCGCTGCTGGACGTCTTCGGCCGCGGTGGGTCCCTGAAATCCTCGTGGTACGGCGACTGCCTGCCCTCCCGCGACTTTCCCATGCTCGTGGCCCACTACAAGCAGGGCAATCTCAACCTCGACGCCTTCGTCTCCGAGCGCATCACGATCGACCAGGTGGAAGAAGCCTTCGTCAAGATGCACGAGGGCACGGTCCTCCGCTCGGTCGTGGAGCTCTAATGGCCGTCACGATTGAAAACTTGGTCACCTCGGGAACCTTTTCGCTCGACGGCGGCACGTGGGAAGTCGACAACAACGTCTGGATCGTCGGCAACGACGAGGAATGCGTGATCATCGACTCTCCGCACGACGCCGCGGCGATCATTCGCCAGGTGCGGGGGCGCAAGGTGCTCGCCATTCTGCTCACCCACGCACACAATGACCACATCGGCGCGGCGCGGCAAGTCGCGCAGGCGGTGGGCGCTGCCATCTACCTGAACTCGGAGGACCTGATTCTCTGGGATCAGGTGTACCCCGATGTGCAGCCTGACCGGCAGCACATCGACGGGGACCTGTTCGAGGTCGGCGGGACCACGCTGCGGGCTATCCACACGCCGGGACACTCGCCGGGGTCAACCTGCTTCTATCTCGAGAGTGAAAAAACGGTCTTCACGGGGGACACGCTGTTCCACGGCGGCCCGGGTGCAACGGGGCGGTCCTACAGCGATTACCCCACCATCCTGGCCTCAATTCGGGAACGCCTGCTGACCCTGCCGGCCGACACGGTGGTGCGCACCGGCCATGGCGACAACACCAGCATTGCGGCCGAAAAAGAAACGCTCGCGAAGATTTCTCAGTAGTATCCCACCGCGGCCGGGCCGGCCACGGGCGGAACGCGCGCTCACGGCATCCGCTGCCCGCACCGACGAAGGGCCGTACTCATGGTGTGAGTACGGCCATTCGTCGGTGCGGCTGCAGTTACCTCGAGGCCAGGATGTCTGTTTCCTTGTGGTGCATCCAGTCCTTGAACAGCTGGGTGACCGCGCCCAGGTTGAAGGGCGGGTAATCCGTGGCGGCGATGAGCTCCCGCAGGTAGTCCGTCTGAAAGTCGGCCTCGGAATTGTGATCCGGCAGCGCGGCCAGGCGCTCAAGCCTGAGCTGGATGTTCGCCTCGCGCTCCGCCAGGGGTGGCACGGTGATCACTTCGGTCATGACGTCGCGGGCGTACCAGGCCTGCGCGTCAAACATGTTGAACGCGTAGAACTGGTCTTGGGTACCCAGGTAGAACAGGTTGGTGTTCTGCTGCCACACCACTCCCTTCTAGAGGTTGGCCGGGTGCAGCACATTGGCGTCGTGCGGTAGCTGAATGTGATGGACGCGGCGCCCATCGTGTGGGCCTGCATGCCGATACCCTCAGCGGAATAGCTACTGTCGATCATGAGCAGGTTCTTGCCGTAGAACCGCTCGGCTCCGCGAAAGTCGTGGGCGTGCAACACTTCGCCGGGGAAGGACTTGATGCCCTTAGACTCGGGAACGGTCGGTACGGAGAAGTGGCCGGTGGCGACCACGAGCTTGTCGAAGACGTGGGTCTCGATGATGTTGGTCTTGAGGTTCTCGACCGTCCGGGTGAATTCCTGGGTGTCCTCGTTGTAGCTGGTGCTTTGAGTTCTCCGGCGATGTGCCGAGGTTGCCGCTCGTCCTGGTCGGTGCCGTAGCGTAAGCCCCTTAATGCAAGAAAATGCCCCGAGTCGATCTGGTCTTGGGCTGTTCCCCAGTTGCTTTTAGCGGTTCTGGCTGTTTCCCGCGACGAGTTGCGTCAGTAGGCGGATGAGCTCTCGGCTTTCCTTCGGTGACAGATGGGAGGTCATCTCGGCCTCCGCCTCACGGATTAGAGGGAGCAGCTCTCGCACGAGGGAGCGTCCGCGCTTGGAGAGAAAAGCCAGCACTCGGCGCCGATCTGCGGAGTCGACGTTGCGATAGCACAGCGTCGACTCGATAAGTTGATCGACCACTCGCGTCAGCGTTGGCCCCGTGATATTCGTCGCGGCCGCCAACTCGGCCATCGGTGACGCCGTGTGGTCGAAGAGATATGACAGTACGCGCCACTGGTCGAGGCTGATCCCATGTTCTCGGAGCCGGCGTTCGATCTGCCCCGAAAGCAGCTGGTTTGCTTGAGAAACCAGCTGTATGTTCGGTCCGTCCACGGGTAGGGTCGCGCCCTCGGAGGGTGACGCTTGCACTTTCGTCCTTTCCACGCCGGAACTATCAACAATAGAATGCTGTTGATAAATTCTAAGTCGAAGTAATCCATTTGCATGCGAACAAGGGTGTTCTCTTGGCAAACTATAAGCGCCGACACCGACACAACGCTCCGGTCCCCGATGACACGATACGAATCGGGTTGGCCGTTCCGCTGCAGGGGCCGGCCGGTATATTCGGGCCGTCCTGCGAGGCCATAGTCGAGTTGTGCGTTTCTGAGCTGAACGAGACGGGGCTGCTCGGCCGTCGAGTAGAGATTGAGACCATCGATGCGGGGGCACCGCCCCCGGAGATCGCCCAGACAGTGGCGAGCCTGATCGATCGCGGGCGTATCCAAGCGCTGACGGGCTGGCACATCTCATCCGTGAGAAGTCATCTCGTCCCTGTTGTGGCGGGCCGTATCCCCTACGTCTACACCTCCTTGTACGAGGGCGGGGAACGTCATCCCGGAGTCTTCTGCTCGGGGGAGACTCCCACGATGCAGATCGCGCCCGCCCTGTCCTGGCTGCGCGACCAGCTTGGCGTGCGTCGCTGGTTCATCGTGGGTGATGACTATGTGTGGCCGCGTCGTTCAGCGACCGCGGCGATGAGCTACGCGAGGGCGCTGGGGTTGCAGGTGGTCGGCTCGCAGTTCGTTCAATTCGGCACGGAGGACTTCTCGTCCCTGATCAGGCGGCTCAGCCGTTCCGGGGCAGACGGCGTGCTCATGTTCCTAGTAGGGCAAGATGCCGTTGCTTTTAATCGCGCCTTCGCACGCGAACACATGGAGCACCGTGTCATCCGCTTTTCACCGCTCATGGAGGAGAACATGCTGATCGCGTCCGGCCCCAGTGCGATCGACGACATGTATGTCTCCGCTGGCTACTTTCGCTCGCTGTCGACGGCAGGCTCGCTCGATCTCGTCGGCGAGTACACCGACAACTTCGGAGCGGATGCGCCTCCGCTGAACAATCAGGCGGAGTCCTGCTACGAGGGCATCGCCGTTTTGGCGAACCTGATTCGTGCCGCGCAGTGCCTGGACGTGTATTGCCTGACCGCGGTGTCGGAGGGGGTCGGTTACGACGGTCCACGGGGAGCCGTCGAGTTGAGGCGCGGCCATCTTCAGCAGAAGGTGCACTTGGCGCGGGCCACCGTGGCAGACTTCGACGTGATCACGACCCTGTGAGAGGGCCGCGACTACATCGAGCGGATGGTACGGCGCCGATCCATCCGGTCTTGTGCGGATTCGGCCTCCCGTCGATTCGCTCAGGAGGAGGCGACGGCCACCTGTCCTCGGTCGGTGTAGATCGGTCCGTCACCGTGAGGACGCACATCGAAATCGAAGATCTCGGTCGGCAGGAACACCGAGCAAGCCGCATTCGGTATGTCGACGACGCCGCCGATGCGACCCTCGATGGGGGACGTGCCGAGGATCAGGTACGCCTGCTCTCCGGTGTAACCCCACTTGGTCAGGTATTTGATCGCGTTCAGACAGGCGTTGCGGTAGGCCTCGGTGGCGTCCATGTACAGGTTTGTGTTGTCGCGGTGATCGACCGAGATCCCCACGAATGTCAGCCACTCAGAGTAGAGCGGCGCGACGCGCCCCGGCATGAAGACTGGGTTCCTGTGGATACCGTACTTCTCCATTCCTCCCTTGATGAGGTCGACGCGCATATCGATGTAGCCACCCATTTCGATGGCACCACAAAAATTGATCTCGCCGTCGCCCTGGCTGAAGTGCAGGTCGCCGCCCGAGAGCAGCGCACCGTCAACGAAGACCGGGTAGAAGATCCTGCTGCCCCGCGAGAGGTTCTTGATGTCCATGTTGCCACCGTGCTCTCGGGGAGGAACGGTGCGCGCACCCTCGCTGGCGATGCGGTCGGCCACGGCTCCGCTTGCCGTGCCTGCGAGCGTGCCGCGGACCGTGGGTGGCAGTGCGAGTGCGGGAACACGGTGCGGGTCGGTGTCGATCAGCGCCTGCTCGCGACGGTTCCAGCTCGCCAGCAGATCGGGCGAGGGGGCCGTGCCGAAGAGTCCGGGGTGCGCGATGCCGGTGTACTTCACCCCGGGAACGTGACGCGATGTGCAGTTTTGCCCACTGAAATCCCAGATGGCTTTGTAGGCCTCGGGGTAATAGTCGGTCAGGAACCCGCCACCGTTGACCTTCGCGAAGATACCCGAGTAGCCCCATCCTTCGCCGCAGTTTTTGCCGACGGTCTGTGGAACCGGACCGATATCGAGGATGTCGACAACGAGTAGATCGCCCGGCTCTGCCCCTTCGATTCTGATTGGTCCGGAAAGCATGTGGCAGGGGTCGAGGTCGACATGGCGAACATCGTCCGCTGAGTCGTTGTTGCCGATCTGGCCGTCCGTCCACTCCTTGCACTCGATGCGGAACTCGGCACCGGGTTTGACGGTCGCCGCCGCAGGAATGTCTGGATGCCAACGGTTGTGACCGGGAACGGCTTGCTGTGCCATGGGAAGGTTCTGATCGACGCTGAAAATGACTTCTGGCATGAGTAGTCCTTAGCTGAGTATCGAGTGAATGTGCTGGTGACGTGCCGTCAGTTCTTGGGGAGTCGTGGATATCGCGGGTCGCGAACCGGCCCGACCGACGCCCGTCTCGCGGACGGTACCGAGCGGACGACCTCGGGTACTTCACTGCTTCGCCCGGCCTGAGTGAAGGCGTAGTCCAGTGCGCGTGAGCGAGACCCAAAATTAGGAGCCGTGAATACCCGAGCCGCCATCTGGCGGCAATTCGGGCAGGAAGTATCGGAGGTATTTCCGGTAAGGGAGAGATCGGCGTCGAACTCTCCGCAATCGGGACAGCGAAATGAGTAAAGAGGGATAATTATCTCCTTTCCTTTTATTCAGTTTATATTCATTTGGAAGTAAATGTCCATCGTGATACGCGATCGGATGAAGCCGGTCCCATGGTCATTCAGGAGTCCGGTCGATACGGCTGAAGGGCAGCTCCGAAGGCACCCGGTTTCTTAAAGCGATGTATAATATTTTTATTTGAAAGTATTTTACGTCAATTGAGTCTCAATGTAGAGTCCCGATCGATCCGCGCCGATGTCTCCAACCGCCCGGATCTCACGGCACAACACTTCAAGGAGTTCTTATGCTGAAGGTACGTCCCGACTTTTCTCGAAAACGTCTGATCGCGCGGATCGAAGGCGCGTCATGACAGATCAACAGCAAAGTTCGCCATCCGCTACCGCCGTCGTTGTGACGGCGAGCGGTGTGCCGCTCGCCGTCATCGGTTTCGGCTTCGCGATCATCACCCTGTCTCTCTTCAACGTGGGCGCGCTCGCCGCCGGGGCTTTCTCCTTCTTTCCTATAGTGGCGATGGGAACCGGGGGGTTGGCAATGCTCATCGGTGGCATCTGGGAGGCTCGCTCGGCGAACGTCTTCGGTGCGACCTTCGGGGTGGCGTACGCCTGCTTCTTGCTGACGACAGGGGCCTTGCTGCAGTTCTTTGCTCCGGGTATCCGCGAAGCCGCAGGCGAGGTCGTGTTTAATCAGGCCTTCGCCGCTTATCTGCTCATCTGGACCGTGTTCACGGCGGTGATGACGATCGGCTCTTTCTATGTCAACCTTCCCGCCCTTCTCGCCTTCGCGCTGCTGACCATCGTCTATCTTCTTGTCGGGCTCTCGAACCTCGTCACTGGTGATGCCTCCGTTATCCTGACGAGGATCGCCGGCTGGGCGGGGCTGCTCGACGGCGTGGCAGCCTGGTACCTGGGCCTTGGCATCCTCTTGAATGTCATAAGTGGCAAAACCTTGATGCCGATGCGGCCGTACGTCCCCCACGCAGTATCGAATAGGAGAAAAGCATGACTACGGAATATGAAACCTTCGAGCTCGGGGACATCCTCCTGCAATCGGGAATGACGCTTCGAAACGCCAAGCTCGCCTACAAGACCTTCGGGACACTCGATGCCGATAAAAGCAATGCAATCCTCTTTCCCACCTGGTATTCGAGCTTCATCAGTGAGAATCAATGGCTCATCGGCGAGGGGATGGGCCTCGACCCGGCGAAATACTTCATCATCGTGCCCGCCCTGTTCGGAAACGGCCAGTCCTCCTCGCCGAGCAATACGCCGGAGCCCAGCAACGGCCCACGTTTTCCCAACGTCACGATGAGCGACAATGTGAGCTGCCAGCACCGGCTGGTCACCGAGCACTTCGGCATCGAGCACCTGCGTTTGGTGCTTGGCTGGTCCATGGGTGCAGGGCAGGCCTGGCAGTGGGGAGTGCAGTATCCCGAGATGATGGATGCGCTCCTTCCGTTCTGCGGCTCCTCGAAGACGGCGCCGCACAATGTCGTCTTTCTGGAGGGCGTCAAAGGTGCTTTAACGGCAGATGCGGCCTGGGACAACGGTTGGTACGACAAGCAGCCGAAAACGGGGCTCCGTGCGGCGGCCCGCGTCTACGCAGGCTGGGGATTCTCGCAGGCGTTTTACTGGAACGAGGAATGGCGCCAGTTGGGATATACCTCCCTGGAGGACTTTCTCGTCTCCTATTGGGAGGGGTTCTTCCTCGGTGGACGCGACGCTAACAATCTTCTGACCGAGCTGTGGACGTGGCAACACGCCGATGTCGGGCTCACCCCGGGCTACGACGGAGACACGAAGAAAGCCTTGGGTGCGATCACGGCACGGATCATCCAGATGCCCGGCATCAAGGATCTGTACTTCCCCCCGGAGGATGAGGATTGGGCCGCGCAGCACATCGCGAACAGCGAAGTGCGCCCGATCCCGAGCACCTGGGGCCATTTCGCCGGAATCGGAGCGAACCCCGTCGACACCGAGTTCATCGATAAGGCAGTGAAGGAACTGCTCGGCGACTAACTCGTACCGCCGGGCAGCCCGGCGAACGCAGATGCGGCCTCACACCATTCGCTGTGAGGCCGCATCTTTTCGAACGCGTGGGCTGATTCCCTTCGTGATGCTCCTGCGGCTGTCAATTGATGTTGGGTTTCCTTTCTCTCGTGGAGCCAGTCCCTGAATTGGGTAGCGAGGGTATCGTCTCGGTTGAGTCCTCGTTCGAATCGGGAGAGAGTGCCGGGCCAAGTGTTGAAGTGGTGGAGCGTCGCGGAGGGTGATGTGGAGCTCCTGGCGCGTCCTGCGTAGGTTGGTGATTGAGTGCGGTTTTTGCGGGTCGGTTGGCTCACGGTAGAGTTCCCGGAAAATGTATCGTTTTAGGCAGCGCATGATTACCTTCTTGGTCTTGCATGGAGTCGCCAGGGAGACGGCGTGGGCTGCTTCCTTCGGGTAGAATCGCGGCCGCGCAAAAGTGCCGAAGCGGGTGGCGACGTCGACGATGAAATTCGGGGAATCTGCGTCAAGTTGAGTAAAAAAGGACGAGTCGGCTATCCGTAAAAACAAATGCGCATGACCAATTACCACTCGTCATAATCGACAGCATCGGCGTGCGTTGTGACAAGTTGCAGGCGATATTCCACCTTGAGCTATCGCTATGCCGAACTCTAACGCCACAGATAGACCGAGGAGCCCGTGTCTAAGTCAGAATGATGGCTCATATTCGTCGTGCGGCGGCCGGAGTCGCTCCCGGTAGATTTCGGTTGGATTGCGCGACATACCGCCTCGTTCCACTGCGACATGAGCCTAGACAGAAACCGAACGCGAGACCTGTCGCGGGTCTTGCCGGTTCTCTAAAATGTGTGTAGTCGAGCTTTCGCAACGCGTGACCATCCCGGGGGGGGGCGGCAGCGGAACATCGATTGTGAGAAAGCCGGGAGAATATCTGGGGTTGATAGCCATGCCCGGGCAAAGCACCACCTGCTGGATGATCGCCAGACTCTTGACTGCGCCGTGGTTCGCGGGTACTTTGCTGGAGCGCTCTGAACGCGCTAGCCGGGCTGCCTACCCATGCGCGGGGTCAGGCGGGGTCGACGCGAGCAGGGAACGCTGCCTCGGCCCCACGCCGCCTAGCGTCGTCGTCGACGACGAACTGCACAAAATCCTCGTCGCGGTCGCCTATGACGACGTCTTCGACTGTGTCTGGGGGCGGTTCTCCTGGCCAGACAGTCTGGCGAGTAGGCCGGTCGCGTTCCAAGCGTATCCCTGAGTCGCCACCCAGTCGCGGAGCTGCTTGCGGGCGTCGGCGTAGTCGCGGTGCCAGCCGAGCGGGGCCGAGCCGTGCTGGTCGGGGTCGTAGGCGCCGGGCCGGTGCAGGTGCAGCGCAGAGAGTTCCCAGACGAGTTCGGGGTGTCGATGCCAGAACGGTGGCACGACGGTTGCTGGCAGCCCGTAGGTGCGTTGCAGCCAGTTCACCCACCGGTTGCGTTCGATCCATTCAGCCTCAGCGTCGTGGGCATTGAGGAGGTTCCAGTTGATTTGATGCAGCGGTTCCGCGGTGAGCGGCCCGTCGAGGTTGTCCAGCGAGCTCTCTCCGAACGCGTCATTGTGATTGCCGAACACTTCCTCGACCTAGGATTTTGCCATTGCAACCATCACATCCGAAAACGGATAAGCCGGCGTGAGGCGCTTCCGCCTCGTGCAGAATCGCATTCTGCGTCGCCGGCGCATCCCGTTCGGTGCCGGGAGTTCACCGCTGGGCCGCCCGATCCACCTGATAGTTCGTGCGCGCGAGGTCCTGGCCGATCCTCTTGGCGACGACGATAGGTTGTCCCTGTTTGATTCTCACGTGAGCGCGCTGGTCCGAGGTAATTGCGCGCGGCGTGCCACGTGCAATGAAGGAGGACGTGCGGCTTCACGACCGTGCCCGGCCGACGACCGTTCGGATATCGTTGATGACGATCGTTTCGGGTACTGGCACGCGCCGTCTCTCGGATTGACGATGTCGGGTCGACGCTCAGTGTTACGTCACTCCGGAGGAAATGGGCAAATCAACCGGCAAATCAAATGGACACGAAAAAGTCCCGGTAGATCTCGCGATCTACCGGGACTTTTTCGTTTGGTCGGGCTGACAGGATTCGAACCTGCGACCCCTTGACCCCCAGTCAAGTGCGCTACCAAGCTGCGCCACAGCCCGCTGCTTCCACAACGCGATTTCAAGATTCGAAACCTGCGGAAGACAACTGTAAGAGCTTACCGCTTTCTAAGAGGACCCAAGAACACCTGGCTGGCGATCACCCCGCGGGTGAACCCGGTCGCCATGGCGGGGTTGTCCTTCCCTGGTGGCGTCAAAATACCGTGGCGGCTATCAGACCGTCAAATAGCTTGACGGTAATAACGCCGTCAGATTACATGAAGGTAATAAGACCGTCAGGAGGCGATTATGGTGGCAGCACGAGGAGAAGTGAAAAGCATCGAGGCTCTCGGTCATATGCTGCAGCGAGGGCGCCTGGTTAGCGGGCTCACGCAACGACAGCTCGCTGGCAAGCTCGAGACCGACCAGAAATATGTCTGGGCTGTGGAGTCGGGCAAGAACACCATCATTCTCGAGTGCATTTTCGCGATCATGCGAGAGACCGGAGTGCGGATGTATATGAAGATCGACTTCCCATCCGATGATTCTGTCGCCGACGTCAAGGACGAACCCCGTGGCTGACCTGCGGGTCGAGCTCTACGGTGAGCTGGTCGGGCATCTAGTCGGGCACGATCGCAGCGAGTTCGATTTCGTCGCCAGCAGAAACGCGATTGACACTTTTGGGCTCGGCAGTAAAGTCCTCTCCGAGTCGGTGCCCTCGACATCCACGCGAATCGCAATCGGGCTGCACGTCGCCGAAATTTCTTTGCCGAGTTGCTTCACGAGGGGCAGCACTCGACAATCTCACCGCCGAGGTCCGAGGTCCGAGTTTCGACCGGCGACGTTGCTGCGGACGTTCAGGTCAGGGTCTCACAGGCCGTGAGAAACCACGACCTGCACGGCAAGAACATCAGCATGTTGCACATGCCCAATGGCACCACGTGGATCGCCCCGGCCTACGATGCTGTGCCGCAAACTCACCTCGACAGCGGCGGCAAAATGGCGCTGGCCATCAATCATAAGTATCTGCACGCCGCACTCACGATTGACGATCTCGTTGCAGAAGGCGAGGCCTGGAAGGTGCGGTCACCGCGAGCGGTCATCACCTCAGCGCTCGAGGCTGTTGACCTGTTCGTTCGCACGGAAAACTTCGTCGAGAACGCTTGCGCAGGGCTGCAGCACGACGTCTCCAGGTTCACCAGAAATCTGCTCGATGGCCGCGCGACCGGCGACGGCGAGTAGTTCGTGCACAACCAAGCTGCTCGCTAGGCTGAACGGCATCATGCATATTCGAGACATTGGCGTATCGCCGCTCAAGGGTGGCCGCCACCAGCCACGGGAGAACGTTCTGCTCGCGGTTGACGGTCCAATCGGCGACCGCGACTTCGCGGTCGTCGATCGGGATGCCGGCACAATTCTAAAGACGGTTGAGCATCCGCTTCTGGTGACGTGTGAGGCACAGTGGGTTGACGGGGTGCTTGCCGTCAAGCTCGATGGCCGCCGCGTTGCTGCGGAACCCGAAATGACGGGCGAGTATCTCGACCTGGACTACTGGGGTCGATCCACCGCCATGCACGTGGTCGCGGGGCCGTGGGCGCGAGAATTCTCGCAGCTGCTGGGGCGCAGCGTCATCCTCACGCGCAGCGTGACAGCGGGAGCCGTGGTGTACGGCGATTCCGTCACGATCAGCACGACGAGCTCGCTTGCCCGGCTGGCCGCCGAATCCGGGATCGCGGTCGATCCGCGCCGGTTCCGTTCCACCTTCACGATTGATACCGGCGACGCCGACGCGCACGTCGAAGACTCCTGGGCTGGGCGTGAACTCGAGCTGGGGGGAGCCCGACTCCTCGTGAAGGGTGGCATTCCCCGGTGCGCGGTCATCGATATCGACCCCGACACCGGTGCTCGCGGAACACGCCTGCTGAAAACTCTCGCCGGCTACCGGCTGCAGGCCAGCGACATTATGTTCGGCGTTTACGCCGAGGTGATCCGCCCTGGAACAGTGTCTGTCGCAGACGGCGTGCGGCTATCGACAGTGTCACCCCGCTGAATTCAGTCAGCACTCTGAGCGCACGGCAATCATCGCCCGCCTTCTTCAGTCGCTCGTCGGTCAGCTGGTAGCTCACTGCCGCACCGGAATCACCGGCGGTCGTCTCACCTCACGGCACGTATCCGAGAAGCCGGCACGTGTTCCAACCAGTGCCACGGGGGCAAACACGTGCCGCGAGGAGGCGACAAGGAGAGACGGCGCGGTTTAGCGGCGGATTTCTGCGTCGGCGCGCAGCCGGATCAGCCGCTGCGGGCCATCCTCTTTCAGCTCGGCTAGGTCGCTGCGCGAGGAGAGAAAGTCGGTGAAGGAACGAAAACCGAGCGGCTTCTCATTGAAGGACGGGTCCATGCGGCGCATCTGGTTCTTGATCGTGCCCGTGTTGAGCCACTCGTCGGCATCGCCCTTGGCGTGACCGATCTGCAGCGCTCGCACCAGGAGCTCTGTGGCCAGAGTCTGTGGGTCAATGTCGTCGCCGGCCTCAGGCTCGTCTAACTGCGCGTCCTCGGTGTGCGAGAACATGGGATTAGTGGCGAACAGACGGGCCTGGATGGGTGCCGGGTCGGGCACGGTCTCGGCGGGTTCCGGAGCCTTTCTGCTGGCCTTGGGCCTGCCAGCGGCGGCTGTCGCGGTGGCGTTGTCGATTCCGGGTAGCGAGTCGTAGTCCTCGAACTCGTCGCATGCCGCCGCCAGCGACGTGCTGGTCGACCCCGCGACACCGATGCCCACCACGAAACGACCCAGCCGCTTCGATTTCTGGGCCAAGGCGATGTAGTCGGAATCGCCAGCGATGATGATGACGTGGGTCAAATCGGGCAGCCGAAAGAGGTCTTCGACCACGTCGACGGCCAAACGGATGTCCGCACCGTTCTTGGTTCCGCGGGTGGTGGTGGTGAACAGCTGAGTCAGGTCCACAGCGCGCGACATGAGCTGGCGCTGGTAACTCGCGTTGACGGGAACGGACCAATCGGCGTAGGCACGATTGACGACCAGGGTGCCAAATGACGCCGCAAAGTCGATGATCGCGTTGAAGTCCACCGTCGCGGCGGTGAGGCGCGCGGCGATCTCGGGGTCGGCATCCGCACTCGACTTATTGAAATTGCGGATGCCGTCGCGCTGAAACGCATTGCGCCCGTGCAGCTGCTGATACCGCGAGATGACGATGTTGTCGAAGTCGATATAGAGGCCGACGCGCGCATCGTTGGGTTCAGTCATGGTGAGCTCCTTAGCCACAGGCGGAAGACTCAGTTGCGATCCGGTGTGTACAGTCTGCGCCGACCGGCGGGCAGAGGGCAACTCGGTGCGTGGTCGCGCCGCTGACATTGTTAGACGCTGCCTCGCCCAATCGCGTGCCACGGCGAGGCGTCTTCCGAGGTTTGCTAGGCCGGAGATTGAGGATCTCCGTCCTCACCGTAACAGTGGGTTAGGGAGCGATCTGCTTGACCGGGCGCATCAGGATCTCCTGGATGAGCACGTTGGCCGGCTGCGCGAAAGCGAAGACCAGGGCCTGGGCTACGTCTTCGGACTGCATCGCTTCTAGCTGGGTGCGGCGGGTCAGGAGAGCGTCGCTGACGTTCTCGCCGAACTCGGTCCACACGGCGCCCGGTTCGAGAACCGAGACTCGGATTCCCTCCTCGCCGAGTTCTTTGCGCAGGGCATCGTGAAAGCCGACGACGGCGTACTTCGTCGCGCTGTAGACCGACCAGGTGGCTGCGCCGAATCGGCCGCCGACGCTCGAAACGGAGCAGATCATTGCACCGGCGCGACCACGCATGAGGGGGATGGCCGCCTGGGTGCAGTTCAGCACGCCATACAGGTTTGCATCGATCATTGCCTTCCAGTCGGCGGGGTCGCTGCTCTCAAATGGTGAACTGATGCCAAGGCCGGCGTTGTTGAAGAGCAGGTCTACTCCACCGAAACGGGTCTTGATCGTGGCGAACATCGCGGTAACGGCGGCGCTATCAGCCACATCGAGCTGCATCACCGTGGCGGAGTCGCCAAGTTCGGTGGCCAGCGCCTGCAAGCGCTCCACGCGTCGGGCGACCAGGATGACGTGTGCACCCTCTTCGACGAGGAGGCGTGCTGCCGCTTCACCGATTCCGCTAGAGGCTCCGGTGATGACGACGATTTTTGCGGTTAGGTCCTGCATTTTCATGGGTGTGGCTCTCATGCTCGTGATGAGGCAAGAAAGGCGACCCAGCGCTGATTCACGGGGTGGTGGAATCAAAGCACATGGCGCAGCACTACACCGGACAGGCGCTGGAGAACCCAGACTTGCGCGAATACTCAACTGTACAGTTGATGGCACCGGACCGTTCGTTTGCCCACAGAAATGGAATTTTCAATGCCGAGAAAATTCTCGACGGACTGGGGCGGGACCTCCGGAATCCACGCGAGCGCGCTCTCCGGCTACGACGGTGTGAAAGAACTCGCCGATGCTGCGCGCAAGTCGCGCGTAAGCGTTTCGGGCGACCCGGTCGCATCCGCTGCGGTTGTCTTGAAAATTGTGGATGCCGCCGAGCCGCCACTGCGCATCTTTTTTGGGGAAGCCCCGCTCAAAATTGCACAGACGGAGTACGCGTCGCGACTGGCCGTCTGGGAAAAATGGAACGCTTTGTCCATCGAAGCCCAGGGCTGAACGAAAGAACAATGAAGTAATGCAAATCTCGCAGTGGGCGTCGTCGGGGGGCCGCCGAAATCATAACGAGGGTCGGTGCCATGCGGGCTCCACAAGCACGTCAGCGACGCGGCCTTGCTCCGGAATTATCGGCAGCGATCGGGTCTACCCATAATTGAGCCAAGGCACCGGGCCAACGATCGGCGGGAGATACTGGAGGGATGGACGACAAAGATACCCTGGCTGATTTTCTCCGCTCGGCCCGGGCTCGACTCACGCCAGCCGATGTCGGGCTTCCAGTCAACCCGCTCGCGGCGGCCCGGCGAGTGCCGGGCCTTCGCCGTGACGAAGTGGCCGGGCTCGCCGGCGTGAGCGTGGACTACTACGCGCGCATGGAGCAGGGTCGGGTAACGCAGGCATCCGACGCAGTGGTCAATGCGCTCGCCGGGGTGCTGCACCTGAATGAGGCCGAGCGCAACTATCTGTTTTCGCTATTGTCGGCGTCGACCGGTGGGCGCACGCAACAGCGGCGTCGCACCCACACCGTTCGGCCGTCGGTGCGCACCATCATGGACTCCTTCGCCGCGCAGCCCGCGTTCGTGCTCGGCGTTGGCATGGACGTGCTGGCTATGAACGACCTCGCCAAGCTGCTGCTCAAGGACTTCACGCCCGGAGTGGGGCTCGGGCGCAGCATGGCCAGATGGACATTCCTCGACCCAGCGGCGCGCACCCTGTACTTGGACTGGGACATTGTGGCGTGCGACGTGGCAGCCATGCTCCGCCACGACGCGCGATCCCACCCCAACGACCGGGCACTCAACGAACTCATTGGCGAGTTGACCGTGAAAAGCGACGAATTTCGCGCCTGGTGGAGTCAACACCGGGTGTGGGAGTGCACGTTCGGAGTTAAGCGTTTCGTGCACCCGATCGTTGGCCGGGTTGACGTGGACTACGAAACCTTCCCGGTTCCGGGCGAACCCGACCAACAACTCTTTGTCTACAGCACGCAACCTGGGTCTGCCTCAAGCGACGCCCTGCGCATTTTGGCCTCGTGGCGAACCAATCAAACGGATGCCGCCGCGCTCGAGTCCATTCGCTAGCGCTTTAGAACCCTTCGGGCATTCGCGGCAGGTACGGTGCCTCGAGCCGCGCGCGCTCCTCCGTGCTGAGCTCGAGGTCGAGCGAGGCGATAGAGTCGTCGAGGTGCTGCTGCTTCGTTGCCCCGACGATCGGCGCCGTCACGGCAGGGTTGCCCGACACCCAGGCCAGGGCTACCTGAGCCCGCGGCACTCCGCGCTCGGCAGCAATGTCGGCCACGACGGACGCCACAGCGCGATCGCCGTCCTCCGCCTGCGAGTACAGGGCCTGGCTGATCAGATCCGTTTCGGTGCGGGCGGTCGTCTCGTCCCAGTCGCGGGTGAGTTTTCCGCGGGCAAGCGGGCTCCACGGGGTGAGGCCGATGCCGGCATCCGCTGCCAGCGGGTACATTTCTCGTTCCTCTTCGCGACTGATCAGGTTGTACTGGCTTTGCATCGACACAAATGGCGTCCAGCCGTTCACCTGCTGCAGGCGCAGGGCCTTGGCAAACTGCCAGGCAAACATCGAGGAGGCGCCGAGGTAGCGTGCCTTACCTGAACGCACCACGTCGTGCAGGGCTTCGAGGGTTTCTTCGAGCGGCGTCAGCGGGTCGAAGCGGTGCACGATATAAAGGTCAACGTAGTCGAGGTCGAGCCGGCGCAGGCTGTTGTCAATTTCTTGCAGCACAGCCTTGCGCGACAGTCCGCTCTGGTTGGGTCCCTCGCCGACGGATCCATAGACCTTGGTGGCCACGACGATTTCGTCTCGGTTGGCGTACTCCGCCAGAGCACGGCCGAGGATCTCTTCGCTCGATCCGGCCGAGTAGGCGTTTGCGGTGTCGAAGAAGTTGATGCCCGCCTCAACAGCCTGTCGAATGAAGGGCCGGCTGGTCGCCTCGGTCAGCGTCCACGCGTGGTTTCCGCGCTCCGGTTCGCCATAGCTCATGCAGCCAAGGGCGAGCGCCGAGACATCGAGGCCGGTGGTTCCGAGCTTCACGTACTTCATGGGACTCCTTTAATGACGGATGCCCCGGGCCGCATTAAAAACTGCGGCCCGGGGCGGTTCATGCCTGGGTTTTATCGAGCCGCGCGGCTTATGCCGCGCGGCTCGGAGCGCCTACGCGTCGACGCGAGCCTCGTTGGCAAACGTGGCAACGTCGATAACAAAACGGTAGCGCACGTCGCTGCGGATAACACGCTCGTATGCCTCGTTGACCTGATCGACCGAGATGATCTCAATGTCGGCGCCGATTCCGTGGGCGGCACAGAAGTCGAGCATTTCCTGGGTCTGGCGGATGCCACCGATCTTGGAGGCGGCGATGGCGCGACGCTGGGAGGCGAGCCACACCATCTTCACGCTGTCAGGCTCGGTGGGGATTCCAACGTGCACGAGCGTGCCGTTGAGGGCGAGCAGCTTGAGGTAGCCCTCCAGCTCGAGGTTCGCGGCCACGGTGTTCACGATGAGGTCGAAGTGGTTCTCGAGCTCGGTAAAGGTGGTCGGGTCGCTGGTGGCGTAGTAGTGGTCTGCGCCGAAACGCAGGCCGTCTTCCTTCTTGCTGAGGGTCTGGCTGAGTACGGTGACCTCGGCGCCGAGCGCGTGAGCGATCTTCACACCCATGTGTCCGAGGCCGCCCATGCCGAGAATGGCAACCTTCTTGCCGGGGCCGGCCTTCCAATTCGTGAGGGGGGAGAAGAGCGTGATGCCGGCGCAGAGCAGGGGAGCGGCCTCGGAGAGCTCGATGCCATCGGGGATGCCGAGCACGTAGTTCTCGTCGACAACGATCGCGGTGCTGTAGCCGCCGTTGGTGGGGGAGCCGTCGTGGTTGCGGTCGTTGTAGGTGCCGACCTCGCCCTTCAGGCAGTACTGCTCCTCGCCGGCGAGACAGTTGACGCACTCGCGGCAGGAGTCCACGAAGCAGCCAACACCCACACGGTCACCCACGCGGTAGCGGGTGACGTCGCTGCCGACGGCGGAGACGATGCCGGCAATTTCGTGGCCAGGAACCATCGGGAACAGTCCCACGCCCCACTCGTCGCGAGCCTGGTGAATGTCAGAGTGGCAGATGCCAGCGAACTTGATGTCGATCGCCACGTCGTTGGCGCCGGGGGTGCGCAACTCGATCGTGGTGCGAGCAAGGGGCTGGTTGGCCGCGGGAGCGGCGAGAGCAGAAACGGTGGTCGTCATAAAAGAAGATCTTTCAGTACAGATGATGAAATGCGAGGGAACCCCGTGCCGTGGCACGTGTCGACGGTGACATCCGCTCGAACAACGTTACGCTGTGCCACCGACGTAGTCGGGGCCGGAGCGTGGCACTAACTGACCTACCCAGAGCATCCACTGCTCGCGCCAGCCCGGTCAGCCTGAGCCGGCTGACCAGGCTGCAGCGACGCCTAAGCCTTCTGAACGGTGATGGTCCAGGCAGCGTCGCCGACGCGATCAAAATTGGTGACCGGGTAGCCTTCCTCCGCGGCCCAGCGTGGCAGGGCATCCGTCGCTTGGGTGCAGTCGAAGTTGATGACCAACTCATCGCCCAGATCGAGCAGAGCAATGGCTTCTTTGGCCTCAACGATGGGGAACGGGCAAACTTGACCGTCGGTTTCAAGTACGTGTACTGCCATGGGGAATCTCCTTGTTTTGCGGTAAATTGTTGATGGGAACGTGGCGCGAGGCGACGGATGCTAGCGGCGAACGGATGCCCGGGCGGCGCTGGGACCGGGCGCCGTCGCCTGGCTGGGCGAGCCCGCCGCTGCGGCATTGCGGGCGGAACGGGCCTTGGACGGCCCGGTGATGAAGAGCCGGGTGGCGGCGCCGGTGCCGAGGATCATAAAGCCGAAAGCCACCCAGCCCTGCAGCTCAAAGGAAGCCGTGTTGACCATGGCGTTGCCGATGGTGCAACCGCCGGCCAGGCTGGCGCCGATACCCATGAGGGCACCGCCGGCGATGCTGCGAACGGTGGTGATGGCATCCGGAATTCGAATGCGGAATTCTCCGCTGCCCTTGGCGGCGATGAAGGCTCCGGTCAGGATTCCGATCACCAGATAAACACCCCAGTCGATGACCTCGGCGTCGCCGCTCACCAGATAGTTGACGATGTTTGACGACGGACCGGTGATTCCAAGACCCGCTTCGCGGCCGGTGGCCCAGCTCAACGGCCAGGCCAAAATAGCCAGCGCGGCAATCACGAGCGCGGTCGTGAACGCGCCCCACTGCTTCTCGAAGAGAAGATGGGCGATGCCGCGTTTACGGGGCGGCAAGGTGGCTAGGCGAGCTCCTGGGCGTTTGCGCAGGTGATGCCGGACCAGCAAACCAACCGCACTGGCCAACACAGCGATCAGGAGCCAGGGCGAGACGCCAAACAGTCCGTGCACGGTTGCGGCCTCTACCGTTACGCTGCGCAGGCCGGAGACTCCCGTAGCCAGCACGCCGGTCTTTGAGATCGCGGAGAACAGCGCGTAGAAGATGAGCGCCAGCCAGCTGCCCACCAGACCCTCACCGGCGCGATAGTAGGTACCCGTGGCGCAGCCACCGGCGAGCACGATGGCGAAGCCAAAGAGGAAGGCTCCAAGAACCGTGGCGAGCCAAGGAAAAGCGCTGGACGACAACGAGATGACGCCGACTGCATCCAGGGTGAAGACCCCGACGCTCTGCACGGCGATCACGATCAGAAACGCCGTGATCCAGCGGGTGTTGCCGGTGACCCAGAGATCACGGAATGCGCCGGTGACGCAGAAACGACCGCGTTGCATCGCGAAGCCGAGGGCAATACCCAGGCCCAAACCAGTGAGAAGCATGTCGTATCCCCGTTCATTTCAGCCTTCGTTAAAGACGTGAAGGCACCATTGACGCTACGACTCGTCGTCGGATCAGCGCCGCAGAAGTCGCCGGGTGACCCTGTGAGACGACACATTTGACTGCTTCACGGTTGAGCGCTACGCATCGAGGTCATGAACTCGTGAAAGCGATTCGTTGTGGCGGTCACGGGAGCTTTTCTATCCGCCAAAAATCGCGCTGTCTCGCCGCGTCAGCTAGGTCCAACCACATTTCTGAATCGACAGCCGCATTCACCGGCGCCACCATGCTCGCTTTTGCGCGTAGCCGTGGGGTATCGACTGGCGTTCGGCGGATGGAAACATTTTGCCGCAGAATGCGTTGTGTCTTGCATGAAGACCATTGTGTATAGCCAGACCGGTGACCCGTCCGTGCTCCAACTAGTCGATCGCCCGATGCGTGAACCGGGTGCGGGGGAGGTGCGGGTGCGCATCGTGGTGAGCGGGGTCAACCCCACCGATTGGAAGTCGCGTCGCGGCACGGTGCCGGGAGAAACGCTGGCATTCGCCGACGTCGTACCCAATCAAGACGGCGCTGGCATAGTGGATGCGATCGGTGACGACGTCAAAACCGTCGTCGTTGGCGACCGGGTGTGGCTCGCGCTCGCCGCGTACCAGCGTGCCGATGGCGGCACCGCACAGGAGTACGCGGTACTGCCGGCGGAGCGCGTGTTCGCCTTGCCACCCGAGACGAGTTTCGACCAGGGCGCAAGCCTGGGAGTTCCGGCCGTCACGGCGTATCGCGCTCTGACGGTGGCCGAGGACGGCCCACGCTCGCTGTTGCCGGGAGCCCTGGCTGGCAAGACTGTGCTCGTGGCCGGCGGCGCTGGAGCCGTCGGACATGCCGCCATTCAGCTGGCGCGGTGGGCTGGCGCCATAGTGATCACGACGGTGAGCGGGCCGGCCAAGGCGGCGCTCGCTGCCGCCGCCGGCGCGCACCATGTGCTCACCTATACCGATTCCGACGTGGTCACCCAGATTCGCAGTATCGCGCCCGACGGTGTTGACCTGATCGTGGAGGTCGCCCCGGCCCAGAATTCCACCCTCGACCTCGCCGTTATTCGTAACCGGGGCTCGATCGCGGTCTACGCCAATAATGGCGGTGACCTGGTGACGCTCGACGTGCGCAAACACTTCAGCCTCAACGTGCGCTACCAGTTTGTGCTGCTCTATACGGTCGGCGCCGAGGTGGTGCAGCAGGCCGCCGCCGGCATCAATGCCGCACTCAGTGACGGCGCGCTCGACGTGGGAGCGGATGCGGGACTGCCGCTGCACCGCTTTGACCTCGCGCACACAGCGGATGCGCATGCCCTGGTCGAAAGTGGTGTCACCGGCAAGGTGCTCATCGACGTGGCGGCTGCCTGATCACGGGTGTTGCGGCATCCGCTGGTCACGCGCCGTTCAGCTTGAAATCACGGGAGGATGGGGTCATGGCAAACAATGAACACCAGCAGTGGGTCAAGAACTACCAACCGGGCGTTCCCGCCGAGATTGAACTCCCCACGGAGTCCCTCGTGGCGATGCTCGAGCGGTCAGTGGCCGAGGCCGGCGCGCACCCCGCGATGGAGTTCTTTGGGCGTCGAACGACCTACACCGAGCTCGGCGACCAGATCGACCGGGCAGCGGAGGGATTGCGTCACCTCGGGGTGCGAGCTGGCGATCGGGTGGCGCTGATCTTGCCGAACTGCCCTCAGCACGTCGTCGCGTTCTACGCGGTGCTGCGCCTCGGCGCGGTGGTGGTGGAGCACAACCCGCTCTATACCACCAGAGAACTACGCCACCAGTTCGAAGATCACCAGGCCCGCGTCGTCATCGCGTGGGACAAGGCGACGGCCGCCGTGCGTGAGTTCCCGGCCGACATCGAGATAGACCATGTCGTCTCGGTCAATCTCCTCACGGAGTTTCCCGCCCTGAAACGCCTAGCCCTACACCTGCCGGTGAAGAGCCTGCGTGAGTCACGCGCGGCGCTGTCCGGCCCGGCGCCGGGAACGATGTCGTGGAAAGACCTGCTCGGTCACGGCGTAATTGATTCGGAGCATCCGCGCCCCTCGGTCGATGACCTGGCCGCCATCCAGTACACCTCGGGCACCACTGGCACGCCAAAGGGGGTCATGCTCACGCATTTCAACCTGTATTCCAATGCCCTGCAGGGTGAGGCGTGGATGCACGGCGCGGAGTATCGCAAAGAAATCTTCTACGCCATCCTGCCGATGTTCCACGCGTTCGGAATGACCCTCTACCTGACCTACGGCATCCGCAAGCAGGGGCTACTCGTGCTGTTCCCAAAGTTCGAGCCCGGTCTGATTCTCGCCGCCATGAAGAAGTCGCCCGCCACGGTCTACTGCGCGGTGCCGCCGATCTACGAGCGCACGGCGCTCGCCGCAAAGGAAAAGGGGATCTCGCTGCGGTCGTGCAAGTACTGCATTTCGGGCGCCATGAATCTACCCGATCACGTCGTAGAGCTCTGGGAGTCGGTGTCGGGCGGGCTTCTGGTGGAGGGATATGGCATGACCGAGTCCTCTCCGGTCGCCCTCGGCAATCCGTTTCATGCCAGCCGACGCACGGGCACGATCGGTGTGCCGTTCCCGTCGACTCTGATGAAGGTGGTCGATCTGGATGACCCGAACACTGAGGTGCCTGTGGGGCAGCCCGGTGAGCTGCTACTGAAGGGGCCGCAGGTTTTTCAGGGGTATTGGAACAACCCGGAGGAGACCGCGAAGACTCTCCTGCCCAATGGTTGGCTGCGCACCGGCGATATCGTGACCGTGGATGAGGATGGCTTCACCACGATCGTCGACCGCGCTAAGGAGCTCATCATCACCGGCGGCTTCAACGTCTCGCCCTCCGAAGTGGAGGCCGTTTTACGGCTGCACCCAAGCGTCAGCGACGCTGCCGTGTTCGGCCGGCCGCTCGAGCGGGGTGGGGAGATGGTCGTCGCCGCGATCGAGCTCAAGCCGGGTGCCACCCTTGATGAGGATGCCTTGCGGGCGCACTGCCGGGAACACCTCGCGGCCTACAAGATTCCGCGGCGAGTCGTGCAAATCGAGAACACGCCGCGCTCGATGCTCGGCAAGGTTTTGCGCAAGCAGGTTCGGGAGCAGGTTTTGCCGCTGCTGTGAAAAAGCGCGCTCGGTTTCGCCTGCAGATTAGCGCCGACTAATCGCCGGGCACGTCGCGGCACGTGTGTGAGAAGCCCGCCCGTGTTCAAACCAGTGCCAACTCCTCAAACACGTGCCACGAGAACGCGGCGCCTCTATTCGGCGAGCAGGGTCCAGTTTTCGTCGGCGCTGACGACGATGGCCGACGGGCCGGAGCTGAGTGGCACGGTTCCCGCGTATGCCCCGTCGTGGGGTGATGTTCTCGACATTTACGAAGCGGCCGGCATGCCTAAGTCGTCGCTGAGTGATCTGACCCCGGAGTTCGTTCAGCTGACCTCGGCGGAGGTGATTGCAGCGCTCGTCGAGATGTCGCGCGAGGCCGCTGCCGAGTCGCAGCGTGGCTCGCACTTCAAGCCAGCGCTGACCAATGACGAGCTGGCGTTCTACGACGCGGTGGCGCAAAACGAGTCCGCGGTGGATCTGCAGGGCGTGGGCAAGCTGGCCGACATCGCCCGGGGCTGGTGCAGGTGATGCGGCGTGACGTGCGCACCGACTGGACCGTGCGCGACGACGTGTGCGCCAAGCTGCGCTGGTCGATCAAGCGGCTGCTCGTGTTGCACGGCTACCCGCCCGACCAGCAGCCGGCCGCAATCAAACTGGCAATGGAGCAAATGGAGTCGATGGCGCTGTGGTTTGCGGAGGCGCGTGCCTAGAAAGTCGGCGTTGCACCAGCGGCGGGTGGTCGTTCTGTCGATTTTCGGTGGTGGCTCGGTGGTCAAGGGGGAAGAAATCTCATAAGTCATGGCTGTTCAATGTTTCGTTGGAGGAGAGGGCACCGCGGCCGCGAGTGGCGCGGGACGAGGAATTCGATCAGGCGCGGAGAGTGTTTCGCCGAAGGTATCTGCCGAGAGTCGGACGAGGCCGAAAGCCTGTCGCCCGATGACCGTTCGAGATCCGGTACTCGGATTTTGGAGGTCTCACGAGGAACGCTAGTGGATTGTTCCGGTGAAGCCAACGGAAAATCACGAAGCCCCGCCCACTTTCGATCGGTGCGTGATCGCCAGAGGGCGGGGCGACGTACGATCAGTGGATGCCCCCGCGCTCGCCACTTCCACAACGTCACGGCCTCGAGGCCGCGTGGGTCTGCACGCCGGAACGGGCGCAGCATCCGCTCTGGGAGACCATGGGCGCCTGGCTCGACGAGCGCTTGTCTGAGTTTGTGGATGTAGCCGGGTTTCTAGCCCGGGAGCGGTTTGTCTACGAGTCGGGCGCCGCGGTCACCGGCCTCGACGCGTACCGGCCCACCACCTTTGTCTGGTTCCATCGCGATCTGGCCGAGGAGACCGTCGTTCCGGGGCCCATCCACGTGATTTATCGTGACGATCGCATCGTGGTGATCGACAAGCCAGCTTTTCTCTCGACCATTCCCCGCGGGCGCCACGTCGTGCAGAGCGTGGTGGTGCGCCTGCGCGCCGAGTTGGAGCTGCCCGAGCTCTCGCCGCTGCACCGGCTGGACCGGGCGACGTCGGGGCTGCTGATACTGGCGACCGAACGACGGTGGCGCGGGGCGTATCAATCGCTGTTCCAACGCCAAGAGATCGAAAAGACCTACCGGGCGCTGGCGCCGCTGCGACCGGACCTCGACCTGCCCGTGACGGTACGCAACCACCTCACGACCAGCCGCGGTCAGTGGCAGGCCGAGGTGGTGCCCGATGCGCCCGCAAACGCCGAGTCGTTGATCGAACTTGACTCGGTGATCGACGGCCTGGGCAGCTATCGACTGACGCCCCGCACCGGACGCACCCACCAACTGCGCCTCCACATGCTTGGCCTTGGAATTCCGATCAGTGACGACTCGATCTACCCGGTCGTGCGAGATATTGCGATCGACGATTTCACCCGCCCCCTGCAGCTGCTCGCGAACGAGGTGCGCTTCACCGACCCGATCGACGGGGGAGCGCGCCAGTTTGTCAGCGTGCGCACGCTCCCACTGCGCAGCGAAGTCGCCTGAGCAGCGCCATTATCGTCGACTATGTACATTCACGATGATTTCGACGATCATTGACGTATGAGTGAAGTGACGATCACGGAAGCCCGAAGCAAATTAAGTGCGCTCGTGGATGACGCGCAGCGGGAGCCGGTCTACCTGACCCGACGCGACCGCCCGGTCGCGGCCATTATCGACGCGGGCCAGCTGCGTGCACTCCTCGAGAGCGCCGAAGAACTGGCCGACATTCGCGCGGTTGATGAAGCGTGGGCCGAATCCGAACGTCTCGGCGAGATACCCGTGCCGTGGGATGACGTTAAGCGAGATCTCGGCCTGGCATGACCTATCGGGTCGAAATTCTACCCTCGGCCGTTCGTGCGATTCGAAAGCTCCCACCCGAGGCGAAGCGGCGTATCCAGGCTGTGATCGAGCTTCTGGCCGAGGATCCGCGGCCACCGGCCGCCAAACGTTTGGTAGCCCGTGCGGAGTGGCGCGTCCGCACCGGGGACTACCGAGTTCTGTACCGAATCGATGACGACGCGCTCGTCGTTGTCGTGGTTGACGCTGGCCATCGACGCGAGATCTACCGCTGACGCGCGGCCACCGCGAAGCCCAGTTTCGACAGTACGCGTTGGCGCTTGCGAAACATCCGATCGAAGACAGGAACCTGAGCATCCCAGTAATCGTGGACTTGTGACGCCGATGGCTCACCGGTCACGCCAGTCGTCCGTGAGGCGCGTGAGATGCGTCCGATCTGCTGCACAATACGGCCTTTGAATGCCATCGGAACGGCGAGAAAGAGTGTGTCGAGACTGGGCAGGTCGAACCCCTCGCCAGCGATCCTGTCGATTGCCACGAGAACGAACGGGTCAGCAGGAGAACGGGCATCGAGCTCGGCGCGAATGCGCCGACGATCTTTGGTCGGCAGCTTTCCATGAAGCACGAAGACGGTTGCCGCCGCCGATCGGAGCAATTCGGCCAGTTGTTCAACATGCTCTACGCGAGTTGACAGCACAAGGCTATTCCGGCCTTTCCCATAAGCGCTCAGGACGTCCCCTGCGATGAGTTGGTTGCGATCGACATCGGATGCCAGTTCGGTATAAATCGCTTGGATTTCATCGCTGCTACTCTTGGCGGCCTCGAACGCAGTTTCATGCACGATGAGTTCCTTCGCGAAGGGCTCGCTGTCGTCAATTGTGTGTCGAATCGGACCGCATTGCATGGTGATGATGTCATCCATTTGGTCGGCGCGGTACGGCGTGGCTGTTAGGCCGATCCATCGCCTTACCGCAATCTGACGCACCGCAGCTTCGGTAGCCGCAGCGCCCAAGGCATGGCATTCGTCGACAACGATGAGACCGTAGCCATTGAGTACCGTTGGATCAGCCGCTCGATGCGCGATGCTTTGCAGCATCACGATGTCGACGATTTGAGTTCTTTTGCGACGGCCACCGCCCAGTTGCCCTATTTTCGTGGCATCTATTTCCAAGAATTCAGTGAGACGATCACGCCACTGTTCGACGAGTTCCGCACGATTGACGATAATGGCTGTCGGCACCGCCAGATCTGCGATCAGTGCGCATGCGATGACGGTTTTTCCGGAGCCCGGCGGGGCAACCAAAACGCCGGTGTCGTGCTGTTTCATTACACCAACAGCTTCGATTTGAGCGGGAGTCAGCTCGCCACGAAATGCGAGGTTGATCGGCTGTGCCGCGGGAAGTTCGGAGCTCAACTCAATCTTGATTCCGGCGGACTTCATTATGCGCTTGACTGAATCGAGGAGTCCGCGCGGGAGTCGAAGCGTCGTTTCATCGTGTTCGAAGCAGTAGACAAAACGTGGCGTCCCAAAGGTACTGAATCGTTGTGCTTGGCGACGATAAAATTCAGGGTTTGCCAGAGATGCCGCATGCTTCAGATCGGCGGTGAGTCCTGATGGGAGACCGATAGTTGGAATTGAGATCACGGAGCTGAGGGTGATTGCTACAGTGGATGGCATTGCATCGATGACCTTCCTCTCTCCGCGGTCGATGCTTGGGTCGCCGGTGGCGGGGCGCTGTTGAAGGACAGACTGTGAAGCGACGGGCCCCGTTCTGACGGGACGTAGAGTGCTGGCGGCAGTTTCAATCTCGTTGGTGGAGAGGGGCACGATTCCCGAGAGAAAGGCAAACTGATCGCCGAAGGCCACCCATGTCTCCGCGTCGACGAAAACCGTCGTGCCCCGTCGACGGCATGCCCCTTGTAGCGGGAGCGCGATCAAATTTCCAAGCCGCATGCGCCCGGGCGATCGAATGGGGAGGAGATCCTGAGACGGGAAGAGTCGGTCGTAGCTGCTTAGGCTCATGCCTTTTTGGCGAGCCATGGCGTCTCGCAGCAGACCGAGTCCGAGGCTTCGTGCAAGTTGTGCGGTGATGGGCTCAGCGAAGAAGAACCACACGTGGGCACCGTCGCCGGAACGCGAGATCTCCACAGCTGGGATGACACCGTGACGCGAGCAGGCGGCGGCATAGGCCGCGGCATCCGCTTTCCAAGATCCGTCATCAAAATCGCAGACGAGTAGTCGACAGGTGTCATTGTCCAGCATCGGATAGAGACCCGCGTGCAAGCCATCGCCACCACTGTGGCTACCCATAAGGTGTTTGGCAATCACCTCGTCGGACACTGGAAGTAGGTCCCTGTTAGAGACTGCATCCGTGTAGAACCCGCCGCGAACGACCGGACTCCAGCCGCTCTTGCCAGTCTTGCTACTGGTCCACCGGCTCGCATAAACATCGGTTCGACCAGCGAATAGAGCTCGAAAGAGAGCGATTTTATCGGCCGGGGGCGAATTGCGGTTGACCTGACGCCGGGGTTGCAGATCTCCGGTGGCATCGTCCACGATCGGGGTCGGCGGGGCAATTCGGCTTGAATCTTCTGTTTCGGCAGTTCGCTGGGCGACAAGATCCCGCAGGGTGCGACGCGATTGCGCCAAGTGGGTTTCAAGTTCAGCCATGCGTTGCTCTATCGCAGCAATATCGGCATTCAGGTCGTCGGTACTCACACTGACATTGTGCACGAGCTGGACCCCGGTGGGACCCACCTTCCTGAGACGAAATCTCGAGTTGTCGGTCGTCGTCACCCACGGCGACCCGTCTCGCCGCAATGGATAGTCCATGGGCGTGTGAGGCTGCGGCCGAGCGATCACCTGTCGGGTCGAGGAGTCGGAGTTATCCACCACCAGCATTTGTCGTTCCCCGGCGAAAGACAGATGCTTGCACCATGGAACACGCGAACGAAAACGCCGACGCGGCGGCACCATCCACTGGTCACGCCGCGAGCGATCCCGGCGCCGTGCAGGAGTTCTGGGACGGCCTCTACTCCGACAGAGAGCAGCGCTGGAGCGGAGAACCGAACGGCGCCCTGGTTGCTGAGGTACAGAATCTCGCCGCCGGGCGCGTGTTAGACGTCGGCTGCGGCGAGGGAGCGGATGCCTTCTGGCTGGCGGAACAGGGCTGGCACGTCACCGCGCTAGACGTGTCGCGGGTAGCACTTGACCGAGCAGCGGCTCAGGCCGCAGCTCGCGGAATCACTGTGAACTGGCTGCACACCGGCCTGGTCGAGGCAGCCTTGCCACCGGCATCCTTTGATCTGGTCTCCGCGCAGTACCCCGCGCTGCTGCGCACCGAGGCAAACGTTGCCGAGCACGCCCTGCTCGCGGCGGTCGCCCCCGGGGGAGTGCTGTTGATCGTGCACCACCCGGCACCGACAAAGGAGGAGGCCGAAGGTCACGGTTTCAATGCCGACGACTACGTCAGCCCAGCCCAGGTCGCTACCCTGTTGGACGAGCGCTGGCAGGTTGAGGTTGACGAAACCCGGCCGCGCCATGTGGCGACCGGCTCCGGGGCGCATCACACCCACGACGTCATCCTGCGGGCGAGGCGCCTGCGCTGATCGGTCGGGCACGGGCCAAACGGATGCCTAGGCTAGACACATGGCTACAGTCATTCTCGTGCGGCACGGCCGCACCACCGCAAATGCTACCGGGGTGTTGGCCGGACGAACCGCCGGCGTCGCGCTCGATCAGATCGGACGTGACCAAGCGTCGCTGGCCGGTGAGCGCCTGGCCGTGGTGCCCCTGGTCGGAGTGGTTTCAAGCCCCCTTGAGCGCTGCCAAGAGACCGCGAAGCTGATCCTCGATCATCAAACCGGTTCACCGGTCACTCCGGTAGACGTCGATCTGACCGAGTGCGATTACGGGCAGTGGCAGGGCCGAAACCTGCATGATTTGGCACAGGAAAAGCTGTGGTCGGTTGTACAGACCCAGCCCTCAGCCGTCGTTTTTCCCGGAGGTGAATCGATGGCGGCGATGCAGGCTCGCGCGGTGGCCGCGATTCGCCGGCACGACGCAGCCTTCGAAGCTGAACACGGGCCGGGTGCCGTGTGGGTGGCGGTGAGCCATGGCGACGTTATCAAGTCAATTCTGGCCGACGCACTGGGCATGCACCTGGACCTGTTTCAGCGCATTACTGTCGGCCCAGCGTCGGTCTCGATCATTCGGTACGGCACCGGCCGGCCGAGCGTGCACGCCACGAACACCGACGGCGGCGACCTCGCGTGGCTGGCCGAGAGCATCCTCTCGAATGATGCTCCAGTTGGTGGCGGGGCCGGGCCGCAGGCGCCGCGCAGCTCTCGCGTCTAAAATATTCACATGCCCCAAATCGTTCATGAGTTCGTCTGGCCTGACCGGGTCGTCATTGGAACCATCGGCCTGCCCGGGTCGCGCACGTTCTATCTGCAGGTGCGTAGCGGCGCGCGACTTGTCAGCATCGCGTTAGAAAAACAGCAGTCGGCGTTGCTCGCCGAGAAGATCGACGAGATTCTCGACCAGCTGATCACCATCACGGGCAACCCGTTTAGCATCCCAACCGGTACACCCATCGAGCTCGTCGACAATGACCCGCTCGAGCAACCCGTCGCGGAAGAATTTCGTACCGGCACGATGAGCCTGGGCTGGGATCCATCGACGGTTCAGGTGGTAATCGAGGCCTACCCGATTATCGACGACGACGAATCGGTCGAACCGGTAGAACCCGCCACTGCGCTGCTCGTACGCATCCCCGTCGGAACCGCGCGCGCATTCGCGAAACGCACCCGCGAGATCGTGGGTGCCGGCAGGCCGATGTGCTCCCTCTGCGGCTACCCCATTGACGCCGACGGGCACACCTGCACCCTCCCCGAGGTCTGATGCTGATTCCCGACCTGGTCGACGGTGAGTTGACGCTCACCGGACGAATCACGACGGCCTCGAATGCCACATTCCTCGGCAGTATCGACGGCGCGGTGGTGGTCTACAAACCGGTAGCGGGGGAGCATCCGTTGTGGGATTTTCCGGGCGTAAACCTCGCCAACCGCGAGGTGTCTGCCTACCTGGTCTCGCAAGTGTTCGGCTGGAACGTCGTGCCACGCACCTGGCTGCGCGATGGCCCGATGGGCGAGGGCATGGTGCAGCTCTGGCAGGAGCCTGATCCAGCCCAAAGCGCCGTCGACCTCGTTCTTGCGGAAGCTGTGCCCGAGACGGGTTGGCGCCACGTTCTCGACGGGCGAGACGAGCACGAACGGATGGTCAGCCTTATTCACGAGGACAGCGCCGCGCTTCGCCGCATGGCCGTCTTCGACATCGTCGTGAACAACGCCGATCGCAAGGGCGACCACATCCTCGCGATGCCCGATGGTCACCGACACGGAGTCGACCACGGACTCACCTTTCATGTCGAGCACAAGCTGCGCACCGTGCTGTGGGGCTGGCTAGGCGATGCGCTCACCGACGACGAGCTCGAGGGCATCGACCGGGTGCAGGCTGACTTGAATGGCACGCTGGGTGAGAACCTAGCCGGCCTACTCAGCCCGGAAGAAATCGTTGCGCTCGCCGAGCGCTGCGACCGGTTGCGCGCCGAAGCTCAGTTCCCAGCCCCGAGCGGCGAGATGCCCGCGGTACCCTGGCCCCTGTTCTGAGCCATCTGTGCAACGCTGGGAACATGGATCTTGAGGTGTCGCCCGCGTTGACCATTCCCGAGCGCGAACTCGGCTGGCGGTTTTCGCGGTCGTCGGGGCCCGGCGGTCAGCACGTCAACACCTCCGACAGCCGGGTTGAACTGTCGTGGAACGTCGCCGAGTCGACGGTTCTGTCCGACGACGAGCGGATGCTGCTGCTCAGCCGCCTCGGTCACCGTCTCGTTTCCGGGGTGGTCACCATGGCCGCGAGTGAGCAGCGTTCCCAGCTGCGCAATCGTGAGATTGCCCTGCGCAAGCTCGCCGAGCTGGTGACCGCCGGGCTGGCCGCGGAACCGACCGCGCGCCGCGCGACCAAACCCACGCGCGGTTCGGCCCGGCGGCACCTCGCCGTCAAACAACAGCGCTCAGCCACGAAGCAGAACCGCCAGCGTCCCGCGGCCGAATAGGCGGCGGCCCACCGGCATTCGCTCGCCGAGAAAACCTTGGCGTCCAGGGCGGCATCCTCGTGCCGAGTCGATTACCGAACGAGCAGCATCTGCTGAAAGTACGCGGCCAGCTCGGCGGTCGCCGTCAACGGCAGCACATTTGCAACGTACTGGTCGGGGCGCACGACGACGACGACGCCGGCGCGGCTGATGCCGCGCTTCTCGAAGATGTCGTGCGCGAGGTCTGTGGCATATACCTTTTCGTAGTCGATCAATCCGAATGGGCCGGTTTTGGGCAGGAACACCTCGGACACCTGGCCCAGATCCACCTCCGCGTGCGCCTGCTGGTAGACCACCTTCACGTCGAAGACGCTGTCGATGTCAGTCCCGGCGGGCGTGTGCGCGCGCATCGGCGAGTCGTCAGCGGTACGCATCCACTCGGCCCATGTGGCCAGTATTTCAGCAGATGCGTCGGCGAACGCATACACGCGCCAGCGCCCGTCGGCGCGGTGGTGGTGGCCGAGCTCGACCGGGTTGGCGTCGCCGACGCGCACGACCGGGGCTGACCTGAAGCGCTTACCGATCGGGAACCCGGTCGCGAGCGCCTGGTGGGTGGCTTCGCCGATCAGCATCGACGGCGGATATTGGGTCATGAATCCGGCCGGAAACTCCGCCGTCTGCGTGTAGAAGTCCTCGAGCGGCACCGCGAGGTCTTCCGGCTTAGCGGCCATGAGAGATGACCACTCCCTGTCGAAGTCGATCAGGTTCTTGGCGATCACCTGACGTTCGGCCGAGTAGGTGTTGAGCAGGTTGTCGGGGCTGCGCCCGTCGAGCACGTGGGCGAGCTTCCAGCCGAGGTTGAAACCGTCTTGCATGGAGACGTTCATGCCCTGGCCGGCCTTGGCGCTGTGCGTGTGGCAGGCATCACCGAGAATGAAAACTCGCGGTGAGCGGATGCCGATTTCCTCCGGCCGCAGGTCGTCGAATCGGTCGGTGAGCCGGTGGGCTACCTCGTAGACGCTGTGCCAGGCGACGTTTTTCACATCGAGTGTGTAGGGGTGCAAAATAGCGTTTGCCTTGACGATGATCTCGTCGATCGTCGTCTCACGCACGGCGCCATTATCATCGGGGGATACTTCGCCAAGGTCGACGTACATGCGAAACAGGTAACCGCCCTCGCGTGGAATGTGCAGGATACTTCCGCCGGTTCCGGACTGGATCGCACACTTGGTACGAATGTCGGGAAAGTCGGTGACGGCGAGCACGTCCATGACACCCCAGGCGTGGAAGGCCGAGTCACCGGCCATCGTGCAGCCGATGGAATCGCGCACGGCGCTGTGGGCACCGTCGGCGCCGACCACGTACTTGGCGTGCACGATGCGCTCCTGGCCCTGCTGGTCGCCGGTGGTGTGCACGAGCTTCACTGTGACGGGGTACTCGCCCGCGTTGTTGTTGGTCAGGCTGTGAAAGTCAAAGCCGAAATCGGGCGTCATGCGGGTGGGCGAATTGGCCATCACCTCGGCGAAGTAGTCCAACACGCGTGCCTGGTTGACGATGAGGTGCGGAAACTCGCTGATGCCGGTGGGATCATCGATGGCGCGCGCCGTGCGGATGATGTTCGCCGGGTTGGTGGGGTCTGGCTTCCAGAACGCCATCTCGGTGATGCGGTAGGCCTCGGCGATGATGCGCTCCGCGAAACCGAAGGCCTGAAAGGTCTCGACGCTGCGAGCCTGGATGCCGTCGGCCTGACCGATCGGGAGGCGGCCACCGCGGCGCTCGACGATACGCGTGGTGATGCCGGGAAACTGAGCGAGCTGGGCGGCGGTGATCATGCCGGCCGGGCCCGTTCCCACGATCAGAACGTCGACGTTTTCCGGGAGCTCCTCGGGTCGGTCGATACCGGCTCCGGCCGCGTCCTGGGTGCGGGGATCGGTGGACACGTATCCGTGGTGGTGAAACTGCACGGCTTCCTCACTTCTCTGTGTGGTTCCTTGGTGTGGTTCCTCGGTGTGGCGATATAGCTATCGTTCGATAATGGAACGCGCTGTTCTATTATCGTATTCTGAATCATATATGAAATCAGGTGATCCACAAGGCGCGCTGGCATCATCCGTTCATGGCGGTCTCCTGCGGTGATCAACTTCGCCCTTGACACATCGCTTGTTCTTGAAAGCATGGAGGTAAGCCCGCATTCTTGTGGGCCGCCCTCGACAGACAAAGGAGTCACCATGGTTACCCGCATTTTCGTCAATCTCCCCACGAGCGACCTCGAACGCTCAAAAGCATTCTTCACCGGGCTCGGCTGGACCGTCAATCCGGCCTTCACCGACGAGAACGCCGCCTGCATCGTGATCGAGGAGCACCTCTACCTCATGGTGCTCACGCGGGACTTCTTTGCCACCTTCACCGACAAGCCGATCGCCGATCCCCGTACCGCGGTAATGACCCAGACCGCGTTCACTCGGGACTCCCGCGAAGACGTCGACGCGATGCTCGAGAAGGCGCTCGCTGGCGGCGCGACCGAGCCGCGTGAGCCTCAGGACTACGGTTTCATGTACGCGCGCGACTTTCAAGACCCCGACGGCAACGAGTTCAGCGCCTTCTGGATGGATCCGGTGGCCGCCGAAAAAGGGCCGGCGGCGTACTCAGCCGAGCACCCGGCGGGCGCTTGAACGTTGAGCACGGTCAGCAGCAGCGCCTCACCGACGAAGAGTCCGTCGTAGTGCGCGACCCGAATGTCCAACCTGAATCTGCTCCTCGTCGGTGCTCCTCAAGCGCCAGCCGGCGCTCAGCTTCCGTCGCGCACGTCCTGGAAAAAGTTGCGCACGTGCTCGCCCAACGCTGCAATGCGCTGCAGGCGTGCTGCCTCGACATCGAAGCCGATGTAGGCGACCGACGGGAGCTTGCGCACGTTCGTGGAACATTCGAAATTGGCGCAGGCCAGGATGCCGATGGTGTCGCCGTTTCGGCCGGCCTGCCCGGCGCGTTTGGTGCTGAAGAACGCCACATCGTTGGGCAGCTGCACGTCGTTGCACCATGAACACTGCGGTCTGGTCGCCATCTTTCCCTTGCGCTCGCGCAGCAGCAGCCCGACCGGCTCGTCATTGAGGCGCGCGATGACGTAACCGATTCCCGGGATCTTGGGGTCACGCCAGCCGAGATAATCGAGCTTGTCCCAGGCTAGTGTGGCCAGGTTTGGCGGTAAGGTCACGGCCTTGCGTTCGCTGTGCGAAGCATTGATGAACGATGCCCGCATGTCGGTTTCAGTGAGTTGGAGCATGAGAAGCCTTGTCTGTCGGGGCGCGTGAGGCGGTCTGTCCAGACTACGCTCGCGGTCGCCGTCCAGCCGCGCGCACAGTGGCCCCGTCGATCGGACGCGATTAAGCTGACCCCGTGAGCAATATCGAACGGGATCCTGTCGAAAAGATCTGCGAGTCAACAGGAACCCAGGCCAACGTTGAGATCCTGGCACCGCGGGACGTTCCCCTCGGCGGTCTTCGGGCCATGAACGTGCGACGCACCCTGCCCCAGCGCCAGCGCTCCCTCATCGGGGCGTGGTGTTTTCTCGACCACTATGGTCCCGACCGGGTCAGTGATCGTGGCGGAATGAGCGTGCCGCGGCATCCGCACACCGGATTGCAAACCGTCAGCTGGTTGTTCGCCGGAGAAATCGAACATCGCGACTCGGCGGGATTTCAAGCCATTGTTCGGCCGGGCGAACTGAACCTCATGACCGCCGGCCGCGGCATCAGTCACTCCGAGTTCTCCACCCCCGACACCGAGGTTCTGCACGGTGCGCAATTGTGGGTCGCGCTGCCCGAGCACGCGCGTCAGATCGAGCCCACCTTCGAGCACTACCGGCCCGAGCCGCTCCACGGCGACGGCTGGACCATGCGGGTGTTCCTCGGCTCACTCGGCGGAAGCACGTCGCCGGTGACCACGCACATCCCGCTGCTCGGCGTCGAGATTTTACTCACAGCGGATGCCCACCTCACGATCGCGGTCGACCCGTCGTTTGAGCATGGCGTGCTGCTCGACGCGGGGAAGCTCACCGTGGACAGCACCCCCGTGGCGACGGACCACCTCGCCTATACGCCGGTCGGTCGGTCATCGCTCACCCTAGTCGCTGGCGCTGAGCCGGCGCGCATGCTGCTCATCGGCGGCGAACCGCTGAGCGAACAAATTCTAATGTGGTGGAACTTCGTCGGCCGCAGCCACGAAGAAATCGTCGCCTACCGAACCCACTGGCAGGTCGAGATCGGTGCGGCCGACGGCGACATCACCGACCCGCGCTTTGGCACCTTTCCCGCAGGGGAGCCCGCCCCGATCCCGGCACCGCCGCTTCCCACGGTGCGCCTGCGTCCCCGAAGTTAGTCCAGGTGGTCGGCGGAGTCTGAGACCGACACAGTAAAGACCACCCGTTGTTCTCCCGCAGTGCGCGCGATGACGATTTTTGGAATCAAAGTTTCGTGCAGCAACGGGTCAGTATGCGGTATGGATCACGCGGTAGATCAGTTCGCCGTGGAGAATGGAGATCCAGCCGTCTGTGCTCGCAGCCCACTCTTTCCACGCGTCGCTGATTTGCTGGAGATCTTCTGATGTCGCTAGTTTCGATTCGATGAGTTGCCCTGCAATCGCCGAGTTGAGAATGCGGTCGGCCCACATGCCTCCCCACCAGGCTCGTTCTGCGGGAGTGGAGTAGCACCAGGTGCTCGAGGTAGCGGTGACTTCCTCGAGCCCAGCGGCGTGAGCCCACGAAAGTAAGCGGCGTCCAGCGTCTGGCTCACCACCGTTGGCTCGCGCGGCGGCGCGATACAGCTCAAGCCACCTATCGAGAGCCGGGATCTGCGGCCACCAGCAGAAGCCGGCGTAATCGCTGTCGCGCACAGCCACGATGCCGCCAGGCTTGGTCACCCGCGCCATCTCGCGCAATGCTTGCACGGGGTCGGCGACGTGCTGCAGCACTTGATGCGCGTGGGCTACGTCGAAGGTGGCGTTGTCGAATTCAAGAGCGTGGATGTTTGCAGGCAAAAAATCGATAGTGGTCACGCCTCACTCGTTCGCCGTCGCCCGGGTCAGATCGAGCTCGTCGGTGCCGATCTCGGTCGCGGTGACGTGAGCGACCAGGCCGGCGAGATCGGCCGTAATCTTCCTAGGAGCGCCGCACCCTTGTTGGCGCGTGCAGAGGAGACCGACTGATGCCCAATGAGCTTGGCGAATTCCTTCGGGCACGGCGAAGCGACGCCGAGCTGGAGCCTCAGACGAACACCGGTGCGAACCGCCGCCGGGTTGCTGGATTGCGCCGCGAAGAAGTGGCTGCCGCGTCGGGCATCAGCGTCGACTATTACACGCGCCTTGAGCAAGGACGAGAAACCCATCCCAGCGACCCGGTGCTAGATGCGCTCGCTCGCGCGCTCCAGCTAGGCGTCGATGCCAGCGAGCATCTCTACCGTCTTCGCGCGGCCACCTCATCGCCCCGGAGCGCGCGCAAAGATGAGTTCATACGCGACCAACGCATGGCGGCTCTGGTCGAGGCCGTCCGGCCGAACCCCGCCTACGCACTCGACCGGCTGAGCAACATGGTCGCGGCAAATCCTGAGGGCCTGGCGCTCTATGACGGATTTGCCGATCTCCCGTCGGGGGAGCGAAATACGTGTCGTTACCTCATGACTGAAGATCGGGCGCGCGAGATCTTCGTCGAGTGGGAGGAAGTTGCGCGCGGAGCCGTCGCCCATCTCCGCGCGGCCAACGCCGACAACCTTCACGACACCGCGTTGCAGGCGCTTGTCGCTGAGCTGCGCGAACAGAGCCCCCTGTTCGGGGAGTGGTGGGACGAGCACATCGTCGAGCGCCGACGAGCCTCGCTCAAGCACCTACGCACCCCAGACGGCGACACCATTGCCCGCCGCTACGAAGTGCTGCATCTTCCCGACGAAGGGATACGCATAACCATTTGGCTTCCAGAAACCGGACGGGGTCGGAAAACCTCTGCCCCCGTGTCGCGCCGCAGGCAATCGCTTCTCGCGCTCACGACGCCGCTGCTGCGTGGGAAGCGGGTGTTGTTTCCCCTTCCGAAGGACACTCGAGACGACGTGCTGTTGCTGAAGGGGCTGGTCGAGACCGGCGAATTTCGGCCTCTGATCGACCGCACCTTTTCACTCGAGCAGATCCGAGAGGCGTATGCGTACGTGGCGGCTGGGCAAAAGATTGGCAACGTCGTTATTCGCGTGCGGGCCGAATCGGCATAATTTCGGCGGCCTGGCGCTCGCGGAAGGTGATCATGTTGATGCGGTTGCCGCAGCGCATGCTGCAGAAACGCCTGGACCCGTCACGGGACAAGTCGAGAACCAGGCCGGTGCAGGCATCCGCTTTGACTAGTCACGCGTTCGGTCGTACCGTCAGTGGTATGAGCCAATTCAGGCCATGACAGGCTCGGTCGAAGGGTTCCCCGTGAAGCGGTCATCGGTCCCTGGCGGCCTCGCCATCGCGGTGCTCTCAGCCATTTCGTTCGGAACCTCCGGCGCACTCGTGAAGCCGCTGCTCGAGGCCGGATGGTCGCCGGCCACCGCGGTGACGGTTCGCGCCGTCACCGCCGGACTCGTGCTGCTGCCCCTAGCGGTCGTCGCGTTGCGCGGGCGCTGGGCAGCACTCTGGCTCGGCCGCTGGCGGGTGCTCGGCATGGGCGTCGTCGGCGTCGCGTGCACTCAGCTCTCCTACTTCGCAGCGATCTCGACCATTCCGGTCTCCACCGCACTCCTGATCGAATTTCTGGCGCCACTGATTTTGGTCGGCGTCGCCTGGGCCGTTTCCCAGCGGATGCCCCGCCCGGCCGTGTTCCTCGGCTCGGCTCTCGCCGTCGGCGGCCTCGTGCTGGTGATCGGGCCCGGCGCGATTCAGGCGGTAGACCCGATCGGCCTCGGGTTCGCGTTCCTCGCCGCGATCGGCTGCGCGGCCTACTTCTTCATTGCCGCGCGCCCTGACCGCGACCTGCCGGCCGTCGCACTCGCTGCGTTCGGTTTGCTCGGGGGCGGCGTCATTCTCGGTCTGCTCGGGGCCACCGGCGTGCTCTCGGTCACGGCGACCTTTGACGACCTGCCGCTGTTTGGAGTGTTGGCACCGTGGTGGGTACCGCTGGTGCTGCTCGTGGTCGTCAGCACGGCCATCGCGTACGCAACCGGAATCACCGCGACCGGCGTGCTCGGGTCACGGCTCGCGTCGTTCGTCGGACTGCTCGAGGTGATTTTCGCGTCGCTGTTCGCGTGGCTGCTGCTCGGGGAGCAGCTGAGCCCGCTGCAGCTTGTCGGCGGACTGCTCATCCTCGGCGGCATCGCGGCGGTGCGGTCGAAGCGTGCCGAGGCGGTGCCGACGCCGCGCACGACCGAGGCGGTACCGGAGGCCGCCGCCGCGGCATCCGTTTCGACCTCACCTGGCACATCGGTTTAGGCGGTCAGTACCGGGGGCGGATCGTCGATTGTTGGCGGGGTCAGCACGACCTCGAGGGCGTCGTCGCGGCCGAGTGCCCCGGGAAAGTTGAAGCGAGCAAAGCGTCCGCTGGGGTCATTGGGAGTCTGTGGCACGGCAATCGACGATCGGCGCACGATTTGCGCAAGGACCCCGGTGACTGCGGCGGAGGGGGTCTGACCGGTGCGGCCGCGCAGTCGAACGGATGCCCGCGGCCCGCCTTCGGCGCCAAATCGGAGCGTGAGCATGCGGGTGTGGCTGCGTTTACGGTCGAACAGATCGAGGCGGGCCCAGGTGATGTCGGCCAGTGGCACGACCCGCCGGCCAGCACGCATCTCGCCGGTGTCGAAGTTCACCCAGGCCTGTGGGTAGCGCAGCCGCTGCACGAGATAGAGCACCAGAAGCACCGGAATGGCCGAGCCGAGGGCGATGAGAAATCCCCACCAGGGCGAAACGTTTAGCATGTGCGAGAACGTGGATCCAAGGTTGATCGGTACGATGCCGAGGACAATGCCGTTCATGGGGGTCACCGCGAAGGCGCCCCACCAGCCTGCGCGGTCGAGTCGCAGCCAGCCCGAGGGGAGCGCCGCTGACGGTGGCGAGGTGGTTTCGCTCATGCCTGTAACATACCATTCGCCCCGTTTTGTGATGCGCTGCGGCATCCGTTCGTGGTCGCTCCGCGGGTAGACAATAGACGGATGCTGCCGCCCAATATCGCACGCCACAACCGACTCCATCGCGCCCCGCCCCCAACCTGCTCGAGCCCGCATGAATCTGAGGGAGGCGCGGGCGACCGCACTCGCCCCGATGACGGCCCACACAAAAAACACCCTCGCCGCGAACGACGAGGGTGTTTTTTCGGGGTCTAGTACTCGCGGCGCGGAGCGCGCGGCGGGCGATCACCCTGCTCGGAGGAGCGCGAAGCGCCGCCCGCGTCGACCCGCAGCTCGATCAGTTTGCCACTGATGCGCGTCGCGGAGAGCTTGGAGAACACGTCATTCGACAGGTCAGCTGGCAGCTCGACCAGCGAGAATTCCGGCAGAATCTTGATGTGCCCGAAGTCGTCGCGGCTCAGGCCACCCTCGTTGGCGAGGGCGCCGACGATCTGACGCGGCTCCACCTTGTGACGCTTGCCGACCTCGATGCGGTACTGCGCCATCGGCTTGCCGCTGGAGCGCATCGGGCGTTCGCTGCGCACGGGGCGGTCTTCGCGCGGAGCGTAGCTGCCACGGTCATCGCGGCTGCCACGGTCATCCCGACCAAACCGGTCTGAGCGGTCAGGCCGGTCAGAACGACCGCCACGCTCTGGGCGGTCGCCGCGCTGCTCGGAGCGTTCGACCCGCTCGTCGCGTTCGAGGCGCTGCTGGGCGCGAACATCCTCGGCCGAGAGCAGCAGGGGAGTCGCGCCCTGCCCGACAACGGCCAGGGCCGCGGCCACATCGACCTCGGGCACGTCGTGGTGGGAGACGTAGTGCGCGATGATGTCGCGGAACTTGCTGATCCGGTCAGTCTCATCGAGCGCCGCGGTGATGGCATCGTCGAAGCGAGTCAGACGCGTCACGTTGACGTCCTCAACGCTCGGCAGTTGCATCTGGGTCAGCGGCTGACGAGTAGCCTTTTCGATCGCGGAGAGCAGGCGACGTTCGCGCGGCGTGACGAAGCTGATCGCTGCGCCCGAGCGGCCAGCGCGGCCGGTGCGGCCGATGCGGTGCACATACGACTCGGTGTCGATGGGAATGTCGTAGTTGACGACGTGGCTAATGCGTTCCACGTCGAGGCCGCGAGCGGCGACATCCGTTGCAACGAGAATATCGAGCTTGCCGCTTTTGAGCTGGTTGATGGTGCGCTCGCGCTGCACCTGCTGTACGTCGCCGTTGATCGCCATGGCGGAATAACCGCGCGCACGCAGCTTCTCGGCCAGCAACTCGGTCTCGTTCTTGGTGCGGGCGAAGATGATCATGCCCTCGAAGTTCTCGACCTCGAGAATGCGGGTGAGCGCATCGAGCTTCTGCGGGTACGACACCATCAAATAGCGCTGGGTGGTGTTCGCGCTGGTCGTGGTCTTGCTCTTGACCGTGATCTCTTCGGGGTCGTGCAGGTATTTCTTGGAGATACGACGAATCTGCGCCGGCATGGTGGCCGAGAACAGCGCGACCTGCTTGTCGTCTGGAGTGTCGGCGAGAATGGTCTCGATGTCCTCGACGAAGCCCATGTTGAGCATCTCATCGGCCTCATCGAGCACCAGAAACTTCAGCTCCGACAGGTCAAGGGTGCCCTTGGCAAGGTGATCCATGATGCGACCGGGAGTACCCACAACGATGTGCACCCCGCGACGCAGGGCCGACAGCTGCTGGCCGTAACCCTGTCCGCCGTAGACCGGCAGCACGTGCACGCCGCGCATGTGGGCTGCGTACTTCTCGAAGGCCTCACAGACCTGCAGCGCGAGCTCACGCGTGGGCGCGAGCACGAGGGCTTGGGGGTTCTTTTGGGACAGGTCGAGCCGGTTCAGAATCGGCAGCGCGAACGCGGCCGTCTTGCCGGTACCGGTCTGGGCGAGTCCGACAACGTCGCGACCCTCCAGCAGCGGGGGAATAGTGGCGGCCTGAATGGCCGAGGGGGTTTCGTAGCCGACGACTTTGAGCGCCTTAAGCATGGCGTCATTGAGTCCGAGATCGGCAAATGTCTTGGTGGCAGTGGCAGTTTCTGCCTCGTTCTGCGCAGTGGTGTCTGGTGCGGTCATAGTATCAAAGGTAGCCGACCAGACCGCCCCCGGGGTCAAGGCTGGTCCGGCAACTTTGAAAGCGGATGCCGGCGGCCGCCGCATCCGCTTTCTGCCGCACTCAGCGCGGATGCGTAAAGGATCGCGGCTGGTTAGTACTCATCCGACGGATGCTGCCCCTCCTCCAGCTCGAAGCACGGCGAGAAGGAGGTGATGTAGAGCTGCGTGCCCGAATTCCAAATGGCTGCGGTATAGAACCCACCCGTCTCAACCGTCATATCAACTTCGGCATCGTTACCAGTGGCGGCGGCATTCTTTTCCACGGTGACACCGTCTTTGAGCTTCCACGCGGCTGCAATGGTGTCGACAATGCTCTGGGGGTCAACCTCACCCGCAAACGTCACAACTGTCCTACCGGACCACTGATGGCCTCCATCGACGCAACCGAGCAGGTGCGCGGTCTTCCGTTGAGTCGGGTCAGCCACGTTCTGTGGCGGTACCAAAAGCGCGGTCTCATCCTCCAACGCCACCGCGATGCCCTTGGCTGTCTGCACGTCCAGAGTGGTCTCCTTCTCTGCACCGAAGGGTGCTGCGCAAGCGGTGAGTCCCAGTCCCAGGACGAGTACGCCAACGCCTATGCCAGCAATGATCGTCGATTTCACTTGTACATCCACTTCTCGAGGTCCCTGATGACCTTATTGTTGCGAGGGTCGTCAGTAGCGACGAGGCTGTGAATGTCCACCATCACGTTCGGGTACCAATTAGGCCCCTCATAGTACGGCCCGGAATCAAATGCGCCACTGGCGCGCGGATTGTTCCCGTCTCCGACGACGCCAAGGCCTTGGCCAGTCTGCAAGATATCGTCGTAGGACAAGTCGGCGTAATTGGTTTCGGGATCGGGCATCCAGTTTTTCGGCATCCACGCTCCCGTCAGCGAGACCACCTAGTCGTAGTGGGCTCCTGATACTTCCGCGGAGGTGATGTTGGCAAGCCCCCAGCTGTGGCTGATGGCGGTCGAGATAACGTCGGTGAACCGGTGGTCAGCAGCCAGGCCCGTCTCGAAGTCGGCCAGGACCGGGCCGGTCTGCTTGGCGAACTCTGACGGATTCGCATCCGGTATTCCCTTTACCAGGTCGCCGCGAGGGCCGTCCGAGTCTCCGGGAAAGAGACCATCCTTATAGATAAAGGCGACAGTGTCTGGATGCTGGTTGACGATCCAATCGGACAGCGGCTGGACCGATCCGTCTTGGAACATCTCCATATTGCTCATCGTGCCGGGGACATAGGTGATGCGCTGTCGTGTTTCGCTCGAGGGCGTCCCAAGCATTTGGATGATGCGCGCCCCCTCATAGTCATAGAGGTAGAGCTGATTCTTGCCGTCGATCGCTCGCTGCAGGTAGCTGCGCTCGGCCTCCAGCAGTTCCTGCTCCTTGACGATTTGGTCACTTCTGCCGTAACTCTGCTCCCACCGACCTCGCGTGCGGTCCATTCCGGCGTTTTCGGCGTCGAGCTTGGCGGATTCGGCGTCGATCTCGGTGATCCTCGTGCTGGCATTGAGCCGGTTGGCGGCGACACGGGCGAGCGCGTCCAACCCGTGAATCAGCAGGTCGATCTCGGGAACCAGGGCCACGAGCCGCTCCACGAAGGCGTCGCGGGAGACCGCCGTCCAGTCGGTCGTTTGAGCCTGGGATTGCGCGCCGGCCAGCGTTGTTTGGAGGGTACGGAGGGCATCCGCTTTGCCGGAACGTACTCTGGCCTCAGAAAGGATGCTGTCGGGCTCGCCCAGCCCCGGATTCGCGACGGTCCACATGGTCAGTTCACCGTTCGGCCAAGGGCGGAATCGGTCGCCCGAAACTCTTCGGCCACCGTGCTCGGAAAGTCGCTGAGCACGGAATCGGTGACCCGTAAGGTCGGCATCAGCATCCCCCTGCCATAATCGACGTGCCTCCGACCGGCGGCCACGGAACCGGGCTCGTTTCGAGCCTACGTTACCGCCGCTTCGCGCCTGTAACGCGCAGGTGCCCCTGTAAAACTGGTCTCATGGAACAACGCGTGAACTTCATTACTCTGGCCACGAGGGATCTCGAGGCGGTTCGCACGTTTTATCGCGACGGCCTCGGCTGGACGCCGCTCGTGGATGTTCGCGGCGAGATCGTGTTCTTTCAGGTTGGGCCTGGCCTGATGCTCGGGCTGTTCGACGCCGAAAAGTTCGATACCGACCTGCAGCGCGACCAGACCACCACCGGCGCGAGCGGCATGACTCTCTCGCACAACCTCGAAAGTCGCGACGAAGTCACTGCCACAATCGCGGCGATGGAAGCCGCCGGCGGCACCGTGCTGAAGCCCGCCCAGGACGGCACATTCGGTGGAATCTTTCACGGCCACGTTGCCGACCCCAACGGCGTCATCTGGGAGATCGCGCACAACCCGAGTTGGCACGTCGACGACGCCGGAACCGTGTCGCTGGGCTAAGCCTTCAAAAACGCCCGTGCCGCCTCGCGGAAGTGCCGCGACGTTGGCGCATTGAAGTGATTGCGGCCGGGAATCTCGAAGAAACTGCCGTTCGGCGTGGCCTCGGCCAAAGCTCGGGAGGCACCCAGGATGCTGTCCTCGCTACCGGTTGCGAACAGTAGCGGCTGGCCGGGTGCGTTGGCGGCGCCGGGCTGCGGGCCATCCCGCATGCCCTCGACTAGGGCAACCAACGCCTTGAGATCGTTGCCCGGAAGCGACTTCGCCATCTCGAGGTAGGTACCGGTGAGGCGGTCGGTGACGGCGGCGCCGTGTTCGAGGTGGGCGCGGGCATCCGCTATCTGAAAGCGTTTGAGTGGGTCGCCGTCGGGGATACCGCCGAGAACGGCCTGGGTGATGCGGTCGCCGAGGTCGCGGGCGGCCTTCCATCCGACGCGCGCGCCGAGCGAGTAGCCGACGTAGCGCACCTCGGTGAGCAGGTAGGCGTCGAGCACCGCCTCGACGTCGGCGACGAGCAGCTCCATCGTGTACGCGTCGGGGGAGTGCGGTTTGTCGCTCGCGCCGTGGCCGCGCTGGTCGATGCCGATCACGTGAAAGCCGGCGCGGGTGAGGTCGCGGGTCCATCCGGTTGCGTGCCAGTTCGCGATCACGCTCGACGCGAAGCCGTGCACCACGAACACGGTGGGGTGCTCCGGGTTGCCCATCTCGTAGGTGGCCAGCTGCACGCCGTCCGGGGACAAAACAAAGTGGTGCTCGGGGGCGGTTCGCTGCAACATCCCCCTATTTCACCACGGATGCCCCGGCGCCGGTCACCTTGCCGGGAGCAGGGCGGACTGCACGATGACGACGTCCTTGCGCCAGCGCGGTGGGTGGTGGTGGCAGGCGCCGTTACGCTGGGCACACCGATTATCGAGCAGGAGCAGCCAGTGAACGAGAACAGTGTGAACGAGAACACCCCCAGCCCACAGGTCATCGAGGGCGTCTTCGACCTCGCCCGCGACGGGCTCACCGGCCCCTTGGGCGAAATGATCGATGCCGGTGTGCCCATCAACACGCTCAACCCCCGAGGAGACACGCTATTGATCGTCGCGGCCTATCAGCAGCACGCCGAGACCGTCGCTGAGCTGCTGAGGCGCGGGGCGGACTCATCCGTTATTAATGCCATGGGCCAGACCGCCATCTCGTGTGCGGTCTTTCGCAACAACGAGGCGATTTTGCGCGTGCTCCTCGAAGCGGATGCCGACCCTCTGCTCGGCACGCACAGTGGCGTTGCCATCGCCGACCAGTTTGGTCTGCCGCGCATGCGCGAGATCATCGAGTCGTACCCGCGCGACTGAACGGTATAGAAGTTTTTGGAAAGTCCTGCATAGTGGCAACTTCGCCCGCGGCCCCGCCTGTGGATTGTCGAACCAGAACCGCCACGGCATCTGCCCAGTGATTCGTTTTCTGAAAATGCAGGCCTATTTCTTCTTCAACTCTGCTCAACGACACCAACGCGAGAAAGCAGACCAATTGCGGGCACGTTTCACGTTCGGTACCGGGCTCCTGATTGTGGCACTGACGGTGGGTGTCCCCGCCGCAGCGCAGGCCGAGGACCCGGTCAGTTTCGGCGCCAGCCAAATTGCCGACACCGTGCAGGCGCTCGGTGCGCGGGAAAGTGACGTTTCCGCTGCGCTCGACGATCTCTATGCCGACTCCCGGATCGACCTCTACGTCACCTACGTCGACAGCTTCACGGGCGTCGATCCCCCGGAACAGTGGTCCGATCAGACCGCGGACGAGAACGGAATGGGCATCAACGACGTGCTTCTGTCCATCGCCGTCAGCGACCGGTTATACCAGCTCTCGGTCGCGTCCGACTTTCCGTTGACGGATACCCAGTTAGCCGACGTTGAGACAACCGCGATCGAACCAGCACTGCGCGAGAATGACTGGGCCGGCGCCGCGATCGGTGCAGCAGCCGGGCTCACGGCGAGCATGAACGGAGCGCCGGTCGTCACTGGCCCAATCACGCCGGGGGAGGCGACGCCAAGCGGCGCGGCTGATGGTTCACTCAGCGGGATCTGGATTGCGCTGATTACCATCATTGTGTTCATTGTGGTCGGAGCTTTGGTCTTCTTGGTTGTGCGTCGACGGCGGGTCGGCTCCCTCACTGGCAGCGCGGGGGTTGGCACGCGACCCACGGTGCCGACCGAGCGCCTCAAGCAGCAAGCGGCCAGTGCGCTCATTCATACGGATGACGCCATCAAAACCAGCGAACAGGAACTCGGGTTTGCCATCGCCCAATTCGGAACGGAATCAACGCGGGCATTCACGGTCGCGCTCGGCACGGCCAAAGAGCAAATCATGCGCGGGTTTGCCGTGCAACAACGTCTTGATGACGCGGAACCCGACACCGAACAGCAACAGCGCGACTGGTATACCCAGATCATTGCGCTCTGCGACGAGGCCAACACTGCCCTCGACAAACAGGTCACCGACTTCGATGAACTGAGACAACTCCAGAAGCGCGCGCCGGAGGCCGCCGTGTTGCTGGCCGCAGAAGTAGCCACCGTCGATGCGCGCCTCGCCGAATCTGAGGCCGCCCTGGCCGCACTCGCTCAGCGTTATACCGCAGCCGCGATCGCTACGGTCGCCGACAACCCCGCTCAGGCGAGGGACCGCCTCGCCTTCACTACCAACGCCCTCGGTCAGGCGAATGCTCTGCTCGAAACGGGTAAAATCAGCGCCGCCGCGGTTGCCATTCGCGCCGCCGAGGGGGCGTCAGACCAGGCAATTCTGCTTGTCAATGCCATCGACCGGCTCGGCGTGGATTTGCAGCGAGCCGCCCAGAGCGTCACGGCCGGGCTCACAGAACTCGAAACCGACCTCCGTACCGCGCGTACTCTTGTGCAGAGTTCCACCGCATCGGCCGGCCTCCCCGGCGCGATAGCACTGGCGGAGCAAACCGTTTCCTCGGTCCGAGCGCACCTGGCGGAGCAGACGATCAATCCCATTGACCTCGTGCAGCGGCTTGAGGCGGCCAATGTACAAATGGATGCCGTGCTTCAGAATGCGCGCGACGCCGCGGCTGGGGCGCGGCGCACTCAGGCCGCGCTGAATCAAACGCTGTTGTCGGCCCGCAGCCAGGTCTCCGCTGGCGAAGACTTCATCACGGCCCGCCGCGGCGCCGTCGGGGCAGGGGCGCGTACGCGGCTTGCCGAGGCGAGTCGTCTCATCGCGTTGGCCGATTCCCAAAGCTTTGCCGATCCGGTCGCCGTGCTTCCTCTCGCTACCCGGGCCAACACCCTTGCCGCGGAGGGTATCGCGCTAGCGCAGAGAGACGTGAACGGATTCTCGGCCGGCTCGGGTAATGCTGGCCTCGGTGGCATGTTCGGCAACTCTGGTTCGGGTGGCGGTGCAAATGGCACGATGGGCGCCGTTCTCGGCGGCATCCTGATCAGTTCTCTGCTTGGTGGCGGCGGGGGCCGCGGGGGAATCTTCGGTGGAGGAGGTGGCTTCGGCCGTCGCGGTGGCGGAGGTGGATTCAGCGGTGGTGGCTTCGGCGGCGGAGGCCGTCGTGGTGGCGGAGGAGGCTTCGGTGGCGGCGGCTCGCGTCGTAGTGGTGGCGGTAGATTTTAGAAAACCACCCTGCGATCGCCCCTCAGTAATCTCGGCGACTCAGCCCAGCAGCGCGACGACGCGCTCTCTCAAGACGTTGCTGCGCTCGGTGAAACCGCGCTGGTGGCGTACGTACTCGGCCTTGCCCGCAGCGGTTTCGACCTCGACCGGCGCATAGCCCCAGTCGGCGAGGTCGTACGGGGAGGCCTCCATGTCCAGGGTGCGAATGTCTCGGGCGAGCTCGAAGGAGTCGAGCAAGAGTTCGCCGGGAATGAGCGGACCGAGCTTGATCACCCACTTGTAGATGTCCATACCGGCGTGTAGGCAGCCCGGCTGCTCCATCGCCGGCTGGTTCTCCCGGGACGGCTGCAGCTGGTTGAGCGGTAGCGCCGGCGGGGTGAAGAACCGAAACGCGTCGAAGTGGCTGCAAGCCACTCGGTTGCCGTCGACGACGGCGTCCGTGTCACTCTGCCCGAGCCGCAGCGGCGCAACATGCCGGTGCTCATCCTGGCGATAGACCATCGCCCACTCGTGCAATCCGAAGCAGCCAAAGTGGGCTGGGCGCTGACGGGTGGCGGAGAGCAGTGAACCGATGAAGCGGATGACGCGCTCATTTTTCTCGGAGAAGGCTGCGGCATCCACTTGGCTGTCGGTGCCCGTCGTGCTGTACCACTTCCAGCTTGCGCGCGGTTGGTCGGCGGCGCCCTCCAGGAGCACGCCAACGCCGGGATGCCAGCGGCGCAACAAGCCCGGGCGAAACGGGTAGTAGGTGAAGAGAAAATCCTCGACCGGATGCGTCTGGCCGGTTGCCGCGCGCTCGCGGCGGTCACGGGTGAACGCGTCGGCGCGCTGCTCGTGGGCCTGCTCGAGGGCGCGCCATTCGGTGAACCCGAGCACCCGGGTCTCTTTAGTCATTAGTCCATGTCAGTTGCACCCATCGACACTACGCCGTTCGCCGCGAGGTTTGGTGCTCCATGCCGACGTCGGGCGGCGCGGCCCCATCGATCAGCGAGGTGCCACCCGCACCCGCTGGTCGAGCTTGCCGAGACCACCATCGGCGCACCCGCTGGTCGAGCATGCCGAGACCACCATCGGCCGGCGCTGGCAGTCTGCCCAATCCAGCCATGCCGTCGGTCGAGCTCCGCGGCCGATCGGGCCTATTCTTCCCAGTTGGGTTTCTCGGCGGGTGTGGCGGCGCGGTTTTGGCCGGCGGGTCGCCAGGTTTGGGTGGGGTCGAAGATGAGGGGTCCGCGTACCCAGGGGCGGCCGTCGATCATCTTGATCTCCCAGCCGGACGTTTCGATGCTGGCATGCCCGGCGTTACATAGGAGCACGGCGTTATCGATGTCGGTGGGGCCTCCCTTACGCCAGGGAACAACGTGGTGCGTCTGTGTGAGATGGGGTGGCACGGTGCAGCCGGGGATGACGCAGCCGCCATCGCGGGCGGCCAACGCACGGCGCTGACTCGCGGTGAAGAACCGGTTGCTGTCACCGAGGTGCAAGATCTTGCCGCTGTGGCCGAACAAAACAGGCTGATACCCACCGGCACAAACCAACTCATCGACTTGCTTCACGGTGAGGGGCCCATCGACGCCATCGATCCAGCCGGCCCCGCGCCCAGCGAGGAGGTCATCGATGTTGATGTGCACGAGCACCGTCGGTGCCGCGCCGCCCATCGTCGGAGTGCCGGGCTGCCGAGCGGCCGCCTCAAATATCGCGCGGAGGATCCCGGCCTGCTTCTCACCAATCGACCGCGTATCGACCGGTTCCTGCGGACACGGACTGCGCACCTCGCCCGCGTTTCCCCGGGGTCGCTCGTCGCCGCTGTCCTTCTGGATGTTCTGGTCGTTCTGGCTGTCGGCTTCGTCGTTCTTGCCGTTCGGGCTGTTCGGGCTGCGTCGTTCATCCTGACCCTGGGCTATGTCGCCGCTTTCGCTCAGCGCGTCCTGCGCGGACTGCGAGTCCCGCTCGTCTAGCTCGTCCGGCGCGTCCTGTTCGGCCTGCTCGCCACAGTCAGTCTGTGAGCCGATCGCGGTGACGGCGGTGACGCCTTGACGGGTGTCGCCGTCGCTATCGCTGTCGCTGCTATCACTGCTGTCGCAATCAATGATCATGCCGTCGCTCGTGCTGCCGTCTGTGCTGTCCGCCTCGACCAGATCGGTCTCACGGAACGCGACCGTGGCACGCGGCGCCGCCCCGGGAACCGGGTTGGCCGCAGCCGAGGAGAGATACGCGTCAAAGACGGTGCTGATGATGGCGCGGTCAAGGGTGGTCAGCCAGCCGTTCAGGCTGTAGCCCCCGTTCGCCAGCCCACCGAAGGTGAACCAGCTGCGCCGTTCCGCCGTGGACTCGCCCGGCGCGCACCCGTCAGGTGCGAGACGCGCCTGCCACGCAATGCCCTGCTGACGCAGCAACTCCGGCGCAAACGCGATGCCCGCACCCGGCAGGCCCTCGGTCTGCGGGGTGATCGCACCGGACCCGCTCGCCACCAGGGACCGCTCCACCCGATCCAGGTCATCAACCAGCACCGAGGAACGCAGACCATCGAGCACCGACACGATCACACGGGCCTGCTCCACACCGAGCTCCCCACCCTGCAACGCCTCACCCACGACAGGATAGGCCAGCGCGAGAGGCCGGCCCAGCAGCATCCGCTCACCCGCATTCTTACCCAGCGACGCACGCTGCCGCACCTCACTACGGGACAGACGGGCCAAGGTGGAGACCAGCACAACACCGCTCCGGCAGCCCAGCCGCCGAGCCAGAGACACCGCGCCAGCCGCGGCCAGCTCGCGCTGATCGGCCGGCATCGCCTCGGCAGTCTGGGCAACGGACACATCAAGATATTCGGAACGACGCAACACATCCGTCGTCGACAGCACCCGCGCACCATCAACAACCCGGCCCACACTCTCGAGCGCCAGCAACATGCTCAACGACTCGTCATCACCCAGCGACCCAAACGACACCCCACCCAACGCCGCCAAGAGAATCTCCCGAGCCTGCTCAACCGCCGCAATAATGGGGTTCGAACTGGACTCACCGGGGTTTTCCATGAACATGGGCGCCATCGCCTCCTTCACAACGATTCTACCTCGAATCGAATATAAAAGCGAGAGAAATTCAAATATCACTCCTGAAGTGATGTGGCAATTGCGCGGTATGTTTTCATCGCCACGAAGCCAGAAATTGCTCTATTATCGCCAGACGGCTCGGGTCTGACAGCGAATAGTCCAAGGTCATCACCATAGAACGCACAACCTATTTCCCGTCATATTTTGATCAAGAAATCTGCACTGGAGGTTGTGTCATTGAAGCGCAATGCGGTGCCAGGCCCCGGGCGGGAACGTGGGCGCGGCTCACCACTGGCGGCGGTAGGGCGCAGCCCTCAGCAGCGCGGCTACGCAGCCAGGGAAGAGGCATCCACTTTCCAACGGATGGCGCGCACGCCGGCCCGAGTACCGTGCGGCTCGTCGCCGTGGCCGCGCAGGCGGCGGCACTCAACCAGGTCGGCGGCGGGCGTGACGTGCGGATCTCGGCAGGAGCTGTCGTAGCCGGTGTAGTCGATTTCAAGAAGAAGTTCGTCATCGGTCATGATTGTGGTTCCAGTTCAGCGGGGCACCTCGTCTGAGATGCCGAACAAACGCGAGTGCCGAAGCACGTGCTTGCCTCGACTCAATCATGCGTACGGCACGATCCACATCGAAGCCCGATGTCACTCTCCGACAGCGCGGAGCTGGTCTCTACAGTCGAGGCTAGGTCGCCATCGTGTGGATTGACTGCACGACAGCTAAATTAAACTCACTTCGTGACGCGGCCCGCGGGTCAAGGCGCTAATCCCGCGCCCATTTCGGGCAGCGGGTAACGATTTGGGCGCGCGCGTGTTGACCCAATTATGACTATTCCGCTGTCCATTCTTGACCTCGCCCCAATTGCCCCAGGGCAGACCGCTCGGGAGAGCTATGCGGCGAGTGTCGCGCTCGCCCAAAGTGCCGAAAAATACGGGTATGAGCGCGTCTGGTATGCCGAGCACCACAACATGCCGACCATCGGATCGTCAGCGACGAGCATTCTGATCGGCCACGTTGCCGGGCAGACCAGCACCATTCGGCTCGGATCCGGCGGTGTCATGCTGCCCAACCACTCGCCGCTGGTGATCGCCGAGCAGTATGGCACCCTCGCGGAGCTCTACCCCGACCGCATCGACCTCGGCCTCGGTCGGGCTCCCGGCAGCGATCAGAATACCGCTCGGGCCATGCGCCGCGACCCGCGCGCCTCCGACCAGTTTCCGCAGGACGTCATGGAGCTACAGGCGTATCTGCGCGGCCAGTCGATCGTGCCCGGTGTGCAGGCCGTTCCCGGTGCCGGCACCAACGTACCGCTGTACATCTTGGGATCGTCGCTGTTTGGCGCCGGGCTCGCCGCAGCCCTCGGGCTGCCCTACGCCTTCGCGTCGCACTTCGCGCCCGATTTGTTGCACGAGGCCATCGCGCTCTATCGCCGCGACTTCACGCCCTCTGAACAGCTCGCGGCGCCGTACCTCATCATTGCCGCCAACGTGATCGCGGCCGATGAGAAAACGGATGCTGAGCAGCAGTTTGACGAGACCCGCCGCACCCGGGTGCGCGGCATGCTCTCCCGCGGACCGGCTACCCCGGAGTACAGCGACGACCAGATCGACGTGTTCTTGACCACCCCCGAGGGCCGCAATATTGCCAACATGATGCGCTATTCAGCCGTCGGTACGGCCGACGAGGTGCGCGCCTATCTCCAGGAATTTGCCGAGGGAACCGGGGCTGACGAACTGATTCTCGCCCACCAGTCACCGTTCATCGAGGGCCGCCTACGCTCGGTCGAGCTGACGGCCGCTGCTATGAACCTCGTCGCGGCCTAGATTGGCGGCATGACACCGGACGCGCTCGTCGATTTCTGCCTCAGCCTGCCGCAGGCCGTGGAGACCTTTCCCTTTGGTGAGGAGACGAGCGTGTTCAAGACCAGCGGTAACGGCAAAATCTTCGCGCTCTCGGCCCTGGCCGGCGACCCGCTTACGGTGTCGCTGAAGTGCGACCCGGAAGAGAGCCGCGCGTTGCGTGAGGAGTTTCCGGAGTGGATCACACCGGGCTATCACCTCAATAAGAAGCACTGGATCACGATCGTGCTCGACGGTCACATACCAGTCGAGCTCACCGAGCAGCTGCTGCGCGACAGTCACGCCCTCGTACGCCCTCGAGTTGCCCGCGCCAAAACGCAGTAGCGTTTTCGCGACCCCCATCGACCAACGCTGGCGGCCTGCGACAGGTTAGTCGTCGAGCGGATCGCCGATCGGATCGGCAGCGCCGAGGTCGGCCAGCGCCATCCCGCCCATCGGCAGGCCGGCCCAGGACAGCAGGGTCCAGCCTTCCTCGGGCGAGCCGGTCAGCTCGACCACACCGGTGTTGTCGAGCTCGTTCTCGCCCGCGAAGGTTGGCGGCACGTTGCGCGCGCGGCCAGCGGTCCATACCCGAATGGCCGCGCCGTGGCTGAACACCGCGGCGACCTCCGACTGCTCGGCCGCGGCGGCAATGTCGGCATCGAACCGACGAAAGAATTCGTGACCGTCGTGAGCCCCCGGCATCCGCTTATCGAGGTCACCGGAGCCCCAGGCGATCGCCATTTCCAGATAGGTGCGAACGGATGCCCGATCACGCAGCCCCTCCAGAGCCCCGGCGTCAATCTCGTGCAACCCCGGTGCGACCTGCACCTCGAGGCCACGATCGGCGGCGAGTGGATTCGCCGTGAGCCGGGTGCGCAACAGCGTCGACACGAAGATAGCGTCGACCGGGTCGGAGCGTAGCGCATCGGGAATGGCGGCTGCCTGGCGCAGGCCGAGATCGGTCAGCCCCGGACCGGGGCGCGCGGTATCGAGCCGCCCGAGAACGTTGCCGGGAGTCTGGCCGTGGCGGATCAAAAGAAGTCGCATATCTCTTCAGCATAGGCACAGCGGCTGGGCGTAAGGGGACAACTGTCGGTGGCCGTCAGCCTCTGTGGTTCAAAGGCTGACACGCCGCCTTAGATATCTGTGGCGATTTCGAACTTGGTCAGCGCAGGCGGACCGGTCAGAATTGCTCCCAGGGGTGACTTTCCTGGCCCGGCTCGAAAGGTGCGATAAGCGGCGTCATGCTCCAGCGACGCCCACTTTTCCACCAGTACGAAGTGGGTGGGGTCTTCGGTATCGACGAGAACATCCACGCCGAGACATCCGTTGAAGGCTCTCGTTGCGATAAGCGTCTCGCGCAGCACGTCGGGGGCGTCGGCGAGCGATTCGGTTTTTACATGGATGTCGAGAAAAGCAGTGATGGGCACGAAAAGCTCCTAGCGGTTAAGGGTGGGGACGGTTATTCCTGGTTAGGTGTGTCGGTTTCGAGCAGCTCGGTGATCGACCGGAGGGTCTCGGGGGAAACATCGCTCAGGGTTCGGGCCGCGAAGCTCACCACGCGCGCAACGCGCAGGTTCTTCACGAAGGCGAGTTGAGCGTCGACCCGCTCAGGCAGGTCGTCATCGGAGCCGAGCATGTATTCCGGGGGGATGCGGAAGAACTCGGCGATGCCGGTCAGCAGCGCCGGATCGGTGACGAGTGGGCCTTCGCCCGTGATCATGTAGGCCCAGCGTGCGCGGGACAGGGTCAGTCCGCGTTCGTTCAGCCCCGCTTCGATTTGGCGATAGGTGTACGGAGTGTTGCCTTCGGCGACAACGACGTCGAGCAGCAAATTAAGCTTGCGTGCCAATTCCAGCTGCGGGCTTACCTCGCCTGAGTTCCGCGCGGCGGTCATCGTGTCGATCCGATGAGTGGCGGGTGCTCGATTGGCAACGCGGTCTGAGTGCGCACTTCGGCCCGGTCGATCAGGGCCAGTTCGACCTGGCTGACGGCCTGCTCGGGGTGTAGCAGCACACTGTCCCGAATCTCGACATGCCGCCGATACAGGTGCGCCCCTGGCTTACGAACGGTGAGCAGCTGCACCGGTGACAGCGCGCGCTCGATGCTGAGTTCCGGGGTGTTCGCCAGGAGCCGGTGCCACAACGGTGTGATGCGCCACAACAGCACGCGGTCGAGAAGGTTTTTGCGAGCGGATGCCAGCCCATCGACGGAGGCGGTGAGGCCCAGGCCGATGACAAGGCTGATCGGCGAGAGGAGCAAGCTCAGGTTATAAGCGATTCGGCCCCAACCGACCAGAAGATAGTCTGCGTACAGCACAGCCAGGATGGCGCTGGTCAGGCTGATGATGGCGTACGTGAGAACTCCCAGGCACGCCAGGAGTATGAGACTCACCGAGATCAGGGTCACCGGGCGGTGCTGCCGTCGCAGGTCTCGAATGCACGCGATACCGAACGACACCGCGAAGATGCCCATCGCTATCCAGGTCGTGGCCGCGTACGCGGTGAAATCCCACCGGGGAATGAACGACGCGGCGATATCGTCAGTGATGCGCCAGTCGCTGCCGAAGAACAGACCGGCTTGCACGAGAACGATCGCCGCGGTAATGAGGGTGGTTGCGCGTTTGCGAGCTCGCGTGAGACCGCGCGGTGACATGGCTTCCTGCACAATGACGTCGAGCAATGCGATGGCCACGATGGTGAGGGCGTGGAAGATGAAATAGGTCACGTTGCCGTTGCCGAGCAACGCATCGACGGGCTCGTATACCCGTTGGGGCATCAGGGTCATGGTTAAGGCAAAGACCACCAGGAACAGCAAGAGCGGCCGGCGTAATCCGCGAATGGCCGATGGCACGCAGGCCACTGCGGCGATCCAAAAGACGGCGGACAGAGTGAAGAGAATCGTTTGCACTACAGCACCCGTCCGAATCCGGTTTGGGTGCCGTGGGCAGCCTCCGGTGCATCCGCGAGAATGATGAGGGCCAGTCGATCGCCGATGGCTTCGGCCAGCGCTTCCTGCTCGTCGGTGAACTGGCTGCGCGAGAGCGCGTAGACGATGGCATCCATGGGGATAAGCGGCGCGAGCAGTGCGACGCGTTCCGCCGAAAGCAGCTCTTGTTCCTGATTGAGAATCATGTGGCCGAACTCGTGATTGATAAATTGTTGCCGGTGCACGAGTGACGTCGTTGGTGCGTGGTGGATGCGTTCAAAACTTTCCCCGGCCACTGCGATCCAGAGCCCGCAGACCCCGACCTCGAGCATGCGTGGAGTTGCGCTCTGCACCACGATCTTCTTACCGCGTACCGATTCCATGTGCTGGTGCAGCAACTCGGCCGTGAGCGGTCGGGGCAAACAGAGCCGGGCGACCATCGTGTGCGCCCGTTTCCGACGTAATTCGTAGCTCATGCACTGCCCCCTGTTTGCGCGTTTAGCCTACCCCTTGGTGGGGTCAGCCAGCGTGAGGGTGTGCGTCCGGCCCGAAAAAGCAGTACGATAGACATGTCTAACGTGGGTCCTCGGGGGAGGATCGGCCAGGGCATCGCTCGATAATGATGGAAACGCGGGGGCTCTAATACCGGTGTCTGACATACGGTATGACCACCATTCATCGAGTGGGCTCTGGCTCCACGTGGCATTTGTGCACTCGGCGCCCTCGAATCGGAGTAGTTGATTCGGACTACTTGAATCGGGGGTGTCGAAGGGCAGATCACTTCAACCCAGTCACGCACGCTAAGAAACGTTACTTCGGCGCCGCGCACGGTTCGCGCCCGCCGTTAAGCTGTGCGAATGACTTCTGTGCCCATGAATGACGCCGAAACATCCGTTGATGCGGCGCGCCCGGCTCGATCGCAGGCCCTGCTTGATGCTGTTAATTCCAGCGTCGTCATTGCCGATGGGGCCATGGGAACCATGTTGCAGGAACACAACCCCACCCTCGATGACTACCAGCAGCTTGAGGGCTGCAACGAGATTCTCAACGTGAGCCGCCCCGACATTATCGCGGCCATTCACGACGTCTATCTCGAAACCGGCATCGACGCTATCGAGACGAACACCTTCGGTGCGAACTGGTCCAACCTCTCGGACTACGGGATCGAAGATCGGATCGAGGAGCTCGCCAGGCTCGGCGCCGAGATCGCCCGCGCCAGCGTGGAAAAAATCGAAGTCCGCGACGGTCGCGTGCGCTGGGTGCTCGGTTCGATGGGGCCCGGTACCAAGCTGCCGAGCCTTGGCCACACCACCTATGCCAACCTCAAGGCCACGTTTGCCGAGCAAGCGCTCGGGTTGATCCGTGGTGGCGCTGACGCGTTCCTCATTGAAACCTCGCAAGACCTGCTGCAGACCAAGAGCGCGGTGAACGGATGCAAGCAGGCCATTAGCGAGACCGGCATCCGCTTGCCCATTTTCGTCGAGGTGACGGTGGAGACCACCGGAACCATGCTGATGGGCAGCGAGATCGGCGCCGCGCTGACCGCGCTCGAGCCACTCGGCATCGACGCTATCGGCTTGAACTGTGCGACCGGGCCGACCGAGATGAGCGAGCACCTGCGTCACCTCTCCAAGTTCTCGCGCGTGCCCGTCATCTGTATGCCCAACGCCGGCCTGCCCCAGCTAACGAAGACCGGCGCGAGCTATCCGCTGACCCCCGACCAGCTGGCCACGGCGCACGAACAGTTCGTGAAGGAATTCGGGCTGGGGCTGGTCGGCGGATGCTGCGGCACGACTCCCGCACACATGACGGCCGTGGTCGAACGGTTGCGTGGCGTCACGGTGAAACCCCGCACCCTCGAACAGGACCCGGGTGTCGCAAGTCTGTACCAGCACGTCAGTTTCGACCAGGACAGCGCTTTTCTGGCCATCGGGGAGCGTACCAACGCCAACGGCTCGCGCGCTTTTCGCGATGCCATGCTCGCTGAAAACTGGGACGACTGCGTCGACATCGCCCGCAGCCAGGTGCGCGACGGCGCCCACCTGCTCGACGTCTGCATCGACTACGTCGGTCGCGACGGCGTCGCCGACATGAAGCAGGTCGTCTCCCGACTGGCCAGCGCCTCGACCCTGCCACTCGTCGTCGACTCCACCGAGCCGGCCGTGCTGCAGGCCGGTATGGAACTCATCGGTGGTCGTCCGGTCGTGAACTCGGTCAACTTCGAAGACGGCGAGGGGCCCACGTCGAGGTTCGGCCGCATCATGCCGCTCGTCAAGGAGCACGGCGCGGCCGTGATCGCCCTGACCATCGACGAGGAGGGCCAGGCCCGCACCGCTGAACACAAGGTACGCATTGCCACCCGTCTGGTGGACACCCTCGTGAACACGTGGGGCATGCGGGTTGAGGACATCATCGTCGACGCGTTGACCTTTCCCATCGCGACCGGCCAGGAAGAAACCCGCCGGGACGGCATCGAGACCATTGAGGCGATTCGGCAGATCAAGGCGAAGTACCCCGGCATCCACACCACGCTCGGCGTCTCGAACGTGTCGTTCGGGCTCAACCCCGCCGCGCGCTCGGTGCTCAACTCGGTCTTTTTGCACGAAGCGACGGAGGCGGGCCTTGACTCGGCCATCGTGAACTCGGCCAAGATCGTGCCGCTCGCCTCGGTGCCCGACGACCGCCGCAAGGTGGCGCTCGACCTGGTCTGGGACCGCCGCGAATACGACGCCGAGGGAACCCTCACCTACGATCCGCTGGTGGCCCTGCTCGACCTGTTCGCCGGCGTCGACTCCGCCGCCCTGAAAGACGAGCGCGCCGCCGAACTCGCCGCCTTGCCGGTGGGCGAACGCCTCGAACGCCGCATCATCGACGGCGAGGCCAAGGGCCTGGAGGCTGACCTTGACCTGGCCAGAGCCGAGGGGTTGAGCGCGCTCGATATCGTCAACGTGCACCTGCTCGTCGGCATGCAGGTCGTTGGCGCCCGCTTCGGCAGCGGCGAGATGCAGCTGCCGTTTGTGCTGCAATCAGCCGAGGTGATGAAAGCCGCCGTGGCCCTGCTCGAGCCGCACATGGAGAAATCCGAAGCGGCCGGCAAGGGCACGATCGTGCTCGGCACCGTGCGCGGTGACGTGCACGACATCGGCAAGAACCTCGTTGACATCATCCTCACCAACAACGGCTACGACGTGATCAACATCGGCATCAAACAATCGATAGCCGAGTTCATCCGGGTCGCTGAGGAGAACAACGCCGACGTCATCGGTATGAGCGGGCTGCTCGTGAAATCTACCGTGGTGATGAAAGAGAACCTGCTCGAGCTTCAGTCGCGCGGCTTTGCCGACAAATGGCCGATTCTGCTCGGCGGCGCGGCCCTCACCCGGTCCTACGTCGAGGACGACCTCGACAGCGTCTTCGCCGGGCAGGTGCGCTACGCCCGCGATGCCTTCGAGGGCCTCGCCCTGATGGAACCGCTCGTGGCCATCGCCCGCGGCGCTGACCCTTTGTCGGTGGGCTTGCCGCCGCTGAAGAAACGTATTCACAAGAAGAGCCTGCTCACCTTGACCGAACCCGAAGAGATGCCGGGGCGTTCCGAGGTCGCGAGCGATAACGCGATTCCGGTACCGCCGTTCTGGGGCACCCGCATCGTCAAGGGTGTGGCCCTCGCCGATTTTTCCGCGTTTCTCGACGAACGCGCCACCTTCATGGGGCAGTGGGGGCTCAAGCCCAGCCGGGCCGAAGACGGCGCGAGCTACCAGGAACTGGTCGACACCGTCGGTCGGCCGCGCCTGCGCTATTGGCTCGACCGCATCCTGGGTGAGGGCATGCTTGATGCCTCCGTCGCCTATGGCTATTTTCCCGTGGTCGCCGAGGGCGATGACATGGTCGTGCTGCACCACGGTGATGACCCGACCGGTATGGTCGGTCAGGCCGGACTGCTGGCTCCCGACGGCGGCTCCGGCGGCGAACTCGGCTCTGACCGACTGCGGTTCAACTTTCCCCGGCAGCGCCGTGACAAACACCTGTGCCTGGCCGACTTCGTGCGGGGGAGGGAAACAGGCCAAACGGATGTCGTCGCCCTCCAGCTGGTCACCGCCGGCTCACACGTCGACGAGGTCACGGCGAAAATGTTCGCCGCGAACCAATACCGCGACTACATGGAACTCAACGGGCTCACTATGCAGCTGACGGAGGCCCTCGCCGAGTACTGGCACTCGCGCATCCGCTCGGAATTCGGTGTCGGCGACGAGGACCCGAGTGATGTGGCCGGCATGTTCAAGCTGGAGTATCGCGGGGCTCGGTTCTCCCTGGGCTACCCGGCCTGCCCCGAGATGGAGGACCGTCGCAAGGTGGTCGAGCTTTTGAAACCAGAGCGCATGGGCGTTGTACTGTCAGAGGAGCTGCAGCTGCATCCGGAGCAGTCGACCGACGCGTTCGTCTTCCACCACCCGGAGGCGAAGTACTTCTCGGTTTAGTTTAACGGCGGCGAGTTGAATGGCACGGCGTTGCCCAAGATCGCTTGACGGCATGGCGGCGCACGCGTCGAAGCAGTCAAGAGCGAATCAACGACTGCGCGCATGCAAACGCGTCACCCTGCGCACCTTCACTGCTGTTCTATCTCCCGAGGAACACTCCGTTCACGAAGATGATCGCCGGAAATGTCGCGGTGAAAGCCCAAAAGAAAGTGTCGAGGCCAATCAGTACGGCTGTTCCGAGATGGAGCATGGCCCCGGTAAAAAGCAGCGCTACCAATACGCCAGGGGGAGCTATAAGAGCTACGGGAAAAATGATCTCCGCGACGATAACTGACCATCCGACGAAGCCTCCAAGCCAAGGCCGTCTACGAAGTACGGCTGCGGCCGTGGAGTGTCCATAAGTAGCGGTGTTGAGAATGCTTTGCAGCGCTGATCCTTGACGCCACTGTGCGTTGGATATCTTCGATATTCCTGCCGCGAAATATGCCAACAAGGCCTGCGCCGCGATGAAATATAAACCCACGGCTTGAAAAGGACTCGACGTTGGGAGTAAAAAGGTGAATGCCAAGCCAGCAAGGATGATGAACGATATTTGATTGGATCCATCTTTACCATAGCGAATTTGATAGGCCAGGAAAAGGCTTGATAGCAAAATGATCGTTGCGTAACTGGCGTAGAGCAGGTTGCTTTGAAACGGAATAATTAGCGCTATGGAACAGACGATTCGGGCAATCACGACAATACGCAGCCACACTGAGCCGCTGTGCCCGACCATCCATCCACGTGACGTACCGTGTGACCCAGCGAGGACCTGTCTGCTATTCCAGTCGAACAGACCGCTCGAGACGAATTCTTTCAAACTCAAAAGCAGTTGCAAAGAACCTTGAAGAATTCCTATGCCCACGATGACGGCGGTGATTCGTGCGGCGCTTTCGATTGTCAACATGGCTTATGACACCGGGTGAGTCAGCGAATAAAAACGAACGAGTGGCACAGAAGCTTCGCTAGGACCGCGTGTTTCAACCAAGGCAAATTGGTAGAACGCCTGAGACGACAATGGACTTCCGAGTCGCTTGCGCGCAACGTCAAGCAAGATTATGTATGGCGCGGTGAACTGTAGCCGCTCTGCAGAGCAGCTGATACTGGAAAGTGCCAGTAGCTGAAACAATTCGATCATGCCCTCTCGGTAGCGCTTTCGAGGGTTCCAGAGGGGAAAGAAAAATCCTCTCGGGGATAGATCCAACTCCAACCATGGACTGACGCTCGTTTCAGCGCCGCGACTGCGATACACAAAGTGATAGTTACTTGCGCCGGGATCTGGCGTAAAAAATGACCATTTTGGTATGAGAGTGAAACGGTCAAACCGTGTTGTTAGCCGGCTGAGCCGATTATTTTTCTGAAATACGATCGACAGTAAAAACCAGATAGAGAAAACGACGATTCCAATCACGCCGAAAACGGAGCTTGCAACATCAATCATCATGTGTTCTTCCTCAGATCGAATCGGTCGGCGAACGGCTTGTAACGGAGGCGACTTGACGAACGAACTTGTGGCGGGATTATTCACCGATTCTGGTAGCACGCAGCTGTTGATGATTTGAGAATACGACGCAGAGTTCGGGTCATTTCGATCGTGCGGCACTGACGTTCGCGTGGTAGGCCCGAAGTACCTCCAACGTCTGTGCCGATCGGTTCTCGACGGGAACTTTTTTAAGCTCTTGGCTCATACCCTCTGTGTCGCAACGGATAGCCGAACCGCCGTCCGTGACCACCCAGTCGTCATGGGGGTCGACAGGGGTGATGAGGCTGTCGAGGGATGAGAGTTCGAGATCGGTGAGGCTGATAGCCATGTGCGTTCCGTCTTTCGGGCTCGGAGTCGTCTCGACGCGCTCTCACTGTGAATTCAGGATGACCGGCGGCCGCTCATAATTAAGCGCGCCGGTCCACAGAAACGCGAGCCGTATCGGTTCAACTACCAATGTCTATTCTGAGAATCCAGTTTCGTCAACTATAAAAAAATAAAAAGTTTCACGGACAGATCAGCTCGATAGGGGAAGCCCCTGCAGCGATGTGTTCGGGGGTAGCGGAGCATCAACCCGCCATCCCTGTTCAGTGCGATTATCTCCTGACGGCAGGAAACCTGCGACAAGACATTCGGAATTTGTCAAGGAAGATGAGGCAGTGAGAGTTTAAGCGGCTCGTTCGAGTCCTTCATTACTGCGCGGTCGAACGCGAGTGCTGGCCCCCCGCTGTAGCTCAACATCTGCCCTCGGACCGGCTTGACGCACCGTCGTCCCGGCGGGGTTTGCCTGAACGGGTCCGCGGCCGCTCGGTCAACTGCGTAGGGAAATCTTCGTTCGCCGCAGAGCCGCGAGCACGGCCGGGCCGACTGAGGCGATACCGACCACGGTCGTGATGGCGCGTACCGTATCCCAGGTGAGGGTCGACGTGACGAGTGAGTAGAGCGCGAACGAGGCGAGGTTCTGGCCGGGGTCGGCGGTGGCTTCGTAGGAAATGCCGGTGCCGCTGCCCACCACGAAAGGCCAGAACCAGAGGTTCATAATGAGACCGAACAGGTAGGACGCGACTACGCCGTAGGCGGCGAGCAGGGCGATTTCGAGGTTGGCGCGCATCCGCTGGCCGGAAGACTCTCGCCGTGCAGCGTTCTGCCAGCGTGGGAGCAGCCCGGCGCCGGCAGCGACCCAGCCGCACGCGAACATCTGGAACGGGGTCCACGGGCCAAAGCCGCCCCAGAGCGCCGAGGAGACCGCGATGGTGAGCAGGCCGAGCAGAAAACCGAAGCGCGCTCCGTAGACGCGTCCGGCCAAGATGAGCAGCACGAACACGGCCTCGACCCCGCCGGCGCCGGCGCCGGCGATGCGCACCGCGGCGCCGACGGCCGAGAGTACTCCGAGCAGCGCGACAGTTTGCGCCGTGTACATCTCGCGGTCGAGGGTGAGCGCGAGGGCCACGATTAGTGCCGGGATGAGCGCGAACGCCACGATCGGAACGGCGACCTGCGCGTCTGCCGGCACGGCCCCGACGAAGAACGGCCACGCGAACGCGGAGACGGCGAGCAGGCTGCCGGCACCGAGAATCCACTTCGTCCAGCGGATGCTGCGGTGTGGCCGTGCCTGATCTGCGCGTTCGCGGGGGCGGTCGCTGAATGCGATCCCTGCGTCGGGGGCACTCTGGGCATCTGGAGCCTCGTCGGCGAAAGTACCGACGACGTCGTCGTCGCTGACGTTGCCGGCGGCGGTTGCGTTCGCGCGGGTCGTGGTTGATTCGTTGGTCATGAAAGCACCTCGATCGGGGCGGCGAGCCGCCCGGCCTGCATGTGCAGGTTGCGCGTGGCCAGGTCCTGCGCAAAGTCGTCGTCGTGGGTGGCGAAGATGACCGCTGAGGCTGCACCGGTAGCCGTGAGCAGCGCCGCACTCACGAGTGCGCGCGCAACCTGATCGAGGCCGCGAGTGGGTTCGTCGACGAGGAGTAGGGCGGGCCGGGCCGCGAGCTGAATGGCCATAACGAGGCAGAGCCGTTCGCCGGCGGAGAGGTCGCGCGGGTGGCGCTGCAACAGCGGCGCGGCATCCGTTGGGGCATTGAAGCCGAGCAGATGGGCAAAAAGAGCTGCGGTGCTGCGTTCGGTATCGGTAGCGGCGGGAAGAGCGCGCCTAAAATTCGGTTCGCGCAGCGTTCGATCAGCGCGGCGACATTCCTCGGCCACGGTGATCGCAAACAGCAGGTCGTCGAAGTTCTCGGGCACGAGCGCCACGGTCTGCCGGCGCGTTCGCCGCTTGAGGGATCGAACATCTTGCCCGGCGACGATGACGGTGTCGGCAGATGTCGGCAGCGCGATCGCCCGCAGCAGGCTGGTCTTGCCAGCGCCGTTGCTGCCGCGCAGGGCCACGAGCTCGCCCGCCTGCACCTCGACGGACACGTCGTTGACGACCAGATTGGTTTTGTGCCGAACACTCAGCAGACGGATGCTCGCGAGCGGCACCGCAGGCACAGCGCTGATATCCCGTATAGCGCCCTGCGCCGCCGTTGCGATGCCTGGACCGCTCCCGGAAGATGGCAGTGCGCTGCCCCACGAATCGGCGGGCGAATCGGCGGGGAGCTGGTGCAGCCGGCTGCCTCGAATCTGGAGCCAGGCATCCGCTATGGAAGCGAACTCCTTCGTGTTGTGTTCGGCGATGACGACGCAGACGTCGGCCTCGTGGGCGAGCTGGCCGAGCACGGCGCAGACCCGGTTTCGGGCGACCGTGTCGAGGTCGGCGAGCGGCTCGTCGACGAGCAACAGGATGGGATGGTTTACGAGGGCGGCGGCGATCGCGACGAGGCTGGCCTCACCCGCTGAGAGCCGCTCGATCGGTCGGTCGACCAAGTGTTCGATCTTCAGCCGAGCGGCGACCTCGAGAATACGGGCGTGCACGATGGACGGGGTGACGTTACGCACGGCCAGGGCGAAGCCGATCTCGTCATGCACGGTTTCCGCCGTGAAGCCGAGCCGAACGTTTTGCGCTACGAGTCCGACGAAACCGGCCGTGTCACGCGGGGGAGTCGAGGCCCGATCGGCGCCGACAATGTCGATCCGCCCGTTTTGGGTTCCGTCATAGAAGTGTTGGAACAGCCCGCTCATGCTGTGCAGCAGGCTGGTCTTGCCTGACCCGGTCGCGCCGACGATAACGGTGAGAGTGCCGGGCTTGAGGGTAACGTTGAGCGCGTCGAGGTGCCAGCTTGTCTTGTCAGGCACAGCACCGAAGTTCAATCCGACATCCCGGAGCACCACCGGTGCCTCGCACACGCCGGTTGCGAAGCGGGTCGCCGCGAATCCGCGGGTTTCCATCGAAGCGGCCAACGCGAGCGCGCGCTCGATTGTCTGCTCGAAAATGGGCACGAGCAACGACGCGATCGATCGTTCTCCGCGCAGGGAGCGGGCGACGCGCACGCGGCGCACCGACTCCAGCAACGCCGGAAAGGTCGCCCAGGCGATGACGAGCGAACGGGAGATGGCGCGCAGCGGGCCGCGACCGGCACCGCGCGCGAACAGGGATTGCACGTTGATGACCGCGTTCAGCAGGCCGAAGAACACGATGATGGCGGCGACCGGCAGTGCGCTGAGCGCGGCATTGCCGAGACCGACCAAGGTGATCGGGCCCAGCAGCGAGATGTGGCTGAACGGCCCGTCGAGTCGGAGCCGGGGAAGCTCCAGGAGCACCGGGCCGGTGCCTGCGCCGACGCCACCGAAGACCACGCGGTAGACGATCCGCAGCGAAACGAAGCCCACCGCGAGCACGATTGCCGCGAGAAGCGGGGCGAGGCGCAGGCGAAACACTAGCTGCCGGGCGTCGGCGTTTCAGTGCCGGTCGTGTAGACGAGTCCCACTGACTGGCCGGGTTCGACCTCGAGTGTGCCGATGCCCTCTTGGGCGTAGGCCCAGTCGGCGTCGGGAGTAGCCTTCACCCAGAGCGCCCAGTAAGCGTAAGCCGGTGGCATCGAGGCGCAGGATTCGCTGAAGGATTCCTGGCCCTCGACCACGACGGTTTCGTCGGCGGCCGGGCGGTCGTTGACGCGGCAGACGATGGCGTCGCCGTATTCCACGCTGCCCTCGGTCGTGGTGCCCGTCGTTGCGAGGGTCTCGCTCGCAGCGATGGCCTTGGTCGCGTCGACGCACTCGGTAATCGTGGCAGCGTCAAGCGTTCCGAAGTCCACGACGACGGCGACGCCGGCGCAGTCGGCCGAGGAAGCTTCAGCGGTCGCGGCAGGTGAGACCGACGAGCCGGAATCAGCGGGAGCGCATCCGCTCAGTGCAGCGAGCAGAACGAGCGCGCCCAGCGCCATCGAGGTGCGGGCACCCGTGCTGCGGGAGAAAATGGGCGCGGTAAAAAATGGCGCAGTGCGGTTCATGAATTCAGAATACCTAGCGTTTAGAGGATGCCGGCGACTCGGTCGAGCCCCCCGCGGAGGTCGAGCAAAAGATCGTCGAGCGCTTCGATGCCCACCGACAGGCGCAGCATTCCGGCGGTGATGCCGAGGCGTGCGTTCAGATCGGGGGCAAACGATGCATGGGTGGTGGTGAGCGGATGCAGCACCATCGAGCGGGTGTCGCCGATTCCGGTCATGCGGCTGAACACCCGCAGGCCGTTTGTGAAGGCGCGAGCGCCCTCGGTGCCGCCCTTGACGGTGACGGCGAAGACTGATCCGGTGCGACCGTTGTAGTACGTCTGCGCGATCTCATGCAGCGGGCTGCTCGGCAGGCCGGCGTAGTCGACGACCTCGACCTCTGGCTGTTCTTCGAGCCAGTGCGCGAGGGCGATCGAGTTGTCGACGTGGCGTTCCATGCGCAGCGACAGGGTTTCGATGCCCTGGTGCAGCAAGAACCCATTGAACGGCGACAGCGACGGGCCGACATCGTTGACGACGGCCTCGCGCACGTATTGGGCGTAGGCGGCCGGGCCGAACCGTTCGAGCAGCGAGGGCAGGCCGGGGCGCAATGAGTCGGTCAGCAGCGGGTAGCGGCGGGAGCTCGCCGCCCAGTCGAAGGTGCCGCCGTCAACGACCGCGCCCGATACGCCGGCGCCGTGGCCGCTGAGAAACTTGGTGGTCGAGTGCACGACGATGTCGGCGCCGTGTTCGAACGGGCGAATGAGGTACGGCGTGGCGACGGTGTTGTCGACGACGAGCGGAATGCCGTGGCGGCGGGCGACGGCGGCAACGCGGGCGATGTCGACGACGTCGTTGCGCGGGTTCGGAATGGTTTCGGTGAAGATCGCCTTGGTTTCCGGCCGGATCACCGCGTCCCAGGCGGCATCGGAGTCGGTGTCCCACACGTAGTCCACCGCGATGCCCATGCGTCGAAAGCTCCGGCCGAGCAGAATGCGTGTGCCGCCGTAAATGCTCGCGGTCGAGACGATGTGCTCACCCGATTCGGCGAGGGCAAACAGGGCGGCGCTGATCGCTGCCTGTCCACTCGACACGGCGACGCAGGCCGTGCCGCCCTCCAGCGACGCCAGGCGCTGTTCAGCAACCGCGTTGGTGGGATTGCCTTGCCGGGAGTAGATGGGTTCGCGGGATCCGCCGTTGAACCGGGCAGCTCCGTCGTCGAAGGAGTCGAAGACATAGCCGGCGCTCAGGGTGAGCGGTGGAATGCGCGCGCCGCGGTTCTCGTCGGCGTACTCGCCCACGTGCACTTGGCGGGTGTCGAAGCTGAAGGTGTCCCAATCGGTGATCGGCGCGACCACCTCGGTGGCGTCAGAATTCAGTGAAGTCGATGCTGGTGCGGGCGTGGCCATGAAACTCACTGGTGCGTCGGTGTCGGGCTGGAGCGGGGCATCCGTTGTCGTCATCAGCCGGCCGCCGCAGTCGGGAAAGCGGCAGAAGCGGCTTGAACCCGCGCGACGAGCGCCGCGATGCGAGCGACGGCCTCGCGCAGAGTGTCTGGCGAGCAGGCCAGGTTGAGGCGGGCGAAACCAACTCCGCCGAGGCCGAAGCTCTCGCCGTTGTTGAGGGCGACGCGGGCGTCGTTGAGAATGCGCTGGTACGGGTTGTCACCGAGGCCCAGCTGGCGCAGATCCAGCCAGGCAAGGTAGCTGGCGCGCGGCCGGTGGTAAATCACGGCGGGCAGATGTTCGTACAGTAATTCGGCAAGCAGAGAATCGTTGGCGACAATGTGATCGATGGCAGTGTCGAGCCAGTCGGTACAGCCGAACGCGGCGATGTTCGCGTGCAGGCCGAGGATGCTGGTGCGACAGGCGACCTCTTCGGGCAGTCGGTTCAGCAGCTCGTTGGTGGCATCATCGGCGGCAATGACGAGTGCACACTTCAGGCCGGCAATATTCCAGCCCTTACTCGCCGAGGTCACGGTAACCGCGCGGGCGCCGGCGGCCAAGGCCAGCGGTGCGAATGGAGTGAAGGTGGTGCCGGGGTGGGTCAGCGGCGCGTGAATCTCATCCGAGATCACAAACACGTCGTACTGGGCCGCGAGCCGGGCAAGCGCCTCCAGAGTTGACCGCTCCCAGACAATCCCGTGCGGATTGTGCGGGTTGCAGAGCAGAAAGGCAGCGACGCCGGTCGCGAAACTGCGTTCCAGCCCGGCCAAGTCGAGTGCCCAACTGTCAGCTAGTTCGATCAGCGGCGTTTCCAAAACGGATGCCGCGGCCTCCTCCACCAGTTCGTAGAACGGCGGGTAGACCGGCGGGGTGATCGCCACTCGGCCGCCGGCCGGAACTGCCAGCCGCAGGGCCTCGACGATGCCGACGCTCACGTCGGTGGCGAGGTGCACGTGGCTCGGGTCGACCTGCCAGCCCCAACGCTGAAGCGCAAACTGCGTGAAGACGGGTGCGAGCGGGCCGGGGCCGTCGAGGTAGCCGGTATCGGAGGCCTGTACGCGCTGCACGAGGGTCGCGACGATTTGCGGAGCTAGGGGATAATCCATCTCGGCAACAAACAAGGGAAGTACGTCGGCGGGAAACCGAGTCCACTTGACGCTGCTGCGCTCGCGCCGGATATGCTCCAGCGGTGCGACCTCGATGACTGACATGACCACAGCATGTTCTAGCCGCCACAAATAAGCGAACAGGTCCGTAAATATTCGACACATGAGCGGATGCCGCCGGTGGCTAGCCGCAGCGGGTTATCACCCCTGACGGAGGTCTTGCAGACTCCCGAACTGCTGCGGCTGGCGGCGCGGCGCTCACGATAAGCGCCCGCAAGTCGAACCCTCTACGGGACGGGCGGGCGCCGGGGGACGTGCTTGGAGCGCTAACTTGTAAAACTCGTCGATGGGCGGCTGGCGATTATCTTGGCCGGCAGCTCGAGTTGTGCGCCGCACGTGGACTCAGCGGATCTGGCGACGATGACCTTCGGATTCTCGGTCGATACCGAAGGCCCGTGCACAGACGATTTGGCCCCCACGACGTACGAGTTCGACGTGCCATCAACCGAGAATCTGCCGATGTTCATCACGATAAACTTCACGTCCAGCTCTCAGCTACCGGTTCTGCGGTAAGCATCGATCGCGCACGGCCGTGCCGGCAACCAACCAATACTTTCTCACGGCGGGACCGCATGAAATCGTCGCGACTTTGAGGCTGCGCTAGAACTGCAAAAGACTAACATTCGCTGCGATTCCCAGCGAGATCATCCTGCATGATGCCTGGCCGCAGGATGACCTTCTCATCGCTGCGCACGGGGAACGACGACCGGGACGATTAGCGTGAAAGAAACCACACGCTACCGCTGACTGGGCCTGAAGCAAGCCGACGAACGTCAATCAGCTTGCTTCCCGGAGGTTGGGGTTGCGCCCAGGTGGGTGCCACGCGGCAGGGTGCCCTTCAACTTCGGTAAGCGATGCCCTTGGCCTCATCGCGTTCTCAAGGTTATTGAGTCTGCATCGGAGTGATGGTGAGATCGACTGAACCAAATGGGAACGGGTAGAAGAATGTGCCGCTGCCATTCCAATCGGTAATGGGAATCATCGCAAACCAAATCTGGCTAATCGCGACCGATGTGACAGCGAGAATCACGACCGTGACAGCGCCTCGGTCGAGGTAGCGCAGCGCGGCGGGAACATCACTTGCCCGGCGAAGTACGAAGGTAAGCGCTCCGATCACGATGGCGAAGATGCCGATATAGATAACGACACTCGGTTGGAGCGTCAGGTTAATGCACCTCGGCGCCAGCTCGGTTACGTTTCCGGCTGCATCGATAAATGTGCCATCAGCGTTCACTCCACCTGGGCAGTAGCCCTTGCTGGCCGCAGTGAACGCGGTGTACCCCAGAGCAGCGAGCATGGCAAGCACAACGAGGCGCCGGATGCGCACAACGATTGGCCGCAGCGGCAATGCGTCTGCGGCCTGCGCACCTTCGGGCTGAAGCGACAACGACATTGTGACCCCCGATCGGCCTGCAGCGGCCGTACGTGTAGCCTACCGACGGGTTTTAAGGTGCCGGCAAAGCCGCCCGGCGGCCATTCCCTCCGCTGCCAGCGGAACGGCGGACCGGGGATACGCCCACCGGAGAGCCCGCGCGCGCCGTCCGCTAGTGTTCGTCACCGTCACCGTCACCGTCACCGTCACCGCCACGCCGTCGCCGCACGCGTTTGGGAAGTTGGTCCTGGTTTGGACACGTGCCAATGCAGCGAACAGGGGCCACGAGCGCTGGTCGCCGCGCGGACACGCACATCGCACGACCATGGCACCGTCCGTGATGCCTGACCCGACCTGAACGTGCCCGCAAGCCGGAGGCCGAACGGGCCGAAGCCGACGCGGCTGACCTGCTACCGATATCTCGGACAGTGGGTCCTTTTAAAATGAGGGTTCACTGAAAGTAGAGATCAGCATGACCGCAGCGCGTAGGCGTTTCGTCCGAGACGTCACAGACGAGCTGTGCCGCGAGTTGATCAACACGTCCACACCGATCAAGGACGTCGCCACCGCATGTGGCGTCGGGCCGAGACGCTTCGGAACTGGCTGGGCAAATATCGTGAGGCCAACGGCGGGACGGAAGCGGACGTGGCGGTGTCGGAACGGGCCCGTCTGAAGGAACTTGAGCGGGAAGTTCACGAGCTGCGGGCGGAGACCGCCTTCTTAAACAAGCCAGCGCTTACTTCGCGCGGGCGCAGCGGTAGTGGGCAAGTACGAATACATCGATTCCCAAAAATCTGAGCCCACCAACCGGGATTCGGTGGTGAAAATGTGTCTTTGGCTAGCCGTCTCCACGTCCGGTTTCTACCACTGGGCAATCCGGCCGCAGTCCGCGACCGCGGCCCGCTGAGAGGCCTTGGTCTCCCGGATACAACACTTTTTTGAGGAGTCCGACGGCACCGACGGATACCGCCGAATCCACGCCAACCTTGCCGCCGAACAGACCGAATGCGTGCCAGAGCTGGTCCGTCGACTGCTATTCCCAGAAAGTCGTCGGCTGGTCCATCGCCGATCATATGCATCAGAGCTCGTCGCCAATGCCTGCGGAACGCCGCTGCGACGACCCTGATCGAGCCTGATGCGATCTGGCACTCCGACCGCGGCAGCGTGTATGCCTCGGCCGAGTTTCGGGCTCTGGCGACCGGACTGGGGATGCGGTCCTCGATGAGCCGCACCGGTGTGTGTTGGGACTGTGACACGATCAGCTCACCAGGCTTGGTCGCGGCTTGACCCGTGTTGGGATTGACCGCCGCTCAACCGTGGCGTGTCCTTGTGCTGATCTGTCGACCTCGGCCCAGTCTGGAGCAGGTTTCCGCCTGCTCAGCCATGTCCGACAGGTGTCGAAATTAGCGGGGTGATGGGGTCTGCGCGTCCTTTTCCGTGGCAGCCCGCGAGGGTTGGCCGGAACAGTCACCGGCCGGCTCAGGTCAAGGCAGTGGCTTCGAAGACGCGCAGCCCGGTACTGATCAGCGTCATGCACGTGTCCTCGTCCTCATTCGCGGGGATCGGAGCACGTGACTGAACCGTAACGTCGCCTTGTACTCATCTGAGGCTGGCCGTGCGAGACTGGGGGCACACCTATGCCTACGGCTCTCAGCCCGCGTCCCCATCCAGCTCCGCATCCGCGCCTCCAGTTGTGCCCGTGCCGGTGGCCGTAGATCAACGTGTGATCGAAGCGAAGGGGTTTTGATGTGTGGGATTTTTTAGGGGCTCAGTTTGAGCAGATCCTGTTCAGCAGCTGGCAGCACTTCAGTCTCGTCGTGCAGTGCCTGATCTTGGCGACAGTTATCGCCGTCGTGCTGGCCGCCCTCGTGTACCGTAATTCCGCTCTGACCGGCGTCGCCAACTCGGTGTCGGCCATTGGCTTGACTATTCCATCGTTTGCGTTCATCGGGCTGCTTATCGCGCCGCTCGGCTTCGGTGTCACTCCGGCCGTCATTGTCGTGGCGTTCTTCGCTACGCTGCCCATTCTGCGCAACGCGGTCGTGGGACTGTCGGGTATTGCACCGTCGATCGTGGAATCCGCCCGTGGCATCGGTATGAGCCGGTTCCGTACGCTCCTGCAGGTGGAACTGCCAATGGCGTGGCCGATTATCCTCACAGGCATTCGGGTATCCGCCCAAATGGTCATGGGAATCGCCGCGATCGCCGCATATTCCCTCGGCCCGGGCCTGGGCGGATTCATCTTCTCCGGCCTTTCCCGCCTCGGCGGTGCCAACTCCCTCGAATCCGTGCTGACGGGCGTCATCGGCGTTGTTGTGCTCGCCCTCATTCTTGATCTTCTTCTCGTCGGCCTCGGCCGCCTGACCACAC
>NZ_PJJO01000003.1 GCF_002929535.1 Cryobacterium sp. Y11
GGGGGCCTTGCAGCTCGTACGCTCCTTGAGCCGTGTCGTCTCGGGCAATGCGTCGTGCCTCGTCGAGCCAGCCGATGAGGCGGCCACGCACCGTCTCGGATCTGCTTTGCCCCATCCCGTCTTCCGCATGGGCGAGTGTATCACCGACCGAGATGCCTTTCAGCGTCCAACGCAGAGTCCAGGAGCGGCCGACGCTCTGCGCGAGCTTGTCGAGGTCGGCTGCCACGTCGAGTAGTGCCATGCCCGACGCCACGGCGTCGCGAATCCGTCGGGCGCGGCCTGCCGCGAACGACCACCCGGCCAGAGCAAGCACCGACGCTGCAGCATCAGAACGACGGANTGCAGCATCAGAACGACGGATAACAGTCAACCGTCGTTCGTCGTCCGCCAACCGGCGACGCTCACCCGGGGCAAGGCCGTAACCGCTCGGTTGCGCCGCGGGAAGGATTTCTGCCTGGGCACTGACGATCACATCACCTTGGAGCACGCAGCGCACAACGAGACCGGCCGGCCAGTGGGGGAGTACCGGGCCAAGAGGAACGTGAAGCACATCCATTTCGAGGCCGTCGCGATCGGGTCCGCCATTGGCTAGAGGAATCCCTCCCGGCATCGGCATGTCCATGTCCATGTCCATGTCCATGTCCATGTCCATATCCATATTCATGTCATGCACAGTCGATTCGCCGCTGCCGCCATGCGCTGCATGCTCGGTGTGCGCGGTCTCGGCGTGTGGTTCTGCCGGCTGGCGCGAGCGGGCTTGCGCATCGCTGTGCTGTCTGGCGTCATCGAGGAGCTCATCCACGGCACGGTCTAGAGTCGAGGCGACATCGCTTGCGCTGATCACCGCCGCGCGTACGCGTGGACCGGGAAGCTGTGACCAGAGGCGCGCGAACACGGACTCGAGTTCCTCTCCCGGTTCCCCGCAGACCAGCAGAACGTCAGCATCCGCTGGGGATATCGCCGGCGCCCAGCCCCGACGAGCTAGTTCCGCCTCAACGCGCATACGAGTCTTCCCCCAACCGGGAACTTCCAGCACCAGCACGTGCACTCTGCGAGTGGCGCGTCCCGCCATACTGCTTCTTAGACCCACCGCAGCGCACCCTCTCGCCAGGCCCAGACGACACCGACCATGAGCACACCGAGAAAGACGAA
>NZ_PJJO01000018.1 GCF_002929535.1 Cryobacterium sp. Y11
GGGGGCCTTGCAGCTCGTACGCTCCTTGAGCCGTGTCGTCTCGGGCAATGCGTCGTGCCTCGTCGAGCCAGCCGATGAGGCGGCCTCGCACCGTCTCGGATCTGCTTTGCCCCATCCCGTCTTCTGCGTGGGCGAGTGTGTCACCGACCGAGATGCCTTTCAGCGTCCAACGCAGGGTCCAGGAGCGGCCGACGCTCTGCGCGAGCTTGTCGAGGTCGGCTGCCACGTCGAGTAGTGCCATGCCCGACGCCACGGCGTCGCGAATCCGTCGGGCGCGGCCTGCCGCGAACGACCACCCGGCCAGAGCAAGCACCGACGCCGCAGCATCAGAACGACGGATAACAGTCAGCCGTCGTTCGTCGTCCACCAACCGGCGACGCTCACCCGGAACAAGGCCGTCACCGCTCGGTTGCGCCGCGGGAAGGATTTCTGCCTGGGCGCTGACGATCACATCACCTTGGAGCACGCAGCGCACAACGAGACCGGCCGGCCAGTGGGGGAGTACCGGGCCAAGCGGAACGTGAAGCACATCCATTTCGAGGCCGTCGCGATCGGGTCCGCCATTGGCCAGAGGAATCCCCCCCGGCATGTCCATGTCCATGTCCATGTCCATATTCATGTCATGCTCAGTCGATTCGCCGCTGCCGCCATGCGCTGCATGCTCGGTGTGCGCGGTCTCGGCGTGTGGTTTTGCCGGCTGGCGCGAGCGGGCTTGCGCATCGCTGTGCTGTCTGGCGTTATCGAGGAGCTCATCCACGGCACGGTCTAGAGTCGAGGCGACATCGCTTGCGGTGATCACCGCCGCGCGTGCGCGTGGACCGGGAAGCTGTGACCAGAGGCGCGCGGACACGGACTCGAGTTGCTGTCCCGGTTCCCCGCAGACCAGCAGAACGTCGGCATCCGCTGGGGATATCGCCGGCGCCCAGCCCCGACGGGCTAGTTCCGCCTCAACGCGCATTCGAGTCTCCCCCCAGCCGGGAACTTCCAGCACCAGCACGTGCACTCTGCGGGTGGCGCGTCCTGCCATACTGCTTCTTAGACCCACCGCAGCGCACCCTCTCGCCAGGCCCAGACGACACCGACCATGAGCACACCGAGAAAGACGAACATCTCCACAACGGCGCCGATTCCGTCTTTTGCCACCACCAGTGCCCAGGGATACATGAAGAGCATCTCCACGTCAAAGGCCAGAAATAGCAGGGTCAACGGGTACCACCTGGCGTGGTAGCGGGACAGCGCATGTTCCTCCGGCTCCCAGCCGGAGAGGAACGGCAACCGTTCAAGGGGGTCGCGGGCCACCGCGGTGTACCGTGCCACCAGGTAGAGGCCGCCCACTGTCAGCAGTGCGACTGCGAGTAGAACGGCAATGCCGATATAGGTGGACACGCGCCTCCCTCCCACCGCTCCTCGGCCTCAAGGCCTTTATAGATCGGCGTGCTCTCCAACCTAGTCCGAGTGAGCTACTGCGGATATTTCAGGCAGTGGTCTCTCTGAAAATGAGGGGGTAAAACATTGAGCCCACTATCGGAACTTCGATGCTCAGCACCTTCCACAACCCTACGTGGACGCTCCTGAATCCGTCACGTTTGACTGTTTCTGCATCGCTTGCGATACGGAGACTAAATGACTGGTTGTGTGACAGTTTCTGTCCTCCTCAAGAGCGCAATCACTCTGTTCGAGCGCCCGTTAGCCGCACGTCTACGGGGCTTCTCCTAGACTCGGTCCCATGACTGGCGATGTGGTTCGGGATGCATACGCAGGTCGGGCGGAGGAATACACGGCGTTGCTCGGATCGATGGCTAACACGCACGAATCGGATCAGCGGCTTGTCGCCCAGTGGGCGCGCGACCTGCGGGGCGCGGTCATCGACGCGGGGTGCGGTCCTGGGCACTGGACCGATTTCCTGAAAAAGCGTGGTGTTGATGCGGAGGGTATCGATCACGTTCAAGCTTTCATCGTGCAAGCAAGAAAAAGATTTCCGACGGTCCCATCCCGAGTCGCGTCACTGGACGATCTCGAGGCCCCAGACGGATACGCAGCTGCAATTCTTGCGTGGTACTCCGTTATCCACCTTGCCCCGAATGACTTGCCAGCGGTTTTGCGCGAGTTTGCCCGTTGTATTGCTCCTGGAAGTAGTCTCCTCCTCGGTTTCTTCGAGGGTGACGCCGTTGTGCCGTTTCCGCACGCCGTTACGACCGCCTACTTCTGGCCTATCGGTGAGATGAGCACGCAGCTCGAGGCCGCAGGGTTTCACGTTCACGCGGTGACCACCCGAATCGATGGTTCAGTGCCCTCAGAAGTTCCGTGTCAGCTACAAGCTCCGACGCCGATTCGTCCAAGGAACCTCAAAGGTCTACCGCTAGACAGCCTGTGTCATAAGCCGAGCCCCATACGGGGCGCTTGATTTGCGTGTCAGAGCGCCTGCCCGCACCGCCTCGACGACGAAGCTCGGGTCGATCGAGTAGGGGTTGGTCCCCGTGGATGGCCGAATCTTGATCCGGAATCTGGATGCGTGCTGAGCCTTGGTTGCGTCTAAATCAGCGACAGAACGACGGGTAGAACTAAGGCAACGCCTACATATGCGAATGCAGTAAGCGGGATGATGCTGGGTAAGGGCAGCGGTCGGTGTCGAGTACGAGGAAGGGTGTTGAACGTCTCGCGGGGTGACGATGTGGGCGTCTTCCCCGGTGACGATGGGTTTTAGCGCGGTCGGATTTGGTGTCTGGTCGT
>NZ_PJJO01000051.1 GCF_002929535.1 Cryobacterium sp. Y11
CTGCCGCGCTGGTCGAGGGCCGCTGGCCCCCGACCAGCGCGGCAGCCCGGCATCCCCAGGCAATACCAGCGGCCCCCAAAGGCAACATTGGACGGCCCCCAAACCCTCAAATAGTCACGATACCAGCGACACGGGGTAGCACGACAACTGATCGGCCGAGTGGAGGCCCACGCGCGTAGTGCGCAGCTGACAGAACTGACATCCGACGTCAGCATCACAGCCCGCCCCTTTTTCGAGCGCCACGGATTCACCGTCGAGGCAAAGGAGCACCCCGTGAAGGGCGGTGTGCTGCTGACCAATTACAAGATGAAAAAGAAGCTACTCGGCAGCGTGGTGTGCCTGAGCGGGCATCTTGTTTGCCATACCCGGGACCAGGCGGACACTGTCCGAGATCATCTACCACTGCACCTTGCCCTGACCCGCGCCGAACCGGGATGCTGTTCGTTTAACGTCACCACGACGAGCAATCCACTGATGTGGCAGGTCGAGGAAAGCTTCGAGCACGCAGCCGCCTTTGAAGCTCACCGGGAACGTGTCGCCAGCAGCGAGTGGGGTCAAGCTACCTTGGGGATCGAACGTCGTGACACGCTGATCGTACTCTAGCTGCTCCGCCCGGCTCAGCACCTGCTCTGCAGCGGGACCCCGACTTGTCCCGGTCATGATTGCGCGTTCGGAAGGCTCAGCTGAGCTTCTTGAGCATCTTCAACGAAGTTGTTTCGTAGCCGAGTGATTCGTAGAGACCGCGGGCGCCGGTGTTGAATGCGAAGACGCTCAGGCCGAGGGTATGCGCGCCTTGTACGCGGGCATACTCTTGGCCGAGGAGCATCGCGGCCCTCCCGAAACCCTGGCCGCGTCGGTCGGCATTGATAACAATGTCCCAGACCCACCACGCACCCGGGTCGGCGCTGATATCCTGGCCGATCCAGAGATACCCCACAGGCTCACCCGCCTCACTCATGACGTGAAAGATCTCATTGCCAGGGCTCAGAGCACCGTCCGGAAATGAACGAAGCGTGCTCTCGACCGCCATGAGCCGAGCTTGCTCTGGCGATGCGCCCTGGACAACCAAGTCGCCGATGTACTCGGTGCAGCTGCGATCCAGCCATGATGAGAATTCGCTGGTGAGGATTCGCTGCAGGGTGGCGGTCATTTCATGATTCTTCCAGAAATACGCAGACGAGCGCAGACGAGCCATTCAGTGGCGTTTGTGCACCACGGCGCAATCGGCGCTCGAACCGTTCGAAATAGCATTCATCGTCGCACCGAACAGTGCCGCTGCATCCACCGTCGCGCCTGGAAAGGGTCCGCCTTGCGGGCGCGGATGATTTGAGTCGCGTGTGGGAGCATTCTCTAATGCCTGCTACTACTCGACTTATTTCCGTCAACGATGTGGGGGCGCCTTGCCGACCTGCAGCTGACCGGCCGTCCCCTCTTCGCTCCGTGGGACCCGGTCCGCGCGGACCCCTAGTTCACGGTGGCCGGTCAGCAGTCGGAAGTTGAAAACGCGCTCGCTCGGCACAGCCGAGGCGAGGCCTTGCCACACGTGATTCTCGACGAGGATTCGCAGGTTGTAGGTCGGATTGCGTTCAGTGGGACCACTTACGGAGCTTTTCAGTCGTGCAACATGGCCAATTAGGTCGCTCGAGAGCGCAATGGACGTGGCTTCGCCACCGACGCAGTTCAAGCAATGACCGCGCTGGCATTCAACGAGTTGGGCCTTCACAGGGTTTTGGCTGAGACGCTGATCCTCAACGTTCGTTCCCAACGAGTCCTCGAACGTGTGGGCTGCGTGCGCTATGGAACGGCTCCGGAATACCTGAAAATAGCGGGCCGGTGGCAAGACCACCTCATGTATCAGCTGCTCATCGATTCCCAATAAACGGGCAACTTCGCCCATGCCGTTCCACCGCGTGCTCGTCGTTCCAGGCGTCAGCATCGTGACCGCCTTCTCTGCAAGGACCATCACCAGCGGATAGCCAAGCATTTCAAATTCTCCACCGAGGATGCGCGGAACGGCCACTGAACGTGGGTCTGGCCAGATCGGATCCCCGGTGCTGATATCCAGATGAAACGACAGGGTGCTGGTGTAGACCTGTGCAAATATCTTGACTCGGAGCACCGAGTAATCGTCGCCCTCGCGGATAAGTGTGAAATCCATCCAGGCGAGATCGACGGCCAGAGCATCGTCGACGGATATGGCCGCAATGGCCTCCACGACAGCGATCAGATGGGCGGCGTCCACACGAAAATTGACGGCTTCCATGTCGATGTCGCTCGTCGGGCGCCGAAGCCGATACGCCGCAAGGAGCACGCCGCCCTTCAACACAAAGTCATCCTTGTAAACGGTTTGAGCTAGCCGACTTAAAAACGCCTCCATGGCGTAGAGATGACCGTCTCCGACACGGCCCGACCCGAATCCCGGGCATGCCGGTGGAGCGCGGCGTACAGCTGCGACGCGTGGCTGACGAGAGCAATTCCAGGGCGTGGCGCACCGGACCGCTCGCTCGGGGCAGTTGCCGGGCGATGTTCATCAGTACGGCCGGGTGAGACCCGCTCTTGCGCAGCCAATTCTTCAACGCTTCCAAAGCGATTTCATAGCCTTCCAAACAACGGAGTCGGAAGGTCGGCCCGGCGATACAAGCCCCTGCCGATTCGGTCGATGACGCCGCTCTCGCTGAGCCGGCGCAGCTCCCGTGCCCCGATACCCGCATCGGCTGCCAGAGTGGGACTAAAAGTTGTAACGGGCAGAGCATTGACCTTGTCCATCAACGACCTCCCACTCCCGTGTATCAAAATGTCTACACATAGCTTTGCTTGTAGACACTTCAGCGCGCCAGAGGACTCAAGAACTCAACGCCAGGACAATTGCGCCAGTCGACTATATGTCCCGTCGGGGGTTCGGCTTGGGGGTCCGGACCTCGACCGGTAGCGACGCAAGAAACCCCGTGCAAGGAAGGAGCCTCACTGAGCTCTCAACGCAGGCAAGGCGATCACGTCCGTCCCTAAGAGATTAGGGAATTCCTCGGATCAGTCTGCGCGGCCTACGGCTTCCGCCGCGTCAATGAAGGCGAACCATCGACCGCGCAGCGCTTCCCTCTGCGCATGACCGATCGCCGTGAGGTCATAGACCTTGCGAGCCGGACCGGACTCGCTTTGCTCCCAGCGTGCAACGATCGCTCCCTCGTCCTCGAGTCGGACGAGCGCGGGACACAGTTGCGCGCCTTTGATAGGTTGCAGTCCGGCGGACGCGAGCGACTGGGAGATACCGTATCCGTGCCGCGGTACGACCGAGAGAACGTTGAGAATGAGCATCGGCAGGGAAACTCGTTGCCAGGCGGCGGTACTCATCGCTGCTGCACCCACGGTCGGCGGCTCCAACCTGCAATCGGGGTAACAAGAGAACCGAGCATGAGGACGACCGCGACAAGGATCGTCAGATTTCCCCAGCTCTGCGCAGTGACGACCAGTGCTGCGCCGACGAGCGGCGATCCGGCGCCGGCAAGGATGATCAGCCACCAGAGCCGTGACCGTGACGTTCGATCGGCGTCGGCAATCTCACGGGCCAGCACCAGCGGGTGACCGTATTCCTCATACGCCGACGTGTCGCTGATGACCAGAGCCTGCTGGATTTCCGCGGCATGCCCTCGTGCGAGGGGTGCTGGCACGAGTCGCGCGCGCAGGCCGCCCCGCAGGCGTCGCGGCCAGTCGGAGTCGTTCCAGCTCGTGCGGAGAACCTGCTACTGCATTCGTCTTACCCACACCAGCGTGACGACGCCCGGGGTGATTAGCGCCAGGCCCAAGAGGGGGACGGGCACCGCGCGAGCCGCGATGTGGTCGTTGCCCAAGGCAGCTGCGGAGGCGATGCCAGCCAGGGCAATGGCTCCTGCTGTGATGAGCACACCTATCATTGCAACGGATCGCCCCGCCGAGAAGAGTGCCCGCGCGGCGATCCAGCCCATGAACGGAACTACAACGCTGACGGCAACCAAGAGGTGCGCGATGTTGATGCCAGCAGACCAGCTACTGCGAAGAGCCAGAAGCAGCGCCGAGACGACACCCATGCTGAGCAAAGTACCACCGGCGTCCTTCACGGCGTGGCGCGGACCACCGCCTTTTGAAGTGCGCACCGCTTCAGCCGTTGTGGCAAGTTCTAGAACATCGCCTGCCGCGAGCGTGGGGGCGTCGCCGAAGAGATCGGCCGCGGACAGATCTGCTTCCCGGACGGCGTTGAGCAGCTCGCGCTCTTGGAGGGCAATGGCCGGCACATGCTTGCCTGCCATCGACGCCTCACCGAAGCTACTGGGCTTGTGCCGGTTGAGTATCCAACGACACGGCAGCTCGGCGCGAGTGCCGAGGCGCGCGCTGCCGATATTGAGGCGGCGTTCGCTGACTCGAGTATTCGGGCGGTTCTTGCAACGATTGGAGGCGATGATCAGATCACCGTCATTCCGCACATCGACACCGACATCCTCGCCTCAAACCCCAAACCATTCCTCGGATACAGTGACAATACAAACCTGCACAACCTTCTCTGGAACCTCGGAGTGCCCAGCTATTACGGAGGCTCAACACAAGTGCACCTCGGACCAGGTCCGCATGTCGATGAGGTGCACGCGGCGTCTCTGCGTGCGGCGCTGCTTGATGGAGGCCTTATCAACCTCACCGATCCGGGCGAGTCCGAAGACTTCGGCATCTCCTGGACTGATCATCGCGCTCTCAATGAATTCGGCATTCGAGAACCAACGGAACCGTGGACGAGGGCGGGCGCAAGTACGGTAGCCGAGGGTCCAACGTGGGGCGGATGCATCGAAGTCATTGATCAGATCGCCCTTGCCAACCGGATGCCCGACGTCACCGACCTGGACGGGGCGATTATCCGGCTCGAAACGAGCGAGGAACTCCCCAATGCCGACAGAGTGAAGCGTTGGGTGCGCGCCCTGGGCGAGCGAGGAATTCTCAATGCCGTCGCCGGTGTTCTCGTCGCCCGACCACCCGTCAGCGAACTGCATTCAGCCGTCTCGTTAGCGAACGAGCGCACTCGACTGCGCGCAGTTCAGCGCGACACAATCATCGAACAAGTCTCCCGATATAACTCTGAAGCCGTAATCTGCGTCGGAGTACCATTCGGACACACCAGACCGCAGTGGATCGTCCCGCACGGCAACACGATCCGGCTCGACGGCAAAACCCACACGGTCAGCGCCGACTACAACTGAAATCAACACACTGCGTTTTTACCGTCCGCCGCGCAAGTGATGGTGGCGAGGCCAGACTCACTCCGTTATCGTCACGCGGGTGAAGCGGGGAAAGTTTTCAGATGCCCGCACCGCCCGCATCGGGCGCTCGTCGCCGACTGGCAGCCTGGCATTGGCCGAGCATCCAGCCGGCACCGAATGCGAGCATTGCCAACCCGGCAAGGAACAATACGATCCCGATCTGACCGTGTGGTGAGAGCAGCCCGGCTAGCGGGAAAAGTGTCCTATGACGCAGCGGCTCATAAGCGAGCCAGTCGAAACTTGCTTGGCCGCTCGGCAGTAGAAAGAGCAGAGTCCGATGACGGCAGCCACTCCCTGGTTCTAGCTTGCACTGTTTGGGTAGCACAATCTTGTGCTAGCTTTACAGCACAAGCTCGCGACTCTCGCGAGTGATGCGATCTTCTGGGGGCCTAGCTAGATGAACTATCTTTTTCTCTTCGTGCACGCGGTACAAGATCTTCTGCCGCTGGAGGTGGCTATCACGTTTGGCCTGATCTTGTTTGCGCTGTCGTGGATTAGTCCACGGCGGATTGTTTCGCTTCCGCACACCGGGCAACGCACGGCAACTCTTATCTGGACCGGTGTGGCAGGTTCTCTTTTCGTGGTCGTTATCGCAACCGTGGTCAGCGCCCTGAATGTGGCAATCTATGACACTTCGGGGTTTGATGGCTGGTGGCGACGGCCAGCGCCGCTCGTTGCAGCGACGCTGGTGGTAGCCGTTGCGGCTGTGGTCCTTCAGCGGATGCCGCTTCCCGCTCCGGGTGAACGCACGATCGTTCCGCGCCGCCACTGGTATGCCTTTGCGTCTCGAACCCTGCTCTGGATCTCTGGAATCACGGCCACGTTGCTCGCGCTGACCGCCTGTTGGCAGATTTCGATCGCGACGACGGCACCCGTGGACGGAAAGGTTTTCGGCAGCGTTCCCGAGTACTCCGAGCTCCCGATCTATATGCGCTTCAATAGCGGGTTTGGGTATCTGTCCGGCGCGGGGTGGCCGAACCATCTGGGCACTCTCGTGGCACTCGCACTGGCCTGCGCCGTCTTTGTCACCGTGCTCCGCTCAGACGCCAATCGGCCTCTGTTCGCCCGCTCGACTGCTTCCAGTGTGCGCTCGGAACGAGAGCTGACCGCGCGACTGTTCACATTCATCCTGCTGGGTGGACTCGTGACCACCCTGGGAGCCGTGTGGATGCATACCGGTTCAGCGGGGACAGCTCTGGTCGGGCTAGACGAGCGCTGGGTCTCCGAGAATGCGTCCTTCCCTCGCATTCTCATTGCCGGCGGCTACGACGTGATCGCCCGGCCGATGAACCTGCTGGGCTACGCTCTGCAGGCAGGTGGCGTCGCGTTCCTACTCCGCCTAGCCGTCGACACCGTCCGAGCCGCGCGGGCGACTCGTCGCTCGCGCCTCGAAGCATCCGAATCTGAGTCATTAACTGCCGGGTCAGGCCGATGAACGGGGCCACGCCGAGCTCCGCAGACGAAATAGACGCACTGTTCCGCGGAGCGATTCGGTCTGGGCAACTGGGTGACGGTGAGCGACTGCCGACGGTGCGGCAGACCGCTCACGATTTCGGTGTCGCACAGGCCACAGCGGCCAAGGCCTACAAGTCCCTGGAACGCGACGGGCTCATCGTCACTCGCACCGCAGCAGGCACCCGCGTTGCCCCCGGCGCGTCCCGAGCACCACAGGCCGTTATCGAACATGCCCGAGCCCTCGCGGAAGCAAGCGAGGGCGCACTCATCTCCCTCGAAGACACGATCGCGATCCTCCGCGCCGTCTGGCGCACAGAAGCGACGCGCCTGCCCAGGTGACGTTCGACTTTTGGGGGAGCAGGCAGGGGGCGCGGCGGCAGCGTGAGACTGAATCGCATCGATGGGTAGCAGAACTGGCCAGCGCGACCTGACCCGCGTGATCTGGCCGAATGAGCTGGGTTGGTACGTTCGCCCGCCGGTAATGAAGCACCGCACTTGAGAGCGCCCGAGTCGCAAACAAACGGCAGGGTTTTCGCAGCTAATCGCCCGAACTAAGGGGCAGGATATCTCGCGCGTGCACGATCAACACGGTGTCCAGGCGAACGTCGTTGATCAGGTGACGGTAGACGTCGACATCCGCGGCAATGATCACTCGGTGCGCCCTTGCTCACCGATGACTGCACGTACGCCAGCGCCCAGCCATACTGCCGTCTTCAAAACCTGGCCGTCGGGGTAGTGGATACACTGTTTGAGTGAACGAGCTAGAAGGATTTCATCTCGCGGACCGAGGGTTCTTTGCCCGCGAGGTACTCGATCTCGCACCCGAAGTTCTCGGTTGCATCCTGCAACGCACGGATGACGACGGAACTGTGGCCATTCGAATAACCGAGATCGAGGCGTACGCCGGTGAACGCGACCCCGGCGCGCACACCTATCGGGGCAAGACGAATCGGAATAAGACAATGTTCGGTCCCGCCGGGCACCTCTACTGCTACTTCACCTACGGAATGCACCACGCACTGAACCTCGTCGCTGGTTTACCGGGCCAGCCCTACGGGTGTCTCATCAGGGCAGGAGACGTGCTGCAAGGCAGCGACATTGCCCGCAGTCGGCGAGAAAGCAAACCACGAAAGATTCCCCTTCTCGATCGCAGCCTGGCGCGGGGCCCTGGCTGCGTCGCCCAAAGCTTCGGGGCATCCCTGGCCAACGATGGTGATGATCTTTTCGGCGGACAATGGCGGTTTTTCGCACCGGATGACGGCGTGGTCGCACCGTTTCTGACCGGACCACGCGTGGGCGTCAGCGGGCCTGGCGGCAGCGCGACGAACTTCCCCTGGCGATTTTGGATAGCGAATGCCTCGTCGGTCTCGGCCTACAAACCGGGCCGTCCGTAACGTGGCCCGGCGGGTCAGATGAGCGAAAAGATCAGAGCGATCATGGCGGTGCCTACGCAAACGCGTGAGCTTGCCGGGGCTCGATCCCTGCCGCATTGGCCGCGGCCAGGCCCCTTGGCCAATTTCTATCAAGTTCCACCGCTAGCGTAGGGTCGGACACACGTGCGCCGGTGTCGCTGGCCCGTCGCGGCATCCGTTCTGGACGCAGGCCGTCACGCGGAAACGGGTGGATGGTTGCCCCAACCCTGCTGAAGTAGCCAACAACCCAACCGCGCGAGAAGTCTCCTGTGCCGGGCTGACCGCGCGGCGGGTTAGTAGTGGTACCGACACTGCCACACGATGAGCTGCTCGTTGTCGAAGGAGTAGATCAAGCGGTGTTTCTGGGTGATTCGCCGGGACTACGGTGAGCCATCCAGGTATTTGAGTTGCTCAGGCTTACCTATTCCCGATGCGGGATCGCGAGGTGTTTCCTTGATCAGTATGTCCACTCGCTTCAGGATCGCCCTGTCGGTCGATATCCAGTGCTGGTAATCGTCCCAGCCGTTATCGGTGAAGGCGAGAGTGCGCATTACGCCGAATCTTGATCTGTCTCGACCAGGTCGCGGGGAGGAGCGCGACCTGCACGTACCTGTTGCGCAGACTCGGCGAGGCGAGCTGCATTTGCGGGGGAACGAAGAAAAGAGGCCGTTTCGCGGAGGGCGTTGTATTCCTGAGCAGACACGAGAAAAGCAGAGCCACTCTTGGACGTGATCTCGATCTCATTGTGGTCGAGATTGACCTCTTCGATGAGGCGATACAGGTCTTTGCGTGCAGCTTTTGTGGTAATAGCCCTTTGCCACCCTCTTCACGTACGTAATTGCGCACGTTTAACAGTCGGCGGTGGAGATCCTTGTGGCAACGACGGGCCGCTGAGCGCTCGTCAGTCGGGCCCAGTTCACGAGCACAATATCGCTGGCGGTCCCGATTACGAGTGCCGGTCATTCGATTACGGCTCGGTACACCGCAGCCTTTCGACCGGGGAAGAGCCAGCTTATGCAGGCGATGGCAAAGGGCAACAGGATGGCAATGGTCATGATGAGCAGCCACGGCGCCGCGAAGGAGGTTCCGGACCCCGGAAGCGTCAGCGCAATCGGTGGGATCAGCCCGACGGCGGTACCCAGCACGGCACCGGTTCCGGCAATCATCACGGCTTGCCAGAATCCGAATCCGCGCTGCACGCGCGGGCTGCTGCCGATAGCCGCCAGCGTCGCCTGGTCACGGCGACCGTCGAAGCGTGCCAGCCCGATCGCCACGGCAGCCGCGCCAACGGCAATCAGCGCGCTCAGAGCCAGAAGTCCCCACGATAGGGCGTTTGAGGCCATCGTCGGTCCGCGCTCTACCTCAGCCCAGTATTGACCGGGTTGCTGAATGAGCGTGTCAATTGCCGCGTTGAGCGCATCCGTTTGATCATCTGTCGGCAGGGTGGTGGTGGAGGCGAGAACTATCGAATCGGCATAGTCGAGCCCGAGCGTCTGAGCGGTCTGCTCAGAGATAAAGATGCCGAAGTTAATTGGATGGGCGGCCTCTTGGACCACCGCATTGATGCTCACGCTCTTTTCTGCCTCGCCCATTCCCTCGCCGAAACGACTTGTTCCATAGAAGGAGTCCTGCCAGGATTCGGCCGTCCACCAGGAAACGGTTACCTTATCGTCGGTCAGATACTCCGGGTAGAGCGAGACGGCTCCGCCATTGGCCAGCGCATCCTTGGCCGCTTGGGTCGGTTCAGCATCCAGGATGAGTGCAAGATCGGCGTTATCGCCGACCGTGATGTGGTCTCGGCTGCCATTGACACTGATGCCACTCGTGACGAAAGAGTGCTGACACCGCCAGTCACCTTCCATCTCCTTCATGGCCTGTCGCGCAGCCTGGTTCGTTAGTGGACCATCCCACGCGGATATGGCGGAGCACCGGTTGGCCGGAGGGAGAGCGAGAGCGGGCACGAGTTGAGCCGCCTCTGTGTCGGAGAGCTGAGCGTCCGGCGATGCCGGGCCGCGGGCATCCGCAACGCCCTTGAGTGTGCGCACGGTATCGACGTCGACGGCGGCGCGTACGGCAGCCACGAACTCGTCTGGCTTGGTATACATCGCCTGTAGCCGCGTCTCCTGATCCCAATAGTTGAGCGTGAGCCGCACTTGTCCTGGCATGGTCGAATAGCCATAGTTGGCGCGGCTGGTTGTCTCGGTGCTGGTCATCATGGTCATGGCGAAGACGGCCGCGAAAACCGTCGTCATGATTACCGCCAAAGCAGGAACGCTTCGGCCGGGATTGCGTGAAGCATCGCGAGAGGCCAGCCGGGCAGCTACGCCTCTGTGTGAGAGCAGTCGAGCCAGGAATCGGAGCACGAGGCCACTGCAGAGCAGCAGTCCGAGCTGAGCCACGATCGGCCCCACGAGCAACAGTGCAAATAACGCTCCGTAGAGTATGCCCCGCGAGTCAAGAAAGCCCCGCTCGGCCAGAACGATGTTCAGGATGCCGCCGAGCAGCGTGAGAGAAACGCCGCCGAGCACGGCGATGATGCCGATGATCGGGCGTCGTTTGCTTGGAGTGGAGCGGCGTCTGGCACCGCGCAAAGCAGCTATCACGTCGAGTTTCGACGCGCGGATTGCGGGAACGACGGCGCCGGCCCAGCCGATGATGATGGCGAAGATGGCGACGCCGATCATGGCGGGCCACCAAAGGTGGTACCCGAAATACATGGTCGCGCTGCCGTCGTTGGTGAGCCACATGAACACCGAACCGGCTCCAATGCCGACCCCGACGCCAGCAATGCCGCCGAGCGCGCCGAGGACAACGCCGTTTGCCGCAATGATCGAGAAGATGGTCGACCGGTTGGAGCCGACGCTGGCCACCGTCGCGAGCGAACGCTCCTGGGCTCTGGCACCGACCGCGAATGCGGCGCCCGCCAGGAGCATCACCTCGAGGAGACCAAATCCCACGATCAACCCAGCGACCACGATCCAAGTGCCGCGGGCGCTACCCTCGCTCACGGAGGGATGCGTGCCAGCCGGAGGCGGATTCTCGACGACGTCCCGCGAGAGCGCGACAATGCCGTGCTCGTTCAACTTCTGAACCTGCGCCCAGTCCACAATCGCATCTGGAACATAGGTGTTCGCTTCCGGATTGTTTTCGGCGTTTGTGTCACCGCCGAAGGTTCCGGCAAATCCGAACAGGGTCTGACCGCTGGAGGGCTGGGTTCGATCATCGAGTTCGCCAACCACCGTCACAGTCTTCTGCACGGGCGCCAGCAGCTCGGCCTCATCGCCGAGGCTGAGACCCAACCGGTCGAGCATCGCGGCGGATGCCATCACCTCGTTGGCGTTCTGAGGAGTCTGGCCGGCCGTCACGTCATAGTGGCCCGCCAGTGACGGGTCCCAGGTTTCGCCCTCGACGGCATCGAGCACTGCTACACCGGAACGGGTTTTCGCCGTCACTGATGTGTCGAAAACTGGAATCATTCGGGTGTCGGCTGGAAACAGTGCGCGTAGTTCAACCGGCTCGGTCTCTTCGCCGGTTGGGTCGCTATACATAATCGAGAACGGGTCTTGGTGGAGGCTCCGGCCCGGCATGGAGAGCTGAATCTGAGCTTCTGTGTGCCCGAGGGTGACGGCCAAACGTTCCGCCGTCGTTGCCACGGTGCTCGGGATGATCAGGGTGATCGCAGCCATTCCGGCGACCGGCAGTGCGACCAGGGTGACGATCAGGGCGCTGCGGCCCAAAGACCGGGCGCTTGACCGGCGGGCGATTCGCAGGGCGACCCGCGCTCGGCGGAGGGCGGCGAGAAAGCGAGGCGGAGTGTCTGGCATTCCCGAGGCTCGGCGTTGCGCGGCCGGGGCGGCGTGAGCGGATGTGCGGCGGGGGCCAGCACGCTTCACGCTGTGCACCGTCCGGCGAGGAGTGATTCGGGACGGTCGCGCACGTTCTCGTCCACGATCCGGCCGTCGCGGAGGAACACGATGCGGTCGGCCCAGGCCGCGTGGCGTGCATCGTGGGTGACCAGGATGCCGCCGGCACCGGCATCCACTCGGTCGCGGATCATGCGCAGAACGCCCTCACCGGTAGCGGAATCGAGGGCACCGGTGGGTTCGTCAGCGAGGATCAGACGTCGGGTACCGACGATGGCGCGGGCGATCGCAACCCGCTGCTGCTGACCACCGGACAGGTCATCGGGGAAGCGTTGCGCGCGGTCCTTCAGCCCGACCGCCGCGAGTGCGTCGAGGCCAGCCGGGCGCGTCTTCCGGTGCGGCCATCCGTCCAGTTCGAGCGGCAGGGTGACGTTTTCCAGCGCAGTGAGCGTCGGGATCAGATTGAAGTCCTGAAACACAAAGCCCAGCGTGCGCCGGCGCAGGATGGCAATTTGCGCCGAGGGCAGGTCGGAGAGCCATTGACCCTCGATGACTACTTCGCCGCTGGTCGGCTGGGTCAGCCCACCGGCAATTGTCAGCAGGGTCGATTTACCCGAACCAGAAGCACCCATGATCGCGACGAGCTCGCCGCGGGATACCGTGAGGTCGATGCCCGACAGGGCCGATACGGAGGTCTCGCCCTTACCGTAGTGCATGGCAACCCCGTCGAGGCGCAGAAGTTCACCGGGCGTCGTGGGGCGCGTTGGGCCTGTGGCGAGGTGCGTGCTCATCGCGAACCAGCGACCTGTGCGTCGTTTTTCGCAGCCGCCCTGACCGGCCGGCCGCGCTTGGGCGGTTCCAGCGTGAGCGGCATCGGCGCCATCACACCGGCCGCGGATGCCCGTGCCAGCGTCGCCTCCGAATGGTCGAGCCAGCGCACCTCGGCTTCTGCGGCGAAGATGAGCGAGTCGATGACGAGCTGCCAGGCGAGGTCCCCGGCGGACTCCGGATCGCCGCTCGCGTTCTTGGTCTTCGTTAGATCCTGCAGTGTGCGCAGGCTCCCGCTTCGTTGCACCTGGATCACTGCGGAAATGTCGACACCGGGCAGGGTGACCGCGATGGCCAGCTTGATCGCGAGCTCGTCACGCGCGGCGGCCGAGCGCACAACGGGGGAGCCGAGCCAGCTCGCCACTTCGGTGTGACCGGCATCCGTGATCTGGTAATACACGTGGCCGTGATCGTCGGTGTCGCCCGTGGCGACGAGGCCATCGCGCTCGAGCCGGTCGAGAGTGTTGTAGATCTGACCAACATTCAGCGGCCAGATCGACCCGGTGCGGCGATCGAACTCCGTTCGCAGTTGGTAGCCGTAGCACGGTCCCTGATCGAGGATGGCGAGAAGGCTTTGACGAACGGACATAGTGCTCCCTGAAGTTGCGTGTTGCGGTCGCGGAAGAATCCGGAAGTTCAGGTAATGCAAACCCGGTATCTAGTTACATAGTATTGACATACCGAGAATGCACCTAATTGGGCATGGCACGAGGGAAGGGTCACGTTCACGACCGTATTCGGTGCCACTGTCGATGCACCATTATTTCCGCACCGCACATGTAAGTAGCCAGCGGTGAGTATTGGCGTACGCGGTAGCTACGGGCGTGGGCTGCGTTGTTGCTAAGCGGCTGCGGCTTTCTGCTTGAGGGCGCGGGGCCAGATTGTGTAGGACACAGCCCAGATCACTTCAATGCCGCAGATCGTTATCAGGATTGGGTACCAATGCGCCAGGGCGGCCGTCTGCGCGGCGTTGCCTACCAACCAGATCAGGCCGAACAGGACGAGAGCGGAGATTGCCGCTGCGAGCAGGGTGCGCGCGACGTCCTTCCAGCAGGCCACGGTGTAATCAGTTCCGGAGAGACGTGTTGGTGCGGGGCCGTCGGCGAACCGGTGAGAGAAGCGGATGTCGGCCCAGCGGACCATCCCCGGGCCGTAGGCGATCGAGAAGCCAATGTAAACCGCGGCCAGGCCGTGCGCCCATTCCGCGTCAGCGCCTGCGCGGAGGTGCACCGCGGTCGTGGTCAATAGCACCAGGTCGATGACCGGGGCGAGAGCGATCAGCATAAGGCCGAGACGCTTGGCTTTGAAGATGTAGCGAGCGACCAGGCCCCCCACGATGACGGCCCAGAACCCGATCTCGCAGGCGATGATGATACCCAAGATCACAAGCCGCTCCGCCCTTCGTAGTTGCCGCACGCGCGTCGTAATTGGCATGGCTGCAGGTCATCTTGGCACATTCCGGGCGTCCAGTAGTGTGGCGGTGTGTCTACCCTTCAGATCCCCTCATCGCGACGTCGAATTTGGACTGGGGGAATTATCTACAGCCCGGTTATTTTTGCGATCGGGCTGTGGGTGAGCTTGACCACTGGAGAGTGGATTGCTCTTCTCAGTGCAGGAGGCTTGGTGGTTTTCCCTGTGAGCGGTCCTTATGTCCGCATTCTGGGTTGATTTATCTCCGCCGGTCAGTGGCAAAAACTAGACGGTCACCTTTGCATGAGAAGTACACGCGGTATCCAGGGCCGGAGTTGATGCGCAATTCGACAAACACCAGGGGCGACGTTTTCGCCACGGTCTCTGGAAAACCCCGGACGGGCGGATAGTCCTAACGCCACGGATCAGCGCGTGGCGACGTCGATGCCGAAACGGGCCGAAAAGTCGGCGAGGGGAATATCGGGGGCCTCTTCGGCGGCACGCTCGCGAACGACGGCCGCGATCTTTAGATGCTCAAAAATGGCAGAAGTGACGCGTAAAGCGCGAAGGAGATCACAACAGTTTCCGGCTTGCTATGAGCGCCGAACACAACGGGCTGAGCCGCGAGACCCTCGATGCGGAAGCGCGCGAGAGCAGTGGGGAGCTCGGAGCGGGGTTCACGGCTGGGAGGAATGGAGAAAGAAGCTGCAATCGTCATGCGTTCAGTTCACGCGCGTGACACGCTTGTGTAGATATGTGTGTCACGGTTCCGAGTTGTTCGGCAAACCACGCGCGTAGGCGAGTTGGCCCGGATCGGCAGGATTTTGCGAAAGGGGCGCGGCAATGGCGAGCTTGATCGCGAGGTCATCGCGGGCAGCGCCGGGTAGCGGATCGGCCGACGGCACCCATTACCCTGAATCGTCAGCGACTATTTGGCGGCGAGCAGCCGCTGCACCCGCGGCTTGACCTCGGTGGCGAGCAGGGTGAGTGACTCAAGCAAGTATTCCTGGGGGAGCCCGCCGTGATCACCCTGAAAAAAGTGGCGCATGTGGCCGAGGTGTCGATGCAGCTCGACGATTCTCGTGGCGATGTCATCCGGGTCGCCGACGAAATATGCATTTGGCGCGTTGACCTGGGCCAGAAAGTCGCGCCGTTGCGGGGCCGGCCAGCCGCGAAGCTTGCCCATTTCGAGGTTGAGGTTGACCCATCCGGGGTAGAGCCGATCGATGGCTTCCTGCTTCGTGGGAGCCACCAGCCCGAAGGTCGCCACCGAGACCTTGATGTTGTCTCCGCTGTGCCCGGCTTGGGCGGCGGACTGCCGGTAGAGGTTGGCGAGTGGGGCGAAGCGATGCGGTTGCCCACCGATGATGCCGTAGGAGATGGGCAGACCGAGGCGTCCGGCACGGGCCGACGACGGCGCGCTGCCGCCGGTGGCGATCCAAATCGGAAGCGAGCCGTTGACCGGGCGCGGCACAACGGCCAGGTCTGAAATCGACGGGCGTGTGCGCCCCGTCCAGGTCACGTGCTCGGCCTGGCTGTTATTCAGGGTCAATAATAGGTCGAGCTTCTGGGCATAGAGCTCGTCGTAGTCGTTCAGATCGAACCCGAACAGCGGAAACGTCTCAACCGAGGAGCCGCGACCGGCGGTGATCTCGATGCGGCCGCCGCCGGAGATGGCGTCTGCGGTGGCGAGCTGCTGGAAGACCCGCACTGGGTCATCCGTCGAGATGATACTGGCCGCACTGCCGAGCGTGATCTGCGTCGTCGCGGCTGCGGCGGCCGCGATCAGGGCGCTGGGCGAGGACGCTGGCATCGACACGGTGTGGTGTTCGCCGATACCGAAGTAGTCGAGGCCGACCGTGTCGGCATGCACGATGGCATCGAACAGGTTCTTGATTGCCTCCGCGGTCGAGCGTGAGCTGCCATCGGGGTTGAGCTGGGTGTCGCCGAAGCTGTAGGCGCCGATTTGCAAGGTGGTCTCCGTTAGGTGGGTGGGTTTAGGCAGCGTCCGCGAGCGGACTGGCCTTCTGAATGAGGGCGACAAGCTGGTGTGCCGTGTGGCTGCCCGTGAAGATTTCGGTGGCCGGCTCAAAGGACCGGCCAGCGGCGAGCGGTCCGGCGTCGACGGCGTCATAACCGAGGCGGTCGATGAAGGTGGCGACGAGCGCCTTCGCCTCGGCGTCGTCACCGGCGAGCGCGAGAGCGCGGCGGGTCACGTCACCGGCGGCCTTGTCGTCTTCTTCGAGCTCGTGATAGCCAATATGGTTGAGCGATTTCACCACCCGGGCGTTGAGTAGAAAGCCTTCGACGACCTCGCTCGTCGTGCGGGGATCGCTCTCGAAGTCATCAAAGACCCCGTCGATCGGGGCCCAATAATTCATCGCGTCAATGACAATTCGGCCGGCCAGCTCGTGCGGGTTCAGGGTGCGGTACTTGTGCAGCGGAATGGCCAACACCACCAGATCGGATGCTGCGGCCTGGCTCGATTCCACCGCCACAGCCCCGGGGGTCACAATATCGACCAGTAGGGCGTTTTCGGCTGCGGGTTTGGCGGTCGCTATCCGCACCTGGTAACCGGCTTTCAGCGCCTGACGGGCCAGGGCCGTTCCCACTCGCCCAGATCCCAGAATGCCGATGGTGGTGTCTCGGTGATTGCTCAACTCGCTGCTCCCGTCGAAATATGATGCTGTACAGATCATATGACTGAAAGATTATCTCAGCAACATCATGGTCTGGGATAAGATAACCCCATGACTTCCGAATCGAGCCTGCCTTTAGCGGTGCCCGGAGACCTGGGGTGGAACCTCGCAATGGTTCTGCGCGGTTATCAGCGTCAGTTGGAGACCGCCGTCGACGGTCTGCCAGGGGGAGTGCGGTGTTATCAGGTGTTGTCCACCGTGATTCACCGCGACCTGCCGTCCCAGCAGGCCATCGGCGCGCACCTGGCCATCGATCGCACCGTGTTGACCTACCTGCTCGACGGCATGGTGGAGGCCAAGCTCGTGGAACGTATTCCCGACCCCACCGATCGTCGGGCGCGAAAGATCCGCGCAACGACTGAGGGCTTGAGCGTTCTTGCCCGATACGAGCAACGCGTGGCCGACGTGGAAACCGGCGTCCTCTCGGGAATAGCGGGAGATGACGCCCACCGACTCGCGGCTCTCTTGAGAACGTTGGCCGCGAGCGTGCACCGCGCCGACCCGACGGCCAGTCCCTGCGAGGCCGTCGAGTCGCTCACCGCGCCAGTACTCGAACAGGTGGCCGGTCATCCTGATCCTGCCCAGTCGTCTGCGCATGAGGCTCTCGACGCTGCGCGACGAGAGCGCGCTAGGCAACTTCAGGAGCGGTCCGGCGCCTGATCGTCGTCGCCGCGCACTAAACCAGCCACTTGGAGCGCACTTGCACCTCGGCATCCTCATAGCCGAGATGCTCGTAGAACCCCAGAACGGCGTCATTGCCAGAACGAACCATGAGCTGCACTTTCACGGCGCCGTTCTCGTGCAGCCAGTTTTCTGCGGCAGCCATCATCCGCTTTCCCAACCCGGTTCCGCGTTTACTGTCATCAACGGCGAGGTAGTACACCCACCCGCGGTGTCCATCGTGGCCGACCATGACGGTGCCGACCAACCGGTCATTATCGAAGGCGCCTAGAACCGTGGACGTGTCGCCATCCAGGGCACGCTGCGCGTCAAGCTCGGGTGAATTCCACGGTCGGGTGAGCCCGGCTTGGTGCCAGAGCGTTGCCGCCGCATCAATGTTTGCGGAGGTCAGGTCGCGGATTGTCACCGTTAGTCCTCGAAGCTGTTCACCATTGCGAAGGCGGCGCGTTCCAGATAATCCCAGAGGATGCCCCGCTGCAGCGGCGGCAGATTGGCCGCGTTTACGGCGACTCTCATGTGGCCGAGCCACCGGTCGCGGGCATCCGGATTGACCTTGAACGGGATGTGCCGCTGGCGCAGACGCGGATGCCCGCGCTGCTCGCTGTAGGTTCCGGGGCCTCCCCAGAACTGCTCGAGGAACATGACCAGACGGTGTTCGGCCGGGCCGAGATCCTCTTCGGGATACATCGGCTTGAGCACCGGGTCGGTGGCCACACCGACGTAGAAGTCGTGCACGAGCTTTTCGAAGAATGGGGTACCGCCGACCTCGTCGAAGAACGTGGGTACCACGGCTGGTCCGTTCTCGTTCTCGCGCAGGTGCACGTCGGCGAGGGCTGCAGGCTGATCGGTGGGATGTTGTTCAGTGGTCACTCGGTGCGGCTTTCTACTGTGGGCTGTTCGTGTCGGCGCAAGGTTAGTCAATACCATCGCAGCGGGCTTATCGGGCTACGGATCCGGAGTGTGAATTGGAGCGGGACCGTTCTTGGGCTTCCGAGGCCCGCGGGGCTTGCGCACAGTGACGGGGCCGGTGCGCACCCCGGCAACGACATCGGGCACAGCGGCTGCGGCCTCTTCGGCCGCGTCGATGGCGCCCGGGGTCGGTTCAATGACCGAGCCGTCAATGGTGCCGTCTCCGGTCGTCATCACCACACTGTTGAGCGGGGTCAACGGAACGCCCATGCCGTCGAGGGCCTTCTTCATGTGCAGGCGCAGGTCGCGGGCAAAGTCCCACTTGGCCGACACCCGGGTCTTGACCACGAGCCGGGTGACCAGGGCTTCGGCGCTGATCGACTCCAGGCCCCAGATCTCCGGCTTTTCGAGAATGTATGCTCGCCACTTGCGGCTTGAGGCCAGGGCACTGGCCACGCGCAGAAGCTCGTCTTGTACGGCCTCAACGTCGGAACTGTATGGAATGGCGAGGTCGATGATGACGCGGGCCCAGCCCTGCGACATGTTGCCAACCCGCAGAATTTCACCGTTGCGCACGAACCAGAGCGTGCCGTCGATATCGCGCACCTGCGTGATGCGAATTCCGACGGTCTCCACGACACCGGATGCGAATCCCACGTCGACAATATCGCCAACGCCAATCTGGTCCTCCACGACCATGAACAGGCCGTTGAGAATGTCCTTAACGATGTTTTGCGCGCCGAAACCCAGGCCGGCACCGAGCGCCGCGGTCAGCAACGCGAAAGAGCCGAGAATGTCGCGGTTCAGAGTAGTGACGATGAGCAGCAGCGCGGTGATCAAAATGAACACGTTCACGATGTTCGCCAACACCGCGCCGAGCGTGCGTGAACGCTGCACAACGCGTACCGCGGCCAACGGCGACACGTTCAGCGCCTGAGTGTCGTCGACCTTCTGGGTTTTCTTGACGCCGGAGACGATTTGTTGCACGACGCGCTGAATGACGAATTGCAGGGCCCAGCGCAGGGCGAAAGCGATGGCGATGATCGCCGCAATGGCGACGATCTTTTCTACGTAGACGGTCCACTCAAGTTTGGCGATGGAGGAGCCCAGATCGGCCCAGAAAGTTTCCCAGTTCATATCCAAGCCAGTCTACCGATGGGCCTCAGCGGCACCCGGGAAGGGGTCACGGACGCGGTCAAACGGTGCGTATTCGCGGCATGCGCAACCCAGTGCACGCGCCGCAGGCAGCGGTATCCTCTCGGTTAGCGTGGAGTTTGCTGTGAACCTCACGGCACACGATCACCCCGCGACCTGGTCGGTCGCGGGGTGATCGTCGTGCGCTAGTCGGCGTCGCGAGCCTGAACCTGGAGCGATCGCTCCACTCCGGCCAGGTTCTCGACCACGAGGCGGCGGAGGGCGGCCGGTTCCGGGTTCGCGTCGAGCCAGGCGTGCGTTGCGTCGGCGAGAGCCTGATTGTTTAACGGCGCCGGGTAGAGACCGATCACGAGCTTCTCGCCGATCGAGAAGCTGCGCGCCTCCCACACGCGCTGCAGCATGTCGAAGTAGGTCGCGACGAACGGCTCGAGCAAGCTCGCGTCGTTCACCCGCAAGAACCCGGCGGCCGTCGTGCGCACGATGGTCGTCGCGGCCGTGTCCACGTCGATGAGCGACGACCAGGCGGCGAGCTTGCCCTCGGTAGTGGGGAGTGCGGCCCTGGCCAGGGCGGCCGACTGCGCGCCGGTTGCCGTGTTGTCGGCCGCGAGCGCCGCATCGATCTCGGCGGCCGCTGCGCGGCCACCGGCCACGAGAGCGGTGAGCAGCTCCCAGGCGAGGTCGGTGTCGACGGTGAGGCCATCCAGCACGGTGTTGCCCGAACGCAGGGCTGTCACGCTGTCGAGCTGCGCCGGGGTGGCCGCGACGGAGGCGAAGAACTTCACGAATTGGAACTGGGCATCGCTGCCGGCCGCAGCGCCCCGCGCGAGCGTCCACAGCGCGTCGGCGACCTCGGTCGTGACGGCGTCGCGCTGCGTTTCGGTCACATAGTAGGTCGCGGTCAGCACGACCTGGCCGAGCACGGTGCGCAGCGTGGTCGACTCGGTTTCGGTGGCCACATTGTTCAGCACCAGACGCACAAAGTCACGCGCCGTGGTTTCGGCGTCGCGGGTGGCGTCCCAGACCGAGCCCCACACCAGGGCGCGGGCAAGCGGGCTCTCGATGGCGGAGAGGTGCTCGAGGGCAACGGCCTCCGATGCCGGGTCGAGGCGCACCTTGGCGTAGGTGAGGTCGTCGTCGTTCAGCAGGATCAGGTTGGGGCGTTTCTGGCCGACGAGAGCGGGGACATCCGTTGTGGAACCGTCGACGTCGAGCTCGACCCGGTGCGTGCGCACGAGCTTGTGGGCGTCATTGAACGTGTAGAAGCCGATCGCGAGGCGGTGCGGGCGAATGGTGGGGTAGTCCGCTGCTGCGGTCTGCAGCACGGTGAAGCCGGTGATGATGCCCGCCTCGTCCGTGGCGATCTCGGGACGCAAGGTATTGACGCCCGCGGTCTCGAGCCAGAGCTTCGCCCAGCCGCTCAGGTTTCGACCGCTCGCCAACTCGAGTTCGGCGAGCAGGTCGGACAGTTCGGTGTTGCCCCACTGGTGCTTCTGAAAATAGGAGCCGACGCCGGTGAAGAACGCGTCGATGCCGACCCAGGCGGCGAGCTGCTTGAGTACCGAGCCACCCTTGGCGTAGGTGATGCCGTCGAAGTTCACCAGCACGTCGTCGAGGTCACGGATGGTCGCGACCACCGGGTGGGTCGACGGCAGTTGGTCTTGCTTGTAGGCCCAGCTCTTTTCCATCACGGCGAAGGTGGTCCAGGCTTCGTGCCACTCGGTGGCTTCGGCGGTGGCGATGGTCGACGCCCACTCGGCGAAGCTCTCATTGAGCCAGAGGTCGTTCCACCAGGTCATGGTGACGAGGTCGCCAAACCACATGTGGGCGAGTTCGTGCAAAATCGTGACGACGCGGCGTTCCTTGATGGCGTCGGTGACCTTGGAGCGAAAGATATACGTCTCGGTGAAGGTGACCGCGCCGGCATTCTCCATGGCGCCGGCGTTGAACTCCGGCACGAACAGCTGGTCGTACTTGTCGAAGGGGTAGGCGTAGCCGAACTTACCCTCGTAATAGGCGAAGCCCTGGCGCGTCTTTTCGAGAATATAGTCGGCGTCGAGATACTCACTGAGGCTCTTGCGGCTGAACACGCCGAGCGGAATGGTTCGTCCATCACTCGAAGTGAGTTCGCCGCGCACGACGGCGTACGGGCCGGCGATGAGCGCGGTGATGTAGCTCGAGATGGTGTGGGTCGGTGCGAATGCCCAGGTGCTGGCACCGTTACCGGCATCGGTCGGCTCCGGCGTGGTGGAGTTGGAAACGACCTGCCACTGGCTCGGTGCCGTAACGGTGAAGGCGAACTTCGCCTTCAGGTCGGGCTGCTCGAACACCGCGAAGACACGGCGGGAATCGGGCACCTCGAACTGGCTGTACAGGTAGACCTCGTTGTCGACCGGGTCGACGAAGCGGTGCAGGCCCTCACCGGTGTTGGTATATAACGCGTCGGCGACGACGACGAGCTCGTTTTCGGCCTGCAAACCGTCCAGCTGAATACGGATGCCGTCGCTCACGACGGCCGGGTCCAGCGCGGCACCGTTCAGGGTCACCGAGTAAACCTTGGCGGTGATGGCGTCGATGAAGGTCGAGGCGCCGGGGGTAGCGGTGAAGCGCACGGTGCTGGTGCTGGCAAAGGTGGTTGGCCCGGTAGTGAGGTTGAGCACGACGTCGTAGCTCGCGACGGTTACGAGCGCTGCGCGTTCCGCCGCTTCGATGCGGGTGAGATTTTCTCCAGGCAACTTAGTTCTCCAATTCGATTCACGATTGTGCGGCTGGGGCGCTTCGGGCGCCATCGCACCCGTTAAGCCTAACCATGATTACGATGGAGAAATGAGAGAGAGCACCGATGCTCGGGTCGCCACAGCCCAGCGCTACCGGGCCTTCGCTGAGGTTGAGGCCCGCGGAATGAGCGCCTGCTACGAACGTTGGGCGGCTGGCGTCGCGGCCGATCCTGCGCTCGTGTCGTTGATCGATCAGCTGCCGGCGGTGAAGCGGCAACCGAACCTGGTGTTTAGTGCAGCCCGGTTTCATGGGGCAAAGGTGGGGGAGTACGGCGAGTTCGCGGCGTGGCTGCGGGAACATTGGTCCGAGGTTGCCGCGACCTGCCTGAGCCACGCGACCCAGACCAACGAGTCCGGTCGCTGCGCCGTGCTGCTGCCGGCCCTGGCGGCGCTCGCCGGGCCGCTCGCGCTCATCGAGGTCGGGGCATCCGCTGGGCTCTGCCTGCACCCCGACCGATACAGCTACCGGTATCACCGTGGTGGCGGTGGCGATGTTAGTGGCGGTGATAGTGGTGGCGGCGAGCGGATGCTGCACCCGGCTGACGGGCCGAGCCCGGTAGTGCTGGACTGCATGCTGAGTGGCCCGGTGCCGGTGCCGGAGCAGATGCCCGAGATCGTCTGGCGGGCCGGCATCGACCTGCACCCGCTTGACGTGCACAACGACGCGGATGTGGCGTGGCTGGACGCACTGATCTGGCCCGAGCACGACGACCGGCGCTTGCGGCTGCGGGCCGCCGTTGCCGTGGCCCGTCAGCAACCGGTCGAGATCGTGCGCGGCGACCTCAACGATGAGATCGAGGCACTCGTGGCGCGGGCTCCGGCGGGGGCGACCGTCGTGGTGTTCCACACCGCCGTGCTCGCCTACCTGAACGAGCAGGGCCGCAACCGGTTCGCCGCGCAAATGACCAGGTTGCCGGTGCGCTGGCTATCGAACGAGGGGCAAAGCGTGGCGCCTGGGGTGCTGGAGCGGCTCTTGGAGACGCCGGCGGAGGCATCCGCTTTCGTCTTGGCGCTGGATGGCCAGCCGATTGCCTTGACCCAGCCGCACGGCCGGTCACTGCACTGGCTGGGGTGAGTTTCGAGATCGCCCGGGTGGTGAGGGCGCAGCAGGAGTCGGCGAGTCAGGGATGCTCCCGCCGACAACAGATCGTCGAGTGCGACCTGCAGGTCCCCGTCATCGGCGGTTTCGGCGCGGAGGGCGGCGCGCAACACGGCGCGGCGGATGAGCTCCTTCGCAAAGGATCCGGTGACGCCCTCAGAGCGGAGGGCCGCTGTGTCGAGGGCGTCGAGCACCTCGAACAAGAGCGGCTGCGGGGTGGCGTTGCGCTGCAGTGCAACCAGGTCGATGTCTTCCAGCACGACGATCTGATATGCCGACAAGGGCCTTCGGGTTTGGGTGGCTCAGACTCGTGAGGGCGATGTCGGCGTCGACCAGGCGGTGGTCGGCGAGCGTCTCGGAAACGACCGGCAACGTGGCCGCGTCCGCGCCGAGGTGTGCGGTGACTTTCACTCCAAGTGGTGACAGCCCCGGCCGGCCCTAGTCATCCGCTTTCGAGACGATGCGGTCCATGAACAGTTTGAAGGTGCGAACGACATCGCGTTCGAAGCTGTCCTCGGTCATGTCCTGCTCCTCGCGACGTGGTCCACCGTCATGCTCATGTTAACGGAGGCCAAGGACGAACAAATCAGACGACAATTTCTGCGTTCTTGGCGTGGCAAACATGAGCGTCAGCGGGGCGTCGACGGCGCCGATGCCGTCTTCGCGTCAAAGTCGGCTTTCTGCTTCCCGGCCAGGAAGCGCAACTTAGCGCCGCCATCAGTACCGCGTTCGACCTCGACTGAGGGCTACCAGGCGCCCGGCTTGTAGTCCTTGAGAAAAACCCCGTACAGGTCTTCGCCGGCCTCGCCGCGCACGATCGGGTCGTACACCCGAGCAGCGCCGTCGACCAGGTCGAGCGGAGCGTGAAAGCCCTCCTCAGCCAGGCGCACCTTGGTCGGATGCGGCCGTTCGTCGGTGATCCAACCGGTGTCGACGCTCGTCATGAGAATGCCGTCTTCCAGCATCTCCTTGGCGCTCGTGCGGGTCAGCATGTTGAGCGCCGCCTTGGCCATATTGGTGTGCGGGTGGCCAGGTCCCTTATACCCGCGACCGAACACCCCCTCCATCGCCGACACGTTGACGATATAGGTACGACGCGCAGTGGATGCGCTCAGCGCCGCCCGCAGACGACTCACCAACAAAAATGGTGCCGTCGTGTTACACAGCTGAACTTCGAGCATCTCGAGCGGATCAACGTCTTCGACATTGGCCGTCCAGCTGTTCACCTCGTGCAGGTCGGGTACCAGCCCGCCCGCGTCAATGGCAGTGCCAGCCGCGAGACGTTCGAGCGACGACGACCCGGCGGCGAGGGCTAGGCGAGTGAGGTCATCCGCTGTCAGAGCGCCGGCACCGGAAGCGGCGGCGAGCAACGGATGCCCGGAGACGGACGCCGCCAGGGCGAGCGGATGCGCATCATTGGTGTGCCCGAATGACACGATCTCGGGCAGTGGGCCGTCGGGCAGCGGGGATTCCTCGGCCTCGACCAAGGGGGAGTACGACCCGCGCGAGCGACGCACGGTCTGCGCGGCGTTATTGATGAGAATGTCAAGCGGCCCTTGGGCAGCGACCGAATCGGCCAGCGCAATCACCTGGGCCGGGTCGCGCAGGTCGATGCCGACGATGCGCAGTCGGTGCAGCCAGTCCTTGGCGTCGGGCATGGCGGCGAAGCGGCGAACGGCATCGCGCGGAAACCGGGTGGTGACGGTGGTGTGCGCGCCATCTCGCAACAGGCGGAGGGCGATATACATGCCAATCTTGGCGCGACCGCCGGTGAGCAGCGCGCGCTTGCCCGTGAGGTCGGTGCGGGCGTCGCGTTTGACGTGGCTGACGAGGGCGCAGCTCGGGCAGAGCTGGTGGTAGAACGCATCAACGACGGTGTACTTCTGTTTGCAGATGTAGCAGGCGCGCGGAACGAGTAATTCGCCGGCGCTCGCCGCGCTCGTTCCGAGTGAGAGCTGGGCGCCACGGGTCTCGTCGTCGATGCGGGTGGGGGCGCCGGTAGCGGTTGCGGCAATGACGCTGCGATCGGCATCGGCGATGACCGCGCGTTTCTCCAGGCGCCGCGACATTTTGACCGACTTGAACATCTTGGCGGTGGCGCGCCGCACGGTGACGAAGTCGGCGCTGTCCGGGTCGACGTCACTGAGCGAGGCGAGTACCCGCAGGGTCACCGCGAGGTCGTGCGGGTCGATCCCGACGAAGTCGATGTTGGGCGCATCGGGGGCCAAGACGATCGACTCGGACTCTGCGGGAGCGGTGCTGGGGGGCGCGGTGGTCATCGGGGAATTCTACGCGGGGTGACTGGGAGCATCCGTTTGCGTGACCCCGCGAACTCTAGAGCTTGGCCGGTTCCTGAACGGGAATGGCGTTGGTCGGCGGCTCGTAGGTGTGGTCGAACGGCATCTCGTCGGTGTCGAGCAGCGGGTTGTCGTCTTGGGTTTTGACCAGGCCATGCGCCTCTTCGGTCGTGTTGACGCTCGGCATTGAACCGGGAAGCGGACGGTTCGCCGACTCCTTGAGAAAGTAGATCGCGATCGCCCCGATGAACGAGGTGGCCATCAGATAGAACGCGGGCATCATGTCGTTGCCGGTGCCCACGATGAGCGCAGCGATGATGAACGGTGTTGTGCCGCCGAAGATGGCAACAGCGAAGTTGTATGAGATGCCCATGGCGCCGTAGCGGCTCGCTGTCGGGAACAGGGCAGGCAGTGCCGAGGCGATCGTTGACACGTAGAAGGTGACCGGGAAGGCGATGAGAGCCAGACCGAGCAGCGTCGACCAGATCGAACCCACACCGATGAGCAGGAATGCCGGGTAAGCCAGCACCACCGTACTGATCGCGCCGGTCCACAGCACGGGGCGGCGACCAACCTTGTCGGACAGGCGGCCGGCCAGTGGAATGCACAGGGCCATGACCACGAGAATGGGGATCGTCAGCGCCGTTCCGTGCAACTCGTCGTAGCCCTTGTTCTCGGTGAGGTAGGTGGGCATATAGGAGGTCAGCGCGTAGCCGACCGTGTTCGCGGCGGCGACGAGGATCATCGCGATGATGATGTTGCGCCAGTACGCCTTGAAAATGGCGATCGGGCCCTTGGGAGTATTCTCCGTTGCTCCGGCCGGGTTCTTCTGGGCGGCTTCCTGCGCGTCGAGGGTGGCCTGGAAGGCGGGAGACTCGTCGATCTTCATGCGGAAGTAGATGGCGACCAGACCCAGCGGCCCGGCGATGAGGAACGGGAGGCGCCAACCCCAGTCCTCCATGACCTCTTGGCCCAGGGTGAGTTGCAGTACCGAGACGAGGGATGCGCCGATGGCGAAACCAAGGTAGCTGCCCATGTCGAGAAAGCTCGCGAAGTAACCGCGCTGCGTGTCGGGCGCGTGCTCGCTCACGAAGGTCGTCGCACCGGCGTACTCGCCACCGGTCGAGAAGCCTTGCACGAGCTTGACGAACACCAACAGTGCGGCCGCCCACACGCCAATCTGCGCGTAACCCGGCAGCACCCCGACAGCGAAGGTCGAGGCAGCCATCAGAATCAATGTGGTGGCGAGTACCTTCTGGCGGCCGATGCGGTCACCGAGCCAGCCGAAGAATACCCCGCCGAGCGGGCGGGCGAAGAAGGTAGCGGCGAAGGTTCCGAGCAAAAATAAAGTCTGAACGGATGCGTCCGCCTCCGGCAGAAAGACCGGCCCCATCGTGGTGATGAGGTAGCCGAAGATACCCACGTCGTACCATTCCATGGTGTTTCCCACGATGGTGCCGCCGAGAGCGCGCTTCATGATGGGCTTGTCCACGACATTGACGTCTGACACCGAGATGCGGCGCCTCAGCAGCGGCTTCTTGGCTTTAATCGGGAAATTCGGGGCGGGTGTACTTCGGTCACTGGGCATGTGAATTTCTCCCGGGGAGATATTGTTCGTGGGACGGACAGCCGTACTGAAGGGTGCAGATTCCCTTTTACCCATCGATAATACCCCTTGTTGGGGGACATTGCCCACCTGACAAATCCCAGAGGAGAAGAGTCCCACCTAGGCTGGTCGCATGACTGATTCCGTAGATTTCTGGTTTGATCCCTCGTGCCCCTGGGCTTGGATGGCTTCGCGCTGGGTAGACGAGGTTGCCCGCCTGCGCGACTTCGAAGTGACCTGGCACATCATGAGCCTCGCCGTACTCAACGAAGACCAAGACGTCAGCGACGATCACGCGGCGTTCTTTCCCCGGGCGCTCAAGTACACCCGCCTGGTCGCCGCGGTCAACGAACTGCACGGCCAAAAGATGGTCAAGGCCCTCTACGACGCACTCGGTACCCAGATTCACCCGGGCGGCAATAAAAACCCCGACGAGGTCATCCCGGCCGCGCTCGCCGAGGTCGGCCTGCCAGCCGACTTCGCCGCCTACGCCGACAGTGATGAATATGACCGCGAGATGCGGGCGAGTCACTTCGACGGCATCAGCCGAGTCGGCCAAGACGTGGGCACCCCGGTGATCGCGGTCAACGGCGTCGCCTTCTTTGGACCGGTCATCTCTCCGGCCCCGATGGGTGAGCAAGCCCTCGCTCTCTGGGACGGAGTGGTGGCACTGGCTAATTACGACGGTTTCTTTGAACTCAAACGGAGCCGCACTCGCGAGCCGAGTTTTGAGCTGAATATCGCCGATACGGCAAGCACAAAATAGACTGCTCACATGCGCATCCACATCGCCACGGACCATGCCGGGCTTGACCTTAGCCATCACCTGATCACGCACCTGCGGGCCGCCGGGCACGAAGTCATCGACCACGGGCCCCAGGCTTATGACGCCCTCGATGATTACCCTGCGTTCTGCATCAATGCGGCGCAGGCCACCGTCGACGACCGGGAAAGCGGCATCGAGGCGCTTGGCGTGGTGTTTGGCGGCTCCGGTAACGGCGAGCAGATGGCGGCCAATAAGGTACCCGGTGCCCGCGCCGCCCTGGTCTGGAATCTCAGCACGGCACGGCTGGCCCGCGAACACAACGACGCCAACGTCATCTCCATCGGCGCCCGGGAGCACACCATTGCAGAAGCCACCGGTTTCATCGACGCGTTCATCGCCGAGCCATTCAGCGACGAGGAGCGTCACGCGCGTCGCATCCGTCAGCTTGGCGAGTACGAAACCACCGGAACTATCGCCGGAAAAGACGTCGACGGCGTCGTGAACTGAGGTGCCAGAGGGCCATTCCGTTCACCGCATCACCCGACAATTTCAGCGCAACTTTGTCGGCCACCGGGTAACCGTCTCGTCACCGCAGGGCCGGTTCGTCATCGGCGCAGCTCAGCTTAGCGGGCAGACGGTGACGGATGCCCGCGCCGTCGGCAAACAGATGTTTCTGGAGTTCGACCACGGACTCTGGTTACGCATCCACTTGGGATTGTATGGAGCCTGGGATTTCAGCGGCGAGATTCTAATGGATGCCACCATGGCGTCGGCCAACGGGCGGATGGGACAAACCAACCAGCACGGCACCGACCTGCCGACCTTCGACGCCACCGGTGAGAACTCGATCTTCAGCATCGGAGCACCACGTCGCACTCGGGTGCGCATGTCGGAGCAGGAAAAAGAGATCGACCTCGACGATACCTTTCCGCCGGAGCCGGTCGGCCAGGTGCGCGTGCGGCTGCTCAGTGACACGGTGTGTGCCGACCTGCGTGGCCCGACGGCGTGCGAGGTACTCGATCCGGCCCAGGTCGAGGCCGCCATCGCCAAGCTCGGGCCCGACCCGGAGCTGGACAATACCCCCGAGGCGGAGCAACGCTTCGTCAGCGTCGTGCGCAAAAAGCCCACGCCAATCGGTCGGTTGCTGATGGACCAGAGCGTGGTCAGCGGCATCGGTAACGTCTATCGCGCCGAGATGCTGTTTCGCGCGGGGCTCAACCCGCACGCACCGGGCAAGTCACTTTCGGACGAGACAGCGCGTGACCTCTGGCACGACTGGGCGCACCTGCTGCATATCGGAGTCGCGACCGGTCAAATGATGACCATGGACGACCTCGAAGGTGAGCGCTACCGGCTCGCCATGAAGAATCGCGCCGACCGGCATTGGGTCTATAAGCGTGAGGGGCTGCCCTGCCGAGTCTGCGGCACGCACATTGTGCTTGAGGAGATGGCCGCCCGCAAGCTGTACTGGTGCCCGCGGTGCCAGGCCTAAAAATGAGAACGCGATGACGGATGCCCGCACCGCCCCGCCGGTGATCGGCGATGGCCACACCCGGTTGCTGCGAAATGCCAGGCTGCCCGGAAGCGACGACGTGGTCGACGTTGAGATCGTGGGGGGCAGCATCCGCTCGGTGGGATTTGTGGAGGCAACCGGACGGCCCGATCGGCCCGAAGCTGATCTCGGAGGGCGCTGGCTGATTCCCGGATTGTGGGACAACCACGTGCATTTCACTCAGTGGGCGCAGAACAGCAGGCGGCTCGACCTGTCGGGCGCACACAGCGCAGCAACGGCCGCAGCGCTGGTGGCCGGCCGCGCGGCCGACACTGCGCCAGGCGACACCCTGATCGGTTTCGGCTTTCGCGACGGCCTGTGGCCAGACGCCCCGAGCCGCGACGTACTCGACGCGGTTTCCGGCGCCCTGCCGGTCGTGCTGGTCAGCGGCGACCTGCACAGCTGCTGGCTCAACTCCGCAGCGCTCGCTGCGCACGGATTCGCCGAGCACCCCACCGGTTTGCTGCGCGAAGCGGATGCCTTCCGGGTCGAAGGCGCGCTCAACACCGTCGCAGAGACGGTCACCGATGAGTGGGCGCGCGAAGCCGCTGGCCTGGCCGCCAGCCGCGGCGTTGTCGGAATCGTCGACTTCGAAATGAGCTGGAACCTCGACTCCTGGCATCGACGCATGAGCGCAGGCCAGCGCGCGCTCCGTGTCGAATTCGGTATTTATAGCGAGCACCTGCAGCAGGCAATCGACCTGGGCCTGCGCACCGGCACCGTCATCGACGGCACAAACGGGCTCCTCACGGTCGGCCCGTTCAAGATCATCACCGACGGATCGCTGAACACCCGCACCGCGTTTTGCGTCGACGAATACCCGGGCCTGGCCGGACAGCAGCACTCACACGGCATGCTCAACGTTCCGGTCGACGAGCTGTTCGAACGGATGCAGCGCGCTCACGCCGCCGGCATCCGCCCGGCCGTGCACGCCATCGGCGATGAAGCCAACCGCCTCGTGCTCGATGCCTTTGACCGGCTCGCTGCTCACGAAGAACCGGGGCGGCCGTCGTTTGGCCCGCTCGGCAACATCGAACACGCGCAACTGCTGCGCGTCGACGACGTCGCCAGATTCGCGCGGCTGGGCATCGTGGCTAGTATGCAGCCGGAACACGCCCTGGACGACCGCGACGTCGCCGATCATTACTGGGCTGGTCGCACCGGTCGTGCCTTCATGCTGCGTAGCCTGCTCGAGGCTGGAGTCACGCTCGCCTTCGGCTCCGACGCGCCGGTCGCGCCGCTTGACCCGTGGGTAACCATGGCGGCAGCCGTCGCCCGCACCAAGGGCGATCGCGCGGCGTGGCATCCGGAGCAGTCCGTGTCACGGCAGGCCGCGCTCGCCGCATCGACCCGCGGGCGGCACCGCGTCAGCGTCGGTGATGTGGCCGATCTTGCGGTCTGTGAGATCGACCCGTTCACGGCATCCGTTGCGGATCTGCGCGTCATGCCTGTAGCAGCGACCCTCGTCGGTGGTCGCTTCACCCACAACACCCTGTAGCGCTCTGGTAAGACGACGTCAGGCACACTGCGAAAATAGGATCATGATCCGAATTGCCAGTCCGAGACGACGTGTCGCCACCATCGTCAGTGCTGCGCTGACCGGCGCAGTGGTGCTCGCGGTCGGCCTCACCGCCTGCACGAGCGACAATGGCGCCGGCGTGATCGACACCGTCGGCGCCGTCGACTTCGTCAATCCGTTGGCGATCCCGCCGCTAGCCGCGTCGACCGTTGACGCATCCGGTGAACGGGTCTTCGACCTCACAGCCCAGGCAGGGCAGACAGAGTTCACCGCCGGCGTCGAGACAGACACCTGGGGCTACAACGGCAGCTACCTCGGACCGACGATCGTCGCCCAGCGGGGCGAAAAGGTGCGCATCAACGTCAACAACGACCTCGACGAGGCAACGACGGTGCACTGGCACGGCGCGAATCTGCCCGCCGAAATGGACGGCGGACCACACCAGATGGTCGAGCCGGGGGCAACCTGGAGCCCGAACTTCACCATCGACCAGCCCGCAGCCACGCTCTGGTACCACCCGCACCCCGAGGGCCAGACCGAACACCAGGTAGAGAGGGGCCTGGCCGGAGTATTCATCGTGCAAGACGACGCCGAAGCGGCGCTCAACCTGCCGCGCAACTACGGGGTCGATGACATTCCCGTCATCGTGCAAGACCGTCGCTTCGACGACAACGGCCAGTTTCTCACCGACGTGCGCGGCTACATCGGACCGATCGGTGACGAGCTGCTCGTTAACGGCACCCTCGCGCCGTACCTTGACGTCACGACCGACGTCGTGCGGCTGCGCCTGCTGAACGGATCCACCGCCCGGGTCTATGACTTCGGGTTCAGCGACGGGCGGTCATTCGACCTGATCGCCACCGACGGGGGACTGCTCGGGCAAGCTGCACCGATGGACGGTATCCGGTTGTCGCCGGGGGAGCGAGCCGAGGTGCTCGTGCGCCTGACGCCAGGAGAAACCGTGGAGCTGCGCTCCAGTACGCCAGATCTCGGCACGTCGGCAGCAGCTGCGACCCGCAACGCCGGCGACGACACGCTCGACGTGATGCAGCTGCGCGCCGCCGCCACTCTCAGCACGATCGGGACGACGCCCGCCGAGCTCGCACGTATCATCCCCTTGCAGAAAGCGGATGCCACCACCGAGCGCACCTTCACCCTCAATGGCTTCACCATCAATAGCCGCCTGATGGATATGACGCGCATCGATGAAACCGTCGAGGCCGGTGCCACCGAAATTTGGACCGTCGACAACGCCATGCCGCTGCCGCACAACTTTCACGTGCACGCGGTGCAATTTCAGGTACTGCGGGTCGGCACGCAGCCTCCACCGGTCGAACTCTCGGGCTGGAAAGACACTATTTATCTGGAGCCCGGCGTGCGCTATGAACTCATTATGCAGTTTGCGGAATATACCGATCCTAACTTTCCGTATATGTTCCATTGCCATATGCTCGCGCACGAGGACTCCGGAATGATGGGGCAGTTCGTCGTGGTCAAGCCGGGCGAGCAGGCCGGAACCCCGCCGACCCCGCACGAGCACTGATGTAATGCCACAAGTTTTTTTACCCACAATGGGACATAGTGTTGCGACAAAGAAGCCCCCGTTCGGGACTTGATGAGAAACTGTCGGGTCACATATCTTTCTAGAAGAAATCGGCACCAACGCTGATTTTTCACAGAATGGATTACCCGAAATGAAGTTCTACACAAAGATTGCTGCATTCACCAACAGCCTGCGTTCCGACGAAGAAGGCGCCACCGCGGTGGAGTACGGCCTCATGGTCTCGCTGGTCGCCGTTGCCATCATCGCCGCCGTCACCCTGCTTGGCACCGATCTGGCCAATACCTTCAAAACTATTACCGACAAACTTCCAACCGCTGCTTCTTAACCAGCATTTTCGACGCGGTCGGTCGACCGCACTCTGCTGTGCCTCAATCAACAGACAGCGGTGACATCCAGTGGCGGCGATTTTCTCATGGGAAGTCGCCGCCGCTCAGGCTGAAGGGATCTACATTGTTGTGGTTGCGTCGAAAACTGAGGCGCCTGCACTCCGGCGAAGGCGGCGCTGCAGCAGTAGAGTTCGCGCTCGTCCTGCCAATTCTGATCTTCCTCATCTTCCTCATTATCGAGGTCGGTCGGCTGTACAACATGCAGATCTCACTTACCGGTGCCGCCCGCGAGGGCGCGCGGTGGATGGCGATTTACGACGACGAACCCGGTGCGAAAACCGCCACGATTGCTGCCGCTCCGTCTGTACCCCTCACGGAAGCGGAAGTAACGGTGACCCCGACGGATTGCACGGCCGGTTCGACAGTCACGATAACGGTCACCTACACGGTCGATCTCATCTCGGGCTACATGCCAGCCCCAGACCCGCCGTTGGTTCTCACCGGAACGGGAGTCATGCTGTGCGGTGGATAAATCGCCTGCTGCGCTCCGAGCGCGGCGCCAGCGCCGTCATGGTCGGCATCCTCATGATTCCCCTCTTGGGGTTTCTGGCGATCTCGATCGATGTCGGTGCCCTCTACGCCGAGAAGGCGCAACTGCAAAATGGAGTGGATGCCGCGGCCGTCGCGATTGCCCGAAACTGCGCCATCGACGATCTGTGCGACTCCCCGACCACGGCCGTCGCCCAGGCGCAATCCTTCGCGAACGCCAACTCGAACGACGCCACGTCCAACGTGCTCACCCCCACTTTTCCGACCAGCTCGAGCGTTCAGGTCATCGCGACTACTTTGGAGGAGTCCGGAGCTTTCGGGATCAGCCCGTTCTTCGCCATCGGCGCTGCTCCAACAACAGTGAGCGTGTTAGCGCAGGCGGAGTGGGGTTCGCCCGGAGGCGCCAATGTGCTGCCGCTTGCTATTTCGTACTGCGAATTTCGGCCGGCACTCGACGGCACGCTACAGCTCATTCGCTACGATCGGAATCTGGAGTGCGCTGGCCGCGACGGGCATCCTATACCGGGAGGTTTCGGCTGGATTGAACCGATCGCCGACACCTGCGAAGCTGCCATAGACCTTACCAGCGCGACCGTACCCAGCGACCCGGAAAACGATCCGCCGACGAGCGACTGCGACACGTACTTCAACGCCATGCTGAACACCACGATCTTGGTGCCTATCTTTGATCGCGCCTACGACATCAACGGCACCAACGCCGTGACGGGAGTCGTGGGTAGCTACCACATCTATGCCTTCGCCGCCTTTCGCATCACTGGGTGGAAGTTCAGCGGAAACAACAATCTTCCGATGACCAGCCTCGATCCGGTTGCGCAAGCCTCACCGGCGACGAAATGCACCGGGAATTGTCGAGGCATTCAGGGGTATTTCGACCACTGGGTGTCGGTTGACTCAGCAGAAGTAAAAAAGCTCGGCGGACCGAATCTCGGCGCAGAGTTTGTCAGACTGATCAAATAGGAGATGCCATGAAAACCCGACTTATCGGTGCGATTGTCGCGATTATCTTGGCCCTTGTGGGCACCTTCGCACTCACCGGCTACGTGCGCGGTGCCGATGCTCGAGCCTCCGACGGTGCGGCCCTGGTCTCCGTGTTCGTCGTCGCCACCCAGATTCCTCAGGGCACCAAGGCAGAAGACATCGCGACGTTCATCGTTGAGAAGCAGATTCCAGCGTTGGCGGCCGTTCCCGGCCGGGTGACCACGCTCAACGCTTTGGCCGGCACGGTAGCCGATACCGCGCTCGTGCCCGGTGAACAGTTGATCAGTTCCCGCTGGGTCGAAGCGGCCGATCTCGCCGCCCGCGGCGACGTCGCGATTCCGGACGGCATGCAGGTTCTCACCCTCGCCTTACCCCTGGAGCGAGTCGTTGGCGGAGTTCTCACGCCCGGTGACACCGTCGGAGTGCTGATCGCTACCAGCAACACCACCGACGGCGTAGAAGCCCGGGTGAGCAAGCAGGTCTTCCATAAGGTGCTGGTCACGGCGGTGCAGGCCGGCACCACCACCACGCCAGACGCTGGCGCCGATGCTGCCCCGGTGAGCGTCATTATGGTCACCCTGGCCCGTACCACGCCCGACATCGAGTCCCTGGTCTGGGGCCAGCAATTTGGAACGGTCTGGCTCACGATCGAACCCGACACGGCCACCGAGACCGCCTCCCGGGTTGTCGACGGGGCGGAGTTGTTCCAATGAGGCAGATGCAGAGTTTTGGCCCGTTGCCACACCGCGACCCAGCTGGCCCCGACATAGATGCCAAAGCTCGGACTGGACGTATCGGTGATATCACTGCGCCGACGATCACTGCGCCGACGATCACTGCGCCGACGATCACTGCGCCGACGATGACTGCGCGCCAGGCCGAGGACGCCCCCCTGGCGCCCGGGGGAACCCGACGTCGCATCATCGCGGTCGTCGCCCCCAAGGGTGGGCTCGGAAAGACCACGGTCGCCACCAACCTCGCCGTCGGTCTCGCCCGGCTCGCACCACACTCGGTTGTGCTCATCGACGCTGACGTGCAGTTCGGAGACGTCGCCATGGCTCTGTCCCTCGAGCCGGCCCTAACCCTGCCTGACGTCGTGTCGGGCAGCGCGGTCGACGATCTCATGGTGCTGAAATCGTCACTGACCGCTCACCCGAGCGGGCTCTACACGGTCTGCGGGTCAGATCAGCCGGATATCGGCGATCGCGTCACCGGCGAACAGCTCGCCCACCTCATCAGTCAACTCGCCGATGTGTTTCGCTACATCATCATCGACACCGCGCCGGGGCTCGGCGATCACGCCTTGGCCGCCCTCGAACTGGCCACCGACGCCGTTTTTCTCTGCGATATGACCGTGCCCAGCGCCCGGGGGTTGCGCAAGGAGCTTGCCGTGCTCGATCGCATCGGCATCATGCCGCCCGCACGTCACGTCGTGCTGAACCTCGCCGATGGTCGAAGCGGGCTCACCGTTCGAGACGTGGAGGCGACGACCGGTGTGCCGGTCGACATCGCCATTCCCCGCTCCAACCTAGTGCCGGTGTCGACCAACCGCGGCGTTCCGCTGCTGCAGGAGGGCCAGCGCAATCCCGTCACCCGTGCACTCAACAAGCTGGTCACTCGGTTTGATGCCGGTGCCCCCAAGAAAATTTTCCAGCTGCATAAGAGAGTGGACATTTCATGAAACTCAATGAACGAATGGATGCCGCCCTCCGCGACGGTCCACTGGCGCGCGTCAATCGCGCCGCACCGGCGTATCCGCTGCCAAGCCTGTCAGACGGCGGTGCCGTGCCTGCCGGTCGAGCCACCTCACGGGTTGAGCCGGTACGCCTTGAGTCGGTACCAATCGAGTCGCCACCAGTTGCTGTAGACCCGCTCGTCGATATTAAGGAGCGGGTGGCCCAGGAGCTGTTCGAACGCATCGGATCTCGGCTCAACGACGCCAGCCTCACCGAGGAACAGCTGCAAAGCTACGCCCGCACCGAGCTGGGCAATATCGTTGCCGACGAGCAGGTGCCGCTCAACTTCGCGGAACGATCTCGTCTGATCACCGAGATCGGCGACGACGTGCTCGGCTACGGACCACTCCAATTGCTGCTCGACGATGACACCATCACCGAGATCATGGTGAACGGCCACGACCAGATCTGGGTGGAACGCTTCGGCAAACTCGCCCGCAGCGATACGCAGTTCACCAGTGAGGCCCAGTTGCGCCGGGTAATTGAACGGATTGTCTCCAAGGTCGGTCGGCGCATCGACGAATCATCACCGCTCGTTGATGCCCGGCTCGCCGACGGTTCCCGGGTGAATGCCATCATTCCACCGCTCGCCGTAGACGGCTCGTCCCTGACCATCCGAAAATTCGCGCGGGAACCGTTCACGGTGACCGATCTCATCCGTTTGGGAACGATGAGCATCGAGATGGCCCAGGTGCTCGATGCCTGCGTCAAGGCGCAGCTCAACATCATCGTGTCGGGTGGAACGGGTACCGGTAAAACGACACTGCTCAATGTACTGTCCGGGTTCATCCCTGAGCAGGAGCGCATCGTGACCATTGAAGATGCCGTCGAGCTGCAGCTGCAACAGGGGCACGTGATTCGGTTGGAATCGCGTCCCGCCAATATAGAGGGGAAGGGTGAGGTGACCATTCGTGACCTCGTGCGCAACTCCCTGCGCATGCGCCCCGATCGCATCGTCATCGGCGAGTGCCGCGGCGGAGAGACCCTCGACATGCTGCAGGCCATGAACACGGGGCATGAGGGGTCGATTTCGACCGTTCACTCCAACTCGCCGCGCGACGCGATCGCGCGCCTGGAAACGCTCGTGCTCATGGCGGGCATGGACCTGCCGGTGCGAGCCATTCGGGAGCAGATTTCCTCGGCGATCGACGTGATCATCCAGATTTCGCGCCTGAAGGACGGCTCGCGGCGCATTACCCACGTTACCGAGGTACAGGGCATGGCGGGCGATATCGTCACTCTGCAAGACGTCTTCGTGTTTGACTACCACGCCGGGGTCGACTCGGCTGGAAATCTGCTCGGTCACGCCGTCGGGACCGGGGTTCGACCGCGTTTCGCGGACAACTTCGCTGACCTCGGTATCGGACTGGACCCGAGTGTGTTCCAAGCCGAACTGCTCACGCAGAGCGCGTCGGCCCCGCGATGAGCACCGCGATCTTCGCGATCGGCGTGTTCTGCGTCGTCGGCGCACTGTTCGTCGTCGTCTTTCTCGTCATCGCGCCACCGATGCTCCGCGTACCGCTGGGGCGTCGCCGTGCTCCGGGCGTAGCCCCGCGATCCGGCTTGACCCGGCTGACCGATCGCACCGTTGGCGCCATTGACCGGCTCCTTCGGCAACGCAACGTCGTGCCATTTACCGCCTCAGAATTGGAGCAGGCCGGAATCCGGCTACAGGCATCCGCTTTCGTGCTCATGGTGATTTCTGCGTCTTTGGTTTCGGCCCTGATCGGGCTGCTGCTTGGCGTGGGCACGGGGTGGGCAATGCCGCTCATGATTCTGTTTGCCGCCCTTGCGGTCATTGGAGCAAAGATCTGGCTGCAGCAGCGCACGGCACGGCGCCGCGCAAAATTCGCCGATCAGCTTGACGAATCCCTTGGACTGCTAGCCGGCGGTCTGCGTGCTGGGCACAGCCTGATGCGGGCAGTGGATGCCGTCTCGCACGAAACCGAATCGCCCACCTCCGAAGAATTCGCGCGCATCGTCAATGAAACGCGCATCGGGCGCGACCTGAGTGATGCCCTGGAGAACACGGCCGTGCGCATGCGCAGCGACGACTTTCACTGGGTCGCCCAGGCCATCTCGATCAACCGGGAGGCCGGTGGCAACCTCTCGCAGATACTCGACCAAGTGGGGCACACGATTCGAGAACGCAATGAGATCCGCCGGCAGGTGAAAGCGCTCGCCGCCGAGGGAAAACTCTCTGCGTGGGTGCTCATACTGCTGCCGATCGGGGTATTCGCCTTTTTGCTCATCACTCAGCCGAACTATTTCAGCGGATTCCTCGGAAACACTATCGGCATCATCGCGCTCATTGTGGCCGTCATTCTGCTCGTCGCTGGGTCGCTCTGGATGATGGCCGTCGTCAAAGTGAAATTCTAGGGAGAAGCGGATGCCCACAATCCTTATCTTTTTCGCGGTCCTCGCCGTGGCCGGCGGCCTCGCCGCCCTGGTGGCGATCGTGGTCGGAGCACGTCGCACCGACCCGCTGGCGGAGGCCGTCACTGCGCAGCCCGGAATGCGCGGGCCGGGACTGCTGTCGCCGCGTTCGAGCTTGCTCGCGTCGGGCTTGCTGTCCTCTGGCCGGGAGCTCGCACCCAAGGGATATCTCGGCTTTCTCGACCATCGCCTCGCCCTAGCAGGTCGGCCAGCGGCCTGGACGATGGACAAGATCTTCATTGCCAAGCCGGCCCTAGCCGGTGTCGGTCTTCTGCTAGCCGGTCTGTGGATCAGCGCTGACCCGGCGCCCCTTCGCATTCTGCTCGGCAGCGCGCTCGTCGTGCTCTGCTTCTTCGTGCCCGACCTGTTGCTGCACAGCCGGGGCCAGGAACGCCAGACCCAGATGCAGAACGCTCTCGCCGACACGCTGGACCAGATGACGATTTCGGTCGAAGCCGGTCTCGGATTCGAAGCGGCGATGAGTAAAGCCGGAACCAACGGGTCTGGCCCGTTGGCCGAGGAGCTCATTCGCACCCTGCAAGACATCAGCATCGGGCGCACCCGCAAAGACGCGTACCAGGCGCTCGCCGAACGCACCAACTCCGCTGATCTGCGCCGGTTCACCCGGTCGATCATTCAGGCCGACACCTATGGCATTGCCATTGCCGATGTGCTCCGGGTGCAGGCGGGGGAGATGCGCCTGCGCCGCCGTCAACGCGCCGAGGAGCAAGGCATGAAGGTGCCGGTCAAGGTCATCTTCCCGCTCGTTTTCTGCATTTTGCCGGTGCTATTCATCGTGCTGATGACCCCAGCGGTGATCAATATTTCCAAGGCCTTCTCGCTCTGATTCGGGGCATAGTTGGTATTAAAAAAGGATCGGAGCCGAAAGGCTCCGATCCTAGTTTTAAACTGAGGGGTCGACGGGAATCGAACCCGCGTCATAAGTTTGGAAAACTCAGGCTCTACCATTGAGCTACGACCCCAGGCCCAAGAACTGGGCACTCGAATATCGTAGTACAAGAAACCGGGTGCCTCATGCCAGTGCGCGCGCATCCGCTCGAGCGCCGTGCATTAGACTGACTGAGGTCAATCAGCCTGTCGCAAGCTTTCGCGTGCGCGGTCTGCTTGATTCCCCAGCACCATCAGTACTATCGGGTCGAATGAGATCCGGGGCGTAGCTCAGCTTGGTAGAGCGCTCGTTTTGGGGGCGAGAAGTCGCAGGTTCAATTCCTGTCGCCCCGACACTATCCGCAGCACACCGTTTCAATACACAGGAGAGTCCCGAGTGAAGTCCACGGTCGAAAAACTGAGCCCCACGCGGGCCAAGCTCACCATCACGGTGAGCCCCGACGAGCTGAAGCCAGCCATCACCCACGCCTACGGCCACATTGCTGAAGACATCAACATTCCGGGTTTCCGTAAGGGAAAGGTGCCGCCAGCAATCATCGACCAGCGCGTCGGCAAGGCTGCCGTTCTGGAACACGCCGTCAACGAGGGACTCGATGGTTTCTACCGCGCTGCCGTCGAAGAGAACAAGCTTCGCCCGCTCGGTCGTCCAGAAGCTGACATCGTCGAGTGGCCGAGCAACACCGACTACTCCGGTGACCTGCTCCTTTCCATTGAGGTTGACGTACGCCCCGAGATCGACCTGCCCAGCTACGACGGCCTCAAGCTCACCGTTGACGCCGTTGACGTGTCCGATGAAGAGGTCGCCGAGGAGCTCGACAAGCTGCGCAGCCGTTTCGGCACGCTCATCACGGTCGACCGCCCCGCCAAGACCGGCGACTTCGCCCAGATCGACCTGAACGCCGCGATCGACGGCGAAGAGGTGGACACCGCGAGCGGAATATCCTACGAGGTCGGCTCTGGCGACCTCATCGAGGGCATCGACGAGGCGCTCGATTCGCTCAGCGCCGGCGAGACCACTACTTTCAACTCCGACCTGATGGGTGGAGACCACGAGGGTGAGACGGCCGAGATCACCATCACGGTTATCGCCGTCAAGGAGCGCGAGCTTCCCGAGGCCAACGACGACTTCGCTCAGATCTCGAGCGAGTTCGATACGATCGGCGAGCTCACCGAGAGCCTCAAGCTTCAGGTAGAGAAGTCCAAGGCCTTCGGCCAGGGCAGCCAGGCCCGTGAACGTCTCATCGAGACGCTTCTCGGATCGGTCGAGGTTCCAATCCCCGCGGCGATCATTCTCGACGAGGTCAACCGTCACCTCGAAGGCGAAAGCCGCCTTGAAGATGACACGCACCGCGCGGAGGTCACCGAGGCCAGCGAAAAGACGTTCCGTCAGCAGATTCTGCTCGACACCATTGCCGAAGCCGAAGAGGTCAAGGTCAGCCAGGACGAGCTCACCCAGTACCTCATTCAGGGTGCCAGCCAGTACGGTATGGACCCGAGCGAGTTCGTGCAGACGCTCAACAGCAACGGCCAGATCCCGTCGATGGTGGCCGAGGTTGCCCGCAACAAGGCTCTCGCCATCGCCCTGGGCAAGGCCGAGGTCGTTGACTCCAACGGCAAGCCGGTCGACCTGAGTGAGTTCACCAGCCCGGTCGGCGACGACGCTGCTGTCGACGATGCGGCTGTTGAAGCGGATGCTGCTGACGCCGCCGTTGACGCTGCTCCCGTTGCCGAGGCTGACGCTGACGTCGAAGAGAAGCCCAAGAAGAAGAAGGCTGCTGCCAAGAAGTAGCAGTACCGCCTGACGGCGAACCGGGCCGGCTGGCCAGTATCTTTTCATAGGTGCTGGCCAGCCGGCCTTATGTATGCTGGCGGAGCTGTGTTCGACGGCTCCTAATCTGCCGAGGGCGAACAGAGCCATTTTAGCTCGCCGGCTCCGATAGATTCATAAGGAAGCGACAACTGAAACGGAGCACGACATGGCCGACCCGACACCCACCAATGGTGTATTTGACCGACTGCTGAAGGACCGCATTATCTGGCTCGGCTCGGAGGTCCGTGACGAAAACGCCAACGAGATCTGCGCCAAGATCCTGTTGCTAGCAGCCGAAGATTCCAAACGCGACATTTACCTGTACATCAACTCCCCGGGTGGCTCGATCACTGCAGGAATGGCGATCTACGACACGATGCAGTTTGTTCCGAACGACATCGTTACGGTCGGCATCGGCATGGCGGCGTCGATGGGCCAGTTCCTGCTCACCTCTGGCACCAAGGGTAAGCGCTACATCACCCCGAACGCCCGCGTGCTATTGCACCAGCCGTCCGGCGGATTCGGTGGCACGGCCGCCGACATCCAAACCCAGGCCCGCCTCATTCTCGACATGAAGCAGCGCCTTTCCGAGATCACGGCTGCACAGACCGGCAAGACCCCCGAGCAAATCAACGCTGACGGGGACCGCGACAACTGGTTCAGCGCTCAGGAAGCGCTCGAGTACGGTTTCGTCGACCACCTCCGCGCATCCGCTTCGGACGTCATCGGCGGCGGCGGTACCGACCCCGAGTCCGACGCTACCAAGTAGTCCACCGAAACTGAACAGGAAGAAAACATGACTATCCCCACATTCGGTGGAACGGCATACAGCTCGATGGGCGGTTCGACCAAGAACACGCCTGAATCTCGCTATATCCTCCCCACCTTTGAAGAGCGCACCGCCTACGGCTACAAGCGCCAGGACCCGTACGCCAAGCTGTTCGAAGACCGCATCATCTTTCTCGGTGTGCAGGTTGACGATGCCTCCGCCGACGACGTGATGGCCCAGCTCCTCGTGCTCGAGAGCCAGGACCCGGACCGTGACATCACGATGTACATCAACTCGCCCGGTGGATCCTTCACTGCCATGACGGCGATTTACGACACCATGCAGTACATCCGCCCGCACGTGATGACCGTGTGTCTCGGCCAGGCGGCATCCGCTGCTGCCGTGCTGCTGGCCGGCGGAACTGCTGGTAAACGCCTCGCCCTACCGAACGCGCGCATTCTGATTCACCAGCCGTCGGTTGGTGGCCAGGGTGGCGGGCAGGCCTCGGACATTGAGATTCAGGCGGCCGAGATTCTGCGCATGCGGGTCTGGCTCGAAGAGACCCTCGCGCACCACTCCAACCGGAGCGTTGAGCAGGTCAACAAGGACATCGACCGCGACAAGATCATGAGCGCGGCTGAAGCCCTTGAGTACGGCCTGATCGACCAGGTTCTGACCAGCCGTAAGAACCTACCCATGCTGGTTAAGTAGCCTGAGTCCTAAACACCGCGTACGGCGCGTCGCCTTCGGGCGCCGCGCCGTTTCGGTTTATGGCGTGCTGCACGCAAGTGTCGTACGCACAGGCTAGGCTCGATTGCAGCGAGACCAATGGAGGAGGCTGACATGGCCCGAATCGGTGAAAGTGCCGACCTGCTCAAGTGTTCCTTCTGCGGAAAGAGCCAGAAGCAGGTGCAACAGCTCATCGCCGGCCCCGGCGTGTACATTTGCGACGAATGCGTCGAGTTGTGCAACGAGATCATTGAAGAGCGACTGGCTGAGGCCGGTTCTGAAGCTCCCGGTGGTGAATTCGACCTGCCCAAGCCCAAAGAAATCTTCGGTTTTCTCGAGGAATACGTTATCGGCCAGGAGCCAGCCAAGCGCGCCCTCGCCGTCGCCGTCTACAACCACTACAAGCGCGTGCGGTCTCGTGCAACGCTCACCGCTGCTGAAGCCATCCACGACGATGTCGAGATCGCTAAGTCCAACATTCTGCTGATCGGCCCGACCGGCTGTGGCAAGACCTACCTGGCCCAGACCCTCGCCAAGCGTCTCAACGTACCCTTTGCCGTAGCAGACGCGACGGCCCTCACCGAGGCCGGCTATGTCGGTGAAGACGTTGAGAATATTCTGCTCAAGCTCATTCAGGCCGCGGATTACGACGTCAAACGCGCTGAGACCGGCATCATTTACATTGATGAGATCGACAAGATTGCTCGCAAGGCCGAGAACCCGTCGATCACCCGGGACGTATCCGGCGAGGGCGTGCAGCAGGCGCTGCTCAAGATTCTCGAGGGCACCATCGCGTCCGTTCCCCCGCAGGGTGGGCGCAAGCATCCGCACCAGGAATTCATTCAAATCGATACCACGAACGTGTTGTTCATCGTTGCCGGGGCGTTTGCCGGGCTCGAAGACATCATCTCGTCGCGCGCCGGTAAGAAGGGCATCGGTTTCGGAGCCCCCCTGCACATCAAGGGCGACGATATCAACCTGTTCAGCGAGGTTCTGCCCGAAGACCTGCACAAGTTTGGGTTGATTCCCGAATTCATTGGGCGGCTTCCGGTTGTCACCACGGTCACCCAGCTCGACCAGGTAGCGCTCATGCAGATTCTCACGGTGCCCAAGAACGCGCTCGTGCGGCAGTACCAGCGCATGTTTGAGCTCGACGGTGTTGAGCTCGAGTTTGAACAGCCGGCCCTTGAAGCCATTGCCGATCTCGCTGTGCTCCGCAAGACCGGTGCCCGCGGCTTGCGAGCCATCCTCGAAGAGGTGCTCGGCCCGGTCATGTTTGAGGTGCCATCCAGCACCGACGTGGAGCGAGTCATCATCACCCGCGACACGGTGTTGAACAATGCACCGGCCGAAATGGTGCTGCACAAGACTCGTCAGGTGAAGTCGGCCTAAACCGCTGAGAAAACCGTTCTCGCTCGTCACGCGGGAGCTGAGGCGCTGAGCGGGAGTTGGGCCTCCCGCGCAGCGGCGTTACTCCCGCGCAGCGTGACGTCGGGGCTAACTAGTTGAGCCCACGACGGTCGAGCAGCGGCTGCAGCGCGGCGTCGCGGCCGCGCCAGTTTCGGTAGGCCTCGAGCGGGTCCATCGTGCCGCCGACTCCCAACAGACGGTCGCGAAAACGGTCGCCGTTGGCGCGGGTGAGGCCGCCGTTCTCCTTGAACCATTCGACGGTGTCGGCGTCGAGAATCTCGCTCCAAATATAGGAGTAATAACCGGCGTCGTAGCCGCCCGAGAACGTGTGGGCGAAATAGGTGCTCGCGTAGCGGGTGGGAATGGACGTGTTGTTCAGGCCAACGGAGGCGAGGGCATCCGCTTCGAATTGGGCCACGTCGGTGACGGTCGTGTCGGCATCGATGCGGTGCCAGGCCTGGTCGAGCAGCGCGGCGGCGAGATATTCGCTGGTCAGAAAACCCTCGTTGAAGGCCGAGGAGGCCTGGATACGGTCGACGAGCTGCTGCGGCATCGCCTCACCGGTCTCGTGGTGGCGAGCATAGTTCGCGAGCACCTCGGGCCAGAGCATCCACATTTCGTTCACCTGGCTCGGAAACTCCACGAAGTCGCGATACACATTGGTCCCGGAGAACTTGGGATACGTCGCGCGGGCGAGCAACCCGTGCAGTGCATGGCCGAACTCGTGAAACAGCGTGGTGACCTGGTCGTAGGTGAGCAGCGTCGGCTGGCCGGCTGCTGGCTTGGAGACGTTGAGGTTGTTGCAGACCACGGTGGTGTCGGTGCCAAGCAGCGTGGACTGTGACACGAGAGCGTTCATCCACGCACCACCACGCTTGGAATCGCGGGTGTAGAAGTCGCCGATGTACAGCCCGACGGGCGAGCCGTTCTCGGAGAAGACTTCGAACACCCGGGACTCGGGGTGCCAGCCGACCAGGTCGGGCCGCGCGGTGAAGGTAAGGCCGTACAACTGCTGGGCCGCGAAGAACACACCGTTCGTGAGTACGCTTTCGAGCTCGAAATAGGGCCGCATGGCTGCGGTATCAACGTCATACTTGGCCCGGCGCACTTTCTCGGTGTAGAACGCCCAGTCCCAGGCGGCCAGTTCAAATTCGCCGCCCTCGGCGTCGATCACCGCCTGCAGGTCGGCCTGTTCGACCAGGGCATTGCGGGCAGCGGCCGGTGCGAGGCGGCCGAGCAGATTCCAGACGGCGCCGGGGGTCTTGGCTGTTTCATCGGCGGTCACGTAGGCGGCATGGCTGTCGAACCCGAGCAGGCGGGCGCGCTGGGCGCGCAGGTGTGTGATCTCGATGACCAGGGGCCGATTGTCGTTGGCAGCTCCTGCCGTATCAGAGCGGATGCCCCGCGCGCGGCTCGCCGCCAGCAACCGTTCGCGCACGCCCCGGTTAGTCAGGCTCGCGAGGTACGGGTGCGATGTGGGGAGCACCAGGCTGATCAGGTATTTTCCGATCAAGCCGCGGTCGGCGGCCGCCTCGGCCGCTGCGGAGATCTCACCGTCGGTGAGTCCGTCCAGCTCAGCTACATCGTCGACGACGAGAGCAAGATCATTGGTGTCGGCCAACAGGTTCTTCTCAAATCGTGTGGTCAGGGTCGACAGCCGCGCGTTGAAATTCCGCAGCGCCTGCTTATCATCATCGTTCAGGCCAGCCCCGGCGAGGGTGAACTCGGTGTAGTAGCGTTCGATCAGATACAGCGACTCAGCGTCGAGACCCCGGCTCGTGCGCTCAGCGTGCACGGCGGCGATGCGCGCGTAGAGGGCAGGATCGAGGCGGATGGCGTCGGCGTGGGCAGCCAGCAGCGGTGCGAGTTCTGCCTCGAGGTCGTTGGTGAAGTCGCTGGAGTCGGAGGAGCTCTTGTTGAAGAAAACCTCGGCGACCCGCGCCAGGGTTTGCCCGCTGCGCTCGAGGGCGATGAGCGTGTTCTCGAAGGATGGGGCATCCGCTCTGCCGGTGATGGCACTGACCTCGGACCGTTGCTCGGTCATGCCCTGCAGAAAGGCCGGCCGATAATGGGCCTCGGCAATGTCGGCGAAGGGCGGCAGCTGATAAGGCAGCGTGCTGCGGGCGAAAAAGGGGTTGTTCGCGGTGGAATCCATACCCCAGACTAACCACGGCCAGCCCGCCGTCTCGCCGCAGCCATCGACGGCCTCCCCGAGTGGATGCGGGTCTACCGCGCGGTGCACTGACGGAACGGTGGCGAACCCTATGCGGGAGGATCGCGCGCCCACTCGGCGCGCACCGCACTCAGGGCATCGTCGAGGCTGGCGCCGTCTCGCCGTTGTGCCTGCACGAAGCGCCGAGCGCTGGCCAGGGAACCGGCACCGATTCCCTGGTCCGGTTGCACCCGGGTGCCGCTGCCCCGACTGGTCGTGAGCAAGCCCGCGGTCTCCAGGGCGCTGTACGCGCGGGCGACGGTTCCGGTGGCCACCCGCAGATCGACCGCGAGCTGGCGCACCGAGGGCAGCCGTTGACCGGCGGCGAGCGACCCGGAGCGGATCTGGTCGGCCAGTTGCCCACGAATTTGCTCGAATGGCGGTGTGGGATTGTCGTCGTCGATGGTGATCATGCTGGCCGAGCGGATGCGGCATCCGCTTTCTCACTGCCCGTTCCGGCTCCGCGACCCAGCGGCTGCCTGGTTGCATCAAGCACAGAGAGCACGACCAGGACACCGCCGAGGAGCGCGACCAGCAGCCCGACCACGACCTCGCTGAGGCCAATGAAGGCCGCGGGCTGCACGTTGGAGACGACGCCACCGCCGTCGGGGGCGAAAACGCTCGCGGCGTTCGTCGTGGCCCAGCCGGCGAACAGCAGCACGCCGCCGAAGTAGAGAAACAACGCCCCGGAGCTCAGCTGCATGACCACCCGGGTGGCCAAAACACGCACGATCCGGTCGATTTCGCCGAAACGCTCGGAGCGCGGGGAAGAGGCAATCCGCCCGAGTGCAAACAGGGTGGCAGCGGTGAGCAGCACGGTCAGGCCAATCAATGGCAGCCCATAGAACCAGCCGGGGTAGGGGCCGGACGTGCTCGACCCCACGGTGATCGAGCGATAGCCGCCATCCGGCTGCGGGCTCGACGCGAGACCGGCGACGATGGCGAAGGCGATGACCGCGGCGGCCGCGATCAGGGGCAACAAGAATCCCCAGGCCGGGCCGTAGCTCCACGGTCGTCGGGGCAGTAGATCGGCCGAACGTCGGGATGACCTAGCGCTGACCACCCGGGTCGGCGTCAGGGCGAAGACCAGCAGGCCGGCCGCAGCGGCCAGGCCAGGCGCGAGCATCAACGGCAGGCCATACCAGCCGGGTTGCGCGTCATTGACGAGCTTGAGCAGTCCAAGAACTGCGCCGGCCACCGCGAGGGCGCCGACATTGCGCAGCGTAATCGACCGTGCGAAGCGCCGGGCGGCGGCGACCTCGGTGCCGGTGACCGTAGCGCTGAGCGCCGCGGTGCGCTTGCGGCTGCTGACCCGCACGATCGCCACGATGATGAACGTGAGCAGAATGTAAGCCAAAAAGATCATGCGTGCCACCTCTTGTGTATCGATTGAGCAATACACGCGAGGCTAGCACGTGTATCAAACTCCTGCTACACGCGCGGTCTTAGATCCACTCCTCGTCGTCGTCATCCGTGTTGGTGGACGGCTGCGTGATAGTCGCGCCGTCATCGACCGGATTGACACGGATGACCGTGTGCTGGATGCGCAGAACGACGTGTTCCACCTGTTCCAGCTGCAGGCAGCTGGAACGGAAATGAGGGTGAGTTGCGAAGGATCGCGGCCAGGTGGCGCACCGAAGTGATTGTGCGATTCAGGTAGATTAGCCCGAAACGATTCGAGGCCACGTTTGCACCCGACGGCCGGATCGCCGGGGGCTTCGACGGCAAAACCTGCGCGTTCCTGCTCATCGGAACGCACAAGGTGCTAGCTGCGAACTAGCTTCTGGGAAACGATCAGCGGTCTGGCCGACTGAGCTCGATGTGCATCTGCAGGCCCCGGAATGATGGGGACTGTGGTCGGGCGCAGTCCTACCTTCGCGATCCTCGCTGGGCGATCACGGCATCGAGTCGGCACAACGTCTCTGCAAGCTCGACCCTCACGAGACCCAGGCTCGGGGTATCGTCATCGGCGGGCTGCGTCTCATCGTTTCGCGGATAATGCTCGACCAGCAAGTCGACCGCCTCACGCAGCAGGTCACTTCGATTCTGCCGGGTTGTTCTGGCAATCCACTCAAACCGTTCTAACGTGTCTTGACTCACGCGAGCGCGAAGAACGGGAGAATTTCCCCGGTCGCTCTGTGCCGCACCGATCGGCGGTCGTCCCCGTATCGCCTTTACAAACGCGTCACCGTCGCCCAGAACATTCTCGTCCGATGGCCGCAGCCGCCGACCCGCTCGCGGCCCGCTCGGGCTGGCTCACCAGCGCCTCACCCGACTCGGCTTCGTCGGCCATCCGGGCGTAGCGTTCTTCTTAGCGCTCCTTCATCGTTCGTCCTTCATCTGCCTTCGGTGCTTTGAGCCCAGCGCCATCAGGTGATAAATCACGACATCTCCGTTCGGCCGAGATTCAACCAAGACTTCAATAAGCTCGCGTGCTTGAGAATAAGGGTGTCCGTTAAACAGCCGTCGCGTTCTCGCGCGAGATTCCGTGCTTAGCGCCGCTCCGTGGCCACTTTGTCGCCAGGCTTTTATTTTAGCCGGATGCAAATTATCGTGCTACGAATCTCAGGTCGTCATTAAGCGGATACGAGATGGCGGAAACCCGCAGGCCGGGTGCCCTGATGGAGGTCGACTAGCACAGCCGAGCCGCGAAAGCGCTCCTTAGATCCACTCCTCGTCATCGTCATCCGTGTTGGTGGACGGCTGCGTGATGGTCGCGCTGTCATCAACCGGATTAAAACGGATGACCGTGCCATCGTCGAGTTCGATCACCGGCTTGGACTCCAGCCAGGTCAACGTCCACCGCCAGGTACTGGTATCCACTGCGAGGGCAGTGAGGTCCTCTTCCACGGCCTGCACGGCGATTTCCACGACGTGGGGGAGGCCGGCCGGTAGGGTGCTGCCCAGAGTCCACCGCGTGCCAAGTTGCATGACTAGACGTCGATCTCGTAGGTGACCCAGTCGGTGCGGGTGCCGACCTGGTCGTAGAGCACCTGGGCCGTGGCATTGTCTGCGGCGGTCACCAATTGCACCTGGGCCAACTTGTGCTCACGCGCGTAACCCTTCACGAAGTCCATCAGAAGAGTAGCGATGCCCTGGCCGCGAGAATCTTCGGCTACGAACAGATCGTCGAGAAAGAGCGCGAGGTCACCGCTGAGGGTGCGCGGCACGGTGCGGTAGTGCGCGAAACCGACGAAGTCGCCCTCGTCGGTGACGGCGACGGCTCCGAACAGGCTGTTGTTCACGTCGATGATCCAGCTCCACACCTGCAGGGCCTTCTGATCAGTGAGTTCGCTCTCGTAGAACTCGCTGTAGCCCTCAAACAGGCCAAGCCAGGCAAAGAAATCCTTGTCGCCCAGCGGGCGTACGGTAACTGACATCTGGTTTCCTAACTTTCCAACACGGTGGCGAACACGATGTCGGTCACAGCGAGCTCGCTGCCGTCGACAAAGGTCAATTCTTGAATCCGACCGACCGCTTTGAGATCAGCGGCGGCCAGGGTAAGGAGGGCGATTTCGGCGGGTGCACCGCAGATAACTGCCGAGTCCAGTTCGGACTTTTGCGACGCCTTTGCATCGGTTTTTGCACGACGGATTCCGGTGAGCGCGCGGCTGGCCAGATCGAGCAGGGCGATATTGCCGGTGGCAACCTCGCCGCTGCCGAGCAGATCGGACGCGACGGGCCAGGATGACGTGTGCACCGATCCCTCGTTCGACCAGGACCAGGCCTCTTCGGTGGCGAACGGCACGAACGGCGCGAACAGACGCAGCAGGGTCGCCAGCGCGGTGCGCAGCGCGGCGACAGCGGATGCCTGCTCCGGTCCAGGCTCGCCGTATGCGCGCTCCTTGACCAGTTCGAGGTAGTCGTCGCAGAAGGTCCAGAAGAAGCTTTCCGTGGTCTCGAGGGCCCGGGCGTGATCGTAGTTCTCGAACGCCGTCGTGGCCTGCGCGACGACGGCGGTGAGGCCGACGAGCATGCTCTGGTCGACCGGCTCGGTGATCGGGGCGTCGATGCTGCCCTGCGACATCGAGACGAATTTGCTCGCGTTGAGAATTTTGATGGCGAGGCGGCGGCCGATCTTGATCTGCGTCGGGTTCTGCGGGTCGAAGGCCGCGTCGGTGCCCAGGCGAGAGGATGCCGCCCAGTAGCGCACCGCGTCGGATCCATGCTTCTCGAGCATGTCGGCCGGGGTGACCACGTTACCCTTCGACTTCGACATTTTCTTGCGGTCGGGGTCGACGATGAAACCGCTCAGCGCGGCGTGCTGCCATGGCGACGTGCCGTGCTGCTGCTCGGCCCGCAGCAGGGTCGAGAACAGCCAGGTGCGAATGATGTCCTGGCCCTGCGGGCGCAGTGAGTACGGGAAGACCAGGTTGAACAGTTCGGGATCCCTCTCCCAGCCGCCGGCCAATTGCGGGGTGAGCGAGGAGGTGGCCCAGGTGTCCATCACGTCAACCTCGCCGACGAAGCCGCCTGCCTGCCCGCGCTGGCTCTCGGTAAAGCCGGGCGCGGCATCCGATGACGGGTCAACCGGCAGCAGGTCGCGGGTGGCGACGATGGGCTGGTCGAAGACCGGGTTGGCATCGGCGTCGAGCGGGTACCAGACCGGCAGGGGCACACCGAAGAAGCGCTGGCGCGAGACCAGCCAGTCGCCGGTAAGGCCGTTGACCCAGTTCTCGTAGCGCACCTTCATGAATTCGGGGTGCCAGGCCAGCTCCGTGCCGTGCTCGAGCAGTCGAGCGCGCAGCTTTTCGTCGCGGGCACCATTGCGGATATACCACTGGCGGGTCGAGACTATTTCGAGCGGCTTGTCGCCCTTTTCGAAGAATTTCACCGCGTGCACGATCGGCTTGGGCTCTCCGATCAGGTCGCCGCTGGCTTTAAGCAGCTCAACCACGGCAGCCTTCGCACCGAACACGGTCTTGCCGGCGAGCTGCGCATAGGCATCGCGGCCGGATTCAGAGGTGATCGCCTCGGGAGCTTCGGCAATGATACGACCGTCAAAACCCATGATGGCCCGGTTGGGCAGGTCGAGTTCCCGCCACCAGACGACGTCGGTGAGGTCGCCGAAGGTGCAGATCATGGCGATCCCCGAGCCCTTGTCCTTCTGGGCGAGGTGGTGGGCGAGTACCGGAACCTCGACACCGAACACCGGGGTGGTCACCGTGGTGCCGAACAGGTGCTTGAAACGTTCGTCATCCGGATGCGCCACCAGGGCCACGCAGGCCGGCATCAGCTCAGGGCGGGTCGTTTCGATCTCAATGGTCGTACCGTCAGGCTTTCGGAACGACACCCGGTGGTACGCGGCCGGCATGTCCTTGTCTTCGAGCTCGGCCTGGGCGACGGCGGTACGAAAAGTGACGTCCCACAGGGTGGGTGCCATGGCCTGGTAGGCCTCGCCACGCTCGATGTTGCCGAGAAAGGAAAGCTGCGAGGTGAACAGGGCCTCCTGGCCGATGGTGCGGTAGGTCTGGGTCCAGTCAACGCTCAGGCCGAGGGTACGCCAGAGTGCCTCAAACTGCTTCTCATCTTCTTTGGTGAGGGTTTCGCAGAGATCGATGAAGTTGCGGCGGCTGATCGGCAGCTGGTCGGCTGCCTTTGAACTCTTGCCGTCGCCACCCTCGAACGGCGGAACGAAGTTCTCGGTGTAGCCGAGCGACGGGTCGCAGCGCACGCCGTAGTAGTTCTGCACGCGACGCTCGGTGGGCAGACCGTTGTCGTCCCAGCCCATCGGATAGAACACGTTCTTGCCGCGCATGCGCTGAAAGCGGGCGACGACATCCGTGTGGGTGTATGAAAACACGTGGCCGATATGGAGCGAACCTGAGGCCGTCGGCGGGGGAGTGTCGATCGAGTAGATCGACTCGCGGGTGGCGTTCTCGCGGTTGAAGCGATAGGTGCCGTCGGCGTCCCAGCGGGTCTCCCACTTGGCCTCCAAACCCTCGAGGGCTGGCTTCTCGGGGACTCGGTCAGCGTTGGTCATGTTACTCCGGTTCGTATAGTCGGCACCGTGTGGATGGTGAGGTGCCTGAGTGTGCCTCTCCAATCTACCCGATCGGCTCTTTTTCCCCGAATGGGACCGCCGTGAGGGCATGCAGCGATTCCAATTAGCCCGGCAGGCGCGGCACCGCAGCGAGCAATTGCGCAGAATACGCATGCTCCGGCGCGGTGAATACACGCGCTGCCGACCCGCTCTCGACCACTCGCCCGCTGCGCATCACCACGACCTCGTCACTGACGTGTTGCACAACGCCGAGGTCGTGGGAGATGAAGATCAGGCTGAGCTCGCGCTCCCGCTGCACGTCGTCGAGCAAGTCGAGCACCTGCGCCTGCACGCTCACATCCAGAGACGACACCGGTTCGTCGCAGATGAGAATATCGGGTCGGCCGGCCAGCGCCCTGGCAATACCGACCCGCTGGCGCTGGCCGCCGGAGAGTTCGAGGGGGCGGCGCGGCAGCACGGTGGCGGCCAGTCCCACCTCGTCCAGCAGGGTCGTGAGCCGGGCCAAGTTCTCGGGTGACCGACGCGCGCTCCGCGTTTGTGGGAGCGCGCGGCCGAGGGCATCTGTGAGAATTTCGCCGACGCTCCAGCGCGGATCGAATGATCCGAGGGAATCCTGATAAATCGCTCCAACGGATGCGCGCCGCCGCCGCCGCCTCTTCTCGCTGACCGAGCTCCAGGCCTGGCCGAACAGTTGCACGTCGCCCTGCTCTAACGGCAGCAGTGCGAGCAGCAGGCGCGCCGTCGTGGTCTTGCCCGACCCGGACTCGCCGACGATGCCGAGGGTGTGGCCACGGAGCAGGGAAAACGAGACGTCGTCGACGGCGAGCTGACGGCTGCCGTCTGGGCGTCGAAAACTGTGCGACAAGCCGATCGCCTCCAGCACGACGGTTTCCCGTACGACGGCCGCGTCGGGCTTGCTCGCGGTGGGCCGGGTCGAATCAGCCCGAGCTGAAACGATCGGCGCCGGCGCCAGCGGCATGCTGGCGGCCAACGATAGCCGCGTGCCGCGCGGCTTGTCGGCCGGCACCGCAGCGACCATGCGGCGAGTCTGCTCGTGCTGCGGCGCAACCAACACCCGCTCGGTGCGACCGGTTTCGATCAGTAGGCCGTCGTGCATGACCGCGACCCGGTCGGCGATGCGGCTGACCACAGCCAGGTCATGGCTGACCAGGAGCACGGCCGTTCCGCTGAGCTTGATCTGCTCGAGCAACGCTAAAATTTGCGCCTGCACGGTCACGTCGAGCGCCGTCGTTGGTTCGTCGGCGATGAGCAGCGGCGGATTCAGTGCGATCGCCGCGGCGATGAGTGCACGTTGGCGCTCACCGCCGGAGAGCTGGCCGGAACGCTTCTGCACCTGCAGTTCGGGGTTCGACAGCCCGACGGCGTCCAGCAGTTCGAGCACCCGGCGGGCACGAGCCGCGGCACCCAGCGTCGTGTGCAGCCGCAGCGAGTCCGCGATCTCGCGGCCGATCGGCCGCAGTGGGTCGAGCGAGACGAGAGCGTCCTGCAACACCAGACCGACATCCTTGCCGCGCCGCACCCGCCAGGCTCGGTCGGTCAGCCCCAGCACGCTTTGCCCGCCGAGTTCGAGGCGGTCGGCCTCGACCCTGGCGTTGGCGCCCGCGAGTCCGAGCAGACTGCGCGCGGTGACACTCTTACCCGAGCCAGATTCGCCGACAATGGCAAGGCACTCGCCTGCCGCAAGCTCAAAAGAAACTCCGCGAACGACCGGAGCGGAAGCGCCAAAGCCCACGCGCAGGGCGCGCACGCTCAGAACCGCTGCCGCGCTCATGCGTGCCGCATTCTACGGTCGATGCTGCGGCCGAGCACGGTGGCGGTCACGGCGGTGAGCACGATGAACAGGCCGGGAAAAAAGCTCATCCACCAGGCCGAGGTGATGTAGGTGCGCCCAGCGGAGAGCATGGCTCCCCACTCCGCGGTCGGTGGTTCCGCGCCGAGGCCGAGGTAGCTGAGCGTTGCAGCCCAGACGATGGCTTGTCCAACGCCGAGGGTGGCGAGTACGAACAGCGGAGCGAGCGTGTTCGGCAGAATGTGACGCAGCAAAATCTGCCACCGAGTGCGCCCGAGCACGGTCGCGGCCTCGACGAAGGCGGCCCCGCGCACGGCGATGAGCTGCCCACGAATGATGCGGGCGTAGCCGGGGGCGGTGGAAAGCCCCACGGCGATCGTCGCCGTTGCCACGCCGGGACCGAAGACGAGAATGAACAGCAGAGCCAGGAGCAGCCCGGGAAAGGCGAACAAGACCTCGAGAAACCGGTTCACGGTGAAGTCGACAACGCGGCCGAGCATTCCGGCCAGGGTTCCAAGCACGATACCCAGCCCCAGACCAATGGCCGTTGCTGCGACACCGATCACGAGCGAATACTGGGTGCCGTGCACGACCCGGGTGTAGATGTCGCGGCCCGATTCGTCGGTGCCGAAGCCGTGCGCGAAGCTGGGCGGTGCAAATGCCGCGAGCGGGTCGATGCCGAGCGGATCGCCGGGGGCCAGAAACTGCGGTGCCACCGCCGATATCAGCAGGAATAGGCCGAGCACTCCAGCCATGCCCTCGGCCACACCGAGGCGGAGTGGCTGCCCAGACTGGCCGGAACGGGTCGTGAGCTCGGCCTGCTGCGCGAGGTCGCTCACGAAAGCCTCAGCCGGGGATCGACCAGGCGACTGACGGCATCCGTCAGCAAAGTCATCAGAATGTACGCCACCGCGACGATCATGACGACGCCGATCACCACCGGAACGTCACGCAGGGTGACCGCGTTCAGCAGTGTACGGCCGAGACCAGGGCGGGCAAAAATAGTCTCGACGACGACCGCGCCGCTGATCAGTGAGCCGAAAGCCCAGCCGGAGAGGCTGATCGCTGGCAGCGAGGCGTGGCGCAGCGCGTGCACCCAGCGCACTCCCCGCTCACTCTCGCCGCGCGCCCGCGCCGAGAGCACGAACGGGCTTTCCAGCGCGATCAGCAGCGACTCGCGCATGATTTGGCCGAGAAACCCGGCTAGCGGAACGGCCAGGGTCAGAACCGGCAATACCAGCCCGGCCAGACTATCGGTACTGATCGGAGGCAATACGCCGATCCAGATGCTGAACACGACGATGAGCGAGGTCGCGAGCCAGAAATGCGGCAGCGCCGCCGCCACGATCTCGAGGCTCGACCCCACCCGCGCGGCAACCAAGCCACCGCGCGTCGACCAAGTGGCGAGGGCGAGGGCGATCACCCACGCCAAGCTGAGGGCGAGGACGGCGAGCAGCAAAGTGCCGCCGAGTTGATCGAGGACGAGCGGGCCGACATCCATATTGAGGGAGTACGAACGCCCGAGATCACCGGTGGCGAGCCGGCCGAGCTGAGTCAGGTACTGCGTGAAAACGGGCTGGTCGAAGCCGTACTCGGCACTGACGGCCGCGAGTGCCTCCGGCGAGGCCTGCGACCCAGGACCGCCGAGCACGGCCTGGGCCGGGTCCCCTGGGATCAGGCGCACCGCAAAGAAGGTGATGGATGCCACGGCCCACAGTACAAAGATCGCTCCGGCCAGGCGCGCGCCGAGTCGGCCCAGCGCCCGAAATACGGGGCGGGCCAGGCCATCCCGGCGGCGATTGGCCGGCGTTACCGGTTCAACCACGCGTCGTACAGCGTGGGCACGGCCACGGTCGGGAGTGTGCGCAGCCCCACCACGTCGCTGCGCAGCAGGTAATGGTTCTGCTGGTCGTAGAGCGGCAAAATGTAGAAGCCCGCCAGAATGCGGTTCTGGGCATCGGCGTACAGGCTGGTGCGCTCGGCGACATCCGTGGTGCTGGCCGCCGTTGTGAGCAGCTCGTCGATCTGGGGGTCGTTGACCTGCGCGAGGTTGGCGAAGTAGCCGCTCGGAGCTGGCACGATGCTATCGGAGTGGTACAGAATGCGCAGCACGTCTGGGCCGACCTTGGTGTACGGAGCGCTGACGGCGTCATAGTCGTTGGTGGCGAGGGCTGCGTACCAGCTGGAGAGGTCCAGTGGGGCCAATTTCACTTCGAAGCCGGTCTCCTTGGCCGTGGCCTGAATTTGTTCGAATACACTCTGCTCGGCCGGAATGGACTGGTTGGTGCTCACCGGAAACTGCACCGAGAGCCGCACGCCATCCTTGACGCGGTAGCCGTCGGCATCCGTTTCACCCCAGCCGGCCGCATCGAGCAGCTCTGCGGCGGCTGACGGATCGTAGCCGAACAGTGTGGGGTCTGAGACGGCGGTTGACTCAACGCTCGACAGCGCCGAGTACGACCGGGTTGCGGTGCCCTGGAACAGGCTCGACACGGCGTCGTCGACGTTCGCCGAGCGGATGAACGCTTCGCGTACGCGTACGTCGTTGAAGGGTGCCTTGCCCGAGTTCAGTTCAATTCGGTTCGAGGATCCGGGGCGGGGCGAGTCGAGGTGTTCGATGGAATCGCTCTGTGTGGCCTGCACGATGGTGTCGGGCTGGGCGTTGTCGATCACGTCGACCTGGCCGGCCTGCAGCGCTGCGTAGCGGGAGGCTGAATCGGGAATGAAGCGCCAGATGACCTGGTCGAGGTAGGCGGGGCCCGAGTGGTCGGCATCCGCTGGTGGGGAGACATAGTCGTCATTGCGCACGAGCGTGATCGCGCTCTGCTTGACCCAGCTGTCCACAATGAATGGGCCGGTACCCACCGGGGCGACGCAGTTCTCGTCCTGGCTGCGTTCGAGTGCGGCGGGGGATTCCATAGCCAGCCACACCTGCGACAGTGACTCCAACAGAGCGCTGTCCGGTTCGGTCATGATGAAGCGCACCACAGTGGGGGAGACAACTTCGGTGCTCGCGACCTTGCCGAGGGCTAGGTATCCGGTGGATGACAGCGTGGTCGGGTTCCGCAAATGGGCAATATTGGCCTGCACGGCCGCGGCGTCAAAGACGGTGCCGTCGGTAAATGAGACGTCTCCCCGTAGCGTGAAGTCCCAGGTCAGACCGTCGGGGCTTGGTGTCCAAGATTCGGCGAGCCACGGAATGATTTGGCCGGCAGAATTGCGGGAGACCAACGATTCCAGGTACTGCGCGGCGATCATGCCCTGCGGAAAGTTACCACCGACGTGCGGGTCGAGGCAGCTCGGTTCGGCGTCGCCAGATGCGTAGGTGAGGGTGCCGCCGGATACCGGGTCGCCGGTGTCGGCAATATTGGAGGTGTCATTGGCGGTGCAGCCGGTGAGGAAGAGGCCCGCGAGGGCCAGACCGGTGACGGCGCGAACGGCGCGGTGCGGATTAGACCAGGTGTGCATGCTGTGTGTCTCTTTTCCCGACGTGTAACCGACGAGTATGCAATTATTGGACTCGATCCAATAATGAATTGGACCAAAATCAATACTAGGTCCGATTTGCAACACTTTGACTCAACACGGGGGCACCTTGACCAATCAACCGACGACTCGGGCCGGCCGTCCGCGCGGATCCTCGCGAGCAATGCTGGAGGAAGCGGCGGCCGAGTTGTTTCTGGAACAGACCTACGCGGGTACGACGATCGAAGAGATCACTCGCCGGGCCGGAGTGAGCCGCAACACCTTCTTCAACTATTTCCCGGCCAAGAGCGATCTGCTCTGGGTTGATATCGATGCCGGGCTGGCCGGGCTGCCGCGGGCGCTGGACGCGTGCTCGCCCGACCTGCCAGTGACGGATGCCGTGCGCTCGGCCCTACTGAGCGTCGCGGCCGGGTTTGGACCCCGTAACGTGCCCTGGGCGCTCACTCAGGACGAGCTGATGGGCACGACGGGCGAGCTCGCAGCATCCGCTCTCTCGCGATTCATGGTCTACTCGGGCAAACTGGCGGACTTCGTCGGGAAGCGGGCGGAATTACCGAAAGACGCAGTACTTTGCCAGGGATTTACTTCGGCGGTCCTTGCCTCAGCAGCCGCAGCGGCCGGCGTCTGGGCGCGGGCCGGCGTGTCGCGCGGAATTTTGGCGCCCTTCGTGGATGCCACCATCACTCCCGTATGTGAGGGATATCGCACGGCACTGTGCTCGGGGTAGAATTGTCCTGAATGACAGTGACCCGGCCATCACCGGGAAGTCTTCGGAAGAACGGATGCTCACCCTCGGGTGAGTTTCTCAGTAGAACCGAACGAATCGGGCCCGTTACAGCCTGTGAATAAGCGGTCGCTCGGTGGTTACGGGCGGCAAGCGAGGTGGTACCGCGGCGATTTCTACAGAATCGTTCGTCCTCGTGGAGCAGGGCCCCAGCGACCCGTCCCGGTAGGAGAAGCATTTTGTACCCCAAGAATCGCAACACGACGCCCGGCGAGGCTATTGTTCCCTCCCCGAACTTTCCGGCGCTCGAAAACGAGGTGCTCGCCTTCTGGAAGGCTGACGACACCTTTCAAGCGTCCATCGACCAGCGGGACGGGGCCGAGGAATGGACCTTCTATGACGGCCCGCCCTTCGCCAACGGCTTGCCGCATTACGGCCACCTGCTCACCGGCTATGCCAAAGACCTGTTCCCCCGGTTTCAGACCATGCGCGGCAAGCAGGTGCACCGCCGCTTCGGCTGGGACACCCACGGCCTGCCAGCCGAGCTGGAAGCCGAGCGCAAGCTCGGCATCACCGACAAGAGCCAGATCGAAGAGATGGGCCTGGCCGCATTCAACGCGGTCGCCCGCGAGTCGGTGCTTGAGTACACCAAGGACTGGGAAGAATACGTCACCCGGCAGGCCCGCTGGGTCGACTTCGAGAACGATTATAAGACCCTCGACATCACCTTTATGGAGTCGGTGATCTGGGCCTTCAAACAGCTGCACACCAAGGGCCTCGCCTACGAGGGCTACCGGGTGCTGCCGTACTGCTGGCGCGACCAGACCCCGCTCTCCAACCACGAACTGCGCATGGACGACGACGTCTACAAGATGCGTCAGGATCAGACCGTCACGGTCACCTTTCCGCTCATCGGCGCCAAGGCTGAAGCACTCGGTCTCACCGCGGTGCGTGCACTCGCCTGGACCACGACCCCGTGGACGCTGCCGACGAACTTCGCGCTCGCCGTTGGCCCCGAGATCGTCTACGCGGTCGTTCCGGCCGGCCCGAACGGCACGCCAGACGCCGAGGTGCTGCGCGAAGGCGCTGGCTCGGCCGCGACAGTTTTCGGCGCCGAATACCTCATTGCGATCAACCTGGTCGGCAACTACGCGAAGGACCTCGGCTACGAAACCGCAGCCGAGGCATCCGCTGCCGTATCGCGCACCGTGCTGGGTCGCGACCTTGAGGGGATCAGCTACGACCGTCTGTTTGATTATTACGCCGACGAATCCATCTGGGGAACCCAGAACGCGTGGCGTATCCTCGTCGCCGACTACGTCACCACGAGCGACGGTACCGGCATCGTGCACCAGGCTCCCGCCTACGGCGAGGAAGACCAGAAAATCGGTGAGGCCGCCGGCATCCCCGTCATTCTCTCGCTCGATGACGGGGGAAAGTTTCTCAGCGACGTTCCCGAGGTCGCCGGCCAGCTCTGGAGCGACGCCAACAAGCCACTCACCGCGCTGCTCAAGGCCAACGGCCGGCTGATCCGCCAGGCCAGCTACGAACACTCCTACCCACACTGCTGGCGCTGCCGCAACCCGCTCATCTATAAGGCCGTCTCAAGCTGGTTCGTGCGCGTCACCGACTTTCGTCCACGCATGGTCGAGCTGAACCAGGAGGTGAACTGGGTTCCCGAGAACGTGAAAGACGGCCAGTTCGGCAAGTGGATCGGTAACGCCCGCGACTGGTCGATCAGCCGCAATCGATACTGGGGTTCGCCCATCCCGGTCTGGAAGAGCGACAACCCCGATTACCCCCGAACGGATGTCTACGGCTCGCTCGACGAGCTCGAAGCCGACTTCGGCGTGCGCCCCACCGACCTGCACCGTCCCTACATCGACGAACTCACCCGGCCGAACCCCGACGACCCCACCGGGCAGTCGACGATGCGTCGCATCACTGACGTGCTCGACGTCTGGTTTGACTCCGGCTCGATGCCGTTCGCCCAGGTGCACTACCCCTTCGAGAACCGGGAATGGTTTGAAGCGCACAACCCGGCCGACTTCATCGTGGAATATATTGGGCAGACCCGCGGCTGGTTCTACCTGCTGCACGTTCTCTCCACCGCCCTGTTCGACCGACCGGCATTCAAAAACGTGGTCAGCCACGGCATCGTGCTCGGCAACGACGGCCAGAAGATGAGCAAGTCGCTGCGCAACTACCCGGACGTCAACGAGGTCTTCGACCGCGACGGCGCCGACGCCATGCGCTGGTTCCTGATGAGCTCCCCGGTACTGCGCGGCGGCAACCTCGTCGTGACAGAGGAAGGCATTCGAGAAGGCACCCGCCAGGTCATGCTTCCACTCTGGAGCACGTACTACTTCTTCTCCCTGTACGCCAACGCGTCGGCTTCCACGAACGGCGCCTCTGGCTATGATGCCGTGTGGCGCACCGATTCCACCGACGTACTCGACCGCTACCTGCTCGCCAAGACGCGCGACCTCATCGTCGGCGTCACGAGCGACCTCGAAGCGCTCGACAGCACGATCGCCGCCGCCCGACTGCGCGACTTTGCCGACGTGCTCACCAACTGGTACGTTCGCCGTTCGCGCGACCGATTCTGGGGCGGCGCCGCTGCCGGTGCCACCTCGCACGAAGCCTTCGACACCCTGTATACCGTGCTCGAAACCGTGTGCCGGGTTACTGCTCCGCTGCTGCCGCTCGTTACAGAACGCATCTGGCAGGAACTGACCGGCGGTCGCAGCGTGCACCTCGAAGACTGGCCAGATGCCGCCCTGTTTCCCGCCGACGAAGAACTCGTCACCGCAATGGACCAGGTGCGCCTGATCAGCAGCACGGTGCTCTCGCTCCGTAAGCAGGCTGGCCTGCGGGTGCGCCTGCCGTTGACCAACCTCACCGTCGTCACTGACAACAGCGCGGCACTGGCACCGTTCGTTGGCATTCTCCGCGACGAGCTCAACGTGAAAACGGTCACCCTGATCGAGCTCGAAGACGGCAGCGCGGCAGCCTACGGCGTCACGAGCAAGCTCGTCGTCAACGCCCGGGCCGCTGGTCCCCGCCTCGGCAAGCAGGTGCAGCAGGTTATCAAGGCCGCACGCGCTGGCGACTGGAGCGAGACCGACGGCGTCGTCACGGCCGGCGGCATCGCCCTGGAGCCGAGCGAATTCGAGCTCACCCTCGAGGCGAACAACGACGGCGCCAACGATGCAGCGGCCCTGGCCTTGCTGCCCGGCGGAGGATTCGCGCTGCTCGCGACGACCACCACGCGCGAACTCGAGGCAGAGGGCTTCGCCCGCGACCTCATTCGCGCCGTGCAAGACACCCGCAAGTCGGCCGGTTTTCAGGTGAGCGACCGCATCCGTCTCGATCTGGTTTTTCAGAATGAAGCGGATGCCGACTCCTTCGACCTCGCCGTCGGGGTCAACGTCGCGGCCGAAACCCTCGCCACGACGTTTGGCACCCATCGCCCGTCGCAGGGCGAATTTTCTGCCGCACTGCCCTCCGAATGGCTCGCAGCGCGCGTTGGCGCGCCGGTCGAGCACTATGTCTGCTTTGAAGCCGACCACTATGTCAATCAGGGCGCCGTCATCGTGGCCGTCGCACGCGTGAATGGAGCCAACCTTGTCTGATATCGACAACCCCAACGACGACGCGCCCGTTGACGACGCTGCTGACTGGAAGAACATCACCGGTCGCGGCGATGATGACGAGCCGATGAACCAGCCGGCCCCGCTCGATGCTTTTCGGGAAGCCGGCGATGCCGTCTTCGCCGAACTATTGCTGCGGGTCGGGGAGGCCCAGCCGCAACCGCGACTGGCGCCGACCCGCCGCGTTCTGGATTATCTCGGCGACCCGCAGACCTCGTATCCGATCATTCACATAGCCGGGACCAACGGCAAGACCAGCACGAGCCGCATTGTCGAGAGCATTGTGCGCGCGTACGGTCTGCGCACCGGCCTGTTGACCAGCCCGCACCTGGTGCGGCTCAACGAGCGCATTGTCGTTGACGGCGAACCGATCAGTGATCAGATTCTCGCCGCCAACTGGGCCGACATTCAGCCCTACCTGCAGATCGTCGACACGGAGCTCGAAACCGCCGGCGAGGTACCGCTGACCTTTTTCGAGGCGCTCACCGTGCTCGCGTTCGCATGCTTTGCCGACGCACCGGTGGACGTTGCCGTGATCGAGGTCGGGATGGGCGGAGAGTGGGATTCCACCAACGTCGCCGACGGACAGGTGGCCGTGTTCACCCCGATTGCCCTCGATCACACGCTGCGCCTCGGCAACACCGTCGCCGAGATCGCCCGCACCAAAAGCGGCATCATCAAGCCGGCGGCATCCGTTGTTTCAGCGGCGCAGAGCCCGGATGTGCAGGCCGAACTCGATCGTGCAGCAGAACTGACCGAATCGAAACTGGTGCGTGAGAACGACGGTTTCGAGCTTGTCTCCAGCACCGTTGCCGTGGGTGGGCAGGTTATCTCGGTGCGCGGTCTCGCCGGTACATACAACGAACTGTTTCTGCCGCTCTACGGTACCCACCAGGCGCATAACGCGGCCCTGGCCATCGCGGCCGTCGAATCGTTTCTCGGTGCGGGGAGCCAGGCCCTGGTTGGCGACCTGCTCGCCGAAGGCCTCGCCACGGCGACGTCTCCCGGTCGACTGCAGCTCATCGGCATCGAACCGACCGTGCTCGTGGACGCCGCGCACAACCCGCACGGGGCAACGGCCCTCGCCGCAGCCCTCGAGGCCTACTTTGACTTCGACGAAATCGCCGTTGTCGTGGGAATTCTCGCCGACAAAGACGCTGCGGGCATCGTTGCCGCCCTCGCGCCCCAGGTCGACCGGTTCTACGTCACCGAGCCGCACTCCGAGCGGGCCACACGCATGGACGACCTCGCCGACAGCATCGCCGCGTGGACCAGCGACGAGGTCACCTTCCGCTTCGACGATCTGGCCGGTGCCCTCGAGAGCGCCCGCGAATGGGCCGGCGAGGCGCCCAAGCGCGCCGTGCTGGTCACTGGCTCGATCGTGCTCGTCGGCGAAGCGATCACCCTCGCTGCCGCCGGTGAGTGGATGGAGAAGTGATGAGGCCGCGCTCGGTCACACGCTCCCTCGCCACGATCCTGCTCGGGTTCGAAACGATCGTCGTCTTTCTGGGCGCAGTGGTCACCCTGGGCCTCGTGTCCGTTTCCACCGAACCGACATCGGTCTCGCCGCTCTTCGTGATCATCGGCGGTGTGCTGCTCTGCCTGGCTATGGTCGCCGTGATCGGCCTGCTCCGTTTCAGCTGGTCGTATCCGATCGGCTGGGCGCTTCAGGCGATCATTATTGCCACTGGGTTCGTCACCCCGGCCATGTTTTTCGTTGGCGCCCTGTTTGCCGCCATGTGGACATACTGCATGATCATGGGCTCACGACTAGATCACCCGCATCCAGATCAACCCAAGGAGATTATATGAACACCCAGGTCGAAGAAACCCTCGTTTTGGTCAAGCCTGATGGGGTTGCCCGCAACCTGACCGGTGAAATTTTACGCCGCATCGAGGCCAAGGGATATTCCCTGGTTGACGTGAAGCTGGTCGAACCCGACCGAACGCTCCTTGCCGCGCACTACGCAGAGCACGAGGGAAAGCCGTTCTACGAGCCACTGGTCGAATTTATGGAGAGCGGCCCGATCGTCGCGTTCCGCGTTGCCGGCAATCGGGTCATTGAGGGATTCCGTGCCATCGCCGGCACCACCGACCCGACCACAGCAGCGCCCGGTACCATCCGCGGTGACCTCGGTCGCGACTGGGGCGTGAAGGTTCAGCAGAACCTGGTGCACGGCTCCGATTCACCCGAATCCGCAGCCCGCGAGCTCGCGCTCTGGTTCAACTGACTGGTCGCATTTTCACCCTGCGCCGGTGCTGCGCCGCTACGCGGGAGGCCCAACTCCCGCGTAGCGGCGCAGCACCCGCGCGACTCGTGACGTGCGATGCGGCGCAGCAGACCTTACAGGCGGTTCAACACGTCCATGTTGACCTGGGCAACGATGAAGAACGCGATATAGCAAACAATGGTGATGACAAACATCCAGGAATAGGCCGCAGCGGCGATGCGGCGAACGGATGCCCCACCCGGCAAATACCCCACCTTAAAGTTGTACAGCGTGACGGCTAAAAAGACCGGAATGGTCACCGCCCAAGTCACCATGCACCAGGGGCACAACACATCGAGCACGAAGATGCTCTGGGCAATCAGCCAGATCACAAACACCATCGCGCCGAGCACGCCAACATTGAGGCCGACCCAAAACCAGCGCGCAAACCGGGCGCCAGCCAGAATAACCACGCCGATAGTAATCACAACGCTCCAGGCGGCGAGCCCGAGTAGCGAATTGGGAAAGCCCAAAATGGCTCCCTGTGGCGACGAGAGATTCGTCGCACAGCCGATCAACACACTGAAGTTGCAGCTCAGCTGCGCATTGGGATCTTCCAACAGATGAATCTTGTCGAGCGTGAGCGCTAATGCAGCGGAAAAAGCAATGATCCCCGCGATGATCAGGAAAAAAGCCAGTCCAGTTGGACGGTGATAACGCTCTGTCTGTGGCACGCCCCCGATTATGCCACGCGTGCGGCGTGGCTTTGTGCGAATACATGCGATAATCGTGGGTAGTCGTTGAGCCGCGCTCAAGCAGACGCCACAGAGTTTAATGAGTACAGAGCTTAATGGGCAACAGTCGCCCAGCACATGGGTCCCACGACCCGACGTATTCGCAACCAGAGCACCGGTCTCCGAGTACCACCAGAGATCAAAGCCGGTTGCAGAAGTAAAAGATTCGCGGTGTTTACACGCAGGTGAAAATATCGCACGAGAGAGTAACCGGTGGGTGGCGCGGTCGCCCACAGCGGTCAAGGAGCGCACCAGTGATGGTGGAAGACAACGAAAACAAAAAACGCAAGAGCCTATTTGGTACTCGTCGCGCCGCCCGGAAAACACCGGTGACGGTGCCGAGTGTTGCTGCGCCGAGCGTTGACCTGCCGACAGTTGAGGAGCCGGCTGCTGCTGAGGCAGTGGCGCCAGCACCCGACAAAGTGATCATCGCCGAGTACAACAACGTCACCGGAGCCCAGCAGATGATTGACGCAACGAACGATTCGAGTCAGAACAGCACCGCCGAGACTCCCATTCCGGCCCCGGTACGAACGTCGTTCTCCCTACTGTTCCAGGCGCCGGAGATTCTGCCGCTGCCGGCGCGCACGGGCATCCGTTCGTCGCAGCAGCACCAACACGAACTCGGTGACGACGATTTCGAGGAAGAGGCGACAAGCGTTCGTCGCCGCGCTCGTCGTCGCACCGGCGATGAGAACCGTTCGGGGACCGACGACCCAGCCAACACGGTCGTCAAGGTGCGTGCCCCGCGCGAACCCGAACTCATCACCGAACCTCAGCGCATCAAGGGCTCTACTCGGATCGAAGCCAAGAAACAGCGTCGCCGCGACGGCCGCGATGCCGGACGCCGCCGCCCCGTCATCACGGAGGCCGAATTTCTCGCCCGCCGGGAGTCCGTCGACCGTCTCATGGTCGTGCGCGCCAAGCACAACAAGATTCAGATCGGTGTGCTTGAAGACGGCGTGCTGGTCGAGCACTACGTTGCCAAGAATCAAGACGCGTCGCTCATTGGCAATGTGTACCTCGGCCGCGTGCAGAACGTGCTTCCGAGCATGGAAGCCGCGTTCGTTGACATCGGGCGTGGCCGCAACGCTGTGCTGTATTCCGGTGAGGTCGACTGGGACGCCGCCGCCGAGAACTCCGGCAGCAGCAACCAGGCTCGGCGCATCGAGCTCGCGCTCAAGCCCGGCGACAAGGTGCTCGTGCAGGTGACTAAGGATCCGATCGGTCACAAGGGCGCCCGGCTCACCAGCCAGGTCTCGTTGCCCGGCCGATACCTCGTGTACGTGCCGAACGGTTCGATGAACGGCATCAGTCGCAAGCTGCCAGACACCGAGCGGGTACGCCTGAAGAAGATCCTCAAGGAGGTTCTGCCAGACAACGTCGGCGTCATCGTGCGCACCGCCGCCGAGGGAGCCACCGACGAGCAACTCACCGTCGACGTCGACCGGCTGCGGCTGCAGTGGGCCAGCATCGCCGAGCAGGTCGAAACGGCCCAGGCCCCCGCCGAATTGCACAGCGAGCCTGACCTGCTGGTCAAGATCGTGCGCGACGTCTTCAACGAAGATTTCCAGCGGATGATCGTGGCCGGCCCCGACGTGCGCTCCACCATCGAGACCTATCTCAGCCAGGTTGCTCCCGACTTGCTCCAGCGCGTCGAAACCTACGAGGGCGAGGTCGATGCTTTCGACGAGTTCCGCATCTCCGAGCAGATTGAAAAGGCACTCGACCGCAAGGTTTGGCTGCCGTCCGGTGGATCCCTCGTGATCGACCGCACCGAAGCCATGACCGTCGTCGACGTCAACACCGGCAAGTTCGTTGGCAGCGGCGGAAACCTCGAAGAAACCGTCACCAAGAACAACCTCGAAGCTGCCGAAGAAATCGTGCGCCAGCTACGCCTGCGCGACATTGGCGGCATCATCGTCGTCGACTTCATCGACATGGTGCTCGAGAGCAACCGCGACCTCGTATCGCGTCGCTTGATCGAGTGCCTCAGCCGCGACCGCACCAAGCACCAGGTGGCCGAGGTCACCTCGCTCGGGCTCGTACAAATGACGCGCAAGAAGCTCGGCCTCGGACTGCTCGAATCGTTCAGCGAAAACTGCGAGGCCTGTGCCGGCCGTGGCATCGTGATTCACCACGACCCGGTGATCAAGCACCGCCAGACCGCCCAGCCGCCGCAGGAACGCCGCCCGCGCGCCAAGGGCGGCAACGGCGCCTCCACCAATAACGGTGGCGGCAACGGCCGCGAAAACTCGGGCCAACGGGACGGGTTGAACCGGGACGGCTTCACCGCCGGTTTCGATGCGCCTAAGACTGGTCAGGGCACGCACGGCATTACCGAGGACGCCAAGCACGCCCTCGCGCAGATTGCAGCGCGCACTATCACCCGCACCGGCTCGATCGCGATCGTCACGCCCGAAGCGGTTGCGGTTGCCGATGCGATCGATCAGGTCAGCGTCGATCAGGTCAGCACCGATCAGGTCAGCACCGAGCCAGTCAGTACCGAGCAGGTCGAGCCGGCCATCGCTGAGCGTTCTCGCGGTCGCCAGTCACGGTCACGCGGTGGGCGCAGCCAGCAGTCGCGGTCCGAACAGGCCAGGGCCCGTTTGGCCAGCACGGAACAAGCCAGCGCCGAAGCCAGCGCCGAACAACACGCGAAGGCAGAGCAGGCTCCCGTCACTGCTCCGGCCAACGACGCTCCGGCCATCACTCCCGCTGCCGACACTAACGACAGCTCGGAGTCCGTCGATATCCTCGACATTCCGCTGAAGAAGTCGACGCATAACACGCGGCGGCCGAGCAAGCAGATCACCGATCAGCTACTCGACTCCGTGCTCGACTCCCTTCCGGAACCGAAGCAGCCTGGCCAAGGCCGTGCACGCAGCCGTCGCGTGACGACCGCCGGCGGTGCCACCGGTCAGGCCATTCTGACCGCGGCTGGTTCGGCGACGTCCGCCGCCGCTGTTTCCAGCCAACAGCCGCTCGGCGAGTAGGCGCCGAAACAAGTTAGACGGTGACGCACCTCGGCAACCACGTCCCCCTCCCGCGGCGATGGCCTCTTGGCCTCACCGCGGGGGTAGCGGTAGTACTCACTGTTTTCGTAGCGCGGGCGCTATCGCCGGGCTTCGTCGACGCGCAGCTGAGCGGCTTTCAGCTGCCCGATCGGGTGCAGGACACCCTCACCCTCGCGATCAGCGTCATCATCGAGTCGGTGCCCTTCGTCTTCTTGGGCATTCTGCTCTCGGCGGTCGTGCAGGTCTGGTTGCCGCCCGGCGTTCTTGCTCGGCATCTGCCACATAACCCCATTCTGCGGCGTGCGTCGATTTCACTGCTCGGCATGTTCTTTCCAGTCTGCGAATGCGGCAATGTTCCGCTCGCTCGCGGATTCATGGTCGGCGGGTTCACCGTTTCCGAATCCATCACGTTCCTGCTCGCCGCGCCCATCCTGAACCCCATCACCATCATCACGACACACCAAGCCTTTGGCTGGGACGGTCATATTTTGGTGGCGAGATTGGTCGGCGGATTTCTCATCGCCAACGTCGTCGGCTGGCTATTCAGTAAGCATCCCGACCCGCAGAGCCTACTGACGACCCGGTTCGCCGCAGCGTGCGCTGTCGGTTCGACCAGCGGTCACGATCATGAGCATGCGCGCGAGAGCCGGTTCGGCCGCACCACCGAGATCTTCATTCGCGAAACGTCGGTCATCATGCCGGCCCTGTTCATCGGTTCCGCCGTAGCTGCCCTCACCCAGGTTTTCGTGCCGCGCTCGGTGTTGCTTGCCCTCGGCAGCAACCCTGTCTGGTCCGTTCTGGCCATGATGGCCCTCGCCTTTATCGTGGCGGTCTGCTCCAACGTCGATGCCTTTTTCGTGCTGTCCTTCGGTAGCACCTTTCTTCCCGGTGGCATCGTGGCCTTTCTCGTCTTCGGCGCCCTGATCGACGTGAAGATGCTGGCCCTCATGCGCACGACATTCACGAGCCGCACCCTCGTTCACATCACCGTGGTGGTCGGCCTGATGAGCGCGGCGCTCGGCTTGTTGGTGAACTATGCGGCGTAGTAGCGGATGGGCTCTTCGGTATTGGGCCGAACGTTGGCAGGGGGTCCTGCTCAGCCTCGTGGTCGTGGTGGCCACTCTCTGGCTCGGCCTGAGCGGCCAGCTCGGGCTGTACATCCACCCGCGTTACTTCGTATTCACGATGGCTATGGCTGTTGTTGGGCTCGTGCTGGTGAGCGCCGGTTTCGCCCGCCGCCGTCACTTCGAGGTCGATCGCACCGGCCGAGTCGAAACGACTCTGACCGGTGTGGGCGTCGTTGTGCTGCTCATCATGGGCGTCGCCATGGTCGTGGTCCCGCCAACCACGCTGACCAGCGCCACCGCGACCCAGCGCGAGGTGAACTCGGGCGGACTCGGCACCGACGATGATGCCGAGCAGGCGGCGGCACTCATCGGCACCGGCGACTTCGAACAACTGAGCGTGCGGGAGTGGGTCTCCCTGCTCGCCCAATCCTCCGATCCAGCCTTTTACTCGGACAAGACCGCCCAGGTCTCCGGCTTCGTCACCCCCGATACCGGGGATCCGGAGAACGTGTTCTACGTAGCCCGCTTCGTTGTGACCTGTTGCGCCGTCGACGCCCAGCCGATCGGTGTCCCGGTCTATCTGCCTGGGTGGCAGACTGAGTACGAGGTCGATGACTGGGTACAGGTCACCGGTCGTTTTAACGTGAACGAGAGTGCTTCAGCCAGTGATGCCCTCGCGATCACACCGGTAGAAATTCTGCCCGTCGACCAACCGAATGATCCCTATGTCTACTGATTCGACGTCGCCCGATTTAACGTCGCCTGATGTCACGTCAGCCGGGCGGCTGCGCCCGTTTCGCCGTGCGCTGTGGCTGCTCGTGGGCGGACTGATGGTGGCATGCCTTGCACTCGTCGCCGTCAACCTGATCAGTGGTCCCCGGCTCGTTTCGGTCGACGTCGACACCACGGCCGTGGTCTCCGCCGCCAACCAGCGGCTGGTGCTCGAGGCCAACCGCCAGCTGGTCGATGTGACCAGGGACCAGGTGAGCATCGCACCGTCCACGAACTTCCAGCTCACGACGAGCGGCAACTCCGTCGTGATCTCCTTCCCGCAGCCACTGGCCTACAACACGGACTACGCGGTCTCCGTGCGGGGCGTCACCGGGGCAGCGGTCGAGCGTCAATCCACTCTCAGTACAAAATTCAGCACCGCCGAACCGTCGCTCTACTACCTCAGCCGGGCGGTACCGGCGACCGGCGCCGATAGTCGGGGCGCCGACCGAATCCTGCGCACGACGGTCGGCTCGACCGAAACCACGGTTGCTTTTGAGTTCGCGAACATTCAGGAGTTCGTGCCGATGGGCAGCGAGCTGGCGGTCGTTGCGGCCCGCTCCGACCTCGGCAGTGTCGATCTGGCATCCGCTCTGTACCGCGTCGGCGCCGACGGCGCCGCCGAAGAGCTCAACCTGCCCGGTACCGGACTCGTGCAGGACCTGCAGGCCGCTCCAGGCCAGTCGCTGCTCGGCTTTCGGTTCACCAGCGCAGCGGATGCCCCCGGCCCGCACTACGAGAATGTGCTGTTCACCCTCGATCTACGTACCAACGCTTCCACTGCGGTGCCCGGCCTGTCTGGGAACCCCCTCAGCGTCACGACCTGGGGATTCATGACCGGCCGGGCCGATATCGTCGCGCAACAATACGACTCGACCCTGCTCCTGATCAATCCGCTGGATCAGTCCGGCGGTAACCCGCTCGAAAACGAACCAGAGTTCCAGCCGCCGGTTCCGCTCGGACAGTTCGCCAACCTCACCGCATTCGCTCCCGACGGGGTGCGCATCATCGCCGCCGACCGTAACGGGCAGTACGTGCTTGACCTGTCGCAGGGGACCGAGTCGGCGATCGTGCCGCAAAGCGTGGAAGGCACAACCCGGTACACGGCGCAGCTGCGCTTTTTGGCCGGGGGAGACGGGGAAACGGATGCCGACAGATACGTGCAGCGCATTGCCGAGTTCGCTCCGGAGACCGGTTCCGTGCGCCAGTTCCTGTCCCTCGTGGCTGGCGGTGAGGCGCGTACCGTCTACGCGCCGGCATCCGCTTCGGAAACCATCGTCGGCTTCGAGCTGTCACCGAATGACCAGTACCTCGCCGTGCAGATCGTGCCCAACCGCAACACCGAGCTCTCGGACGGATACCCGGTGAATGCTCAGGCAGTGGATGCGACGACCGTGTTTGTGAACATCGCCACCGGCGAGGTGCGCCGCAGCGTGCTCGGCTTCGACGCCACCTGGTAGCGGGCGGCTTTCACCTGCGCCGCTGCTCAAGCCTGTGCCGCTGCTAGAGCCCGCGGCGCTGCCGAGCGGTCACCCGCAGGCCGCTGGAGCGCAACCGCTCGATCATCTCGCGAAAGCTCACCGGCACCGCCCCGGCGGCCACAAGCTCGCCGTAGCTGGCCTCTGGAACGTCGTAGTGGTCGAGGTCGAAGCCGCGGCGGGGAATACCGGCCCGAGCCGCAAAATCGTGCAATTCATCAAGATTTGAGTCGCTCACGAGGTGTGCCCACACCGTTCCGTGCGCTGGCCAGCTAGGCTGATCGATAAGTACTGCCATTATCAAAGTCTACGAGCCGCATTGTGTTTCACCGGTGGTTCCGACACGCCGCCCCGTTGGTTTGACCACGGGTAGCGGATCAGGTAAAGTCAACCCTTGGTGCGCGTTAGGCAATTTCAACGCAGATACCAAGGTTTTCTGAGTGTGCTGGGCCAACCGGTTCGTGCACGGCAGTCAATTTACAGCAGTCAATTCACACTGGTGAATTTTCAGATTCGGAGCCTTGGGCTCCCCAGAGATTGGTACGTAAAGTGGTTTACGCAGTTGTGCGCGCCGGAGGGCGGCAGGAGAAGGTAGAGGTCGGTACCATCGTGACGATGGACCGAATCAAGGCTGACAAGGACGGCAACGTCGAGCTGGCCGCCGTGCTTCTCGTCGACGGCGACAAGATCACCTCTGACTCTACGTCGCTGGCCAAGATCAAGGTCACCGCCGAGGTTTTGAACAACCTTCGTGGTCCGAAGATCGTCATCCAGAAGTTCAAGAACAAGACCGGGTACAAGAAGCGTCAGGGGCACCGTCAGGAGCTCACTCGCGTTCAGGTTACCGGCATCGCCTAGGCCTGAGGAGATAGACAGATGGCACACAAAAAAGGTGCGAGTTCCACTCGCAACGGTCGTGACTCGAACGCTCAGCGCCTCGGCGTAAAGCGCTTTGGTGGTCAGGTTGTCGGAGCTGGCGAGATCATCGTTCGCCAGCGCGGCACGCACTTCCACCCCGGCGTCAACGTTGGCCGTGGCGGCGACGACACGCTCTTCGCCCTCGCAGCCGGCTCGGTGCAGTTCGGCGCCAAGGGTGGCCGCAAGGTCATCAACATTTTGGTGGCAGCGGAATAGTTCGACAGCACAGTACTTTTTAGACAAGTACTGAGCACAGCGTCAGGGCGGGCTTCGGTCCGCCCTGACGTGTTTATCCACGCATCATTCTTTGTTTGACGTTGTGTTCGCACGACGTCGTAGCACTGCAGTCGTTTCATCGCACCGTGTTTTGAAGCACTTTTTGCGCCACCTGAAAGGGGCACTCCATGGCCACATTCGTTGACCACGTGACGCTGCATTTACGAGCGGGCAATGGAGGAAACGGATGCGTTTCGGTCAAGCGCGAAAAGTTCAAACCCCTGGCCGGCCCCGATGGCGGTAACGGCGGCGGCGGCGGAGACCTCGTGCTCGTGGCCGACCCGAGCACGACCACCCTGCTCGGTTACCATCGTTCGCCCCACCGCAGCTCCGACAACGGTGGACCAGGCATGGGGGACCACCGCAATGGTCATAACGGTGACATGCGCGAGCTCATGGTACCTATCGGTACCGTCGTCAAAGACCTCGAGGGCAACCAGCTCCTCGATATGAACGAACCCGGCCTGCGCCTCATCGTCGCGCCCGGCGGCCAGGGCGGACTTGGTAACGCTGCCCTCGCCTCGACCAAGCGCAAGGCCCCCGGCTTTGCGCTGCTCGGCACGCTTGGCTGGGAAGGCGACGTCTACCTTGAGCTCAAGACCGTAGCGGATGTCGCGCTCGTCGGGTACCCATCTGCTGGCAAGTCCAGCCTCATTGCCGCCATGAGTGCGGCGCGGCCCAAGATTGCCGACTACCCCTTCACCACGCTGCACCCCAACCTCGGAGTCGTCGAATCGGGTGAGTCGCGCTACACCATCGCCGACGTGCCCGGATTGATCGAGGGCGCGAGTGAGGGCAAGGGCCTCGGCCTGGAGTTCCTCCGCCACGTTGAGCGCTGCACCGCCCTGCTGCACGTGCTCGACTGTGCCACCCTTGAGCCGGGCCGCGACCCGATCAGCGACCTCGATGTCATCCTCGGCGAACTCGACGCCTACCCGGTGCCAGAGGGACAGAAGCCGCTGTTGCAGCGTTCTCAGCTCATTGCCCTGAACAAGATCGACGTGCCGGAGGGCCGCGAACTGGCCTCCTTCGTCAAGGCCGACCTCGAAGCCCGCGGCTACCGCGTGTTCGAGATCTCCAGCGTCACCCACGAGGGCCTCAAGCAGCTCAACTACGCCCTCGCCGAGGTCGTCGAACAGGGCCGCGTCGAGGCCGCAGCAGCCGAAGCGAAGAAGCCGCGCATCATCATCCGCCCGAAGGCCGTCGATGAGGGTGGCTTCGTCATTAAGGTCGAGGGTGGCACCTTCGGCAACATTTACCGCATCCTCGGCACTAAGCCGGAGCGCTGGATTCAGCAGACCGACTTCACCAACGACGAGGCCGTCGGCTTCCTCGCCGACCGGCTCGCCAAACTTGGCATCGAGAACGAACTGTACAAGTCGGGCGCCATCGCCGGCTCGACGGTCATCATCGGCTCCGGCCACGGTGTCGTCTTCGACTGGGAGCCAACGCTCACCTCTACCGCCGAGCTCATTACAGCGCCGCGCGGAACGGACTCACGCCTCGACGAACCCAAGCGCCGCACCAGCAACGAACGCCGCGAGGAATACTTTGGCCGCATGGACGCAAAGTCCTCTGCGCGTGCCGAACTCATTCGGGAGCGCGAAGCCGGCATGTGGCAGACCGGCGAAGAAGAGTACAACGATGACGTGCGCCTCGCGAACGTCGCTGTGGCCGCTGACGGCAGTGTCACTCCGGCGAGCACCGAGCCGGCCGAGGCGGTAGCGCCTGATGTTGACACGGGAGATGCTGACACAGCGGATGCTGACACAGCAGTCGACGACGGCACTGACGCACCGGGAGGCGCCAAGCAGTGAGTGGCTTAGCCAGAGAAAACGTTGCTGGCGCTAAACGCGTCGTAGTGAAGGTCGGGTCGTCGTCGATCAGCGGTGACAACTCCGACCAGATCACCCCGCTTGTCGATGCCCTGGCCGAGGCCTATGGTCGCGGCACCGAGGTGGTGCTCATCTCCTCGGGCGCTGTCGCCACCGGCATGCCGTTTCTCAACCTCGACGAACGCCCCAGCGACGTTGCGACCCAGCAGGCTGCCGCTGCCGTCGGGCAGAACGTGCTGATCTTTCGCTACCAGGAAAGCCTTGACCGCTACGGCATCGCGGCCGGAACTGTGCTGCTGACCGAGGGCGATGCCCTGAAGGAACCGCACCGCAGCAACACCCGTCGCGCGCTGGAACGCCTGCTCGACCTGCGCATCCTGCCCGTTGTCAACGAGAACGACACCGTGGCCGTCTATGGCCTGCGGTTCGGGAGCAATGACCGCCTGGCCGCCCTCGTGGCGACGCTCATTCACGCTGACCTGTTGATCATGTTGAGCGACGTGGACGCCCTCTATACCAAGCCCCCGCACCTGCCCGGCGCTGAAAAACTCGACTTTATCGCAGCGGATGACGCGCTCGACGGATTCGAATTCAGTTCGAGTGGAGCGACCGGCGTTGGTACGGGGGGAGCGAGCACAAAGGTGGTGGCTGCCCGCCTCGCCACGAATGCAGGAACTGCCGTGCTGGTGACGTCGACCGAGCTGGCCGCGGCCGCCCTGCGCGGTGAGCACGTGGGAACGTGGTTCGAGCCCAGCAAGAGCGACGAGCGTCGCGCGCTCCTGTGATTCGTGGCCTGCCTGAGCTGCGCTAAGCTGCCGAAGGCGCGTGCTGCGCGCTGTGGGTTGTCGCCGGAGGGCCAGTTACATGTGGGGGTGCACGTCGTGACCTGGATCAGCGCGGGGAAGGCGAGTCGATGAGGGCTCACACCCCGGGCGTGGTTCGTTCGGCGGCGCGTATTGTCGTCAAGGTCGGTTCGTCGTCAATCAGCGGCGAGAATGCCGGGCAGATCGCCGCACTTGTCGATGCCCTCGCCGAGGCACACGGCCGCGGCACCGAGGTCGTTCTGGTGTCATCCGGTGCGATCGCCATCGGAATGCCGTACCTGCAATTGCAGGAACGGCCTACCGATCTGGCTACCCAGCAGGCGGCGGCATCAGTTGGCCAGAATCTCTTGATTTTTCGCTACCAGGACAGCCTCGACCGATACGACATCGTCGCCGGTCAGGTGTTACTCACCGCGAGCGATCTCGACAACGCCACCCACCGCGGTAACGCTCAGAGGGCGATGGAACGCCTGATGGCACTGCGTATCCTACCGATCGTGAACGAGAACGACACCGTCGCCACGCATGAGATTCGATTCGGTGACAACGATCGGCTCGCAGCCCTCGTGGCCATTTTGATAAACGCCGACCTGCTCGTGCTGCTCAGTGACGTCGATGCGCTCTACACTCGCCCGCCGCACCTGCCGGGTGCCGAGCGCATTTCGCATGTCGCATCGGGCGATCCTTTGGTCGGCATGCAATTCGGCGCGACCAAGGTCAATGGGGTTGGCACGGGGGGAGCGAGCACTAAGATCACGGCCGCTCGGATCGCCGCTCAGGCCGGCACCGCTGTGCTCGTCACCGCCACCGGACTCGTTGCAGAAGCGTTGCGGGGTGAACCGGTCGGCACCTGGTTCGAACCCTCGAGTGCGCCGTCGGCCCTTCGCCTTCCCTGAGCCACTCACAGAGTCTCCCCGTGCTGCCTTGCGGTAAACTCGAGGGTATGTTGCAGTCATTGAACGATGTAGCCCAGCTCACGCCGACCCTGGAAGCCGCTCGCACGGCCTCCCTGTCGCTCGCTTCGGCGCCGACGGAAGTGAAGAACACAGCCCTCACGCTGACCGCCCAATCCCTGCGCGACCACGTGGACGTGATCGTTGCCGCCAATCAGCTCGACCTCGACGCCGGTGCCAGCAACGGCCTCAGTGCCGGCCTGCTCGACCGGCTCAAGCTCGATGCGTCCCGCATCGTGGCCCTCGCCGATTCGGTCGATCAGATCGCTCTACTGACCGACCCGGTGGGCCAGATCGTGCGCGGGAGTAGCCTGCCGAACGGCATCAAGATTAGCCAGGTTCGCGTGCCCTTCGGCGTCATCGGCGTTATTTACGAGGCGCGGCCCAACGTTACCGTTGACCTGGCCGCGCTCGCGCTGAAGAGCGGCAACGCGGTCGTGCTTCGCGGCGGTTCGGCCGCCGAGAACAGCAACCGAGTGCTCGTTGATCTGGTGCAGTCGGCCATCGCCGTCGCCGGGCTCAACCCAGACTCGGTGCAGACCATTGACCCCTTCGGTCGGGCCGGCGCGACCGAGCTCATGAAGGCCCGCGGCTACATCGACGTGCTCATTCCGCGCGGAAGCGCCAACTTGATTCAGACCGTGGTGACCGAATCGACGGTGCCAGTCATTGAGACCGGAGCCGGCGTTGTACACGTCTTCCTCGACGAGACGGCCGCCAAACAGTGGGCCATCGATATTGTGCACAACTCCAAGACTCACCGTCCGAGCGTGTGCAATGCACTCGAAACGCTGCTCGTGCACCGTACTGCGGCCGAACGGCTGCTTCCCGAGGTGCTTGGCAAGCTTGCAGAATCCGGTGTCACCATCCACGCGGATGCCCGGACCCGCGCCATCTACCCCAACGCCGTTCCGGCAACCGACGAGGATTGGGCAACGGAACACATGAGCCTGGATATTTCCGTGGCCATCGTGGATTCCCTCGATGAGGCGATCGCGCACATCCGTCGTTATTCGACCGGTCACACCGAGTCGATCATCACGAATGATCTACAGAACGCCGAGCGCTTCTTGAACGAAGTGGATTCGGCCGCGGTGATGGTCAATACGTCCACCAGGTTTACCGACGGCGGCGAGTTCGGGTTCGGTGCAGAGGTCGGTATTTCGACCCAGAAGCTACATGCTCGTGGCCCGATGGGTTTGCCGGAGCTGACCAGTACAAAATGGATCGTGCGCGGTAACGGACAGGTGCGCAGCTAGGTTGACGGCTGGCGTCAGCTCAGTTCCGTGCTCACTCCCGCTAGAATAGGTGCAACGGCGTGAGTCGCCGCACCCGTGCGCCGATCTGAACAGCCTGAGCTGATCTGAATGCTTGAGCAGCGTGCTGATGCAGTTGCGCCTGAATGGAGAACCGATGTCTTTTGTGAGTATCGCCCTGACCGAGGTCGAGCACATTGCCCTGCCCCTGCCCATCATTGTCTACCCGATGGTCGCCGCCGTGCTATTTCTTGCCCTCGGTGTCGTGCTGTGGAGCTTTCGCGATGTTTCCAACCGCCACAGCCCGAAGGCTGACGCCTACGCCGCCGCGCATGGCGGACACAGTTCCAGCACCGGTGGCCACTAGAAACCTGATTACACCGTGACAGTTCGTCGTCCGCGCATCGGCGTGATGGGCGGTACCTTCGACCCTATCCACCACGGACACCTCGTCGCCGCGAGCGAGGTCGCCCAGAGTTTCGACCTCGACGAGGTCGTCTTCGTCCCTACTGGGCAGCCCTGGCAGAAAAGTGGCGTGACCCATGGTGAACACCGGTACCTCATGACCGTCATTGCCACCGCGTCGAATCCGCGATTTACCACCAGTCGCGTCGATATCGACCGGGTCGGGCCGACCTATACGATTGACACCCTCCGGGACCTGCACGAGGAACGACCAGACGCTGAACTGTTCTTCATCACCGGAGCGGACGCGATCACGCAGATCCTCGGCTGGAAGGACGTGCGCGAGTTATGGCAACTGGCCCATTTTGTCGCTGTGAGTCGCCCGGGGCATGAGCTGAGCGTTTCGGGTTTACCCAACCAGGACGTAAGCTTGTTGGAAGTTCCGGCACTGGCCATTTCGTCCACTGATTGCCGGGCTCGGGTCAATCGGGGATTCCCGGTCTGGTATCTGGTCCCCGACGGGGTTGTCCAGTACATCTCAAAGCATCACCTGTATCGGAGTGTGGCATGACGTTGGGAGACCCTCAGCCGCTCAGCCGACGTCAAGCGCGTGAGCTCGCTCGCGGCGAAAACGCTACTCAGAACACGAATCCGCCAGTCGACGCGCCGGCTCTGACTCCCGCGGCGCTCCGCCCGTCCGCCCTCACGTCATCGCCCGGCACCGTTTCGTCACGGCGATCAACTAGGCATACCCCTGGTGAACCCGCTAAACGGGGTGAGCCCGCTGCGCCGATACTAGCTGAGCCCGCTGAACAGGTCGCAGCTACGGCATCCGCTGCCCCGAGTGACCCTGACGCCGGTTCTGGCGATCTGGCTGAACCTACCCTGAGCCGTCGCGAGTTGCGCGCCCTGCGCGCCCGTCAGGAGGCCAGCGGGGCGGATGCTGCGGTCGCTGCACCGGTTGAGCCCGCGCTGATCAATACCGAGCCGATCCAACCGGAACTGATCCAACCGGAACTGATCGAGGCTGAGCTCATCGAAACCAAACCGGCCAGGCCGGGCGGGTTCGTTCTGATCGAGCCCGAGCGGATGTATGCCGAGCGGATACAGCCGGCACCAGTCGTTCCCCTCGCTGCCCCGAAGCGTCAAACGCCGCTGGCTCAGACGCCGCAGACTCAGGCGCCGCAGACTCAGGCGCCGCAGGCCCAAGTGGCGCGGCCGGCCGAACAGCGCGCGGCGTGGACACCGCCGGTCGGTCATTGGTCGCTCGAGCAGGGCGGGCAGTCCCACGAGCATGCTCCATCCCAGTCCCTTGACGAGCTGATCAACCGTGGCGTCGGCGCTGGCGGTATCCCCACGACCACGAATGCCCTCATTTTGCCGTCGATTCCCAATCAGGGCCCGAGCGTGAGCCCGATTTCGAACACCGGTGAGATTATGATCACCGGATCATTCGACCTGCCGCGAAGCCTCGGTTCCACCGGAGCTCACCCGAACCTGTTCGATCCCTCGGAGCTTGACCACGTGATGGACCAGCTGGACGCCGAACAACTCGGCGGTGACTCGGCGCCGGTGAGTGCCAGCCGCGCGGTGAGCACGCACGCCTCCACCCGAGGAATGCTGACCCCGCCAAAGAAACAGCGTGCAACTCTACCCATGGTGCTCGTGATCACCACCGCCGTGCTCGCGGTCAGCGTCTTGGCCTTGTTCGTCACCGGCTATTTGCTGGGCATTTTCTAATGTCGATTAATCAATCGTGCCAGCTCTCAACTTTCCTGAGTCTCTCTGACTCATCGCCGGTTCCTCTCGACACCGTCGTTCCCCTCATCATCGCCAACAGCGCATTCACGCGCAGCGGCACAATCTCAAGGATTCATTCATGACCACTTCTCCTCACGCCCTCGAGCTGCTCAAGATCGCCGTTGCCGCGGCCGACTCCAAGGGCGGAGAAGATCTCGTCGCCCTCGACGTTTCCAACCCCCTTCCCCTCGCTGATATTTTCTTCATCGTCACCGGACGCTCGGAGCGCAACGTCGTTGCCATCGCCGGTGAGATCGAGGACAAGCTGATCGAGGCCGGCTATAAGCCGTTGCGTCGTGAGGGGCGCGCGGCAGGCCGCTGGGTGCTCGTTGACTTCGGAGACCTCGTCGTGCACGTCTTCCACGAGGAAGAGCGCCAGTACTACTCCCTGGAACGTTTGTGGAAGGATTGCCCGGTAATCCCGACCGGGATTCCCGCCAAGGTGACGTCAGAAGTGGCCGTAGACGAGGTCGCGGAGTAGCTTCGGTTTCGCAGATCACATTCTGTGTTGTAAGCTAACAAAGTTGTTTCGAAGAAATTCGAAACAACAATCTGGGTCCGTGGCGCAGCTGGTAGCGCACCTGCATGGCATGCAGGGGGTCAGGGGTTCGAATCCCCTCGGATCCACCCGAATAGATCAGTAATAATAAAAAGCCCCGATAATGTCGGGGTTTTTTTTATACTCATTTTGATCTGATGCATATCTCCGGAGCAGCGCAGCGAACAGTGGCGACTGTGAATCAGCTGTCCGAAAAAGAAACACCGCGTGGCGGGTATCGTAAATGGTATTCAGCAGTCATAATTCTTTAGTGGTTAGCCCACGGCGCATGAATGCAATTGCGCGAATTGAATTGATGAGACGCGGCTGCACTTACCAGATGTTTTCTTTCGACAACATATTTGACAACTCATTGGAGAAGCACATCATGAAGCAGACCACGGTTCAAGTAGTGGACGACCTCGACGGCAGCGTAATTGCGAATGGTTCAGGGGCTTCTGTCGCCTTCGCATTGGAGGGTGAATCCTACGAAATAGATCTGTCCGACACTAATCTTTCCGAGCTCCGAGCCGTATTGCAGCCGTACCTAAGCGTCGCACGACGGGTGGGATATGTTCCGGCTCAGCCACGCGGAGCGGGTGCAGCAAAGTCTGACCGCGCCGCATTGCAGGCAATCCGGGAATGGGCAGCCGCCAACGGCGTGCAGGTATCTGATCGCGGCCGCATTGCCGCAACCGTGCGCGAGGCTTACGCCAACGCCCACTCTAACTAAGACACGACCCCATTGACGTCGGAATTTCAGAATGATCGGTGTCCCTGCCTCAGCGGGGACACATATTCCGAATGTTGTGGTCGTTTTCATAGCGGCGCGGCCGTTGCCTCGACGGCCGAATGGCTCATGCGATCGCGATACAGCGCCTTTGCGATGGGCGACGCACCGTATCTGTTGAGCACCTGGCATCCGCTCGTGAGGCCGAGAACCCTTCAGATCGACGTGGGTATTTCGTGGCGGCGACTCGATATCGTGCGTACCGAGCGTGGGGGAATGCTTGATAGTGAGGGCACCGTAGAATTCATTGCGCACTATCGACGCGATCGCGTAACCAGGCAACAACACGAAGTTAGCCACTTTCTGAAACTCGACCGGTGTTGGTATTACGAGGGAGCCCTGTCGTAGAGCTGCGGAGCTTCTACCCAGACACACGGTTTAGGTTGAGTTATATGCCTCCTCAACTGTCCCGTGATACGGCAAGGGGGAGCGACCTCCGACATCAGGTTCGTCTGGCCCTGCACAGGGCCCATACCTGGGTGGAGGGCCATCCGCGCCTGCGCTGGGTCTATCGCCTCGGTGTCGGCCTGCTCGGCACAGTGATCATCGTGGTTGGCGTGATTCTGATTCCCCTGCCGGGACCGGGCTGGCTCATCGTCTTTCTAGGCCTTGCCGTGCTCGGCACCGAATTTCCCGCCGCTCATCGGCTGGGCCTGTTTCTTAAGCGCCTGGTCACGCGGGCGTGGGCCTGGTGGCGGGCACGCCGCGACCGTCGGGTAGCCAGCTCGGGGTAGGCTCACGGCAGGCGAGGAGAATGTCGGCGGATGCCTGTGGCGTGTTCCCCCAGTGAGATTCGGTCTACATCGCGTGCACGTTGTCTGTCATTCTCGACATTCGAGCACACCGCATCCCATCGTCTGTTTTCTTCACACCGACTGTCATCTGTACACCGTGTCCCTTTTTCACTTCGAGGAGTCTCATGGAAACCTGGCCGGGAAGTGCCTACCCCCTCGGTGCAACGTTTGACGGGAGCGGTACCAATTTCGCCCTGTTCAGCGAAGCCGCAGGGCGCGTTGAACTCTGTCTCTTTGACGACGACGGAGTGGAGACCCGCGTCGAGGTGCGCGAATCATCCGCTTATATCTGGCACGCCTATCTGCCGCTGGTGCAACCGGGACAGCGCTACGGCTACCGGGTTTACGGCGACTACAACCCCGCCACGGGGAGCCGGCTCAACCCCAGCAAGCTGCTGCTCGATCCGTACGCCAAGGCCACCACCGGGGTCATCGACTGGGATCCTTCCCTGTTCTCCTACGACTTCGACGACCCCGACTCGCCGAACAACGATGATTCCGCGTCGCACATGATGCTAGGTGTGGTCGTGAACCCGTTCTTTGACTGGACCGGTGACCGAGCGATGCGCACTCCGTACAGCGAGTCCCTCATCTACGAGGCGCACGTCAAGGGCTTGACCGAGCTGCAAGAGGCGGTGCCCGCGAGCCAGCGGGGGACCTACGCTGGCCTGGCGCATCCCTCGGTGATCGACCATCTCCAGAAACTGGGTGTGACGGCTATCGAACTGATGCCGGTGCACCAGTTCGTAAACGACGGCACCTTAATCGAGCAGGGGCTCAACAACTACTGGGGCTACAACACGATCGGTTTCTTCGCGCCGCACAACGCGTATTCGTCGACCGGTGACCTCGGGCAGCAGGTGCAGGAGTTCAAGGGAATGGTGCGCAGCCTGCACGCCGCCGGCATTGAGGTGATCCTCGACGTGGTCTACAACCACACCGCTGAGGGCAACCACATGGGGCCGACCCTGTCGTTCAAGGGCATCGACAACGAGGCCTATTACCGGCTGATGGACGACGATAAGCGCTACTACATGGACTACACCGGAACCGGCAATACCCTCAACGTACGGCATCCGCACGTTTTGCAACTCATCATGGACTCCCTGCGGTACTGGGTGCTCGAGATGCACGTTGACGGGTTTCGGTTCGATTTGGCGAGCGCATTGGCGCGTGACCTGTACGAGGTCGACAAGCTATCGACCTTCTTTGAGCTCGTGCAGCAAGACCCCATCGTGTCGCAGGTCAAGCTCATTGCCGAGCCGTGGGATGTTGGGCCCGGCGGCTACCAGGTAGGCAATTTCCCCTCGCAATGGTCGGAGTGGAACGGAAAATACCGCGATACCGTGCGCGACTTCTGGCGCGGTGAGCCGTCGACCCTGGGTGAATTCGCCTCCCGCGTGGCTGGTTCCGCCGACCTCTATGAGCACTCAGGGCGGCGGCCCATGGCCTCGATTAACTTCGTTACCGCTCACGACGGATTCACCCTCGCCGACCTGGTGTCGTACAACGAGAAGCACAACAACGCCAACGGTGAAGACAACAACGATGGTGCATCTCATAACCGCTCGTGGAATTCCGGCGTTGAGGGGCCGACGGACGATCCCCAAATTCGTGGGCTGCGTGCCAGACAGGCCAGAAACTTCATCGCGACCCTGCTGCTCTCGCAGGGAGTGCCGATGCTGTTGCATGGCGATGAGCTCGGCCGCACCCAGCACGGCAATAACAACACCTACGCCCAGGACTCGGAGTTGAGTTGGGTGCACTGGGACGAGGCGGACCTTCCACTGATCGAGTTCACGGCCGCCGTGTCGCGACTGCGCCGGGAACACCCGACCTTTAGGCGCAGCCGGTTCTTCGATGGTCGCCCAGGCACACGTGTGGCGGGGGAGTCGCTGCCCGATATCGTCTGGCTCAACACCGACGGCGAGCCCATGGCTGCGGAAGACTGGGACGAGAACCTGGCTCGAACGGTCGCCAAATTTCTCAACGGAAATGGTATCCGGGAACGCGATGTACGAGGTCAGGAGGTCGTCGACGTCAATTTTCTGCTTCTGTTCAACGCGGATCCCCAGGATGTCGACTTCGTGCTGCCGCCCGACGAGTACGCCCCGGCCTGGGAAATCGTCGTCGACACGGCCGGGGAAGGCGCCGATTCCGTCGCTCGACCGGCTGGCGACATCCAAACGGTAGCGGGTCGGTCACTCGTCGTGCTGCGCGCTTATCACGAACCCGACGTGGCTCCGGATCACTCCGTTGCGGCCTCGCTCGCCGCCACCGGGCTGATCACGCCGCCGGGCCTCGGCTAAGGCGCGTGCAATGACCGAGCACAGCACGCCGCTCTCCACCTACCGGCTCCAGATCACGCCCGGTTTCACCCTCGATGCCGCCGCCGGGGTGATTGACTACCTGGGGACGCTTGGCGCCGATTGGGTGTACCTGTCGCCGCTCTTGATGGCCGAACAGGGGTCCGATCATGGGTACGACGTTGTTGATCACTCACGAGTTGACCCGGCCCGCGGTGGCCCTGCTGGCTTGGCCAGGCTGGCCGCGCAGGCACATGAGGCCGCACTGGGCGTGCTCGTTGACATTGTGCCCAACCATATGGGTGTCGCCAGCCCCGCGCAGAATACCTGGTGGTGGGACCTGCTTCAGAACGGCCGACAGTCGCGTTACGCCGAGGCGTTCGACGTCGACTGGGCATATGGCAACGGCAAGATTCGTATTCCGGTGCTCGGTGACGATGCGGGGGCCGGCAGCACCGAGCTCGACCGTCTCGAGGTCGTCGACGGCGAGCTGCGCTATGTGTCCATGCGGTATCCGCTGGCCCCCGGAACTGCCGACGACGGTGCGACCCCGGTCGTCGTACACGATCGGCAGCACTACGAGCTCATCAACTGGCGCCGGGCGGATTACGACCTGAACTACCGCCGATTCTTCGCCGTGAACACCCTGGCGGGCATCCGGGTCGAGGTTCCCTGGGTGTTCGACGAGTCGCATCGTGAGATCGTGCGCTGGGTTCGCGACGGTCTGGTGCAGGGTCTGCGGGTGGACCACCCCGACGGCCTGGCTGATCCCGGCGGGTACCTTGAGGCGCTGCGCCGCGCCACCGACGGCGCGTACGTGCTCGTGGAGAAGATTCTCGAGGGACGCGAACGGCTGCCAGCCAGCTGGGCGACCGCCGGCACCACCGGCTACGACGCCCTCGCCGACGTTGACCGGGTGCTCGTTGACCCGGCGGGTCAAGCGGCCCTCGACGATCTCGAGGCACGACTCCACGGTGATGGCGCTGCCGAGTGGGCCGACCTGGTCTACGGCAATAAACGGCAGGTTGCCGATGGCATCCTGCGCTCCGAGGTGCTGCGCATTGCCAGGCTGGCATCCGGTGCTGAACCAGCGACCATGCAGACCGCCGATGCACTCGCCGAGCTGCTCGCCTGGTTTCCGGTCTACCGCTCCTACCTGCCCCTCGGCGCTGGCCGGCTACACGAGGCTGCACGTCGCGCCGCCGAGTATCGCCCCGAACTGTCGGCCGAGGTCGACCGGTTGCTGCCCCTGCTGGCCGACTCGGGGCATCCGGCCGCCGTGCGGTTTCAGCAGACCTCGGGCATGATCATGGCCAAGGGAGTCGAAGACCGTTCGTACTACCAGTTCAGCCGACTCACCTCGCTCAACGAGGTGGGCGCTGACCCCGACGAGTTCGCCGTCTCGGTTGCCGAGTTTCATGACCGCCAGAGCGTGCGTCAGGCCGGGTTTCCGCACTCGATGACGACCCTGTCAACGCATGACACGAAACGCGGCGAAGACGTGCGCGCGCGCATCTCGGTTCTCGCCGAGGTTCCCGCCGAGTGGGAGCGGGCGCTTGCGCAGCTGCGGGCGCTGCATCCGCTCGGCGACGGCCCTTTCGAAAACCTGCTCTGGCAGGCGATCGTTGGCGCCTGGCCGGCTAGCAGGGAGCGGCTCGCGGACTACGCGCGGAAGGCCGCTCGCGAGGCCGGCACGTCGACCACCTGGACCGAACCGAACGACGGGTTTGAAGCGGCCCTCGGCGACCTCGTCACGGCGGCTTTCGACGATGCGGCCACTTGCAACCTATTGAGCGATCTGCACGATCGGCTACGGCAGCCAGGCTGGAGCAATTCGCTCACGCAGAAACTGCTGCAAGTGACCATGCCCGGAGTTCCCGACGTGTATCAGGGCAGCGAACTGTGGCAAACCTCGCTCGTCGACCCAGACAACCGCCGCCCGGTCGACTATGCGGTGCGCCGCGAGCTGCTGACGCGCATTGATAGCGGATGGCTCCCTCCGGTCGACGAGACCGGCGCGGCCAAGCTGCTGGTCACCGCGCACGCCCTCCGGCTGCGCCGCGACCGGCCAGACCTGTTTGGCCGGTACCTGGTGGTGCCAGCTCTGGGAACGGCCGCCGACCACGTCGTCGCCTTCGATCGTGGAGGAGCGATCACCGTGGCCACGCGACTGCCGATCGGGTTGCACGAGGCCGGTGGCTGGGGCGATACGACACTAGTCGTGGCTGGCCGCACGTTCGTGGACGTACTGACCCGGCAGCGTTTCGACGGTCCGAGCCTGCGCCTCGCCGACGTGTTGGCCCGCTACCCGGTTGCGCTGCTGGTCGCCGTCGACGACAGTAACCGCGTTCCCACTCCGACAGGACGACACGCATGAACGAGCAAAGCTTTGAGGTCTGGGCACCCGACGCGCAGGCCGTTCAGCTGGCGCTCGGCAGCCGACGGCTGGAACTCGCCAAGAGAGACGATGGCTGGTGGGAACTGACCCACAAATCTTTCGCCGCAGTCGACGTCGATTACGGCTATGTGATCGACGGACGCGGGCCGTTTCCAGACCCCCGGTCGCGGCGCCAACCTGCCGGGGTGCACGCTCTCTCGCGCACCTTTGACGCCACCGCCCACGTCTGGGCGGACTCCGAGTGGACCGGCAGGCAGCTCGCCGGCGCCATCATCTATGAACTCCACGTCGGAACTTTCACGCCGGAGGGCACCCTGGAGGCCGCAGCGCGCCGGCTCGACCACCTCGTATCAATCGGCGTCGACTTTGTGGAGCTGCTGCCGGTGAACGCCTTTAACGGTACGCACAATTGGGGGTACGACGGTGTGCTCTGGTTTGCCGTGCACGAGAGCTACGGCGGTCCGGCCGCCTATCAGGCCTTCGTCGACGCCTGTCACCAGCGCGGCATTGGCGTTATTCAGGACGTTGTCTACAACCACCTGGGACCGAGCGGCAACTACCTGCCGCAGTTTGGCCCCTACCTGAGCGAATCCGCCGGCAACACCTGGGGCGCATCGCTCAACCTCGACGGGCCGCATTCCGACCCGGTGCGCCGGTATATTCTCGACAACGCTCTGATGTGGCTGGGCGACTATCACGTCGACGGCCTGCGGCTCGACGCGGTGCACGCCCTGCACGATTCAAGCGCCACCCACCTGCTCGAGCAATTGAGCGTGCAGGTCGCGGCGCTGAGCGCCGAGATTCGACGGCCGCTGACCCTGATCGCCGAGTCTGACCTAAACGATCCCCGCCTCGTGACCCCGCGCGATGCCAACGGCTACGGCCTCGACGCGCAGTGGAGCGACGACTTTCATCACGCCGTACACGTGGCCCTCACCGGCGAAACCTCGGGGTACTACGCCGATTTCGAACCGCTCGGCGCCCTCGCCAAGGTACTCACGCACGGGTTCTTCCATGACGGAACATATTCGAGCTTTCGGGCGCGCACTCACGGCCGCCGAATCGACCGCGAGCGGATGCCAACCTGGCGCCTGGTTGTCGCCTCCCAGAACCACGACCAGATCGGCAACCGCGCCATCGGTGACCGGCTGAGCGCGCAGCTCGACACCGGTCAGTTGGCGATTGCCGCAGCGCTGACCCTGCTCGGTCCGTACACGCCGATGCTGTTCATGGGGGAGGAATGGGGTGCGACAACGCCCTGGCAGTTCTTCACTTCGCATCCCGAACGGGAACTGGGCGTGGCAACGGCCCGCGGTCGCATCAATGAATTTGCCCGCATGGGCTGGAACCCGGCAGTGGTGCCCGACCCGCAAGACGTGCTGACCTTCGAACGATCCAAGCTCAATTGGAACGAAGCCAACAAGCCAGAGCCCGCGCGTCTGCTTGGTTTCTATCGCGAACTCGCAGCCCTCCGTCGGTCACACCCGGACTTCACCGACCCCAGATTCGATCAGATCACCGTGGCGTTTGACGCAGGGGAGGGCTGGCTGCAACTGCACCGCGGGCGCTCGAAAATCCTCATCAATCTCGGCGCCAACTCGGCCAGCATTCCGGCTGGCGGCGGCGAGGTCGTGCTGTCCTTCGCGGGTGTTGGCGATGCGGTGCAGGGCCGATCGCCCCACGCCCTGCAGCTGGCGCCGCACTCCGTGGTCGTGCTGGCTTGAGCTGTTCCACCGATGCAGCTGGTCTGGCAAGATGGGGCTCTGCTGACTCCAATCGCAGCACACTCGATGAGGGACCACGCATGGGATCGTTTCTGGCGCCGATAACGGCCGCCGCGCTCGAGCGGCTATTGACGCTACACACGGATGCCGGCGGCTCGCCCTTGGACCGGCTGCGCGCCATCCGCTCGCTACAGACCGCCCTCGATCACGATCCGGCCACGCTGGAAGCCGTTCGCGGCGCTCTCGCCGCCGAAACGTCGTGGGAACAGATTGCCGATGCGACCGGGCTGAAAGCGCCGGCAGCAAAATGGCGGTGGGGCGGCACCGACGACGAGATCAGCGCCCGACTCGAAGCTGGCCGTAAACGATCGGCACGGCCGAGCAGTGTGCCCACCGACCTCCCCGGTTTGTCCGTCGCCGAGGCGGCAACCGAGCGCGGCGTGAGCGCCCAGGCCATCTACCTGCAGGTGCGGCGCGGCACCCTGGTCAGTCGCACGGTGACCTTGCCCGACGGACGAAGCTATAAGCGTGTCTTTCCGGCCGGAACGACCGACGCTGATTCCACCCCGACCTCACCCCCGACCTCAACGGAGACGTCCCACAATGCCAACGACCCTCACGATTGAACGCCGCGCCGACCGAGTGCACGTCCAGCTCGACCGGCCCGACGTGCGCAACGCCATCGACCAGACCATGATCGATGAGCTGCACGCGATTTGCGCCGAGCTTGAGCTGCAGCCGCGCATCCTGATTATCAGCGGAGCCAACGGTGTCTTCGCCTCGGGCGCCGACATCGCCCAGCTGCGCGAACGCCGCCGCGATGATGCACTGCTCGGCATCAATTCTGCACTGTTCTCGCGTATCGCGAAGTTGCCGATGCCCGTGATCGCCGCGATCGACGGCTGGGCGCTCGGCGGTGGAGCCGAATTGGCCTATGCGGCGGACTTCCGCATCGCCTCCACGAGTGCCCGGCTCGGCAATCCAGAGACGGCACTGGGCATTCTGCCCGCCGCCGGCGCGCTGTGGCGGCTCGCCGAGCTCGTCGGCGAGCCGGTGGCCAAGGAGATCATCTTGGCCGGACGCATCCTCAGCGCCACCGAATGCCTCGCCGTGCACCTGGTCACCGAGGTGCATGACCCCGACGACCTGCTCGCCGCCGCGCACGCCTTGGCCGACCGCATCGCCGCGCAGGACCCGCTGGCGACCCGTCTGGCCAAGGAGGTTTTTCATGCTCCCCGCGCTGCGCATCCGCTCGTCGATAACGTGGCCCAGTCGATCCTGTTCGAGTCTGAGGCTAAGTTCACCAGAATGGATGCCTTTCTCGCCCGTCGCAAGCGCTAGCGCTTGATAAGTTTCAACGTTCGTCCCGGGTTTACGTTCACTCTGTGGCGTTGAAAAGAAAGCTCGTCCAGCCCCGTTGACGCGCTCTGCCGTCAGGCAACGAGCCCGGTCTCGGGTCGTCCCCGCGCTGTTGGTCGAGCTTGCCCCGACCGCCATCCCGTGACGCGTCGTGGTCTGCCGTGCCAGCCCGCGGGGTGCCGGGTGGCGAACGTCTAGTTTCGGTAGTCGTCGTTACGGTGACCGGGTTGCGGGTCGTCCCCCTGCCGTTGGTCGAGCTCGTCGAGACCGCCATCCCGTGATGCGCCTGGGTCTGCCGTGCCAGCCCCGGGGGTAGTTGACGTCGGCTGGTTGAGTGCGAGTGGTGCCTGCATGAGCGGGTTCTTGCTGGGCAGGGCGATGAGAGTTTGTGCGGAGTCGATCTCGATCGGCGGTTGTAGCCGTTACTCTCCGTCTTGGAGAAGGATTTTCCAGTGTCGGTTGTGGAGCAGCATGTGGTGGTGGCTACAGAGTAGTATGGCGTGGTCGATGTTGGAAAGTCCCTGGTCAGACTAGCTGTCGATGTGGTGTGATTCTGTCCACGCTGGTGGTTGTTCACAGCCCGGCCAGCAGCATCCGCCGTCGCGGGCGGCGAGGGCGCGGCGTTGTTCGCGGTTGAAGAGTCGTTGGTCTCGTCCGACGTTGAGGGGTTGCCCGGTATGGGAGAAGAGGATGCCGAGGTAGCCGGTGTCGCAGAGGTGCCGGTCGATTGATTGCGCTGATATTGGTGCGGGGTTGCCTTCGATGTAGCCGAAAACGGGGTGGGTGATTGAGGGTTCTTGGCTGGGTGTAGTCGGAGTGCTCAGCCGAGGTTCTCTCATCCGGCTTGCTTCGCCGCCCGTTGCGCCGCCCGTTGCGCTGCCCGCCCGTGTGTCAGTCGGCGTCTCATCGGTGTTCTGGGCGACGGTGCGCGGGTCGTCCTTGACGCTTTGCGCCCACTTCGTGCGTTCTGGGTCAACGAATCGCACGCCGCCGCGTCTCGGACTGGTGAGTGCGTCGTAGGTTGCGATCCACATTTCGCCTTGTTCGGGTGCCATCACGGCGTGCATGATCGGTGCCTGCCACGGCACCACGACTGCCAGCGGCGCCACCGGGGCGCTCGGCAGCACCGGGGCGACGGGCACGGCGGGGCCCGGTATGGCGGCTGGCAGTGGCAGATTGGGGTGCAATCGGGTCCACGCTGCCGCTCGCTCCGCCTCACGGGCGGCCCAGCGGGCAGCTTCTCGCTCCGCATCTCGCGCGGCTTCCGCTATCGCCTCGGCTGCGGCGTCGACGGCGGTCTGCGTGGCCCGCTCCGCTTCGCGGTCAGCTTCGGCGACGCGACGCGACGCGACGCTCCGCGGATTCAGTTTCATTCATCAGCACCCCGACAGCGAGCAGCCGCCCGGCCTCAACCCGGCTGAGACCGGTGGCCTGCTGCACCATCAAAGTCGGGTTGCCAAACCCGTGCCGCGCCGCCAGGCCCGATTGGCCGAGCTTCGGTCGAGACCGCTTTGCAATCGTGCCCGCCAGCAGCGCCGCCACGGTGTTGCTCAGGCGCAGCAGATCTGCGATCGGACCACGAGCGGCGAGAACCTGCGCATCACTCAGGCTGTTGAACTCGGCATTGGATCCACCGAGCGCGGCAACAGCGGCCGCCGCCCGGGTGAGTTCCAACGCCAGGTTGTCCATATTTCAACCCAACACCCGACCACCGACATTCCCGAGGAAAAATCACGCATACAAGCACTAAATCACCGAAAACCAGCAAAGAATACTCAAAGAAATGTTTTGAGGGCAGTTGAACCGCGGGTGTTGACCGCGCTGGACACTCCCGCACCGGCGTTTAGCACCACAAGCGCGATCGCCCAAGTCGCTAACGGTACTGACTCACTGACACCGTCGGCACTGGCCTGCCTATGGCGAATTCAGGCACTCCGGGCGAAAGCGGGCGGGGCGCCGCACTGGTCCGGCCACACCTATCTGAAATCGACTCGTCTTGCTGAATTCGCCACGGGGCCGGTGAGTGATTGAATGGGAGGAGTGCGCTGGCGGGCTTCGTGCCTACCGCCTGTGATCGGGGGAACGGATGACATTGGTGAACAGTTCGGCGCCAACACGCCCACGTGACGTCGCTGCTGCGGCGACGCTCTGGCTCCCACTGCTGGCGGTTGTCGTCACCTGGCTGCTATGGATCGATCGCCTTCCCGATGTGCTGCCGCGGCAATGGGGCCGCGACGGCGCCGTGAGCTCGACGATACCGACCGAAGCTATGGCCGCGATCGCGGTCGTGGTGAGTGTCGGTGCTGCAATTCTCGCCACCTCCTGGTTGCGCGAACGCGGTGCGCCCAATCGGCGACCCGTATATCTCGGACTCGGCTTTGCTGCCGGGCTGTCGTCGTGCCTGTGGCTGAGCACGGCCGGTATCACGATTGCCGCCGGCGATGCGGAACCCGAGATGGGTGCCTGGGTGCTTTTCACCGTCGCTGCCTGCGGCTATGGAGTGCTTCCGTTTCTTCTGGCGCACAAGTGGCTCGACCCGGCTTCACCGGAACCCGTCGAAGTGCGGGCCGGCACGACCGACGCCGATCTGCCCGTCACCTGGACCAAGCTGGTGACGAGCCCGGTTGTGGCCGTTGTCGGCGGGGCCGTCCTGCTGGGCGGGGTCGTCGGCGTAATCGCCGCGCTGCGCGATGACGGTCTGAACTCCCCGGCCGCCGCCACCGTTATGACGGCGGTGGTCGTCGGTGTGATCCTGCTGGTGACAGTGGGCTTTGTGCAGGTTCGGGTGAGCGTCGACCGACGCGGGCTGCGGGATGAGGGGTACGGGATGCGGGTGTAAGCGGCGGGCCGGTTAGCCGGTTGGGTCAGCGCGGGCGACCTCGTAGCCGCCAGCCGAGTAGATCGTTGTGAACCTGGCTCCGGGATGCAGAGCCTCGGCCACGACCTGCGCCGAACTCCATTCGCTGGGCAGGCCGCCGGCTAGAAGATCGATCACGAGATAGTCCGGCAGGGGATTCTGGTTGCCGAGCCAGTAGACATCCGTTCGCTCGACCAGATAGTTCATGAGCCCAATATCGGATTCGACCACGGCACCGTCTGGCACTCCAGAGAGGGCGGCAGTCGCGGCCGCGGTGCGATCCGTCGAAAAATTGGCCGAGACATCCGTCAATTTAAACAGTGGCAGCGTCGTGGCGAGCACGAGACCGGCGACAATCGAAACGGATGCCGCCTGCCGCCCATAGGCGCGCAGCCAGCCCCGACGGCTGGCACGCACGAGCACGATACCGTCAAGCGCCGCCGCGAACACGATCGGCATGAGCACGGCGCTGTACTGCCAGGTGGGGCCCCAATAGCCTGAATTGTCGGATAGAAACCGCCAGGCGAGCGTCGGCAGCAGCACGAGGGCGAGCGGCGACCGCACCGCAATCAGTCCACCGGCCACGAGCAGCAGCGCCACGGTTACCCCCTTCTGCGGCTGCAACAACGCCGCTGGGTCGCCCAGAATCCCCATCAGGTCGATGCTGCTTGAATACGCCCACGCCCCGTTCGGGTTGAGCAGCGGCAAAATCACAAGGCTCGCGAGGGCAAACCAGCCAAGGCCCCAGACGGCGAGCCAAATTCCCCGCGGATGCCGGCTGCGCGCTGCCAGCACGATACCCAGGGCGGCCACGGTGAGGCCGAGGTCCTCCTTCACGAACACCAGCGGCATCGCCCAGAGGAGGCAGGCCATCCACTTGCGCAGCAAAAAAGCGGTCAATGACAGCGCGAGTAGCGGCACGGCGAACGCGATCTCGTGAAACTGCGCTTCCATCGCGCTCTGCAGCCCCCAGCTGAACGCGAAAGCGAGCCCGAACAGCGTGCCGGTCACCGGATCGAGCAGCCGAATCGCGCCGTAGGTCAACGCTGCCGCGGCCAGGCCGAACAGTGCATTTTGTACCACCAGCAGCGTGAACGCGTGCGGAAAGGCCGCAAAAATTGGTCCGAGCATCATTAAAAGCGGATGAAAGTGGTCACCGAGCAGATTGAATCCCTCGCCCTTGATCGTGACGATCGGCGTTTCGAGCAAGGCATATTGTCTGGCCAGCTGGGTGAAGATGCCCAGGTCCCAGGAGGGAGCGGCGACGCTGCGCCATTGCAGCGCCGAGAATAGGGTGTATAACGCGGTGGTGAAAAGTCCAACGCCGACCGGCAGTGCGACTGGCCGAAAAACTGGACGCACAGCCCCCGCGCTAAATCCCCTCATCCGATTACGCTAACGCATCAGTCAGTGCCCGATTCGACCGGCACGTCTGGTCGGGAGAAGACGCGCGCCAGGTGGCAGCGCCACCTGGCGTTGCCCAGTGCGATACAGATCCCGGGCCCGGCCCTGTCTAATCACTGCCCCGGGCGCAAAATGCGTTCCAATGCTTCTCGGCGATTATCGACCTGCGACGGGGTGAACGATCAATCAGATGCCGGCGCACGGCCGCAGCGTGAATTGGCCGAACCACGGGACAGGCGCATGCTGTTGATATGACACCACGTCGCTCCGATACGGATTCATCTCATGTCGCTTAACCGTCGCCAGGTCGCCGCGACCCGCAATGAGCTGGGCACCAACCTCGCGCTCTCCGGTCAATCCATGGCCGATATCGCCACGACACTCGGGCGGAGTGAGTCAGAGGTGCGGGCGGCGCTTGACGTCGACGGGCAGCCGCGCGATGACGACCACCTCTCCGCTGGCCGGAAAGCCGACCGCGCGTATCGAGTGCGGTACGGGCCCGGTCACCCGGAATGCGACCATGCCCCGTTCGGCGCGCACGCACAACGCATTGACGTGTTAGCGCTGGCCAGATAATTTCGTTCAGGTCGGCAGCAGCGGCGCGATCTCCCTCACCCACGCGTCGATACCGCCATCGACCTGCCACACCCGGTCGTAGCCACGGCGATGCAGCTCGGCCAAAACGGCAGCCGAGCGGGCACCCGCCTTGCAGTGCAGCACAATATCGCGCTCCCGCGAGAGAGACGACAATGCTTCTCCCGAGAGGATGCCGCCCTGCGGAATGAGCAGCGCCCCGGCAATATGCACGATGTCGTATTCCCCGGGTTCCCGCACGTCGATGAGGTCGAAGTCACGCTCGCCGCGGTTCCGGCTCTCGAGCATGGCGGCGAGTTCGTGCACGGAGATCGCTTCGTCATCCGGATTCGATGTGGATGATGTGTCGCAGAAGACGTCGTAATCGATCAACTCGGTCACCGGTGTGTTCGCGGGGTCGCGCGCGATAGCGAGCTCGCGCCACGACGCGTCAAAGGCGTTAAAGAGCACGACCCGGCCCAGAAGCGTGCGGCCGACTCCGGTGATCAATTTGACGGCTTCGGCGACCATCGTCCCGCCGATCGTTCCGCAGAGCATCCCGAACACTCCGCCCTCTGCGCAGTTGGGCACGGACCCCGCCGGTGGAGCCTCCGGATACAGGTCGCGGTAGGTGGGCCCGTGCTCATTCCAGAACACGCTGACCTGCCCGTCAAAGCGCAGGATGGATCCCCAGACGCAGGGCTTGCCGAGCATCGCGGCGGCATCACTGACCAGATAGCGAGTGGCGAAATTGTCGGCACCGTCAACGATCAGGTCGTAGTGGGCGAATAACTCCAGCGCGTTCGCCGAGTCCAGCCACACATCGTGTCGGTGAACCGACACGAGTGGGTTGAGCTCGGCTACCGCTGCGGCTGCGGACTCAAGTTTCAAGCGACCCAGGTCTTTGACGCCGTGGATAATCTGCCGCTGCAGGTTGCTGAGGTCTACGGTGTCAGTGTCGATAATTCCCAGGGTGCCCACCCCAGCTGCCGCCAGGTAGAGCAGTACCGGCGAACCGAGACCGCCGGCGCCAATCACCAGCACCCGCGCATTCTTCAGTCGCCGTTGGCCGAGAACACCCATTTCGGGAATAAGGATATGGCGTGAGTACCGCTCGAGTTCGGCGGCAGTGAGCTCATCGCCGGGTTCGACGAGCGGTGCCAACAGCATCAGGTCATTCATAGGTCGGCGCGATCGTTCATCGTCGATGATGCCAAGGCGAGTTCACGCCGCGGAATCCGGCCAGCCTGGGCGGCCAGTCGACCCGCAATCACCGCATGCTTGAAGGCTTGGGCCATGAGGGCCGGGTTCTGCGCGCGCGTCACCGCTGTGGCCAGGAGTACGGCATCGCAGCCCAGCTCCATCGCGAGCGCAGCGTCGGAGGCGGTACCGATGCCAGCATCCAGCACCACGGGAATGCCGGCACGAGAAACGATCAACTCGATATTGTGCGGATTGAGGATGCCCAGCCCGGTGCCGATCGGAGCTCCGAGTGGCATCACAGCGACGGCACCGAGATGCTCCAGGCGAAGGGCCAGCACCGGATCGTCATTCGTGTAGGCGAAAACCTTGAAGCCGCGCCCGACGAGCTGTTCGGTAGCCTCCACGAGTTCGACCGCATCGGGCAAAAGCGTTTGTTCATCGGCGATCACCTCCAGCTTGATCCAGTCGGTCTCGAGGGCCTCCCGAGCCAGCTCTGCGGTCAGGACCGCCTCGCGCGCGGTAAAGCATCCGGCGGTATTGGGTAATACCCGAATGGAGCGATCGACGAGAAGATCGAACAGCGATCCGGTCGTCACCACGCTGTGACGCCGCATGGCGACGGTGGTGAGCTCGGTACCGGAGGCGTGAAGGGCCGCGCCAAGGCCATCGAGGCTGGGCGCGCCACCGGTGCCCATGATCAAGCGCGAATTCAGCGGCACGCCGTCAATCACCAGAGCGTCACTGTTGGCGGAGTACACGACGTCAGCCACCCTGAACTGCGGTGACAATTTCAATGTCATCGTCGGCCAACAAAACGGTGGACGACCATTGGCTGCGCGGCACGACCACGGCGTTACGCGCGACGGCAACTCCGAGCCGTTGTTCGTCGGTCGCCCGGCCATCCGCGCCGATCTGCCGACCAGTGATCTCGGCGACCAGTTCGGTCACGGTGCTGCCGCGCCGTACACGTCGTTCTTTGCCGTTGATGGTGATCGCGGTGGCGCTTATATCGGTGAGTGTGGATTCGGTCATGAGCTGACAACTCCTTGGAGGGAAACGGATGCTGACGGGCGGGTTGCAGAGAAACGGTCGGGCCGAAAGCGCTCCCAGCGCTGATCGGCACTGCCTTCGATCAGCTGAAGACAGTAGTGGGCAGCCACCGGGGTGAGCAGTACGCCGTGGCGGAAAAATCCGGTGGCGACAATAAGTCCGGGAACGTCGTCGCCCTCCGGTGCCCCACCAATTCGCGATACCCGGCCGAGCAGCGGCGCGTTATCGGGCGTTCCTGGACGAGCACGAGCGGTCACCTCGATCAGCTCGAGCTCACTCACTGCCGGCACCAGCACCTGGGCGTCACGCAAAAGTTGATAGACGCCACCAGCCGACACCGCAGTGGAGCCGTCTTCGCGTTGGGTGGCTCCGATCACCACCGTTCCGTCCGATCGTGGAACCAGATAGACCGGCACACCGTGCACCAGTCCGCGGATCGTGCAGGTGAGCAACGGCCGCAGGTGCTCCGGCACCCGAAGCCGCAGAATATCCCCGTAAACCGGGCGAAGCGGCAGGGTCAGGTGCTCGGGCAACCCGCTGAGCCCGGCCGCCGCGAGGCCAGTGGCCACAACGACTTCGGCGGCACTGACCGTGCCGCCATCAGCCAGGGCGACACCGGTGACGCGAGATGAGGCATCCGCGCAATCGTCGTGCACTAACCCGGTGGCCTTCACCCGGATCAGGGCGTCGTGGCCCCACCCGCCGTTTTCCGCCAGCGCGGCAAGCATGAGTTGGATGCGCGCGCTGAGCCGGCGTGGGTCGACCTGATGATCCTGCTCCACCATGAAAGCCCCAGAAACGTGCGGGCTCAGCAGCGGTTCGTAGACACGCGCCTCGCGAATGGTCAGCGGGTCAACGATCAGCCCGCTGGCCAGCTGTACTCCGCGCAGGTCGGCCAACGCGTGCCGGTCGGCCGAATCCGCGCCAACACTCATGGTGTGAGTTCTCTGATACCCGGTTAGGTAATGATCGGGTCCGAGGGAATCGATGAACGCCGGATACAGCCCCGAGGAGGCGAGCATGAGCTCGAGCAACGCCTCTTCCTGGTAGTGCAGTTCGCTTACCGCCGCGAGCATTCCGGCCGCAGCATACGTTGCACCGCTGGCGGGCTCCGGGTCGATGACGACCACCGTGCGGCCCGAATGCGCAACGGCCCAGGCAATGCCGAGTCCGATGATGCCCCCGCCGATCACGGCGACGTCGACCGTGCGGTTTACACCTCGTTCACTCATGGTGCTCACCGTTTTGTGGCGTGGACGCTTCACATTGGCCCCTAGTGTTGGTCGCATGGACCAGATAAACGCCCGGCTGTATCTCTGCACCGATGCCCGGAAGGATCGTGGCGATTTCGCTGAATTCGTGGCAGCGGCGTTCGCTGGCGGGGTCGACATCATTCAGCTTCGCGACAAGAACATCGACGCCGCTGAGGAACTCGACTATCTCGAAATTCTGCGCTCGGTTGCGAACCAGCACGCACGACTCTGGGCCGTCAACGACCGGGCGGATATTGCCAGCCTGGCGAATGCTCCGGTATTTCATGTGGGCCAGAGCGATCTGCCGGTGACCTCCGCTCGCACCCTGCTCGGCCCGGCCGCCCTGATCGGCCTGTCCACACACACCACCAACCAAGTGGATGCCGCCCTGACCGCGAACGATCTCAACTATTTTTGCGTCGGCCCGGTGTGGGCCACACCGACAAAACCCGGTCGGGCGGCAGTTGGAACTGATCTGCTGCGCTATGCGGCCGCCCGCAGCGCCGCCATCGACAGCGAGCTGCCGTGGTTTGCCATCGGCGGCATCGACCTGGGCACTATCGACCAGGTCGTCGACGCTGGCGCGACGCGAGTGGTTGTGGTGCGTGCGATCACCGACGCCACCGACCCGACGGATGCCGCGCAGCGGCTTCTGGCCCGCCTGCCGTAGCTTCGCTAGTGCCGCACACCGTACGGAGTTGGGCGTGGTCATCTCAGGCCAGCACAAACTGCCGAGGGGCGTCGAAGAAGTCAAGCTCGAACCGGGACGAGATGGCAAACGCCTGGCGCATCGCCGAACGTTGCGCATCAGAGGCCGTTGACGCGCAGTCGTCAATGAGCGCGATGACTTCCCTCGTGGCCGCGGCGAATTCGTCATCGGCATAGGTCTGCAGCCAGGCGGAATATGGATGCACCGCTGTCTCGGTGCGGGCCAGAAAATTGGTGTGCAGCCGCTCACCGACATCCGCATAGAGCCAATAACAGGGCAGCAGCGCCGCGAGAAGCACCGGATAGTTTGCGTCCTCAGCGAGTCCGAGCAAGTGATCGAGGTAGCCAGTCGTTACCGGGCTGGCCTCGGAAGACACCTCCCGTTGCTCCAGCCAGTTTCTGTGTAACTCCAACTCAACGTCGCGGCAGCGTCGTGCCGAATCGGCTAGAAACCGTTGTGCGTACGTCGTCGGCGCGATCTCACTAGCGCGGGCAAGAACGCGCGCGTAGGTGGCCAGATAGAGCGCGTCCTGCGCGAGGTAATACGAAAAATCTCGTTCATCCAGGGAGCCGGTACCGAGATCCGTGATGAACGGCAGATTGAAGATCTGTGTGCGTATCAGCTCGACGTCGCGCCAGAGTGTCGCACTGAATTTCGCCGAAGCAGCGGGTGCGGCCGACGCGCCTGCGAACAGCCGATGAAAGTGATGGATCGGGCCATGGCCTTGACCCACTTCGAGGTCGTCGGCATGGGTCAGGGCATCCTGCAGCCAGTCCTTGACCTCGGCCAGAGACGCCGCCCAGTCCCCGGTTCGTGCCTGGACCGTGGCCATTGCCGAGGAGAGCGAGCATCCGGTGCCGTGGGTGTTTTTGGTGGCAATGCGCGGCGAAGCACACTCGACAACGCTCTGTGCCAGCAGCCCGTGGGTATTGACCAGGGCATCAGGGCAGTTCGTTTCGTCGAAGTGACCTCCCTTGACCAACACGGTGACGCCGGTGCGGGCTGACAGTCGTTTGCCCTGTTCGACGGCCTCAGCCCAATTTGCTGCTGTGGGTTCTGCGAGCAGAACGGCCAGCTCGGGAACGTTGGGTGTGACGAGATCGGCGAGGGGGATCAGATCTCGCAGCGCCTGCTCAGCTTGAGGGTCGAGCAGCCGGTGACCACTCGTTGCCACCATCACCGGGTCGAGCACGACGAGCGGAGGACGGTGAGCGTCGAGCCAGGAACGCACCTCGTGAATCACGTCGATATCAGCGAGCATGCCGATCTTCACGGCATCGATGGTCACGTCATCGCTCACGGCGTCCAATTGCTGGCGCAGAAAAGCGACCGGCGGGGTGTGCACCGAGCGCACCCCTTGTGTGTTCTGCGCGACCAGAGCTGTGACCACCGCCATGCCGTACCCGCCGTTGGCTGCGATGCTTTTCAAATCGGCGTGGATGCCGGCACCGCCGGTCGGGTCGGTGCCGGCGATACTGAGAATCCGAGGCGTGGACCTCAGCGTAGTATTCGAGTTCTGAGCAGTCATCAGTGACATCCCTCCGCTAGTGCTAACTAGACAGGTTCAACGGGTATTAATCTCAGCTCGCGCATTGTGCGGAGCACCCCGTGTCACTGAGCAGCCTATACGCCAACAGACATCACTGAGTTACCACTGCCAGATCTGCTCTCTTAGAGATCGGCGACGAGGCTCACTGGGTTTTCGATGCACCGGGCAATGTAGGTGAGAAACCCCGCTGCTGTTCCACCGTCGCAGACCCGATGGTCGAACACCATCGAGAGCTCAACGACGGTGCGCACCGCGAGTGCATGATTGACCACCCACGGCCGTTCGATCATGCGTCCGATGCCGAGAATGGCCGCCTCCGGGTGATTGATGATCGCAGCGGAGCCGTCAACGCCGAGGGAGCCGAAGTTGTTGAGGGTGAAGGTTCCACCGGTCAGCGCGCTCGGAGCAAAGGTGCCCTCCGGCGATTGCGCCACCAGAGCGGCGATGGAATCGCGCAACTGCCGGGTGCTCATGGCGTGGGCGCCGTGGATCACGGGAACCATGAGCCCGCGTGAGGTCTGCGCAGCGATGCCGAGGTTCACGGCTCCGTGCTGCAGAATTTCCTGGCTTGCGGTATCGACCGAGGAATTCAGTACCGGATACTGCCGCAACCCGGCCACGACGAACCGAGCAATGAGCGCCGTCACGCTGAACCGCTCGCCGGTCGCCGCTCGCAGCTGATCGCGGGCCGCGAACAGGGCGGTCGCATCCACGTCGAGCCAGATCGTTGCCTCGGGAATCTCCCGCCGCGACGTGGCCAGTCGCTGCGCCACAACTTTGCGCAGCCCGGAGATCGGAATGCGAATGTCCGCGCTCTCGTCGGCCGGCGATACGCCGACCGCTGCTGCACCGACCCCTGCTGCACCGATCGCTGCTGCACCGACGACTGCTGGGGTGGCTGCCGGCGTCACGACGGCAGTGTCGGGTGCTCCGGGCGCGGTCAGCGCGCGCAGATACTCTTCAACATCGCTGCGCAGAACAAGACTGTCCCGACCCGATCCCTGCAGCGTGCTCGCATCGAATCCGTTCTCACGGGCCAGCCGGCGAACGATTGGCGACACCACGGGGGAGCGATGGGTCGGGTCGGCGGTGTTGGTCGAAACCGCGACCGTCGAAACGGATGCCACCGGTTCGGCCGGTCGCGTAGCGGCCACCGTCGGTGTCGCTGCGGGCCGAGCCGGGGCATCCGCTGTTATGACGCGGGGCATGCTCGCGGCGCCCGTGCCACCGAACCGCCCGGCGGCCACCTTCCGCGCCGGCCGGGTGCTCTCGGTGGTGCCATAGCCCACGAGGACCGCGCCGGAACCTTCGGCGGTGGCGCTGGCGGCGATGCTGGCGGTGTCCGGCGCTGAAACAGCCGCATCAGCCGAGCCAGCCGAACCCGTAGGAGCGGCGCTCGCCGCAACATCCGCTGTACTGTCAACGACGGTCAGCAACACCTGGCCGGCGTGAATGACCTGGCCCGGCTCGCCAAACAGGCTGGCCACAACGCCGCCATATGGCGACGGCAGCTCCACGATCGACTTGGCCGATTCAACTTCGACCACGGCCTGATCGATAACTATCGTGTCGCCGGGAGCGACCAGCCAGGCCACAATCTCGGCCTCGGTGAGTCCCTCGCCGAGGTCTGGCAGCAGAAATTCGCGGCTCATCAGCTCCACTCCCAGGTCGACAGCGCGGCAAGAATACGGTCGGGGGTGGGCAAGAAATACTCCTCGAGCTTGGGGGACGGGTAGGGAATGTCGAAGCCGGTGATGCGCAGAATGGGCGCGGCCAGGTAGAAGAAATTGCGCTCGGTCAGGCGCGCGGCCACCTCGGCGCCGTAGCCGCCGAACTGCGCGGCCTCATGCACGATGGCGGCCCGGCCGGTCTTTCGAACCGATGCCCCCACCGTCTCGTCATCAAATGGCGACAGTGTGCGCAGGTCGATGACCTCGATCGAGAGCCCCTCCGCCGTGGCCTGCTCGGCCGTGGCGAGAGCGGTTTTTACGGTCGGCCCATAGGCGATGAGCGTGACGTCGGTGCCCTCCCGCAGCACGACGGCCCGGTTCAGCGGCTCGGTCTGCACCGGCAGGGCGAGGGACGCCTTGCTCCAGTAACGACTCTTCGGCTCCATGAAAATAACCGGGTCGTCGCTTCGAATGGCGTCGCGGAGCATGGAGTAGGCGTCGGCCGGATTCGACGGGCTCACCACGGTCAGCCCCGGTGTCGCCGTCCAGTACGCCTCTGACGAGTCGGAGTGGTGCTCGACGCCGCCGATATCGCCGGCATAGGGTATGCGAATCACGATTGGCAGCGAGATCTTGCCGCGTGTGCGGTTGCGCATCTTGGCAACGTGCGACACGATCTGCTGAAATGCCGGGTAGCTGAACGCGTCAAACTGCATCTCAACGACCGGGCGCAGGCCGTACATAGCCATGCCGATCGCGGTTCCCACGATGCCGGCCTCGGCCAGCGGTGAGTCGCTCACCCGGGTCTCGCCAAATTCGGCATAAAGCCCGTCGGTCACCCGAAAGACGCCGCCGAGCGGGCCGACGTCTTCGCCGAACAAGACGACGGTCGGGTCGTCGACCATCGCGTCGCGAATGGCCGCATTGAGCGCGGCGGCCATGGTGAGGTTTTCCGGCGCGCGCACCGCAGTACCGCTCTCGAGGGTTTGCTGGGGGCTCATCGGTTGCTCTCTTTGCTCATCGAACCGGATGCCGCGGCATCGCCCTCGAGTTCGGTCGCCAGAAAGGCGCGCTGCTCGGCCAGGGCGGTACGCGGGGTGGCGTACACGTGCTCGAACAGCTCAAGCGGATCGACCACCGCCTGCTCGGTCATACATTCGCGGGTCGTTGCCGCGAGCGCCTCGGCAGCCGCAGCGATGTCGGCGCGTTCCGCGTCCGACAAGGCACCCTGCGACACCAGATACTTCTCCAGCCGTTCGATCGGATCGCGACCACGCCAGACATCGACGTCGGCGGTCTTACGGTAGCGGGTAGGGTCATCCGAGTTGGTGTGCGCCTCCATGCGGTAGGTGAGCCCCTCGATCAGGGTCGGGCCGCCACCGCTGCGAGCGCGGTCCACGGCCGCAGACACCACGGCGTACATGGCCGCAACGTCGTTGCCGTCAACGTAGTAGCCGGGCATGCCGTAGCCGATCGCTTTATCGGCGATGGTGCGGCAGGCCATCTGCTTGTCGAGCGGCACGCTGATGGCAAACTGATTGTTCTGCACGACGAAGACCACGGGAGCCTGCCAGACCGCGGCGAAGTTGAAGGCCTCGTGGGCGTCGCCCTCGCTCGTGGCGCCATCACCCAGCAGCGTCAGGGCAACGGTGTCGTCGCGCTTGAGCTTGGCAGCGGTAGCGAGGCCGACGGCGTGCAGCGCCTGGGTGGCGAGCGGAGTGGCCTGCGGCGCGATCCGATGCTGCTGATAGTCATAGCCGCTATGCCAGTCGCCGCGGAAGGAGGCGAGAATGTCCGTCGGTTCGACGCCGCGGGTGAGCAACGCGATGCTGTCGCGGTAGGTCGGAAACAGCCAGTCCTGGGGGGAGAGTGCGGCGACGGCGGCGATCTCGCAGGCCTCCTGGCCGAGCGCCGAGGGGTAGGTGGCCAGGCGCCCCTGCCGGGTGAGGGCGGTGACCTGAACGTCGAATCGACGGGCGACGACCATCTGGCGGTAGAGGCCGAGCAGCGTCTGGACGGGTGGAAGGGCGAACCCGCCGTTCTCACTGTCGGCAACCGCGTGACCGGTGTCGTCGATCAAACGAAGGGGTGGGGGTACCAGCACGGCTGAACGCGGCGTGCTCTCGACATTGAGGTTCATGAGCCAATGGTGCGCTCTTTTCGCGGCCGCGCGCTGGCTTTTTCGCAGTTGTGAACGATTGGCCGACAACACCGCGGATGGCGACCACTTGGTTGTTTCTGGTCGGGTTTTAGTGCCAGGCGTCCGGGGTCGCTCCGGGCGCATGCCCGATGATCTCGTCGAGAATAAGGTGGGAGCGAGTCGAGATCACCCCGGGCATGGTGTGGATATCGCGCAGAATTGCCATACTGAGCTGCTCATGGTCTGGAGCGCTCACGGTGAGAATAATGTCGATGTCCCCGCTCACCGCCTGCGCCTTCTCCACGAAAGGGAGCTGGGCCAGTTGAGCCGCGATCTCGCCCCAGGCCACGTCGCCGATTTTCACGATGACCAGCGCCGAGACGTTGAGTCCGAGGGCCTTTCGCGCGGTCTGCACGCCGAAGCCGGTGATCACGCCGTGGCTGACGAGCTTCTGCACCCGGGTGTGTGCGGCGGTACGGGAAATATGCACGATCACGGCCAGCTGACGCATCGAGAGTCGCCCGTCACGGCTGAGCTCGGCGATGATCTGGCGATCAACGCCGTCGAGTCCGGGGTGGGGGGGTTGGGGCTGCGTCATCGGACTCTCACACTACCGGCGGTGTGGCCGACGTGCGCCGGTTCGAGGCCTGCCGCGCTGACGTGCGGAGCAGGCGCAGGTAGTGATTCTTAGGCCAATGGCGCAGCACCTTCGGCAGGCGGGGATACACGAAACGGATGCCGCCGATCACGCGATCAAAGCGTCGCTGGCGCCGCGGCGACCACGGGAGCTCGAAGAGCTCTCGTACTTCGGGGGGAAGTAGCCCGGCCGTCATGAGTCGGGCCAGTGGCAGGGCTGCGCGATACCAGGGCGGAGCCGCGCGCGAGTGCAACAGTTCGTGCGCGACGGCGCGGGTGGCGGCATCCGTTGTGAGAAGTGGCAGCTGCTCGTTCCAGTAGCGGCGGAAGGCGGCGCGATCGGCCGGCCACAGTTGCGGCGGCACCTGCAGGGAGGTGCCGAGTCGGGAATATTCGCGGTACACCGCATCGGCCGTCGCGTCGTCGAGGGCGCCATAGAGCAGGCCGTGCAGGTGGGTGGCCGATTCGTAGAGGGTCGCGGCGACCCACAGTTGCAGTTCGGGGGTGAACGCGTTGTATATGGGCCCGGTTCCGGAGGAATGCACGGGAATATGCGCGTGGTTGACCCGCGCCGTCACCATGGCGACCAGGTCGGCCGTACCAAACACGATGGCGTAGACGTAGCTGAGAGTGCCATTCAGGCGATCGAGCGGCCGATTGGCGAAGTGACTGTGGTTGGCGACGCCATGGCCTATGGCCGGATTGGCGAGCTGGAGCAGGATGGCACGGCCCCCGGCGGCGATCAGGATTCCCTCGCCGGCGACCCCTCGCATGCTCTGCGACCGTCGTGCACTCACAGATGCCTCCCAATAAATGCACAGAACCCCGTGACAGGGTGAGCCTATTCGGTCGCCCTGAGTTAAGGCCACCGTGCGGGCGCCCAAAAAAATAGGACATGAATATTTGTCTTTTGGGGAATACCGCCCACTTCTATGCGCTTGCATGTATCCGAGGGCGACAACTTCTGGGCCCACACACTTGAGGAGAATTTTTATGACCGCCGTAACAACCATCCCGGGACACAAGGCCGGAACCTGGACCATCGACAAGGCGCACAGCTCGGTCAGCTTCAGTATTCGCCACATCGTGATCAGCAAGGTCAAGGGCACCTTTGACGATTTCGACGCCACCTTCGTGACGGGCGAGAACCCCCTCGACACCGTTGTGACCGCGTCGGCCAAGATCGTTTCGATCAACACCAACGAGCCCAACCGTGACGGACACCTCCGCACCGGCGACTTCTTCGACGCTGAGACGTACCCCACCATCGACTTCGTGTCGACCGGTGTGCGCGAGGTCACGGGCGACTACCTCGTTGACGGAAACATCACCATCAAGGGTGTCACCAAGCCCGTCACCTTCGACTTCGACTTTGGCGGCTTCGGCGGCGACCCCTACGGCAACTACAAGTTCGGCGCGACAGCCCAGACCGTAATCAACCGCGAAGACTTCGGCCTCACCTACAACGCTGCCCTCGAAACCGGCGGCATGCTGCTCGGCGACAAGGTCACCATCACGCTCGAACTTCAGGCCTCGCTCAACGCGTAACCCGTAGTTTGTTTGGCCAGGGCTCCACTTCGGTGGGGCCCTGCTTCGTTTAATCGGAAATGGTGAGCATCCAATCGGTCAAGCATCGGCGCAGCTCGGCGCCATCGAGCTGTCGGGCGGCTCGGTGCGGCACGAGGGGAGTGGTCATCTTCTCCGCTTGTCGCTCGTTCCCTATCGATACTGCACAGCAACTCTTGCGCGAGCGGATACCACCACTCGTCCCAGGTCCACCGCGAACTGTGCCAAGGTGCAAGGGGGCCCGTGCGCGACGTGCCGACCACCGACAGTAATTGGAAACTTGTTCCATTTGATAGATCGACGATCTAACTAAACCAACCTGATCGACCGAGGAGCCCGATGTTTTCACTGTCTGACCTGGATATTCCTATCATTGCGGCACCAATGGCTGGCGGGTCCTCAACGCCGAACCTCGCGGTCGCCGTTAGTAACGCGGGTGGCCTCGGCTTTCTGGCTGGCGGCTATAAGACCCCGCAGGCACTGGCCGACCAGATCATCGATGTGCAGCAGCGCACCACGAGGCCATTCGGCGTCAACCTGTTCATTCCGCAGCCGGCACTGAACGACCGCGCCGCCGTCTTGGCCTACCGCGACGTGCTCGCAAGCGAAAACCCCGCCGCCACATTCGGGGAAATTGACCAGACCGACGATGACTGGTTCGCCGACAAGGTGGCCATCGTTATCGCGCAGAAGGTTCCGGTTGTTTCCTTCACTTTCGGCCTGCCCCCACGAGACGCAGTAGAGCGGATGCACGCGGCCGGCTCCTACTCGATCGCGACCGTCACCTCGGTGCCCGAAGCCCTGCAGGCGGTCGACCGTGGCGTTGACGCCGTCTGCGTGCAGGGGCCGGAGGCCGGCGGGCACCGGGCGACCTTCACCACGCGGGGCGAACCGGGCGCCGTGGCTTTGGGGGAGTTGTTGATCGCAATTCGCGAGGTGGTGACGCTGCCGCTGATTGCGGCGGGCGGCATCCACTCGGGCGGGCAGATTGCCTCGCTTCTCGCTGCCGGAGCCGCGGCCGTGCACCTGGGCACGGCCTTTCTCCGCACCGACGAGTCGGGCGCGAACCCGGCTCACCAAAACGCCCTGGTCGATGCGCGATTTACCGATACCGTCGTTACCCGAGTCTTCTCTGGTCGTCCGGCGCGCGCGCTGAGTAATACCTTCATCACCGCGCACGATGCGAGCGTGCCCCACGAATATCCGCAGGTGCATCACCTCACCAAGACCCTGCGAGCGGATGCCGCCCGCCGCGGTGACCCTGACGGGCTCGCCCTCTGGGCCGGCACTGGTTTTCGTGCCGCAGCCGCTGGCCCGGCCCAGTCCGTTCTTGAGTCGCTCTGGGCCGACGCTACGGCCGCGGTCGTTGACCGTTAGGCGGGCCCACGCAATGACTCGTGGCGACGATCGCGGATGAGCAGAACGACGATGATTCCAACCACGGCACCGAGAAGGGTTTCCCATCCACGGTCAGTGAGCAGGGCTATCGGGTCGATCGGGCTGGCAAGTTGGGTCATGAGCAGTATGACGGGCGTGAAGAAGGTGAGGGCGAGACCGTAGTGGCGCACCATGAAGAGTTCAGTGGGAAACTGCAAGACCATGACGAGGATGACCAGCACGGTCGTACTCGGATGAAGGAGAAGAATACCCGCCGTGAGGCCGAGGCCGGCAAAGGTGCCGAATATGCGATGGACGCCACGCTGCACCCGGCTGGGAAGGTCGCCACCGGCGAGGGGAACAGCCGCAGCGGCCATGGCCCAATAGGCGTGGCCGATCCCCAATACAAGGCCAAGAACGCCAGCGGCTGCGACTGCGACGACATAACGGGTGGCGTGCGCGCCCGCCTTCGTGAGCCATGGTCCGGAGAGGGATTCGCGAGAGCGTCTCGCCGTTGAGTCCCAGGCGCGGCCTCGAAACCAGCCGGCAAACCCGACGAGGAGGGAAAAGAGTGCGGATGTCGCGCAGATCAACGCCGCAGCCCAGAGCGGAATGACCGTGGGGATCGACGCGCAGGCTCCCAGCGCAAAAATACCAAAGAAGGGCCCGGCAGGTCTGAGCTGTATTTTGTCGGCCACGAGTGAACCCGCTCCGGCCAGAAGGGCCTCGATGGCGACCAGCGCCCAGACCTCGATCTGGGTGATGGACAGCGCCACCCCGATGGTCACCCCGGTCAGCAGCACCGCCGCAGCCTGGGCCTGGTGCACCAGCCGCAACTGGTGGGGTTCACCACGGCCATACATGCCCGTGAAAGCGCCGAAGACGGCATAAATGCTCAGCTCCGGGTGGCCGGAGATCAGTAGAGCCAGAACTGGCACAGTGACCCCGAGGCCCACGCGCAGGGCCGGCCAATGATCATTGACCGCCGGTCCAACCCTAACGAGCGCGCGAATGTAGGACAGCGTCGGGCGCACGGGGTGTCACGGCCTTTCACTCAGAACAAGGGCGGCGCGGCGTCGAAGACGGAACCCGATTACCTGGTCATCATCGGGTCCATCACGTGGCTGGTTCCGCGCTCGACTGCAGCGCTTATCCCAGTCTGTACCCCGGTGCCCGGCCCGTCCAAGACCAGAATTCGACCAGCCGATAACCGCACATTATCAATCGGTCGCCGGTGTCGCGGGTGATACCGCCGGAAGCCCCCGATCGAACAGCTCACCCAGCGAAAGCCGCGCCGCAACGGCCGCGAACGCCCGTGCGGTGACCGAACCAGGCGACGCCGCGCTGATCGCCGCAGCGACGCGCGCGGTCGCGACCGGATCGACGAGTGGCACAATGCGGGTGCGCGATGACGGCGTAATAGTTTGCACCCACGAATGTGGCACGATGCTGGCCCAGTGGCCCGTCTTCATGTGCGCATGGAGAGACGCGATCGAATCCGTTTCGACCTGCGGTTCCATCCGAATCTGGTTGTGCGCAAAAGCATTGTCGATCACTTGTCTGCTGCGCATCTGCGGCGTCAAGACAGCGAGGGGGAGCGCAGATGCCTCGAGCCAGGTCATCGTCGCCGGAATGTCGGGAACAAGTTCGTCGGAGGCGATGAGAACGTAACGTTCCTCATACAAGGGCACAAAAAGAAGTCGTGGATCTTCACCGTCATCGAGGTAGGTGACGCCTGCATCCAATTCAAAATCGCGCAGTCGGCGCGCGATGTCGACCGCGGACAGGCCCGACGTGATCTGTACCTTGGCTAACGGATGCGCAGCACAGAACGCAGCAACCGCCAGCGCGACGGTTGTGGAGGCACTTGGCACAACGCCCAACCGCAACACGCCGGTCACCCCGGATTGGACGGCCTGAACCTCCGCCTTGAACGCGTCATGCTCCGCCAAAATTCGTTTGGCCCAAATCACCAACCGTTCGCCCTCCGGCGTCAGCCCTTCAAAGGCATGGTCACGGTTGATCAGAGAAACATTGAGTTCCTGTTCCAGCCTGTTGATTGCCGCGGAGAGGGCAGGCTGGGAAACATGGCACGCGGCAGCCGCCCGAGCGAAATGCCGTTCCCGGGCGACAGCGACAAAATATTCGAGCTGGCGAAAACGCACGGGCCGTCCTTCCTTCGTGATAATCATTGCGGCGTGCCCCCACGGTAGGCTCTTTCTACAGGGTATGCAGCATCCGCTCCCCGGTAGATCAGCGTCGATCGGCGCGAAACACTCCACTGGCCGCTAGGTGCGATCAGCTCGCACAACAAGAAATGGTTCTCCTTTGCGCACAATAACTATGTTCCGGGCGGGAAAGCTCGCGGTCGCCGTCACGGCGCTGCTAGCCCTCGCCGGAGGCTTCGTCGGCGTCAGCGCCGCCGTCGCCAGCCAGCCACAGGCCGCAGTCACCGGCGAAACCTACGTCATCGGCACCGACACGACCTTCGCGCCCTTTGAGTATCGCGAAGACGGCGAACTGACCGGCATCGACATGGATCTGATTCGCGACATCGCCGCGAACCAGGGCTTCACGGTCGAGATCAAGTCACTCGGCTTCGACGCTGCGCTGCAAGCGTTGCAGTCTAACCAGGTCGACGGCGTGATTGCCGGCATGTCGATCACCGACGAGCGCGAGCTCATCTTTGATTTCTCCGACCCCTACTTCGATTCCGGCGTGCAGATGGCCGTCGCCGAGGACAACACCGAGATCACTCAATACTCCGACCTGGCCGGTGAAACCGTCGTCGCCAAGCGGGGGAGCGAGGGCGAGACCTTCGCCAACTCGATCAAGGACGAGTACGGCTTCACCGTCAAAGCCCTGGCCGACTCGGCCACGATGTATGACGACGTCAAGGCCGGCAACTCCGTCGCGGTGTTCGACGACTATCCAGTGCTGGCCTACGGTATCAACCAGAACAACGGGCTCAAGTCCGTCACCGAGAAGGAACAGGGCAGCTCCTACGGCTTCGCCGTCAACAAGGGGCAGAACCCTGAACTGCTCGCCGCCTTCAACACCGGCCTGGCCGAGCTGAAGAGCAACGGCGAGTACCAGACCATTCTTGACACCTACCTGGAGCAGCCAGCGCCCGCCGTGGCATCCGGTTTCTTCGGTCTGCTCAGCGACAGCATGCCGGCGCTGATGAAGGGTCTCGGGCTGACCCTGCTCGCGACCGGCCTGTCGATTCTGATCGCTCTCGTGCTCGGCGTGCTGTTCGGGTTCTTCACTGTCTCCGCGAGCCGCGTGCTGCGCGGCATAGCGAGCGTCTACGTGAGCATTTTCCGCGGCACACCGCTGCTGGTGCAGGCGTTCTTCTTTTACTTTGGTCTGCCACAGCTCACCGGGCAGTCGATCGACGTCCTGACGGCCGGTGTGCTCACGCTGAGCCTGAACGCCGGTGCCTACATGACCGAGATCGTGCGCGGCGGCATCCAGTCGGTCGACCCTGGCCAGACCGAAGCCGGTCGCAGCCTGGGCCTCGGCTACGTCACAACCATGCGCCGGGTCGTGCTGCCGCAGGCCGTGAAGATCATGACGCCCTCGTTCATCAACCAGTTCGTGATGACCCTGAAAGACACCTCGCTGCTCGCCGTGATCGGCTTCGCCGAACTCACCTATCAGGGCCAGCAGATCTACGCGGCGAACTTTCGCACCGGTGAGACGCTGCTGATCGTGGCGGCGCTGTACTTCATCGTCATCAACTTGCTCACCATGCTCTCCAACAAGCTCGACAAGAGGTTCAACAAATGAGCAAGATTAGTGTCCAGGGCCTCCGCAAGTCGTTCGGCTCCAACGCGGTGCTCAAGGGCCTCGACGTCGAGATCGCCGAGGGCGAGGTCGTCTGCGTCATCGGCCCATCTGGTTCGGGCAAGTCCACCTTTCTCCGCTGCCTGAACAAGCTCGACGAGCTCAGCGCCGGCACGGTCATTGTCGACGGCTTCAACCTCAACGACAAGACGGTCGACCTCAACGAGGTACGCCAGCACATTGGCATGGTCTTCCAGCACTTCAACCTGTTTCCGCACATGACGGTGCTGCAAAACATCATGCTGGCACCGACGGAGTTGAAGAAGCAATCGAAAGCGGATGCCCGCGCCACCGCCCTCAAGCTGCTTGAGCGCGTGGGCCTGTCCGACAAAGCGGATGCCCGCCCAGCGCAGCTCTCCGGTGGCCAGAAACAGCGCGTTGCCATCGCCCGCTCCCTCGCGGTGAACCCCGACATCATGCTGTTCGACGAGGCCACGAGCGCCCTCGACCCGGAAATGGTCGGCGAAGTGCTGCAGGTCATTCGGGACCTCGCTGCCGAGGGCATGACCATGGTCGTCGTTACTCACGAAATGGGTTTCGCCCGCGAGGTCGCTGACCGGGTCATTTTCATGGCCGACGGCGTCATCGTCGAGGAGGGCACTCCGGCCGAACTGTTCGGCAACCCGCAGCAGGAACGCACCCAGGACTTCCTCTCCAAGGTGCTCTAAACCGCGTCAGCTGAGAACGGATGCTCCGCGCGAGACCCGCGCGGAGCATCCGTTCTTTTGCCGATCAGGCGCGATCGCCGACGATCTCCTCGCGCACCCGACGCAGGTCTTCCATCAGCGAGCCGATCAGAATCCAGTGGTCGGGGTGCGGCGTCACGATGCGCAGCGGCGCTGTCAGGGCGAGCGCCTCGGGTTCGAGCGGCTCTGCCGCGGCGGTCGGGTCCCCTTCCGCTCGGGCAAGCAGACGGAGGTCGTGTGCCGCCCGCACAAGCTCTCCGGAGAAGGCCTGAACGGTCGGTTCGAACTGTAGTGACGAATCATAGTGATCGTGCAGCGCCCGGGTCATGCCAATGGCTCGGGTAACGAGCGTCGGCAGCCGCCCGATTCTTTCATGGTCGGCATCGAGCCCGCGGCGTAGTTTGGCCTTGCGCGGGTTGAGCATCAGGCTTTCCTCCGCCAGCGCAATCGCCTTTTCAGCCGACACCAGCATGGGGCGTAGCAGCCGGGCCTTGATCATGAGCTCCATCAGGTCGACCGAGCTCTGTGGGGTGCATAGCGCCGCGGCGATGCGGTCAAAGGTGTCGGCCACTTCACGGGTGAGTAACCCGACCGCGTCACGCGCTGGCGCAGTGAGCACAGGCGGAACGATAACGGCATTGACGATGAGCGCGATTACGGCGCCGATCATCGTCTCAAAGATGCGATCGAGTGCGTACCCGGGCGTCGTAGTACCGAGCGCGAGCACGAGCATCGCGCTGATGGGAATCTGACTTGCCGAGGACGGAGACAGTCGGAGCGCCCAGGCGACCAGGATGCTCACCACGATCGTGCCGAGCACGACCCAACTGGACTCGCCCAGAAAGAAACCGATCGTGGAGGCAATGATGACGCCGCCGATGACGCCAGCAGTTCGCTCGATCGCGCGACCCAGGGTCTGGTTCACGCTCGGCTGCACCACAAGCAGGGCGGCGATCGCGGCGAAGATCGGCAGATCGTTCGGCAGCAGCAGCTGAGACACCGTCCAGGCGAGCGCCACGGCGACGGCCACCTTCACTACCTGCAGCACGGGTAAGCGGGTGGAGGTGCGCAGAGCTGCGGTTAGTTTCACTGGTCAAGGCTAACCCGCACCGGGACGTTCAGAGGGTTCGTCGCTTATCGAACCGAAGGCTATTTTCCGCGGCGCTCAGTCTGGGGGCGCACCACCCGAATCACCCGAGCACTTCCGTCCGAGGTCTGGGTTCCAAAAGCGTCGAACTCCACGGTCGACTCGGTGTCTTCGCTGTACCCATCGGAGTCGCCGCCCGCCTGGAGGCCGCCCGTCGGGCCGCCACGACCGAACCGTCGACGCACCGCCTTGATCACCGGTGGAACGACGAGGAAAAGCACGATCACGGTGTACGCCACGACGGCTACCGGCTCACTGAGCAGCGCTGCTGGATCGCCGGCACTGATCTGCAGCGCGCGGCGCAGCTGGCGTTCCATCTCCGGGCCGAGGATGGCACCGACAATGATCGGCAGCACCGGAAATCCGAAGCGCCTGGCCATGTAGCCCAGAGCGCCGAGCACGAGCAGAATGCCGATGTTGAAGGTCTGCATGCCAGCGGCGTACGCACCGAGCGTTGCGAAGAACAGGATGCCAGCGTAGAGGTACGGGCGGGGAATGCGCAGCAATTTGGCCCAGAGCGGTGCGAGCGGCAGGTTGAGTGCGAGCAGCAGGGTGTTGCCGATGAACAGGCTCGCGATCAGCGTCCAGACCAGCACCGGTTCCGTTTGGAATAGCAGGGGACCCGGGTGGATGTTGTACTGGTTGAATGCGGCGATCATCACGGCGGCGGTTGCTGTGGTGGGCAGACCGAGGGTTAGAAGCGGAACCAGCGTTCCGGCGGCGGACGCGTTGTTGGCTGCTTCCGGTCCGGCTACGCCCTCGATGGCACCGTGCCCGAACTGCTCAGGATGCTTTGACAGCCTCTTTTCTGTCACGTACGACAGAAATGTGGGAATTTCGGCGCCGCCGGCCGGGATAGCCCCGAACGGAAAACCGATGACAGTGCCGCGCAACCACGGCTTCCACGAGCGCTTCCAGTCCTCCTTGCCCATCCACGGCACACCGACCGGGATCGTCGGTGGTACTCCGTGACGCAGGTGCGCTGCGATCCACAGGGCTTCACCGACCGCAAACAGGGCGACGGCGATGACGACGACGTCGATGCCGCCCGAGAGCAGCGGCTGCCCGAACATCAGGCGCGGCTGACCGGTGGTGAGGTCCTGGCCGACCAAGCCGATGGTCAGTCCGATGAACAGCGAGGCGAGCCCGCGGATACGGCTCGAACCGAGCACTGCGCTGACAGCGACGAAAGCGAAGACCATCAGCGCGAAGTAGGAGGGAGCCCCCAGGCCGATCGCGATCGCCACGATGAACGGGGCGACTAAGACGAGGGCGCCGGTGGCGAGGGTACCGGCCACGAACGAGCCGATCGCTGCGGTCGCGAGCGCCTGAGCGCCGCGTCCGGCCTTGGCCATCTTGTTGCCTTCGAGTGCCGTGACGACCGACGAGGACTCGCCCGGTGTGTTGAGCAGAATCGAGGTCGTCGACCCGCCGTACATGCCGCCGTAGTAGATGCCGGCGAACATGATCAGCGACCCGGTCACGTCGAGAGCGTAGGTGAGCGGCAGCAGTAGGGCCACGGTCATGGCCGGTCCGATGCCCGGCAGCACGCCGACGGCGGTGCCGAGCAGCACGCCGATGAGGGCGAACAGCAGGTTCTGCGGGGTCAGCGCGTTGCTGAACCCCTCTATCAACAGGGTGAGGTTTTCCATCAGAGAATTCCCGTCAACAGGCCAGCCGGCAGATAAATGCCCAGGCCCAGCGCGAAGCCGTAGAACGTGCCAACGGCTAGAAGAATGCCGATCACGAGCGCCCAGATGAAGCGCCTTGAGCCGAGCAGCAGGGCGGAGCCGTAGAACAGCAGCGCGCTGCCGATCACGAAACCGAGAAAGTCCATCGTGAGGGCAAAGACGAAAATCAGGCCACCGAGGCCGAACACTGTCGGCCAGTGCGCCTTCTGAGTGAGGTCGATGTCCTCGCCGTCTTCGGCCTCGGCGTGGCCGCCCCGCAGCACAGAGATCGCCAGGGCGATCGCACACAGACCCAGGCCGGTCGCGATGACCGTGGGAACGACCTGCGGTCCCATCACGCCGGCATTGATGGCGGTGTGACGGATGTTCGCGGTATCGACCGCGATAACGATCGCGATCACGGCGAGCAGGGCGGCGACGCTGAGCTCTGATCTACCCTGCAGTCGGGCGCGGAGCCCGGCTGCAGGGGCGGTGCTGGGAGCGGACACGTTAGACCAGGCCCAGGGTCTTGAGCACGTCGGCGACGCGGGCGTCCTGCTCGCTGAGGAAGGTGCTGAAGTCGTCGCCGGTGATGAAGGCGTCGGTCCAGCTGTTGTCCTCAAGAACCTGCTTCCACTCGGGGCTGCCGTGCATTGCGGTGACGGCGTCCACGAGGCGGGCGATTTCGGCATCGGTCAGACCGGGTGCGGCCAAGAGTCCGCGCCAGTTAGTGAAGACCAGATCGATGTTCTCTTCGGTCAGGGTGGGGGCGTCGATGACCGGAACGCGTTCCTCGCTCGTGACAGCGAGCACCCGCAGGTCGCCCGACTTCACCTGCTCAAGAAACTCGCCGTAGCCGGAAGCTCCGAACGCCAGCTTGCCGCCTAGAATGGCCGGCAGTAGTTCGCCGCCGCCGTCATAGGCGACGTAGTTGACCGTTGTCGGGTCGATGCCGACGGCATCGGCGAGCTGCATGGGCAGCAGGTGGTCCGGACCGCCCGGGGAAGAGCCGCCGCCGACGGCAAAGTTAGCCGTGTCGGCTTTCCACGCGGTGACGAGGTCGTCCATTGTCCGGTACGGGGAGTCGGCGGCCACGAAGATCGCGCCGGCTTCTTCGATGAGTCCGGCGATCGGAGTTGCGTCGGCAACCTTGGCGTCACCCTCGTTGGTGTAGGCGGCGCCGACGACGCCGAGCCCCATCATGAGTAGAAAGTTGGCGTTGCCGGTTTCGGTCAGGGTGCGAGCGAGACCCACCGTTCCGCCGGCGCCAGCTAGGTTGGTGACCTCGGTGCCGGTGGCCAGACCCAGGTCGTCCATCACCTTGACCGCGGCGCGACCGGTGACGTCGTAGCCGCTGCCAGGGGCGTTGGGAATCATCACCTGCAGGCTGTCGATCGGGCCGTTGTCGGTAGCCTCGGTGTTCGTGGCGCTCGTGACTCCGCAGGCACTGAGAGCGAGTGCGACGACGCCGGCGAGAACAACAGTGCCCGCCGTTCGGCGGGTGCGCATGGTGCGTGCTGTGATTGGCATGCGTAAATCCTCTACGATTTCTGGCGAGCCTCGTTGCTGGCCGAGTTCAGCCTGCGTGGTGGGCAGGCCAGACACAACTTGTGACGTTAATGAACGTTGTGTAGCTTATGTTTGCGCCGTCGGCGACCGCTTCCGTAGGCGCGGTAATTTCGGTTTGACGCCGCGATGAGGGATTATTTCTTATGGCCAGAGAAGACCGACGGACCCTGACGCCGCGCCCACTCAGGTCGGGCATCCGCTCGAGCCGACTGAGCCTGACCCGCCAACTGTTACTTTTTCAGTTGAGCTTGATCGCCCTCGTGCTCGTTGCTGTCACCGCCATCTCGGTCGAGCAGACCCGCACAACCTTTGAGAGTGGGGCCCAGCGACGCATGCTGACGGTCGCCGAATACACCGCAGCGAACCCCCTCGTGCGCAGTCTGCTGGAGCGCTCTGCCGTGCCCCAGCAGCTCTCCGTTCCGGTCGAGGCCCTCCGCACCACGACCGGAGTCGACCAATTGCTCATAACGGATGCCGACGGCCGCATCATCGCGTCACCGGCCGATCCGCGAATGCTCGGCACTGACCTGGCCATCGATCCCACTCCCGACGAGTCCGATGCCGCGTGGGCCGGTGTCGCGCCGATCGGCGCTAACGATTACGTGGTCGCTGAGGTGCCGGTGCTGTCAAACTCCGGCGAGGTGGTTGGCTCGATTGTTGCCGCGCGTCAGTTTCCGGCCGGGGCCGAACTGCTGGCGAGCGCGGCTCCGAACCTGCTCACCTATGTGGGAGTAGCCGGAGTGCTCGGTGTCGCCGGATCCCTGCTGTTGGCGGCGCGGGTGAAACGGCAGACTCTCGGTCTCGAGCCGGAACAGATCGGGCGCCTGGTCGAGCATAGGGACGCCATGATTCACGGCATTCGAGAGGGCGTGATCGCCGTTGACACCGACGGCCTCATCACGCTCGCCAACGACAGCGCGCGCGCCCTGCTTGGCCTGCCCGCTAACGCCGAAGGCCGAGCAATCGACACGGTCGGCCTCGATGCCGAGGCCGTGCGGGCGCTGCGACAGCAGGAGATCGGCCAGATCGACACCGTCTTGGTGAACCGCGGGGTGCTACTCGTGCTCAACCAGACGGTCATTCACCCGCCCAGGTCCCTGCCAGAGGTTGTGACGTCCCTGCGCGACCGCACCGAGCTGGTCACGCTGCAACACGACCTCGGCAGTAGCCGGCAGGCCACCGATACCCTGCGTGCCCAAACCCATGAGTTTGCGAACCGATTGCACACCATCTCCATGCTTATCCAGCTCGGTGACACCGAAGCCGCGGTGGAATACGTCGATGCTGTGACCCGCGACCGCACTGATCTCGACAATTCCGTTCTCACGCGCCTGCAGGAGCCGGCGGTCGCCGCACTCGTGATCGCCAAGACATCACTCGCCCGCGAACGCGGTGCGACGCTCGTACTGTCGCCCGAATCGATACTGAGCCGCGTCGACGCCGACTTGTCTATCGACCTCGTCACCGTGATCGGAAATCTGGTTGACAACGCCCTTGATGCCGTCACCGGAGCGCCGAAGCGCAGCGTGCGGCTAGATGTACAGACCAATCCAGGTGGGGCTTTGCAAGTCGCCGCCGTGCGCGTCAAGGTGCGGGATTCCGGGCCTGGCATCGATGCCGCGTTGGTCGACCGCGTGTTTGAGACGGGAGTGACGAGCAAATCAACGTTGGGCGACACCGACACCCATGGCTACGGACTCGCAATTGTGCGCCTCGTCGCCACGCGTCGTGGGGGATCGGTGAGCTATCGCAACGATAACGGCGCCGTGGTGGAAGCCGTGCTGCCCATTCATGCCGATCAGCCACACCAGCCGGGTCGGGCAAACCACGAGGAGCAGGCCCGTGTGTGACGTACTCATCGTCGAGGACGATTTCATGGTGGCGCGCGCCCACGAACGGATTGTGGCGCAGCAGCCCGGTTTCACCGTCGTCGGCGTCGCGGCGACCGGGTCAGACGCGCTCGCCCGAATGGCCCAGTTTTCTCGAGAGACGGCCCCGCACCTCGTGCTGCTCGACATGTACCTGCCGGATATGACCGGCCTCGATGTCATCCGCCGGGCACGAGAAGCTGGGCACGGGGTGGACTTTCTCGTGCTGAGCGCCGCCCGGGAGGCTGACATGGTCACAGCGGCACTGCAAGGCGGCATCGTGAGTTACCTGCTCAAACCGTTTAAGATCACAGAACTGCAGTCCAGACTGGCTGGCTATGCCGAGCGACGACGACTGCTCGGCCGCAGCGGCGAGCTCAGCCAGAGTGATCTGGACCAGGCGCTCGGGAGTGCATCCGCTTTGTCTGCCCCAGAACCGGTCTCCGCCCTGCCGAAGGGCCTGAGCAAGGAGACAGCTGTGCTGGCCACTGCCGCCCTGGCGGGAAGCGAACCCGACCTGGCCGCGTCGGAGTGCGCCGAATTGCTAGGCCTGTCGCGGGTGGTGGCTCGCAAATACCTGGAGTTTTTCGTCGAAACCGGGCAGGCAACAGTCAGCTTGCGCTATGGCCAAACCGGCCGCCCGCAACGCCGCTACTCCTGGGTTGCCGCTCGGGCCGACTAGCCGAGGTCGTCGTCGGTGCGGGCACCAAACACGATCTCGTCCCAGCTGGGCATTGAGGCGCGCCCGCGCTTGGGCGTTGTGCGGCCGTGGTTGGTGCGTTCCTGCGCCCGCGCGGCCTGGTTGGCCCAGGCGTTGCCGGTGGGTTCCGGTGTGGTCGCCGGTGCCGCGCTCGACTCGTCGGTCAGTGCGGCGGCCGTCAGTGCGGCCTCGGCCGGTGCTGTTCGGCGTGGCCGCATCGATGCCGCGGCTGCGGTGGACTGAACCGGCGGCTGCGCGAGCCCCTGCGCCGAAGCGGATGCCGTCGGCTTGCCAGCAGCGCCGTCCCCGCTCGCAGCCGCCTCGCGTTCGCCGCGCCGACGACGCAGCGATTCCAAGAGGTCCGCGGTCTCGCTCATGTTCGAGGCCGGCTCAGCGGCGCGCTTGATCGCCGCTTTCGACACGGCATCGTCGCGACTGAGCGAGCGCGAATACGGCAGCGCCTCAAGGTTGGGGCTGGTGTCGTTCAAAATTTCGTCCGCGAGCGACTCTTTGAAGTTAAAGGCATTGCTGTCGAACCGCGACACGTCAGCCGCGCTCGTTTCCGAGCCGACCGCGCGCAGTCGGGGAATGAGCGAGCCCTTGAGCTCGCCCTGCTGGGAGAGTGCGATGGCCTCACTGCCGACCGGCGTCAGGGAATTCTTTTTCGGTTCGAAACCCCACCGCGCGTCGTGGTCGATCTCGTCGGCGGTGAACGATAACTTCACTATCCAACCGCCGCCCGGTTCCTTCCAGCTGGCCCAGCGTTCACCGGTGGCGCCCAGGGAGGCGAGGCGTTCGCGAATGACGCTTCCAAAGTTCACGTTTTCGTCGATCGGGTCCGGGTCTATGGCGGTGTGCACCGGCACGCTGAGCGCCGACGACACGATGTATTCCCGTTCAGCGACGACGGGGCCCTCGAAGCGGCGTACGTAGTCGAGCGAAGCGCCGGTGACGGCCGCGACATCTTCTGCGGACATGCCGGAGCGAATGTGCGCCTGAACTTCCCGTGGGGAAAGCTTGGGCGCGAGGCTCCGCTCCGTCTGGGTTTGGCGAAGCCGGGACTGTAGAACCTCGTCGATGGCGATGCGATAACGATCGCCATCTTCGGACGCTGCAAGCAGCGCACCGTTCTCAACCCCAATAACCTTCAATTCCTGCATGAAGACAAGCCCTCTCGCGATTACCGTTGCCTGCAAGACTGCCACGACTTGATGCCATTTCGCGGGAATACGCCGGGCGCGGCGCAAGTTGTTTCCTGCGTCCGAATAAAAGATTGGCGAATGGTTTGCTTTTTCAACTGGATTGTTGGAAACTGTGCCCGCCGATTTCGTTTATCGGCGTAACTGAAATGGATGGGCATGGCAACCGATTACGACGCACCCCGAAAGACTGAAGACGACTCCGAGTCGATCGAGGCCCTCAAGGAACGTGTGCCAGATAAAATGTCCGGCAGCGTTGATGTTGACGACTCCGACAACCCGGGTGGGTTCGACCTTCCTGGCGCCGACCTGTCCGACCTCGACCTCGATGTCGTCGTTCTGCCAGCGCAGGCCGACGAGTTCACCTGCGTTAATTGCTTCCTCGTGAAGCACCGCTCGCAGATGGGCCACGAAACCAAGTTCGGACATTTCTGCCTGGAGTGCGACTCTTAAGTACTACTCAGCTCGACCTGTATCACCCTCGTTGGCCGTACGCGATTGATTAATCGCTGCGGCCAACTGTCGTGGGTGACGGCTGGAGATGATCCAATACGGTGCGGGGTCGCTCGCATCGGTGATCGGTACGCGCACAACAGGGGCAATCCAGCCGCGAATGAGTAGCCAGGCGCGGGCATCCAGCCGGGGACCGCGTTCCTGGGTGGCCTCGACCTTGTCGAACCAGACAACTTCGCCCAGAAGGTCGGTAGAAATCGTGGCGGGCCCGGCGATCAGCTCGCCGTTCTGCACCCGCACAACGGGTGAAGCGAGCACCAGGAGCAGCACGCAGCCGCCGTATAGAACGGCGGCAGTGACGATGCCGGCTAGCAGCGAAATGGGAACGAGCACGAGGATGCTCGCGGGTATCACCAGCGCGGTGACAAGAAAGGCCCAGACGTTGGGCCACAGTTTTTCACGGTAATCAGGCATGGCTCTATTCGATCAGATATCTGCACTACCCTCGACACGTGACAGAAAGCGTCGAAGTACTGATCCAGGCATCCATTCTCCCCAACTACGCGCACCCCGGTGATGCCGGGGCTGACCTGCACTCGGCCGACGCGCTGGTGCTCGCCCCGGGTACCCGTGCACTTGTCGGTACCGGCGTGTCGATCGCCCTTCCCGACGGGTTTGCCGCCTTTGTCGTGCCGCGCAGCGGTCTCGCCTCCAAGCACGGCATCACTATCGTGAATGCTCCAGGAACAGTGGATGCCGGCTACCGCGGTGAAATTAAGGTGGCTCTGCTCAATACCGACCAGTTCGATTCGTTTACGATCAACATCGGCGATCGGATTGCCCAACTCATCGTGATGCCCGTCGCTCGGGCCACTTTCATCGCCGTCGACCGGCTGCCGGGCAGTGACCGCGGCGAGGGTGGTTTCGGATCAACCGGCGTGGCGGCTAGGACCCCGGATAGTGAACTAGTGTCGGGCGAATCCGCCCAGCGTGAAGGAGAAAATCGGTGACTGACACCACGAACGCGGGAGAGTTCCCGGAACCCCAGGCTAAATCGGCACCGGATGACCGTGAAAGCGATGGCCCGTTTGACGAGTCAGAAGCCAACCCGGTGCGGCCGTACGTCGACCTCGGCGGTATCAAGATTCTGCCGCGCGAGGGTTTACACCTGCGGCTGGAAATTGAAGAGGGCAGCAAGCGCGTCGTCGCCATCGGTCTCGACTTCGCCGGGTCTACCCTGCAGGTGCAGCCGTTCGCCGCGCCGCGTTCCAGTGGCCTATGGCATGAAATTCGCGACCAGATTGCCGACCAGATCGGTAAACAGGGCGGTACAACGACTCCGCGCGAGGGCCCGTTCGGCCTCGAACTCGTCGCCGAGATTCCCGTCGCGGCCGGCCAGGAAGCCGGTGGTGTCACCCGCCTGGCACGTTTCATCGGCGTCGACGGCCCACGCTGGTTTCTGCGCGGCGTCATCGCCGGCGAGGGCGCCATTGATCCCACCGCCGCAGCCCAGATCGAAGACCTATTCCGCAGCATCGTTGTCGTGCGTGGCTCCACCCCAATGCCGCCGCGCGATCTGATTCCCCTGCGTATGCCGGTCACGCCCGCCAGCGCGACCGAAACGACAGCGGTCTAGCCGAGCATGAGCGACACTCCCGGCCCGGACGACCGGCAGGACGAAGCGCACGCGCCGTCGCCCGAGCCCACGCCGACGGCTTCAGCCCTGTTCGCCGAGTCGATGGCCGGGGCTGCGCGACGCGCCGGGTTCGGCGCGGCGACCGAGGGGGAGGCGATCAGCGGCCAAGCCCTGCTGGCCGCGATGGGCGGCATCCGTGGTCTGATTGAAGCAGTACTCCCGGGCCTGGTGTTTCTGGTCACGTATACGCTGACCATCGACCCGTCGACCGATGTGACCCGTGACCCGATCGGTACCCTGCTTCCGTCGCTGGTGGCACCCCTCGTGCTCGGCGTGATCTTCGTCGCCCTCCGTGCCATCACCAAGCAGACGACGACGCCGGCCCTGGGTGGGCTGGTCGGAACGGCCATCAGTGTCGCGCTTGCCCTGTTCACCGGAAAGCCATCCGATTTCTTTCTGGTGGGTCTGTGGACCAACGCCGGCTACGGTGCTGCCCTGCTCGTGTCTGTGCTCGTGCGCTGGCCACTGATTGGCGTTGCCGTCGGGTTTCTGATGGGTGACGGCGTTGCTTGGCGGCTGGACGCATCGAAACGACGGGTCCTGACCGTTCTTACCCTGTGCTGGACGGGCCTGTTCCTCGGCCGGTTGGCCGTGCAGCTGCCGCTCTACCTCGCGAACAACGTTGAACTGCTCGCGACGATGAAGCTCCTGATGGGTATCCCGCTGTACGCGCCGCTGCTCGTGGTGTCCTGGCTGATGGTGCGGTCGGTTTATCGCACAGCGGATGCCGCCGAGTCGCTCTGATCGACGACTGCGCAGCGAGTGCGTCCTGCTACAGTTATCTTGACGTCAAGATAGTTGCCCGACGAAAGCTCGTCGGAACAACTCGATGGAAAAAGGCAGTCCCCGGCATCCGCTGGTAAGGCTTACCTTGCTAGCACGAGGTTGTGCTAGCGCACAAGAATTGAGGATTGCCGCCGGTTCCCCGTCGGCTCCTACAACGGAGAGGGCACTGTGTCGGATTCAAAAAGTACCGCGGTCAATAGCTTCGGAGCCAAAGACACCCTGCGCGTCGGAACAACAGACTATGAAGTCTTTCGTCTGGACGCGGTGGATGGTTACGAGAAACTGCCATACAGCCTGAAGGTACTGCTGGAGAACCTCCTGCGTACCGAAGACGGAGCCAACATCACCGCCGAGCACATTCGTGCCCTCGGTTCGTGGGTTCCCACCGCGGAGCCCGACACCGAGATCCAGTACACGCCGGCGCGCGTCGTCATGCAGGACTTCACCGGCGTTCCTTGCATCGTCGACCTCGCCACCATGCGTGAGGCCCTCGTTGACCTCGGCGGCGACGCCAAGAAGATCAACCCGCTCGCCCCAACCGAAATGGTCATCGACCACTCCGTTGTCGCCGACCTGTTCGGCACGACCGACTCGTTTGAGCGCAATGTTGAGATCGAATACCAGCGCAACGGCGAGCGCTACCAGTTCCTCCGCTGGGGCCAGAGCGCGTTCGACGACTTCAAGGTGGTCCCTCCGGGAACCGGAATCGTGCACCAGGTCAACATCGAATACCTCGCCCGCGTCACCATGACGCGAGAGGTCAACGGCGTCCTGCAGGCGTATCCAGACACCTGCGTTGGCACCGACTCGCACACCACCATGGTCAACGGTCTCGGCGTGCTCGGCTGGGGCGTCGGTGGAATCGAAGCCGAAGCTGCCATGCTCGGTCAGTCGGTTTCCATGCTCATCCCCAAAGTTGTCGGCTTCAAGCTCTCCGGCATTATCCCGTCCGGCGTCACCGCAACGGATGTCGTGCTCACCATCACGCAGATGCTTCGGGGGCACGGTGTGGTCGGCAAATTTGTCGAATTCTACGGCTCCGGCGTCGCCTCCGTGCCGCTGGCCAACCGTGCCACCATCGGCAACATGAGCCCCGAGTTCGGCTCGACGGCCGCCATGTTCCCGATCGACGACGTCACCCTCGGCTACCTGCGCCTCACCGGCCGTAGCGAGGAGCAGGTCGCGCTGGTCGAGGCCTACTCCAAGCTGCAGGGCCTCTGGCACAACCCCGACCTGGAGCCGATCTTCAGCGAATACCTCGAGCTCGACCTCTCCACGGTCGTTCCCTCGATCGCCGGACCGAAGCGCCCGCAGGACCGCATCGTTCTCTCCGAGGCCAAGACCCAGTTCGAACGCGACCTGGATAACTACGCCAGTGCCCCCGTCTCTCTCGTGGACGCGGCAATAGAGGGTACCTTCCCCGCCTCCGACCCGATCGGCCTCACCCCGCAAGACGAGGAGACGGCGCACAACCACGCGTTCGAGAGTGGCCTGGCCCGGCACACCAGCCATCCGACGCAGTCGCACCCGCAGCCCACCGACGTCACGCTCGCCGACGGTCGCGAGTTCACGATCGACAACGGGTCCGTTGCGATCGCGGCCATCACCTCGTGCACGAACACGTCAAACCCCTCGGTCATGCTGGCGGCCGGCCTGCTGGCCCGCAACGCCAGCCTGAAGGGACTCAAAAGCAAGCCGTGGGTCAAGACCACCCTCGCGCCGGGCTCCAAGGTCGTCACCGAGTACTACGCGAAGGCCGGCCTGAATGGCTACCTCGAAGACCTCGGCTTCTACCTTGTCGGCTATGGCTGCACCACCTGCATCGGCAACTCCGGCCCGCTCGCAGACGAAATCTCCTCGGCCGTGCAAGAGAACGACCTCGCCGTTACCGCGGTGCTCTCGGGTAACCGCAACTTCGAGGGACGCATCAACCCCGACGTGAAGATGAACTACCTCGCGAGCCCGCCGCTCGTTATCGCCTACGCCCTTGCCGGCACGATGAACTTCAACTTCGATACCGACTCGCTCGGTCAGGACACCGAGGGCAAGGACGTGTTCCTCAAGGACATCTGGCCCGACGCCGACGAGGTGCAGAAGACCATCGACGAGTCGATCGACTCAAACATGTTTGAGACCCAGTACGCCGGAGTTTTCGAGGGTGACGACCGGTGGAAGTCCCTGCACACCCCCATCGGTGACACGTTCGCCTGGGACGCCGAGTCGACCTACGTGCGCAAGCCCCCGTACTTCGATGGTATGACGCTAGAGACCAGCCCCGTTGTGGACATCTCCGGTGCCCGCGTACTCGCCAAGCTCGGCGATTCGGTCACCACCGACCACATCAGCCCCGCCGGTTCGATCAAGGCAGATGGCCCAGCCGGCCGCTACCTGGCAGAGCACGGCATCGCCCGCAATGATTACAACTCCTACGGCTCGCGTCGTGGCAACCACGAGGTAATGATTCGTGGAACATTCGCGAACATTCGTCTGCGTAACCAGCTCCTCGACAACGTCGAGGGTGGCTTCACCCGCGACTTCACCGTCGCAAGCGGCCCAAAGGCCGACATCTACGACGCTAGCCAGAACTACCAGGCTGCCGGCACCCCGCTGGTCATCTTCGGTGGCAAGGAGTACGGTTCGGGTTCCAGCCGGGACTGGGCTGCCAAGGGCACGAGTCTTCTCGGTGTCAAGGCCGTCATCGTTGAGAGCTTCGAGCGCATTCACCGCTCAAACCTCATCGGTATGGGCGTTGTACCCCTGCAGTTCCCGGTTGGCGAGACCGCCGACTCGCTCGGCCTCGATGGAACCGAGATCGTCTCGGTCTCCGGCATCACCGAGCTCAACAACGGCACCACTCCGAAGACCGTGCGCGTGACCTGCGCGCCGAGTGAATTCTCGGCCGCCGGCAAGGCGCCGGTTGAGTTCGATGCCATCGTGCGCATTGACACTCCGGGCGAGGCCGAGTACTACCGCAACGGCGGCATTCTGCAGTACGTGCTGCGTTCGCTCGTTTGAGCTAGTACGAGCTTTGCCAGCTGGCGCCCTGCCAGTATGACCCCGGCGCGTAGACTCGATTTATTCGGGACTGCGCGCCGGTTTGGCTTGATGTGTTTAGCGACCTGAAAGGTATGACGGATGATCCTTCTGGAGACGATTCACGGTCCCCGGGACCTCGATGGTCTCTCGAAAGAGCAGCTGCCTCAGCTGGCCGCTGAGATTCGCCGGTTTCTGGTGCGGGAAATTTCTAAAACCGGTGGACATCTGGGACCAAACCTTGGTGTGGTTGAGCTGACCATCGCCATCCATCGAGTCTTCCACTCGCCAACGGACGCGATCGTGTTCGACACCGGACACCAGTCCTATGTGCACAAGTTGCTCACAGGGCGTCAAGACTTCAGCAAGCTGCGCCGGACTGACGGGCTCGCCGGATACCCGCAACGTTCCGAGTCCGAGCACGACATCGTCGAGAGCTCGCACGCCTCGAGCTCCCTGTCGTGGGCGGACGGCATCTCCCGGGCCTTTGAGATGACCGGGCAGAACAAGCGGCACGTCGTTGCCGTTGTCGGTGACGGTGCGCTGACCGGGGGAATGACCTGGGAGGCCCTCAACAACATCAGCGATGACAACACTCGCAAGCTCATCATCGTGGTCAACGATAATGGACGCTCCTATGCGCCGACCATCGGTGGTATGGCACGCTTTTTGAACACGGTACGCACCCAGGCTGCCTACCGCGATGCCTACCTGACCAGCCAGAAGGTCTTCGACAAGCTCGGTGCGCCCGGCCGGGCCGTGTACCGCGGGGTGCGCGGCGGCCTGCACGGGTTTCTCAGCCGAGTCACCAACAACGAGGCGTTGTACTCCAATCTCGACATTAAATATATCGGCCCGGTCGATGGGCACGACGTGCACGCGATGGAGGAGGCGCTGGCCCAGGCCAAACGGTACGGGGCCCCCGTCATCGTGCATGCCATCACCCAGAAGGGCAAGGGCTACGACCCGGCCGTGCAAGACGTCGCAGACCAGTTCCACGCGGTCGGACAGATTGACCCGGAAACCGGGGAATCCGTCGAAGAACCTGGAGCGGCATCCTGGACGTCGGTTTTCGCTGACGAGCTGTTGCGTCTGGCGACCGAGAACGAGCGGATCGTGGGCATCACCGCCGCTATGCTGCGTCCCACCGGGCTGCACAAGATGGCCGAACGTTTTCCGGCCCGCGTGCACGACGTTGGCATTGCCGAACAGCACGCCGTGACGAGTGCAGCCGGGCTGGCCTTTGGCGGCCTGCACCCGGTCGTCGCGCTCTATGCGACCTTCATCAATCGTGCCTTCGACCAGGTGCTGATGGACGTCGCCCTGCACCGGGCCGGCGTGACCTTCGTGCTCGACCGGGCCGGCGTGACCGGGCCGGATGGCCCCAGCCACCACGGAATGTGGGACCTGGCCATTTTGCAGGTCGTGCCGAATATTCGGTTGGCTGCCCCGCGAGACTCCGTGCGTCTACGCGAGGAACTGGGCGAGGCGGTCGTCGTGGATGACGGACCCACGGTACTGCGCTACCCGAAGGGCACCGTCGGGCTCGAGTACGACGCCATTCGCCGTCTCGACGACGGCGTAGACGTGCTGCAAGAGGCCACCCAACGGGACGTGCTGATTGTCACGGTCGGTCCCATGGCCGCGCTGGGGCTCGAGGTCGCTGACCGGCTCGCCGCCCAGGGCATCGGGGCAACGGTCGTCGACCCCCGCTGGGTCGTTCCCGTACCGCGGAGCATCATCACCCTCGCCGCCGAGCACCGCATCGTCGTCACGATTGAGGACGGCATTCGGGTCGGTGGGATCGGCACGCGCATCCGTCAAGATTTGCGTGAAGCCGGCGTCGACACGGCGGTGACCGAACTCGGCCTGCCAGACCAGTTCCTCGATCACGGCACCCGCGCCGAAATTCTGGAGCGGGTCGGCCTCACCCCGCAGACCATCGCCCGCGACGTGGTGGCAATGGTGCTCGGCAGCAAGATTCCCAACGCCCGCCCCCTGCCCGAAGGCCACACCGACACCGGCGCCATCCAAGTAACCCGCCGAGACTAGCCCCCCGTCCCGGCTACGGACGGGGCCCGGGCCCCGTCCACGGGCCCAGTTTATAAACTGGGCCCGCGGACGTGAAGTGGGCCCGGTCAAGGGCCGTGCCCCGTTCTCGCTAGCTGTGAGCGGATGCTGCCCCGACCGCTGCGCCGATCCCGCGGATCGCCGGCGTATGGAAGGTGCCGCCGAAGACCCGCTCGCTCGCGCCGACCCGGTCGAGGTACGGGGTGATCCCGCCCATCTGGAACGGCCAGCCAGCGCCCAGGAGCATGCACAGGTCGATGTCCTCGGCCGCGTGTACCACAGTGGCGTCGAGCATCCGCTTGATCTCGTCGACCAGGCCGTCTTCGACCCGCTGCAGAATCTGTGCGGCCGTCATCGGCGTGCTGCCGCCGGCGACGATCTTCAGCGCGCCCTTGTCGAAACCGGTACGGCGGCCCTTACCGTCACGCTCGAGAATCTTGCCGTGTTCGGCGAGCTTGTGCAGATTATCGCTCTCGAAGAACCGGTCGGGGAACGCCGCATGGTGGGTGTCGAGCACGTGAGCGCCGACGGTGAGGCCGACCAATTCGAGCAGCTCGAACGGGCTCATGGGCAGGCCGAACGGCGCAACAGCGGCTTCAACGACCTCGAACGGGGTGCCCGTGTCGACGGCGTGCATTGCTTCACCGAGCAGCTTGGCGAGCACCCGGTTCACCACGAAGCCGGGCGTGTCCCGAGTGATTACCGCGTTTTTTCGCAGCTTACCGGCAACGACCATGGCCGTGGCGAGCGTCACCTCATCGGTCTGCGGAGTGTTGACGACCTCGATCAGCGGCATGACGGCTACCGGGTTGAAGAAGTGGAACCCAACTAGGCGCTCCGGATGCGTCAGCTTCGACCCGATCTGCTCGACCGACAGCGATGAGGTGTTCGTGGCCAGAATGGCCTCGGGGGAGATGAACTTCTCGATCTCGGCGAACACGTTTTGCTTGACGCCGAGTTCTTCGAAGACGGCCTCGATCACCCAGTCCGCATCGGAGAACAACGACTTGTCGGTCGTGCCCGTCACGAGGGCGCGCAGCCGGTTGGCCTCGTCGGGGGAGATGCGATTTTTAGCCTGGAGGGTGGCAATCTCGTCGTGAATATAGGCCACACCCTTGTCAACGCGCGCCTGGTCTAGGTCGGTGATGACGACGGGCACTTTGAGGCGCCGCACGAACAGCAGCGCGAACTGGCTGGCCATGAGACCGGCTCCGATCACGCCCACCTTGGTGATCGGGCGGGCCAGCTTCTTGTCCGGCGCTCCGGCCGGCCGCTTGGCGCGCTTTTGCACGAGGTTAAAGGCGTAGATGCTTGCCTGCAGTTGGTCGCCGGCGATGAGTCCGGCCAAAGCCTCGTCTTCGCGCTGAAAGCCTTCGGCACGAGTGCCACTCTTGGCGGCCTGCAGCAGGTCGAGCGCCACATACGGTGACGTGGCGACTTCGCCGATGCGGTTCACGAGCATCTTGCGGGCAATACCGATGGCAACGTCCCACTTGACCAGGCGTTCGATCTTGCCTGGTGTATTCGGTCGGGACACCTTCACCGTGCCGGCGATCACCCCGTCGGCCCAAGCAATGGACTCTTCGAGAAACCGCGCCGAGGTGAACATGACATCCGCGATACCGAGGGCGAGGGCATCCGCTCCGGTGAGGGTGCGGTTGTTCTTGAGGGGGTTCTCGATAATGACTTTCAGGGCATTTTCGATACCGATCAGGTTGGGCAGCAGGTAGGAGCCGCCCCAGCCGGGAATCAGGCCGAGAAAGACCTCGGGTAGCGCGATTGCCGGCACGGCTGCGTCCACCGTGCGATAGCTCGCGTTCAGGCCAACCTCGAGGCCACCGCCGAGCGCGAGTCCGTTGATGAACACGAACGACGGCACGCCGAGCGTGTCGAGCTTGCCGAGCGCGTGGTGGCCGAGCTGGCCGAGCAGCGCGCCGACTTCAAGCGAGGGAATCTCGGCAACCTTGCTGAGGTCAGCGCCAGCGGCCAAAATGAACGGCTTACCGGTGACGGCCACGCCGTGAATTTCGCCGCGCCCGGCGCGAGCCGTGAGCTCGTCCATGGTCGCGGCGAACTCGAGCAGGGTGACCGGGCCGAGGGTATTCGGCCGGGTGTGGTCGCGTCCGTTGTCGAGCGTCACGAGAGCCAGCGTACGGCCGGCGGAGAGTGGTACATCGCGCATGAAAGAATGTGTGACAACCTCGTCGCCGCTGATCGCAACCAGCGAGCTGAAGTCCAAAGTACTGTAGTCGGTCATCGCGTGGCTGCCTTCTTGTTGAAGTGCGGGTTTTCCCAAATCACGGAGCCACCCTGGCCGAGGCCGATGCACATGGCAGTGAGGCCATAGCGCACCTCGGGGTGGGACTCGAACTGGTGGGCGAGCTGATTCATCAGGCGCACCCCCGATGATGCAAGCGGATGCCCCATCGCAATTGCTCCGCCGTATTCGTTCACGCGGGGGTCTTCGTCATCGATGCCGAAGTGGTCGAGAAAGGAGATGACCTGCACGGCGAAGGCTTCGTTGAGCTCGAACAGGCCGATATCAGTTATGGACAGGCCAGCCTTGCGCAGCGCCTTCTCGGTGGATGGTATCGGGCCGAGGCCCATCACCTCCGGCTCGACGCCGGCGAAGGCGAAGCTGGTCATGGTCATTTTCACGCCCAGGCCGAGTTCCTTGGCCGTCGCGCCGCTGGCCAGCAGGCAGGCCGATGCGCCGTCGTTGAGGCCGGAGGCGTTGCCGGCGGTGACCCGTCCGTGTGGACGGAACGGAGTGCGCAGGGCTGAGAGGCCCTCCATAGTCGTGTCGGGGCGTGGTGCCTCATCACGGGTGGCTAGGCCCCAGCCCGATTCGCTGCGCGTGGCGACAGGAATCAGGTCAGGTTGAATTTTGCCCTCGGCATAGGCCGTAGCGACTTTCTGCTGGCTGCGCAGCGCAAACCGGTCTGAACGTTCCTTGGTATAGGCCGGGAAGCGGTCATGAATGCGTTCGGCGGTGGCGCCCATGTTGAGGGCGTCTTCGTTGACCAGCCGTTCGGAGAGGAACCGCGGGTTTGGATCGGCCCCAAAACCCATCGGGTGCCTGCCCATGTGCTCGACGCCGCCAGCAATGGCGAGGTCGTAGGCCCCGAACCCGATCGAGGACCCCATCATGGTCACCGCGGTCATCGCGCCGGCGCACATTCGGTCAATTGCGAAACCGGGAACCGATTTCGGCAGCCCGGCCAGCAGTGCCGCCGTGCGACCGAGGGTGAGGCCCTGGTCGCCGGTTTGCGTGGTTGCCGCGATCGCGACATCGTCGATGCGCTCCGCCGGCGCAGTGGGGTTGCGTTCCATCAGCCCGATAATTGCCTTGACCACGAGGTCGTCGGCCCGGGTGTTCCAGTACATGCCCTTTTCGCCGGCGCGTCCGAACGGGGTTCGAACCCCGTCCACAAAGACGACTTCTGTTCTCTCGGCCACAATGCCTCCCGTACGTGTTATCAGATCTGTTAGCTCTGCACCGATCCTAGGGTGGCGAAAATCACGGCCCGAATCGTTTGCTGGTTTCTACGACCCCAAATCCGAGGTCGCGTCGACAACTTGTGGAATCTCTACAAAAGCATCCGCAATTAATTGTGCAGTGACGTCAACTTGCCAGCGTCGCGCCCCTAAATGGGTCAACACCTGCGCAACGGATGCCGCATCCAGCGGCTCCGGCGGCGTCCAGGCCACCCGGCGCAGGTAGTCAGGGGTCAGCAGATTCTCCAGCGGAATCTCCAGCTCGTCGGTCACTGTCTGCAGGGCAGCCCTGGCGGCTTTGTAGCGCACGTCGGCCTCTGGGTTGCGATCGGCCCAGGCCCGCGGTGGCGGCAGGGTGTCGTTGCTTGCCTTGAGCGGGGGCAGGTCGGTACTTGTGCGGCCGCGCTGAATCGCGTCCCACCACCGGTCGAGCTCATTGCGACTGGCGCGTCCATTGAACTCGCGCAGGTCGGACAGCGCCTGCCGGGTCGCGGGAATCACCCGAGCGGCGGCGAGTAAGGAGGCGTCTGGAACGAGGCGCCCGGGGGAGACATCAACGTCGCGCGCAAATGCGTCGCGAGCCAGCCAGAGTTCGCGGGCGACAGCGAGGTTGCGCTGGCTGCGCAGCGAGTGCAGGCCGGACAGTCGACGCCACGGGTCGACCCGAGCGGCCTTGGCTTCCTTGGCCAGGGTCGCAGCGAATTCCTGATCGGCGATATCGGTTTTATTGGACTCCACCAACAAATCCACCATACGGTCCCGCAGATCGGGAAGCAGCTCAACGTCGAGGGCCGCGTAGACCAGCCACGATTCCGGCAGCGGCCTCGTCGACCAATTCGCCGCGGAGTGCTCCTTGGCGAGGTGAATGCCGAGCAGGTTTTCTACAACGGTGCCGAGCCCGACCCGGGGGATACCGAGCAGCCGTGCGGCCAGCTCGGTGTCGAAGATGCGCACAGGGTCGAGCCCGACCTCGCGCAGGCAGGCCAGGTCCTGGCTCGCGGCGTGCAGAATCCACTCCACATCCGTCAGGGCATCGTTCAACTCGCTAAAATCGCCGATCGGCGGTGGGTCGAACAGAAACGTTCCGGCGCCACGGCGGTAAATCTGAATGAGATAGGCGCGTTGCGAATAGGTGAAACCGGATGCCCGTTCCGCGTCGACCCCGACCGGCCCGTTTCCGGCGGCCAGGGCGGCCGTCGCGGCGAGGTACGCCGCGCGGGTATCCACGACCTGGTGCTGAACGAGCGTGGGTTGATTGGATTGCGATTCAACCACGGGCTGCTCGGCGTGCTGACAACATGCTGACTCCTTCCCCAGCGGGAGGGAGTCCGGCGAGCATGCACAGCAGCTCGCCCCACCCCTCGACGTGGGCGGTGAGATTGTGATCCAGGGGTGTCCACGACGCACGCAGCTCAATCTGCGCGCCATCTCCCTGTTTGGCGAGTTCGCCAAAGCCTGATGAGATTATTTTAGTCGCCGTTCCCGAGGCCGCGGTGTACTGCGCCTTGCGAGCGTCGAGGGCATCGACCAGCCAGGCCCAGGTGACCTCGGCGAGAAACGGGTCAAGTCCGATCTCGATCTCCAGTGGAGCCTGTGCGAAACAGACGACTCGAAAGGCGCCATTCCAGCCTTCCGGCTCGTCCGGGTCGTAGAGCAGGATGAACCGTCCAGTGCCCAGGTCGGAGTCGCTGCCGTGCCGCACCGGCGTGATGTCGCCGGATAGGGCGATGGAATAGGGCGCGAGTCGAGCCGGAGCCGTGATCTCGGAGACGACTAATTCGGCCCGACTCGTGGCGCGGCGAATCGCCGACACTGCCGCGGCAAACTCCGCGGGGAACGATTGTTCTGTTTCGGGCACGTTTGCAGACTAGAGTTTTTCTGGGTGTTGTCCGTGAGGCACGCCGACCAGTCGGAGGTGCGCATGCACGACCCTCAGCCCCCAATCGGGCGTCAGCACGCTGTTTCCCGGTCGCTTCTCGGATCGATTCTGGCCGTGACCGGCATCGCGGTTGCCGGTTCCGCCCTTGTGGTGCTCGGTACCGCTGGCGTGCTGGCCGCCGTTATGGCCAAGACCATCGTGACGCCGCCCAGCAAACGCAAGGACGATACGCGAGTGTTCGCCGTTGACCTGGCCGGCGGCACGCTCACCCTGCAACGTCACCGCGATTCCGTACTTCCCGGTGACTACAGCTTCTTCTTCAGCGGCGGCACCGGCCATGCCAAGGTCGGCGAGATCACCGAGCGCACGGCCGGAACGGTCACTCGGCGTATCATCAGCGTCGACTACGGTGATCTCGCCGGCGCCCGCCGCGGGCGGTTCAGCGGCTGGCTCTACACGACACCCGCCGACCTCGGCCTGCCCTGGCAGGCTGTGGCTGTTCCCACCGACCTTGGCCCCGCGCCAGCGTGGCTAGTTCCCTCGACTCCAGACGGCCCAGCAGACCACTGGGCCATTCAGGTGCACGGCCGGGCAGTGCGGCGCGAGGAGGGCCTGCGGGCGGTGCCGGTGTTTTGCCAGGCCGGCTACACCTCACTCCTCATCTCCTATCGCAATGACGGGGATGCCCCGGCGAGCGTCGACGGATGCTATGGGCTCGGTGACACGGAATGGCTCGACGTCGAGGCCGCCATCAGCTTCGCGGTCGAGCGAGGCGCCCGAAGCATCGTACTCATGGGCTGGTCGATGGGCGGGGCCATCGTGCTGCAGGCGCTGACCCGCAGCACGCACGCGCACCTCATCATCGGTGTGGTGCTGGAATCACCCGTGATCGACTGGGCTGACGTTGTGGCCGCGCAGGCGATTGACCGCAGGTTGCCCAGACAGATCGCCACCGGGGCAGTTGCACTGATGGGGTCACGACGGGGACAACGATTGACCGGCCTCGGAACGCCGATCGACTTTGGTCGACTCGATTTCGTCGCGCGCGCCCGTGACCTGAACCGGTCCGTTCTGTTGCTGCACAGTGACGACGACGGATTCGTACCGGCCACCGGGTCGCGGCGCCTCGCCGAACGGCGCCCCGACCTGGTGACTTTCGTCTCGTTCACCGAGGCGCGGCACACCAAACTGTTCAACTACGACCCGGTGCGGTGGAACGGTGCGATCGCGGCCTGGCTGGCCGAATTGTAGGGACTAGCCAGCGATGCGCTCCCGCAACTGACGCTTGGCCCGGCCGAGCATGGCGCTCATGCCGCGCAGGCGGAGCGGTGAGACCGCTGCGCTGAGACCAATCGACTGCGGGTAGTCGTCGGGAACGGCCAGAACCTGTTCCACGCTCAAGCCGTCGAGGCCCTGAGCGAGGATCGACGCGAATCCGCGAGTGGTTGGCGATTCGCGCGGGGCGGTCGCGTGCAGGTGAAACGCGGAGTCGGCATCCACTTCAACGAAGATGAATACCGGTGACTGACACTCGACGACGCGTTCGAGCAGGTCGGGATGCTCCTGAAAGCGCGCCGGCAGCTCGGGAAGCTCGTTGGAGAACTCGAGCAGCAACAGCAGGCGGTCCTTCTGCTCGAGGGCGAGAAAATCCTCCTGAATGTCGGCGAGCTGGGCCGGTAGCGTGGTCACGGGCGGGGCGCCGGGGCGACGCCGGGGTCGGTGCCGACACTGATGGGTACCGCAACGGCGTTGCCCCACTCGGTCCAGGACCCGTCATAGTTGCGCACGCCCTCGAAACCGAGCAGGTGGGTGAGCACGAACCAGGTGTGGCTGGATCGTTCCCCGATGCGGCAGTAGGCGATCACGTCGTCGCCGTCGGTCAGGCCGGCTTCGGCCCGATAGATAGCGTCGAGTTCGCTGCGCGGTTTGAAGGTCGAGTCGCTCGCTGCGGCGCGGGCCCACGGCACGGAAACGGCCGATGGGATGTGGCCACCGCGCAGGGCGCCCTCTTCCGGGTATGCGGGCATGGTCGTGCGGGCTCCGCTGTATTCTTCCGGCGAGCGAACGTCGATCAGCGGCTTGCCGAAGTGGGCAAGCACGTCGTCCTTGAACGCTCGAATGGGAGCGTCGTTACGTTCGACGACCGGGTAATCGGTGGTCGTTGTGCTCGAGGCATCCGTTGTCATCTCGCGTTCCTCGGCGAGCCATTTCTCTCGGCCACCATCGAGCAGGCGAACGTCGTCGTGTCCGAACAGGGTGAAGACCCACAGGGCGTATGCAGCCCACCAGTTGCTCTTATCGCCGTAAATGACGACGGTGCTGTCGCGGGCGATGCCCTTGCTCGACAGCAGCGCGGCGAAGGCTGCCCCATCGATGTAGTCGCGGTTGACCGTGTCGTTGAGGTCGGTGTGCCAGTCGATTTTGACCGAACCGGGAATGTGGCCCACTTCGTAGAGCAGCACGTCCTCGTCAGATTCGACGATCACGAGACCGGCGTCACCCTGGTGCTTAGCCAGCCACTCGGTTGAAACAAGTTTCGAGGGGTGGGCGTACGCGGCAAACTTTTCGGTCGTGTCGAACGGGGCGGACATAGAACCTCCTGGTGGACAGCGGATGCATTCGTGAGTCGGGTTGACCGCGGATTAAGCTTGTCTGGTCCACCCCTTAAACCTACGCGGTGCCGACACCCAGCGTATTCGCAGCTAAACCCAGGAGAACGGGCATTTCAGCATGGCACCAGAGGCTCACCAGAAAGCTCACCACACGGTTCCGCAACTGGCCGACCGAACGCCGACCATCACGGGTCGGGAAATTGTGTCCGAGCTGGTTCCGCCTCCCCAATTTGAACACGCCTCGTTCGAGAACTATCGACCAGACCACGACTACCCCTCCCAGCTCGAGGCCGTCGAGAAGCTTATTCAATTCGTGAACCCCCGGCCGGCCGGGTTTTTCTCCCGCCGTCGCCAGGCCAAGGACGACCTGCCCGGCATCTACCTCGACGGCGGGTTTGGCGTCGGCAAGACGCACCTGTTGGCAGCGCTCTGGCATGCGGCGACGGGACCCAAGTACTTCGGCACCTTCATCGAGTACACCGCCCTGGTCGGTGCGCTCGGCTACCAGGAAACCATCAAGGAGTTGCGCAGCGCGAAGCTCATCTGCATCGATGAGTTCGAGCTGGATGATCCGGGCGACACCATGGTGATGACCCGACTGCTCGGCGAACTTGTCGCCACCGGCACACGGGTTGCAGCCACGTCGAACACCCCGCCTAACTCGCTCGGCGAGGGCCGGTTCGCCGCGCAGGATTTTCTCCGTGAGATCTCCGCCATGAGCGCCAATTTCGAGACGCTGCGCATTGATGGACTCGACTACCGCCGACGCAACGTCACCGGCCAGGCTGTTTCGGTCGAACCCGAAGCCCGCGAACACCTGGTCAACACGCTCCTGGTACGCGGTTCGAAGGTGACCGAAGACGACTTCGGCGCCCTCATGCGCCACCTCGCCACCGTGCACCCCTCCAAATACGTCAAGGTCATTCGCGACGTCGAGGTCATTGCCATTCGCGGTGTCTACCTGCTGACCGATCAAACGGATGCCCTCCGCCTCGTCGCCTTCATCGACCGCGTCTACGACGCTGAAATCCCCATCGTTGCCAGTGGGCGTCCACTCAACGAGGTGTTCGACGACGAGATGATGGCTGGCGGCTACCGCAAGAAATACCAGCGCTCCCAGTCGCGCATGGTCGCCCTCACCACCGGGGAGCTGCCGACGCACACCGATTAGCGACGAATGAGCTGCGTCTGAAATCTGGCGTTAACAATTCGCCAGAGCCCGTAACCGATCCGTAACACGTCGGAAGGTTTGTCGAAACAGCGCAATCGGATACTGGAGTCGTATCCGCGGTGGCTTGCCTCGCGGTACACCCTGCACATTCGAGACGCGTGAGGACAATCTATGGATACCGGAAGCATTGCGTGGGGGCTGACAGCCACCGCACTCGTGTTGTTTATGACACCGGGCGTCGCCTTCTTCTACGGCGGGCTGGTCAAGGCCAAGAGTGTCATCAGCATGATGATGATGAGCTTCGGTGCGCTGGGCCTGATCAGCGTGCTGTGGATTCTGTACGGCTTCAACATGAGTGCCGTCAGCAACCCCGCCCAATTCTCCGGCAATCCGTTCTCCGACTTCGGCCTCGGCAAGCTCGCACTGGGTGAAACCGGCAGCATTGACCTGCTCGGTGCCACCTACGGTGCCACCTTCGCCATCATTACCGTTGCACTCATTAGCGGCGCAGTTGCCGACCGGGCCAAGTTCGGCTCCTGGATGATTTTCGCCGGTATCTGGGCGACGCTGGTCTACTTCCCAGTTGCAGCGTGGGTCTGGGGCGGCGGCTGGATCATGGAACTTGGCAACACCCTCGGCCTGCCCGAGGTCATCGACTACGCCGGTGGAACGGCGGTACACACCAACGCCGGTGCCGCAGCGCTCGCTCTCGCTCTGGTTCTCGGCAAGCGCGTCGGATTTCAGAAAGGCATCACCAAGCCGCACAACGTGCCGCTCGTGCTCATCGGTGCTTCCATTCTCTGGTTCGGCTGGTTTGGTTTCAACGCCGGAGCAGAATGGCTCAACGGCCTCGCCAACGTCGGCATCATCGTGGTCAACACCCTCGGCGCCACGGCAGCGGCCATCCTCGGCTGGATGCTAGTGGAGAAGTTCAAGGACGGCAAGGCCACGTCGGTGGGCGCAGCATCCGGCGCGGTTGCCGGCCTGGTCGCGATCACCCCGGCCTGTGCCAGCCTCGAACCCGGCTGGGCCCTGTTGCTCGGTGCTGTGGCCGGAGCCGTCTGTGCTCTCGCTGTTGAGCTCAAGTTCAAGCTCGGCTTCGACGACTCCCTCGACGTTGTTGGTATCCACCTCGTCGGCGGCATCATCGGCACCCTCTACCTCGGCTTCTTCGCCATCGGCACCGGCCTGTTCACCGGTGGTGGAAACCTCGGCCAGCTGGCTGTGCAGGCCATCGCGGCCTTCTCCGTTCTGGTCTACTCCTTCGTCATCGCGTACCTGCTCGGCCTCGCGATCGAGAAAACCATCGGTTTCCGCATCAAGAACGAAGACGAACTCGCCGGAATCGATACCAGCGTGCACGGCGAAGATGGCTACGCCCTCGAACGCGTCTAGGTTCTAATTTCTACCAGGGCGGCACGGAATGCGGGTTTATCTCGCCCCTGGGCCGCCCTGTGTTGTACGAACGGATGCCGGTGGCTAGCCGCGTACGCAGGTTCCGGACGATACCGCGTTGGTCAGACCAGGTGCCTGGCTGATGACTGGTTGAACCTCAGCGAGAGCGACGGCATAGCCGACGTTGTCGGTATTGGACGCCTTGGCGAAGATGACGCCGACCACGAGGCCGGATTCGCTCAGCAGAGGCCCGCCCGATTCGCCCTGTTGCACGTCGGAGGCGACAGTGTAAACCTGGCGCTGTGTCGGATCCTGACCGTAAATATCGGCGACGCTGATCGTGCCGAGGGCAAGCACCCGGGCCGGGTCGGAGACGAACGGTCCACCAAACGGGTATCCATCGGCAATAGCTGCACTGCCAGCGCGCAGATTCTCACCGACGGTCAGTGGCGCGGCGCTGAGGCCGGGCACGGAAATGATCGCGAGGTCGTCAACCGGGTCAAAATAGACGATTTCTCCGGCCAGGGCCTCACCCGACGGAGTTTCAATGACGGGGCGGTCCACGCCGGCGACGACGTGAGCGTTGGTGATGACCCGACCGTCGGTCACCACGAAACCACTGCCCGACTGACTCTGACCACAGGCATAGGCTGTTCCCGTGATGCGTACCACGGACTGCGCGGCCACCGCCAGGGCAGGGCTACTGGTGTCGGCTTCGGCTGCATCCGGCGTCGGGCCGGTGAAGGCATCAACAATGCGCGGTAGACCCTGCGTCACCGCAACCGAGCGTAGCTCGGCCAGGAGCGCCTTAACCGGGTCGGGGGTCAGCGAGTCGATGCCAGACACGACGGTCGACGAGGCGATGGCCGGGGAAAGGAACGGAACGCCGAGAGCGCCAATGCTGAACGCCACCATCGACGCCACAAGGGCCGAAGCGACGGCGGCGAAGACAGCGCCTAGCATGCGATTGATGGCACCGAGGGGGGAGCGCTTCTTTCTGCGCCCCAACACGCTTCCCGCGGAGGTGCCCAGTGAATGTCCGATGAGCACGAGCACTACCGCGACTGCGATGGTGGCTGGTGTGCGCCATTGCGCCTCAGTTACCCAGCCGCCCACCAGGGGAACAGCGAAGAAGGCAGCGACTCCGCCGGCCACAGCGCCGACGATACCGGTGAGGCTTTGCAGCAGTCCGCTGCGGTAGCCGTTGACGAGGGCAACAATCAAGACCAAGATCAGTAAGAGGTCGAGAACGGTCGAACCCGGCATCCTGCTCCCTCATCCACTGTTTCATGTGTTGCTTCAAAACGATTTCGTCTTAATCATGTTTACACAAGCCGCCTCCGCGATTACTGTGCAGCGGTGGCTTCCGACCCTCATTCCCGGTTAATCAACAGGCGTAGACGCTGTCCCAGCGAGTACCGTGAGGCACACCCCGCGAGAATTCCCAGCAAAATTATGTGTGAAAGGAACCCGTGACGAACGCCGAGGCCTATCCCATCTCGGCGGTCGCACCGCCCCTGGCGGGGCGGGCGTCGGCCAGTCAGCGCTGGTCGCACCTGGTTTTTCTGCATTGGCGAGTGGACGCCACGCTGGTCGCCCCGCTCCTGCCTCACGGCCTCATACCCGATCAATACAACGGGTCGGCCTGGGTCGGCCTTATTCCGTTCGTGCTCGATCGCGCGACAATTCTCGGCAGCCCGCCGATACCGTACTTTGGCTCCTTCGTTGAAGTGAATGTGCGCCTCTATGCCGTCGACTCCCAGGGCCGTCGCGGTGTCGTGTTTGTATCGCTAGAGGCCAGTCGTCTCGCGGCCGTACTAGCTGCTCGCGGTCTGTTCTCGCTGCCCTATGTCTGGTCGCGGACCGGTCTCACGGTTGATTCCGGCCAGTACCGGTACACCTCGACGCGGCACGGGGACCGCACCAAGTACACAGCGGTCGTGGCCCGACCGGGTTTAGTCGCCGTCGTCGATGATCCGTTGGCAGATTTTCTCACCGCACGATGGGCGTTGTTCACGAGTATCCGTGGTCGCACGGTGCATTTACGCAACCACCATGAGCCGTGGCCGTTGTACCGTGCCGAACTTGTGAGCATCGACGACACGCTGCTGGCTGGTGCAGGTTTTGCCGGCCTCGCCGATCGCGCTCCGGAATCGGTGCTGTACTCGCCTGGCGTCACGACCTGGTTTGGACGGGGAAACTGACGACGCCAGCACTCAGAGAGATCTGAGAAAATGGAGATCACAGACATATTTACACAAGGAGTAGGACACCATGGGAATTCTTGACTTTCTGCTGGGCCGCAAGGAACAATCACCCACAGACGACCGATCAAACCGGCCGATCCGCGCCCCCGCGCGCAGCGAGGATGAGATCGCGGTTGAGCGTTACCAGTACCTGCTGCGCACGGCTCCACCGGAAACCATTGAACAGGTGCACACCGAGGCGTTCTCGAAGTTGACCGACGAGCAGCGCGACATTCTCTTTCGCCAGCTGACCGAGAACGTTGAACCGCGGGAGCGCCCGGTGGATGCCGCACCGGCCACGCTTGCCCAGGCCGCGACCCGGGCCGAACTGCGCCAGCCTGGCACGCTCACCCGTTCGTTTGGCAACCAGAACGGAATGGGCTTCGGCAGTATGATGGGCAGCTCATTGCTCGGCACCGTAGCCGGATTCGTCATTGGTTCGGCACTGGTAAGCGCCTTTATGCCGATGGATGGCGGGGGTACGGATGCCGGTACAGACAGCAACGAAGAGGTGAATGCCGACTCGGCGAGCGATTCGGGCGGCGATTCCGGTGGCGACTTTGGTGGTGGTGATTTTGGCGGCGACTTCGGTTTCTAGAAGCGCTGAACGATCGTCAAGGGCTGCGCGCTGCGCGCTGCGGCCGTAGCCGTAACGCCCAGCCATTGTTGGCACGGTGAACTCGGTTAGTGAATAGCGGCGACAGCCGCGTCAATGGGGGTGTCGCCGTCGGTGAATTCGATGAACGATCTCACGGTGTTGTCACTGGCCAGCACCGCGGCGGCGACTAGCGCGACATTCTCGCGAGAGGTGTCGTCGCGCGGTGAGTCGGAGCCGACATTGATGGAGCCGCTCGCGGGATTCAGCGTCAGGGTGCTCGGTCCGAGAATGGTCCAGTTCAGCGAAGTGCCGCGCAGATAGTTGTCAGCGGCCGCCTTGGCCTCGTAATAGGCGAACATGCCATCGTCGGGGGAAGCGCCGTGATTGGCCCGCGAGCCCTTGTACGAGACCATCACATAGCGGTAGATCCCCTCTTGTGCGCAAGCATTTATCGAGCGGATGGCCGCGTCCCGGTCGACCGCGTAGGTGCGCTCCGCGCTTCCTCCGCCGGCTCCGGCAGACCAGACCACGGCGTCGTGGCCGGCCAGCGCGGTCTGGATTTGACCTGTGGACAGATTCTCGACATCCGCTATGACCGGTGTAGCCCCGGTCGCTGCAACGTCGGCAGCGTGATTAGGGTTGCGAATGAGCGAGCTGACCTCGTGGCCAGCCGTCGTGAGCAGGCGAGCGAGGTGGAGGGCAACTTTTCCGTGCCCGCCGATAATTGCGATCTTTGTCATGTAATTCACCCTGTCACGGTTGGCCGTCTGCGGCAATCAGACTGGAGTGAATCGGAGCAGTATCGCGCCGAACGCCACGCAGGCGAATTGCATGCCAAGAAAGACGGCCACCCAAAAAATGCCCGGAATATGCGTGAGTCTGGCGAGCTGGTCGGCGTCCGACGTTGAGCCAGCCCGCCGTGACCGCGATTGCTGCAGCTCGAAAGACGTGCGCAACGCACCGAGCAGTAGAAAGGCCGTGATCAGGAGCGCAAAAATTCCCTGTACCTGCGGTGACCCGAACCACGAGACGGCGAAGACCACGGTGCCCGTTACAGCCACCGACCAGAGTCCGAACCAGTTGCGAATCTGCACGAGCAGCAGGGCTAGCAGTGCGAGCAGCACCCAGAGGAGGCCAACGTCGTAGCCCCGGCTGAGCAGCCAAGCCGAACCGAGACCGAGCAGCGCGGCTGCCGGGTAACCGGCCAACAGAGTGAAAATCATGCCAGGACCGCTCGGGCGCCCGCGGCTCACGGTGAGTCCCGAGGTGTCCGAATGCAAGCGTATGCCGCCCAGTCGCCGCCCGCACAGCACCGCGACGACGCCGTGGCCGCCCTCGTGCACGATCGTGATGGCGTGACGCGCCACGCGCCAGACCGGAGTAAACAGCACGATCGCGGCGGCTGCTGCCACGGTTAGCCAGGCGGTGAATGGTTCAAGCGCGGCATGAGGTGTGCTCACGCGTTGCCAGATATCGAGTAGCACGTCCATGCCTGCCAGCCTAGGTTGCCGGTGAAGTGCCTCGCGGCGGGCGCGATCTGCACTGTGGTTCAGCCCGGTGAGGGCTAGCACTCGGCGTGGGTTGGCCCAGATTGGCCAGGTTCGCTAAATTTGGCGAGCGGATGCGGTCGGCCCTGTTTACGCAGGTCCGGCCGCTTTTTTGTACCCGAAACCCGCACATCGTCTACCCCTGATCGGGGGTGAACCTGTTAAAGCCATGTGTCTGCTTGTGACATTACCCATTGTGGGTAATACTCATTTCAGTTACCACGGCCTCCTACAGCCCTCACTCGCACCGCCCGATTCTGCGCACTAGACGAAATGTGAACAATGACCTCCACTGCTTTCGCTTCGCCCTCCACCGTTCGACCGTCTCGCCGTCTGGCCCTCATTGCTGCGGCTGGCGCTTTCGCCGTCGCCTTTAGTGGCCTCGCGGTCATTCCGGCCAGCGCCGCCGCTAACACCGTCACTGTCGCCGTGCCTGCCGGAAGCAAGGTCGCTTCGGACCTCGGAACCATTCCCTCCGACGCAGCATCGGTTGAGGTTATGTTCGACACCACCGCGGCGGCGCGCACCGACATCAAGGTTCTCATCGGCCCGGAGTACACGCAGCGGTACTATTTCACCGCTCCGGTTGGCGATGGCCCCGAGCGCACCTACACGGTGCCGGTCACGAGCAAATCCGACGGAACCATTGNAGTACACGCAGCGGTACTATTTCACCGCTCCGGTTGGCGATGGCCCCGAGCGCACCTACACGGTGCCGGTCACGAGCAAATCCGACGGAACCATTGTCGTGGCCAGTGAATCCGCCAACGTCAAGGTCGACATGACCGTCGTGGGCTACACCAAGAAGGTCGTTCCGGCACCCACCCCCGCACCAGCACCTGCTCCTGCTCCCGCACCAGCTCCGACTCCGGCACCGGCTCCCGCGCCAGCACCTGCTCTGACTCCCGCGCCAGCACCTGCGCCTGCTCCTGCTCCGGTGTCGGCTCCGACCGGTGGTATGCCCGGCGCCACGAACACGGGCGTTCCCGCTGGCACCGTGCTGAAGGTGCACACCGGTGATATCACTGTTACTACCCCCGGTACGGTGCTGAACGGTCTCGACATTCGTGGCTTGGTGAAGATTCAGGCGGCGAACGTGACGATCAAGAACTCGATCATTCGTGGTC
>NZ_PJJO01000041.1 GCF_002929535.1 Cryobacterium sp. Y11
CTTGGTCTGCACCAAAGAAGCCAGTTCAGGATGGTCGAATTTGCTGGTCTTGGGACGACGTCCACGGAGCTCAGCCTGCTTCTGCAACGCATACGGGGCATACCTCGTCCGTGCCCGCGGGCCGGACTTGGACCCACCTCGAGCCAGCTCCCGACTGATCGTGGCAGCAGACCGGCCCACCAAGGCAGCGATCGCCCGCACGCCGGTGCCAGCCACGTGCAAGTCCGCGATCCGCAGCCACTCCTCCAAGGACAAGTACCGCCCCGACCGCTCCACCTCAGGAAGAGGGATCCGCCCACCCGTTGCTTGACGCCAACGCCGTCCAGTTCATCGATTCACGCCCACAGCATCGCACGATGCGGTCAGCATCGAGCCTTGAGCCATCAGCTCCCAGAACCGCGCCTACTTCTCCACCAGTTCAAACTTCGACCACACGTACAACACCTCACAAAAATAGAGTGTTGCGACGACCGGTTGAATTCGCCTTCCCTTATCGGGAACGGACCCAGAGCTAGCAATCGAATGGTTCGGTGTCCGGATGGACGTCCCTGAGGGAGCGGGCGTCTGCCAAGCGTGTCAGCGGCCCGCAGAATGTGTTCCGAGATCGTCTGAGACTGTCGTCACTTCGTTGACGTGGTCATGTCAGATCAGGTGCGTTCCAGCGCAACAAGAGTTCAGCGTCGATGCCGCTCAAAGTTGACCCATGGAGTTCGTGCTCAAAGACCAGCAGTCGGCAGCTTGGTCGAACTGCCTCAATATCAGGGTCACAAACGGGTGGTCGGCGTCAGAAGTCGCGTGTGGTGCTGCCACCGACGCCGGCAACCTGCGCCAGACGTGATCGACGCACCGTAGAGCTCTTGTGAGACGGCATGGGCATACACCGCATGGACGTGAACCGCGCCACCATCTGCGGGATCCAACGACAGCGTTGGCTAGATCGGCCCCGACAGCACCCGAAGGTGTTCAGCAACGATTGCCGCGAATTTTGGACAGCCAGCTTTTTCGAGCGCTTCGGCCAGGCTCGTCACCGAGTCGCCTTTGGCGCGTCGGCTCTGCCAATAGGTGTTCTGCGTCCGAGTGACTTCGCGGACAACAAACAAGTGGCTGCTCTCTACCAGGCAGAAGAACTCGTCGGGCGTATATACGTCATACGGCAGCAGGTCCGGGCCGCCAAAGTCCTTGATGTTCATTGCGAGCAGAATGTCTGCGTGGCTGTAAACGGCCGCATTGTGAACGTGCTGATCGTCTTTGTCCCTCAGGTTCGGGGCCTCGCCACCGGTCCAGTCCTCGAGGATTTCGTCGAAGTTCTCACGAAAGACTTTTTCGCGGTTTCTGCGCAGCTCTCCGCCCGCCGAAGGATGCTTCCGTCGCCACACGCGATGCGTTTCGTCAAGCACGTCCGGAGTCGCGCTTAGACTGAACATCTTGGATTGGCTGCGCAGCAGGAATAGCCAGTCGTAGAGAGTGCGGCTTCCCAATACGTTGGAGTCGACGAATCCGTGGTGCACGCGTCCACGCTATCGGTCCAGCGTGGACTTGGGTTTCACCCTTGTTCTACTCTGCCCCCTCGAGGCTGTCATCGAGTTCACGAAGCTTGGTGAAGGCATCCAGTCGAGCAGCACGGCGAGCCTCCGCGAGGATGGCGACGTCCGCGTGCTTGAAGCGATGATGTGCTCCTACTTTGTGCGAGGGGAGCAGGCCGTCCTGCACCAACTTCATGAGTGTAGGTCGGGATATCCCAAGAACGCCTGCGGCAGTCGTTGACGTCATCTCAGAAGGAACCGACTGCACGTTCACTGCGCCCGAAGGCAACGTTCGAATGACAAACTGCATAAGTTCGGCCAGGGTGCGGTCCAACTGAACAGTCGTGCCATCATCCAGGGTCAACGACGCCGTGGTGATGTTGCGATCATGAGCTTGCGCGATGAAGAGTTCGGCAGAGCGGCGGACTGTCTCATCCACGAGAAGGGATCCGTTCACAAGCACATTGGGCGCCATGACAACACTTCTCTCTTCTCGACGTGGCCGCAGATCCGACTGATGGATCTGGCCCGTGGAGGCGGCGCGTGGCGCGGCCTCATTCTTCAGTCTAGATCCTTGCAGATATAACTGCAAGACCAAGATGGTCCGCTGGTGTCTGCCGCCACCAGGACTTAACAGCCTTCGTTGGGTCGCTGATTGGGCAGTGAACTAGCGAACTTCTCCGTCGGTCCTTGCAAACGCAAGCGTCCCGTAGGGGGTTCCTCTACGGGGCGTCGTTTAGCGTTTCCCAACGGGCGGTCTTCGAATCTCGCTTCGTTTGGGCTGCAAGCGATTCGGCGAAGCATGGTCCGAGCTGTTCGACGCCGGAGCTCGGCATGAATCCGCCATCACGGGTGGCACCGGAAATCGGCAGGGCACCTGCACCATGTCGTAGCAGATAGAGGGCTCACCAGCCTGGTCCCGGCTTGGAAGCGTAGCCGCTCAAGTTTCGCGTCGAAGGGCAATAATTCCCACATAGGCGAGCAGCGCCGTCCCGAACGTTCCGAGGAGACCAGCGAGGAAGGCCGCATCAACGCCGAACCCGGCGCTGAAGCTGATAATGACGTACCCGACAACCGCGAGCAGGACGAGGGCGACATAGGACAGTCGAACGAGCCAACCCACCGGTGAGCGAACGACGGACATGAGAATCACTGCCGCCAACGGTGCCAGCATCATCCCGCCGAAAAGCAGAGCCGGCGCCACCCGCACATCGCGGCCAGAGCAGGGACCCATGAGGCTACACGCCGTGGGGAATCCTTGCGCCATCCAGAATACGAGCCAAGTAACGACCACAATGCCCACCGCGGGAAACACTAATCCGAGGCGACTTTTCAACCGAATATGGGAAGTCATGAAACGAGTGTGGCATTTCGGCGCGCAGAATGAAGCACTACAGAGCCGTACGATGACAACTCGTTACCGCTCAGGCCGGGCGGCCAATTCCACGGTCCACGGCCGTTTCTAACCAAGCAGGACGAGCGCCAAGCTCCGAGACCTCCAGCGCCACGAACGGAGCGGTCGTGGCGCGGCGGTTCAACATTGCTAGAAAACTCGGCGTCCCGTAGAGGGTTCGGTTTATGCGACCCATCTAATGCTATATTTGTATAGCATCCTGAGGAGGGATTCCATATGCCGCAAATCAATCTCCGTATCGACGATGAAACAGAACATCGCCTGCAGTACCTGTCGGAGCGCACGGGTCGGTCGAAAACGTTCTATGCGACCGAAGCATTGAACCAGTATCTGGATGAGAACGAAGACTACCTCCTGGCCAAGGATGCGCTCGAGGAATTCACTCAGTCCAACGACGACGCGATTGACCTCGCCGACGTGGTCTGGCCTGTGTGAGCTACACGATCAGATTCACCCCGAGAGCTGCAAAACAGGTCAGGAAACTCGACTCCGCCCCCGCGAAACGGATCCGTGATTTTCTTGAGCAGAAGCTCTCTCAACTTGATAATCCGCGCCAGCTCGGCAAAAAGCTCGTCAACGAAGAATTCTGGCGGTACCGAGTCGGCGATTACCGAATCCTCACAAATATTGACGACGACCAAATCCTCATCCTCGTCGTCGAGGTCGCACACCGTCGCGAGGTTTACAACAAGCTCTAAACACAGGAGCAGCGCGGCTAGATGCACCAAGTGCGATGCCGCCAGCGGAAAACGAGATTGTGTCCCGTAGGGGGTTGGCGAATTCAACCGGTCGTCGCAACACTCTATTTTTGTGAGGTGTTGTACGTGTGGTCGAAGTTTGAACTGGTGGAGAAGCTGGCGCGGTTCTGGGAGCTGATGGCTCAAGGCTCGACGCTGACCGCATCGTGCGATGCTGTGGGCGTGAATCGATGAACTGGACGGCGTTAGCGTCAAGCAACGGGTGGGCGGATTCCTCTTCCTGAGGTGGAGCGGTCGGGGCGGTACTTGTCCTTGGAGGAGCGGCTGCGGATCGCGGACTTGCACGTGGCTGGCACTGGCGTGCGGGCGATCGCTGCCTTGGTCGGCCGGTCTGCTGCCACGATCAGTCGGGAGCTGGCTCGAGGTGGGTCCAAGTCCGGCCCGCGGGCACGGACGAGGTATGCCCCGTATGCGGCGCAGAAGCAGGCTGAGCTCCGTGGACGTCGTCCCAAGACCAGCAAATTCGACCATCCTGAACTGGCTTCTTTGGTGCAGACCAAGTTGTGCGTGAAATGGAGTCCGGAACAGATCAGTGATTATTTGGCTGCGGTGTTTCCCGATCGGCAGGAGATGCGGGTCAGCCCGGACGCGATCTACCAAGCCCTCTACGCGGGAGGCCGCGGTGACTTGAGCGGTGATCTGCATCAGCATTTGCGCACCGGCCGCGCCATCCGGCGTCCGAGACGGCCTGCTGCGAAGAACTCGGGCAAGATCCCGGACATGACCATGATCAGCGAGCGACCCGCGGAGGTTTCCGACCGGGCCGTGCCTGGGCATTGGGAAGGGGATCTGATCTTGGGGTCACACTGCCGGTCGGCGATCGCTACGTTGGTGGAGCGTCAGACACGGTTCACGATGCTGGTCCACCTCCCCGGTGACCCGGCGCGATCACGGTTCGCGATTGCCTGTTGGCAGCCATCAAGACACTGCCAAAACACTTGGCTAAGACTTTGACGTGGGATCAGGGCACCGAGCTGGCCCAGCACCGGAAGATCACGCTGGCCACAAAGATGGATATCTACTTCTGTGATCCGCATTCGCCGTGGCAACGAGGCACCAACGAGAACACCAACGGGCTGCTGCGCCAATATTTCCCCACAGGCACCGACTTATCCGTTCATTCGCCAGAGCGGCTGCTCGAAGTCGCTACCGAACTCAACAATCGACCCCGCAAAACACTCGGTGGCATCACACCCACTCAAGCCATGCAACGACTATTGTCAGAGCCAGAAAAACCCATCGTTGCGACGACCGGTTGAATTCGCCGTTCCTCATACGGGCGCTCAATATTCAATTGTGGCGACTGGGCCGTGGGGAGGTCGTGATGGGGGAAGATGATTTTGTGGACCACAAAACACCCATTGACCTAGCTACCTGGCCGCGTCGGGAACATTTCGACCATTATCAAACCCGTGTTCCGTGCACTTACAGCGTGACAGTCCAGCTTGATGTGACCCGTTTTGTAGCCGTGCTGCGGAATGCCGGCAGAAAAATCTATCCGGCACAAATCTGGGCGATCGCCTCCGTCGTGAACAAGCACGAAGAATTTCGGATGGCTGTCGACAAGGAGGGCCACCCGTCAATTTGGAATGTCGTACATCCGGCGTTCACTGTGTTGAATCCCGACCGCGAGACTTTCGCCAGCGTCTGGGTCGACTATAACCAGGATTTCTCACAGTTCTACGACCAGGCGGTGGCGTTGCTGTCTACACATCGAACAGCGACCACAATGTTTCCTCAAGGCCACGTGCCAGAGAACATCTTCGACATCTCAAGTCTGCCCTGGCTGTCGTTCAGTGGATTCGAGCTGAACATCGCCCATGGACACGACCATTACCTGCCTATCTTCACTCTCGGTAAGTACGTCGAGCAGGCGGGGCAAGTGACGCTCCCGTTCGCCCTGCAGATCCATCACGCTGCCGCGGATGGGTTCCATGCCGCCCGCTTCATCAACGAGCTTCAAGAGGTTTTCGACGCCAGCGCAAACTGGCTCGCATAAGCTCAGACACCACTTCCTGCAAAAGGTTCGGCTGCCGGGCGGAAATGCGAGCCAGCCCGGGCAACCCAGGCGGATCGATGCTCACGTCATTCGTTATCAGTCCGGTTCTGTAACCAACCATGCCGCCCAGTTAATATTGATTCATGATCACCAGCGAGACCAAAGAAACCCAACACCTCTCTCTGCGGCCCGTCATCGAAGAGGATGCCGGCTCAGTGTGGCTCTTGCACTCGGATGCGCGCACGAACATATACAACCCAGCCGGCCCGATGACCGACCGTTCACAGGCTGAGGAGCAAGCAGAGCGTGGGCGGCCAACTGGGCGATTGACGGGCAAGGGTACTGGGCTATCGAAGAATTGCACGTGCCTCAAGTGGTCATCGGTTTTGGGGGGGCATTCGGGCGACAAATTGGCGCGGACGCCAGGTCTACAACCTGTACTACCGGCTGGCGCCGGCAGCATGGGGCAAAGGATTGGCCAGCGAGTTAGTTGCAGCCGCTGTCGAGCGATGGCATGGGCTCGGCGCGCATCTCCCGCTCGTCGCTTACACGACGGCAGAGAATCTCCCCTCGCAAAGGACTGCACTCAAAGGTGGCTTGACGAGACGACGCGACCTGGACGAAGTGACAGGCGCGTACACGGATGTCATATTCGCTCTCGGGCTGGACTAATCGCCATACGCGTTCCCATTGAGGGAAGAAGAAAAACGCGCGACTCAGGAACTCCAGTCCCGTATGAGGTTCCCCTCTGACACGGCCTCAGAGTATTCGACCGTTGCGTGGATCAGCCCCAGATCTGTCGTGCTCGACGCCCCCGAGTGACACGGCATCAGCGGGCACGGCCGCCGGGCGGTTTGGCCCCAGATCTGTCCCGCAGTCCGGCGGCGAATTCAACAATTCGTTGCGACGACCGGTTGAGTTGGCCGTTCTGGGTTGCCCCAGGGGGCCGACCGGGACCTTCTCAAATTCACATGGTGCATGATGAGGGGGATGTTCACTCCTACCCGAGCTGCCGGCCTCGAAACCCTCGGCCTGTTCGTCCCTCATGCGGGGTTAGATTACACGCGAGACCGCAATCACGACACTGGACCCTCCCGTGAAAACGTCTCCGGTCTCTCTCCGTACCTCCGCCACAGACTCCTGACCGAGCGTGAAGTGGTTTCGGCTGTGCTTGAACGGCATCGGTTCGGTGCATGCGAGAAATTTGTGCAGGAAGTCTTCTGGCGGACGTATTGGAAGGGATGGCTCGAGCAGAATCCCGAGGTGTGGCGACGCTATCGCCGCGATGTGGCCGAGCTCGGGCTCGCGAGTGACACACGCTCGGGAGGTTACCGCGAAGCTATCGCTGGGCACACCGGCATTGATGCGATGGATGCGTGGGTGCGTGAGCTTGTGGACACCGGATACCTGCACAACCACACCCGCATGTGGTTTGCGAGCATCTGGATCTTCACGCTCGGCCTGCCGTGGCAACTCGGTGCGGACTTCTTCTATCGACACCTTCTGGATGGCGATGCCGCCTCCAACACGCTCTCCTGGCGGTGGGTTGCCGGGCTCCAGACAGCCGGAAAGACCTACCTCGCGACGGCATCGAACATTTCTCGCTACACCGAGGGCCGGTTCTCGCCATCGGGACTCGCCACGTCGGCACGAGCGATCATCGAAGAGCCACTGCCAACGCGGGCACCGATTGCTCCCGCCGAGTCCAGCCCATTGGGCGCCCGAGTGGGGCTGTTGCTGCACGAAGAGGATCTGGACGCGGCAAGCCTGCGCGCCGAGTTTTCCTGGTTGGATTCGAACAGCCGACTCGTGGCTATCGCCGGATCCACCGATCCCGACGAGCGCTCGCCCTCCGGCGCCTCGGATGCAGTGCGGCGATTCACGGCATCAGCCCTCGATGACGCTGCCAAGCGGGCCTTAGACGCCCTCGGGCGACCGGCGAGAGTGCTACCCGACGCGCTCCCCTCCACGGTTCTGAAGTGGGCGGAGTCCGAACGCCTCGATACGGTGGTTATGCCCAACGCACCGGTAGGCCCGGTGCAGGAACGGATGCTGACGCTCGGCGCCGCTCTCGCCTCGGAGGGAGTAACGGTCACGATCGTCAGGCGGCGCTGGGACACGCTCGCTTGGCCCTACGCCGCGCGCGGGTTCTTCCCTTTCCGCGAGCGTATTCCTGAACTGCTGCGCCAGCAGGGCTTGTAGACCCGGGACCCTGACACAGGGCGACACGATCAGCAGAGTCGAGCATCCGCCGGACACATCACGCGGCACAATGCTTAGAGCGTCGGTAACTGCCGACTAGTCGTCTCCGGGAAATCGCAAAGCGCAAGAAGCCCCGCGTGAGGAGATGAGCTTCCATGAAGTCTCGATGCAGGCAAGGGGTGCACATTCATTCCTATGAGAGTTGCAAATTCTCGGATCAGTCCGCGTGGCCCACGGCTTCTGCTGCGTCTATGAAGGCGAACCATTGACCGCGCAGCGCTTCCCTCTGCGCGTGACCGACGGCCGTGAGCTCATAGACCTTGCGGGCGGGTCCAGACTCACTTTGCTCCCACCGGGCGACGATTGCTCCCGCGTCTTCGAGTCGAACCAGCGCGGGATATAGTTGCGCGCCTTTGATGGGTTGCAGTCCGGCGGACGCGAGCGATTGGGAGATGCCGTATCCGTGCCGTGGTGCGACGGAGAGAACGTTGAGAATGAGCATCGGCAGTGAGGCGCGTTGCCAGGCTGCGGTGCTCATCGCTTCTGTGCCCATGGTCGACGGCTCCAACCCGCGACAGGGGTAACAAAAGAAGCGAGAAGGAGGAGGACCGCGATAGGGATCGTCAAATTTGCCCAACTCTGCGCCGTGATCACCAGCACTGCGCTGACGAGGGGCGAACCGATGCCGGTAAGAATCCACAGCCACCAGAGGCTTGAGCGTGATGTTCGATTTGCGTCGGCAATCTCGCGGGCAAGCACCAGAGGGTGACCGTATTCCTCATACGCCGACGTGTCACTGGCGTCCAGAGCCTGCTTGATTTCCGCGACATGGCCCCGCGCGGTGGTTGCCGGCACCAGTCGCGCGCGCAGGCCGCCCCGCAAGCGTTGCAGCCAGTCGGTGTCGTCCCAGCTCGTGCGGAGGACCTGCTGACGCATCCGACTCGCCCACACCAGCGTGACGACGCCCGGGATGATTAGTACCACGCCCAGGAGAGGGACAGGCACTGCGCGGGCAGCGATGTGGTCGTTGCCCAAGGCGGCTGCGGAGGCGATCCCGGCTAGGGCAATGGCGACTGCTGACGTGATCGCACCTGTCATTGCGACCGATCGCCCCGCCGCGAAGAGTGCTCGAGCGGCGATCCAGCCGATGAACGGAATCGCGACGCTGACGGCCAGCACGAGGTGCGCAAAGTAGATGTCAGCGGACCAGCCACTGCGAAGAGCTAGCAGCGCCGCCGAGACGATACCCATGACGAGCAGAGTGCCGCCGGCGTCCTTCACAGCGTGGCGCGGACCGCCGCCTTCTGAAGTGCGCACCGTTTCAGCGGTCGTGGCAAGTTCGAGCACATCGTCTGCCGCGAGCGTGGAGGCATCGCCGAAGAGTTCGGCCGCAGGTATATCTGCTTCCCGGACGGCATTGAGCAAATCGCGCTCGCGCTCTTCGAGGGCAACGGCCGGCACATGCTTGCCCGCCGTCGACGCTCGATAGCGCGTCACCCACGCCTGGTCTGTCTCAGACCAGATATTTGTATTCCCCATGCCCAAGCATCCTTTATCTAGATCGAAAAGCTATCTAAATACAACCACAGTCGACAGGGCGATTGCAAGCACGCAGGATCCCGACCGTCCCGTACAGGGTTCCCCTTTCGGGAACGGACTCAGAGCCAGCAATCGTATGCCCAGGTGTGCTGGTGGACGTCCGGCTTTAGGGGCGGCACCGAACCAATTCAGTCACCTCGCCGACGACACGATCGCCATATCGATTTAAAAAGGGGAGCTATAATCTGAACATGTTCATCGAACACGTTCATTCAAGGGCTCGAGCACGCGACACGTCACGCATCAAAGTTCTGAGCGCTGCTGACGAGTTGTTTGTGCGGCACGGTTTCGCGTCCACAACCATTCGACAGATCGCCGAAAGCGCCGCGGTCAGCGTTGGAACTGTGATGGCTGTTGCCGACAAGAATGGTCTGCTCGTGGAGATCTTCGATCGGAAGATCGCCAGCATTCATACCTCGCCTTTTGACGCGCCGATCGCGCATGACCCTGCTACAGAGATCATCGACATACTCGGTTCGTTCGTACGATTCTTCGCAGCACAGCCAGATCTGGCGCGCGCTTACACTGCCATTCTTGTTGGCGGGAAACACCCGTCGGTGATCTTCGCGGAGTTGACCGGCGTACTCATAGAACAGGTGTCGGACGTACTTATTCGCGCTGGCCACTCTGCGACAGATGCGTCCGCGACAGCCCGCATCATCCACCGCGCATATCTCGGTGAAATCTTCATCTGGGCAGGCCAGGGTAATCCGAAGCCAGACAGCACCCTGACTGAGCTCGAGAAAACGGTGCGCTACCTCGTCAACGGAAAGGCCGCCTGAAATGGTTCTGCTCCCCGAGCACTGGTGGCTTGAAGTTGCCCTTGCTGCAGCCCTAGCAGTCGACGTTGGCATGTCCCTCAAGCCACCAACGTTCATCCGCGACTGCTTGAACGGGGTGGGGTTCCCGCGCCAGTGGTGGTGGACGCTCATCGTTATTAAATCCCTCGCCATCACCGGACTGCTCGTAGGGCTCGCCATTCCAGGAATAGGCCTAGCAGCCACGGTTGGCGTCATCGTCTACTTCTCGTCCGCAGTCGTCGCCCACATCCGCGCTCGCTTCCTCGGAATGGAGCTATGGGTCAATTGCATGGGCTTCCTGACGCTCGCCCTCGCGACCCTGCTCTTTGGGTCACTCTTCTGACACGCCCGCAGAGGGTTCGGCATACGGCCATTGCATTCGAACCAATTTACAGGTGTCGCGCGGCGCAATCTTGGAGTTATGACGCGCACGGGCGCCGCGTTAATCATGGCCACCCGAGGGCAGAACAGCGTACCCGGCTCAGAGATTGGGCAGGGATCCGTAGCTGTTGTTGTAGATCTTGCCGTTTTTCGGGTGCGTGAACTTCAGCCCTGCCCACGTGTCCTCAATGCGCAGGCATGTGCTCTCGACGAGGCCGTGGTTGTATCCGATCTCGATGACCTTCGGCAGACTGAGACCTGAGCCCAGCTTCCGCGCCTTCGGCCAGGAGAGCCACAACATGCCCGACGGCTTCAGATGGAGCTTCAGTGTTGGAAAGATGTCGTGCATCTCGGATTGAGTCACGCTGAAGAAATGGATGTAGTCGAAGTCACCCTCGAGATCCTTACTGACCTCCAACTCCGGAAGCCCGATGGCCTTCAGGGTCGACGCAGGGGCGTTCACAAAGTGGGCCAGCGCGCCCTCTTTGATTCCCATCTTCTCAGCGACAGACCGAGACATGACAGCTTCGCTCATTCCCCGGAAACCTTCTTGAGCACCTCGAGATAGTGCGGGTTACACATAATCCCCAGGATATTGCCGAAAGGATCGACGACGGATGCCGTCACAAATCCTTCACTGCGGTCAGTCGGCGGTTGGTATTCGGTCGCCCCCATCGACAGCAGCTTCTCGAATGACCCCGGCAGGTCGTCCACGTGCCATTGAATGATCTCCCCGGCCGGCCCGTCTGGCACTGGCGGCGCGTACGACGCGTCAATGATTCCAAGCTCGTGCTGATAGTCGCCAACCCTGAACTCCACATAGCCGGGCATCTGAAAGTACGCGTCGATACCCAGCAGCTCGCTGTACCACTTGCGTGCCGCCTCCAGATCGGCGGCGAAATAGCTGACGGTAGCGAAGCCTCGCAACATGTGATTTTCCTTCCGATTCACGTGATGCCAGTCTCCATCAGTAAAGTGCTCACCTTCTGACTACTTTGTTTGCGACAATTGACTCATGCGCGCAGATCGCCTCGTCGCCACACTCCTGCTGATGCAGGCGCGGGGACGCGTGACAGCGAAGGAAGTAGCTGCTGAGTTTGAGACATCCGTCGCTACGGCGAGGCGTGATCTCGAAGCGCTGTCAGCTGCGGGAATTCCCGTGTACCCACAGGTCGGCCGTGGCGGTGGGTGGCAACTACTCGGCGGTGCTCGCACCGACCTGAGTGGGCTCACATCGGCTGAGGCGCGTGCGCTTTTCCTCCTAGTCGGGCCAGCCGCGTCCGTAGTCCCAGAGGCCAAGTCGGCGCTCCGCAAGCTTGTACACGCCCTTCCCGACAGCTTTAGAACGGATGCCGAAGCGGCGGCAGAGGCCGTCGTGCTTGACCCCGCGCGGTGGGGCCGGCCCCACCGCGCACAGCCACCACTCGTGACCGAACTCCAGGCCGCTGTCATACAGCGCCGGAAGGTACGCCTGAGCTACCGGGGTTGGGACCGCGACCCGGTCGAAAGACTCTGCGACCCGTGGGGCCTGGTCGAGAAGAGCGAGGTGTGGTACCTACTCGGCGGCGTGGATGGCGCCCAGCGCACATTTCGCATCGAACGGATCATCTGGGCAGTTGTCACAGAAGATCCCGCCGACCGCCCGGACGACTTCGACCTCGCAGAGGCATGGGATATCGTCGTACGCGACGTGAACGAGCAGCGCGAGAGCGCATCCACGATCGTGGTCACAAATACCGCGATATTGCCCTTCCTGCGTGAACAATTCGGCGAGCTGGCAGTGGAGGACACCGCGATCGACGACCATCGAGCCAGGGTCCGAATCAGTGCGCCGGCCGAAATCATGCTCGCACGCGGCCTCGCTGGATGGGGTGAATACATTGACGTTCTCGAGCCGGCATCCGTGCGCTCGGAACTCGTGCGCCTCGGCGCCGCGCTCGTGGAGCGCAATGGGCCGTAGGCCCGGGACCAACCGCACTCACAATGCTCGTTGAGCGTTCGGTTTGCGGAACTCTCTTCCATTAGCGCGGCAGACCGATCAGATAGCTATTTAGCCGTTCCACACGATCACGGTGTCGGGCATACACCGACTATCTCGCAGGTCGCTCCGTTGGCAGGAGACAGGTGCTGTCATCCAGCATGATTCGCGGGATGTTGGATGCCATGTACGCCGCGTGTCCACGCCCAGAGCAATCCAGCCACTAGGACCGTTAGACCGAAGCCAGCTGATGCGCTGCTCTCGACAATTCCTGCCGGATAAAGAAGCCAGCAACCGGCCACTGCCACCGTTGTGACAGCCAGAGGGACGAGAGCCCGTCGATGGACCGTGTTCCACGTTTTTCGGGACTGGAGGGTTGTATTCGTGCGTACTCCAATGACTCGGTTCGGTGGAATCACTCCGAACGCGCAGAGCGAGACGATGAGCAAGGAAAAGAGTGAGGCTATTACAGCAACGAGACTCAAAAGCATTTTCGTTTCACTCTCTTCTTAGGGTGTCCGTTCGCGGGTTCGCACCAGTACGGTGTTATCGGCGCTGCATTCACTCGACCTTATTCGTTCTCTCGTGCAGCGCATTGCCGTTTCGCGCGTCTGTACATGATGGTTCCCACGAACGCGAGGACAAGTGCCGTAGGCAGCCAAGTGAAGAGAAGGTAAGGTCCGAGGATTGCGAAATACGGTTCGTTGGAAGTGGCTGATTTGACCCAGATTCCGATGAGGACACCGACAAACAGTGCCACTTGCATCCCCACAAACACATTGATCATTGCACGTGGATCGTTGAGGCGCCCGAGTGGCACCTGATGTTTTCTGGTCACGATAAACGCACCCTGTCCCCAGTGAGAACTTGCTGATTGTGAGCTGTGCACCGTAGCCCCTCATTAGCCCAAGAGGGCCCGAGCGTTCTAGAAGTCATGAATATTCTTCGTCGGGGAGATAGATGAAATTGTCAGAGCTACCATTTGCCGTCATCGGGCAGACAGGCAATCGCAACTATTTGCTTTTGGGCTCCGGCCATCACCACGATATCGGACACGTGTTGTGTCGATGATTCGCCCCGGCGGCGTCACGGAGCGGCTGCCCACATCGGGCAACCGGTTCGACAACTCGAATGAGGAAGCCCGTGAAGCAGGAGACGTCGTGAGGAAGCATCGCTTTGGTCCTGTCCACACAGTCGACTCGCTGGCACACGTCGTCCCGTTGAGGGTTGCCCTTGCGGTCGTGCCCGGGATGGCCAAGGCCGATCTCTTTAGAGAAGTTGGCTCCACGCCACTTCGTGTTGGAGCTGTCCGGTTTCTGTAGAGAGCCGCACCCGATGCGTCGACGCGAGAGCGATCGCGAGTTCGCTCGTGTCCGCCGAAACGAATCCGACGTTTTGCCAGAACGGGCCGGATCGTCGGCTGATGAGCCAGGCTCGAGTTGCTTCGGATTCGGCGGCTCGGTCGAGCGCGAAGCGCGCTAATTGGAGGCCCATGCCGAGACCTCTGAGTGCCGGAGCGGCGGCGACGCTGCGAATGAGAACGTGTTCGTTGTCATGGCTGCGCTCGTAGCCCGTGCTGGCGACGATGCGCCCGGGACATCATTGACACTGCCCGCGGGGCCTTCGTCGTCAATCAGCCTGGGCGAATACTCACCGAGATCAAAGCTTGGCAGAACACCGCGGAGGCGGTCGCTGCAGGCTGGAGCCAGGATGAACCCGATTGGTTGCGCGAACCGGTGGCGGTCACGAAGCCCCGCTTCTAGTGTCTCCGAAGAAGGGTTCCGTTTCTCGGCCACTTAGATCATCGGAATTCGTGATCGAGCACACCACGAGTCAAGCCACAACCGGATGGCGCGACATCGTCGCGACCCAGAAAAGCTCCGCTGCGGATGCCTGGGACCGGCTCACGAAGGCACCCAATCAATCAGACCCCAAGTGTCACCAGCTCAAGGGTCCACTGGCAACGATCGTTCGCGACGGCATCGCCCACGATCAATGGCAATATGAACTCTCCGGTGGGGCACGTATCTGGTTCTACATTGATGGCAAAACAGTAAAGATCGTCAACGTGTTCACGAAGCACCCCAACCAAACGAGGTAGGTGCCGGCGTTCACGACCGCCACTTCATCGGCTTTCCATCACCTGTCCCGTAAGGGGTTCCGCTCGCGGTACGGGCGCAACTGGGCTAGTCGCGTGGTTTAGTCTCCATGAACTGAAAAGGATATTGGCAGCACATCAACCCGAATGGCGACTACACCTGGAACAAACCCCGCCACCCCGTCGACGGAAACAGCGATGACTTCGCCGACCCTCGGCGTGTTACGTATTCTGTTTCGTAAGCCGCCCCCTTGTACGGGACGAAACGTGGCCACCGCGGTGTTCTTCTTTAGATGGCCTACTTCTTTAGGTCTTCGTCATTTGTGTCCGCAAGTAGCAGATCCATCTGCAGATTCTTGGCCAGAGTATAAGCGCGGAGTGCTTGGGTTGCAACGAGTATCAATCGCCCAAGCAAAGCTAAAAGCACGAAGCAGACGATATATGCTGCGACTATTCCGGCCATTGCGGCGACGCCGTAGAAATTGTATGAATACATAATTCAACGCTAGTTGATAACGGCTTCCGAAATTTCAAGTCTGATGAATACTATTTTTTGCCCGGACTCGATATCGACACTCTCGCAACAAAGCGACGCTCTCTACTTGATGCGACTCGCGCCGGCAGCAAGGTGCAAAGTGCAAAGGACTGCGCTCAAGGGTGGCTTGGCGAGGTGAACCGACCTGGACGAAGCGATATGCACCTGCACGGATGCCGATCCACTCCGGGCCTACACTAATCGCCCTCCAAGTTCCCAATGATCAAAGAGGAAAGACGCGCAACTTAGGAACCCTCGTCCCGTAGGGGTTCCCCATACGGGCGCGATCGAGGACTCTTCCGTGAATCCACGTTGAAGAGCACTTTCGTATGCGACCAAGGTCATGGGAACGGTTACTGCTCACACGCTTGCGAGATATTCGTGCTGGTATGCAGGGTAAAGAAGTCCTGTGAAGTCTCCATCGGGGATCAGTCGATGATCACCAATTCCGGCAATGGCAATGGCAATGGCAATGGCAATGGCAATGCCAGGACTCCACGAATTCATGACGACGCCCGTCGGAGTGTGGTTGGGCACCCGCCGCGGGCCAGGCCCGCGATGCCGTCACCCGCCCGGTGTTAGCGTCAGGATGACCTATACCGTTATTAGGAGCACTCATGACCGACGTTTTGCCCGTAACCTTCACCGCTGGCACCACCGGGCCATGGCGTATCGAACGCATCACCAAAGTCACCGGTGACGGGCTCCCTGTCGCCGCCCGACTACTCGTCGAGGAGGGAAGAGCACCCGTCGCCGGACCGAGGGTGTCTCCGAAGGTGGCGACGAATGCTCCGGGTTGGGTTCTGCGCGGCACCGTCAGTAACCAGCGGTACACAACCGCCGCCGAACTGGCTCAGCTCAACGCGCGGTCTCCGGTCCTGGGCCGGCCCGGTGCCACCGTCGCCTCCCTCATTCCGATCACGAAATCACAAGCGTGGTGGGAGATGGCCCAGGACGAACGACGGGGCATTTTTGAGGATACGAGTCATCACATCCGCCGCTCGATGGGCTACCTGCCCGCCGTGGCTCGGCGGCTGCACCATTGTCGGGACCTCGGCGGGCCGTTCGACTTTCTGACCTGGTTCGAGTTCGCGCCAGAGAACGCGGCGGCTTTCGACGATCTCCTCGGTGAGCTCCGAAACACCGAAGAATGGACCTTCATCGAGCGCGAAGTCGAGGTGCGCGTGGAGCGCGCAAGCGTGTAAGCGGTCCACCCCACCTCGATGCGTGCCACTTCACGGCGCCTCGATGACCCCCCGACGCGGCCACACGCGCCACACGAGTCCCACCGAACCGAAAACAAGGAAGAAGATAGCTAAAGCTGGCGAGGTTCAGCGTCCCGTAAGGGGTTCGGTTGGCGGGCGCGAGATGTTGCGGTCTGGCCGAGCAGTCTGGAATCAGGACTGCGGTATCACAAAGTGCGCAACGACGGTCAAGACCAGGATGATCGGAACGGCAAACACTGTCCGTCGCGACTGTCGGCCCAGCCATCGGTTTGATCTGGGCCGGAGCAGCAGCCCAACCAATACGGTCGCCAGCAGCGCGAACAGGATGCCTGTGCTGATCAGCGACGCACGGACGGGCAACAACTGTGGCGGGCACACCGCCGGAAGACTGGCCGCGCAAGCCCAGCTGGGAAGGACCGGCTGCGCCATCCAGAGTACGAGTAATCCCAGGAGTACGGTCCCCACTGCGACGGCGGGGGAGCGCGTGGCACCGACGGTCTGGATAGGCATAGAGCCAGACTATCGATCAAGCACTACTGCGGCGCGACGGCTGCGGCGCTTGATTCTTCGCGATAGCGTGAATCAGTCCCGTCGGGGGTTCCCCGATTGGGAAGCGGACGCAGAGTCAGCGATCGCAGGGGACCTAAGAGGCCCACTCTTCGGCGACGATCTGCATCGATGCTGTGGCACGGTATGCCTCGATGCTGTCGTCGGCGAGAAGGGCGGTGATCAGCTCGTCGGTTCCTGAGACATAGACGCTGGCGCCGTAAAGGTCGTTTCCGACAGCCCACACACCATCCGCGGGCATCCACCATTGAGGACTTCTGCCGCCCTTCATTCCATCGAAACGCTCCGCGCCGTCGGCGAGGTCGCCAGCGAGAATGAGCATTTCACGATCGGGCATGATCGTGATGCTTGGTGTGTCTCGTAGGTCATCGCGCATGCCGACGTACCCTTCCCAGACGAGAAAGAAACACTCGGTGGGTGTGGAGGTATGTGCTCGGAGCAGCCGGGCGAGCGTTGCGGCCACCTGGGGGTCGATGGTTCCAATTGTTCGTTCTACTTCCCGCGCCGTGTCGCTCAGGTCGGTCCACTTCGTCGATGCGTCCACCTCGGACTGCTCTTTGGCAAAGGCCCGCCAAGCCATAGGTTGACCGGCATCGTCGTGCAGGGGATTCATTACGCGCGCATACGAGCGGTGCCCACGAGGCAAGTAGTCACCGACGGTCATCGATGTGCCTTGAAGAGATGTCAGCTCAGCAATGACGTGCGGGACGGGGCTAATCGGATGCAATGCCATCTCTGCACCATAGCGAGTGATCGAGTTCAACTCGATGACGATCTGTCGGGATAGTAGTTTCCCTTGCGCGTCGCCCCAAGCCCTCGCGGCCTGGGGCTACCCCGACGGCTCAGGGCAACGTACGGGATCAGATTCTGCGGAGTCTTCGCTAGTTCGCATGGGTCACGAATTGTCGCCTTGCCCATAACAAGTCTGGTCGGGCCACCACGACGCGAGAAACGGGGGACGCAACCCTCCCGCTTTGCGGAGAGCGGGTCAATAATCGTCGCAATCGGGGTCCGTCTTGCGGGCGGCTCCTTTCCTTACTTGGTCGGTTTGCTCGTAGGTGGCAGCAGTGGTCGCGGTTGTAGGGGGCTGGAGTCGACCACGCTGGTGGTCACGCTGCCGAGGGTTCCGATGCGGCCGCTGACTTGTTCGAGGTGCTGCATGGATGTGGCGACAACCTTCATGATGAAACAGTCCTCGCCCGTCACATGATGGGCCTCGATGACCTCTGGGATTTCGGCCAGCAATGTGTGGAGCGGTTCGTAGATGCTGCTCGGGTAGCGCAAACGAAGGTAGGCCATGATCGTAAACCCGAGCCTGGACGCATCCACCACGGCGCTGTAGCCGCTGATCACGCCGCTTTCTTCTAAGCGTCTCACTTGCTCGGCAACCGCACTGTTGGACATGTTGAGAACACGGCTGAGCTGGGCGATGGTCTGTCGTCCATCCACCTGGAGAGCGGAAAAGATATCGGTATCGACCTTGTCGAGCCCGAAAGAAGATATTGCGGTCATCTGGCAATACGGCCTGCACAATTACCGATGCGAGGCCACAATGCCGTGATTGATCTCTTTAGATAGTGGTTATTACCGCGTATCTTCATCTTTCATGACAACAACTCCCGTTTTGATGGACCCGGCCATCGTTCACTTCGCCGACAAACTCTCCTTCGAAACCGACCCCTCCGATGTGCATGCTGATTTCGTCAACGGAACCTCGTTCGTGCTGATCGATTCCCGTGGGGATGCAAGCTGGCGGCAAGGCCGCATCACTGGTGCGCTCCACATACCCACTGGCAGCATCGCCACCCAAGCGTTAGCCAGCATCCCCATCAGCACCCAGTCGTTGTGTATTGCTGGGACCCCGGATGTAACGGCTCGACCCGGGCAGCTCTCGCCTTCGCCACCCTCGGCTACCAAGTCAAAGAGATGATCGGCGGATACGAGTACTGGGCACGGGAGGGATACCCCACCGAAAACGATCACGGTCCAATAGTTCGGGCGAGAGACGCCCTTACGGCACCGCTGAGCGAGATCAGCTGTGAGTGCTGAAACCCGCAGCGCCATTCGTCTGACATCGTCCCGCAGAGCCGGAGGATCTGGACGAAATCGTGCCGATGATCTACGAACACGCAGCATACGAAAACGGAGGGTCGCTTCCCTCCGACCTCGCAATTCGACTTGCGCCCCTCCTCTTTGGCACCCCGCCATCACGTCTGCGACGCTTCGTTGGCGCCTCGCACGCCGGAGCTCTCGTGGGGTATTCGACCGTCACCGCGGAGCTCTCGACCTGGCAGGCAAGCGAGTTTCTGAACATGGATTGTCTGTTCATACGAGACCATGCGCGTGGGCACGGGCTCGGCAAACTCTCCATGGCCGTGATCAAAGGTGAAGCAGCAGCTCATGGCTTCACCGCGACTGACGAAAACCAGCGAGTCAATCACCGGGACGTAGCAGGTCCCGTAGAGGGTTCGGCTTATGGGCGGTCGCATGAGCGACAGGCAAATTTCTCCGAGCGTATGCTCGGCTGCAGGGGTTCCATACCCCCCGATCAGCTAGACGCGAAGCACCGTCATCATCCTGGCGGCCGCGGCCGCGGTCCTCGCTGTCGCTGGCCTGGCGCAAGTTTTGCTTCGGATCGCTGAGGGGGAGGGCGAGCCGGGTGACATATCCGTGTTGGTACTCGGTACCATTCAGTTCATCTGCGGGCTAGCGGCGTTCATCTATTACGGTCGTCGCCGCTATCTGCAAAAAATTTGCGCTCGACAAGTCTCAGGATGACTCGCCTGAAAGTTAGCGCGCGATCCGCCAAAAGCAACCCGTGAGGGTCCGGCTTACGGCACCCTTCGTCGAGCTACATTCGGAGTCATGTGGAGGACTTTTGTGCGACAGGCGACGGCCGACGACCTGGAGTTTCTTGAAGCGATCGAGAATGAAGCAGATGCGCTGTTCGCGACCGTGTTCTCGATAGTCGACTGGTGGCCTGCTCTTTCCTATACGACGCCCTCACTGCAGAGTGGCTTCATCCTTGTAGCCCGCGAAAATCCGGGATCGGACCCGATCGGGTTTGCCCATGTCCTCGAAGTCCCTGGCAGGAGTCATCTCGAGCAGCTGTCGGTCATGCCGTCGGTGGCACATCGCGGGCGTGGGCGCGCGCTCGTCGCGGCAGTCAAGAGCGAATCACGACTGCGCGGATGCAAACGGGTTACCTTGCGAACGTTCACGGACGTTCCATGGAATGCGCCCTTCCACTTGAGCTGTGATTTCATCGAGCGTGATCCCGATTCTGATTTTCTTCGTGATCTGTCAGCGGCAGAGCAACAGCGAGGACTTGGGTACGGCCGGCGTATTCAAATGAACCTCGACCTGACTGATGAGCTGCCCCGATAACCGTTCCCCACTAGGAGCCTCTGGCGGGGGTGCTCCCAGGTCACCGCGAGCGGAACACGATTCGCGGAAATCAAGCTCTCGACAGCCCCCATCCTCCGGCGTCGGTTTCACCGGGCTTCGCACCGCCCGCACCGCAGCAATCGGCGCAGGGCTTTATTTGGTTTGGCCGTCGTGCGCTCGGCCACCGCGCCACCGCCGTCTAGAAGTCAGTCACTTTCTTGGCAGGCCACGCGCACCTTGCGGGAATACGATCTCTCTATCGGGCTTCCCGCCACGTCGGCAGCCCGCGACGCACCGCCTCACAGCAGCGTCGAAGCATCGCTGCACCACAGATTGACGCCGCTGCGATGCGGCGGCTAATCGTTAAATTGTGACCCCGACGACACCGTTTCTCATCCAGCTAAAGCACACAGGGAGCATCAATGGGCACTGACGACCAGACCAACACATGCAGTTTCCACATGAGCGGTGCGCTGCCAGCAGGTGGCGACCACCTCGGTGGCACCTTCGGTCAGTCGCCGACCCTGGACAGTTGGTACCCGCAGCGTCTCCGGGTTGAGCTTCTCCACCGGAACGGCGTAGACGCCGACCCGCTCGGCGCGGACTTCGACTACGCGGCGGCTTTCGCCACGATCGACCTCACGACGCTCAAGTCGGACATCAAGCGACTGCTCACCACCTCGGTCGACTGGTGGCCGGCGGACTACGGCAACTACGGTCCACAGATGATCCGAATGGCGTGGCATGCCGCCGGCACGTACCGAATTGCCGACGGCCGTGGCGGAGCGGGCACCGCGATGCAGCGGTTCGCACCAATCGGAAGCTGGTGGGACAACGGCAATACCGACAAATCACGACGACTCCTACAGCCGATCAAGCACCAGTACGGCAACGCTCTGTCGTGGGCCGACCTGATGGTCTTGACCGGCAACTGCTCCCTCGAGTTGATGGGCCTGCCGACGTACGGCTTCGGTGGTGGACGACTCGATGCGTGGGAACCGGACGACGGCACCTGGTGGGGCCCGGAGGTCTGGAACCCGCACGCGGTCGCGAGCCCTGACGAGATGGTGAGCCGCGACGAACGCTGGCATGGTCAGAACGGCGACGCGGGCTACGACTTGCAGAGCCCCCTGGCCGCGTCGCACCAGGCGCTCATCTACGTCAACCCTGAGGGGCCCTATTCGAACGGCGACCCGCTGGGCTCAGCACGCGACATTCGCATCACGTTCACGCGGATGGCGATGAACGACGAGGAAACGGTGGCATTGATCGCCGGTGGCCACGCATTCGGTAAGAGCCACGGCCAGGTACCCGCATCCGACATCGGACCATCACCCGAGAAAGCCCCGATCGAGTCGATGGGGCTCGGTTGGCACAACCCGGTGGGTACCGGCAGTGCCGAGCACACTTCGACCAACGGCATCGAGGGCAGCTGGACTCCAAACCCGACACAGTGGGACAACGCCTACCTCGAGAACCTGTTCGCGTACGACTACGAGCAGACGAAAAGCCCGGCCGGCGCGCTGCAGTGGACACCGACTGACTCGGAGGCGCCGAAGACTCCGGACGCCCACGTACCCGGTCAGATGAACCCGCTCATGATGATGACCTCGGACATCGCACTCAAGGTCGACCCGGAGTATCGGGCTATATGCGAGCGTTTCCTGGCCGACTTCGATCTGTTCACCCTCGCGTTCTCGAAGGCCTGGTACAAGCTCACGCACCGCGACATGGGGCCGAAGCACCGGTACCTCGGCCCGGAGGTCACCATCGCCGATGACCTGCTCTGGCAGGACCCGCTCCCGGACGCAGCAGGATCCTCACTCGACGAGGCCGACGTGGTAGCGCTCAAGGAAGCCGTCCTCGCGACCGGGCTGTCCGTGTCCGACCTCGTCTACACGGCGTTCTCCGCCGCCTCGACCTACCGCGACAGCGACAAGCGCGGAGGGGCGAACGGTGCCCGCCTGGCCTTGTCGCCGCAGAAAGACTGGGCGGTCAACCGACGCACCGTCCCAGTCATCGACGCGCTGGGGAACGTGCAGGCGGCCTTCACGGCGACGTCGGGCGGACGGAAGGTGTCTCTCGCCGACCTCATCGTCCTCGCCGGCAGCGCCGCCGTGGAGCAGGCGGCACGGGTGGCAGGATCTGACGCCAGCGTGCCGTTTACGCCAGGCCGTGTCGACGCGACGCAGGAGTTGACCGACATCGAGATGTTCGAGTGGCTGCGACCCATTGCGGACGGGTTCCGCAACTTCGTGTCCGAGCGCTTCGAAGAGTTTGCTCCGGGCGTCGCGCCCGAGGCAGCATTCCTCGACAAGGCGAACCTGTTCACTCTCACCGCACCGGAGTGGACCGTCCTGCACGCCGGGCTCCGCGTGCTCGGCAGCAACTGGGACGGGTCCGACGTGGGTGTGCTCACGGATCACGTCGGAGCCCTGACGACCGACTTCCTCGTGAATCTGACCGACACCGATCTCATCTGGACGAAGGATGACGAGACCGCGATGACCTTCACTGGTCGAGTTCAGGCGACCGGCGAGGCTCGCTGGAGGGCCTCCCGGAATGACCTGGTATTCGGCTCGAACGCGCAACTGCGGTCGATCGCCGACGCCTACGCGGGCAGCGACGGGCAAGACCGCTTCGTCCGCGAATTCATCCGCGTCTGGTCGAAGGTCATGATGCTCGACCGCTACGACGTCAAGGGCCACAAGCGTTACGGGGCGATGGCTGCCTGACCCCGGAGGTCGCGTCCCGGCGAGCTGACGGCGTGGAGGCACGGCGCGGTCACGCGCTGAGCCTCCACGTCGTCGAAGCCTTGACCGAACGACGCTTGAGGCCGCAAGCCGAACGTTGCACGGATTGATCAGGCTGGGGACGGCCAAGGAACCTCCGCGGGCAGCGCGTGGTCGACCACACTCGCACCTCGACGGCCTGCGAGGGTGGACGGGCTGCTATGCCCTGGAAGCCGTTGCCCGCACTCGTAGAGACGCCGGCCGGATTTGCTTTGCTCTCGGGTCGCGAGAGGGTGCCACCGATGTCAGTCCGTCTCGTCTTCCACCGGAGCGATCGGTGACACCGCGAGAGGCAAGTTGAGCTTGGCGAGGATCCGGCCGGCGGCGCGCCACTTTTGCGCCGAAGCTGCATCAAGTGGGTGCTCAGGAGTATCTTCCAAATCCTTCAACTCTGGACCAAGGATCGCGCTGGCTGCCTTTTTGATGAGTTCGCGCAACGACTCAGTGCGCATGTAGGCACCGATGTACTCGCCGTTTGGTATGGGCGCGAGTTCCGTCGTATAGGCGCTCACAAAACAGTCCGCAGCTTCAGCACGCAGGTAGGGGCTCTCCAAAGTCTGGTACCAGCGGCGAAGAAAAACATCACAGGGCGCTTGGTCATCAAGGAACCGTTCGTCGTCATTCAAAATACGCTTACGAATCTCATCCGGGGTGAGCTGGTTCGCGAGTTCGATCGCCTGATCCATATTTCCTTGGTAGATCAGGTCGGCAAGTCCAGGCGTTGTCATGTGATCCATCCGTTGCTGATGTGGCCTGTGAGGCTGGTGCGGACGATGATGCTCTGCCCGCGGTGGGCGCAGGCGCAGCCGACATGGTCCCTTGATGTTGGCTGGGTGCAGCCATAACCGTGAGGCTTGTGGAAAACGTGCCGTACTTGTATCTCATGTGTCTTGGCACCCAACGATGCTCCGTGCATGAAGTACAAGGCCAGCATCCTTTCGGAGAGCCTGACCACGACCAGAGTACAAGGCCCCGCCATCCTCATTTAAATCAGGTCCACCCGAGTGTTGGTCGGGCACTTTTTCCTTGTGACGTCCTGAACCCCAGGAGACACGGAAGCGGATATCCGCCCTGCCCGAGACTCGCCGCTCAACGCCCCGCAAGGGTTCGCCGTTCCCCTTGCAGGCAGGCTCTGGTGTCTCGCTTGTCTTCAGCTGCCGCGCTCTCTACCGACTGCACCTACGCGCTCGTCGAGGGGGGCGTAGGTGGCTTTTCTCGGCATCGTTGAAGGCGCATCCGTGTCGCTGGAATTAGTCACGGACTGGCCCGCGACTACGCGGGCCACAGGGATCGACACGTCCTCTCGGAGCGGTCTCCACATTCGGATAGAAGCCACCCGATATCGTGGATTTCTCGACGCAATGGGACGGAGCGACACAGTGATGAGTCTGCTTGAACGCTGGAAGAAAGCCGAGCCACAAACGTGCACAACGGAAGCCGTTGAACGTTGGCTTGAAAAAGAATTTCGGGCCTATGAGATCCCGTTAGCAGCGATTTCCAGCGCGGACTACCGCAATGACGAAGAGGTCCGCGAAGTCCTGATCTACAAGCTGTACACAATCACCCATCCAGAGGTCCTTCAGCGCCTATACAGCGAGGAAGAGAAGGCAATGAAGGACTGCGGCCCTGAGGCGTACGAGGACTATTGGAAAAGCCTGTTTCTGGATCGGCGCTCGGGTGCCGCAACGGTGCGATCCGCTCTGCCGGACGCGTCCTGGCTGGCCTACAACTTGCTGACGATTCAGCACGCCCTGGGGCAGCGCACGTCGGTTGTTCTTGAACGTGAAGGTGACCAGGTGACTGGAGCCAAGGTATACGGAACGTCCGACTACCTCAGCACAGTCTTGGTCGCGGTGACTGGTTTCCGGGAAGCCGGGGCCGACGAGCGAAACTACTATTCCATGGTCACTGGCGACGTCAATGACGTCGGCTTCAACTGGTACCTCGACTGCCTGGCGCGCCACGGAATGATCTAATAGCGCCGGCGGCGGCTCAGTGAGCCCCACACGCAACGGACCCGAAAAACCTCCCGTCCCGCTCAGGGTTCCGCTTACGGGCGTCTCAGTTTGGACGTCGACACGGTTGGCTTCACGCGATTCGGTCCCCGCTGAGCGTCCCTCTTTCGGACTGGGGGAACCGCTGTCGGGGCTAGGCGCCTGGCGCTCAGGCGATGACGCGGCTCTCGGCACGCGCTGCGATGGGCGCCACGCGTGTGAAGACCTTGAGGCGCGGGGTGGCATAACCGTATTGGGCGTCCGTAGTTTGTCGGGCTCCCGCACGACCGGACGTGAATGGATTGCTCCGGCATGAGGCGTAAGTACAGAAAATGAGCGTCCCGGGGTTGCGGTGGGGGAGTCCGCCTCTCCCACTTGCGCTGCGACATCGGGCACGGAGAACGCTTCGTAGAAATGGACTACCTGCAAACTAGGTGTTAGCCCGGACGATTGTTTCTCATGTCGATAAGTAGGTTGGTAGCCAAGTCAGCTTCGTCGAGGTCTTTCATCACGATCAGATATCGTCGCTTAGTGTTCGTCTCAACAACGATGCCGGTGCCGCCGCGATTCATCTGCGCAAGCGTCGAATCCCCGATGAAGCGGAGCCCTAGCCCGTGGTGCCAGGGATTTATGGATCGTTGGTCAATTGCGCTGATCTCGGCGGCCAGAATCGTCTTTCGGTATGCGGGGAACCAGACCAGTCGGACTGAATCTCTGGTGATCTCGATGCGGTGGTGGCTAAGGACACAGCCGCCAAGGCTGACAAAAACCAGAACCAGGATCATCACTGCGAATGGCCACTTGTTTGCTTCGATGGCGCCCGTAGCCAGGAGCGTGATCATTGTGGCCGGGCTCGCAACAGTCAGAACGGCAAACATAACCAGAACAGGGAGCGTGAGGTAGACGTTGGAGGATCGATAGGGCAGGGGTTTCGTTGCGGTCATACTGAAATCTCCATCTTTTCTGGGCTCCTGACGATTTCGATGGTGCGCCGTGGCCGCGTCCAGTGGGGGAGGCGGATGTCAGCTGGGAGAAGAAGGATTCCTCAAAGTCTGATCTCACAGTCCGTCCAGCATCGCACGACCCGAAGTCGCATAGGGTGACGCCCTGTAGACGAGTCCAACGGGAATCGAGCGTGAGTCGTAGATCGCCCGTTCGGGCATCTTGGACGCCGTTCCCGTTGCGTGAAATCGTCACATCAAAGTTCCTGATCCGTCCGTTCGCGTCTTGGCTGCTGTCGAGACGCTGTCAGGCTGCATCACCCGTGTCGATGAGCGCGTTCGCTGACGAGCAACGGGAGGTTGGGGAGCCAGAGCAACCCGAGCTGGAAAACCCGCAGGTCCGCATTAGTGTGCTCAGCGGCATGGATGTGTTTGAGTGGATTGGAGCCGTCGTGGGAGCCGTGCTCTTCATCGCGTCCTTGATCCGCACCATTCGGGCCAACCCCGACACGAGAATCCCCTTCAACCGGAATCCTCCGGTCATCCCGGCTGGATCCATCGCGATGCGGAGCATTGGCGCAGGTCTCCTTGTCTTCGGCGGGGTCGCACTTACCAATGCCCATGGAACATGGAAAATGGAGCATGATCGTTCTCGTCGGTGTTGTTCTCGTCACATTGGCCGTAATCACCGTTCACAACCATCGCCTGACTGTCACAGCACACCACTGACCGCGACGGCTCCCGTTCCCGGTTAGGGTTCCGCTATCGGGCAACTCGCTCCGCGAATCGACTTGAGCGGAATCACGTTTCAACGCGCCCGCTGGACGTCCCTCTTGCGGATCGATGGGACTGCCTACCCAAGCTGCGATTGAGCGTTGGATGCGCTGCCTAACGGCGTATCGCTGTGCCGTCGGGCCTCTAGCCAGATATGTTGCACTGCCCCTACAGTGAAGTCATGTTGCACTCAACTCGGCAAGGCTCCGGTAAGCCACTCCTGCTGATCCATGGGCTTGGTTCCAGTATTGGCAACTGGAACCCGGTAATCCCGGCGCTGGCCGCTGAACGCGATGTCATCGTCGTCGACCTCCCCGGCTGCGGCGAATCCGCGCCGCTGACCGGCGAAACCACCATTGCCACGCTGACCGATTCCGTCGAAGCCTTTATCCGCGACACGGAACTGGGTGACCTTGATCTGGTAGGCAGCTCCATGGGCGCCCGGATGGTAATGGAAATGGCACGCCGCGGGCACGCTGGCACCACGGTCGCACTGGACCCTGGTGGATTCTGGAATGACCGCCAGGCAGCGATCTTTGGTACAAGCATCAAGGCATCCGTTGCACTGGTGCGCCGCATCCAACCGGCGCTCCCCTTCCTCACGGGCAACCCTGTGGGCCGCACAGCCCTGTTTTCACAGTTCTCCGCCCACCCCTGGAAGCTGCCACAGGATCTGGTCCTGCACGAGCTTCGCGGGTTCAAGACATCGACCAGCCTGGACCCGTCCCTCAACGCGCTGATTCACGGACCCCGCCAGGAAGGCGCACCGGCCGGTTCACTCAAGGGCAAAATGGTCATTGGATGGGGGCGGAAGGACAAGGTCACCGCTCCCAGTGAGGCGGCGCGGGCCACGGAGCTGTTCCCGGATGCAACGTTGCACTGGTTCGAAAACTGCGGACACTTCCCGCACTGGGACCAACCAACGGAAGCGGCGCGCCTGATTCTCGATAGCACCGGCTGAGCTGCGGCTGAGCGCCCGGGCGGAGCCACCCACGGCTGAGTTGGCTTCAGAAAGGTGGAACCGGCGACGGCTGGGGATGACTCATGCAGGGAACAGCATCAGTTTCCCTGCTCGGGCGCGACAGCGGGCAACTTGATCGGAGATGTTGATTCGTGCGCCTCGGCGTCCGGGCCGCCAACCGTGACCGACACGCCGCCAAAATCTGCAGGCCGGGATGCTGCGGTTGTTGGAGCCGGGGATGGCCCGGTACCGTTCGCTACTTTCTCCACCCGCACACCGCATTTTTGAACAGGGGCTGCTTGGATACCGGATCCCACTCTGTCATCGTCAGTTCGTTGGCTGCGGTGGGGTGACCGTCCGGACCGGGCCGTCCCGAATCCCAATAGCCGTAATGAAACGGTGCAAATACCGTACCCTCGCGCACATTGCTGACGCGGGCGGGAACGACAAGTGCACCGCGACGGGAGGTGGCTCGTACAGTGTCACCCTCCACAATATCGAGCCGGCCAGCATCCAACACCGAGATCTCTAACCACGCCGACGGTGCCGCGTTGTTGAGCTGCCGGGCACGACCGGTGCGAGTGCGCGTGTGGAACTGGTACGCCGTGCGGCCGGTCGTGTACCGCAACGGAAAGTCGGCATCCGGCTCTTCGGATGGTGGCGCATAGGGTGCAGCCTTGAAAACGGCGCGCCCGTGAGTCTGCAGCGCACGGAACGCCTGCTCACCGGCCGAGGCACCGGTGAGCAGGTCATGGCCGAACGTTTCGCAGTCGTCTGGCTCGGTGGCGAAGACGCCGTCACCGTAGAGTCGAACTGTTCCCTCCGGATGCTCGTCGTTACACGGCCACGGAATGCCGCTTCCTCCTCGGAGCCGCTCGTAGGTGATGCCGGTGTAGTCACACGGGCGGCCTCTGCTGCAGTCCTGCCACGCGTGGAATCCGTCCTCCGGTCCGGCCCAGTCGAGAAGTGGCGCGCCCGAATTCGTGCGAAAATTCATCCGCGCCGAATAGTCAAGAAAAATATCCAGATCGCTCCTTGCCTCACCGGGCGGCTCGACGGCCTTGTCGGAGAGATGCACCGTACGATCCGCGTTGGTGAAAGTTCCTGTTTTCTCGCCCCAGCCCGCGGCCGGCAGCACGACATCGGCAAACAGCGCCGTTTCGGTGAGATAGAGGTCCTGCACGACGAGGAAGACGTTCTCTTGGCCGAGAATGGCGCGGATACGTTCCAATTCCGGCATCGAAACCGCCGGGTTCGTCGCCGAGATCCAGAGAAACTCGATGCTGCCCTGCTCGACATACTGAAAGATTTGCATCGCATGGGTTGGGGGAGCTTTGTGCGCAGTGATCGAAATATCAACGTCCCACAGTCTCGCGAGCTCGCGGACGTGCTCCGAATTCTCCCAGTTGCGGAATCCGGGAAGGTCTCCGTCCGCTCCGCACTCCCGGTTGTTCTGCGCGGTGGGCTGGCCGTTCATCTGCAGCACCCCGCTTCCTGGCGCGCCGAGTTGTCCTCGCAGCAAGTGCATATTGTTCACTTGACACGATGCCGCGGTTGCCTGCGCCGACTGGTCGAAGCCCTGCAAAACGGTGGAGAGCACTCGGGCGCTCGTGCCGAAAATTTGTGCAGCTTCTCGCACATCGTCGACCGAGACACCGCAGGTCTCCGCTACTGCGTCTGGCGTCCATGGTTCCACGACGGCCCGCAATCTGTCGACTCCGATGGTGTGGGCCGCGACGTAGGCCTCATCAATCCATCCGTTCATGAACAGTTCCCGGATCAGACCATTCATCAGTGCCTGGTTCGTCCCTGGACGCACCGCAAGGTGCACGTCCGCGACCCGCGCCACCTCAGTCTCACGCGGGTCGATACAGACAATACGTGGCCGGTCGGGCCCGGCGATCCGATCGAGCACCCTCGCCCACAGCACCGTCTGCGTCTCAGCCAGGTTGTGCCCGAATAGGAACATCGCATCACATTCGTCGATGTCGGCGTAGCTACCAGGCTGGCCATCCGCACCAAAGCTCTCCTTCATCGCTGCCGCCGCGGTCGCCGTGCACAATCGGGTGTTGCCATCCATGTGCGGGGTGCCGATACCGGCCTTGCCGAGAATTGCCAGCGCGTAGTACTCCTCGAGAAACAATTGGCCGCTGGTATAGAAAGCGTGGCTCAGTGAACCTTTGTCGGCTAAAAGCTGCTTGCTTCGCTCGACGATCCGGGACATCGCCGTGTCCCAGTCGGTCTCGACCAACTCGCCACCGATCCGGATGAGCGGACGAGTCAGCCGGTCGCTGTTTGACATACCCTGCCAACTGCCGAAGAGGCCCTTCGGCCCGAGTCGCCCATGATTGACGGTGTCGATGGCTCGACCCCGCACTCCGACCACCCGCCCGTCTTTCACCGCGATGTCGCACGCGCAGCCATTGCTGCACAGCGTGCAAGCCGACTGCACCCAACGATCAACGTCGTCCTCACCGAGGCCATCAGCCAACTTCTGATCAACACGCACCGGCCACTTCTTGCCTCGGCCAAAAGGCGTCCTGGTGCCCCAGATGTCGCCGATCCTGTCCACCATGACAACACTCTCTTCCGCTCTGATTTGTAGTCTGCGCCCGCGAGAAGCCCAGATCAACGTCCAGACGAGACTCATCCACAGTGCTCCGACACCGCCGTCGGTGAAGTGAAGTCGCCCGTTTCGAAGGTCAAGTAGGCGGATGCCATGTTCTCGCCCCGCAGGTAGGGAACGATGACCTGAGCGACACGATTCATGTTTCGGTACAGCGACCTTCAGCCGCACCACCCCTGGCTCCCTGAGAAGGCAATATTCAGCGGTGGTTCAATGAGCGCGAGCGCGTGGCTAGCCCGCATTATTGAAAGCCCGTGCTGCCGCCATGACGCCGCGCGCTCGACCGGTGGACAGCACCTCGGCCAGGGACTCGTCATCCAACTGGGGGTTCATCCCTATGAGCCACGCACGAGCTACTTTGCCCGGTTCCACCGCGGGCGGCAACTCAACAACTTGGAACGTATCGCACCGCAGTTACTCGCTCGTCTAGGGCGGATGAACCGTTCCGTTGGCCCACCGTATGAGAGCCCGCGCGTTCTTCGTGACGATCACTCCGAGCAGTGCTTGACCAAGTTGGGACTGCAAAGCACCAACGATGTCGCTGACTCCACGTCGTTCTCATCCGCCTGATATCCGCAACCGTGCCGAGGCTCAGAAACTTCAAAGCCGCGCCCGTCATGGGATCAATTGCAATCGGAGTAGATGAAACGAGAACCCCAGCACCGCGATGGCGAGTGCCCGTAAGATGTTCGGCTTTCGGGCAGACCAGCCAGGAGTGCATCCGGTTCGATCCGTAGGATTACCCTCATGCTCCCAAACGTTGAACTCGCGGTGCCGACGGCCGAAGACCTGGAGCTGGTCGAGCTCGCGAGAGAGACCATCGACGCAAGCACGGATGCCGGGCCCAATGAAGATGGTGCACACACAATGGGCGCTGCAGTTCGCGATGCCGATGGCCGCATGTTCGCTGGGGTGAATCTGTTCCATTTCACTGGAGGGCCATGTGCCGAGTTGGTTGCACTTGGTGCGGCGCGCGCACAAGGCGGGCGAAAAATCACGACAATCGTCGCTGTGGGCAATCACGGTCGAGGTGTTGTTGGACCATGCGGGCGTGACAGACAGGTCCTTTTCGATTACTACCCGGGTATCAGAGTGCTGCTCCCGACCGCCGAAGGCGTTCGGGTCGCCGCCATTGAGGCCCTGATGCCGTTCGCCGCGGCGTGGACTATGGAGGGTGGCACGCAGCAGTTCGACGAGGAGCGGTTTCGTTGACGTCGAGGGGAATGGATGAGGATCGTTCGGGAGGAGCTAGCCCAGTGTTGTTTGCACGCAGGTGCAAGTGGGGTGCTCTCGTGGTGGTCTCCGGGATTGCGCTCTCGCTCACCGGTTGCCAAATCGAGTACCGCGGCCACGACAGCGGGATCGACGGAACGTTGTGGAGACAGGTCACCTCCTTCGAGGATCCATTGAGCCGGAGCCTCTACCAGCCGTCAGTAAATGAACCGGTCGACTACCTCGACTCACTCCCAGGTGAGCGATGGAGTGGTTCGGTTGCTTCAACATTCGATCTCGATCTTCGGGAGGGAGGTGTGGTCCTCTACGACATCTCTTCGTCGGATTCTGTGGCCGAGCTTTCAGTGTTCATTGCATCCGGACCTCGACCCGATGTTCCAACCGATGGAGGTCGGGACTACAACGGCCCAACCCAGGTATTCACGTGTTACCAGGTGGAAGCAGCCTTCTCCCCGGGGGTGGCCGCTTCTGTGGGTCGGGTCACTTTCGATGACTGCCCGGCGGCCCTCGTCGAACTGATGCCAGGCGGTGCGGCCTTCGCCCGTGGTGAAGTATTCGACGGCTGAGCTCGTGAGCACATCCGTACCAAGCCCGCAAACCGTTCCGCGAACAGGACAAGGACGCGACCTTTCCATTTGATCCGCGGCCACATTGGGGTATCGTGCGGGTCGAAGCGGACGCCGCAACACCGTCGTAGCCGGGCCATTGCGACCTGTCATAATCGGTCATGCTTCAAATACGCCCGAACTGCGAATGTTGTGATCGAGATCTCGCCGTCGACGCGGACGACGTATGGATCTGCAGCTTTGAATGCACCTGGTGCGCCGAGTGCGTGAATACGTTTCCTGGCCGGGCTTGCCCTAATTGTGGTGGAAACCTTGAACGTCGACCTGTGCGTCCGGCACAAGCTCTCATTAAGAATCCTGCTTCGACGACCAAGGTCACAGCAACAAACTGCGTGGAACGTACGACAGCCCACGCCTCTGCCTGAGTCGCCCTCTCACCGCGAACGTACTAGACGGTGTTTGGGCCAGCCGTGTCCCGTTCAGGGTTCCCCTTACGGGCAACTCGCTCCGCGAATCGACTTGAGCGGAATCGCGTTTCAACACGCCCGCTGGACGTCCGGCTTCCGGGCATTCTATCCATCAATTTTCTGACAGTCCCGCCCCACACCGCTCGGAGATTGGCACGTCATGGTGGGCAGAACTCCAAGGTCCCCGAGGGCGCTGCATCGAGAACGCTGCCCACCGTTCGCGAGCTGAGTGTCGGATGCTGGGAGTAGCATGATCGCAGTCTCGCTCTTCTGCTACTGGAGGATGAAATGTCCCGTCCCACTGACCGTTCCGGTACCGCGCTTCTCGTGATAGATGCCCAGAACGGGGTTCTGGCCAACGCCCACCGGCGCGGTCCGGTGGTTGCGAATATCGCGATTCTGGTAAACCGCGCCCGCGCTGAAACAGTGCCGGTTCTCTGGGTGCAGCATTCCTCTAATGAGCTGCCGATCGACAGCGATGTCTGGCAGATCGTTCCCGACCTCACGCCAACGCACGGTGAGGCCGTTATCCGCAAAGAGTATGGAGACTCGTTCGAGGCGACCAGCCTGGAACAGGTGCTCGCCGGGATCGACGTCGGGCACCTTGTTGTTGTCGGTGCGCAAACCGACGCGTGCGTGCGCTCCACCCTTCATGGGGGTTTCACCCGCGATTACGATGTGACGTTGGTCTCCGACGCGCACACCACAGAAGATCTCACCGAATGGGGCGCTCCGCCGCCCGCTCAGGTGATTGAGCACACCAACCTGTACTGGAGCTTCCAGGCCGCCCCCGGTCGAACCGGCAAGGTCGTGCCGACGGCAGAAGTTGAATTCACGCGAAGAGCCCCTCGAGCAAGATAGAAAGTTCGCTCAAGCTTCGTTGCTCGGCCGGGCCGGTGATCGCCGACTGCGACGATATCTTGATCGAGTGATCCGATGTCGTTGTGGTCCGAGCTGCGGCACCCAGCACCACCAGCAAAGGAGCAGAGATGTCATTCCAGGCATACCTCGACAACATCGAAGACAAGACGGGACTGACCCCGCGACAGTTCATCGCGCTCGCTCAGGAGAAGGGGTTCGACGACCCGTCCACGAAAACCGGGGTGATCGTCGATTGGCTGAAGGCGGACTTCGACTTGGGCCGCGGTCACGCCATGGCGCTCGTGCATATCATCAAGAACGGCGAAAAAATCGACACGAAGCACGTGGGCAGTGGCACCGCGCACAGTGACGCATCCGACACACTCTGGCTCGACGGGAAGCAGAACCGCCCCGCGTGAGCCAAGAGCTCCTGGCCGCCGCCGCTCACTTGGACGGATTTCGGTGCCCGCTGACGTTCCCCTTGCGGAACGGATTAAGGTCGGCGGTGACTGGACGAGATGTGCAGACGAGTGTCAATCACAGCGATAAGCGACGGTGTTTTCACAAGGGACTTGGCGCATGCCACCGGGCCCGCGGTTCACAGCGGCGATCTTCAAGTTGCACAACCCAGCGGCTATCGAGATGTTTGACTCAGGTCTGAACGTCTTGCTTTTCAGAGGCATTAGCTGTCAGTTGGGCGTACATGTACATGTCGCACGGCTTGCCATCGATCCGTTCCCAGGCGCGGAGTAGTCCTTCACGTTTGTAGCCAGCCAGTTCGGCCGCTAGCCAGGAGCCACTATTCCATGGCTCGACGTAAAGCTCCAGTCGGTCAAGATCCGCGTGCTGTTTCGCCCACGACGTCAAAATGCCAAGCGCCTCCGAGGCGTAGCCCCTACGCCGTTGGGAAGGTGTGATCCAGTAGCCGACGAAGGCGCGCGCGCCTGCGGAAAAGAACAATCCGATGTGCCCGACTGCGCGGTCTGAAGCGTCAGCAATCGCAAAGACGTAACCCGCGCGCGCTCGTAATCGATCTTGCTGGCGAGCGATAAACGCCAGGGCTTCCGGCTCGCCGCTTGTCGACGGCACCGTCGTGGTGACCGGGATGAAGGGGTCATGCGACGCTTCCTGGATCGTTGCGACGTCCGAACTACGCCATTCACGCAAGAGCAACCGCCGGCCGTGAAGAATCGGGAGTTCCAGGTGGGCATCAGTCATGCCCTCATCGTTCCACAATGACGAGTACGCTCAATTGGCGAGGAGACGCCTCACGACACGGACCGCCGTGATTCTGCCGCCACGTAGCGCTGGGTTCACATCGGCGCTCCTTGCACGTTTCAATGTCCCGGTCGATGCCAGCATCTTGGATGAGATCGAGTGAATTGGGAAGTCGAACTTTCGCCCGACGCGGTGAAGTGGCTTCGGAAAGCTGATCCCCAGACCGCCCGACGTATCCGTGGGGCACTTCGAGCAATCACGGTCCTCGATAGCCACCGGGATCGGGGCACAGCCCTAACCGGCACGCTGTCAGGCCTGTGGCTATATCGCTTCGGTCACTATCGAGTGGTCTGTGATCTTCAAGACGCACGCCTGGTCGTTTTGGTGATTGATATGGACCATCGCAGCAGAATCTATGAATAAGCGGTGGGTCTGCTGCATCATGAAAATTTAACCGTTCGCCAAATTTAGGTGCGGGTTATCCGACACCAGCCCGTCGCGCTGAGGGTTCCCTTATTGGAACGGACCCAAGCCGGCGATCGCGTGTTTAGGTGCTCCGGTGGGCGTCCGTCTTACGGTCGAAGTCGTGGGACCCGCGCATTAGGAGTGACGGTCTATGTGAGGTGCTCCGCTATGTCTTGGTCGATGCTTGATTGGTGCCGTGCGTGGATGCCGACGACGGCCAACGGGAGCAGGGCGTACACCGGCGCAAGTGCCAGCGCGCCGAGGAAGGCCGGACCGGTTGGTGCGGCATAGCCAAGGTTCATCGCGAGGAGCGCCCAGCAGGCCCCGGCGCTGCCTGAAGTCAGTACCGCCGCGATGTAGAGCGTTCCTCGAAAGGGTTCCTCGTGGTCGCGATCGGCGGCGGCGGCGATGGCCAGGGCGAAGCCACCGAGCGTTAACGCCGCGAGAGGCAGGAAGACCATCCACAACGGTTGCGTGTTCGAGACCTCGGTACCGGACCACTGCACGTTTAGAGGGTTCGGCAACGGCATCCATTGCATCACCACGATTCCGACGGCCACGGTCGGAACCGCGACGAGCAGGGCGGCGAGAATACGGCGCGTGAACATCATGGCGAATCGATTCTAGGGGAGCCATAGGGTAATTGACGGGATCGCGTTGACGGTTCCCCATACGGGCTAGTCGAGGCGTCGGCTGAACTGGTACGAGCTCATTTCCGTGCGTCTACGAAGTTGGAAGCGGTGTGCTGCATGCCGTCGAATCCCGGAGTCGAGGTCGATTGGGTGAGATCAAGGAGTTGTTGCAGTCCTCATGTCCGCGGCGACCTGCTGGGCCTCGGATACAGTCCCGAACACCAGTGTTAGCGGGCTGTCGGTGAGGGCATCCTTCACGAGCGGTGCGGAGAGGACTCGGCCGTCGAGGACGATCGCCAGATTCTTTTCCAGCGCCTCGCGAGAAGCATCGCTGATAGTGTCGATATCTGTGTCATTGAGATCAAGGTTCACGGAGTTTGTCGGCCCCTGATCGTCGGAGAGCGTTACGGAGTCTGGTGTGATCACACCCAGCACCTGTGCTAATTCGTATGTGGTGGTTCCTGCCCGGTCGCACGCGGAGGCTGCGCCGTCCGAGGTCAGGGTCGGCGCGGTGCATGGACCGTCAATGGAGGAGATCACGAGCCGAAGCTGAAGAGGTTTCCCCGGCGAATTCGTGTCGCCGGTGGCCGTGGTGCTGCACCCAGTGAGAAGCATTGCGACGGCTGCAAGAGCAAGTAAGAGGGTTGAACCTCGACGCGCTTGATTATTGAGTCGGGGTCTGACATCCAAGCTTCGCGATGCTGTAGTCGACATTTTGCGTTCCCCCATCGTTGCGGCACTCCGAACTTCCTTACAACCTCGCAGTGAATCGGACATGTGTCAAATAAATAGCCTGTTGGCTCCTGAACGCACGTGCGCTCGACGACAGTCTCCTAGCGTCCCGTAGGGGGTTCGGCTTACGGGATAGGCATCTTCTCGGCCCGTGGAACGGCATATACATGACACGTGAAAGCGGTGGGCAGTTAGCGCCGACAGTGTTAGGTGATTGACACGCGGCTTCCGGCCAAGCCGGTCGATGTTCTCTATGCTCACGGTGGAAATCTGAAAGCTGGCCGGTGGCCTTGCATAGTTGTCGGGAGCGTCGCCTCGATCGATAGTCGTGTGCCGCGGTTAGTGCCCGCCGCCGAGGTTTCCGGCGAGGCGGCTGTGCAGCTCGTGGCTCGCTTCGTTTAGGCCCTCGATGACGACGTACTTGTCTTGCCGCTGATATTTGTAGCTGATGGCGTCGAGGGTGGCGACGGTCGATGCGTCCCAGATGTGCGAGGCCGAGAGGTCGATGACGA
>NZ_PJJO01000008.1 GCF_002929535.1 Cryobacterium sp. Y11
GACGGTTCCTGGCAACGCCGCCTCCGGTACATACGCGAGCACCCTGACCACCACTATCTCCGCCGCCCCCTAACCACGACAGCCGCTTGCGCCACCGGGCTTCGACCGCTCGCACGCTTGCGGTCAACCAGTGATCCGCACCCTGTTGAACACGAAGATCCCTACTAGTCCTGAATGAGGAATATGATGTTGCTTTCTACTACCCCAGCTGTGCCCGTAGCCTTTCACGGGGCGCCTCGTCGGCGTGCCAGATTTCGGGCGGTCGCGGTGATGGTAGCCGCACTGCTCACCGTTGGTATCGCCGGAACACCCGCTATCGCGACTCCTGCCGGTACTAACGCAACCGTCACCGCCTGGGGCAGTAACGCCTCCGGGCAGTCGTCGGTTCCGACCGGCCTATCTGGGGTGACCGCGGTCTCGGGCGGTCGGGCCCATTCGGTGGCGGTGAAGGGTGATGGCACGGTCGTCGCCTGGGGCGATAACACCTCCGGGCAGTCGTCGGTTCCGGTGGGCCTGTCTGGGGTGACCGCGGTCTCGGCCGGTCGGTACCATTCGGTGGCGTTGAAGGGTGATGGCACAGTCGTCGCCTGGGGTTCTAACACCTCCGGGCAGTTGTCGGTTCCGGCGGGCCTGTCGGGGGTGACCGCGGTCTCGGCCGGTTGGGACCATTCGTTGGCGGTGAAGGGTGATGGCACGGTCGTCGCCTGGGGTTCTANACCATTCGTTGGCGGTGAAGGGTGATGGCACGGTCGTCGCCTGGGGTTCTAACTCCCGCGGGCAGTCGTTGGTTCCGGCGGGCCTGTCTGGGGTGACCGCGGTCTCGGGCGGTGGGTCCCATTCGTTGGCGGTGAAGGGTGATGGCACGGTCGTCGCCTGGGGTTCTAACACCTCCGGGCAGTCGTTGGTTCCGGCGGGCCTGTCTGGGGTGACTGCGGTCTCGGCCGGTGCGTCCCATTCGTTGGCGTTGAAGGGTGATGGCACGGTCGTCGCCTGGGGTTATGACGGCAACGGGCAGTCGTCGGTTCCGGCGGGCCTGTCTAGGGTGACTGCGGTGTCGGCCGGTGCGTTCCATTCGTTGGCGCTTGTCCCCGCAATCGCGTCCACGTCATCGGCCACCGCGGCCGTCACCGCCGGGGTGCTATCGGCTTCGCTGACCTCGGTCGCGTTCGACGCGGTCGATTTCTCGCACACACCGCAGGCGGTGACAGCGGCTGCTACTTTGACCGCCGACGACCTTACTGGCACCGAGAGTGGTTGGGCTGTGACGCTGCAGTCCAGTGCGTTGGTTTTCACTGACCTTGACAACGTCACGGACAGTTCTGAAGACATTGCCGCGACTGCGTTGGCGTTGGCGCCGGTCACTGCCGTGACCACCGGTGCTGGTGACACGTTCGC
>NZ_PJJO01000046.1 GCF_002929535.1 Cryobacterium sp. Y11
ACGACCAGACACCAAATCCGACCGCGCTAAAACCCATCGTCACCGGGGAAGACGCCCACATCGTCACCCCGCGAGACGTTCAACAAGCGCGCAGCGGCGCGGAAGCCTCAGCAGGGCTCGAGCGGCCACAGTTTGTCAGCCCAATACACCGGGGACGCGCATCGCCGACGCATCTATCCACTCAAGGAAGCGCGCCGCTTCCCATATCCCAACCGAAAGGCCACCATGTCGAACCGCGCCCAAATCACCACAGCAACCGCCGCCCAGATCGCTTTCTACGACCAGTACGACTACGACATGGACCCATTCACCGAACCCAGCTAACCGGCGACGGGTCGCATTCGCAACGAAGAGCCCAGCTGTGCGGTTCTGCCGGGCATAGGGGCTGTAACTGAGAGGGAGAATTGAGATGAATTCCGCAGAAGCAATGGCCGTTTTGGAGGGTCTTCGGGCCGAGAAACGATCCCGAAAACTGGCCGGCGGCATGTACTCGGGCTCCTTTGCCCATCACAAACAAGCCGAGCGTGCGATGTTTGATGCACAGGCCGCCTATATGAGAGCTAAGGCCACAGAATCGCGGTTGGTTGCCGCTGGGGGCTGATCTGACGGGGTATCTGCGCCAGTTGCAGCAGCTGGACGGGGTGTGCGGCTGACTGCTTGGAGGGGCTACAGCCGGCCCCAAACCGCGTTTGTCGCAAAGGCAGTTTTCGCCGCATTTTTATAGGTAGCAGGCAAGATCGCCAGCTAACTATGAAAGAGGCAAAGATGGAATCTGTAATCGGCAATCTCATCACCGCACCCGTGCTTGACCAAGTGATCTCGCTCCTCACCTTCACGACCATCTTCATCTGGTGGCCGATTCATTTCGCGATCAGCACCATCCTCGACCACGTACGCGCCTAATACGGCACTCCATACGAGCAAGTCGCGATTGTGTAGCCGCCGCTCGAGGTGTTCTCTGAGACCACAACGCCGTCCAGCTCAATTCGACAGGTGACCGCGCCGGTCTCGCCCCGGTTCTGCGCGGCTATGTAGAGAGATGCGCCCGGCTCGGAGGTGTGGGCTAGTCCCAATTCGCCGTCGCTGTTGCGCATCGGGATCATGACAGTGTTCTGCTCCGTCCCGGATACTCGGCTGGCGGTGATGCTGGCCGAGGTTGCTGTTCCCTCTACGAAATACGTTGCTCGTAGGGCTGGCTCGGATGACTGGTCCGATGTCGCATTGCTGTCTGACGATCTGTTCGCGGAGCCGGCAATCTGGACCACGAGAACAATCCCGATTACGACTGCTAAGACCGCGACGGTCAGGCCGAAGCACCCGAGCATCGGTTTCTTGGGAGGCGCCGGTGCGGGTGCCGGTTGCGGAACCGGCATGCCGTCCGGGACCGCATTGCTTCCGGATGGCCGTGCATAGGCAGTCCAGACCGATCCGTCCCAATAGCGCTCGGCGCCGGAAGATCGCGGGTCGGGATACCAGCCGGAGGAGGGACGATTTGCGGTCATCTTCCCAGCATGGACCACCACTCAACAGGGACACGCTACCGGATTGCCCCAGCTTGGGGGTGAGTATGCGCCGGCCTCCAAGCTTCCGCCGCATGTTCCTAGTAGAGCGGTAGCCACTCGGCCGTCGCCAATTTAGAGGAGAGCGAGCATCAAAAATGTCCCAGCACCCGCGGTTTGTAGGTACCCATGATTACGTAAGCGAAAATATTGATCTTCAGCTTGAGCTCAGTCCGGATAAAACCCGGCTGACCGTTGCGCCCGCTTGTGCGACCACATACCGGCAATTGCTCCTCGGTTGTGAACCGGGCTTCGCAGCTGAGCTGTATGAACGGCCCCATTTGGAACGAGAAATGCTCCGCCGTGCGCAGCGACAGGGGTCCTGTCATTTGGACTACCTCTCGCTCGCAGAGAATCTCTCCATCATCGAAGGCACCGATCTCGAGGCCTACGCGTGGTCGGTACTCCCCCGCTGGCGAACCGTCACGATCCGCTCCGGTGGCCGCCAGATCGCCTACGCCGGCATCGTTAACGAGAACACCACACCGGCTTCCTTCACACAACGGCTGGCTGATGAAACTGGCTCAATGCAAGGCATGGTCTGGGATGTCCTAAAATTCTGCGCGGTCATCGCCGTCGGCTGGTACGCCCTCAACTGGATCGGCAGTTTTTTCACCGGGCAGTAACCGCAACACCCGGAGGCTGTTCAGTCGCCGGGCACCACAAGAACCGGGCATTCTACGGATGCCAGAAATAGAGGAATGAATGCTCCAACGAACACAGATCACAATGCACACGGCAGCAGGCCGCCCGTTTACATCCCACCGCAATCGAAAAGTGACAGCACCCACCTCCGCTACCGGCCCAAGCGCTGGCCCCCGAGCCTTTGGTGAACCTTAGTTCGCATGGGGTACCACGAGCAGGTTTGAAAAATCGGGAGTTTCGGCATTTCACCAGATCGCACTCGTGACCGCGGTCATCGCTGCCGTCGGGATCTTTGCCGCGGTCATGGCATTTATCTAAGCAAAAACATCAGTCCTGGCCAGCAGCCGCACACCAATGGTGGGCAGTTTCTACTGGTCGTTGCGAATCCCGAGCAGGGAGAAACCAATGGTCAGATTTGCACCGAACAAGATGCCGGCAGCGGTTAACCGTCGTTACTTCGTATTGATTCGACAGGGCCTGTCGGGGTCTGAGGCGGCCCGACAGGTCGGAGTGTCGCTCAGTTGCGGATCGTTGTGGTTCATCGATGCTGGCAGTATGACTGTCGTCGAACGCGTTCCCATTAGTTCTCGCTATTTCTCTCAGGACGATCGAATCGAAATCGGAGACGGCCTCGCTGCAGGCGAGGCCGTGAAAGGGATCGCTGTCCGGATTGGGAAAAGCTTCCAGAGCGTCTATCGAGAGATTGCACGCAACCGCAAGGCGGACGGCACCTACCAGCCATGGTTCGCCCACAACCGGGCCCATGTGCAGCGCAAGCGGCCGACGATCCGCGTCTTCGAGGAGGTCCCAGCTCTTCGAAGCATCGTCGCGGCGAAACTTGCGAAGCGATGGTCGCCGGGCCAGATCAGCAGATGGCTGAGACGACGCTATCCGAACAAACTCACCTGGCACGTCTGTCCTGAGACGATCTACGACGGTGTTTATCGCGGGCTGATCGTCGTGGCCACCCCGGCGAACCTGCGCACGGGACGCACGTACCGGCACCGTCGCGGGCGCGGCAGATCCAAAGACGGTTCAATGAAGCAGTCGACCGTAATGTGCTCCATCCACGAACGCCCACCACACGTCGAATCCCGGCTCCAAGCCGGGCATTGGGAAGGAGACCTTATTTTGGGCTCCAGTAACGGCTCAGCAATTGCCACGCTCGAGGAACGCAAGACTCGCATGACGATCCTCGTCTTCCTCCAGAGCGACCACAGCGCACAAACCGTCGGTGACGCACTCATTGGTGCGTTCTCGAGCCTGCCATCGTCGCTCCGGCGCACGCTGACATGGGATCAAGGCAACGAAATGTTCCATCACAAGCGCATCGAGACGAAGACTGGGCTTCGTATTTACTTTGCCGACCCGCACTCGCCGTGGCAGCGAGGGACTAATGAAAACACCAATGGGCTCCTGCGCCAATATTTCCCGAAGGGGACTGACCTCAGCCAGTGGGACCAAGATCACCTCAACGCTGTGGCCGACGAACTTAACGGTCGACCCAGAGCCTGCCTCAAAGACCGCACACCCCATCAGGCCATGAGACGATTAGGACACAGAACTAAGGCACACACGACTCGCAACGACCCCTAGAAACTGCCGTCCCCCGGGTCCACCGGTCCCCGTAGTGCATTTGCCGCAGTCCACAGTGCTGATTCGAGCTGCTGCTGGGTCAGATGCTGTGGTGTGGTGCCGATCAATGCCATGTACTGGGTGCCCCTTGGATCTATTGTCAGCAGCCTTACTTGGCGCTACGAGTCTCCAGTCTGCCAGCCCGAAGCATTCTGGCGGCCATGCAACCCGACTTGCGCCTCCAACAGGGGCCCAGCATCAGCGCCCTATATCCGACCAGCCCGCATAACCCCCAGCTCAACCAGCGATTCCACCAGTGTTTCCGCCGTCGCCGAATTAACCACAACAACGTTCTTCAGAACCGGAACCGGCCACCCCCGAAGAGCAAAGGAATCACTCGCTAAAATCAACGGGAACTCTCGTTCCCAGCTCCAAACGATCTCCGACGCCGGCCGTTCGCGGCTTGCGAAGATGGCTGTGAGGGTGTCTTCATCCTCCTCATCTGGGTCGAACAAGCCCTTGTCGACCAATGCCAGCATCTCTAATCCCTGCGTCGCGTTGGCTGCCTTCAACGCCAGCGCGGTCAGCTGGGGCCCGGCATCTCCCAGCAAGAAAAGTCGTCCGGGTAAAGAGCACCCAAAATGTCATCGAAGGTCTCAGCTAAAACCGCATAGCCGTTGTTACTCTCCGCCCACAGCATCACTGCAACGCTCCCCACTGAATCAAAGCAGCCACTTGCAGTGAGTCGGCCAGTGTTCGACTCGAGCTCGCGTCGATGAGCCACACGTTCCCGGTTGGAATTTGGCTCGCATGGAGCTGGCTGTGCATGAGCGCGAGCCGCGGCTGATTGCTCGGCCAGATGAAATGAAATCCGGGCGGCGGACCACCCTTGCTGGCTGCGAGCATCCGGCGGATGTGTTCAGGCTGATTCGCCAGTAGCCAATCCCCTTTCTCGGCCTCCTGATCGTTGATGAATTCTGCTTGAACTTCCTCGGCAGTCTGTAGCGCGAAAGCTAGGCGGGCTTGATGTCGGGCGTGGGAAGGCATGAGTACGTCATAGCCGGGGACGCAGGCAGCGATCACCCCGTCTGTGCTCGGTACGAGCATGAGGGCGCCACCAAGAAGTTCGCCCGTTACCCAGAAGACAGCTGCGACTTCGGACGCCCAAGGGTCGTCGTTCTCGGGATCAATGAATGGGTGATCTATGGGCATACAGAGACTATGCACGGCGTTCCGGCCGCAGAGTCGCTGGTTGATCCGGTCTGTGAATCACAGCGCAACCGGTACGCTAAGTAGGCATGGTGTGGGGGTGTAGCTCAGCTGGTTAGAGCAATGGACTCATAATCCATCGGTCCCGGGTTCAAGTCCCGGCGCCCCTACCATTGCACTTCTCACAGCCGCCTCTGAGGGCTCCCGCGCGAATTATCTGCCGGTGATGCGACCTCGGGACTGGATCGTCCCGTCATGCAACGTCACCGGCACTTTTGTGCGCAAACTCTTGACTCCGGTACGCGCAAAACTCGGCTGATATCCGCCTGCCAAATCACCGTGTCTGTGTGCGATTGACAGCGTCGAAAAAGGGCGTTCGAGCTGTCTTGTCTCAGCGATAGGTAGCTAGATAGGTAGCTGGGATTTTGCGTGCTTTCCTAAAAGTACTGGTCAAAGGCTGTTTTTCTGCAATAAATACCATAATGCCGACGGATTATGAGTCCGCTGCTCTAACCAGCTGAGCTACCGCCCCAAAATGGCACAACGAGAACGTCGCGCCAGACATACGTGACTACTCGGGCAGGTGTGCCGAGGCCTCGTTGGTGACCAGATCGCCCACCGGCTCCCCACGATACAGGCATTCGAATGTGTTCAGCGTTCGCTTGATGTCGTGCGCCCCGATGAGCTTGAGCGACTCGCGCTTCTGCGCCTTGAGGTTCTCCGGCGTCGAGGCGAGCACGAGAGTGAGTTTGTCGGCGAGATCTTGCGCGTCGCTGGGCTTAAACAGGTATCCGTTCGCGTGGTCGTGCACGAGGTGCGGCAGCGCCATGGCGTTGGCGGCGACGATCGGCAGCCCGGAGGCCATGGCCTCCATTGTGGCGATGCTCTGCAGCTCGGCGATCGACGGCATCGCGAAGACGGTGGCCCGCGAGTAGGCCGCGCGCAGCTGATCATCCGTTACATAACCGGTGAAGGTGACCCGCGAGGTGATACCCAGGGTGTCGGCTAGGTGCTCCAGATTGCGTTTCTGATCGCCCCCGCCAACAATCTCAACCCGAGCGTCCAGGTCGGGCGACAGCAAAGCCGCGGCCTGCAGCAGCACGTCGATCTGCTTTTCGCCAGTCACCCGTCCTACAAACAAGATTCGGTTCTCGGTGCGTGGCTCAAAATTCGGAGCGTAATTGTCGGCGTCGATGCCGCAGGAGATGGCATGCACGCCGGTGAGACCGGTGTATTTCTCCAGGAATTGTGCGGCGCGGCGCGTCGGCGTGGTGACGGCGGCAGCGCGACCAAAGGTGCGCCGGGCGGCGCGCCAGGCCGCCTTGATCACGCGATCTTGCAGGCCGACCGGTACCAGGGAAAACTTCACCATGTTCTCGGGCATGAAATGGTTCGTGCCGATTAGACGAATGCCACGCTTCGCCGCCTCAATCGACACGCCACGCCCGACGTTGATGTGCGATTGAAAATGCACAACGTCGGGGCGGAACGAATCCAGAATGCGCCGGCTCTCGCCGCGAACCAACCACGGCAGCGCAAATCGCAACCAATCGTGCGGATACCAGCGCCAGCTGTGCAGGCGATGCACCACCATCGACTGGCCCTCGTGCGTCTCGGTAAAGCTACCGTGTTTGCGCGATGCGGCCGGAGCCATGATCTGCACCTCGTGGCCGCGGGCCACCAGTCCAGCGGCCAGTCGCTCGGCAAAACGCGCGGCACCATTCACGTCGGGTGCGAAGGTATCGGCGGCAATGAGCACCCGAATCCGAGGTTTCGAGCTCGCCGCGCGCTCAGGCGCATCTCCCGGGGTCGGGCTGCTCTGCAAGTCGGTCGAATCTGACAAGTGGAGTGATCCCTACGTTGTTGGGCCGGGGCTCATCGTCCGGCAGGAAATCTCGGGCGCGCTGGCCATAACGACGCAGCGCTCTCGAACCCTATTCTAAACCGGGACACTCCTTCGGTGTCCCGCACCGTGAGACGCCAAAATTCTTCATCTTTCAGCGGTCCAACTGGGGATGATAGCGCGCGAGCAGAAACACACCCCAAATAGCGATCGCCCCAGCAACGATGAAGGCGACCGCTGCCAGCGGTGGCGCCTGACTGGCCTCACCGAGCACGACGATTCCAATGCCGACGGCAACAAGAGGGTCGACGACGGTCAGCCCGGCAATGACGAGATCGGGCGGGCCAGAGGCGTAAGCGTTTTGCACGAAATAGGCGCCGAGCGCGGCCGCGAGCAGCAAACCCAGCACGCAGGTCAGGGTCAGCCACTCGAAATTGCCGTTTTGTATGCGGTTGATGACGACCTTGGCAAGCGTTGCGACGAACCCGTACAGCACGCCGGCCCCGAGAATATAGAAGATGGCCTGCGAGCGGCGCCGCAGAAAGCCGAAGGCGAGTGCGAAAGCCAGCAGTACGGCCGCGAGCACGATCAGGATGGTGATCAGGTTGTGGTCGGTGACCGGCTTGTCGACGGCGGTGAATGCTGCCACGGTCACGAACAGACCGACACCGCCAACGCACATGGAAATCGCGATGATGCTGGCCCTGTTGAGTGTGACCTTGCTCACTCGGGCGTTCAGCACGGCTGTCAGAACGAGCGCTACCGCCCCGAGCGGCTGCACGACGATGATGGGTGCAAAGGCCAGGCTGGTGAGCTGGAAGACGATGGCGAGCCCCAGCATGAGCGAGCCGAACACCCAGGACGGCCGCGCGAGCAACAGGGTGAGCTGGCGAACGTTGAGCCCGCCGGTGACTTCTGCGGTGCGCGCCTCTACCTTGGTGACCCCGCGATGCTGAAATTGGGCGCCGAGCGAGAGAAAGACGGCACCGACCAAGGCGAGTGGTATTCCGATAGCCTGCCGCGGGTCAATGGCAATTTCTGTCGCCAAATCGGTTAGGTCGGAGGTCACTTCATGACCCTACCTACTACCTTGCCGATATTCTGGAGAAATGCCCGTACGCGCGATAGTAATTTCAGGTGACCCCGTTCTCCACTCCCCCGCCGCTCCCGTCGTCGATTTCAACGATGATTTGCGCGAATTGGTGCGAGACATGTTCGAGACGATGGATGCTGCGCCGGGAGTTGGTCTGGCCGCCACGCAGGTGGGTGTGGGCTTGCGAATCTTCACCTACAGCTATCAGGACGACGACGAGGTGTCATGGCGTGGCGTCGCGATCAATCCCGAACTGTGGATCACGCCCGTCTCCGCCGAACCCGTCGACGACGAGGATGTCGATGAAGACGAGGGCTGCCTGTCTTTTCCGGGCGAGCGTTTCCCGCTGAAGCGGGCGCAGTCAGCCATTTTGCGCGCCGTCGATGTGGAGCAGCATCCGTTTGAAATTCGAGCGGATGGCTGGCTCGCCCGAATTTTTCAGCATGAGTACGACCACCTCGACGGCACGCTCTACGTTGACCGCCTCGAGCATGTCTACCGCAAGATGGCGGCCAAGGTCGAGCGCAAGAAGAGCTGGGGCGTTCCCGGGCTGACCTGGACGCCGGGCGTCGATGACCTGGAGGCCTAACTAGGTCAGTGCGCGCAGCCCGGCGGCAACCAGGGCAGCCACAATCACGACGACGATGAATGGCGTCTTGATCGCAAACAGTCCGGCCGCCACGATCACGGCCGGAATGCGAGCGTCGATCGCCAGGGCCTGACCGCTGCCGAGTGTCTGCACGGCGATCAGCGCGGCGAGCAGAGCGACGGTTAGCAGGTCGGCGATGCGGGCGGGTGTGGGTTTTTGCAGAAGCGCCGGCGGCACGAGATAACCGGCCAGCTTGAGCGCCAGCACGGCAATCGACGCCGCAATAATGATCTGCCAGGTCGTCATGGGCGCGGTACGTGTCGAAGGGATGCCCTGCCCGGCACGGTCGGCGCGCCCAGCCAGTTGAACAGGCCGACCACGACGGCCACGAGGGCGGCGACCAGCACGGGCAGCCCCGGCATGAGCACGGGGGTCAGCGTCGCGGCGACGACCGCGGCGGCGACCGCTACCGCGACCGCCTGCATCCGCTTTAAGCGAGGCCAGAGCAGGCCGACGAAGGCCGCCGCTGCGGCCGCGTCAAGGCCGTAGGCCCGAGTGTCGCCGACGGCGTCGCCAATGAGCGCGCCGAGCAGCGTGGTGATGTTCCAACCGATGAAAACGGCCAGGCCGGTGACCCAGAAGCCCACTGTGCGGCTGCGCGGCGTCGGCTGGGCCAGGGCGACCGCGGTCGATTCGTCGATGGTGATCCAAGCGGCGGCAACGCGGCGCCACAGACCGCTGCCGACGATTGGTGCCGTGCGCAGTCCATAGATGCCGTTGCGCACCCCGAGCAGTGCTGCGCTGGCGATGGCGGCCGGGCCGGCTGCCACGCCGCCGGCGGCGAGCACGCCGACGAGGGCAAATTGGGAACCGCCGGAGAACATCACGATGCTGATGAAGCAGGTTTGCCAGATATCGAGTCCGGCGGCCACCGAGAGCGCGCCGAAGGAGATTCCGTAGGCGGCGGTGGCGAGCCCGACGGCGAGGCCCTCACGAACGGCCAGGCGTTGCTGACGTGTTTCGTCAACCAGATCGGGCGTCGTTTCGGCGGCCGGTGAGCCCGGTGCCGCGTTCACCGGGACAGGTCGACGCCGTGCACGCCGTTGTGAAAGCGCAGTGACGGGAACACGGCCGATACCGAGAAGCCGAGCCCGGGAACGGTTCCGGCATTGAATACGCCACCGAAGAGCTGGGCGCGCTCGCGCATTTGGGTGATGCCGGGGCCGGCGATGCTTTCGCTGAGGGCCCGGAGGTCGTCCTCGATCGTGTATGGGGTGCGTGCGGCCGGTTCGCCGGTCTCTTTGCTGTCGCGGCGGGCTGCAGCACGGATGCCGTCATCGTCGACGAGCAGCTGCAGGCCGTCTTGGGTCCAGGTGAACGACACCCGGGCCTCGGTGCCGAGGCCACCATGCTTGAGCGCGTTCGATAGGGCGCTTTGCAGAATGCGAAAAATGGCCAGCTCGGCGCCCGGTTTAAGGGCGAAACGCTCCCCGGATTCGCTGAAACTGACGATCAGTCCGGCATCGCGCATGACGCGGAACAGGGCGCGGGTCGACTGCGGGCCGGGCTGCACGGCCCCGACGGTCTCACCTTCCCGCACGATCGTCAGCACCCGGCGCATGTCGGCGAGGGCAACCCGGCCGTCGTCGACGAGCGCTGTCGCGGCGCGCACGGCCGTGGACGGATCGCTCTCGGCGGTGTATCGCGCGCCCTCGGCTCGGGTGATCAGGCGGGCAATGGTCAGTACAGCGCCATCTTGCAGCTCACGAATGATGGCCAGCCGCCCCTGCTGCTCGGCCAGGGAGAGTTCTAACTCGATGCGCACGCGCTCGGCTGAGTTGCGATCGAAGATGACTCGACGCGCGCGAAGCAGCGAGATGATCCACAGCACGAGCAGGGCGCCGGCGAGGGCGCCGAGAGCTGGAACCAGAAGTTGCGAGATATCCACGCTCACCCCGTCTTGTCTGCCGAAGCCATGGCACACGTTGAAATTTGGGAAGGACTTTATTGTCTGCACGGGACAAAAAAGGCCACCCGGGGTGGAGCCCTGAGTGGCCTTTCGCTCCCCGACTTGGACTCGAACCAAGAACCTGCGCATTAACAGTGCGCTGCTCTGCCAATTGAGCTATCGAGGAATACTTGAACAGCGTTGTTACTTTACCAAGGTTTTTTGCTGTGCCAAAACCACAACGGGTTCCGATGGGAGCATTCGTGCCGGGGAAAACCCGTCCAGCCCGCCAAAAGTGGGCCGACAGCAACAGGTGAGCGGTGTTGGGCGGGACAGGCCGGTCGGGCGTGTCGGTTCTGTACGGTTAAGCGGATGCTGCCGGCGTGTGTGTTAGAGGGCGGCCGCGGCATCCGTTTCATCGTCGCTGGCCACAACCGTGTCGTCGGCCGGCGGCAAGGCTGCGGGCAGCAGGGCAGCGGCGAGCCCAGCGACGTAGGGGTGCCACGGGTCGCGAAAGACCTCGTCGATCGTTCCGAGCCCGACCAACACCCCCTTGTGCATGACACCGATGCGATTGGCCACTCGCTTGAGTACCGCGAGATCGTGGCTGATCACGAGGGCCGAAAACGCACGTTCCTGCTGTAATTCACGGATCAGGTCGATCACGGCGTCGCGTACCATGACATCAACGCCCGCTGTAGGCTCGTCAGCGATCAACAAGGCCGGTCCGAACACGAGGGCTCGCGCCAGCGCGACGCGCTGCCGCTGGCCGCTGGAGAGCTCGTAGGGATATTGGCCGAGCACGGCCAGTGGCAGCCGCACAGCGTCGATCATGGTCGCGACCCGCACGCTGAGCGCGCGGCGGTTGTAGCGCCGATCCCGCTCGAGCACCGGTTCGGCAACAATCTCGGCCACCGTCATGGTCGAGGGCAGCGTGTCGGCGGCGTCCTGGGCGAGCAGGCCGACCCCGAACGTGAGCCGCGCCAGTGTGCGCTTACTGATGCGACGCAAGGCAAACCCCATCACGGTTGCCTCTCCCCCGGTGATCTGCGGGCGAATTCCGATGCTGTCGCCGACAAAGGCGTCTCCCGCCAGCACCCGGGCCAGTGTGCTCTTTCCGGAACCGCTTTCGCCGAGTAGCCCCACCACCTCGCCCGGCGCGAGCCGCAGCGTGAACCCGTGCACCGCGACAAACGCCGGGCTTGCACCGTGTGGGGGGTATTCGATGGTCAGATCGCTCGTGAGAATCGGGAAAACGGATGCCGCGCCGGGTTTCATGCGTCTATCCTGCCGCACGCAAGATGCGGAGCTCGTCCCTCCGCACAGCCTGCCTGGCCGGATCGGGAACCGGCAGTGAGGCGAGCAGGCGCTGGGTGTATGGATCCTGTGGGGCGCCGAGCACCTCAGCCCCAGTGCCTTCCTCGACGAGCTTGCCCTTGTACAGCACGGCAATGCGGTCGGCGAGAATGTCGACCACGGCGAGGTCGTGACTGATGAACAGGGCGGCGAACCCGAACTCTGCTTGCAATTCGGCGAAGAGCTCCAGCACCTTAGCCTGTACAGACACGTCAAGGGCGCTGGTGGGCTCGTCCGCGATCAACAGGCTCGGCTCCAGGGCGAGACCGCGGGCCAGGCTCGCACGCTGGCGTTGGCCACCGCTGAGCTCGTGCGGGTACCGATCGCCGTAGGCGCGCGGCAGCTGCACCGCCTCGAGCAGTTCGTTCACGCGCTTACGGGCGGCACCGGCATTGGCGGCGCGACCGTGCACGACGAGCGGTTCGGCAACGCACTCCGCGATCGTGAGCAGCGGGTTAAAGCTTGACGCCGGGTCCTGAAAGACGAAACCGATGTCGCTGCGCACCTTTTTAAAGGTGCGTTCTTTGAATCCGTGCATTTCGTGACCGAGCACGGTGAGGGATCCGCCGGTCACCCGGGTCAGACCGGCCATGGCACGACCGATCGTGGTCTTGCCCGATCCGCTCTCGCCGACCAGGCCGAGCACCTCACCGGGACGGATGGCGAAACTCACCCCGTCGACGGCGGTGAAACCGGGTTTTCCGAGGCGGCCCGGATACTGAATCTTCAGGTTGTCGGCCACAACGACCGGCGTCGATTCTGCCCAGCTAGCCTCGCGGGCCTCGAGGCGAGCGGTGGCCCGCGCCGTGCCCTGACCGACGTGCGGCACCGAGCCGAGCAGCCGCTTGGTGTAGTCGTGCCGGGGGTTCGAGAACAGCGCCTGGGCGGGGGCTTCTTCGACGATTTTTCCCTCGTACATGACGACCACACGATCGGCGAGGTCGGCGACAACGCCCATGTTGTGGGTGATCAGCACGATAGCGGTGCCGAATTCATCGCGGCAGCGCCGCAGCAGATCGAGAATCTCGGCCTGCACGGTCACGTCGAGCGCGGTCGTCGGCTCGTCGGCGACGATCAGGCCTGGATCCAGTACCAGCGCCATGGCAATGACCACGCGCTGCTTCTGACCACCCGAGAACTGGTGCGGGTAGTAATCGACGCGGCTTTCTGGGTCGGGGATGCCGACCCGGCCGAGAATCTCAATCGCCTTGGCGCGGGCTTCTTTGCGGCTGAACTCGCCGTGGGCACGGATGCCCTCGGCGATCTGCCAACCGACCGTGTACACCGGGTTCAGGGCCGTCGACGGCTCCTGGAACACCATGGAGACATCCGTTCCCCGCAACTGACGCAGCTTTTGCTTGCTGACGGAGAGCACGTCGTTAGATTTTGCGCCGTCTTTGCTGCTCAGGATGACCGCGCCATGGGCGGTCGCCGTCTCCGGGAGCAGGCCCAGGATGGTCTTGGCCGTGACGGTCTTGCCGCTGCCGCTCTCCCCTACGATGGCGAGAATTTCACCGGGGGCGACGCGTAGCGTGACGCCGTCGACGGCTTTGACCGCGCCGCCGTCGGTGGCAAAGGTCACATTGAGGTTGTCGATGTGTACGACGTCGGTCATGAGGTGGATTCCAATCCGTCTGGTCGTACTCGCGGAGCGCTGATCGAACCGTAAATTCCACTCGGTTCGATGCGTCCGGCCGGCTCGCGTACCGGGGCCGGGGCAACCGGGGCCGCCGAGGTCTTGCCCGGAGCGCGTCGACTGCGCAGGCGCGGGTCGGCGAGGTCGTTGAGGCTCTCGCCGACCAGGGTGACGCCGAGAACGACCAGCACGATAGCGAGCCCGGGAAACAGGCTGGTCCACCAGATTCCGCTCGTGACGTCAGAGATTGCCTTGTTCAGGTCGTAGCCCCACTCGGCAGCCGACGACGGTTCGATGCCGAAGCCGATGAAGCCCAGCCCGGCGAGGGTGAGCAGTGCCTCAGATGCATTGAGCGTGAAAATGAGCGGCAGCGTGCGAGTGGCGTTGCGCAGTACGTGACGAAACATGATCCGTCCGTTGCTGGCGCCAAGCACCCGGGCCGACTCCACGTAGGCCTCAGCTTTGATCCGCACCGTTTCGGCACGAATCACGCGGAAGTACTGAGGGATGAATACGACGGTGATCGAAATCGCCGCAGCGAGGATGCCATAAAACAGGCTAGATTGCCCGCCAGAGAGCACAATTCCCATCACAATGGCCAGCAGCAGCGACGGGAAGGCGTAGACAGCGTCGCAGATGACCACGAGCACCCGGTCGAGCCAGCCTCCAAAGTAGCCGGAAACAAGGCCCAGCGCGACGCCGGCGAAAATCGATAGTACGACGGCGATAACCATCACAATAATCGCAGTCTGCGATCCCCAGATCACCCGCGAGAGCACGTCGTAACCACCGGCGGTCGTGCCGAACAGATGGTCACCGCCCGGTTCCTGTTGGGCACCGAACGGGCCGTCGTCACCGCGCAATTGGCTGTAGCCATAGGGCGCGAGCAGCGGAGCAAAAATTGCGGTCAAAATGAAAATTCCCGTAATGACCAAGCCGGCCACCAGCATCCCTCGTTGCAGGCCCACGCTTTGACGCAGTTGGTGCACAACGGGAAGCCTGCTCCACAGCGGAGCCTTAGGCGAATGCATAGACGCTGAATCGAACTCGGTCATGATCAGTACCTCACTCTCGGGTCGATCAGCGCGGCGATGATGTCCACGATGAAGTTGGAGAGGGCGACGATAACGGCGAGGAGCGCCACAATGCCCTGCACGGCCACAAAGTCTCTGGCCTTAATGAATTCAATCAACTGGAACCCGAGCCCCTTCCACTCGAAGACGGTTTCGGTCAGCACAGCACCACCAAGCAGAAGAGCAATCTGCAGACCGATGACGGTGATGATGGGGATCAGTGCCGGGCGGTAGGCGTGCTTGCTGACCAGCCGAAACTCGTGCACGCCGCGCGAGCGCGCGGCATCCACATAGTCGGTACCGAGGGTTCCAATAACGTTGGTGCGCACGAGTCGGAGGAACACCCCGGCCGTGAGCAGGCCGAGGGCGAGTGCCGGGAGCACGGCGTGCAGGAGCACATCCTGCACCACCGCCGGATCACCGATTTGGAGAGCATCGATCAGATAAATTCCGGTTTTGTTCGGCAACAACTGCATCTGCAGCTCAGACCCGGTGGTAGCACGCCCGGCCACGGGGAGCACCTTAAGCCAGACGGAGAAGACGAGCTTGAGCAGCAGACCGGCAAAGAAGACCGGTGTGGCATACCAGAGAATGGCAAGGACGCGCAGGACGGCATCCGGTGCCTTGTCCCGCCAGTACGCTGCGACCAGGCCGAGCGGGATACCGACGATGAAGGCGACGATCAGCGCGTAAAAGACGAGTTCGGCGGTGGCGGAACCATAGGTAAGAAGAACTTCAGTCACCGGACGATTGGTGCTGATGGTGGTTCCGAAGTTTCCGGTTAACACCTGACCGAGATACTCAAAATACTGCACCAGAATCGGGCGGTCATAGCCGGCCGCATGCACGCGTTCAGCCAGCTGATCCGGTCCGAGGCGGCCACCGAGGGCAGCGGTGATCGGGTCCCCCGTGGTGCGCATCAGCCAGAAAACCATCGACACCAGAATGAAAATGGTGGGGAAGATGAGCAGGAAACGAACAAGTAGGTATCGGCCGATTCCACCACCCTGGCCGGTTTTTTTCTTCGAAGCGCGCGCCGGAACGGGCGGCTTCACTGCCACAGTGCTCATCTTTACCTCACGATTGCATGACTATTCGAGTGCAACAAAATGGGGGCGTCCAGCATGGTGCAACGCTGGACGCCCCGGTGATCAAACTAGAGAAAACTCTAGTCCGTCAATGCCTAACCCTTGACAAGCGCGCCGTAGCGGAACTTGAACGAGGTGTCGAGGGTGTCTTTGGTTCCGCTGATGTCGGTTCCGGTGATGGCAACCTGGGCACCCTGAAGCAGTGGCAGCGTCGAGAGCGCGGCCGCGACCTCGTCTTGAATTTCCATGAGCAACGCTTCGCGCGCTGCCGGATCGGTGGTCACTGACTGCTCCACGATCTGAGCGTCGACGTTGGCGTCAGCAAAGTGGTTGTCCAGAAAGTTCTCGGTCTTGAAGAACGGTGACAGGTAGTTGTCAGCGTCGGAGTAGTCCGGGAACCAGCCGAGCTGGTAGAGCGGGTAGACGTCTTCTACGCGGTCCTTGGAGTACTGCACCCATTCGGTCGTCTGCAGGTTGACCGTGAACAGGTCAGTTGCTTCGAGCTGGTCCTTGATCAGGGCGTACTCGTCGCCCGAGCTGGGGCCGTAGTGGTCGTTACTGTACTGGAGGTTCAGCTCGACCGGCTCGGTAACGCCGGCTGCTTCGAGCAGGGCTGCAGCCTTGTCAATGTCGGGCCCACCCTCGCCATCGCCATAGAGGCCCTTGAGCGATTCCGTCGCGCCGGACATTCCGGCGGGAACGAAGGAGTACAGCGGGGTGTACGTACCCTTGTAGACCTGGTCAGCGATCTCTGCGCGGTCGACGATGTTGGCCACGGCCTGTCGCACTGCCAGTGCCTTTGCCGGGTCGGCGTCAGCGGTGGTCGCGCCGAACGGCTGCGAGTCGAAGTTGAAGGTGATGTAGCGAGTTTCGCCGCCAGGACCGTCGACTACCTTGACGTTGTCATTGCCGCGAAGGTCGTCAATGTCGGTGGCCGACAGGCTCCGCCACGCGACGTCGATGCCACCTTCCTGCACTTCCAGCTTCAGGTTGGAGGCGTCTGCGTAGTACTTCACGTTGATGACGTCGGTCTTGGCAGGTCCGAGCAGCCCCTGGTAGCCCTCGTAGGCCTTGTAGGCGAGCAGGTTGTTGAAGTTATAGCTCGTCAGTGCGTACTGACCAGCGAACGCATTGGCGTCGACGATGTCAGCGTCCGGCGTGATCTCGGTGGCCGAGAGCGAGTCCTCGTCTACGATCACTCCGGCAGGGCTCGACAGGATCTGCGAAAAGATCTGGTCGTTGCCGTTAATGAGATTGAAGACAACCGTCAGGTCATCAACGACATCTGTGCTCTCCAGGTTGCCGAGGAGAGACGACGGTCCGGTGTCCGAGGCGATGGTCTGCTGGCGATCGAAGCTGAATTTGACGTCGGAGGCGGTGAGGTCGTTGCCGTTTGCCCATTTAAGGTCGGGCTTCAGCGTTACCGTGTATTCGTTGGGCGACGTGAACTCAGCTGCCGTGGCGATGTCGGGTTCCACGGATGACGTTCCGTACGGGCTGCTCATCAGGAACGGAAAGACCTGAGTTTGCACGGCGAATGAGCCATTGTCGTAAGAACCAGCCGGGTCGAGGGAAGTGATCTTGTCGGTGGTACCGATGGTGATCGCGCCGCCCGCGGCATCGGGGGTGGTGCCACCCGAGGCGCAGCCAGACAAAACCAGTGCCGCGACCGCGAAGCCGGCTGTGGCAGCGAGAGCGCGCTTGCCGTTTGTGAATGCGGATGTCATATCCGTCGTCCTCTTCCTGTAGAAATCTCATGAGTAGGAGCGCCCCAAAGGGCGCAGCTATTCATTGCTGTAAGAAAAGAACTAGCACAGAATTCGCACGTAACCACGATCAGACGCAACTTCTTTACATATCCGCAACAATCCACGACTCAAATATTGCAGTTTGGCGGGAAAATGCTCAAATGTTGCGCGCGCACTAATCGTCGCGGAGGGCGCGCCGCTCGGCCTCAACCCGCACGAGCTCGCGCTGGAGGGTGCGGTACATCTCGGCGTCACTCGTATCCGCTCGTTGTAGTCGACCGAGCAATTCGGCTTTCAGTCGCAGCAGGTCCTTGTCGATGAGCACAATCGTGATCTCGCGCACGTACCGCGCGACGTCTTTCTCGGTGCGCTCCGGCAGGTTCGCCATGGCGAGTTCCTGCACGAGGTTCTTGAAGGTGTCCGGCACCTCGGAGACCACCTTTTCCAGCCAATCCGGTGCCTCGAAGTGCGCGAGACTCGCGGCGATGGCGTCGCGAACGACCGCGAGGGAGGTATTCGAAAAGGATGTCTGCACCGCGCTGTCGAGAATGTCCCTGCCGATCAGGGTTGGCCGTTGCAGCATGGCCATGAGGCCGTCACGTTCGAGCCGGGTGACCGGGTCGCTTGGCAGTTCCACCAGCGAGAAGGGGCGTTCGGGCAGAACGTCGACCGCGCCGGCATGACGCGGAGCGTTCGGGCCACCGCTGGCGGAGGCGCGAGCGCCGGACTGCGCGTTCGTGACGGCCTTGGCGACTTCGCCCATATCGACGCCAAGCATGCGGGACAGTTCGCGGGTGTAGCCGGGGCGCAGCACGGGGTCGCGAATATCCCCCACAACGGGGGCCGCGGCGCGCAGGGCCGCCGTTCGGCCCTCAACGGTGTCGAGGTTGTACTGGGAGAGAATTTGCCGAATCATGAACTCGAACATGGGCTTCTTCGAGTCGACCATCCGACGTACGGCGTCGTCGCCGCGCTGCAGGCGCAGGTCGCAGGGGTCAAGTCCCTCCGGCCCGACGGCCACGTAGGTTTGGGCAGAAAAGCGCTGCTCCTCGCTGAAGGCGCGCATGGCGGCCTTCTGGCCGGCGGCATCCGGGTCGAAGGTGAAGACAACTTCGCCGACACCCGAGTCGTCACCCAGCACCCGACGTAGCACCTTGATGTGGTCGACGCCGAATGAGGTGCCGCAGGTGGCGACGGCCGTGGTGATGCCGGCCAGGTGGCACGCCATCACGTCGGTGTAGCCCTCGACCACGACGACCTGGTGGCTGCGCGAGATGTCGCGTTTGGCCAGGTCGAGGCCGTAGAGCACCTGCGCCTTGTGATACACCGGCGACTCTGGGGTGTTGAGGTATTTCGGACCTTTGTCGTCATCGAGTAACTTGCGCGCTCCGAAGCCGATCGTTTGCCCGGTGATGTCGCGAATCGGCCAGACCAGGCGGCCGCGGAAGCGGTCGTAGATGCCGCGGTCACCGCTGGAGACCAGCCCGGACAGGGACAACTCTTCGGTGGTGAATCCGCGACCGCGCAGGTGGTTGGTTAGTTCGTCCCAGCTTTTTGGCGCGAAGCCGACTCCGAACCGGGTCGCCGCGTCGGCGTCGAAACCGCGCTGGCCGAGGAAGGCCCGGCCAACCTCGGCGCCAGCGCTGCCGAGCTGCTCGATGAAGAAATCGGATGCCGCCTGGTTGGCCGCGAGCAAGCGGGCGCGATTGCCATGGTCGGGGGCAGCGCCGGAGCCGTCTTCGTAGTGCAGGTCGAGGCCGACCCGGCCGGCGAGCCGTTCGACGGCCTCGCTGAAGCTGACGTGGTCCATCTTCTGCAGAAACGAGTACACGTCACCGCTCTCGCCGCAGCCGAAGCAGTGGTAGAAACCGACCTGCGGTCGCACGTGAAAGCTGGGGCTGCGTTCGTCGTGGAAGGGGCAGAGGCCCTTCATCGAGCCGACGCCAGCGGACTTCAGCGTGACGTAGTCGCCGATGATGTCGGCGATGTTCGTTCGGGCCTTGACCTCTTCGATGTCACTTTGTCGAATCAGTCCAGCCATGGCTCAATTCTATCTTCTCGGTGTGACAGCCTTCGTCGCGCGCGCACCGGGCCCATGTTCTGATCACGGGCCCAGCTTATAAACTAGGCCCGGGGACGGGGCCCAGGCCCCGTCCCTTGTGGGGGCGGGTGAGTGGGGTGGCTAGCCTTGGACTAGGCGCTCGTACCAGGCCAGAGCTGACTGGTCGGTGAGGCTGGCCACTTGGTCGACGATAACGCGCTTGCGGGCGGCATCATCGGCGGCGGCCTGCCAGTCTTCGCGAAAACCGGGATCGAGATGTTCGTCGCCGGATTGGTAGAGCGTATCGGCGAGCAGGGTGAGCACTTGACGTTGCTGCACATAGATGGGTTTGCGGGTGTTGCGGGTCATCACGAAGGCGGCGACGATGCCCTTGAGTACCGAGATTTCGGCCTGGATCTCTCGGGGCACGATGACGTTGGCACCAAAGCGCAGCATGTTTGCGCCCGGATACGCCTCCTTGGTGGCGTGCACGGCGGCGCTGCTGAACCGGCCAATGAGCTGGCTGGTGAGGTTTTTGAGGCGGCCCTGATCACGGCGCCCTGCGGTCCAGGAATCCATCCACACATCAAGGGAGTCGAGCCGGTTGAACGCGGTCGCGAGGTCGTCGGCGTTGGTCGCGTCACCGATCCATTCGCTCATGGTGGCGAGGAGCTCGTCGTGATTGGCGCGACTGCTCAGGGCCGCCACATCGACATAGCCATTGACGACGGCGTCTTCAAAGTCGTGCACGCTGTACGCGATGTCATCGGAGAGATCCATTACCTGAGCCTCGATGCACAGCTGACGATCGGGCGCGCCATCCCGCAGCCACTCGAAGGCGGCCATGTCGTCTTGGTAGAACCCGAACTTGGCCCGCCCGCTTGGGTCGTAGACCGATGAACCTTCTGGCCACGGGTACTTGCAGCTGGCGTCGAGACTCGCCCGAGTGAGGTTGAGACCGTAGCTGTGGCCGTCTGGCCCGAACACCTTGGGCTCCAGCCGGGTGAGCAGTCGCAGGGTCTGCGCGTTTCCCTCGAACCCGCCAATGTCTACCGACCACAAGCTGAGTGCCTTCTCGCCGTTATGCCCAAACGGCGGATGCCCAATGTCATGCGCCAGGCAGGCGGTGTCCACGATGTCGGGGTCGACGTTGAGCCGCGACGCGATCTCCCGCCCGACCTGGGCGACCTCGAGCGAGTGGGTCAGCCGGTTGCGGGCAAAGTCAAGCCCGGCGGTTGGGCTGAGCACCTGCGTCTTGGCCGCGAGGCGACGCAGGGCGCTCGAGTGCAGCAGTCGTGCCCGGTCGCGGGCAAAGTCACTGCGCCGTGAATAGTGTTCTTCGGGAAGCCACCGGGCCTCGTCGATCTCGCTGTATCCGGTTTTGTTAGCCACCGCTGGTGTCCCCTTCGCCCTCGGTCAAATTCAGTCGTTGCGCGCCGATGAGATCTTGCGATTCGAGCCAGTGCTCGGGCAGCGACGGTTTCTTCGGCGTTCCCGCCCGGCCACGCGGCCCTTCAACGTCGGCTCCCGGGTAGGGCAGCGAGGCGTCGAGGGTGCCGAGCAGGTCATCGAGCTGGGCGAGAGATTGCACCATGGCCAGGCTCGCGCGCAGGTCGCCGCCCACCGGGTAGCCCTTGAAATACCACGCGACGTGCTTGCGAATATCGCGGCAGGCGCGGTCTTCGCTGTCGAAGTATTCGGTGAGGAGTTCGGCGTGGCGACGGAAGGCGTTGATGACCTGGCCGAGGCCGGGTTCGGCCTTGCGTTCCTGCCCGCGAAACGCTGCGGTGAGGTCGCCGAACAGCCACGGACGGCCCAGGCACCCGCGCCCGACAACGACACCGTCGCATCCGGTTTCACGAACCATGCGCAGGGCGTCCTCGGCTGACCAAATGTCGCCGTTGCCGAGCACCGGAACGTCGCTGATGGCGTTCTTGAGCTTCTCGATGGCCGACCAGTCGGCGTGGCCGGAGTAGAACTCCGCGGCCGTTCGTCCGTGCAGGGCGATGGAGGCGACTCCGGCGCCGGCGGCGGCCTTGCCGGCCTCGATATAGGTGAGGTGATCTGCGTCGATGCCCTTGCGCATTTTGACAGTCAGCGGAACCGCCCCGGCTGCGGTGACGGCCGCTTCGACGATCTGGCGAAACAGGCCGATCTTCCAGGGCAGGGCCGCTCCACCGCCCTTGCGGGTGACCTTGGGTACCGGGCAGCCGAAGTTGAGGTCGATGTGATCGGCGCGGTCCTCAGCGACGAGCATGGTCACGGCTTCGGAGACGGTTTTCGGGTCAACGCCGTACAACTGAATGGAGCGGGTGGTTTCGCTCTCGTGATGGGTGATCAGCCGCATCGTCTCAGCGTTACGCTCGACGAGTGCGCGGGAAGTGATCATTTCGCTGACGAACAGGCCGGCCCCGTATTCGCGGCACAGGCGTCGATAGGCCGTATTGGTAATGCCGGCCATCGGCGCGAGAACGACGGGCACGTCCAGCGTGAGTGGGCCGATACTCAGTGGGCCGATACTGTGCGGACCGATCGGTGCCAGCTGGTCGACGGTGGGAACAGGTGAAGTCATGGTGGGTCAATTCTCCCAGAAAGCGCGGGGCGCTTCGAATCGTCAGCAGAACGGATGCCCTCGCCACGCAGAAACGCAGCTGCCGGCCCGGGAAACCCGGGCGCACGGCAGCTGCGTTAGTGACGAAACGGGCTCAGATTAGCTGCAGCAACCGCCACCGCAGCAGGACACGCCCGCGGAATCGTCGGTGGTCGCGTCGGTCTGCCCGATGAGTTGGATAGTGGGGCGACCGGCGGCGTCGGTGTACACCGGCGGGACGATGGTGGTGGTGTTGGTGTCGCTCATGCGCTTTTCTCCTCTGATCGTTCGGTGAGTATCTGGTTGAGAGCCTGAGTAAAAGTAGCAGGATCCTGCGCGCCGGAGATGCCGTACTTGCCTTCGATAACGAAGAACGGAACTCCCTGGATGCCGTATTCATTGGCTAGCGCCACATCAGCCTTGACGTCCGCCAGGAACTCATTTGCGGTCAGCGCCCGCACGACGTCGGCACGATCAAGACCAATTTCCGCGGCCAGATCGGCCAGGTCCTCGATGCGGCCGATATGGAGCCCATCGACAAAGTATGCCTTCAACAGGCGTTCCTTCATATCGAGCTGGCGATCGTGTGCCTTGGCATAGTGCAGCAACTCGTGAGCAATGACCGTATTGGTCTGGTGCACCGAATCGTAGTCGTAGTGCAGGCCAACGCTCTCGGCGATACCGGTGACACGTTCCAGCATCTCGGCCACTTGGCCGGGCGTCATACCCTTGTTCTGGCTCAAATAATCGGACGGGGTGCCGTCGAAATCGACCGGGGTATCGGGCGACAGCTCAAAACTGTGGTACTCCACGTCGACGTTTCCAGCAAACTCGGCCGCGCCGGCTTCGAATTTGCGTTTACCGATGTAGCACCAGGGGCACTGCACATCGGACCAAATATCGACCTTGACCGGGTGGGCGCTGGTCAGTGCGGTCGTGGTGGATTCGTTTTCTTCGGTCGTAGTTGTATCGGTCACACTCGGGTCAACGGATGCCCGCTGCTGTGTATTCCCAACCGGAATATTCGCAGGCACCGCTCACGCCGTTGGGGTGTCGACCGCTCCGCCGTACCGCCGGTTTCGAGACGCGTACAGTTCGACCGCGTGCCAGAGGTCGACCCTGGTAAAGTCCGGCCACAGGGTGTCGAGAAAAACCATCTCGGCGTATGCACTCTGCCAGAGCAAAAAGTTGCTGGTGCGCTGCTCCCCCGAGCTGCGCACAAATAAGTCAACGTCGGGTAGTTCGGGCACGTACAGCTGCTTCGCGATGGCCTTTTCGGTGATGCCGGACGGCTTCAGCCTGCCGGCGGCGACGTCTTCTGCCAGCGCGCGCACGGCATCCGCTATTTCGGTGCGCCCGCCGTAGTTGACGCACATCGTGAGGGTGAGTACGTCGTTGCCGGCGGTGAGTTTCTCGGCAAATTGCAGCTCATTAATAACGGATGCCCACAGCTTGGGCTTTCGCCCCGCCCACTTGACCCGCACGCCCCACTCGTTGAGCTGGTCGCGGCGGCGATGCAGCACGTCACGGTTGAAGCCCATCAGAAAACGTACCTCGTCGGGCGATCGCTTCCAGTTTTCGGTGGAGAAGGCATAGACGCTGAGGTGTTTGACGCCGATCTGGATAGCGCCGGCCACGACGTCGAGCAGGGCGGCCTCGCCAGCCTTGTGGCCCTCCACCCGGGTGAAGCCTTGGCCGTTGGCCCAGCGGCCGTTGCCATCCATAACGACGGCGACATGCTCCGGCACGACCTTGCGGGGTAGCTCCGGCGGGTACAGTCCGGTCCAGTCGAGCGGTTTGAACGCGACAGCGTCCTTGTGCGTGAAACCCTTGTGGCCGAACAGACTCGCCATCATCGGGCGACGTGTTCCAGCGAGCGTAGCCCGCGGCCCAGGTGCCACTGCGTGTAGGCGGCGACGACACCGGCGGCTTGGTTTTGGGTGCGGTCTGGGCTTGCTTCGGCGTGTTCCCAGTCGCCGGTCAGTAGGGCACTGAGCAGACCGATCGTTGCCGCGTCGAGCCGGGGCGATCCGGGTGGGGCGCAGGCATCGCAGACGATGCCGCCCATCTGCACGACCATGGCACTGTGCGCTCCAGCTGTGCCGAGTTCACCAACGGCCCCACACCGGGCGCAATCCTGAAAGCTTGGCGCCCAGCCAGCCATCGAGACGGCACGCAAGAGATAGGAGTTGAGGGTGAGGTGGGAGCCGTGTTCTTGGCGGGACAGCGATCGAAGCGCTCCGACCAGCAGCAGGTATTGCTGCAACGAGCCTTCGGATTCGGTGAGCTTGTCGGCGGTTTCGACCATGACGCTCGCCGCGGTGTAGCTGGGATAGTCGGCGGTGATCAGGGCACCATAGGAGCCCAGCGATTCGGCCTGGGTGATGATATCGAGGCTGCGGCCCTCATAGAGCTGTACGTCGGCGACCATGAACGGCTCGAGCCGGGCGCCGAATTTGGAGCCGGTGCGCCGTACGCCCTTGGCCACGGCGCGCACCTTGCCGTGGGCTCGGGTGAGCATGGTGACGATACGGTCGGCTTCACCCAGCTTGTGGGTGCGCAGCACAACGGCTTCATCTCGGTAGACAGGCACAGATAATTATCCCACTCTGTCGCGCGGACTTCGGTCACGGCTCGAGCACTTGTCAAACGGATGCATTCGGTCGCAGAAATTGTGTCATGAGTCGAGTCAGGCTCTGGTCTTTCTTGGCAGACGGGGGGAAACTTAAGACACGTAGTCCCCGTGATATGGAGGTTTTTCATGAAACCAGTCCAGGGCAGTCTGCCCGACATTATGCCCGTGCTGTCACGTGGCAAACACCGCACGCCGAAGAGCGGCGGCTGCTTCATGGAATTCGCCTCCTATCTGGCTGGCGAGTCCTGGAGTGACCACCCCGACTGCACCCATCCGGTGCTGGCGTCGCTGGCCCGCATGGTCAACGACTGCAGTTCCGACGACGGGCGCTCGCGGCTGGCCCTGCTGATTCCGTCGGTCATTGGACTGACCGGCTCCGACAAGCGCGTCGAAGTCGTGATCGCGCTGCGTGCGGGCTGCGAAGCGCTTCCGGTGGCCAGCTTTGAACGCCAGCGCGCGCTGGCCGTGGGGATTCTGACCTGCGAACGCAATGCATCCGTTCTCGATACACAGCTGGCCGACCAGATGCGAGCCCGAGTTCGGGTCGCGCTCGATCAGACACCCAATGCCGAACGGTGGGCACGAGATTTCATGGACAGTGTGCACTCCTGGTCGCAGACCAAGTTCACCCCGCGCACAGCAGACACGATCATTCGCGTTGCCGTGCAGGGTATCGGCGAGGCGTGCATTGCCGATCCGGATGCACGGCTGTATGCCCTGCTTGACCATGCCATTGCAGATTCCCGCGCCCTGCTCGGTAGTGCATCGTTCACTGCACGCACATCGAACCGCACGGCGCAGCTACCAGCCTTGGCCTAGCGCACCGTTTCCCTGACCGCACCAGGATGGTACGGCGAAAGCCCACACTCGCATCGACGAGTGCGGGCTTCCGTTTGGCCGGACAAGAGGCGAGTTTAGACGGCGGACAGCTCCCGGTCGCCAACCTCGGCCCGAATGCCCCGGTTGACGGCGGACACGACCGACTTGAGCGACGCGGTCGAAATGTCGGCGTCGATGCCGACGCCCCAGTAGCGCTTGCCGTTCACGTCGAGCTCAACGTAGGCGGCGGCCTGGGCGTCACCGCCAGCCGACAGCGCGTGCTCGACGTAGTCGTAGAGTGTGATCGCGATGCCGCGCTCCGCCATCACACCGATGAAGGCATTTATCGGTCCGTTGCCAGCGCCGGTGACCTGTGCCACAGTATCGCCGTCTCGCAGCTCGACCGCGAGGTCGACCGTTCCGGATAGATCGCTCGACGTGCGGGTGGAGTGCAGTTCGAACCGGCCCCATTTGGCTTCGGGGTTCTTGATCGTGGCCGGCAGGTACTCGTCGTTGAAGATGTCCCAGATCTGCTGGCTGGTGACTTCGCCGCCCTCGGCATCAGTTTTGGCCTGCACGACGCCGGAGAACTCGATCTGCAGCTTGCGCGGCAGGTCGAGGGCATGATCGGTTTTGAGCAGGTAGGCGACGCCGCCCTTGCCGGACTGCGAGTTGACCCGGATCACGGCTTCGTAGCTGCGGCCGAGATCTTTCGGGTCGATCGGCAAATACGGAACGGCCCAGACCAGGTCGTTGACGGTGCAGGCTTGGGCGGCCGCGTCGGCGTCCATCGCCTCGAAACCCTTCTTAATGGCGTCCTGGTGCGAGCCGCTGAAGGCGGTAAAGACCAGGTCGCCGGCCCAGGGCTGGCGTTCGGGAACGGGCAACTGGTTGCAGTATTCGGCGGTGCGCTTGATCTCGTCGATGTTGCTGAAGTCGATCTGCGGGTCGATGCCCTGCGTGAACAGGTTCACGCCGAGGGCGACCAGGTCGACGTTTCCGGTGCGCTCACCGTTGCCGAACAGGCAGCCTTCGATGCGGTCGGCGCCGGCCAGGTAGCCGAGTTCTGCGGCGGCGATGGCGGTGCCGCGGTCATTGTGCGGGTGCAACGAGATGAGAACGTTCTCGCGCTGGGTCAGGTGGCGGCTCATCCACTCGATCGAGTCTGCGTAGATGTTGGGCGTGGCCATTTCGACCGTGGCCGGCAGGTTGATGATGACCTTGCGCTCCGGGGTGGGCTGCAAAATCTCAATCACCTGGTTGGAGATGTCGACGGCGAAGTCGAGCTCGGTGCCGGTAAAGCTTTCCGGCGAGTACTCGTAATAGATGGTTGTGCCGGGAATGGTCGATTCCATCTGCTTGCACAGCCGCGCCCCAAACAGGGCCAGATCGACAATGCCCTGCTTCTGTTCGCGGAACACCACGTCACGCTGCAAAATGCTGGTCGAGTTGTAGAAGTGCACGATGGCCTGCTTGGCACCGGTGATGGACTCATAGGTGCGCTTGATCAGGTGCTCGCGGGCCTGGGTGAGCACCTGGATGGTGACGTCGTCTGGAATGGCGTTCTCGTCGATGAGGCTGCGCACGAAGTCGAAGTCGGTCTGGCTCGCCGAAGGAAAGCCCACCTCGATCTCTTTGTAGCCCATGCGCACGAGCAGGTCGAACATGATGCGCTTGCGCTCCGGACTCATCGGGTCGATGAGCGACTGGTTGCCGTCGCGCAGATCGACCGCGCACCAGCGCGGGGCAACCGTGATGTGCTTACTCGGCCAGGTACGGTCGGGCAGGTCGACGGCGAACTGCTCGTGGTACGGGCGGTAGCGGTGAATCGGCAGGGTGGATGCGGTCTGATTGTTCTTCATGGTCCTGTTTCCTCGTGGGTGCCGTGCAGCCAACGACAAACGCCGCGACGAGGGAGGCCTTTAGATTAGGACTCGTCGCGGCAGCTAAGGAGGAGCGCACCGTTCAACACATTTTCAGGCTAGCACCGTTTGGCACGGCTGCGACCACGTGGTCTTACGGGCGTCGGCGAACGGATGCTAGTGGGCGAGCCCGCGCGCCAGCGTCACCATTTCCCGCACCGACAGGCTCGGAAGGTAGGCCCGGGCCAGCGCGAGGCCAATCTCGGGCAGGGCTACCGGGTCGGGGAAAGCCATAAAGACCGGCGCAAACTCCGGCTGGAACTTGCACTTGAACGTTAGGAGCGACCGAAATCCGTACACGGGCTCGAGCGTGCGACCGAGATACTCGAGCAGTCCGGCGGCAATATCACCCTGCCGCGGGCCGGATGCCGCAGCGAGCGGTGCCACAGACAGGCTGAGAAACTCAATCTGTGGCCGCTCCTGCATCCGCTGAGCCGTTTGCGCGATCAGAAATTCCATCACACCGTTGATACTGTCGGGTCGGCGCCGCATAAAGTCGAGGGTCCAGCCGATGATTTCGCCGTCCCGACGGGTGGGCAGCCAGCTGGTCACGGCGTGCACCCGCTCCGAGCTGTCGACGGCGAGCATGAGGCGCACCTCCGGGTCGCGCAGTTCGTCAAGCCCGCCGAGGGTGAACCCCAGCTCGGGGAGTTCCTTCTCCCGCACCCACTGCTCGGAGATTTCGGAGATTTGGGCTGCCGCCGGGAGCGAGAGTGCCCGATAGCTGGTCCATTCGGCTCGCACGCCGGCGCGGTCGGCACGATTGATCGACGAGCGGATGTCCTGCCACTTCTTTCCGGTTGTGCTCCAGCTGCTCGGCCGCAACAGCGTCTCCTCCCCCACCTGCATGGTCGGCCAGCCCATTTCTGCAAAAACACCTTGCCAGCGCTCGTGCAGGCTGTAGAACACCGGAACCCAACCGTTGTCGTCGCACATGCGCGCAAAAGACGCGACGGCTTCATCGGCTTCGGAGTGCGGTCCGATCGGCTCGGAGGTCGTGATGGCGATGCCGTTGACCACGCGATAAGCAATCGCGGTGCGTCCGCTGTCCGTGAACCAGAGCGAATTACCCGGCCAGGTGGTCATGAAGCCGAGCGATCCGCCGCCGAACGTGCTCAGTACGATGCGCAGTCTCGCAGACGCGTCGATGCTGGGCCCCGTCGCGGCGCTGCGCAGGCAGACGATTGCGCCGAGGAAGACGACGATCCAGAACAGGGCGCCAACGCTGTCGTAGAGGGTGGTGGCCAGGGCATCGTTGGGCAGGAAAGAAACCCGTTCGAGCCGCAGAAAACCCACGGGAATGAACCGCTCCGGAACATCCGCTATCAAATCGAGCACTGTCACTGCCGGTCGAAAATGGGCGCTGAGCAGCCAGCCCAGGCCGACGTAGGCTGCGGCGAGTCCGGTCAGGCTCCCGAACGTGACGAGCAGAAATCGACGCTGCCGGCCGGTTCGGGACACGGCGGGAAAGTGGCGCAAATTGGCGAGCACGACCACCGAGACGAGGAGCGGCACGAGCACCGACACCGCAAGGATGAGGGTGACCTCCCAGTACCGGCCGGACTGCCATTGCCAGACGTAGGGTTGACCGGAGATCGGCAGCAACCCGTAGTACCAGGCGGCGAGCAGCGCCAGCCCGGTATTGATCGTGACGGCGAGCCAGGCGGCGAACCGGCGGCCGCGGGCCAGCCCGAAGGCAGCAACGACGAGGGTGAGCAATGGGAGCAGGGTCACCAGCACCGGGCCGGCGCCGCCGATGCGTTCGAGGCTCAGTTCCCGCACGCACTGCCGGGTGATGTCGCCCAGCAGGCATCGGTCGACGACTTCGCCAATACGAGGCACGTCCTGGGAGAGCAACATACCGAGCGGTGCCAGCAGCCCGAATCGGGCGCCGGAGAAGATCGTGATGACCGGCCCAATGGCGACCATACCCACGACCGCTGCGAGCAGGGTGCGGGTTTCATGATCGGAGCTGCGGCGCCAGGCGCCCAGCTGCCTGGTCGGTCGCCAGCTCCAGCCCACACCAAGCCCAACCAGCACGGCGAGCAGGCGATATACGTCAGACGGCTGACCGGAATACAGCACCAGCACGAGCACCGTCGACAGGCCGAGCACTCGAATGCGGCGGCGCCAGAGCGGCCCGGCGAAGAAACTCGCCGCCATCAGGCTGCCGAAGATCGGGGTGAAGGGGTCGATCGCCCAAAGTTCGCTGACTCCGCGCGACCACATCTCGCCGCCAGCGACGCCGAGGTATTGCGCGCCGATGCCGATGGTGGCTCCGAAAATAGCGGTGAGAAGAAAAGCGATCGCGGTGCGCCGGGTTCCCATCAGGCGTTCGGCGAAGCCGAGCATGATCAGCGCGCCGCCCAGCGCGAGCAGCAGTTCAGCGCCGTCGTCGACGAAGAACACCGAGGTCAGCGGCGACCACCAGTGCCCGTGATCAATGACCGATGCGTAGCCGGTGCCGAGCAGCAAACGGATGCCGCGCGCCGGTCCAGAGATCACTCCGGTCGCAAGGCCCACCGCGAGCAGCACCGCGGCGAAGCAGACAGCGAACGGTCGCTTCCGCGCCCATCGGGAGAACGATCGCAGGGCGGAGCCGGTCGCGCGGTCGCGTCGGGCCGGAAGACCCGTAGTGGCGTCGGGTTTCACGTCGTTGGTGCTCACCGGGTCATCGCAATCACGGTGGGCGCTAGCAGTGCCGTTCGCGCGGCGATGCGCGGCAACGCGGTGGTCCAGGCGTAGTCGACGGTGTGCCAATCGTGGGCCGTGCCGGGTGACTCGAGCAGGTGAGTCTCGACGCCGGCGCGCTGGGCAGCATCCGCTATCGCGCGCATGCCAGGCAGAAAACGCATATCGTCGTCGCCGACCACGAAGATGGCGCCGAGCTCGGTATACGGTGCGTGGGCCGCGAGAATTGCAGCCGGCGCAGCGGCGGCGTAGCGGGATGTGCTGCCGCCGAAACCGGATTTCACGGTGTGCGCCTCATTTCCGTTATTGGGCACGAGCTCTCCCGAAATGTCCAAAACCGTATTGTATAGATCGGGGTGTGCCGCGCCCAGTTGAATGGCGCACGTGCCCCCCTGGGAGAAACCAGCGATGGTCCAACCGGCGCGCTGGGCGGTGACGTGCAGGTGCGACCTGATCCACGCCGGAACATCGACGGTGAGGTAGCTGGCCGAGTTGCCGAGCGCAGAATCGACACACATGGGGTTGTTGCCCGGCGCGCCGAGTTGATCGGGAACGACGACAATCGGGGCAAGACCGGAGTGCGCCAGCGCATAAGTGTCGAGAATGCTCGCCAGACCGCCAGCAGTAAAAATGTCGCTCGGGCTTCCAGGCTGCCCGGAGAGCATTTCGACCACCGGCAGGGCCGGCGGGTTGGGGCGCTGCGCTGCCCGCGGCAGATAGACCAGCGCGTCGCGGGCGACGAAACCCGACACAGTGGCCGGAATGGTGACGGTGCCGACCACACCGGTTTCATTGCCCGCGCTGGTGGTGGCTGAGTCGGGATGCGCGGTGGCAGTCTGGGCATCGTGGGCCCCCGCAGCCGCGAGGGCCACATCGAGCGGCGGGTAGCTGGCGAGCCCGAGGGCGACGCGCAGGGTGGGAAATTGGCCGACGTCGGCGTTGATTCCTGCGGCGGCACTGAGCAGACAGAGCCCGATCGCCAAGGCGGCGACGCCGCGCCGCCAGCGTGCCTGGCCGCGCAGGTTCAGGGCGACCACGGCGAGGCTCGCGCCCAGGGCGGCGGTCCACAGTCGAGTTCCGGTGGAGAGCGACACCCCCCAGGGGTCCCAGACGTCGCTGACGAACCAAACCAGGGTCCAGCCGCCAGCCGCACCGACGGCGGCGCCGATGACGGTGACCACGGACCGTCGCAGGCTGGCCGGGCCGAGCAGCACGAGGAGCAGTGCGAGGCCGGTAGCCGCGTAGAGGGTTGCGAGAAGCGGAGCGTCGACGAGGTCGACATCGAGCGCGCTGAAAGCCGACAGCAACGAGTTCATCCAGAGCCTCCGATTTGACTCTGGCACCGTCAGTACGTTCTCGTGCTGGCGGCACCAGAGTTACCAGCCCGTACTCGGTCAAGTCATGGCTGGCTGACAGCCCGCACAGCCGGCGAGCGGATGCCGCCCCGCTCTCCCCGACGAATCGGCCGATTTCAACGGACGCACCAGCATCCACTTAGCGCAGGTCTCGCAGCCGGTCGGTCATGCTGTTCTCATCTCCGGCTCGTCGCTCATACGTGACGGCGATGATGAGTAGCACAGCACCGACCACGGCCAGGGTGATCCACCAGGGCATCGACTCGATCCCCCGACCGATCTGCACCAGGAACACGAGAACGTTCTCAAGGGGAAGCACGACGATACCGATCAGGAACGGGGCCGCGAGCTTGAGGCTTGAGCCGATCAGTATGGCCGCGAGCGCAATAATGATCACGAGAATCGCCCGCCAGGTCTGGGGGTCGGTGAAGGTGGCCAGGATCGAGGCCAACAGCAGGGTCACGATGCCGGGGGTGAGCAGGGACCACGAGCCGGTAAAACCTGCCGGCCAGCTGGTGACGGTGCCTGCGCGCTGGCGTTGCTGGTCGAGCTGCACCTGCGCTTTGTAGCCAGCCACGGCGCCAGCCGCCAGCAGGAAGATGCCCAGTGGTAACGAGAACCACTCGACTCGCAGATCTCGTGGACTCCACGCCACGATCGCAGTGACGAACGCGACCGCACCGATGAACCAGGCCGGTGGCAGGCTGGTCTGGTGGGTGCGCAGCCGCCAGGCGATAACGACGACGGTCACGAGGTAGGCCAGCATGAGGGACCACATCATCCAGATCGTGAACCAATCCCGTTCGATCGCGCTCCAGGTCGCCACCGCGATATACAGTGCGCATGGCGCATACAACCAGCGGGTGCGGGCTAACCGTGACATTTCCGGGGCAACCCTGCAGATGGCGCGCGCGCCAAGAGCTGCCGGCAGCGCGCCCGCCAGACCGATTCCGACGCAGAGCAGCACGAGCGGCACCCCTCCGGTCATGATCGGGTCGGCGCCGAGGCCGAATCGCACACCTTGGATGGCACCGGCAGCACCGGCGACTATCGCGACGCCCAGGGTCGGTATCTGCAGGACTTGGAGTAATTGGGCGTGCGCCGAAGAGACCCGGCCGAGCACTACGCCGAGGCCGAGCAGCAGCCAGGCTGCGACGACGAGACCATAGCCACGCCATGGGGCCAGGGCAGCTCCCGTGCCGGATACCGCCAGAATCGTCAGGATCGGTGCGACGGATGCGACCAGGCCGGTCGCGTAGAGCGGCACGGCACGGAAGCCGCGTGCCGTGAGGATCAGGCCGACAACCGCGGCGGCGAGGGTGGGAGGGAGCAGGTACGGTTCCAGCGCGCTGATTCCAGCGAGTGCCCACAGACACCACAGTGCGCCGGTGAATGAGGCGGCGGCGACCCACCACCCGTAGCGGCGCTTCGCCCAGAAGGCCGTGGCCGCGGCGCCGAGTCCGAGGATGACCAGCACAATAAAGGTGGTCGGCAGCCCCGCGGCGATGCGCACAAGGGCCAGCACGACCGCGATCGCCGCGGTGAGCAGGGTGGAGGCTTCAAGCGCGATCCGGGCGGCCGTGGCATCCCGAGCACCAATCCCGCGCTGGCCCAGCGCCCTGCCGATCCCACCGGTACTGGGGAGCACGATTGCGACGATAGTGGCGATCACCGGCAGCGTCACCGGAGACGCGCTGCCACGAAGCACCTGCGCGCCGAGGCAAATCACCACGACGGCGAGGGACGGAACGAGGAGGCTGGCAGCGATCGTGCGGAGAACAATGCCCAGGCCTACACGCCGTGTAGAAAGCAGGGTGAGTGCGAGCAGAAAGATCAGGGCGGTCGATAGAGCGGTCCAGCCGCTGCGCTCGAAGAGTACCTGCACGACCCCGATCATGAACGGCACCGACGTCACGACCAGAATCGCGTACCACGCCGGCGGCGCAACCCGTCGGAGGAAGGTTGCCGCGATCGCACCGATCGAGCCGAGCGATGTGGTGAGGCAGAGCCCGGCGATGGTGCCTACGCCCAGTTGGTCGAGCGCAATCGAAAAGATGACCAGCGCGTAGGCGAAACCCGCGCCGACGTGCAGAAACCGCATCGTGGGTGGCACTGTCTGCACGATGATCGCGATGGTAGCGACGATCGCGATGCCAGCCCAGACGGTGACACCATCATTGGCCAGGGAGCAGATGGTGGCCAACAGCACCGCGACATGACTGCCCAGCACGAGCGGGAGCCGCATCGTCAGGGTGGCATTCCGCAGGCGGGGAATAGCGACGAGCGCCATGCTCGCTGTCACGGCCAAGCTCAAGGCGATCGCGATACGCGCCCAGAGGGGCAAGACGGGCTGACAGGCAAAGGTCAGCCCGGCGAGGGCGGCGAGCCAGATCGCACTGGAGCCGGTGCGCGCTGTCAACGTGCGGGAATTTGCATCGGGCTGGGAGGCATCCGTTCTGGCGGCGTTACGACGCCGGGTTAGTGCCGAGAATGCGCCGAGTCCTGCCGACATGGCGCCGAGGCCGAGCACAACGGCGAGAAAGCCGTGCGGGGGTAGGAGGCCGATCGCGCCGCTGCTTGAGCCGCTCAGCGAGGTGAGCACCGTCACGGCCCCGATAAGCACGGCGAAGAGCACGGGCGAGAGCACGCTCACACCGGCGAGGGCGAAAATGCCACCCAGGAATGCTCGCCGGTCGAGGGCGCGCGCTCTCGGGGCAAGCGCCTGGAGCACGAGCAGTGCGGCGGCCCCGGTTGCGGGGGCGACGGCCTGATACCACGCGCCCCAGCCGTGCGCCCCGAGGTCGAAGGCGAACGGCAAGCTCAGCGCGGCGGCCATCGCGGCAGCACCGGTAACGGCGCTCCAAAAGTTCTTGGCGATCTGCCGGGTCGCGAGCAGGGCGAGCAGTGCAACGCCGGTCAGCACGGCTGTGATCGTCAGCCAGTATTCGGTCGTGGTGCTGAACTCGATGAACCCGACCTGGGCCAGCACGATGCCGGTCGAGACGATCTGAATCGTGGAAAGCGTCATCCGTTCGAACCGGAGGCGCCCATCAAACCGCTGCGCCAGAGCGGGTGTCGTTCCAATCAGGGCGAGCGCGACAAACGCCACGCCCAGGTGGCCCAGGGTTGCCGAGAGTGTGGTTGCCCCCGCGTAGCCCAGCATCGCAGGAGCGAGAGTGAGACCGGCCAGAGCGATCCAGAGCCAGCCGCGAATGCGCGCGAGCGTCGACGCGATGACCATGACGCCGCCGCTGACCAGTGTTCCGGCGGCGGCGAGCACCCAGGGGCTGGCTCCGCTTGGCGCCAGTTCCGAGAACGCATAGACGTCGAGAGCAACGAAGACCATCCCGAGGCCGCCGACGGCTTCGGCTGAGAATTGCAGCGTGCGGCGGGCAAGGAGCCAGGCGCCGCCGAGAAAGACGATGGTGATCAGCCCAACGATCACGCTGCGCAGGGCGTGATCGGTGAGGTCGGGGTTGAAGAACGTGAAAACGACCGCGGAGACGGCGAACAAACCAGCACCCGCGACCGCGAGCACCGACTGCACCGTCGCGCTCGACCGCGGGGCAACCGTGCGTGCTGAACTCAGGCTGGCGGCGGGTGCCACGGGCATCCGTTGTGGACTCGGTATCGAATGTGCATCTCGTTCGGCTTTACTCGGAGGAGCGGGGCTCGCCACGCGACTGAGCACCTCGTGTCGTGCAACCAGCGCCGCCGCGGCAGTCTCCGAGGAAGCCCAGAGTTCGTCTGCCAGAACACCAACCAGTTCGGCGCCACAGTTACGGCACGGTTCATCTGGCTGCGCGGTGACCCGACAGACCGGACACGACGTGCGGTCGAGGAGATTGCCAATGGCAATATCATTCCACGGCTGCGCCACTCGTGGCATGCTCATGCCCCCGTCACCGCATCCGTACCTGTTTCGACGTCTGGCACCCACCTGAAGATGTCGCCAGGCTGGCAGTCGAGCACGCGGCAGATCGCGTCCAGGGTGGAGAATCGCACAGCTTTCGCCCGCCCATTCTTGAGCACGGATACGTTCGCCGGGGTGATGTCGATCGCGGCGGCGAAATCGGCGACCGACATCTTCTTCTTCGCGAGTTCGACGTCGAGGTTGATCACGATGGGCATTAGACCACTTCCGACAGGTCGCGTTCGAGTTCGGAGGCTTTGCGCAGGAGCCCTCGCATCACCACGATCATCAAGGTGAGTCCCGAGCCGACGACGATTCCGAGCGAGCACAGCATTGTGACTGACGGCGATGCAACACCGGCGACGGCCAAGGTGATGAACGATCCGAGAATGAGGAGGGTCGCCAGGGCGACTAGGCCGAGGATGATGTTGACATACGTGAACGCATTGTCTCTGAAGAGAATGGATGCCCGCACCAGGGACAGTAGGCGCCACACGCAGACGAGCGCGACCTGCACGCAGAGTACAAACCCCACGGTGACGACGATCCCCGGCACCTGGAGATAGCCGAGTTCGGCGGATTTTTCGACCATCTGCTGCGCGACCGCGGGAATAACGAAAATCTGGCACGCCAGAAGCAGTGCGATCAGTACAAAGATGAGCGTTTTCAGGGTGACGATCGCCGTGCGATGCATGCGAGTCCTATCGATTATCGGTGTGAATCTATCGATAAACAATATACACATGTTCTTTCGGGAAAGGCCACAGCGGCTCTTTCTTGCCCGCCAGGGTGCACTGGGGCACCGGCTTCAATCGCTCAGGCTTGCCGCACGGCCCGTTTGTCCATCACCATGCTCGCGGACTTCGGCGGCCAGGTTTAGCCACTGAATATGGCTTATGGGTGTGGGTGAAGCCGCCAATTCCAACGACGAAGCCGAGCGCAAAGAAGACGACTTCTGCGATCAACTGCGGCGCCGCGGAGTCGGCGCCACTACTGTGCTCGGATCCTGCCTGCGGAAGGAAAATGAGCGCGACGATCCACGAACCAATGAACAGGGCAAGCATCTGTAGGAGGACTCGCGTTCGACGTTTCTGGAAGCCGTCGTCCAAGACTCCATCGGCAAGTCTCGCTGCAGCATCTCATCGGGACGTGCTATCACGTATCCGATCGGTCATCGGAACTCCCTCGTTCGTGATGACAGGATAATTTGGACTATATGCACTGGCGAAAAGGCAACACCATCCCCACTTGCTCGCGTACGAGTTTGAACGGTCGGCGTGCTCCGATCTCTGCCATGGAGACCGTTCGATAAGCGGGCACCCTTAGGTCTGCCGCACCGAGTTTACTGGCGAATTCACGCGCGGTTGCTGGGGCCGGATCTCCGCCTTAACCAGGCTCCGATCGTAGGCCAGGCGGGCATCGCTCTCGATCAGCAGTACCCGCTGGACCTCATTGCCGGTGATCTTCGACCGAGTACTGCGGAAAATACAGTTGTGCCGGTATACGTCGCCACCGTGCTCATAGAAGTATGCGTCGGCCTCGTGGATATGAAACTTCACGTCGAGAGCCTTTGTCGTTCGTAGTTCGCCAACCAGATACTCCGCTGTGGTCGTCACTATAAATTGAAAGGCCTGCTCAGTGTCGTTGCGAACCCGGTAGTCGAGATAGTTGAACATCACCGACGTCCCGGTGCCAAACGGGATCTGCCGGTTGAAGTCTGGAAACAGGTCAAGGCTGTCGTGATGGTGGTGTTCCGTAATGGTGAGCGGGCTGTGCAGCACCATCCAATGGAGCAGGTTCGTGAATTGGCAGATTCCTCCGCCCAGGCCCGAAGTGGCACGACCGGAGCTGATCGTCAAGCCGTTCCGGTACCCGAAGTGGGCGGTTGTCGCCCCGACGAGATTCCAGAACGAGAAGGTCTCTCCGGGGCGGATGAGGATTCCATTGATGTGTGGGGCGGCCAGCGTCAGGTTTACGGCTTTGTTTTCCTGCAGCTGGAGGTCGACGTTGCCGAGGGTGCGGCGAATCAACGAATTGTGACTATAGATCAGGACTGGCAGCGGGTCGGCCCGCTCTGTGGCGAATTGCACGCGATGCACCAGATTATTCAGGTGACGCAGCATAATCATCTTGCGCAGCGAGATTCGATACGTGAACGGCGAAATATCGCAAAAGAGTTTCCGTGCCATTGCGCGTCACTCCTGACCGATTGCCCCAACGCCCACAGGGTACTGCAAAATCGACGACGCCCGCGGCCCCCGGGCTGCACCGCATGATGCAGCAGACTCGACCCTAGAGCCAAGACTTCAGGTTGCGCACACCCGCGCCGGCCAAACGCTACAGGACTAGTCCTGGAGCGCAGCACGTGCTAGATGACCGGCCGCACCCAGTCGCCCCGTCCTTGCAAGAGCGGCAACCATGGTGGCGCCAACTTTCGCGCTGACTGCCGGAGCGACGCCGTCTACTGCGGCCGTTATCCGCGATCTCCGTGCCGGCTAAAACATTTCTTTGGGTATTCTTTACGGGTGTTCGGCACGTGAGTGCTTATAAGCGTGATTTTTCCTCGGGAATGTCGGTGGTCGGGTGTTGGCTTGAATTATGACCAGCGTGGCAATGGAACTCACTTGGGCGGTGGCCGCTGTCGCCGCGCTCGGTAGCTCCAGTGCCGAGTTCGCCAGCCTGTCCGACGCCGAGGTTCTCGCGGCGCGTGGCCCGATCGCCGACCTACTGCGGCTGAGCAACACGGCCGCAGCATTCCTTGCCGGCACGATTGCGCAGCGATCCCGGTCAGAGCTTGGCCAATCGGGTTTGGCCGCGCGGCACGGGTTCGGTAACGCAACGCTGATGGCGCAGCAGACCACCGGCCTCAGCCGGGTCGAGGCCGGCCGGTTGGTGGCGGTCGGGGCGCTGATGAGCGACACCGAAACGGCCGGGTGGCAGGCCGCCGAGGCCGCCCGGGATGCCGCGCTAGCCGCCCAGGCGGCTGCCGAAGCGGTGGCGGAAGCGGCACGAGAGGCAGAGCGGGCAGCGGCACAAGAGGCCGAGCGGGCGGCGAGTACTGGCTGCAACCCCCGGCTGAGATCGACCCTGAACAGACGTTGATCTCCCTGCCCAGCAAGAACCCGTTCATGAATATCGAGGTCTGGCTGGGCCCGCTTCTGCCGACTACAGCGGTGGCCGGTATCGCAGACAACCGCCAATCACGGAATGGGGGTCTCGGCAAGCTCGACCAACGAGAGGGGGGGCGACCCGGGGCCGGGTCGCCCCCCACGTCGACGACCGAACGGGTTAGAAACCGAGGCGACCGAGCTGCTTCGGGTCGCGCTGCCATTCCTTGGCGATCTTCACGCGCAGCGAGAGAAAGACGCGCTTGCCAACGAGCGGCTCGATCTGCTTGCGCGCGCGGGTACCGACATCCTTGAGCCGGCTGCCCGACTTACCGATGATGATGCCCTTCTGGCTGTCCCTTTCGACGAACAGGTTGGCGTAAATTTCGACCAGTTCCTGGTCGTCGCGCTCGATGATGTCGTCAATGGTCACGGCGATCGAGTGCGGCAGCTCGTCGGTGACTCCCTCGAGAGCTGCCTCGCGAATGAACTCCGAGATGCGCGACTCGAGGGTCTCGTCGGTGACGGCATCGGCCGGGTAGAGCGGGGCATCCGCGTGCGGCAGCAGGCGCAACAGTTCGGTGGCGAGGGTGTCCAGCTGGATGCGGCTGGTCGAAGAGATCGGAACGATCGCCTCCCAATCGCGCAGGTGGGAGACGGCCAGCAGCTGGTTGGCGACGTTGGTTTTGGAGGACGCATCAATCTTGGTGACGATGGCGACCTTTTTGGCCCGCGGGAAGGCATCCAGTTGCTCGTTGATGAACTTGTCGCCCGGGCCGATCGGTTCGTTGGCTGGGATGCACAGGCCGATCACGTCGACGCCGGCCAGGGTCGCGGTGACGAGGCTGTTCAAACGCTCACCGAGGAGCGTGCGCGGGCGGTGGATGCCGGGGGTGTCGACCAGAATGAGCTGGCCGTTCTTCTGGTGCACGATGCCACGGATGGCGCGGCGGGTGGTCTGCGGCTTCGACGACGTGATCGCGACTTTTTCGCCCACCAACGCGTTCGTCAGGGTGGATTTACCCACGTTGGGACGCCCGACGAACGAGACAAATCCCGCTCGATAATCGGCGGGGTGTTCCTGTGTTTCTGCGGTCATGACCGTTCTCCTTCATCGTCCGACACCGTACTGTTGTTCGACACCGTGTTGTTATTCGTTACCGTGAGGAATGCGGTCTGTGCATCAATCAAAGCTTCTTCTCGCTCCACCAGCACGGTGCTGATGCGCTTGCGGCGGCCTTCGGTGCGCTCGGCGGTGAGGTTGAGCCCACTGACCGAGGCGACCGATCCGGCGACGGGAAGTCGCCCGAGGGCCTTAGCCAGCAGGCCGCCCACCGAGTCGACATCATCATCATCGAGTACCAGGTCGAACAGTTCGCCGAGCTCGTCGACCGGCAACCGTGCACTAACCCGAAACCGTCCGTCGCCAAGGTCTTCGAACTCGACCACGTCGCGGTCGTACTCGTCCGAGATATCGCCGACGAGTTCCTCGATCAGATCCTCGAGGGTGACCAGCCCGGCGATGCCGCCGTACTCATCGACGACCATGGCCAGATGGTTGGACTCGAGCTGCATCTGACGCAGCATGGCGTCGGCTTTTTTCGACTCCGGCGCGAACACGGCCGGCCGGGCCAGTTCGGCCACGGTCAGCTGCAGCGCGTTCACTGGCCGCTCGTAGACCAGCCGGGCAACGTCACGGAGGTACAGGATGCCGGCCACGTCGTCGACTTCCCCGTCAAGAACGGGTACCCGCGAGGTACCGCTACTCAGGAACAAGCCCATGGCGGCGTCGATACTCGCGTCAGCGTCGATGGTGATCATGTCGGTGCGCGGAATCATCACCTCGCGCACGACCGTTTCGCTGAACTCAAAGATGGAGTGAATGAGTTCCCGGTCGTCTTCTTCGATCACGGCCAGTTCGGTAGCCTCGTCGACCATGCTGAGCAGTTGGTCTTCCGAGGTGAAGGTCGCGAGCTTGGTGCGGCCGGGGGTGACTCGGTTACCGAGGGCGACGAGCGCGTTCGCAATCGGCCCGAGGAGCACCCGGGCCACGTGCACGAGCAGCGCCGTCGCGGACAGCAGCCCAACCGGGTGCGCCCGGCCGACGCTGCGCGGGCTGGCCCCGACCAGCACAAACGAGACCGAGGTCATAATCAGTGCCGACAACAGCAGCGCCAGCCACAAGGCCTCGATCGTGGTCGCAAAGACCAGGGTCACCAACACGGCCGCCGTTGTCTCCGCGGTAATGCGAATGAAGTTGATCGCGTTCAAGTGCGCGCCGGTATCTTCGGCGATCGCGCGGAGTGACCGTTTGGCGCGCCGAGTAGATACCAGGCTGACGATATCGGCCCGGGATTGGCTCGTGATGGACGCGTCGACGGCGGCCATCAGACCGGCAAACACGACCAGAATCACAGCGGCGTAAATGAACCACACGATGTGCATCAGTGGCGTTGTCGTTCCTGCATGGCGAAGCCAATAAGAATGTCCCGCTGAATGCCGAACATCTCTTTCTCTTCGTCGGGTTCGGCGTGGTCGAACCCGAGCAGGTGCAGCACGCCGTGCGTGGTGAGCAGCAGCAGTTCATCGAGGGTGCTGTGGCCAGCGGTCTCGGCCTGCCCCTGGGCGACCTGCGGGCACAGCACGATGTCGCCGAGGAGCCCTGGCGGGGTCTCCTGATCCTCGGTTCCGGGACGCAGTTCATCCATTGGAAAGCTCAGAACGTCGGTGGGGCCCGGCTCGTCCATCCACTGCACGTGAAGTTGCTCCATCGCACCCTCGTCGACGAGCACGATGGCCAGTTCGGCGTCGGCGTGCACGTGCATGGTGTCGAGCGCGAAGGCAGCGAGGCGCTGGATGGTGGCCTCATCGACCGGGATGGCCGACTCGTTGTTGATTTCGATGCTCAACTGGAACTCCGTTTCGGGTTGCGGCCGGGCGCGTTGCCGGTGCGCTGGGGGCCACGATTGGCAAACTCGCGCGCTTCGGCACTCTCCTGACGGAGGGCTTGCTTCTGCGCGTCATACTCGGTGTACGCGTCGACGATGCGCCCGACGAGCGAGTGCCGCACGACATCGGCACTGGTCAAATAAGCAAAGTGGATGTCGTCGATTCCGTCGAGCACGCGGGTGACCAGTTTCAGTCCGCTCGTACCGGCCGGCAGGTCAATCTGGGTGACGTCGCCGGTGATGACCATCTTGGAGCCGAATCCCAGACGGGTCAGAAACATTTTCATCTGCTCCGGCGTCGTGTTCTGGGCTTCGTCGAGCACGACGAAGCTGGCGTTGAGGGTGCGTCCGCGCATATAGGCGAGCGGAGCGACCTCGATGGTGCCGGCCGCGAGCAGCTTGGGGATCAGCTCGGGGTCGAGCATCTCGCCGAGCGCGTCGTAGAGCGGGCGCAGATACGGGTCGATCTTGTCGGTGAGCGTGCCCGGCAGAAAGCCGAGCCGTTCGCCGGCCTCCACTGCCGGGCGGGTCAGGATGATGCGTTCGACCTCCTTGTTTTGCAGGGCGCGCACCGCCTTCGCCATGGCCAGGTAGGTCTTGCCGGTACCGGCCGGTCCGATGCCAAAGACGATCGTATTGTCGTCGATCGCGTCGATGTATTCTTTCTGGCCGATCGACTTAGCCCGAATGCTCTTGCCGCGCGCGGTCAAAATTGGGGCTCCGAGTAGAGCGGATGGACTCACGGAGCTGTCAGCTGCGAGCATCCGTGCGGCCGTGGCGACCTCGGTCTCGCCCAGGTCGTGGCCGGTGCGCAGAGCCAACTGCAGTTCCTCGATCAGGCGGCGCACGGCTTTCACGTCGACGGCCGTGCCTGTGATGCTCACGTCATTGCCGCGCACGTGCACGTTGACCTGGGGGTATGCGGCCTCGATGGTGCTCAAGTAGCGATCTTCGGGGCCGAGTAGGCGCACCATGGCGACACCGTCGACGGTGAAGCGCAGTTCCGTGTGGGGGTCAGGCTTAATAGGACCAGCTTTAGTTGGCTCAGCTTTCGTAGGCTCAGCTTTCGTCGGCTCAGAGGGCACCAAGCGAGTCCTCCCCCAGCTGTTCCGACGGCTCCGGGCTACCTAAAACGTGCGCGTGCACGTGGAAGACCGTCTGGCCAGCGGCTGCCCCGGTGTTGAAAACCAGGCGGAACTGGCCGTTGCTGCGTTCGGTCGCAATCTGCTCGGCGACGGCGACGAGTTCGGCCAGCAGCGCTGGGTTGCCAGCGGCGAGCTCGACCACGTTCTGATACTGCGGGTCTTTCGTGGTGACGACAACGTGGACCGGGGCCTTCGGCGCGATATCGAGGAAGGCAATGATGTGCTCTGTCTCGGCCACGATTGTCGCCGGAATCTCACGCGCGATGATGCGGCTGAAAATGGTCGGTTGGGCGACGGAAGAAGACATACCTCTATCTTAAGCGGCGCTACCAGCAGCCGGCACTACCAACGGCACACGCTACCAACGTCCTAGCGTTGCATTGAGAATGGCGAGAGCGGCGGGCCCAGCGGTGGAGGTGCGCAGCACGGTGTCGCCGAGGCGCACCGCACTCGCGCCAGCTTGCTCCAACAGCAGCAGTTCGGCCGGGGAAATTCCGCCCTCCGGGCCGACGACAAGAACAATGTCGCGGTCGTCGGTGGGCACGGCCACCTCGGTGAGGCGACCGGATGCAGCCGGATCGAGTAGCAGCATCCGTGTCGTTGCAGCCAGCGCGGCCAGCTGCTTGGTGCTGATCAGCGGGGCTACGTCTGGCAGCCAGGCCCGAATAGACTGCTTGCTCGCTTCGCGCACGATGGTGCTCCAGCGTTCGTGGCCCTTGGCAATTTTCGCCCCCTCCCACTTGGTAATGGAGCGGGCGGCAGCCCAGGGAATGACGCCGTCGACGCCGAGTTCGGTGGCGGCCTGAATGGCGAGTTCGTCGCGGTCGCCCTTGGCGAGGGCTTGCACCAAGCGGATGCGCGGCGTAGCGGCCACGGTCTCGCTCGCGTCATCCACGCGCAGGGTCAACGACGCGGCCTCCGCCGAAAGCACGGCCCCTTCCAGCAGCAACCCGGCTCCATTACCCAGGCGGAGCCGGTCCCCGGGACGAACCCGGCTCACCGTGACCGCGTGCCGAGCCTCTGCGCCGTCAACGGTCACGACCTGCCCCGGGCGACTGTCCGCCGCCCGGAGCGATTCCTGCAGGTAGAAATGCGCCACGTTAGCCGAGGAACCGGTCGCGCAGCTTCGCGAACAAGCCCTGCTGATACTGGCTCAGGGTCGGTGCCGGCGCTGCGTAGCGGGCGGCGAACTGTTCGATCAGTTCGCGTTCCTTGTGGTCGAGCTTGCTCGGTGTGACGACGTGGATGCCGACCTTGAGGTCGCCCCGGCCGCTGCCGCGCAGCTTGGTGATGCCGCGGTCCTTGATCGTGAGCACCTCGGCGCTTTGCGAGCCGGGGCGAATGTCCACCTCGATGTCGCCGTCGAGGGCCTTGACGGTGACGGTCGTTCCGAGAATGGCACTGGTCATGGGCACGTCGAGGGAGCACATCAGGTCGTCGCCGTCGCGGCTGAAGACGTCGTGATGGCGCACCTTCATCTCGAGGTAGAGGTCACCGTTCGGGCCGGCGGCCGGGCCGGCCTCTCCGCTGCCGGGCATCTGCAGGCGCAGGCCGGTGTCAACGCCGGCCGGGATGTCGACGGGCACGGAGCGACGGGCGCGTACGCGGCCCTGACCGGAGCAGGTCATGCACGGAGTGGCGATGATGGTGCCATAGCCGCGGCAGGTACCGCAGGGGCTCGATGTCATGACGTTGCCCAGCAGGGAGCGCACCGCGCGCTGGATACTGCCGGTGCCGTGGCAAATGTCACAGGTAATCGGTGACGTTCCCGGGGCGCAGCAGGAGCCCTTGCAGGTGTCACAGACGATGGCGGTGTCGACTTCGAGGTCTCGGTGGGTGCCGAAGATGACCTCGTCGAGGTCGAGTTCAACCCGAATCAAGGCGTCTTGACCGCGTTCGCGGCGCGAGCGCGGGCCACGGCTGCTGCCGCCTCCCCCGCCGAAGAAGGTTTCGAAGATGTCACCGAAGTTGCCGAAGTTCTGCCCGTCGAAGCCGCCACCCTGGCCGCCGCCCTGGTCGTACTTCTGACGCTGTTTCGCGTCGCTGAGCACGTCGTAGGCGTGGGTGATGCTCTTGAACCGTTCGGACGCTTCAGCGCCGGGGTTCACGTCGGGGTGCAGCTCGCGAGCGAGGCGGCGATAGGCCTTCTTGATTTGGTCTGTGGTCGCGTCGCGGTCAACGCCCAGCGCTTCGTAATGGTCAGCCAAAGGTGGCTCTCCTTGAGTTTTTGATGATTAATCTGATGAGTGGTCGATGCCGCACAGCGTCAAAGAAAACGCAGCGGCGCAAGCGTTAGGTCTCGCCGAGCAGGCGGGACAGATAGCGGGCGACGGCGCGGACCGCCGCCATGTTGTTGGAATAGTCCATGCGCGTCGGCCCGAGCACTCCGAGGCGGGCCAGATTGCCGTTGGCGGTGTATCCGCTCGTGAGTACGCTCGCTTCTGGCAGACCGAACGCGGCATTCTCGCGGCCGATGCTCACCGAGACGCCGTGCTGGTCGGTCTCCATCTCGCCGAACAGACGTAGCAGCACGACCTGCTCTTCGATGGCTTCAAGCACCGGGTAGATGCTGCCGGAAAAATCGTCCTCAGTGCGCACCAGGTTCGCGGCTCCCGCCATGAGGAGCTTGTCCTGGCGATTGGCGCCGACCTGGTCGGCGAGGGTGCGCGTAATCAGGTCGACGATGGGTTGCAGCGTCGGCGCGCCCGGCCAGACACTCGCAGCGAGAGCAGCGGATGCTTCGGCCATGCTGAGTCCGACCACCGCGATGTGGAGGCGGGCTCGTACCTCACTAAGCGTCTGCTCGCTGATCGCCTGCGGCAGATCAATCACCCGTTGCTCGACCCCACCGGTATCGCTGATGAGTACCGAGAGAATGCGCGTCTCTGTGAGCGGTACAAACTCGATGTGGCGCACCTTGGCGCGTGACGTCGATGGGTACTGCACCAGCGCGACCTGGTGGGTGAGCTGTGAGAGCAGCCGCACGCTGCGCACCAGCACCTGGTCGAGGTCGGCGGAATGGCCGAGGAACGTTTCGATCGCCTGGCGTTGCGCCGGGGTGAGCGGGCGCAGGTCGGCGAGGTGGTCGACAAAAACGCGGTAGCCCTTATCGGTGGGGATACGTCCTGACGAGGTGTGTGGCGCCGCAATCAGGTCTTCTTCTTCGAGCAGGGCCATGTCGTTGCGAATGGTGGCGGCGGAGACACCAAACGAATGCCGGTCGACGATTGATTTGGAGCCGACGGGTTCACGGGACGCGACGTAATCTTGCACGATGACGCGCAACACATCAAGCCCACGGTCGGAAACCATTGCGCACGCCTTCCTGATTCTTCCAATACAGCGCCAATAAGCGGATGCTGGTGGGTACGCTGACGGGTACGCTCGGACCCAGGTTTGCCGGCACGTTGTTGGCACTCGCATCCACCGACTGCCAATACTATCGCGACCGACCGGGTTCCGGCTGAGAAGACCCATTGCCAGGATCGCCAACCGAGCGTTTAATTGTCGCTATACGCTCCCCCTGCGTTCAGTGAAAGGGACGATCATGAGCGATCCACAGGCGCCACCTCCCGGTGATTCACACGACCGTGACCCCACCTTCCGCGACCCTCATACTGGTCAGCCTCCGTATGGTCAAACACCGACCGGCCAACCCTCGTATGGCCAACCAGCCGCAGGTCCCTCGACCACTCCGGTCGTGGCGGCCCCGCTTTCCGAGGCCGATGACCGGCAGTGGGCCTCGCTGGCGCACCTCGGTGGCATCCTGAGTTTTCTACCAGCGCTGATCATCTGGCTGGTCTTCAAGGATCGCGGCCGCTTAACCACCACCGAGGCGAAGGAGGCGCTCAACTTTCAGATCACCCTGTTTATCGCCTACATCGCCATCATCGTGATCTCGATCTTCCTCGCCCTCGTCACCTTCGGCATCGGCGGAGTGCTCAGTGGCCTCGGCTGGATTGTGTGGCTGGCCGGCGTGATCTTCTCGATCCTGGGGTTTGTGCAGGCCAAAGACGGCCGAAACTACCGCTACCCGGTGGCGATTCGCCTCATCAAGTAGCGGCTTGACCAAGCTAAACCGCAAGTCGGACGGTTAGTCTGGTGGGGCCTGGCGTGGCGGTTGCACGAATCGCCACTTCCACCGCGACCCGACCGATCAGACCGTCCACACTCGAACAGGAGACCGCATGTCCGAGAACGATCCGCGAACCAATCCCTACGAATCGACCCCGCCGCAGAACCCGTACGCACACAATGCCGCGCAGCCGACGATGAACCCGGCCGATGAGAAAATGTGGGCCACGCTGATACATGTCGGCGGCATTCTGTTCGCCTTTATTCCGGCGCTGATCGGCTATCTCGTGCTGCGCGAGCGCGGACCGTTCATTCGCGCGCACAGCGCAACGGCACTGAATTTTCAGATCACCCTGGCGATCGTGTACCTGGTCGGAAGTGCGCTCACGGCGCTCCTAATCGGGTTCATTATTGTTCCGGTCGCCTGGGTGCTCAGCCTCATCCTGTCCATTTTGGCCGCGCTCGCTGCCAACCGCGGTCAGGGCTACGCCTACCCGCTCACCATCAAGTTTTTCAGCTGAACTCCTGCAGCTGAGCGGTAGTCGGTCGCGCTGTTAGTCGGTCGCGCTGTTAGTCGGTCAGGCGTCGCACTACGGCGTCGGCCAGAAGTCGTCCACGCAGGGTCAATTCGATTGTCCCAGCGAGGGCGGCTTTGGCGTTGATGAGCTCGTCGGCGATCAGCCCAGCGACCTCGATGCGGCCGGCCGCCGAGAGCGAGGCCACCGGAATACCGGTGCGGATGCGACTCTGCAAGAGGATGCGCTCGAGCTCACGGGTGGGCGCGTCGAGGGTCTCCCGGCCGGCGGCCGGTGACAGGCCGCCGAGCATCCGTTCTGAATAGGCTGCCGGGTGCTTGACGTTCCACCAGCGCACCCCGCCGACGTGACTGTGCGCGCCTGGACCAACGCCCCACCAATCCTGGCCGGTCCAATAGGCGAGGTTGTGGCGGGATCGGTGCTCGTCGCTGGTGGCCCAATTGCTGACCTCGTACCAGTCATACCCGGCGGCGGTGAGCAGTTCGTCGGCCAGTTCGTAGAAGTCGGCCTGCTGGTCGTCGTCGGTCGGGGCGATTTCGCCGCGGCGAATCTGCCTGGCCAGTTTGGTGCCCTCTTCAACAATGAGCGAATACGCGCTCAGGTGGTCTGGACGCAAGCTGACGGCCTGCTCGAGGCTGGAGCGCCAATTGGCGATGGACTCACCGGGCGTTCCGTAGATGAGGTCGAGACTCACATCCAGGCCGGCAGCGCGGGCCCACTCCACGACCAGCGGCACCCGCTCGGGATCGTGGGTTCGTTCGAGCGTCGCGAGCACATGCGGCACTGCGGACTGCATGCCGAAGGACACCCGGGTGAATCCGCCATCGGCGAGGGCACCGAGGTAGGCTGCGTCGACGGAGTCGGGGTTCGCTTCGGTGGTGACTTCGGCGGCGTCTGCCAGGCCCCACTGGTCGCGCACGGCGCTGAGCATCTTGGTGAGGTCGGTGACGGGCAGCAGCGTGGGAGTGCCTCCGCCGAAGAACACCGTCGCCACCTGGCGTTTTGGCACGCCCGATGCGGTCAGGATGCGACCGGCGGCCTCGACTTCGAGCACGGCCTGGCTGGCGTAGTCGCTCTGCTTGACGCCGCGCAGTTCGGTCGCCGTGTAGGTGTTGAAGTCGCAGTAGCCGCAGCGTACCCGGCAAAACGGCACGTGCAGGTACACGCCGAAATCGCGTTCGACCGCGTCGACGGCCGCCGAAGCGGGAAGGAGGCCGTCGTCGGGTGCCGGGTCGCCGACGGGGTGGGGTCCGGCCATGGGTAGTGCTCCAGTACGTTGAATTTAGTTGCTGATGGCGCCTGCTGGGTGCAGAGCCCGCAGGTACAGCTTGGTGAATTTTGCCTGCTGAAAGCGCAGCACCGGCCAAGCCAGCCGGTAGTACCAGGTGCTCCCCCGCGAGAACGAGCGAATGGTCAGCCAGACCGAGTCATTCTCGCGGTGCTCTACGATGAACGATTCCTCGCCGCTTTCCGGGTGACCGGCCATGGTGCCATAGGCGAACCCGATGCGGGCCGCCTCGTCGATCACGTAGACGACGCGCACCGGCGCAGTCACGCTCAACCGCCAGGCTGTCATTTTCAGCGTCGCCGTCATGCCGTTGGTGATGTAGGGCGTGCCGTCTTCGGCGAACGTCGCTTCGTTGACCGGATGCTGCTGGCCGGCCGCCGGCGTGCCGTCCGGTTGAAAGGTCACCGGCGTGTACTGCACGCCGGTACCGTTTTCAAGATCCGTCACCTCCATGCCGCTGCCGCGCTGGATTCCCCACGTCATCAGCAGCTTGGTCGCGGCTTCAAAGCGTTCCTTTGAGCTGCCAAGCCTGACGCTCTGTTCCATCGGGCGGTAGCCCTTGGGCGGATAGCTCATCAGATCGGGCGCCAGCGTGCCGCCGATGGCAGCGTAGCTGACGGCGGCGTCGGTGAAGGTGGATCTGCGCATCCGTTTTACTTCTTGTCTTTGGTCTCGATATCGCCGCTCAATGCGGCGATAAAGGCTTCCTGGGGAACTTCAACCCGGCCGACCATCTTCATGCGCTTCTTGCCCTCTTTCTGCTTCTCGAGCAGCTTGCGCTTGCGCGAGATGTCACCGCCATAGCACTTGGCGAGCACGTCTTTACGCATTGCCGAGATGCTTTCGCGGGCGATGATGTGGGCGCCGATCGCGGCCTGAATGGGCACCTCGAACTGCTGGCGGGGAATGAGCTTCCGCAGCCGGCCGGTCATCAGAGCGCCGTAGGCATAGGCCTTGTCGCGGTGCACGATGGCGCTAAACGCGTCAACCTGCTCGCCCTGCAGCAGGATGTCGACCTTGACCAGGTCAGCTTCTTGCTCGCCGGAGGGTTCGTAGTCGAGCGAGGCGTACCCGGCGGTGCGGCCCTTGAGCATGTCGAAGAAGTCGAACACGATCTCGCCGAGCGGCATCGTGTAGCGAATCTCGACGCGGTCCTCGCCGAGGTATTCCATGCCTAGCAGGGTGCCGCGGCGGCTTTGGCAGAGCTCCATGATGACGCCGACGTAGTCTTTCGGCGCGAGAATGGCCGCCTTGACCATGGGTTCGAGCACCTTGGCGATCTTGCCGGTGGGGTATTCGCTCGGGTTGGTCACCGTGACGGTGCGCTTATCGTCGGTGGTGACCTCGTAGGGCACACTCGGCGCGGTCGTGATCAGGTCGATGTTGAATTCGCGCTCGAGACGTTCGGTGATGATTTCGAGGTGCAGCAGGCCGAGAAATCCACAGCGAAAGCCAAAACCCAGAGCGACGGATGTCTCCGGCTCGTAGCCGAGACTGGCGTCGGAGAGTTTGAGCTTGTCGAGGGCTTCGCGCAGCGCCGGGTAGTCGCTACCGTCGATGGGGTAGAGCCCCGAGAACACCATGGGCTGCGGCTCGTTGTAGCCGGGCAGCGCGTCGGTCGCCGGGCGCAGGGCGGTCGTGATGGTGTCGCCGACCTTGGACTGGCGTACGTCTTTCACCCCGGTGATCAGGTAACCGACCTCGCCGACCTTGAGGCCCTTGCTCTCCATCGGCTCGGGCGAGATGACGCCGATCTCAAGAATCTCGTGGGTTGCCTTGGTCGACATCATCTGGATTTTTTCGTGCGCCCTGAGGTGACCGTCGATCATGCGCACGTAGGTAACGACGCCGCGGTAGCTGTCGTAGACCGAGTCGAAGATCATGGCGCGCGCGGCGGCATCCGGATTGCCCTTCGGTGCCGGAATCATCGTCGTGGCGAGGTTCAGAAGCTCTTCAACACCGGCGCCGGTCTTGCCGGAAACACGGAGGACGTCTTCGGGGCGGCCGCCGATCAGGCTCGCCAGTTCACGGGCATACTTGTCGGGGTCGGCGGCCGGCAGGTCGATCTTGTTGAGCACCGGAATGATCGTGAGATCGTTCTCGAGGGCGAGGTAGAGGTTCGCCAGGGTCTGGGCTTCGATGCCCTGGGCCGCGTCAACCAGCAAAATGGCACCCTCGCAGGCGGCGAGGCTGCGGGAGACCTCGTAGGTGAAGTCGACGTGGCCGGGGGTGTCGATCATGTTCAGCGCGTAGGTAACACCGTCCAGCTCCCAGGGCATGCGCACGGCCTGGCTTTTGATGGTGATGCCGCGTTCACGCTCGATATCCATGCGGTCCAGGTACTGGGCCCGCATGGAACGCTCGTCGACGACGCCGGTGATCTGCAGCATCCGGTCAGCGAGCGTCGACTTGCCGTGATCAATGTGGGCAATGATGCAAAAGTTGCGGATGAACTCGGGGGCCGTGGCGGCCGGTTCCAGCGCGTGAAGGGCTCTCGGTGACATAGTTCGTCTATTATTCCATGCTTGGCCGGGTTACCGGTCTATCCGAGCTGCACAGCGCTGACGGACTTTCGTAACTAGCAGATGCGGCCGGCACACTGCAGGATCGGTGAAACCGTGCGGCGTCCTAGCTGGTGAGTGCGCCATCGACCGCGGTCTGCCCGTGCCCATCGCGACAGATGAGCGCCGATGGGAGAATCTCGACCGCCCTATACAGGGCGACTGGGCACTTCTCGGCCCAGCCAATGGCTGCATCGAGATCGGGTACCTCGATCACGATACTGACACTGACCAGACCAGACAATCGAGACAGGCCTGGAGCCAGAGGCAGACGCCCAGCCGATCTGCCCCGCGGCTGACTAGGCTCCCTTCATGGAGACTCCCACGGCTCGCGTGCCAGTTCTGCTCGTGCACGGAATTCGCACCTCGGCCACGATGTGGCGTTTTCAGGAAGAGAAACTGCGTGTTGCCGGGTATCCGGTGCTGGCCATCGATCTACCGGGCCACGGGCAGCGGATGCATGAGCCGTTCACCGTGCCGTCCGCGCTCGCCGCCATCGACGATGGGGTGTCGACTCTCGGTGGGCGGGTGTTGCTGGTGGGCTTGTCGCTCGGCGGCTACTACGCCGTGGCATATGCCGCCCAACATCCCGATCGGGTCGCGGGTCTCGTCGCTGCCGGTTGTAGCGCCGTACCGAAGGGCGTGTTGCTTGACGGGTATCGACTGCTGGCTCGCATGATTCATCGATTGCCCGATCGTGGCTTGTGGTTGCACGAGACCATGGCGCGCCGGCTGCTGCCTACAGCCGGCGCCAGGGATGTGCTGGCCGGCGGCGCAGCGCTCGACGTCATGGATTCCGGGCTGCACGCCACGTCCACCCTGACGCCGCTCGCCAGCCTGGCGGCGTATCCGGGGCCGATCTGGTTGGTCAATGGTGCTCTCGATCACTTTCGCCTGAACGAGCGGCGCTTCCTCGCCGCGTGCCGCAACGGGGAAGTCCTTGTGGTGCCGGGGGCGACGCACCTGTCGAGCCTGGCCCAGCCGGAGCGGTTCACGGAGATTCTGCTGCGGGTCGCCCGCCGGGTGTCGGCTGCACCAGCTGGCCCCTGAGGCGGGGCCGGCCTCCCCCGACGCCGCGTTGCGGGCCGCACCCGCGGCCGATACCGGCGCGCGTTACGGTGACCGGCGTAACGCCCACCCGTATCGAGCGCGCTCATCCGCTCCGCGGGCACGGCCAGGGGCGCAGAGCGGTGCGCGCATCCACTTGTCGGGCACGAAACTCGTGGGGTGGAGCGGTTTGGGGATAGCGGTATTTACTGGTAGCGTTAGTGGTTGGCTTGCGTGTTGGGTCCCACCCCGCACGATTTTCGCCGTTCTAGCGCCCTCTACCCGCTGAGCGGCTGTCCGTACTAGAACCTAACGAAAGCGTAAAAAACGTGGCAAATATCAAGTCGCAGATCAAGCGAATTGGCACCAACAAGAAGGCTCAGGAGCGCAACAAGGCCGTCAAGAGCGAGTTCAAGTCCGCGATTCGCGCGACTCGCACCGCAATTGCCGCCGGCGACAAGGATAAGGCCGTCGTCGGTCTCGCCTTCGCTTCCAAGAAGCTCGACAAGGCCGTCAGCAAGGGTGTCATTCACCAGAACCAGGCTGCGAACAAGAAGTCGGCTATCGCGAAGGCCGTCGGCGCACTGGTCTAATCGACCCTGGCTCCACCAGCATCCGGATTGACCGCATTGACTCGACAGAGTGGATGCTGCCACCTCGCTGCACACAAAACCCCCGCCATCTCTTCTCGGCGGGGGTTTTCTGCATTCGTCGGCTTAACGGCAGCTCCAGCATGGCGGGGCACGCGGCAATCCCCGTTTTCGGGACGGAGTCTGGTTCTACCTGAACCGCGCCCTGGTCACGGTGGGATGCCGGCGACCGGCAACATCCGGTGCCGCACCAGCAAATGCCTGCGGCACTCTCTCCGCGCGAAGCCTGTCGGTGTGGGGCTACTGCTCGCCGCGGCGGGCGATCACGCCAATCAGGCGTTCGAGCGCAAAGACCGGGTCCCGGCCTGCACCCTTGACGGCGGCATCCGTTTCGGCGAGCACGAGGATGCACCGGGCGAGGCCCTCGTCGCTCCAGCCGCGCAGATCTTTCTGCGCGCGTTCAACCTGCCACGGCGCCAGACCGAATTGGGCGCCGAGCTGGGCTGAGCCGCCGCGCGCGCCGAAGACCTTGGCCATGGTGCGAATCTTCATGGCGAATGCCGCCACGATCGGAACCGGGTCTGCTCCGGAGCTGAGAGCATGCCGCAGAGTGACCAGGGCCTCGCCATTGCGGCCGGCGATGGCCCAATCGGCAACCTTGAAGGCGTTGGTTTCGACGCGTCCACCGTAGTAGCGGTCGACCGTGGTTTCGGTAACCTCACTCGTCGCATCCGCAATCAGCTGCTGGCACGCGGCGGAAAGTTCGGCCAGATCGTCGGAGAACGCGGCGACGAGCTGGCGCAGCGCACTCACTGTGACGCGTTTGCCGGCCGCCTTGAACTCGTTCGACGCGAATTCGTACTTCTCGGTGTCTTTCTTCAGTTCGGTGCAGACGACCTCAATGCCGCCGCCGAGACCACTACGGATCGTGTCGAGCAGCTTCTTGCCGCGCACTCCCCCGCCGTGCCGCAGTACGACGTAGGTGTCGTCGGCCGGGTTTTCCAGGTAGGCGAGCGCCTCCGCCAGAAAGGTGTCGCTGCACTTCTCGACATTGCTGACCCGAATCAGCCGCGGTTCGCCGAACAGCGACGGACTCGCGAGGGTGAGCAACTCACCCGGCGCATAGCTGTCGGCCTGCACGTCACTGATTTCCAGGCTCGGGTCTTCGAGTTTGAGAAAGTCACGCAGCTGACGGACGGCCCGCTCGGCGAGGAACGTTTCTGTTCCCGACACGAGCACGATCGGAGCCGGACGAACCTGGTGCCAGCCGAGCTGGGGAATGACTGTGCCCTTGGTCGCGCGGGCGGGGGCTACCTTGCCGGCGCGGGAGCCGGTCGTGGCGGGTCGTGCGGCCAAAGCGCTCTCCTTGGGTTTCGTGCGGGTGTAAACAAGCCTATCCCGCACCACTGACCGCGACAGCAGCAGCGACAAAAGCGGCCGGGGGACCGCTCGACGGCGTGGGTGGAGCCCGGTCGGCGACCTTCTCCGTCCACAGTACGAGCGTGCCGTTGACTCCCGGCGCCACGACAGACATTCCTTCCCGATCGGTGCGCACCGAGACGGTACCGACCGAAGACAGAATATTGAGCAGCTTGTCGGTGGGATGACCGTAGGTGTTTTTCGCCCCGACCGAGATCAGCCCGACCCGAGCACGGAGCTCCGCATACAATTCCGGGCTCTGGTCGGCCGACCCGTGATGGGCCACCTTGACGACGTCGACCCGGCCCGGTGGCGAAACCCGGCGCAGGGCATCCTGGGAATCTTGACCGAGATCGCCGAGAAATATCGAACGGATGCCCAGCCCGTCAAACGTGATCGTAATGCTTCCCGGGTTGCCGACCTGCATCGTCGTGGCACCACGAATGGGCCACAGGATGTTCCAGTGCAGTCCGCCGAGCGTTCCGGAATCGCCGCGGGCGGCCTGCCGCACTACGGCTCCTCCCGCGGCGAGGCGCTCGTGCAGGCTCTCATCCTGGGCGTTCTCTGGCACACCGACGAGGGCTGTGTCGACCCGACCGATGACGGCATCGACCCCGCCAATATGGTCGAGGTCATAGTGGGTGAGCACGAGCAGGTCGATGCGTGTGATGCCCAGGGTGTTCAGGCACGTGCTCAGCAGCTTGGGGTCTGGTCCGACGTCAACGAGACCATAGGAGTCGCCATCGCGCACGACGACGGCGTCACCCTGGCCGATGTCGCAGGCCGCTATCTGCCAGTTCGCTGGAAACGACACCGCGCGGCCGATTCTGGTGCCGATCAGCGACCCGGCGTAGCCACCCAGACCGACCAAGAGCACGGCGAGCACCGCCGCCGGCCACCGGGCCGGGCGGGCGCTCGGCCCGCGCAGCACGACCACGAGCGTGAGCAGCGTGACGGCGACGAGCAGCAGCACGCCAGGGGCACCTCCCGGCCAGGGCAGCCGGGTACCCGGCAGGGTCGACACCGTCTGAGCGACGGCGGCGATCCACGCCGAAGGAATCCAGGCCAGCGCGAGTAGCCCGGACGCCACCCCGGGCAACACCGGCAATGTGAGGCAGGCGACGAGTCCGACCACTGTTGCCACTGGCGCTGCCGGGCCAGCCAGAATATTCGCCGGAACCCCGTAGAGCGGCAGGCTCGGATTGAGCAAAATCAGGACCGGCTGGCAGGCCAGTTGCGCCGCTAACGGAATGGCGATGATCGCAGCGAGAGCGGTCGGCATCCACTGGCTGAGTACACGGCAGAGCGGGCCAGCGACCACGAGTAGACCGGCGGTCGCAAGCACCGAGAGCGCGAATCCGTAGTTGCGAGCCAGCCACGGGTCGATTGCCAGCAAACCGATCACCACAAAGAGCAGGGTCGGTACGCCCCTCCCAGGCCGGCCAGCGCCAATCGAGGCGAGGGTGACGGTGGCCATGACGGCCGAACGCAGCACGCTCGGCTCCGGAGTGACGAGCACGGTGAACCCGAGAAGCGTGGCAAGCGAGAGCAGGATGCGCCAGGTGCGGCGCAGCCGGAGGTATCCGCCGAGCAGCATGATCGACGCGATCACGATCGCGCAATTCGCGCCGGACACCGCCGTTAAATGACTGAGCGAGCTGGCTTTCATGGCGGCGTCGAGATCCGCACTCACGGCGCTGGTGTCGCCGATGGACAAGCCGGGCAAGAGGTCTCCCCCGTCACCGGCCAGGCTGGTCGCCGCGGTCTTGAACCCCGACCGCAGATCGTTGGCCCACTGCAGCCACCACGGCGGTAAAGCGAGCATGCTGGCCGCATCGGTGGCGAACAGAAGGGCGACAGCAGCGTCGCCCAGCTCAGTCGGGCGCAGCGTGCCGCGCAACTGCAGGCTCGAGCCAATTTCTGGTTCGTTGCCGTTATGGGCCTCTTCGGCGAACACCACGACGGGGCTCGACACGGCTACCGTCTCACCCCGGGCAGCGAGCTGGGTGAGGGTGGCCCGGTAGCGCACCCGACCAGAGTTGCCGGTGCCGATGAATGCCTTCATCGGCACCGGAACCGACCAGACAGTCACGGTAGCCGTGACCGTCGACTGGGACTGCGCTGCGCCCTGAAGCACCGCCGGAAATCTAACCGGTGACCAGACGGCGACAGCGGATGCGATCAGCGCCGCTCCCGTGCAACACAACACGACAGAAGCAACCAGGCCCATCCAGCCGGGCCACCGGCGCTGCGCGAGCTGGTGCTGCTGCTTCTGCTTCCACTTCGTGCTGCGGTGCGGACGTATCCGGCACGCCACGAGGATACCGGCGCCGGCCCCTGCTGCCAGCCAGAGCGTTATCGCGACGGTCCAGGCACCCCGCGGAGCACCGATCAGCAGGCCGGCCGTGAGCCAGGCGGCGAGCACGGGACCGGCCAGACGGAGGTCTAGATTCATGCGTCGCGGTTCATACCGTGATGAGGTCTTTGAGGCCCTCGAAGGTCTTATCGCCGATACCCGTCACGTCGCGCAGACCGTCGACACTGGTGTATCGACCGTTGGCCGTTCGGTAGTCGATGATGCGCTGCGCCATGGTCGGGCCGATGCGGGGCAGGGACTCCAGATCCGCCACGGTTGCCGTGTTCAGATTGACTTTGGCGGCGGGAGCAGCCGCGCCCCCGGCACCACTGCCAGCGGCTGCGGGAAGCTGCGGCGGCACCTCGCCCTGCCGCGGTACGTAAAACTGCTCGCCATCGCTCACGATGCGGGCGAGATTCACGCCGCCCGGATCGGCTTCGGCCGATAGTCCGCCGGCGGCAGCGATCGCGTCCATCACCCGGGCACCGTCGCGCAGCTGAAACAGCCCCGGCCGTGCCACAGCACCGAGAACGTGCACGAAGATGATGACACCAGTGCCATTGCCAGTGTCCGCCCCAGACCCAGCTCCGGCCGCTGCGTTCGGAGCCGCGCCCGCGTCAAACGGTGACAAGGATGTACCGCTAGATGGAATTGACACCGATCCGGAGTCAACCGTGCGCTGCCCGGCCTGCTGGCCCACCGCCGACAGGATGACGGCCACGATCAGCGCGAGCAGCAGCAGCACGACGGCCGCACCGACACCGACGCGCAGTCGCGGGCGACCACTTCCGTGGGCGGCGGGAGCGAGACGCGCCAGGTCGGATTCCAAACGGTCGGGCAGCATGCTGGCAGGCTAGGCCGTGCGCAACATCCGCTTACCCCCGGCCGACACATCGGTGCGTAAGCCGCCACGGGTCCCCCCTGTGGAGGAGACGACCAGACCTGCCGCGCACGATCAACGCGGCACCGCAACAAACACAAAATGACCGGGCCCGATCGCAAGATCAGCCCGGTCGTTTTGTGCGCAGCGCTAGGCGCGGGTGACGAAGGAGACGAGCTTGGGCACGCGCACGATCACCTTGATGATCTCGCGATCGCCGATCGAACGGATGACCGCCGCCGATTCCCGCGCCATTTTCTCCAGGTCGTCACTGCCGATTTTCGGAGACACCTCGAGCAGGGTGCGCATCTTGCCGTCAACCTGAACGACGGCCGTCACCGACTCCTGCACGAGTAGCGTCTGCTCGGCCTTGCGCCACGGCACGAGAGCGATGCAGGGCTCGTAGCCGAGGTGCTCCCACATGTCCTCAGCGGCATAGGGCGCGAACAGGTTCAGTGCCATGGCTGTGGCCTCTGCGGCTTCGCGCACCGCGGCATCCGCTGGCCCTGCGCCGGTGTCGATGACCTTGCGGGTCGCGTTGACGAGCTCCATCAGGCGCGCGACGACGACGTTGAATTTGAACGACTCCACCAGACCGGGCGCATCGGAGAGGAAGCGGTGGGTGACGCGGCGCAGGGTTACGTCGCCGCTCTTCCACTCCACGTCGGGTGCGCTCGTGACGTCGCGGGCAACGCGCCAGGCGCGGGCCAGAAACTTGGCCGAGCCGACCGGGGAGACGTCAGCCCAGTCGATGTCGTCCTCCGGTGGACCGGCGAACGCCATGGTGAGGCGCACGGCGTCGACACCGTGACGTTCAATCTCTTCGGTGAAGTAGACCAAGTTGCCGCGGCTCTTGCTCATCTTGGCGCCGTCGAGAATGACCATGCCCTGGTTCAGCAAAGCGGTGAACGGCTCGGTGAAGCTCACATAGCCTTCGTCGAACAGAAACTTCGTGATGAAGCGTGCGTAGAGCAGGTGCAGGATGGCGTGTTCGACGCCGCCGACGTACTGGTCGACGGGCGCCCACTTTTCGGCCTCCTTCGGGTCGAAGGCCTTGGTGTCATCACTCGGGTTCAAAAACCGCAGGAAGTACCACGAGCTGTCGACAAAGGTGTCGAGGGTGTCGGCGTCGCGTCTGGCCGGGGTGCCGTCGATCGGGTTCGGCACGTTGACCCAGTCGGCGGCGCCGCCGAGTGGTGAGGTGCCACGCGGCTTCAGATCGAGGCCTTCTGCGGAGGGAAGCAGAACCGGCAGCTGGTCTTCTGGCACCGGAATCTCGGTGCCGTCGGCGCCGTGAATGATCGGGATCGGAGCACCCCAGTAGCGTTGCCGGGAGACGAGCCAGTCGCGCAGGCGATAGTTCTTGGCGGAGCGGCCGAGCCCGTCGGCGGCGAGCTGCTCGACGATGCGCTTGATGGCGGTGATCTTGCTCAGGCCGTTGAGCGGGCCTGAATTGATGAGGCGACCCTCGCCCGCCAGGGCGATACCGGTGCTGAGCGGGTCGAGCGCCGGCAGCTCTTCGGTGCCGTCGAGCATGCCCTGGGTGATCACCGGGATCATGCCGGTGGCTGGCGAATTGGTGTCGACGACGACCCTCACGGGCAGGTCGAAGGCACGGGCGAAGTCGAGGTCGCGCTGGTCGTGGGCCGGCACGGCCATGATCGCGCCGGTACCGTAGTCGGCGAGCACATAGTCGGCCGCCCAGATCGGCAGGCGTTCGCCGTTGACCGGGTTGATCGCGTAGCGGCCGATGAACACGCCGGTCTTGGGCCGATCGGTGGCCTGACGCTCGATCTCGGTGCTGCGCTGAACGTGCACGAGATATTCGTGAAAAGCTTCCTGCTCCTTCGGCGTTGACTCGGCAACGAGTTCGGCAGCGAGGTCGGAATCTGGAGCGACGACCATGAAGGTTGCGCCGAACAAGGTGTCTGGCCGCGTGGTGAACACGGTGACGCGTTCGGCACGGCCCTCGATCTGGAAGTCGACATCCGCTCCGATGGAGCGCCCGATCCAGTTGCGCTGCATGTTGAGCACCTTGGCCGGCCAGGTGCCCTCGAGCTGATTGAGGTCATCTAACAGACGGTCGGCGTAGTCGGTGATCTTGAAGTACCACTGGGTGAGCTTCTTCTTCACCACGACCGCGCCACTACGGTCGCTCGTGCCGTCGGCCAAAACCTGCTCGTTGGCGAGCACGGTTTGGTCGATCGGGTCCCAGTTGACCCAGCTGTCCTTACGGTAGGCCAGTCCCTTTTTATACAGCTGCAGGAACAGCCACTGGGTCCACTTGTAGTATTCGGGGTCGCTCGTGTGCAGTTCGCGGTCCCAGTCGAAGCTGGTGGCGTAGAGCTTCATGCTCTTCTTCTGCTGCGCGATGTTGTCGTAGGTCCAGCCGCGCGGGTCGATACCCCGCTTGATGGCGGCGTTCTCGGCGGGCAGACCGAACGAGTCCCAGCCGATGGGGTGCAGCACGTTGAAACCCTGGTGGCGCCAGTAGCGGGCGACGACGTCGCCGAGCGCATACACCTCGGCGTGGCCCATGTGCAGGTCACCGGATGGGTAGGGGAACATGTCGAGCACGTATTTGCGCGGGCGGGTATCACCATCGGTGCTCGTCTTGAACGGGGCAAGCTCTTCCCAGATGGGCTGCCACTTCGCCTGGATTGCGGCGAAGTCGTACACTTCTTCGTCGCTCTCGTTGCTCGAATCGATGCGAACGCTGTCGTGCTCGTGTGCCACGTGACTCTCATTCATTGCAGGGTAGTAAATTGCAGGGTGAAGTAAATTGCAGGGGAAGTAAATTGCGAGGTGAAGTTCAGTACGGCGTGAAGCCTGGGTCGCTTTGCTGAAGGGCGTGCTGCAACGGTCCACGCGCGCCTGAGCCACGTGTTCCTTCCTTAGGTTACTCGGCTGGAGCGACACCCAGCCCCGCGAGCAGAGCTGCCGCCTTGATTCGGGTCTCCTCGATCTCCTCTGCGGCGTCAGAGAGGGCGGTGATGCCGCCACCCGTGCCGATGCTCGCCCCCGCAGAATCGAGCACGATACTGCGGATGACGATGGCGAGGTCGGCCGCGCCGCCCCGCCCGAGATAGCCGAAGGCTCCCGAATAGATGCCGCGCGGGCCCTGCTCCAAACCGTGCAAAATGGTCATCGCGCTGCGCTTGGGCGCGCCGGTCATCGACCCGGCCGGAAAGCAGGATTCGATGGCATCGACCGTGCTCACTCCCGGAGCGAGTTGGGCTTCGATGGTGCTGACCAGCTGGTGCACGTGCGGGTAGCTCTCGACCGCGAGCAGTTCAGAGACGACGACAGAGCCGAGCTCGGCGATGCGTCCGAGGTCGTTGCGCATCAGATCGACGATCATCAGGTTTTCGGCGCGCTCCTTGGCGCTGCCCTGCAGTTCACGCCGCAACCGATCGTCTTCGGCCGGGTCGTGTGAGCGCGGTCGGGTGCCCTTGATCGGCTTGGTCGTCACGCTGCCTGCCGGCGTCACGTGCAGAAACTGCTCCGGGCTCGCGCTCAGCAGCGCCAGATCACCGAACCTCAGCAAACCGCCGTGATGACTCGGGCTGCCGGCGCGCAGGTCGAGATAGGTGTCGACCGGATGCCAACTGCCGGCCACCCGAATCTCGTTGGTCAGGCACAGCTGGTAGGCGTCACCGTCGCCGATAGCGGCCAGGCAGCGGCCGATCAGGGCGGCATACTCGTCGGGGTTATGCCGCCAGCGCGGCACGTTCGGTCGCGTTCGGGCAGCGGATGCTCCGGCCTGCGCCGCTCCCGTTGGCCCGGCCGGCTGCCGAATCGCGCCCAGTGCCGCTGCCATCTCATCAAGCCACGCTGTGACGGCCGCAGGCGATTCGAGCGCGCTCGTGCGGGCCAGCAGCGTGACCGTACGGGCGCCGTGGTCGAACCGGATCACGCGATCGACCTCGAGCAGGGCGGCATCGGGGTAGCGCGAAGCGTGCACCGGTGTGCCGACGGTGTGCGCGCCGAGTTCGTAGCCGAACCAGCCGATCCAGCCGAGGTCGAACCCGTCAGGCTCCCCCCGGTGTGAGGTAGCTGGCTCATCGCCGCGCCAGGGCTCCCCGGCACGATCGCGACGCAGAAACTCGAAGATGGTTTCGTGCGTGACGGCCGGGGCGGCAGCATCCGTTGTGTGAATGCTCGTCACCGTGCCGTCCACGACCGACGCCGTCACGAACCGTGACGTTGACGATGCCGCGCCGAGATAGCTGACCCCGCGGTCGGCGCCGGGACCGGCGTCGAGCCAAAACGCATACCGATCGTGGCGATACAGTCGGTTGAAGACATCCGCTGGGTCTGACCAGCCGGCCAGACGTCTGCTGTATGGGGAGCCGGTCACCCGAACAGCCTAGCTTTTCGTCGAGGCGCATCAGGCGGCCCTCGGCCTTGTTGATCCGGCTACGGCACGTAGGCTGGGCGAGATGAATGACATCCTCACCTGGATCCTCGACACCGTCTCCGGCGTTGACCCGGTCATTCGTGCGCTTTTGGCCTTTCTGGGCATGCTGCTGGAGACGTCGGTGCTGGTTGGTCTGGTCGTACCCGGCGACACCATCATCATCGTCGCGAGCACGGCGGTGGAAAGCCCGGTCGAGTTCGTCACGCTCATCGTGGCGGTGATCGTCGGTGCACTCGGCGGCGAGAGCATCGGTTTTGCGCTCGGGCACCATTTTGGTCCGTACATTCGCGGCAGTCGATTGGGCCGCCGTATCGGTGAACACAACTGGATTCGCGCCGAAAACTACCTCGACCGCCGCGGCGGTGTTGCCGTGTTCATCTCGCGGTTTTTGCCGGTGCTGCACTCGCTTATTCCGGTGACGGTCGGCATGAGCCACATGCGGTACCGCACCTTCATGGCCTGGACCGTTCCGGCCTGCGTCGTCTGGTCACTCGCCTACGTCAGCGTCGGGGCGGCGGCCGCCGAAGGCTATCGCGAGTTGAGCGACCAGCTGCACTTTGCCGGTTATCTGTTCGTGGCGGTGATCGCCCTGTTCGTGCTCGCGGTGTACCTGATCAAGAAGTGGCTGCACCGCCGCGAACTGCGCCACATGGATTGACGCCCTCCGTGGCCGGCAGGGTCACCCGGGTCGTGATCAGCGCGTCGGGTACCGGGGTGTGTGAGATCAGCAGCACGGCGCGGTGATCGTCGGCCGCGGCGCTCAAAATGTCGCGCACCAGGGCATCGGCCTGGGCACTGTCGACGTTAGCGGTGGGTTCGTCAACGATGAGCACGGGAAAGTCGGCGAGCAGGGCCCGCGCCAGCGCGATGCGCTGGGCTTGACCGCCCGAGACGAGCGCGCCGCGTTCGCCGACGCGGGCCTCGAGTCCGCCGCGCCGGGCCGTCCATTCGGCCAGTCCCACCCGGGCGAGCACCGCGCCCAGCTCGGCATCGGTTGCGGTATCCCTAGCGAACAGCAAATTCTGACGGATGCTGTCGTCAAACAACCACGGGCGCTGCTCGCACAATCCAACCACCCGTCGCACATCGGCCTGAGCCAGAAGCCGCGCCTCGACACCGTTGATCTGGTACGAACCGGTGTACTCGAGAAAGCGCACGAGGGTCTGGGCGAGGGTGGTCTTGCCGGCGCCGCTGGGTCCGGCCAGGTGCACACGATCCCCCGCTGCGAGCCGCAGGGTCACGCCGGACACGCCGGGCTCGGCCTGGCCGGGCCAGCGGGCACCAAGATCGGTTAGCTGCAGCAGATAATCGACGCTGACGGCCGCCGGGTCGGTGTTTGAATTGGCTGCCTGATCCGCTGCCTGATCCGCTGCCTGATCGGTCGCCTGATCGGTCGCCTGACCGGGCGCGGCATCCACTGCCCGAATGCACGGACGCAGGTGCTGCGGGTTCGTGGCATCGACGGGGATCTCGGGCGGAACGGTCTGTGGCACAACGTCGGCCACGCGGGCCGCGCTCACTCGCACCTGGCGCCAGGCGCCGGCCGCGAGCGGGATCATGCCGAACACTTCGAACACGGCCATTGGCACGAGTACGGCAACGACCAGGGCCGGGCCGAGCAGCCCGCCGGGGCCGCCCAACTGCCCGATTCCCAGATACAGTGCGCCAAGCGTCGCCGCCCCGGCGAACAGCGAGACGATCGCAGACTGCACGCCGACCCCGACCGAACGCCGCAGGCTCGCCCGGCGCAGCCGCTCGTCGGTGCGGGCGAGCGCTGCCAGGCGCGGGCTCAGTGCATCGAACGCGGTCAGAACATCGAGGTTTTCGACGATTTCCAGCACCTCGTCGGCGAGGGCACCGCGCAGCGGGGCAAGCTCTCGGTCGGCGCGGGCGGCCAGAGTGCCGGAGAAGACAGTGCCGAGAACCCCCGCGAGCAGCAGGCAGACCAGCAGGGTGAGCCCGGCGGCCGGTAGCAGCAGCCACACCCCGACCACGCTGAGCAGCGCGGTGATGCCGGCCACCAGCAGCGGTTGCACCACCCGAAGCGGCAGGTCTTGCAGGTCGTCGACGTCGCGCACCAGTCGGGTGAGCAGGTCGCCACGTCCGGTGCCGGCGAGACCGGCCGGTGAGACCGGAACGATGCGGCGAAAGATGCCCAGGCGCAGCTCGGCCAGTTGCCGGAATGCCGCGTCGTGGCTGGTGAGGCGCTCGAGGTAGCGACAAGCGGAGCGTCCGAGGGCGAAGGCACGCACGCCGACTACGGCCATCGACAGAAACAGAATGGGCGGCATCTCTGCCGCGCGGGTGATCAGCCAGGCCGAGCACGCCAGCAGCAGCACCGCCATCACCGCGCTCGCCACGCCGGCCAGCAGGCCAGGCAGGAACCAGCGCGGTCGCGGCTGGGCGAGGCTCAGCACGTCGCGGGTAGCGCGGCCCCTGGCATCCGGATGCGGCGAAATTGGCTGTTGGAGTTCCAACTCCGGCGCAATCATCTTGCGCTCAGACATAAACCAGCTCCTGAAGTTCAATCACGTTGTCGGCAACGGCTATGACGGCCGGCCGGTGGCTGACCACGATCACGGCGCGGCCCGTCGCGGCGAGGCGGCGGAGGCCTGCGAGCAGATCAGCCTCGGTATCGGCGTCGAGCGCTGAGGTTGGTTCGTCGAGAATGATGACGCGGCAATCCGTGGTCAGGGCGCGGTAGATGGCCCGCGCTGTGGCCACGCGCTGCCCCTGACCGCCAGACAAACCATCGCCGTTGACCCCGAGCATGGTGTCGGCCGAGACCGAAGCGGCGCCAGCCCAGTCCAAGGCCTGCTCGATCAGCTTCTGATCGATCAGTTTCTGATCAACCAGCTTCTGATCAACGGCAGCCGGGTCAGCGGATGCCGCGCCGAGCGCCACATTCTCGGCGACCGTTCCCCGAAACAGACCGGGTCGTTGTCCAGCCCAGGCCAACCACGGCCGAGTCGCACCGGCGTCAACGACCGCGCCGCCGAGCGTGAGTTCACCGGTCATCGGGATGAACCCGAGCAGCGCGGCCACGAGGGTGGATTTGCCCACGCCGCTGACTCCACGCAACACGCTGATCTCCCCGGGGGCGAACTCGGCGTCGAGGTGGTCGATCACCACGGTGTCGCCACGACGAACGGTCACGCCGTGCAGGCGGAGGACACCGGGGACCGAGCCGGGTGTTGCGGGAGCCGCGCTGGCGGGATTGGCGGGAGGGGCAGCATCCGTCACCGAAACAGGCAGCGCCAAATCGGGCGCCGCCGCGTCATCGTGCAAAATTGCGAACAACTCCTCTGCCGCGGCGAGACCGTCGGCGGCGGCGTGAAACTGCGCGCCCACCTGCCGCACCGGTAAAAAAGCCTCCGGCGCCAGCAGCAGCACGAACAGTCCGACGCCGAGCAGCAGGGAGCCATCGACCAAACGCAGACCGATCGAGACGGCAATCAGGGCGACCGACAGGCTCGCGGCTAGTTCGAGCACGAATCCGCTCAGAAACGACACCCGCAGCACCTTCATAGTGCGGGTGCGGTAGTCCTCGGTGATGGAGTGGATGCGGATGAACTGGCGTTGTTCGCGGCCATAAATCTTGAGTGTGCCGAGGCCGCCGACGACGTCGAGAAACCCGGTCCCGAGGCGTTGCAAGGCCTGCCACTGTCGTTGCTGCACCGACTGGGTGGCCCGGCCGATGAGAATCATGAACAGCGGAATGAGCGGGATGACGACGATGACGGTGAGGCCACTGGCCAGGTCGTGCCAGAGCATGACCGCGATCAGAAGCGGCGTCGCGATCACGGTCAATAGCAGCTGCGGCAGGTACCGGGCAAAGTAATTGTCGAGGGCGTCGAGTCCCGTGGTCACCACAGTGGCCAGGCCTGCGCTCTGCTGAGAGGCAACCCAGTCGGGGCCGCGCTCGGCAAGTTTGGCCATAACCCGAGCTCGCAACTGGCTCTTGACCAGGGCGGCACCGCGGTTGGCCGAAACTTCCAGCAGCCAGATGAGCACCGAGCGCAGCACCACGACCCCGGCCAGGGCAACCAGGGTCGGCATAATCTGGCTGAGGGGCTCCCCCGCCACCGTCATCGTAATGGCCTGGGTCAACAGCCAGGCGAACGCGATGACGATCACGGTTTGGGCGAGCCCTAGCAGCGCACCGATCACGAGAAACCGGCGCGCTGCCGAAGCGTAACGAAGAAGGCGAGGATCCAGGGGGCGCACTCGCCTACGTGTGTCAGGGCGCTGGTCTGCCACAGTGCCTATCGACGGCGCGCTAATGTACGGCAACCTCAATGTGGGCGCGGCTGATGCGCTTGCGGAATACCCAGTAGGTCCAGCCCTGGTAGAGCAAAATGACCGGCATCGCAATCAGTGCCGTCCAGCTCATGACGCCGAGCGTGTACGGCGACGAGGAAGCGTTGGCGATGGTCAGGCTGTTCGCGGGGTCGTTGCTGGCCGGCATGACGTCGGGAAAGAGCGATGCGAATAAGGTCAGTACGACCAGGCCGATCGTGGTGGCCATCAGAGCGAAAGCGATCCGTTCGGCGCCGCGCAGGTTCGCCACAAACGAGGCGATCAGCAAGGCAGCTGCCAGGGCGGCCAGCAGAGCGGATGCCGGCGTGCCGTATGCGAGCGTCGTCCAGGCCAGGAAGGTGGCCGCGACGACGATCGTGACGATTCCGGATTGCATGGCGAGCGTGCGGGCCCGCAGGCGGATATCCCCCTCGGTCTTGAGCGAGATGAACACGACGCCGTGCACGAAGAACAGCAGCAGGGTAGTGACGCCGCCGAGCAGGGCATAGGGGTTTAGCAGGTCGAAGAACGTGCCGACATAGTCGTAGTTGGCGTCGAGGTTCACGCCGCGCACGACGTTGGCGAAGGCGACACCCCAGAGCAGCGCCGGAACGGCCGAGCCGACGATGATCATGCCGTCGAACCACTTTTTCCACGAAGATTCGGGGCGTTGGTGCCGGTATTCGAACGACACACCGCGCACAATCAGCGCCAGCAGAATTAGCAGCAGCGGCAGGTAGAAGCCGCTGAACATGGTCGCGTACCACTCGGGGAACGCCGCGAACAGCGATGCCCCTGCCACGATGACCCAGGTTTCGTTGAGGTCCCAGACCGGACCGATGGTGTTGATGATTACGCGCCGATCGGTGTCGTCTCTGCCCAGAAAGGGCAGGGACATGCCGACTCCGAAGTCGAAGCCGTCGAGTACGAAGTACCCGATAAACATGACAGCGATAATCCAGAACCAAAGAATTGTGAGATCCATAGTGTCTTCTCCGTTCCTAGTAGACCGTGGCGGCGTGCGTGAGTTCGCCGGATTCGGCGTCAGGCACCGGCGCATCGTCGGGTCCCTTCTGAACGGCCTTGAGGATGAGCTTGAATTCGACCACCGCGAGGATTCCGTAGATCAGGGTGAAGGCGATCAGGGAGATCAGAATCTCCACACCGCTCACGCCGGGCGAGACACCGTCTTCGGTGCGGAGCAGTCCGAACACCAACCAGGGCTGACGGCCCATCTCCGTGAAGACCCAGCCGACGCTCATCGCGAGCAGGGAGAACGGGAAGCTCCAAATCGCGACCTTCCACACCCAGGTGCGCTGGGGACTGCGTCCCTTGCGGGTCAGCCAGAGCCCGACTACGGCGACGAGCATGTGCGCCAGGCCGAGACCGATCATCCAACGGAACGCCCAGTAGGTGATCCAGATGGTCGGGGTGTAATCGCCGGGGCCAAACGCACCGACGTACTCGGCCTGCAGGTTATTGATGCCCTCGACGGTTCCGTCGAAGGTGTGGGTGGATAAGAAGGAGAGCAAGTAGGGAACACGCACGGAGAACAGCTCGTGCACGCCGTCTGGTGTGCCGAGCGTAAAGATGGAGAAGCTCGCGTTGGCGCCGGAGGCGGTGTGGTACAGCGCCTCGGCCGCAGCCATTTTCATCGGCTGGGCCTCCACCATGGCCAGGCCAAGCTGGTCACCGGCCAACGTCGTCAGCACTCCGGCGATGACCATCATCCACAGGCCGAACTTGAGCGCTGGACGCATCGTGTCGAGGTGCTGATTGCGGTACAGATGCCAGGCGGCAACCGAGATGATCAGTCCGGCAGACACCATGAAACAGGCAAAAATCGTGTGCGGAAACGCGGCGAGGGCAATCGGGTTCGTGAGTAGCTCCCAGATGCTGGTGAGCTCGGCACGCCCCTTCTCCTCGTTGATCCTGTACGCGATCGGGTTCTGCATGAACGCATTGGCCGCGAGAATGAAGTACGCCGAGGCGATGGAGCCGATCGCGGTGAGCCAGATGGTGGCGAGGTGAATCTTCTTGGGCAGCTTGTCCCAGCCGAAGATCCAGAGGCCAATGAACGTCGCCTCGAGGAAGAACGCGACGATGCCCTCGAACGCGAGCGGAGCACCGAAGACGTCACCGACGAAGCGCGAGTAGTCCGACCAGTTCATGCCGAACTGAAACTCCTGCACGATGCCTGTTACCGTCCCCATGGCGAAGTTGATCAGAAAGATCTTGCCGAAGAAATGAGTCAGCTGCAGATATTTGGCCTTGTCGGTGCGCACCCAAGCGGTCTGGAAGATCGCGACCGTGAGGGCCAGACCGATCGTGAGCGGGACGAAGAGAAAATGGTAAATAGTCGTGAGACCGAACTGCCACCGTGACAGGAGTAAAGGATCCAACCACTCGTTCATATGCCCTCCAGCATTATTGTGCAACGCACACTTTTCTACGCTCTGTAGAATAATACCCTTCTACGCTGTGTAGAAAACACCGATCGCGGCGTATTGTTAACCGCATGGGAAACTTGGGTGTGCTGGAACGGTTAATGATGGATATCCTGTGGGATTCCCCGTCACCGTTGACCGCAAACGAACTCAAAGACGCCTTGGTCAAGCCTGCTGTTTCACCGGCACACGCCAAACCATTGGCCACGACGACCGTGCTGACCGTGCTGTCACGTTTGGAAACAAAGCGATTCGTGACGCGCGATCGCAGCATCCGTCCGCACGCCTATACGGCTGTGATGACCCGCGCCGAACACACGGCAGGGCTCATGCACGAGGTGCTTGGGCAGGTTCCTGACCGTCAGGCGGCGCTGGCGCGGTTCATTGGCACCGTGTCGCCGCAGGAGGCCGAGACCCTGCGGCAACTGCTCGGTGTTTCCTCCTCCGACAGCGCCTAACACCGCCAGCACCGACACCCGATAGTCATGACCACCACCGCCCTGCTGCTCGGAACCATCGCGGTCCTTCTGGCCTGGCCGGTACCGGTGTTCCTGGCGCGGTCACGCTGGCCAGCGCGCTCCCCGGGCGTTGCGCTCGTGCTGTGGCAAGCCATCGCGTTGTCGGGCGGCATGTCCATGATTGGGTCGCTCCTGCTCTACGGCCTGATTCCCTTCGGAAACGCCCTTCCGCAGAGCCTGGTCGCCCTCAGCGTCGACCTGCGCGCCGGAACACTCCCCGCCGGAACCAGTTTCACCCACGTGCTCGCCCTCGGCGCGGCCATTCTGCTCGTCGGCCACCTGATGCTCAACCTACTGTCAACCTTCGTGCGCGCCGAACGGCAACGACGGCACCACCACACCCTGATCGCACTGCTCAGCGATCCGCTGCACGGCCAACCCGGAATGCGCGTCATCGACCACCCGGCCCCCGTCGCATACTGCCTGCCGGGAGCCGGGAATTCGGCGACGGTACTCTCAAACGGGCTACTCCGACTGCTCAACGCAGACCAGGTTCGCGCAGTCATCGCGCACGAGCAGGCCCACCTCACGCAACAGCATCATTTGGTGCTGCTTGCCTTCAAAAGCTGGCACAGCGCCCTCCCCTGGTTTCCCATCGCCAATCGGGCCGAGAACGCTGTAGCCCTATTGGTCGAAATGCTTGCCGACGACCGCGCGCGCCGCGTCGTTGAGGACTACACCCTAGCGCGGGCCATCGCGCTTGTGGGCTTCGCCCAATTCGGGTTTAGCGCGCCTGGTGGAATCACGACCAGCAGCGCCGCGGCTGAGTCAACGACGAAAGCGGATGCGGCGGCTCACGCCGCGGCATCCGCTTCAGTTGGTGCTACACCAGGGCATCCCGCGGATCAGGTATCTCCGCGGGTCGAACGGCTGGTCAACCCGACCGCGCCGCTGCCCTGGACGGCAACGGCCGGAGCGCTCACCGTAGCGGTGGCGCTCCTGGCCGGGCCAGCCTATATTCTGCTGGGCGCCTGACTCGCCTGATTCGAAACTGACTAGAAGAGGTTGGCCTGCTTGAGCCAGTCGGCCGCGATCACGTCTTCGGAGATCTCATCGGTCACACTCTGGGAGTTGAGGGTCGCCAGATCGGCGGCCGACAGGGCGGCGCTGACAGTGTTCAAAACCTCGGCGGCTGCCTCATCCACCTTCTCCGACACCACCGGCACGACGTTGTCCGAGAAGAACAGTCCGTCAGGGTCGGTCAGCGCGACGAGGTTGGATGAGCCGATGAGCGGGCTCGCCGTGTAGATATTCGCGAGCTGGATATCGCCGGCGACAAGGGCGTCGACCGTGATCTGTCCGCCGCTGTCTTCAACGGGGCTGAAACCGGCGATGTCGATGCCGTACTTTTCCTTCAGCGCGGTCGGCCCGTACGGGCGCGTCTGGAGCTCCGAATTGCCGCCGACGGTAATCGGCTCGGTGACATTGCTGAGTGAGGCGATGTCGGTGAGGTTGTACTTCGCGGCGAAGTCCTGGGTGACCGTCCAGGAATTCTGGTCGGAGGCATCCGCTTTATCGAGTACGCGCAGGCCCGCGGGAAGAGCGGCCTCAAGCTGCGTGTACGTTTCGTCGCTGGTGCCGCCGACAGCGGTATCGTCGAGTGCCTGCAGCAGGCTGCCGGTGTATTCGGGGAACACGTCGATGCCGCCTGCTTCGAGATCGGGCAGATAGACCTCGCGCTGGCCGATGCGGTACGAACGCTCCACGGTGAATCCGTTGGCTTCGAGGGCCTGTGAGTAGATCTCGGCGATGATGGCGTTGGAGTAGTAGTCCTGCGATCCGACCACTAGCGTGTTCGAGTCGCTCGCCGGAGTACTTCCGGTGCCCAGTGGATCACCGGACGCACACCCTGCAAGGGCTACGACGGCCCCAACCGCGACGGCGCTAATGAGCGCGAGTCGGCCTTTTTGTATTGTGAACATGTGTTCTTCCTTCCTCGATGGGGGATTCCATCATCGGGTGAGGCCTTTCGACCTCACCCGAATGTCTGTGGGTCGGCCCGCGGTGACTCCACGCGGAACGACGAGAATTCGCACGAGCGCGAACGCTCCTTCAAGTGCCAACGCGAGCAGGATGACCAGAATAGACCCGCCGAGCATCTCGCCGTAGTCCCGCGTTTTCAGCCCGGTGAACAGAAACCTGCCGAGACCGAAATCGGCAACGTAGGCCGCGAGGGTGGCCGTGGCGACGATCTGCAGGGTCGCCGAGCGCAGTCCGCCGATCAGCAGCGGCAGACCCAGGGGCATCTCGACCAGGCGCACGATTTGTCTCTCTGACATGCCCACCGCGCGCGCAGCATCGACCGTCGTGCGGTCGATGGCCTGAAACCCCGTGTACGCACCGGCGAGAATCGGCGGAATCGCCAGAACCGTCAGGGCGACGTAGGGGGCGTCCAACCCGATTCCCACCCACAACGCCACGATCGTCAGCAGGCCCAGGGTAGGAATGGCGCGGAGGGCACCGGACACCGCGACCGCCAGCCCACGTCCGCGTCCGGTATGACCGATCAAAAAGCCGATGGGAATGGCGATGACCGACGCAAACACCAGCGTGACCGCGGTGAAACCAAGATGCTGCACGACACGGATGCCGATGGCACCGTCCCCCACATGGTTGGCCGGATCGACCAGCCAATTGAGGGCATCAAGGAAAAAGTTCATGCCGCCACCCGCTTGAGCTCGGCAGCGCGCCGGACAACGGCGGCCTGTGGTCGGGTCCAGGGCATGATCATCCGGCCGAGAAGAACAAGTATGCCGTCGAGGATCAGCGCCAATGCCACCGTGGCCACAATTCCGGCCATAATTTCGGACTGAATGCCCCGCTGGAACCCGTCGGTGAACAAGCTCCCGAGACTTTGCGCCCCGATCACGGCTCCCACGGTGGCGAGGCTCACCGTACTCACCGCGACCACGCGGAGCCCCGCCAGCAGCACCGGGCCGGCCAGGGGAAGTTCAACTTGCCAGAACTGGCTTCGCGCCGAGAAACCGACGGCCGTAGCGGATTGCCGAACTTCCCGGTCGACCGACTCCAGGCCATCGGCCACCACCCGCACCAGCAGAGCCACGCCATAGAGGGTGAGCGCAATGATGAGGTTGAGCGGGGATCGCACGCTGGTTCCGACAATGAAGGGCAAAACAATGAATAGCGGCAGCGACGGAACCGCATAGAACAGTCCGACGACCGTGAGAATAATGCCGCGACTCACCCGGTAGCGGTGGGCGAGCCAGCCCAGCGGCACCGCGATCAGAAAACTCAGAATAATCGGGGGCACGCTCACGAGCAGGTGATCGAGCGTGCGATCCCAGATGAAGTCCAGGTTTGACCAGACCCAGGTCACCGGGGCTCGACACCCGGCGCCGAGGCACCCGGGCCCGAAGCGGGACCGGCCTTGTCTTGAGTGGTCGGTGCGCCGACGAGTACCCCGGCCAAGCGGCCGTCCCCGTCGACAAGTACGTCACCGTGTCCGTGGTTTTCCAAGTGCAGCGACCGCTTTCCGCGCTCAGCTCCGACGAACGTTGCCACGAACTCGTCGGCAGGGTTGGCCAGAATTTCGGCCGGGGTACCGACCTGCGCGATCTTGCCACCGGTGCGCAGGATCGCCACCTGGTCGCCGAGCAGAAATGCTTCGTCAATATCGTGGGTGACGAAGACGACCGTCTTGTCGAGTTCACGCTGCAGCCGCAGCAGCTCCTGCTGCAGCTCGGCGCGAACGATGGGATCGACGGCTCCGAACGGCTCGTCCATCAGCAGAATGTTGGGATTGACAGCGAGGCCGCGGGCAACGCCCACGCGCTGTTGCTGGCCGCCAGAGAGCTGGCTGGGATACCTGTCGGCAAGCGACCGGTCCAAACCAACGGTATCGAGCAGGAGCAACGCGTCTTCCCTGGCCTTCTTGCGGGTCAGTCCGCGCAGCATCGGTACCGTTGCAACATTGTCGATGACCTTACGGTGGGGAAGGAGCCCCGAATTCTGCATGACGTAACCGATGCCGCGCCGCAGCTTGACCGGTTCAAGCGTTCCGATATCGGCTCCGTCAATCTCGACCGTTCCGCTGGTGGGATCCACCATGCGGTTGATCATACGCAGCAGGGTAGTCTTTCCCGAACCGGATGTGCCCACCAGCACGGTCGTTTTGCGCGAGGGCAGCACAAGGTTGAAATTGTCGACGGCGACAGTACCGTCGGCAAAACGTTTGGTCACCGAGCGAAATTCGATCATGGTGGCTCGTTCCTCACATCGGGTCGATTCAGTACAAACCAGATGCTAACCCAATCACTATTCGTCGCGACAGGCAAAACGGGATGCGTCCACGGAATTCTTCCAACGGCGAACGCGCCCGGCCCGCTGGCACAAAAAACCGGGCGCCCGACAGGGACGCCCGGCTGTCGGGAAGGTTATGACGACGCAGCGGCCAAAAGGTTCAACGCTTGCGGATTGTAGAAACGATCGAGGTAGTCGCGCAGCACCAGGCGGCATTCGTCGATGAATCGATCATCACCGAGCGGATCGGTGTGGAAGGCACGGGCAAGCAGAGCATCGGCCGTTTCCACAGCAACCTCGAGGCGAAAAATGAGCTCGGGACCGGCTGGCAGGTCAAATTCGTTGACGAGCACTTCGGCGAGGCGTCGCGCGAAGAAGTCGGCGTCTGTGACGGCGTCGGCAGCGGGTGCTCCGTCACGATCGTCGAAGTTCACGATGCGAAAGCCGGGCTCTGAGCGATAGAGACCGACAAAGGCGGTGACGACACAGTCGACAGCGTCCCACCACGTGGTGAGGGTGCTGGCACCAAGTTCGTCGACGACACGCTGCCGAAAACGTACGACGGCGCGCTCATGCAGAGCGTGCAATACCGCAACCCGGTCGGGGTAATAGCGGTAAACCGTACCAATCGACGCGCCGGCACGCTCGGCAATCATCGCGGTCGTGATGCGGTCGAAACCGACCTCGTCTACAACCAAAGCTGCGGCGTCGAGCAAACCTGACAACCGTGCTGCACTGCGCTGCTGAATCGGCTCAGCGCGCACCTGCTGTAATGCGGCACCGGTGTCTTCACCTAATAGGCCACCAATCGACATTTATCCCCCTTGAAGATAAGTCATCATCCTACGGGGTAAAACCCCATGTACACACCTCAGATCGGGGGATGCACAGCAAGCATGGCAGAATGATGGTGTGCCACAGTCCCCAGACAACACGCCGAACGCGACCAGTCCCGTGCGAATCATGCACCGCGCGGCCCGGATTGAGGACTGGCTGCACGATCGGCGGGAACATTCCGCCCGTCGCCGCGGCTACCAGCCGACCGTAATTCCCTATTCTGGTTATGGCTCAACCGAGTGGGTGCGCATCCTCTGCCGGGTGCTCCTGGCAAAACCTGACAAGCCGACCAAACGGCAAAAACGTCCCCGAGTGGATGGCCGCGATGCCGGCATCCGAGGCTGGCGCAGCTTCACGAGCGTTCCCGTCAACGACGTCACTGTGACGATCGAGATTGGCGGGCAGACGCACCGCGTGCAGGCGGACCGCGGCGGAGTCGTGGATACCGTCGTTGCGGTGTCACTGCCGCCGGGCTGGCACGTCGCCCAGCTGCACACCGAATTCTCGGAAGTTCAGCACGCCCCCATCTTTATCGTTGCCCCCACGGTTGGCTACGGCGTCGTCTCCGACGTCGACGACACCGTCATGGTTACGACCCTCCCCCGGCCTCTGCTAGCCGCCTGGAATACCTTCGTGCTCGACGAGCACGCGCGGGTGCCGACCCCCGGCATGGCCGTGTTCCTCGAGCGTCTGGCGTCATTCGTCCCCGGCGCTCCGGTCATCTACCTCTCCACCGGCGCCTGGAATGTAGCCCCAACGCTGTCACGCTTTCTTTCCCGCAACCTGTATCCGGCTGGTGCGCTGCTATTGACCGACTGGGGGCCAACGCACGACCGCTGGTTCCGCAGCGGAAGCGCCCACAAACGGGATAACCTGCGGCGGCTCGCCGAACAGTTTCCGGGCATCCGTTGGATTCTGATCGGCGATGACGGCCAGCACGATGAAGCAATTTACAGCGATTTTCAACGCGATTATCCGGGCAGTGTCGCCGCCGTGGCCATTCGCCAGCTCTCTGCAAGCGAGGCAGTACTGGCCGGCGGCCGTTCCCGTGATGCCGTGCTCATCGAGGGAGGCCCTGAGGCGCCCTGGGTCTATGGGCCGGACGGCTCCAGCCTGTCCAGCCAACTCGCCGAGCACGGCCTGCTCTAGCTTTCGGTGTTCGTTGGTCTCGGCACGTGCTCGCGCGCACTGGCACTGGTGCACATGCCCACGCCCTTCTTGGGCTGAATCGCTAATAAGAGCCTGCCCATTGGGGGAGACGATTCGTCTCCCACGTCTACCGCGCAATGGCTTGTCGGCGTGATCATTGTCGGGCGACGGGCTCGCAGGCAAGGTCGCTATCGGGCAATGAGCTCAGTTCAGTGCGAAAAAGCGGCTTAATACGGTAGCGCCATGACTCGGGTGCACGCGGTTCGGTGACTGCCGACGGTCTCCCCGGGGGCCGCTGGCTGCATTGTCACGCTGCGCGGGAGGTGCGCCGCTGCGCGGGAGGCCTAACTCCCGCGCACTGGCGCAGCCCCCGCGCGATGAGTTACGCGGGAGTTCTGGCTGCGCCGCAGCTCCCGCGCACTGGCGCAGCTCCCGCGTAGCGTATCCGGCCGACACCGCCATGTTTCCCGAGCTCCCGCGCACTGGCGTAACACCCGCGTTACGAGCCCTGACCCAATGGATGCTC
>NZ_PJJO01000047.1 GCF_002929535.1 Cryobacterium sp. Y11
TCTCAGGGTTTTTGAGGGGGAATCAAGAGAAGTGCACTCTTGCTTCCCCCTCAAAAACCCAACAACCATCATCTACGGGCGCCGCTTCAGAATGCCCTCTTGACAAAACCCACCACATATCAGCTAGGCGTGTCCAGCTGAGGTAAAATTGACTGTGCACGTCGCTGCGCCCCCTGACTTAGCGGGTCGACCGCGTGATGTGACCCACCGAGCGAGAAGGCCAGATTGACTGAACAGCGTCCCGATGACACGACGACTCCAGACGAACACGCCAGGTATGCCCTGGCGAGCAAGCTGAATTTGCTGCTGGATGCCGTCGCTGCTGAACGAGGTCACCCTCTGACCTACCGGGAGGTCGCCGCCGCCCTCGAAGCCCGTGGGGTGAGCCTGTCTCGCGCCCGATGGTCGTACATGCTCAGCGGCAGCGGATATCTGGTCACCGACGAACCCCTTCTGCGGGGGTTGGCGGCATATTTTGAGATCAACGCCGACTATCTCCTGGGTGGCGTCGATGTCGCCGAGCCCGAACGAATCGCGGCGGTGAACGAGCTGATCGCGGCCATGCGTGCCGCGAGAGTGCGCACCTTTGCCGCACGAACGCTGGGCCAGGTATCACCCCCCACCCTGCGGGCGATCACGGAGATTCTGAACCAGGTAATCGATCGACCGGCCATTGATAAAAAAACTGACGAACCGGCTCCCGGGGATAACCTCACCCCTCGAGAACAAGCCGCTGCCGAACGGAACCGAGATCTGCAGCCTCTAGCTGCCCCGCAAAAATGATGACCTGATCTTCCACGCCAAAACCGATTCGGAACACCACCGGCAGTAAATCATTTGCCACGAACTGTCCCACATAATCTTCCGCTACGACGAGGCCGCCGGTCCGGCCCTGCACGGCGTCTTGCTCAAAGCGGATGGCCGGTGAGAGCGTTCGGTCATTCCGATTTTCGCGATGAGTTCGAATTGGCGGCCGAAGCACTGGCCGATCTTTTGACCAACGCGATCCGCACCAGCGCCAAGGAGCCCGAGGGGTTTGAGGGAGTCTTCGGATGATGCACCTCATCATCGCCTTTGCCCTCTGGGGACTCGTGGGCGCGCTGGCTATAGGCACCCGCCGGCAGCGGCCGCCTACTCCCTGATCCAATTCACCTACCTGGGCATCGTCGTCGCTCTGACGGGAACGATCTGCCTGCGCTTTGCAGGGCGAATGAGAATCCCCGCTCGTCGGCTCGGGTTCCGCGCATCGTGGGCGCTGGCTGCGGCGCCACCGTTCTCATCGTGCACAGCGTGGTGGGCATGGACCTCGCGCACGTCTTCGGGGCGATGGCCCTCGTGGCACTGTTCGCGAGTGCTTACAACGTGCTGAACATGGCCGCGATCCTGCTCCTCTGTTTCGGTCTGTCCCTCCCGCCGATTCTGGGGTAGGTCGGCAAGAGGATCGACCGGCGGAATGTGCAGAGCGTTCTTCCCGACCTCACCCGAATCTGGAACGACGTGTTTGCCCAGCACGTCGAGTTGGGTGACGAGACTCACCGACACACCCCAGGCACGGCGTCGCGCGACGTCGACACCATTGTACACCGCACGCTGGTCGAAATTCGTGACGCCCTCCTGTTCGACCCGAGGGCTCGTGACCGGCTCACGGATGAGGATCTCGCGTTGCTCACTGCGACCGAGACCCTCATCGGCGCGCAGAGCGCATCAGCGTGAAATTCGGCTACGTCCTGACCGCGGGCGCTCTCGCCGTCGGGGACATCGCTGTTGCGAGCTTGGCCGTCGTCAGACAAGTCGTGAGAACGGATGCGCCGATGCGCGAACCGTTCCGCGTGATCGCGGTCGACGACGTCGCTGCACCTCGGGCCGTGACCCTGCCATCGAACGCGGCGGCGCGGGCACCCGGCCAATACGCGATCTGGTTCGACTCCGGCCGCGGCTACGCGCAGCTCGGGCGGGTCATCGCCGTCGGTGAAGTCGCCTCCCACGTCACGCGCGAGCAGCTCCCGCGGTACTCCGCTTCGAGCAGGCCAATCGGCGCGGTGGAGCGGTGTCGTGCCGTCTCAGGCAACGGATGTCGGGCTGCCGTTCACCGCCGTCACCGCCGCGACCGCGCTCGGTCCCGCGCCGGCTTACCGCTTCGATGCTGCCTCCGATCGGCCACCGGCCTCGACATGGGCGATCCACATCCACGGTCAAGGCGCGACCCGGGCTGGCCCGTTGCGCGGCGTTCCGGTCGCCCACCGTGCCGGAATCTCGTCGCTCGTTGTTTCGTACCGGAACGATCACGAGGCCCCGAGCTCGCCCGATAAAAAGTCGATGCTGGGCCAGACCGAGTGGCGCGATGTAGACGCGGCCGTCGACTACGCCATGGCCCACGGCGCCGAAAGCATCATCCTCGTCGGCTGGTCAATGGGCGCGATGATCGCGCTGCAGCTCACCCGGTCATCCCGGCATCGGAAGCGTGGCCTTGCCCCCGTTGAGTGGACACCTCACAAGAGAGAATGTTCACATGGGAAACACGCGCAGGTAGTTCACTCCTGAGTACAAAGACGAGGCCGTGAAGCTGGTGATCAACACCGGCAGGGCGATTGCGACCGTGGCCCGCGAGCTCGGAATCAACGAGGCCTCGCTGGGCCGGTGGGTCAGCGCTTTCAAGACCAGGAACGATACCGGAGAGACCGGAGTCACCGAGTCTGAACGGGCCGAGCTGCTCCGGCTGCGGAAAGAGAACGCAGACCTGAAACTTGATCGGGCGTTCCTAAAAAAAGCGTCCATCTTCTTCGCCCAGGAAGCATCGGATACGAGTGTAAAGCGTTCGAACTGATACTGGCGGAGAAGACCAACTTCACCATCACCCGCATGGTCCGCCTGCTCGAGGTGTCCCGATCGGGATACTACGTCTGGCTTGACCGGAAGCCCTCGAACCGCACGATTCGGCGGGAGAGCATCGAGCAGAAAGTAGCGTGGTTTCACGGCGACTCCGACGAGGTCTACGGTTCGCCGAGGATCCTCGCCGACCTCCGCGCCGACGGAGAGACCATCTCGCGCAAGACCGTCGCCAAGACCATGCAACGCCTCGGATTGGTGGGCATCTGCCCGAAGAAATGGAGGACCACCACGATCATCGACCACGCCGACGCCAACCCGGACCTGGTTCCGGGAGCTGTCGAGGTGAAGTCACGCGTTCCGTCCTTGTCGAGCATGTGGTTCTGAATGTGCTCGGTTCTGGCGTCCGGGTCAACGGTCGTGGTCTTCTTCCACGCCAGCATTCGCACGGCCCGCAGGCCGCGACTGGTGAGGATGGACCCGACAGTGCCGCAGGCGATGCTGACGCCCTCTTGGCTCAGGATCGTCGTGATCTGATCCCGGCCCGCCATGCCCTTCTCACGCGTGTAGACACGCACCACGTGCGCGTCCAACTCGTCGTGGCGAACCTGCGTCGGGGTGGGCTTCGCGGGGATGAGCCAGCGGTAAAACGAGGCCCGCGAGACCTTCAATTTGCTGGCACATCCAGTCGATGGGAAACGAGGCCTTCTCCGCCAAGATGAACACAAAATAGTCGTTCATCGTTGCTTCGCAGCGAAGAAGGCGCTGACTTTTCCCAGGTTATTTCGAGCTCGGGATAACCCAGGAATTCGATCTCCCTCGATAGCTCAGCATTCTCAGCTTGTAAGCCTTGTATTTGGCCTACTCGACCGGGCCCGGTTCGCCAGCACCGCCGACCTTGGGAAGTTCCTCTTTCCAGACGCGAACGCACCCTCGCCGGCCCCACCACCGCCCGAGCCCCGGGTCGGTGGGCGCCCGACCGTCATAACACCCGACACGCTCGCAGCAGCCAAAGCCCGACAGCAACGCGGCGAAACGCCCACCCAAATCGCCGAAGCCCTCGGCGTCTCACGAGCGACGATCTACCGCCACCTCAACCCTTAGCGCCAACCACCGTTCCATTACCGGCCAGACCTCTGCCTCAACAGTGAAATCAACTTCTACGCCGGCCGCGAGATCATTGGAATCCAACGGGAAGGGGCGTTGGCTGATTACGTCGTCGTTCCGACGGCGAATCTCACGGTCATGCCCGATTCGATCGGCTTTCCCGAGATCACGCTCATCGAATCGGCCGGAGCGGCCAATCATGCCGTCCGTGCGCTCGGCGTCTCGGCGGGCGACACGATTGTGGTGATCGGAACCGGTGGCCTCGGCATGCAGGCTGCGCGTTTGGCCCTGGCCCGAGGTGCCCGCGTCGTCGCGGTCGACACGGATCCCGCGGCACGGCAGAGGTGTATCGATGCCGGGACACACTCCGCCTTCGACCCGGCGGACCCCGGTCTCGTCGAGTCGATCCGCACCACCTCCGACCGCACGAACTCGCCGATACGCATCGTCATCACACCCTGAATCACACTCAACTAACGCGTCGTCGCGTCCAGGAGGCTGGTCGCTTCGCGTGCACTCGCGATCACTGCCGTCACGAGGCCATCCTGCAGATCGTAGGCTCTGCTCGCCGGAGCCCATATGCCGACCGCTCCGAGAACATCGCCGTCTCCGGCGAAGAACGGTGCCGCAATTCCGACGATGCCAGTGTTGTACTCCTGATCATCGAGCGCCCAGCCGCGTTCACGGATTGCGACGAGATCACGATTCAGCGCATCCATGATCGCGGGCTGCTGGTGGAGCGGGACCACGGAGAGAGAGCGAGCCAGTACCGCGTTCCTTTGTTCGTCATCGAGGAATGCCAGCACCGCCCGACCGGATGACCGAACATGCTCGAGCCCGCTAAGCCCGACATACAGGCCCGTCGCGCGAACAGCCTGAGTCCCATCGACGAACGCCGTCAGAACTACGGCATCAACCGAGAGCATCGAAATCCACGCCGTTTCAGAGGTCGATGTCGAGAGCCGGGTGACGAGATCGTTCATCTGCTGTTGCAACGAGAACCCCCGCTTGAAACCGTCGAAGAGAACGGCAGCCTGGAACCCGATCCGCAGAGTGAGATCAGCATTGCGCTCGATGTACCCACGCGAGGCCAGCGTATTGAAAAGGTGGTACGAGGTCGTGATGTTCACACCCAGGCCTTCTGCGACTTCACGAATGGTGGGCGGTGTAGCCGATGTCGCCACCTTCTCGAGAAACGAGAGCGCCCGTTCCACCGTCTGCAGCGTTAAGGTGCCGACGGAGTTCTTTGTTTGGGGGGTCATTCAGCCAAAGTTACCCTTTACCGGGCGTATCAGTTTACCTGCGGTGCGAAATATTAGTAGTATAAGAAATCTATTCCAGTATTTGAATTATGTATCTTCGTGGCGCGCATCACTCAAAGGAGAGATCAATGAATCGGATCGATGCGACGGGCGCAAATGTTGCCACGCTTCCCGGCATCAAAACCCTGACGGGCGCGCAAGCCGTAGCTCACGTCATCGCGGCGCAGGGGCGTCCAATTGTTTACGGCATTCCGGGCGGATATACGATGCACATCTACGATGCCCTGTTCCCTCTGCAGGACAAGGTAGAAACCTACCTAGTGCGACAGGAATCGATCGCGACAGTAATGGCTGAGGCACAGGGCCGACTAACGGGACGGCCCGCCTTTGTGATAGGCCAAGGTGCTTGGGTGCTCGGCAACGCAGGCATTGGAATCATGGAAGCGCACCTGGGTGCGTCACCGGTTGTGCTCCTGATCGATGCGACGGACGGCGGTTCATATTCGCATCTCGGCCCGTACCAGGCGGGCTTCGGTGGGTACGGAGCCTACGATCTGGCCGCAGCGATGTCGGCGATCACCAAGCAGGTCTTTGTTGCCACCGACCCCACACAGGCTCTGCAGATGACTCAACTCGCGGTGAAGCATGCAACAACCGGCGAACCGGGACCAGTGGCCGTGATCTTCCATGGGCGATCGCTCTTCAACCATCTAAATCCGGGAACGGAGCCGCCAACCTACCTCGACCGCTCATATCAGGGACCGGAGTTGCCCACAGCGCCAGATACCACCATCACGGCCGCCGCAGACCTGATTCGCCGAGCGAGCAACCCGGTGATCGTGTCGGGTAACGGCACCCGGCTATCGAAGGCCGAAACACAACTCCTGTCGTTCGCTCAAACCCTGTCCGTCCCTGTTGCCACGACCCCAGCCGGCAAGGGCACATTCCCGGAGAACGACTCACTCGCAACCGGGGTCATCGGGTCATTCGGTCACGCCACCGCGAACGAGGTGGTCGGCGGGGCCGATCTGGTCATCGTGGTCGGTTCGAAGCTCGGTGCAACAGACACCGCAAACATGCATCCTGCTCTCATCAATTCGTCGCGACAGAAACTCCTCCAGATCGATGTCGAACCGCTCAACCTCTCCTGGACTTTCCCCGCCGACCTGCTGGTGCACGGGGACGCTGCGAATTCCCTGTCGCGAATCGAAGCTCAACTCACCGGATATTCGGGCGGAGGTTTCAAGAGGGTCGATGCAGCGCGCAGGAACCACCCGTACTACAACCGGCCATACTCTTCGACACCGGGCGCGCTCAGTGGCCGAGATGTTGTCACCGTGCTCTCTGAAGAACTCGCCGATAACGCTGTCGTCACCTGTGACGCGGGAGAGAATCGCCTGTTCGTGTTGCACGACTTCCAATCAAAGCAGGGCGGAACGATGCTGCAGCCGAACGGCGGTGGTGGAATGGGCTATGCCGTTCCGTCTGCGATGGCGGCCGCGGTGAACTTCCCCGGTCGGCCAGTAGTCGCGGTGTGCGGCGATGGCGGCATCGCCATGTCGCTCCACGGGCTGATTTCGGCGGTCGAGCTCGGTCTGAAGCTGACCGTCGTGGTACTCGACAACAACATCCTGGGTTGGGTCTACAACGGCCAACGGGGACGCACTATCGCCTCCGAGTTCAAGGACTTCGACTACGCCGCGATCGCTGATGCAATCGGTTGTGGGGCGATTCGGGTAGACACGCTCGACGGCTTTCGTGCAGCGCTCCTCGATGCACAACAGAATTCGGGCGTTAGCGTGATTGTCGCGATGACGACCAAATCCGACCGCTATCAGGACATTATGTCGTCGCTCAACTCGCATGATGTTTACGCAGTGCCGCAATTCGACGCCATTGACGAATAGGATCCAGCACACGTATCCGCATGCAGCACCGAACGTGCTCGGGGTCAGCTCACGAATATTCTGAGGGAAGTCACGTGTCCACGAGATGCCATACTGTTGCTCAGACTCAGTACACTCATGCAAGAAGCGCGCGCGGTAGGAGTGCGTCGAGTTCCACAATGCTCATCGTAGATACGTTGAGCTTTGACAAAAAAGCTTATCCATATCGATGCAGCAGTCTGCCGGCCTGCTGGAGAAGCCGAGGGCGGGCGTGCACTATCCGGGCGGTGTCGCTGATCTGCATGCCTGGTTCGGTACCGACGCTGCCTGTCGCAGACTATCTGGATTGGTTGCGGTGGCCGGACGGGTTCGCTGTCCTCACTGCGGAAGCGGGGTCGCGTGGTGGCTGGCCGACGGGCGGTACTCCTGCGGTGGCTGCAAACGTCGGGTCAGCGTGACCGCTGACACGATCTTTCATGGCACTGGCCTTGGCCCCATTAACTGTGTAGTTTGAGGCGGCATGGTTGATGATGACCTCGAAATCGGACACCAGCGCGCTGAACTTACACCGGGTACTCGGTCTGGGCAGCTCCCAGACGTCGTGGGCGATGCTGCACCGCTACCGCGATGTGATGGTCGTGCCAGCGCGGGAGAAACTCTCTGGCACAGTGGAGATGGACGAAACATTCACCGGAGGGGGCAAGCTGGCGAGTAGGGCTTGATGGTAGCGCCAGTCCGGCGACTTAGTGTGTAATCGCGTGACATCGTGGACGCTGGGTCTCATGGCTTCGTGCACAGCTACCGCTCTGGCTCACCGAGCACTGCGGGGAGATCAGTCTGGCGCTGGGCGAACTGTGTCTGATATTCCGCGTTCTTGCGTTCCCAGGGTTTCGTCGGGTGGGTCACGCCAACGCCCTGGATGGAGTAGGAGGCAACGTATCGGCCTCGGACGTTCAGCGCGACCATCGGCAGCGGGAATGAGAACACGATCTCAGCGGTGACGGGATCGGTTAGCAAGAACGCGTCGTCGGTGATCGTCCGGTAGAACGAGCGGTCAGCGTACGTCGTAGGCAGGGAGACCTGGTAACCCTGAAAGTAGACCTGCCGGTTCGCTTTGGTGACCTCCACGAGTGACTGATCCGCGGTTTGCGGCCGCGCGTCGTCGTCGGGCATGACCTGCCCGGTCTTGGAGATCGTCAACGGCGCCCGGTGAAGGTCTGACTGTCGTCGCGAGCGAGCCCGCCGGTACTCCGAGGCTTTCGCCTCCAGCACCGACAGCGGGATCGGCTCGGTCGCTGGCGTGTGCTCGAGCAAGTCCCACGCCGCCCGCGGCGTAGCTTGTTCGAGGGCTTGATGCGGTCGGCGGTTGTTGTAGTGCTCCCGGAAACGCTGGATCCTGACACGGAGATGCTCGAGAGTGGCCGGCCGGTCGGCGTCGAGGAAACGGATCAACGTCTAGTGGGAACGCTCATTCTTGCCCTGTGTGGCGGGCTTGCCCGGCAGCCCGCTGATCGGCATGGTGCCTTTCGATGCCAGAAAGATCTCCACGGAGCCGATCGTGCCTGCGCGCAGTTGGTTGAACGCCAGCGAGTTATCCGATAACACTTCCTGGGGTGCCCCGCATGCGGCGATTGCCCGTTCGAGTACGTCCTTGGCATCAGCACTGTTCTCATGACGCGAATACGCGTCGGAGCCCACGTCGTAACGGCTTGCGTCGTCGAGCAGTTGATACACCGTGACGGTTTGCCCGTTCGCCAGCCGGTACTCGAACGCGTCCAGTTACCACAGCGACATCGCCGTCGCGCGCACGAACGGGATGTAGGACGACTTCGGTCGCTTTCTCGGTGACGCGTCCACCTGCCCGACGCTGGCCAGAAGACGTGCGATCGTCGCCACCGACGGGACCTTCCCTCCGAGGAACCCGCTATCCATGGCCGCTTCGTAGTAGATCGAGCGGGGACCATAATCCCAGCCATCAGTCTTGAGCTGTTTGCGGATCTTCACCACCTCATCCACGACGACCTGCCCATAACGCCGGGCTGGGACATTCGGGGCGCGGGAGCGTGGGTGCAGCGCAGCAGCAACCTCGTGGACAGCTCTCCCTCGGAGCTTGTAGAACACGCTCCGAGAGATCTTCAGAGAGCGGCAGAACCCGATAATCGACAGCGCGTGGGGCTGGGTCGGGTCGTAATTCATGATCGCGGCACGAGTCTGGGGTGAAAGAGAATTCGTCATTCCCCAACTATCACCGGCGCAAGTGTCTCCGACGCTGTGAGACACAGTGTCCACGATGTCATGAGATCGAGTGTCCACGATGCGCTGAGACAGGACACACGAAGCCATGAGACCCAGCGCCCACGAAGTTCTGAGATCCACTGTCCACGATGTCACGCGATTACACACCAACTACCTGGACTGGCGCTACCATCAACCGCTACTCGCCAGCAAGCCCGGCAACATGGCCGGGGCACGGCGGGCAAGGTACTGGTGGTCGGCGCTATCGAGCGGGCACCGAAGGGCCGGCGTGGTTTCGGCCGAGCCCGGATGGCGATCGCCCAAAACACGAAGAGCGACTCGTTACGCGAGTTTATCACCACCAACATCGCACTGTGTTCTCGCATCAGGTTGTTTACACACGCTCTCACGACCTTGTTTACAATCTGTCTCATGACGTTGTTTACGCCCGAAACCGCCGGCGCGCTCAACTGCTCACTGCTGAAGATCTCCCGCATCGAACGCGGACACGTCAACGACAGCAAATTCCTCACCAAATACCGCACCTGGTTCAAGCAGCAAACACCCTCGCAAATCGCCGCTCGACAACTATACGAGCATCACAGTCCACGCCTCGGTGACGGCACTGAAGCGGTCCAGGGCCCCGGTATTGCTGAAGTCGTCGGTGACACGTTGCCATCCTTGGCGTGGCCAAAGATCATGCAGTTGCAGTAGTTGTATTTGTCGAACAATCGGATTAGTTCCATGCAGGTGCGGGCCAGTGCTGGCACCGGCACAACGATGTCTTCAAGGAGCGCGTTGGTGCCTTGTGGACGTGTCTCGCCCACCGCGGGGATGATTCCCTTGCGTAGATGCCACAGCTGGGCACGGATGGCGGAGTCGGTACTGAAATCGGCCGGCATGCTAAGCCCCAGCTGTTCCACAACTTTGAGGCCTGTGGATAGCAGTTCCACCAGTAGAAACTGCCGATGCTTGTGTGAAACGATTCAGGTGCAGTTCAGAGATTGGATGAAGAAAATGAGTGCTGACCCAACGGCCCCTTCCCTAGCAGACGCAGGGTTTGAGGGTGGCGGCGAGCTGCCTGGACGTGGCGGTACTCGCGTGGCCAATTACATCCGATCTGCCATTCTCGACGGTGAGTTCGCGCCGGGGCAGCACATCGGTCAGGAGACTCTCGCCAAGCGGCTCGGAGCCAGCCGGCTACCGGTCCGCGAGGCTCTGCGCGTCCTCGAAGGCGAAGGACTGGTGACGTTTGAGCCAAACAAGGGTGCACGTGTCACAATGATGGATGCAGCGGAGTTGGACCTCCTTTACGGCACCCGCGCACGAATCGAGCCCTTCGTCATCGCCGACTCCGTCCCGCGCCTTTCCCAGATCAGCATCGAACGTGCCGGTTCCATCCTCGATGAGATCGAGGCCGGGGTCGGGGCTGTGGAATTTCTAATCCTGGATCGTGCCTTCCATTTGCTTACTTATGAGGGTTGCCAGAGCAGCCAGTTGACTTCTATTGTCAAGCGGTTGTGGAACTCCACGCAGCAATACCGCCGCGCGTTTGTGACCGAGACAGGTCCCAGTTGGGCTGAGGAAACGAACAGTGAGCACCGGTTGCTGCACAGTGCTATCAAAGGTCGCAACCACGAAGTCGCTGCAACGATTGTGGCCACGCACATCACACGCACCAGGGTCGCGCTGCGACGATCGCCGCAGGTGTTCACCCGGAACAGTGAGGGTTGAACCAAAGACATTCCCTCGCCCTCGAGCTGGCGTAACGTCGTCGCGGATGTGCGAGAGTGTCAGTCGCGGTCTGACCCGAGGATTTTGTCAACGATAAGCGCACCGATCGGGATCGCTGACGTGGCAGCCGGCGATGGAGCATTGCACACGTGGAGTTGGTGATCGGTGGACCGAAACAGAAAATCCTCTACCGACGTGCCGTCCCGCATGATCGCCTGCGCGCGGATGCCTGCGGGGTAAGGCCTCAGATCGGCTAACTCCAGCCCAGGGCAGTACTTACGCACGAGCTTTAGATAGCCGCGCGGGAAATAGGAGCTACGCATTTCCTCTACTCCCGTTTGGATGTTGTTCATGGCGAACCTCCACATACCGGGGAAAGCCAAGAATCGGGCGACATCGCGCCCGGTGATGGAGCCGCGTGGGTATCGCTCGCGTGAGAACCCGAGTACCGCGTTTGGACCGACAGTGATCCGCCCATCAATCGTCGGACTTAAATGGACGCCGAGGAAGGGAAGATCAGGGTCGGGCACTGGGTAGATTAGCCGTTGCACGATGCCCCATCGGTCGTGTGGCAGTTGGTAGTATTCGCCGCGGAAGGGGATGATCTGAAAGTCGATGTCAAGTCCCCCCATCGTGGCAACCCGATCAGCCTGGAGACCTGCGCAGGCGACGAGTTGCCGCGTTTGGTATTCCCCCGTATCAGATCCAACAACCACTTTACCCGATGCGCCAGAGCGCTCATCGATCGAGCGCACCTGTGATCGGGTGATTACCCTCCCACCCATCTGTTCAATGTCGCGAGCCATCGCGTGAGCGACGTCGCGGAAGTCGACGATCCCGGTCGCGGGTGAGATCAGCGCCTCGCGGCCGCGCACATTCGGTTCCATTTCTGCCAGTCGGTCGCGATTGATGTGCTCGACCTTGATACCGTTTTCGGCGGCTCTCTCCGCTAGCGCCTTCAGCCGCTCGATTTCAACGTCATCAGTCGCGACGACCAGCTTGCCAACCGTCTCGTAGTGAATTCCGTGCTCGTCGCAGAAGTCCTTGGTGGCCTTTTCACCCGCACGACACAGCCGAGCCTTAAGCGAACCCGGTGCATAGTAGAGGCCCGCATGGATGACGCCGGAGTTGTGCCCGGTCTGTGCGCTCGCGACGTCGTCGGCCTTCTCAAGGACGAGGACCGATATTCCAGGCCGACGCCGCAGCGCTTCTCGTGCGGTCGCCAGGCCAACGATGCCGGCGCCGATAACGATCAGGTCTTCCATGGCTTACCTCCGGTGTTGAAGTTCTTGGCGGCGACAGCCCTGCCACCGCATGTCCCCATGGAATAACCTTATCTATGGATCCAATAGTAGGAAGGTTGCAAATCAAACTAGCACTCCGCGCGCGCCGCTTCATAGGCGAGCGGGGTTGGAAGTGACTTATTCTGCTGCCTTGTTCTCAGGTTCGGCATGGAATCTGGGCCAGCCCCTATTGCCTCATGTCGATACCTCCGGCAAGGTCTTTCATTGCCTCAAATGCGAACCTCCGCGGACTTAGTGATTGAACGAGTGGTTGACGGCCGGTTTGGACACCCCGGGCTTCTTGGCGAGTGACAGGGTCTCGAGCTCCCCGGTGAGGGCCAGAATCTTCCTGGATAGGGCCGCTGGCTTGAGCTGTTTGAACTGCGCATTCATCTGAATGATCGGTCGTTTCCGCACCATCTCGTCCGCGATCGCGCGTTGGTACGGGGTCACCGCTGTGTCGTACTTCTTGGTCACCTTCGCGCCGTGTTGCTGCTTGAATACCAGCTTTTTCTGGGGCAGGAGGCAGTTCGTGAAGATGCGGTCTAGTTCCCAAATCTCGTTGAGTTTGGCCAACTCGGACGGGGTGTCGTAACGGAGGTAACTCACCAATTCCCGGACATGGGTTCAGGTCTTCTGCTCAACGTGCGCCCCGTCGTTGCTATGCTGTGACCGGGACCTCGTGAAGGTAATCTTGTGGTCGAGGCAGTACCGGTAGAAGTGCTCGTTGATAAATTCCGAGCCGTTGTCCGACCTATGCCGACATCGGCATGTCGTTAGTGCGTAGACGGTCATCTCAGATCGTGTTGAGCTTTCGGACCTTGGTCAACGATTTGACGGTAGGTGGTCGGCGCTTGGTGCACGCCCAGTCCAAGCAATGTTTGAAACGCTGCCATGGTCGTGCTGCGCCGATTCTAGCGGAACGTGAAGTCGTTCATGTAAACGTCGAGATATTCGTTGACGACCGACTCGTCCAGAATGCGGGACTTACCCGCTCGGTCCGTGCTCCAATACGAGAGCGCCTTCTTCTTCGTCATAGCCTGCCGCTGCGTCATCGTCAGCTCCATAGAAACGGATTTAACGCACATCTACCACCAAGTCAGAAACTACGCCGCAAAGCGGAAGTTTTTTATGAGCCAATGCAAACACTTGACGGTGAATGTGATAGCTGACAGACTGCCAGAAATAGTGGATCCAATATAGTGAATGACGAAAGGAGCCGGACTTCGATGATGACCTCTGGTGGTACGACCGCTGCGCCCGCTATTTTCCTGTCTCCCGCATGCACGTGGATTGGTCCGGGTGCGCTGACTTCGCTCGCAAATGGGCTCATTTCAGCTGGTACAGCCGTCGCCGGGCCGGTGTTGGTCGCTGCCGACATCGCACTCGTAAAGAACAACCTCCTCGACGGCGCCCTCGACGCGCTGCAAGGCGCCGGGTACGAGCCGACCGTGCTCTCCGACTTTGGCCCAGAGCTGACTGCAGTACAGGTCGACGCTGCGGCCACGACAGCACGTGAGATCGGCGCGGTCGCCGTTGTCGGCATCGGAGGCGGTTCTGTGCTGGACGCGGCGAAGATGATAGCGCTATTGGTCACGAACCAAGGCAACAGTTCGGACTGGTTCGGCGTCGTCGAGCCATCAGTCACCCGGCCGCCGCTCGTCCTCGTGCCGACGACCATCGGCACCGGCGCCGAGGTGACCCGTATTTCGATGATCACCGAAGGTGGGGAAAAACGCATCGCCTCAAGCCAGTCCTTCGTCCCGCAGCTCGTGGTCCTGGACCAGGAGCTCGTGGCCAGCCTCCCGCCCCACGTCAAGGCCTCCACCGGGCTGGACGCGCTTGCCCACGCTGTCGAGTCCATTCTATCCAAGAACAGCACGGTGATGACCGAGCACAACGCGGTCGAGACTATCCGTATTACGATGACTGACCTGGTCAACGCCTACGATGGTGACCCCGACGCGACTGGCCGCATGCTCTTCGCGGCATACCTTGCGGGTCTCGCGCTCAACTCCGGAGTCGTGCTCGGCCACAGCCTCGGTTATGCGATCAACCATGAAAAACCCATGCCCCACGGCACGACGACGGGCCTGGCGTTGGCATACACGATTGCCTATAACCAGTACGTCGACGAACGTAAGGCCAAGCTTCTCGCCCGGGCGCTGACCTTGGGTGGATCAGAGGACCTCCGCGTGGCTGCCGAACACGTGTTGGCGCTCGTGCGCAGGGTCGGCCAGCCCGCCACGCTCGACGAGGCGGGCGTGCCCGCGGGTGTCGACGGGGAGGTTGCCCGCCGCACTGTTGAGCTCTACCCCCGCCCCGCCAACCCGGAGAGTATGGACACCGAGCGTGTCCATGCTCTCCTATCAGCCATGCGCGACGGCGATCTCGATAAGGCGTTCGCCGTTACCGCCAGAAAGGACGCCCGACCATGAAGATCACCGGAAACCTTGTTGACGGCAAGATTCTTGAGCCCGCGACGAGCGATTTTATCGACGTGACCAACCCGGCAGACTCGGAGCAGCTCGTTGGGCGTGTTCCCGCAATGACTGCGGAGGACATCCATGCCGTTTATGAGGCCGCTGTGATTGGTGCCCGCACCTGGCGTGAGACGGGCGTTCTGGCACGCGGGGAAATTCTGCGGGCGGCAGCTGCCAAGGTCTGCGACGAGTCCGATGCGTTGGCTCTGCTCATAGTCCATGAGATGGGCAAGACACTCGCCGAGGCCCGGGTCGAGGTGAAGAAGACGGCGGACTTCTTCGACTACTACGCCGGTCAGGCTCGGCTGCCGTACGGCGAGTTGCTCGCAGACGCCCGGCCTGGAACCTACGCGCGCGTCATCCACGAGCCGCTCGGCGTCGTACTGCTTATCACTCCATGGAACGATCCGCTGCTCACGCCGGCCCGCAAGATGGGTCCGGCATTGCTGGCAGGCAACGCCGTCATCATCAAGCCCGCCACAGCAGCCCCCCTTATTGTTTTGGAACTCGCCCGTATCTTCAATGAAGTCGGGCTGCCGGCGGGCGTCTTGGGAACCGTGACCGGGCGTGGGAGCGACATCGGCGACACTCTGCTCGAGAACAAAGCCCTCAGGGCGGTCAGTTTCACGGGTTCCACGTCCGTGGGTCTGGAGTTGCAGAAGCAACTCGCTGGTCGGCCGGTACGCGTCCAGACCGAAATGGGCGGCAAGAATGCTATCGCCGTCCTCGCTGACGCGGACATAGCTGTGGCAGCGAAGGAGATCGTTTCTGCGGCTTTCGCCCAGGCCGGTCAGCGCTGCACCGCAACCTCGCGGGTCGTCGTCGTTCAGAAGGTAGCTACTCAGCTTATTGCAGCTCTCCGGGAGCAAATGGGAGCACTCAAGATCGGCGCCGGTGATGCTGAAGGGGTAACCCTCGGCCCGGTCGTTTCGACCGCTGCCCGTGAGGAGATATTCGATCACATCCAACGGGCCCTCGGGGAATCCGCTGAACTGCTAGAAGGGGGCGCGCACGCACCCGAGGGCGCCCTGGACCGCGGAGCCTTCGTCAGCCCGACCCTGCTGAAGGTCACCAGGGACCAGGCCATCTGGCGCGAGGAGGTGTTCGGCCCGGTTCTAGGAATTCTCGAAGTCGGCGACGAGCAGGAGGCCGTCGACGCGGTGAACGACTCGGTCTACGGACTCGCGGCCGGGGTGTTCACCAACGATCTGGGAGCAGCTGAACGCTTCATTACCCAGGCGGAAACCGGACAAGTCTCAGTGAACCACCCGACAACCGGCTGGGACGTCCACCATCCGTTCGGCGGGTTCGGCTACTCCGGATCCCCGTTTAAGGAGCAGGGACTGGATGCGCTGCAATTTTACACTCGCACGAAGACCGTCGCCGTGCGTGCGTTGTGAGCGGCATTCTCGACAGCTTTTCCCTCAGCGGGCGTCGTATCCTCGTCACCGGGGGCAGCCGGGGATTGGGGCAGGCCATGGCCCGCGGACTATCCCAGGCGGGTGCACGGGTGGTGGCCGTCGCACGGACATCGGTGGAGGACGAGGCCGACAGCGGAGTGCACCATGTGGTCGGTGACCTGTCGGACATTGCACGAGTAGGCTCCCTGGTGGACGAAGCCGAGAAGTTTCTTGAGGGCACGGTGGACAGCGTAGTGCACGCGGCCGGTGTGCAGCACCGCGCCCCTGCCGTCGACTTCCCGATCAATGAGTGGGAGCGCGTTGTCAGGGTGAACCTGACGGCACCCTTCGCTCTCAGTCAGGAGATCGGGCGCCGCCAGATCAACGCAGGCATCGAGGGCAGTCACGTGTTTGTCGCCTCGCTTACCTCGACGTTGGGCCTGCCGAACATCGCTGCCTACAGTGCCACCAAATCCGGAGTCATGGGACTCGTTCGCTCACTTGCAGTGGAGTGGGCGGAGCAGGGAATCAGGGTCAACGCGATCGGCCCAGGTTATTTCCGGACGGCGCTGACCGAAAATCTCTTTAGAAACGAGGAGGCCCGCGAAGGGCTCCTGAGACGCATCCCCCAAAAACGCTTCGGCAATCCGGATGACCTCTCCGGCGCGCTTATCTTCCTAGCGTCGGACGCTTCGACGTACGTCACCGGCCAGTTGGTAATGGTCGACGGCGGCTGGACAGCCGCTTAAACAGCACACAACACGAAAAAAAGGAGTCAAAGATGACAACTAGCAAGATAAGCGGCTCCGCCCGGCGGCACCGCACTATGAGTGTTGCTACAGTGCTCACCGTTACCATGGTCCTCACCGGATGCGGCGGCGGCGAAGGCGGAGCGGAAGGCGGCGAAGAATCCGGTCCGATCAGGATCGCGGCCCTCTACCCAACGAGCGGCTCGCTGGCACTCCTCGGCGAGGAATCCTGGCGTGGCGCCAATATCGCTGCCCAGCAGATCAACGAGGCCGGCGGCATTAACGGGCGCGAAGTGGAGCTTGTTCAAGCTGACGTCCCGGACGTGAACGGGGCGACCTCCGAAGCGCGGCGGTTGCTTGACGGCGAAGGACTCGAACTCGCCATCGGAACCTACTCTTCCTCGCTGGCATTGGCCGCCTCCGAGGTCTATGCCCGCGGCGGCGGCACGTATGCAGAACTTGGCGCCATTAGCGAGGAGTACAACGATCGCGGGTACGAGAACGTGTGGCGCATCAATCCCTCGGCCGGCAATTTCGCCGAGGTGCAGATCGAGTTCATCTCCGAGTTCGTCGCTCCTGAGCTTGGCATCGGTCTGGACGAGGTTGAAGTGCTCTTGGTACATGAGGACTCCTCTTATGGGTCCTCGGTCGTTCGCTCGGTCGAGACCTTGGCAGCGGAGGCCGGCATCACCAACATCGAGTACGCGCCGTACAACGCTAAGTCCACCGATTTGTCCTCCACAGTGCTCGGCATCGAACAGGCGGACCCGGACGTAGTGATCGCTGTGTCCTACGCCTCGGACGCGATCCTGCTAGCTCGCCAGATGGAGGAAAATGGAGTGGTCGTCCCGGCATTCATCGGTACTGGTGGCGGACACGCGCTCAGCAGCTTCGGTGAGACGCTCGGCGCTGCAGCGGATTACGTCTTCAATGTGGACTTCCCCCAGTACGCGATTAACCCTGAGGCCACCCCCGGGCTCGAAGAGTTCGTGACAATGTACGAGGAAGAGTACGGCGAGAGCCCAGCCTCCGGCCACTCCTTGGCCAACTTCATGGGCGCGAATGTAGTGTTCGACATTCTGGAGCAGACTGGTGGAGATACCTCGGCCGAGGCCTTCGGCGAGGCAGCTGCGGCATACACGGCCGAAGAAGGGACTACGGCCACCGGGTGGGGCGTGGGCTTCAACGATGCCGGGCAAAACACCTTGGCTACGACCTATGTCATGCAGTGGCGCGACGGAACACTGGAGACTGTCTACCCCGAGCTGGTGGCCACCATCGAGCCGCAGCTAGCAACCGAGGGCCAGTAATAATCCAACTGACCGAAAGCCCCGGCCGACTGTTCTCGGCCGGGGTCCTAAGTTGCGAAAGGAATATCGATGGAGATACTGATTCAAACTCTCGTCGCAGGAGTCCTGCTGGGCGGGGTATACGCCCTGGTATCGGTGGGGCTCAACCTGCTCTTCGGCGTGGTGCGCGTCATCAATTTTGCGCATGGCGAGTTCGTCATGATCGGCATGTATATCGCGTTTTGGTTGTGGGCCGGACTGGGCCTGGACCCGTACGTGTCCCTACTGATCGTCGCTCCAGCGATGTTCCTCCTTGGCGTAATCTTCCAGCGCGGCATCATCCAGCCGATCCAGGGGACATCGGCCAACATGAAAATCTTCGTAACGGTTGGCATCTCGATTATCCTGCAGAACCTGGCGTTGTTCCTCTGGGGCGGCCAGCACCGTACCGTCAGCACCAGCTATTCGACGTCGGTGTTCAACCTTGGCGGAGTCACCATTTCCGTCGGCCGGCTGATCGCGTTCATCGGAGCGCTCGTGCTAGTCGCGGCTCTCTTCTACATCATGAACCGGACCATGACCGGCACCGTCCTGCGTGCAATCGCTGAGGACGGTCCGACGGCCGTGCTCGTGGGCATCCCAGTGAAGAAGTTCTACTTCGTAGCCACCGGCATCAGCGTGATGCTCGCCGGTGTCGCCGGCGTGATGCTCACGCCATTCACCTCCGCCTCTCCAATGTTTGGTTTTCACATGACCCTGATCGCCTTTATCGTCGTCGTTATCGGCGGAATGGGCAGCATGGTGGGCTCGCTGGTTGGCGGTGTGCTGCTGGGCGCGATCGAGACGCTGGCCGGTACCTATATCTCTCCGGCGCTGCAGCAGGCCGTGCTATTCGCCATATTTATCATTGTCGTCCTCGTCCGGCCTCAGGGTCTGTTCGGTAAGGGCGCCGGCACCGAGGAGGTGGGCCTCAAGTGAAGCGCTCGCACCTGATAAGTGGCGTTGTCGTCCTCGCCCTGATGGCTTTCCTCCCACTGATCATCGGTCAGTACCTGCTCAATAACGCCGTACTTATTGTCATGTTTGTCGGCATTACGGTTGCTTGGAACATCGCTGCCTTCGGTGGTGCCCTGTCGCTGGGCCACGCTGCGTTTTTCGGCCTCGGCTCGTACACAATGGCGATCTTGCTGCTCGACTTCGGCGTCAATCCGTGGATCGGGATGTTGGCAGGAATGGTGGTGGCAGCCGGCGGCGGTTTACTCCTGTCGATCCCGCTGCTGCGGCTGCGTGGGCCGTTCTTCACACTCGCATCGATCGCCTTCGCCGAGGTGATCCGGCTAGTGGCGGTCTACGCCCGCGACTTCACCGGCGGTTCCGAGGGCCTCACGATCCCGTATGCGCCGGGCTGGCTCAATATGTCGTTCTCAGACCGGGAACCGTATTACTACATTGTCCTCGGTCTGACGGCCATCGCGGTGCTGGTATCGGTCTGGATCTACTACTCACGGGTGGGCTACCAACTCCGGGCCTCGGGTTCGGACGACGAGGCCACGCGTGCCCTCGGTGTCAACACGGCCGTGCTGAAGGTAGTGGCGCTCGTGATCTCAGCGGCATTGACGGGCGCTTTCGGTGCCTTTGCCGCGCAGTACTTCTTCATCGTCGATCCCGAAACCAACTTCTCGCTGAACCTCTACTCCATCCAGCCGGCGCTTAACGGCATCATCGGCGGGGCCGGGACAGTACTCGGCCCGATCCTCGGTGCAGTGTTGATGACGCCTATTGGTGAATACATGCGCGGTGCCTTCGCCGGACAGCAGGGCTTGAACTTCATGATTTACGGCGTAGTGCTCGTCGGCGTGGTCATGCTCATGCCCGGGGGCTTGGTTTCCGGCATCGAGAAGCTGCGCGCACGATTCCGGCTGAAGCGGGGCGTAGGTCGGCGAACCGACACCACAGCAGCTCTCGACGAATCCCGAGCGGAGGACCGGCTATGAGTTTGTTGGAGATTGAGAACGTCTCAAAACGTTTCGGCGGTGTGCAGGCAGTCGACGATGTGTCGCTGCACGTGGACGAGGGGGAGATTCTGGGGATCATCGGACCGAACGGAGCCGGCAAGACCACCCTGTTCAATCTCATCACCGGCACGATCCGCTCGGACACGGGCAAAATCAGCCTCGCCGGTGCGGACATCACCACCACGAGTCCGACCAAGCGGGCACGGGCCGGTATCGGCCGGACCTTCCAGGTGGTACGCCCGTTCCTGAGGATGACCGTGGCCGAAAACGTCATGGTTCCGGTCCTGGTGCACACCCACAAGGTGAGCGAAGCCCGGAATAAGGCGGTTGCCCTCCTGGAGGAGCTCGGTATCGGGAAGCTGGCCGACCTGGACGTCAGCCAGCTCACCTTGGCGCAGCGAAAGCGCATTGAGGTGGCCCGTGCGTTGGCCACCGAGCCGAAGGTACTGCTGCTGGATGAAGTGCTCGCAGGTCTGAACAACCGGGAGGTGCTCGACGTTCTGCCCTTCGTCAATCAGGTCCGTGCCCGTGGCATATCTATCATTATGATCGAGCACCTGGTTAAAGCACTGACCTCCGTCAGCGATCGGATTATCGTACTGGACCAAGGCACCCTCATCGCTCAGGGCAAGTCTGATGACGTACTCAAGGATCCCGCAGTGATCAAGGCTTACATCGGAGAAGAAGATAATGTTGAAGGTTGAGGGCCTAGCCGCCTTTTACGGCGAATCGCAGGCATTGGAGAACGTTTCGTTCGAGCTTCCCGACAACGGCGTTACCGCGCTGTTGGGAGCGAACGCCGCAGGAAAAACCACAACACTGCGCGTCGTGAGCGGAGTTCTGCCTGCTCGCAGGGGCACGGTGACCTTCAATGGTGTCAACATCACCAAGGCCACCCCCGAGGAACGCGTGCGCCTGGGAATCGTGCACGTGCCCGAGGGGCGGCGGCTCTTCGGCACACTCAGTGTCGAGGAAAACCTCCTGCTTGGTGGGTATTCGAAGCGGAAAGACGGCAATAGCAAGGAGCGGCTGGACCGGATCTACTCAATGCTTCCCAAGCTCGCTGAGCGACGCACCCAGCTCGCGGGCACCCTCTCGGGCGGGGAACAGCAGATGTGCGCCGTGGGGCGCGGTTTGATGTCCGAGCCGACGGTGCTGATGATCGACGAGATGTCGCTCGGGCTGGCACCGGTCATCGTCTCGCAAATGTTCTCCTTCGTGAAGGAAATCGCTGCGAGGGGCGTTTCGGTGCTCCTCGTCGAGCAGCAGGTGCAGCATGCGCTGCAGGCCGCCGATCGGGCCACCATCATCGACAGGGGCGTCACCACGCACAGTGGCACCTCCGAGGAGATCCGGAACGATCCCAAGGTACGAGAGGCATACCTCGGTGTCTGAGACAACGCTGCCGGCACTGGTCAAGGCAGGGCCTGACTGGACGACGACGTCTGTCGTCGACGTCGTCGTCCGGCCGCCGGCCGCGGGCGAGGTTCAGATTCGGGTTGAGGCCTGCGGGCTCTGCGGCAGCGACGTACATGCCTGGCGCGGTGATGACGGGTACGACTGGGTGCGCACGCCGGTGGTTCTCGGTCATGAGCTCGTCGGTGAGGTGGTCGCCATAGGGGAGGGCGTCGACGCCTTCTGGATCGGCCGACGGGTTGTCCCCATCGCCATTGACGGCTGCCACGACTGTGCGACCTGTGCGACGGGACTGACGCAGATCTGTTCCGACCGCCAGGTGCTCGGCTTGTCCTTCGACGGCGGCTGCGCCGCCTACGCCGCGGTGCCGGTCGGCCGCTTGGTTGAGGTGGACGCCGATGCCCCGGCTCTGCGGATGACGCTGACTGAACCGATGTCCGTCGCCGTCCGGGCCGTGCGTCACCTCGGTGAGCTCCCGCCAGGAGCGCGCGTCGCCGTCTCGGGTCCCGGCCCGATCGGGATGTTTTCGGCCTGGCTGCTCGCCCGGGCCGGCGTCGATGTCGTGCTGACCGGTACCGAGCGCGATGAAGCCACCCGCCTGGCTGCGGCCCGGCGTCTGGGTATCACTGCCGTTCGCGGTGACCTAGGCGAGCTTTCCACTCCGGTGGATGCATGGATCGAGGCGTCCGGGAGCTCGGCAGGACTGGCACAAGCCGTTGGCTCCGTGGTCCCGGGCGGGACGGTTATCGTCGTGGCTCTCTTCGCCCGGGAGCCAGTCTTTCCGGTGAACGCCCTGGTCCGTGGCGAGATCAAGCTCCTCGGCACGTATGGATCGCTCCGGGAGGATTTTGTTGAGGCTGCGGCGGCACTGGCCTCGGCCGAGGGCTTTGAAGACATTGTCAGTACTGCTTTCCCGCTGACACGGGCGATTGATGCGCTCGAGGCCACGGCCGCCGGCGAGGTCGTCAAGGCGGTGCTGGTGCCGTGAAGACAGGGGCCGGTAGGACGAACCCAGAGAACGGTACGACGCCGGAACCGAGTGTCGGCTCGCGCACGCTCGTTCTCACCGGCGCGGCCGGGGGCATCGGTGCAGCGATTGCTCGCGCATTTGCACGCCGCGGGGACCAGCTCGTCTTGTCTGATCGCTCGGCGGACATGCTGGCGCCGCTGATGGAAGAGCTCAGGAATTTAGGCGCCACCGTCATTGCAGTGCCCGCGGATGTGTCGGATCCGGCGGACAATGACCGGCTCGCCGCCGTCGCACTGGAGCGCTACGGCCGCATCGATGACCTGGTGCTCGCTGCGGGCATCTACCCGGAGAAGTTGCTGACCGAGGTGACCGACGAGGAGTGGCGTCGTTGCCTCAGCATCAACCTTGACTCGGCGTTCTACCTCCTGCGCGCCGCCGGACCTCATCTGGCCGACGGTGCCGGCGTTGTGGCATTGACGTCGATCGCAGGGCTTCGCGGTAGCCGCGGACACGCCGCGTATGCCGCGAGTAAGGGCGGGCTGCTTTCTCTGGTGCGGTCGATGGCGTGGGAGCTTGGTCCGCAGGTCCGGGTCAACGCCGTCGCCCCGGGGATTATTAACACGTGCATGACTACCGGGTTACGGGACACCTCCTCGGAGAACCTGCTCCGTGGCACCCCGCTAGGCAGGTTCGGCACGCCCGAGGAAGTCGCCGGTGTCGTGGAGTTTCTCTGCTCACCGGGTGCCGGCTTCATCACTGGAGAGGTTATCCAGGTGAACGGCGGTCTGCACATGCACTGACCACGGCCAACAACCGAGTCTGATCGAAGAGGATAAGTATGAGAGCTGTGACCTACAAGGGCGCCGGCGGCAATGAAGTGATTGAGCTGACCGATCGCCCTGACCCCAAGCCCGAGGGCGACGAGGTACTCGTTCGCGTGCGGTACGCCGCGCTCAACCCGGCGGACCTGCAGCAACGCAACGGCGACTATCCGCCGCCCCCAGGAGCACCGGTCGACATCCCAGGACTGGAGGTAGCCGGCGAGGTGATCGCCGCGGGTCCGCGCGCCCTCAATGTCGCCGTCGGCGACCGCGTCATGGGTCTGGTCGCCGGGGGCGGCCTGGCCGACCACGTCCTGGTCTCCGAACGGCATGTGTGCGCTGTGCCCGAGAATCTTGAGGACCTAGCGGCAGCCGCTGTGCCCGAAGGTTTCATCACGGCCCATGATGCAATTCGGAGCCAGGCGGCATTGCGTCCCGGCGAGATCCTGCTGGTTAATGGAGCCACCGGCGGTGTGGGCAGTGCCGCGGTGCAGATCGCACACGCCAGTGGGGCCCGCGTCATCGGAACGAGCCGTACGGCAAGGGGTCGGGAGTTGATCTCCGAACTGGGCGGCATACCGGCCGACCCGGAGACGGTGGCCGACGTCGTCCATGAAACCTCGGTAGGCCGCGGAGCCGACGTCGTGCTCGAGCTGGTCGGGGCACCCAACCTCGCCAGCGACCTCGCAGTGTTGGCGGTCTTGGGGCGCGTCATCGTCGTCGGTGTGGGCGCCGGGGCCGAGGCGACGATCAACCTGCGCGCGCTCATGGGCCGGCGGGGGCGTCTGTTCGCGACCGTGCTCCGGGCGCGCTCAACAGAAGAAAAGGCTGTCGCCGTGCGCGCCTTCGAGCGCGAGATGCTCCCGCATCTGGCCAGTGGAGATCTGCGACCCATTGTCGACCGGATCTTCCCCGTTCGCGATGTCGCGGCAGCGTTCGACCACCTCGAGTTCGGGGTCAAGCAGGGAAAGGTGCTGCTCGACTTCGGCTCCTGAACCAGGCCAACCCGACCGGAGCCCGACCGGCGTCCACACTGGCGCCGGACGGCGTCTACACAGAGACAGGAACGAACATGCAGGACACATTGCACGGCCGCACCGCACTTGTCACCGGGGCCAGCAGCGGCATCGGGGCCGGGATCGTCCGGTCCCTGCTTGCTGCCGGGGCCAGGGTCCACGGCGTTGCACGGCGCGGCGATCTTGTGGCTGAAATTTTGGGCGCCGAGGCGATTGAGGCCGGGCGGGCGGTGGCACACGGCGCAGACCTGACGGACCCCGTGCAGGTCGACGGCTTATGCGACGCGCTTGAGACGGACCAGCCAGACATTATTGTGTGCGCGGCGGGGACCAACATCACGGATCGTCAGTTCGGCCAGCTGACCCAGGAATCATGGGAAACGGTCCGCACGCTCAACCTCGACTCGATCGTGCACCTCCTGCGGCGCACGATCCCGTCCATGCGCGGGCGGGGCGGCGACGTCGTCCTCATCGCGTCCGTGTCGGCGCAGTGGCCGGACCATGCCGGCCCTGCCTACGCGGCGAGCAAGGCCGCGCTCGTCGCCCTTGGCCGGGGGATTTCCCGGGATGAGCACGCCGCGGGGGTGCGCGTCACCTCCGTCCTGCCCGGTCTGGTCGACACTCCGCTTGTCGACCGGCGACCCTCACCGCCGCCGCCCGAACTGCGACGTTGGTGCCTCAAACCGGAGGATGTTGCGGCGGCCGTGCTCACCGCGGTTAGCCTTCCACCGCGGGCCCATATACCTGAGATGACTATCGTCGCCACGCGCCTGCAATCGATGGGCGGGACGCAGACTGGCTCTCCGGATCTTCCCGCAGGTCTCGACAACCGATCGCCGGAACGTTTTGACCAGAAGGAGACCGCCTATGTCTGAGCGCAGTTACCAACCACTTGCTGGCAAGGTGGCCGTCGTCACCGGTGCGGCCCGCGGTATCGGTCGCGCGTACGCTATCCGACTCGCAGAGCTCGGCGCCGACGTCGCTGTCGTGGACCGTAATTTGCGCTCCTTCACCGAGGTGGCGGCCGAGGAAGAGGCTGCTGGCGGCAGGTCAACTGATGAGCTCATTGTGGCGCTGGGACGCCGCACTGTGGGCCTCACAGCTGACGTCACAGATCCCGATAGCATCGGGGCCGCCATCAATGAGGTGGTCGCCGCGCTAGGACACCTCGAAATCGTCGTTTGCAACGCCGGGGGAGGCTCCGGGTCCATGACCGATTCTCTCCCGTCTCATGCCACCGCGCAGCACGTTGAGACCGTTGTCCAGCGCAACCTCGTAGGCACGATTTCCACCTGCCGTGCGGCTGCTCGCCACATTCGCGGACAAGGCTGGGGACGAATCGTGACAGTGTCCTCCATGGCGGGGAACATGCCTTTCCGCGGCGGCGGCTACTCCATTTACGGTGCGGCTAAGGCTGGCATCGAAATGTACACCCGGTCGCTCGCCCAAGAGTTAGGCCCCCATGGCATCACCGTGAACTGTCTTGCACCGGGGTACATCGCCACCGGACGCCTCTCGGTAATGTTCGACAACCTCGGTTCGGACGATCTGCTTGAGTCAGTCGCCCTGCGCCGTTTCGGTACCCCGGACGACTGCGCCGGTGCCCTGGAGTTCCTCGTTACCGACCTGGGCGCATATGTTACTGGAACCGTTATCCCTGTTGACGGTGGCTCTATGACTTGAGTCCTCATACCTGTTCCACGGGCAAGGTGAACGGCCCTTATGTCAACTTTCATTCTTCCGACCTCGCAGATATTGCTAGCCCCGTCGGATTTACACAACGAATGCGCCCGCAGTGCCGAATTGGAGAAGATTCGATGAGTACAGCAACCAAAGCCCGGCCAACGGACGAGGAGCTCGTCCGGCTCGCTCAGCGCGGACGATGGCTCGTCCTGAGCACAGTATCCCGAAAGAAAGCTGGCCACATCGGTGGATCATTGTCTGCGATGGACATGCTCGTCACGCTGTACTTCGACATCCTGCGCCGCGACCCTAGTCGGCCCGATGACCCAGACAGGGACCGATTCATCCTCTCCAAGGGCCACAACGCGATAGCCCTATACACTGTGATGGCGCTGCGCGGATACCTGCCCGTCGAGGAGCTCGATACCTTCGACCAAGGTGACTCGCGACTCCAGGGCCATCCCGACCTCTTGCGGTTGCCGGGCTTGGACGCCTCGACGGGCTCGCTCGGGCAGGGACTCGCGGTCGGAGCCGGTATGGCTCTCGAGGCTCGCCGCCGAGGCAAGGACTTTACGACGTTCGTCATGCTCGGTGATGGCGAGCATCAGGAGGGCATGGTGTGGGAGTCCGTAGCGTGCGCGAGCCGCTACCGACTGGACAACCTCGTAGCAATCATCGACCGCAATGGCCTGCAGCAGTACGGGTGGGAGCACGACGGCGGGCCGGATTCCCGTTTCGACCGGCTCGACCCGTGGGCGGGTGTGGACCTGTGCGCCGTTTACCGGGGATTCGGTTGGAATGTCGTCGAGGTCGATGGACATGACATCCCTGCGCTACGCGGGGTATTTTCTGCTGCCAAGGAACGTCGCGGGAGCAACGGTCGTCCGACTGTCGTCATGGCAACGACGAACAAGGGCCGCGGTGTGTCCTTCACCGAAGGCCAGTACAAATGGCATAACGGGGTAGCGACCGATGAGCAGCTTGCCCAGGCACACATCGATCTCGGCATGGACAGGGTGGAAGCGCAATGACTTCGCAACGTGAGGCATGGGTGGCTGAGCTCATTGAATTAGCCGGGCGTGACGACCGGGTCCTCGTCCTGGACGGTGATCTCGGGACTTCAACTAAGGCGTCGGATTTTGCCGCAATTTATCCTGGGCAGTTCTTGCAGATGGGCATCGCCGAGCAGAACCTTGTTGGCATCGCGGCCGGTATGGCGTCGCTTGGTGCGGTCCCGTGGGTGGCGACGTTCGGTGTATTCCTGACCCAGCGAGCATTGGACCAGGTGCGGATGCTCGTCGCCCAGACGGGGGCGAACGTCAAGTTCGCGGGTCATTACACCGGCTTGCTCAATGGGGGGTCGGGCAAGACCCACCAAGACATCGAGGACCTCGCTATCCTCCGGGCGATGCCGGGAATGACTGTGATCGTCCCGGCTGACGGTGCGGAAACCCGTGCCGCCGTGCGCTGGGCCGTCGAGCACACCGGCCCGGTCTATCTGCGACTCGCACGGGATTCGGAGAAAGAAGTGGACACCGGAGGGGTTTTGCAACCCGACCATCTGGTTGAGTTGCGTCATGGGAAGGACGTCACGGTTATCTCTACGGGTGTGCAGACGGCGCGTACGGTGGCCGCCCTGGATCTGTTGGCTGACCGCGGGGTGTCCGCTCGGCATCTGCACGCCGCCTTCCTGAAACCGCTCTCGGAGCGAACCGTGGTTGACGCCGTTGGTGAGGCGACCGAGGTGGTCACTGTGGAAGAGCACTCGGTGCGCGGCGGCCTCGGCGGCCTCGTGGCCGAGGCGATCGCTTCCATTGGTCGACCGATACGTGTTACCAGGGTAGGGCTTGCGGACACCTGGTCGGAATCCGCGCCGAACGACTTCCTCCTCGACCGTTATGGCCTCTCGCCGGAACGAGTGGCCGAGCGGATCCAGGCGGCTGTCGGCTCCCCACTCGGAGCGGCGACATGATCGCAGTCATGAAGACGGTAAGCGGTGAGGTCACGCTCACCCACCGTGCCGTTCCGGAGGTGGGGGCAGGGCAGGTACGCCTGGAGGTCAGCGCCACCGGCGTCTGCGGGACGGATCTGCACATCGCAGCCGACGAGTATGCCTCGGAGCCGCCGGTGACAATGGGGCACGAGATTTCTGGCATGGTGGTTGAGGTCGGGCAAGGCGGCGATCCGTCATGGCTCGGGCAGCGCGTTGTCTGCGAGACTTACTTTTCCACGTGCGAGGTCTGTCAGATGTGCCGAGCGGGCAGGCGTAACCTCTGCGCCTCACGCCGCTCACTGGGTTCGTTTGAGGACGGCGGGTTTGCGGCGTCCGTAGTCGTGCCAGCTCTGAACTTGCACGCCGTTCCGGACCACGTCGCCAGCGAAGATGCAGTGCTCTTCGAACCGCTCGCGTGTGTAGCCCAGTGTCTCCTCGATCCAAGTCGTGTCGAGGCCGGAGAGCGCGCCCTCGTTATTGGCCCGGGGGCCATGGGGTTGCTCAGCATCCAGGTGGCTCTCGTTGCCGGTGCGGAAGTGGCCTGTCTCGGGCTGGCGTCCGACACACGACGGTTAGCCGTTGCAGAACGCATGGGAGCAGCCATTGTTACGGAAGCAGAGTCGGAGGCATATGACGTGGTGATTGAGTGTTCCGGCGCCCCCGCCGGGATCTCGGCTGCCTTCCGGGCAGTACGACGCGGGGGTCGCTACGTCCAGGTAGGCATTAGTGGACGAGAAGTCACAATTCCGTTTGATTCGGTGCTGTACAAGGAGTTGGAAGTTTCGTCAGGATTCGCTTCGACCCCCGGTTCCTGGCGACGTGCCCTCGATCTCGTCAATCGCCGACAAATCAACCTTTCAGGACTTGTCACGCACACGTTGCCCCTAGAGCGATGGGAGGAAGCCTTCGCGCTCGTCGGCTCAGCCGATGCCATCAAGGTGGCGTTGTCTCCGTAGCAGATCGATGATCCGCCCGCCGGATTCACACTACGTCGAAGCTCGGTTACCTGCGGGCCAATGAGGTCCACTATGGTTACCAACAGCCAGTCCTGGCAGCGTAGAGGAATCCATTAATTCCGCTGTCCGAAATCCCCGCGGCAGCCTAGTTCTCAGTGCTGTGGGTGGTCGAACCGATCACCTACTATCCGATCCTTGGTCCGGCCGCGATGTACCAGGCTTTCATGATCGGTAACATCGCCAACAAGTTACTTCCCTCTGCACTGGTCGCCCAGGCGGCCATCGGCGCTAAGGCTGGCACCAAGCGCGGCGAATTCTCAGCCCTGATGGCTATTTGCGGCGCTGCGATAGTGCACGTGTTCTTCATGCTGGTGTTTGTCGGCCTACTTGGCTCCTGGCTAGTGAACATCGTGCCAGCCGACGTCACCGACCTCGCGCGCCTGTACATCTTCCCCAGCATCATCGGCGGGGTCATCGTGCAGCTCGTGGTGTCCTTGAAACAACGTCGCGTCACGCTTATCGCCATCGGCACAGCCGCGTTCGTCTTCTTCGTGCTCGTGCCCGCCATTCCCACTATCGCAAACCTCGCCACCGGAATTACCGTCGTCACCACCGCCATACTGGCCTGGTTTCTGCGCAGCAAGCCCCGTTCCGACTCCACGAAAGAGATCTCATGACCGTGACCCTACTTCCGACTGATGACACCACGACCCGCACGATGCAGGAGCTGTACCGGCATCTCCACGCACATCCGGAACTGTCGATGCAGGAGACGGAGACCTGCGCGTTCCTCACCCGGCGCCTTGACGACCTTGGGGTCGAGACCTTCCGTTGCGGCGGGACCGGCGTCGTCGGTATCCTGCGCAACGGCGCCGGTCCCACGGTCGCTTACCGCGCCGACACCGACGGCCTGCCGATCCAGGAAGAGACCGGACTCGACTACGCGAGCACCGCTCGCGGCACCCTGGCCGACGGCACCGACGTGCCCACAATGCACGGATGTGGCCACGACACACACATGACAGTCGCGCTGACACTGGCTGAGTACCTCGTCACCCACCCGTCCGCTTGGGCAGGCACCGTGGTGTTCATCTTCCAACCCGGGGAGGAAACCGGGGCTGGAGCGGTAGCCATGCTCACCGACGGACTGTGGGACCGCGCCCCCCGCCCCGAGATCGTCTACGGCCAGCACGTATGGCCCGGCCTCGCTGGCACCGTCGACATCAGCAGCGGCGTGGCGATGGCGATGGCCGATTCTTGGAAGGTGACCGTGCACGGCCGTCAGGCTCACGGTTCCCAGCCCGACCAGTCGATCGACCCGATCGTGCTCGGCGCTCACATGGTCGTGCGTCTGCAGACCATCGTGTCGCGAGAGGTGCATCCGATGAAGGCCGCCGTGGTCACGGTCGGCACCTTCCACGGCGGACTCAAAGAAAACATCATTCCCGCCACCGCCGAGTTCACCGTTAACGTGCGCACCTTTGACGTCGAGGTGCGTACCCGCGTCCTGGATTCGCTGCGCCGCATCATCGCGGCCGAGGCACAAGCATCCGGAGCCCCCGATCCGATGATCGAGGTGCTCTCCACATTCCCCCGCTGCCACAACGACCCGGCGGCGACCCAACAGCTGATCACTGAGCTCAGCGGCTCCCTCGGAGCGAACAACGTAATCGAAGTTCCGCCAGTGATGGGCAGTGAGGACTTCGGACTGCTCGCCGAGGCCATCGGCGTGCCCTCGGTGTATTGGATGTTCGGCGGCTATTCCCAGCAGGCCATCGACGCAACCGAATCCGTCGCCGGCAATCACTCTCCGCATTTCGCCCCCGACTCCGAGCCGGCCTTGGCAGCCGGGCTCACCGCCGCACTCACCGCCATCCTGTCGCGGGTCGGCACACCGGGCGGCGCCGCATGAGCACCTCAACAGCCCGACTCTCGGTGAACGGACCCCGACTGCTCGCTGACCTCAAAGCCCTCGGCAGCATCGGCCGCGGGCCGGGCGGTGGCCTGGATCGCACTTCCTTCTCGGCAGCCGATGGTGAGGCTCGCGCATGGCTGCTCGGGCGCTGCGCCGAGGCCGGTCTCAGCGCAGAAGTGGACGGCATCGGCAACATCGTCGTATCGCCAGACTACGATGCCCGGACCGCGGCCCAGCCCGCCGTGTGGTCCGGGTCGCACATTGACACCGTGCCAAACGGGGGCGCCTTCGATGGGGCGCTCGGTGTGCTCGCCGCGCTGGAATGCCTGCGCCGCATCCAAGAAGAACGTCCAGCCCTGGACCGACCAGTGCGGGCGGTCATATACACCGACGAAGAGGGCAACTACGCCCACCTATTCGGGTCGAGCGCACTCGTGCGGGGATTCGCCCGTACCGAGCTAGAGTCGCTCACCGGTCGAGACGGCGACCGGTTCGCCGACACCTTCGCAGCCACCGGCGGAGACCTCGACGCGGCCACGGCGACAAAGTTAGACCCCGCCACGCTGCACGCCACGGTGGAATTGCACATCGGACAGGGACCGACGCTCGAGCATCTCGGGCACGACATCGGCGTGGTCACCGGCATCGTTGCGCTCGGCGGCGGCGTGGTATCGTTCCGGGGCCGAGCCGACCATGCTGGGACCACCCCGATGGACCGGCGCCGCAACACCCTCACTAGGCCGAGCTGCGCGCCGCGGGCGCGGCACGGGTGTTTGTCGATCACGGCGAATCGAGTCGCGTCACCGAGCGCCCCCAGTGGCTCGCCTGCATGGACTACTTGCGCTTCGGCGACACTCTCATGGTGCGCCGCCTCGACTGGATCGCGGGAAGCGAGACGATGGCGATTCAGACTATCAATGAGCTGCACGACCGGGGCTTGAACATCAAGAGCCTTACCGAGCCCGATATCGACACGACGACGATGGGCCGTGCCCTGTTCGGCATCGTCGCCGTGTTCGCGCCGCTCCGCGTTGACACGATCCGGGACAACACCCGGCGCGGTCTCGCACACGCACGAGCTGAGGGCCGAGTGGGCGGTCGGCCCTCTGTGATGACTCCCGAGCGCATCAAGCAGGCACTACGGATGCGCGCCGACAAGCACAGCATCGTGCACATCGCAAAGGTGCTCGGCGTCGGCAAGTCGTCGGCCTCCCGAGCCCTCGACAAGGCCGCCGAGGACGCTGCGCACGACGATTCACAGCTCACCGCGTAGCGGCCTGCCCGCATCTTCCGCGTCCCCCCGATAGATGCCGAACTGCGCAAGAAAGACCTCTCGGCGTAGACGCATCGCGACGCGAAGCGCCCTTGACGAGGGTCTCCCTTGTGTGACAATCCCTGCTTCGGGGAGGGGGACCATGTACCCACCGAGGCCGTGCACGGGCCACACAGACGCCACGTGACGAGTCCCGTCGACGTGACAGTGTGGCCGGTGTACGGGTGGACGATCGGGGTCCCGCTGTCCACCTGTGGGCGAGTGGAGCCGCGAAGCGCTAGGGCTCAGGCCGTCCACAGGTGGTCAGGGGGTTACGTCAGGAACCAGCGCTGTCAGTTGCGACGCCCGCGGCGTCGCTCTCGGCCGACGCCGCAGCCGACGACTTGCGCGCCTGGCTCTTGCGTACACGGACCTTCTTATCGGGTTCGGCATAGCCAACCTTCCGCAGTTCCTCGATCGACCAGCCGGCGGCCTGCGCCGTGCCACTACTCATGGAGGTCGACCAGTGGGCCGGGTTCTCCCGACATTTCACTCGTCTCAAATCCGGGGAACCAGCCAAGGACATCACCCTGCTACTGACTGGCGAGTAGTCCGAGTTGGTATGTGATCTCTCGCTACATGAACAAGAATGGGCGTTACGCCCCCTGCCAGCCGCCGTCGATGATCAGCAGTTGGCCGGTCATGTACTCGGAGCCTGATGACGCGAGGAAGACGGTCGGTGCGCCCAGTTCCTCGGGCGTGCCAAACCGTCCGGCGGGAATGCGGTCGAGGAGCTGCTGCCGACGCGAAGGATCAGCGAATAGTTCCTTCGTCATCTCCGTTTCAACGTATCCGGGCGAGACGCCGTTGACGCGAATTCCGAATCCGGCCCACTCGCAGCTGAGAGCGCGAACCACGCCCATCAGGCCCGACTTCGCCGCGTTGTAAGCGATGAGGTTGGGGAGACCGAGCACGCTGGTCAGCGAACAGACAAATACGTGGTTCCCGGGCATGCCAGCAGCGATCTGGCGACGCCCGACCTCCTGGCTCAGCACGAACGGCGCCGTCAGGTTAACCTGGATGACCCGCTCCCACGCGTCGAACGGAAAGACCACCGCTGCTTCGCGATGTTGCGTCCCGGCGCAATGTACCACGATGTCGATAATGCCGCCGAGAGCAGATTCGGCCTCGTCGGCGAGCGCGCCAACCTTCTCCTGGTCCGACAGATCGGTGGCAATCACTACGGCGTGTCCCCCCTGCTCCTCGATGCGAGTTCTCGTCTCCGTGAGCTGATCAACACTGCGCGACACTAGCGCGGTCTTGGCTCCTGCCGCAGCCACAGCCAGAGCGATGGACCGACCAATTCCGCGGCCAGCCCCCGTAACCAGAGCACGCTTGCCCTCAAGCGAGAAGGTGTCGGTGAAAGGCACGATCAAGACCACCAGCTCCGATCGCCGGTGAAAGCCTTGTTCAAGATTCGGATCATTGATTCCTCTGTCAGTTCGCGGGGATTGTTGGCGGTGAGTCGCGTAGCTTTGATGGCATGTGAGGCAATGCTCGGGATATCGCCGCTATCAACGCCAAGCGCTTCAAGGTCAGCGGGAATGCGCAATGCGGTGAGAATCTCATCCACCCGGGTGATCGCGGCACGGGCGTTTTCCAGTTCGCTGTGGCCGGGGTCGGCTACATCGAGCAGCTCCGCCATTGAAGCGAACTCGGGTACTCGCGTTGGCAGGTTGTATCGCATGACGTAGGGGAGCAGGGTCCCTACTCCGATGCCGTGTGGCGTGTGCGTCAGAGCACCAATCGGGGCCTGCAATGCGTGGACGGCCGCGGTGCCCGTGGTGTTGATTGCGAAGCCCGCGTGCATGGCGGCGAGCATTGCATCGCTTCGCGCGTCAATGTCCGACGGTGAGGCGACAACGCGCTCGAGTGCGGTACCCATTAGCTCGAGGCCTGCACGGCAGTGCATGTCGGTGAGCGAATTCTTGCCGACGTATACGAAGGTCTCGACTGTGCCCGGCTCGGGGTTCTTCGCTTTAGCGGTGAAGGCTTCGATGAGGTGCGAGAGCGCGTCGGCGCCGGTGGCGGCCGTGAGGCCAGGGGGACAAGTGAGGGTGAACTCAGGGTCGATGACGGTGACGGATGCCCCAAGGTGCGGGCTCGCAACTCCGATCTTCATCTCAAGATCCGGATCATAGATCACCGCGATACACGTAATTTCGGCACCGGTACCCGCCGTGGTGGGTACCGTGACGAGTGGCAGCGTCGGTCCCGGGACTTTGAACTCGCCATAGTACGACGCGACATCGCCGCCGTAGGTGAGCATGACGGTCGCGATCTTTGCCATGTCCAGACAGCTGCCACCACCGATACCGACGACGACATCGATACTTTCCCCAGCAATGCGCTGCACCAGGTCTTCTACGTTCGTTCGCGGCAGCTCCGCCTCGATATCGGCGTATATCGACACCGAGACTCCCCGCGCTTTGAGGGCCGACACGATGTCCGCGAATTCTGCGCTCACGGCCATCCTCTGGTCCGTGCAGAGCAGGGCGCTCTGGCCGAGCGACTCGACCACGCCCGCGATGGAGGCACGCTGGCCAGCGCCAAAGATCACGATACCTGGCTGGCGGAGCAGGCCGAATCCACCTTCGATCTTGTTGTGCGGGGGAAGAGCCCTTTCCTGAAGCTCGATGGTGGTGCTCAATTTGCAGCCTCCTCGTCAATCGTGAGTGCAATGTAATGCGGCTCCAGAAACTCCTGAATTCCGTGCTCGCCGCCCTCGCGTCCAAGGCCGGACGATCCGGTGCCGCCGAAGGGAGCCACAGGGTCGGCCATGATTCCTCGGTTGATGCCCACCATGCCGCAATGCAACTGCTCGCCGATTCGGATAGCGCGCGAAATATCGCGGGTGAAGACGTAACTCGCAAGGCCGAACTCGGTGTCGTTCGCGAAATCGACCGCCTCCGCGATCGAGTCGACCGTGTGCAGCACGGCTACCGGACCGAACAGTTCCTCGCAGGCCATGCGAGATGCGCGGTCAACGCCACGGATCACGGTCGGCTCGTAGAAGTTGCCGGGACCATTGATCTCCGTACCGCCAGCAAGCAGATCGGCACCGTCAGCGATGGCCGACTGAACGAGAGAATGAATTCGCACGCGTTGGTCCGCGGAGATCAGCGGCCCCATAAACGTGTCCGATGCGTAACCGTCACCAACGACGAGTTGCTTGGTGGCGGCGACGAACTTCTCCGTGAATTCCTCCGCGATCGCGCTGTGAAGGATGAACCGGTTCGCTGCAACACACGCTTGACCCGCATTGCGGAACTTGCATGTAATCGCTTCGCGTACCGCGAGGTCGATATCCGCGTCATCCGCGACGATGAATGCGGCGTTACCGCCCAACTCCATAGAGGAGTTCACGACGTTCTTTGCCGCGAGTTCAAGCAGGCGCGAGCCGACGCCGGTGGAACCGGTGAAGCTGAGTTTTTTCAATCGACGGTCGTTAAGGAGCGGGCTCGAGATGCCGCTCGATTTCGTGGTGTGCAGTAGGTTGACAACGCCCGCGGGGATTCCGGCGTCATCCAACGTCTTCACGAGAAGCGTAAGTGTCAGGGGCGTCTGCTGGGCAGATTTCACGATCACGGTGCATCCAGCAGCCAGCGCCGCGCTGATCTTGCGCGCACCCATCAGCATCGGGAAGTTCCATGGCGTGACGAGAAGGCTGGGGCCAATCGGGTGATGGGACGTGATAACGCGATATCCCGGGTTCGAACCAACACCGTAGGTACCGTTGACGTGCGCAATCTGTTCCGTTACCCACTCAAAGAAGCCTGCAGACAGGGCGAACTCGGACATCGCTTCACCGGTCGGTTTGCCGCTTTCGGCGGTCATCGTATCCGAGAACTGGCGAGCACGGTCCCTCATAAGGTCAAGCGCGCCACGGAGCAGCCGCGCACGGGCGCGGGGGTCCATCCCACCCCACTCAGCCTGCGCCGCGTTCGCCGCGTCGAGAGCCGCGAGCGCATGCTCCCCTGTCGCGTTGCTGACCTCTCCGATAATTGCGCCGGTCGCAGGATTCGTCACCTGGAACGTCTCGTCGAGGTCAATCCACTGGCCACCGATGAAATTCCCCGTGGGTAACTCGTGTCCACGGACATGTATCACTCGTGTGGCAGTCGGCTCGATCAATATCGTCATGTCATTTCCGATCTCTTCGCGAAGCTTCTGGGTCCGACCGGGACAACACTGCTCGGTCGGCTCTGACCAACTTTCTCATATAATGAACAGCAAGTTCAGTATAAAGGAATAAAGCGCGTGTGCATAGCGAAAGATAGGGCGGAAGTCGCCATCGAAGGGTGCGTGAACTTTTGATTCCCACGAGGAGACTGTTGCAAGAGTCCGCACCCAGGAGATCAGAATCTTCTGCCGTCGCGGCGGCTCGAGAGGCGACGCTGAGGGGCGCGTGCCAGTGGCCTGCCTCAGTCCCCGATCGTCCCGTGGCACAATTAGCTGGATGAGCGTTCAAGACGCGACGGGAATCATCCGGAAAGCCATGGCTGTCATCCATGTCCTTGAAGATGAGGGCGAGGCGACGGCCGCCGAGGTTTCCACGCGGGTGAATGAGCCGATCAGCTCGACGTACCGCCTGCTCAACCACCTTCAGGCTCTCGACTGGGTGGAGTCAGGATCAGCACGCGGTCGCTATCGGCTCGGGCGGTACTTCTCTCGAATCGGGGGGCTTGTCGCTGACCTTTTGGATGTTCGAGAGCGCGCACTCCCATACCTGCGCGCGTTGCGTGAGAAGACAGGGCTGACTAGCTACTTGTCGGTTCGTCGCGGAACGCGCGCCGTGTGCATCGAGCGCCTCACGGGGCGTTCGGTTCATTCCTTGGAATACCGCGTGGGGGACATGCTGCCACTGAATCTCGGCGGTGCACCGATGGTCCTGCTCGCCTTCCTTCCAGCTGAGGAGCGCGATATGGCGCTCCTCAGGATCCAGGGCGAAGAGAACGATCGCCTAGGGGCTCGAGGCGAAGCACTATTCCACGAGCTCGACCTAATCAGGGAACGCGGCTGGAGCGCTTCGCACGGCGATGTCACGAAAGGCGTGGGCGCGATCGGCGCTCCCGTTTTCAACCACAGAGGTGAACTCGTAGCGGCAGTCTCAATAGGTGGTATCCACGATCAAGTCTTCGACGATAGCAACAACCCTGCGCTGGTGCTCAGATGCGCTCGCGCAGTAAGCGAATCCATGGGCCTCGAAATGGAGGGGCTGCAATAGTGCGTGGATCGTCGCAAAGGCCTTTGCACAACGCGAGCGAGCTGATCGAAGTGCTCGCAGACTCAGGAGCGCTGACTGTAGGCGAGATCGCAGAGCGCCTTCCCCTTCCCCGGGCAACCGTGTATCGAACTGTCGAGGCCCTTGTAGCTAGCGGGGTAGTCGATCCTCTACCGAATTCTCAGTTTGCTCTGTCGGCACGGTGGTTACGTCTCGCCGATGTAGCGCTCATCAACATGGCAGAGTGGACGGGAATGGGCGAAGTGTTGGATACGGTCGTCGACCGAACTAGCCAGACTGCGTTCTTGAGTGTCCCATATCGCGGCCAGATGCTATGTCTCGACTGGCGTCAAGGTCGCGGAATCGACATGATCAACTACCGACCTGGGAGCCTCCTTCCTATGAGGAGCGGGGCCGCGGGACGGGTGCTAGCGGCCTACGCGAGCGACGATGTCGATTCCAGCCTGGTTAGTGTTCGCAGGCACGGCTATGCAGTGTCAGACGAAGACGTGACACCCGGCATCGGGGCGGTCGGAGTGCCCGTCTTTTCTTCCGATGGTGAGGTGCGGGCGGCGCTTTCGGTAGGCGGCCTCATCGCCGACATTCGAGCTCACACCGCGGACTTCGCTGAGGCGTTGCAGTCGGCGGCCGACCAGCTCCGTCTAAGGTGAAGGCAGCCAACGTTTGCATCGTGAGCACATGCATTTTCATGCGAACATCCGTTAGCATCACTGTGGTTGCGACTTCTCGCTCAACCGCCTCAAAACTCGACGACGATGAAAAGCTATGACTCATTCTCCTGAACGAATTCTCATCACAGGCGGCGCTGCCGGTATTGGCCACGCGATCGCAATCGAAGCGGAGGCACGCGGTCATGATGTTATTGTGATCGACCGCGACAAGTCGACAGTCGGTAAATCGATCGTTGCAAACCTGTCCGATGTCGAATCGACGAGGAAAGCGCTCGAGGCAGCCCTGGCCGGAGGTCCGGTTACACGTCTTGTAAACAATGTCGGCGCCGTCTTTCCTAATCGGCTGGAAGACCAGACGATCGAGGAAGTAAACGCCGCGTTCGCGCTCAACCTTCGCCCTGCGGTGCAATGCACTCAGGCTGTGGTGCCGGGCATGCGTAAACAGGGTTTTGGACGCATAGTGAACATGGCGTCTCGGGCGGCACTCGGCAAGGAGCTGCGGACTGCATACGCGGCCAGCAAGGCGGGCCTCCTTGGCTTGACTCGTGTGTGGGCGTTAGAGCTGGGGCGGGACGGAATCACAGTGAATGCGATTGGTCCGGGACCGATCGCGACCGAACTGTTTCGAAAAGCGAACCCACCGAAAGCCCGAGCCACGCAGGCCATCATCGACGCAATCCCCGTGCGCCGCATGGGCACTCCGGAGGACATTTCGCATGCGGCATGGTTCTTCCTCGACGAGCGCAGCGGGTTTGTCACAGGGCAGACCCTTTACGCATGCGGCGGAATGTCCATTGGGACGGTATCCCTGTGAGCGCCGTGACCGCACCATTAGCGGTGCTTGGCGGAGGTTCGATCGGAGTCGCGTTCGCGACCCAGTTCGCGTTGTCGGGACGTGAAGTGCGCATCTACGACCCCGTTCTCGAGCGTCGCGCTGTGGTCGAAGCAGAAGTGCGTGTCCGCCTCGAAGACTTGTACGCTAACGATCTACTCAAAGAGCCCGTCCAGATTGTTTTGGATCGCGTTTTGGTCGCATCGGAGATCGCTGAGGCCGTCGACGCATGCGTGCTCGCGCAGGAGTGCGCGCCCGAACGCCTCGAGATCAAACGGGAGCTCTTTGCATCAGCCGCAGCAGCTAACCCACAGATGATCCTGGCAAGTTCGTCCTCTGCTCTGACTCCCAGTTCAATGGCCGGCGACGAGTCCTGGGCTGATCGACTTATCGTTGCCCATCCGGGAAACCCGCCGTACCTCATCCCAGTCATTGAACTCGTTCCGGGCCTTCGTACCGGTGATGGGGTAATCGACGCCGCTGCTGAAGTTTTTAAGAGCGTTGGTCTTCGGCCGATCCGATTAGCACGCGAGATTGAAGGTTTTGTCTTCAACCGGTTGCAGGGAGCGGTGCTGCGTGAAGCGTACTGCCTGCTTCGTGATGGGATTGCAAGTGTCGAAGACATCGATACCGTCATGAAGGATGGCCTGGGTCGCCGCTGGGCGTTCATGGGCCCATTCGAAACGGCTGATCTGAACGTCCGTGGTGGGCTCGCAGCACACGCCGCCCGTATGGGGCCCGCGTACGAAAGCATGGGTGCTGGACGCGGCCAACACGACCCCTGGACCCCTGAGCTTGTCAGTGAGGCGCACCAGCAGCGACGCGAACAACTTCCGCTAAAAGACTGGGAGGAACGAGTGCGCTGGCGCGATTTAGAACTCATGCGCCGCAAACGCCTGCTTGGCTGAACCGACGCGTCGCGGGTGACCACAGCGGCCTGACTTTGGCGTCACAGCTGACACGCACGACTGAACTGAATTTGCGGTGCAATGAAAGGGTTCATACACACTGGAGCAAATCTTCAATCACCTCCAACCACAGACGCTGCGCGGCAGTGTACACCGACGCTCTCGCACTGGTGTTCGGGTACCGATACCTCCCACCGTTCAGGGCAATCGCGTTCCCGCTCTCGCTGTTCCTCAAGAGGATCGACATATGCGGCGGTCGAACCCTTCGCTTAACCCTAATACCGAGACACTCCCGACACCGAACGGGTTCACAGTCAGTGACTTCGCCGGAACGTCCGCGATCACATCGGGCAAGCCGAACACGACTACACGATCCAGCGGACCGTCTACGATCTGCGCAAGCTCCGCGGTAAGGATCTCCTCGACATGCCCGCTCACACCCGCCGCTACCGCATCCCACTGGAGACGGCCTGCACCATCGCGAGCGTTACCATCCTCCGCGACCAAATCCTCGCACCCCTCCTCGCTGGCGTTCGCGGCCCAGCACCGGACCGGCCGGCCACCGAAAACCAGAACCCCAATCGACCGCGACTACGACGTCCTCCGCGCCGGTATCCGCAACCTATAACCGATCTCGGGATCACCACCGCATAGACAACAAATTGTCGATAGCTTCACGCAAACTTCTAATCGCCGTTGTTCCCTGGGCGGCTCCACCATTCGGGGTATGGCCTTTACACGATATGTGGTCCGAACGTAGCAGCTAAACGCGCGTCCGGCCGATGGATCGACGCTCAGCGGGAGCTGTCGATTGAATCAGTGCGAGATGCCATTGGCAGATAGTGGAGAGGTATGTCGAATGGCATCCTCGATCTGGTCGGTGGCGTTGAGCAGCGCCGGCCGGTACACCTCGAGGATGCGATCGAGGCTGGCCGTGCCTACCGCTCCCGCGACATTCACGGCGGCAATCACGCTGCCGTCGGGGCCACGGACTGGGGCAGCGATGCTGCGGAGCCCGATTTCCAGCTCTTGGTCGACGAGCGCCCAGCCTTGGTCGCGCACCTCGCCGAGCATAGCCCGGAACGCCTCAGGCTCGGTGATACTGCGCTCGGTGTGCTGCCCGGCTTCAAGATTCGCCAGAGAGAGGTTAAGCTCGGCAGGGCGAAGAAAAGCAAGCAGCACGCGACCCATCGAGGTCGCATGCGCCGGGAAGCGAGTTCCGATGGTGATTCCGACGTTCATGATTCGCTTGGTGGGAACACGGGCGACATAGACGATGTCACCGCCATCGAGCACCGAGGCCGACGTTGACTCTCCGAGTGTGCTGGAGAGTTCCTCGAGGTAGGGCTGGGCGAGTTCGGGCAGGGACAAGCCTGACAGATAACTGAAGCCGAGTTCCAGAACGCGCGGGGTTAGCAAGAACGACCGCCCATCGCTGATGACGTAGCCGAGGCCGAGCAGGGTGTGCAGGAACCGGCGGGCGGCCGCTCGGGTCAGCCCGGTCCGTTCGGCGACCTCACTGAGCGTCATCCGTGGATGATCGGCGTCAAACGTACGGATGACGGCGAGCCCCCGGGCAAACGACTGTACGAACTGGTCGCTCGGTTCGGGGTCCATGCTCCCAACTTACCGTTCGAGCACGACGGCGAGCCCCTGGCCGACGCCGATACAGATCGCGGCGACGCCAATGCCGCCGCCGCGCTGGGCGAGTTCGTGGGCGAGGTGGCCGATGAGACGCCCGCCAGATGCCCCAAGCGGATGCCCGATCGCGAGGGCTCCACCGTGCACATTCACCTTCTCTGGGTCGAGTTCCGGCCAGAGTCGAAGGCAGGCGAGCGACTGCGCGGCAAAAGCTTCATTGAGTTCGACGAAGTCGACGTCGACCCAATTCCGGCCGGCTCGGGCGAGCGCTCGGTTCGCCGCTTCGACCGGTGCGATGCCGAAGCTGGACGGATCATTTCCGAAACTGGCGCGACCGGTGATACGGGCGAGCGGTTCAACGCCGAGCCCTGCATTCTTTCCGCCGATGAGCAACATCGATGCGCCGTCGCTGAGCGGAGAGGCGTTGCCGGCCGTCACCGTGCCGTCGGTACGGAACACAGGTTTTAGACTGGAAAGGGAATCAACTGAGGCATCAGGCCGGATTCCCTCATCACGAGTGAGGGTTGTTCCCGGCACAGGAATGACCTCGGAATGCAATCCGGCGTCCCATGCTGCCGCGGCGAGACGATGGCTGCGCGCCGCGAAGGCATCCTGTTCCTCCCGGCTGATATCGAACCGATCGACGAGCAGTTCGGCGGTCTCCCCGAGCGAGACCGTCCACTCTTCAGGCATCCGAGGGTTAACCATCCGCCAGCCGAGCGTGGTCGAATGCATGGTCTCGGAGGCTGCCGCGAACGGCTCCGCCGGCTTGGTTACGACCCACGGAGCGCGGCTCATCGACTCGACGCCGCCAGCGAGCACGAGGTCGACATCGCCGGCCTCAATAGCGCGGCTGGCCTGGATAACGCTCTCGACACTCGACCCGCAGAGCCTATTCACAGTACTGCCGGTGACGGAGGTGGGGAGTCCGGCCAGGATGGCGGACATCCGTGCGACATTGCGGTTGTCCTCCCCGGCTTGGTTAGCATCGCCCAGGATCACATCGTCGATCCGGGCAGGGTCGAGGGTGGGATGCCGCGCGAGCAGCGCCTCGATCGCGTGCGCCGCGAGGTCGTCTGGCCGGATGCGCGCCAGGTTCTTTCCCAGCCGGCCGAACGGCGTGCGGATGGCGTCGTAGACAAAGCTCGTGGTCACAGTATTCCGATCAGATCGAGTGCGAGAAGTTCTCGGAGTTCGTCGTGCGTCGTGTCGAAGGTTTCGCGCACGACGAGGCCGTCCAGGGTGATGTCGAACACGGCTCGATCGGTGTAGACCCGGTCGACACACGCGACACCAGTAAGGGGGTAGCTGCAGTCCGCCACGAGCTTCGGTCGGCCATCTCGATCCTGCAGGTCCATCATGACGAAGACCTGTTTGGCTCCGATGGCGAGGTCCATCGCGCCGCCGACTGCCGGGATCGCTCCGGGCGCTCCGCTGTGCCAGTTTGCAAGATCACCGCGCTCGGAGACCTGGAAGGCTCCCAGTACGCAAACATCAAGGTGGCCACCTCGCATCATCGCAAAGGAGTCGGCGTGGTGAAAATAGGAGGCACCGGGGCGAGCGGTGACCGGGAGCTTTCCTGCGTTCATGAGGTCGGGGTCTTCCTGGCCCTCGGCCGGACTCGGCCCCATTCCGAGCATGCCGTTCTCCGTGTGCAGGATGATCGCGTCTCCAGGCGGCAGGTAGTTCGCGACCAGGGTCGGGATGCCGATGCCAAGATTCACATAAGAACCCTCACGGATGTCGCGGGCGACGATTGCTGCGAGATCTTCTCTGCTGAGACTCATGCTTGCTCGCCGATGAATATTCCGTGGCGCAGCCAGGAGCGCTCCCCGACCGCGACGACGCGGTCGACGTAGATGCCCGGCGTTACGACGAATTCGGGGTCGAGCGCGCCAAGCTCCACGACCGAGTCGACCTGGGCGATAGTCGTTGTCGCTGCCGCTGCCATGATCGGGCCGAAGTTTCGGGCGGTCTCGCGATAAACCAGATTGCCCCACGGGTCGGCGTGCAGGGCGCTGATGAGGGCGAAGTCGGACCGGAGGGGGTACTCGAGTACGTAGTTGCGACCGTCGATCTTGCGGGTCTCCTTGCCCTCGGCCAGCTGGGTGCCGAATCCCGTGGGAGTGAAGAAGCCTCCGATGCCAGCGCCAGCGGCGCGGATGCGCTCAGCGAGGTTCCCCTGCGGAACGAGCTCAAGCTCGATCAGACCTGCTGCGTAGAGGCCGTTGAAGACCTGAGAGTCGGACTGCCGCGGGAATGAGCATACGATCTTCGACACCCGCCGGGCGGCAAGCAGCGCAGCGAGCCCGGTTTCACCGTTGCCCGCGTTGTTGTTGATGATCGTCAGGTCTGTCGCACCCTGCTCGATCAGGGCGTCGATCAGTTCGACGGGCTGACCGGCGCGACCAAATCCGCCGATCATGATGGTCGCACCGTCGGGGATACCGGCCAGCGCTTCGGTTGCGCCGGTACTGAGCTTGGTACGCATACCACCACCTTTGTTCAACATACGAACAGGTGTACGTATGCTGAACATGATAGCAGGTCCGTGTTCAGTACGACAGAGCGTGGTGCCACACCGCCCAGCATCGACTTTCTACTTCAGTCGGCGTCGAGACGGACCAGAAGATGGTTCAGACGGAGAGCACTTCAGGTCGCTTCCAATACGCTGACGTAGTTTTCGATCAACAGTCCGCTCTTGTTATTCACGACCGCGCGCGGCGCAGCGGTGACGGATGGCACATTGCGGAGGCGATTTGTTGGCAAAGTCACGCGGTCACGGCAACTCGGGGTACCGGCGCGATTCATCCATTCTCCCGGCTGTCCGTTGTACGTGTTGAGGTGAAACCCGGCCCGGGTCATGGCCTCTTCACGAAGTGGATCGTCGTCAAGTCGGCGGGGATCGAGAGCGAAGTCACTGTCCTTCGTCGCGTCGGCCAGGGCGACGAGTGCGTTTCCCGTGTGCAGATAGATCGTTTGGGCTCCGATGACGATGACCGCGCCCCGATGCTCGCTGAGCACGTCGAGGGCGTCAAGCGGTCGCTGAGCGGCCCCGGTATTGTGGTCCGCAGACTCCTTGATCGGGTGATGCCGCGCAGCCCCTCACGGTACATGAGCCGTTCGACCGTGCAGCGGGCGACGGAGTGGCCATCGCGTTTGAGTTGTGCGTGGACCTTCCTCGCGCCGTAGACGCCGTAGTTCTTCTTGTGCACGTCTGTGATCTCCACCATGGTTTCCTCATCCGTTTTCGATCGTTTCGAGGGCGGCCGGGACGTTGCCGCGTAGTACGTCGACGGGGCGATCTGCATTTCCTTACAGATCGGCTCGACCCCGTAGTCGTGCTTGTTCATGTCGATGAAGGTGATCATCTGCTGGAGGGGCGGTCGAGCTCCGCCGCGAAGAAAGCCGCCGCGCTGCGAAGGATGGCATTCGACCTCCGCAGCTCACGATTCTCTCGCTCAAGCTCGAGCAACCGGGCGGCATCCTCGCGAGCGGCAAGCAGTAGGCGCACCGCTCGTTCCTTCAACTCCGGCGGATACTTCTTCGACGCTGGCATGATTCTGAAGCTTTCCGGGTGATCAAGAACCTCCATTACACCCGGGGCAAGACAAAGCGTCCGTCTTGATATGCTCCCGGAGCCGGCGCAGCTGGTGCCATCGAATGACGCGTTCGGTCACTGACTTGTGTGCCGGATCTTTGAGCAGGGTGAGTTTCTGAGTGGACCAGGCCGTGAACTCGGCCAGATAGCGGTCACGGGCCGGTAGTGCGCCGTGCTCGATGAGCAGTGCGCGGATGTATTCGACGGTCTGGACCGGCGGTAGAGCGTCGAACGCGTCGTGCGAGAGGTCGATAGTTCCGTCGGCGATCGATCGGAGCAGCCGATCGACATGTGGTTGTCGAATCCAGGTCAGGCCGCTGTTCGGTCGTGCCATGTCGCCCAGCGCGGCCGTAAGGGGAGCAAGCCTGTCGGGAATCTGGCCGGTGGAACCAGTCAGGGTCTGCCTGATCTGATCCTTCAGCACGCATCACCAGCAGCGCCCCTTGCTGTGGAGCTCTTCTTCGGCGCCGCACTCGGTGCAGTCGATGTTGAGGGTGATGCCGCTGCAGGTCCGGCAGGTGCGCCCCTGAGGCGTTATGCCCGGAACGATCCCGTCATGCCGGCATATGATGCACGTTCCGTGGAAGCGTTTCGCGGCCATGTAGCAATACCCGCAAATCACCCCTTCCGGCCATAAGACGGCAGGGGAGTAAGCCTCGTGGCAACGAGCGCATGGAGTGTGAAGAGTGGGATCAGGTGCCTTCCGCGGACGACTCACGTGTGCTCTTCGGTGATGATCCGAGCCCGGACCGGGCGGGAATCCGCTGAGATGTCAACGGCCGGAGCGGCGTTGACTGCTTGCTTGCCGACGGTTGTCTCGACGTAGGGTTCAACGAGATCGTTTGGGGTGCAGTCGAAGATGTCACAGAGCGCAGCGAGCGTGCGCAGCGACAGTCGTTCCGGCTGCTCGGCCACGAGGCGGTAAACCTGCGCGGGCGACAGACTTACGCCGCGGTCACGGAGCAGCGGGCCCAATTCGGTCGTCTTCCACATGTTGTGCGCCGCCATGAGGGTTCGGAGGTGCCAGTGGTAGCTGATGCGTCGTTTCGCGGTCATGGTCTGCCCTTCTGGGGGTCGAAGAGAGCTGCCGCGATACTCGCGTCCAGTACTTTTCTCAAGGTCCGGGTTCGGAAGTCGGATGACACCGAGGTATAGATGGAGGTGCTGGAGGCGTGGGTATGACCAACCTGTTGTTAGACGAACAAGGGGTCGTAACCGTCTTCAATAGATGGGTGACGTAGGAATGCCGCAGGCAGTGCGGTCCGATCTCCGATGGCAGTTCGACCTCCGCTCTCCAGCTAGCAAATCGTCGACCCAGTGCCTCTGGGCCCACTCAGGCGCCACGTTCGCTCGGCCAGAGCGCCGAGCTGCGCAGGGTCCCGCCCTTGGTCGCCTTGCCCCAGCGAACGTAGAGAACGCCGTTGCCACCGAATTCCGGCGCGTGCGGGTTGGGGCCGAAGTCTTCCAAGTCCAGCATCTGGAACTCCCGCCGTCGCAGCCCATAGGCGTAGGCGACTGTGAACGCCGTGGCGTCCCGCTGCGCGGGCAGCCATCCCTTCGTGCCCGCGTGGCGCAGTCGGACAACCTCGTCGTCGGCGTGGTCGAAGAAGCCCTGCAGTTCGACTCGCGTCAGAGCGCGCCGCCCCGGCCGCCCCTCATAGTCCGAGCTATGCACGGCCGCGTTCCAGCCAAAACAGAGCTGTATCGGGTGTGTGCCGAACAAACGCTCACAGACAGCCACCCAGTCATAGCGGGGATCGCATACGAAATCGCAAAAGATCCGGATCGCGGCCTGGTGGGAACGCAAAGTACTCACGGCCACCCCGGAGCCACTGCGGAGGTCAGACATGAATTCCTCAACGTCAACGGGTTTCCACGTCCAGGGATATGCATTCGTGAACGTTTGGAAGCGCCGTACAAGCTTCAACCGCGGCTCGATGGTTGATCACTTCAAACCTCGAGCCAATTGCTGATCGGTCCAGCCGCTGATCATCGCCGCGAAAGTCTGCTCATCGGGACGCAGAAGCACTGACACCCGGGAACTCAGAATCTCGGGCGCAAATCCCGGTTCGAAACGTCGCGAAGCCATCTGGCCTCCAATAAGCAGATGCTGAAATCAATCATCAGATGCACGATACGTCCATTTGAGCCCTGAATCAATGGTTCGACGCATTTCTGTCAGGTCACCGAGGGCGCAATCACGACCCCACAACAGCCTTGATTTCACGGGAAAACAGGTCTCGTATCGACCTAAGACGAGTTTTCTCATCAATTGAAATTGGTCCCAGTTTGTGACCGATAATCTATATTATGTCACCAAATAGTTCAACAACCTGCAGCCCCCACGAGCCGCAACTTGGTTAAGTGCTGGATGCGCCGTCAGATTTCGTCGCGTTCCGTGCTGTTTTCAACCGGACCATTTCCGCACGATCAGGAGTGGGCCAACCTCGTGGTCGCGCTGGAAACCGCCTGCGTCTGAACGATCATCAACGGGTTTCCTCGCTTCTAAACCCAATCTTTGCAACATCAGACCGATGAAAGCATCAGTAGTCTCGCGCATCTCATCCGGCAGCCGCGATCGTGGCCATCCAAACGGAGGAGGAAACGATCGATCGCGACTTGTTCGATAGCCAAAAACGTGCGATATGTCAACTACAAACACTGGGATACCAGGTGACCATCACGTCATCCGTCGCAGAATAACTCACTCCTATTTTTGTACTAGATATTCAGGCGAGCCCCAGGGATGGCATCGAGCAGCTCACGGGTGTAGTCAACCTGCGCATTCTCAAAAATCTCGGTCGGTGTTCCGCTCTCGACAATGCACCCACGCTGCATGACGTGTACCTCGTGCGAGATCATCCGCACCACAGCGAGATCGTGGCTGATGAAGAGGTAGCTTAGACCGAGGTCACGCTGCAATACACCAAGCAGGTCGAGGATCTGAGCCTGCACGAGCACGTCAAGCGCTGAGACTGCTTCGTCGAGCACGACGAGCTCCGGGGAGAGTGCGAGCGCCCGGGCGATCGCCACTCGTTGACGCTGACCTCCGGACAGTTCGTGCGGTAGCCGTTCAGCGATGGCGGCGGAAAGCGCCACCTGGTCGAGGAGCTGCGCCACCATCGTGTGCCGGGTCTGCTTCGTTCCCACCTTGTGCACGCGGAGCGGCTCGGCGATCGATTCCTCGACTGTGTACCGCGGGTCCAGCGAGGCGTAAGGGTTCTGAAACACGGGCTGCACACGACGGCGGAAAGCAAAGAGCTCCCGCTTGCCTAGGCTCGCCATGTCGGCACCGGCAAACAGGATGGTGCCCGACGTGATCGGTTCGAGACCGAGGATCAGATTCGCCGTCGTCGACTTGCCGGACCCCGACTCCCCCACGATCGAGACAGTGCGTCCACGCGGGATACCAAAACTCATCTGATCGACAGCAGTGAACTGTGACGCCACCCCGGTTCCGGTCGCCCGAATCGTGAAGACCTTCGTGAGGTCGCGCACCTCAACGAGGTTGTCGACGGCGGGCTGCAGCGCGGCATCTCTTGACGTCGTTGCGACGACATCCAACGATCCAGCAAACTGGCGATCTCTGACCGCCCCGACCATGCTGATCGAGGTGAGGCTCGGCGCCGCCTGCAACAGCTGCTTTGTGTATGCGTGTTGAGGGTTCGACAGAATCTCTTCGGCCCGCCCGAACTCGACGATCTCGCCGCGCAGCATCACGACAATCTTGTCGGCGCGCTCGGCGGCTAGCCCTAGGTCGTGGGTGATCAAGAAGACCGAGGTGCCCATCTCGGCGGTCAGCTGATCGAGCTGATCGAGAATGCGCCGCTGCACCGTCACGTCGAGGGCAGAGGTGGGCTCATCGGCGATGAGCAGCTTGGGCCGGCAGGCGAGGCCCATCGCGATCAGCACGCGCTGGCGCATCCCGCCCGAGAACTCGTGCGGGTACTGGTTCACCCGATGTTCGGGGTCGGGAATGCCGACCATGGTGAGCAGTTCGATCACCTGCGCCTTTGCCGTTGCCCCCGACGCGACGCCGTGCACCTCAAGCGCTTCGGCAACCTGATTACCGATCCGCATCAGCGGGTTGAGGTTCGACATCGGGTCCTGCGGCACCATGCCGATGCCCGCGCCACGAATCGCCTGCATCTCCCGTTCGCTCAGCGAGGCCAAGTCGACACCGTCGAACCAGACCTCGCCGCTGGTCAGTTGACCGGTGCTGGGAAGTAGCCGGTTGATCGCGGCAGCCGTCGTCGACTTGCCCGAGCCCGACTCACCGACGACCGCGACGGTCTGCCCGGGCAGTACGTCGATCGAGACATGTTTGACCGCCTGCACCTCGCGTGCGCCGGTGTTAAACGACACTGACAGGTCACGGATCGACAGAACGGGTGTGGGGGTGTTCATGGTTACCTCTTCGGTGCTGAGCGAACTTAAGAATGGTCTGAAGGTGTGGGGCGAGCGGATGCCGCGCGCGCGTCGGTTAGGTTCTCGCCTCGCGGTGTGCCGAGCCGAGTGTCTCGTCGAGCACTGCGGTTGCGGCGCCGAGCAGCCGCTGCCACAAGGTGTCGGTCGGAATCGGGATGCCGGGGGTGACGAGGCGGTTGCTTGCCAGAGCCAGCGACACTCCGTGGCCCGGGACGAAGCCGATGACGCAGCCGACGAACCCAGGATGCCAGAGCAGATCGAGCTGTCGACCCCCGACCTCGAGCTGGGAACGGCGGAATCCCAATGCCTGTTCGGGATCGGGTCCAGCGGAGAAAAATTCTTCCGCCACCTCCGGACGCCAAAGTTGCTCATGATCGCGGTAGCGTGCAAACGCGTCGGCGAAGTTGATCAGGTCGGGCAGCGTCGAAAATAACCCGGCGTGCCCCGACACCCCGTCGAAGAGGTGGAAGGCGTTGCCGTCGTTGACCACACCGCGCACGGGCGTGCGTCGCCAGCCGCTGAAGTCGCCGCTCGTGTAGGGCACCGGGTAGGGCGTTCCGGTATCGACCATGACGAATTCCGCCTGGTCGCCGAGCGAGCTCGTAGCGACGTCGTCGGAAAGGGACCGAGCGAACTGGGTGGAGCCGAGACCGAGTGGACCGATGACCAACGCGTCGATCGCTTCCGGCAGTGGCAGGCCGGTCACCGACCCGATGATGCGCCCGAGCTGGATGAAGCCGAAGTCTGAGTAGTGACGTGCGGTTCCGGGCGCATAGCGCAGCGGATGCCGGTCGACGAATTCGAAACCTGCGTCAACGGTGTCGGCGGCGAGATAGAGCGGCTGCCACTCCCAGAGGCCGGCCCGGTGCTGCAGCAGCTGGCGCACTGTGATCTCGTCCTTCCGGCCGTCGCAGAATCGTGGCAGGTACCGGCGCACCGGGTCGTCGAGTTCGAGCAGCCGATCGGACATAAGCCGGATAATGGCGGTGGTTGTTGCGACGACCTTGGTGACCGACGCGAGGTCATGCTGAGTGTCAAGACCCAGGGGCACGGCATCCGTCTGGCTGGTGGGCAGCGCGCGGAAACCGGCGTGCGCCGTCTGGTCGAAGCCGGGCGCGCGCACGGCCAGGGCTACACCAGCCGGCGGAGTGCTTCCGGCGGGAAGACCGGCGGGAATGGTGTGGATCAGCTGCCGGGCCGCCCGGTCGAGAATCGTCGAGAGCGTCATCGCCCACTCTCCGTTTTCGTGGGGCCCGTCAGGCCGTTGATTCCGAGGCCAAAGCCCGAGCCCGAGCCCGGAAGCACCATATCACCGCGGTAGCTTGCGCCGCCGCGCACCGGAGAGGAGCGTAGCCAGAGCCCCGCATCGAGGTCCTGCGCACGCTGACGATCCGCTAGCGAGAGCATGCTGACGAATGCTGCCGCGGCGGTGATACCGACCTGGCTCTCCATCATGCAGCCGACGAGCACGCCAACGCCGTTGTCGCCGGCCAGCGCGGCCAGCCGGATCGCCTCAGTGAACCCAGCGGTTTTGGCCAGTTTGATGTTGATCAGGTCCGCGGCGCCGCGGGAGAGAATCTCGACCAGATCGGACGTCGTCCAGACCGACTCATCGGCGAGAACCGGAGTGTCAACGCGGCTCGTCACGAAGACGAGATCGGTCAGGGCACGCGCGGCGACGGGCTGTTCGACGAACTCCAGGCCGAGGCCGGCGTCTTCCCAGCCCCTGATGATGTCGACGGCTTGCTCGGGGCTCCAGCCCTGGTTGGCGTCGACACGCAGCGCGATGGCCGGGCCAACCGCCGCGCGAATCGCGAGGAGAGCCTCGTGATCGTTCTGCCCCGCACCGACCTTGATCTTGAGCGTGCCGAACCCGGCAGCCACATGGGCGCTGGCACGTTCGACGAGCTCGTCGATGCCCGCGGCTGAGAGGGTCATATCTGTCACGACGGGCGCCGTCGCTCCGCCGAGAAACTCACTGAGCGGCAGGTCGGCCTGCTGGGCGGCCAGGTCGTAGAGCGCGCTGTCGACCCCGGCACGTGCGGCAGTGTTGTGCAGGATGCTGCCGGCCAGCTCAGCGCTCAGCGCGGCGGGCTGCTCGAGAGTGCGGCCCTGCACTGCGGCTGAGAGCGGACCGGCCGCGGCAGCGGCGATGCTAGCCGGGCTCTCGCCCGTCACCCGCCAGCTAGCGGCGGCTTCACCCCACCCGCTGCGTCCGTCGGAATCGACGGCCTCAACGAGCACGGCCTGAATCGCGTCTGCCCGGCGGATCGCCGTGACAAACGGGCGCACCAGCGGAACATCGACGGTATGCACGATCAAGCGTGCGACGCGGGAACTCATCGTTCTCCCCCGATCGAGGGCTCGGCGAATGTCGCGGAGGAGGTGGCGACGACGAAGCCGCCGGTAATAGCCGTCCCAACGGCTGCCCCGACAGCGGGCGCCCTTACGGCAGGCGTCGCCCGCCAGGCCAACGAAGCGACGAAGAGCACGAACAATGCCACGGCTGAAATGGCCGCCGTGGTCGTGGCCGCGCCCTGACCAGACGGCAACGTGACCGACGCTGCGATGAACGGGATCGTCGCTCCCCCGGCCGCGCCGAGCGCGACGAATGCCGAGGAGGCGCGCACGGCGTTCCGCTCCGGCGTGCGTTCGACCGCGGTACCGATGAGGAGTCCGTAACACGACCCCGAGGCGAATACCGCGAGTCCCAGGCCGAAGAGAGCGATGACAGGATACGGTCCCTGCAGCAGAGCCGCCCCCGCAGAGGGCCAGGGCGATCAGCGCGGTGCAGCCGAGCGCGACGCGTCCCGGCAGGACCCTGTCGGTCACCGCGACGCCCGACATACGACCGAGGCTCATCAGCAGCCAGAATACGCTGGTGCCAAGGGCTGCCACGGCCGCGGATGCCCCGAGGTTGTGTTCAAAGGTCGACGCCGACCAGCCCGAGATCACTGATTCGGTGCCCACATAGCAGAACAGAGCGGCGGCGAGAAACGCGAGTTGCACGGTGCGCGCCGAACGGCCCGGGCGGGTAACGGTGGCAGCGACGCCAGCAGCAGCAGTGTCAGAGGTCTTGGTGGCACCGTCGGCCGGTGTCCGGCGCGGCACCGACGGAATCCCCCGGAGGCTTGCGACGACACCGAGCTGCAGGACTGCGATCAGCAGCGGAATCGGACGCGCCCAGCCCAGCATCGCCGCGGCGAGAACCGCGAGCGGCGTGACGGTGGCAACGATGCTGATAATCAGGGTGAGTTTGGTCAGGGCGCGCGGTAATCCGTCGGCACCAATGACCCGCACGGCAGCGGTGCCGGCTGCCTCGACAATGCCGAAGCCGAAGCCGGCTAGGGCGGCTCCGACTACGAACCAGAGCGGCGCGGGGGCACAGGCGGCCACAGCTAGGCCGAGGGCCTGAGCGGCGGCTCCGGCGCGCAACAGAGTCATCAACGAGAACAGCGCTGAGGCGAACGAGGTGGACAGCACACCGACCAGCAGCCCGGTGAACAGTGCCGGAATCGCTGGGAGCAGGGCAGTCGACGGCACCTCGAGGTCGGCGGCGAACGCCGGGATGACCGAGGGAATCACCGCGGCGGTACCGCCGAGCGCGGCGAACGCGAAAGCGAGGGAGCACACCGAACGCGTGCCGGTCTGGCTGCCGCTCACGAGACGCTTCCAGAATTCGCGGCCGCGGTGAGCTGGCGGGCCAGGCCCAGTTCCGGCTCGCCGAATTCGGCTTGCACGCGGGTCTCTCCGGTGGGCGTCCAGTCCTGACGCTGATAGAAGGCAAGCGAGGGCGCGTTGTCCCTGAAGACCCACAATCCTGCGGTCGTCATGCCGGCTTCGGCCAGGGCGTCGCCGGCCGCGCGCAGCAGGTGGGAGCCGATGCCGGTGCCTTGAGCAAGCGGCGAGACATAGAGGGAGTGGACCGCGCCGTGGCCGTCGGGACCTGCTACGAAGCGCGTGACGCCAATGATCTGAGGCGCCGCCGCACCCAGTACAGCGGTCGCACCCGAGGCATCGGAGACGCCCGGCGCCACACCCGCATCCGATTCAGCGGCCGTATCCGCCATCGCATCGGCATCCCGTTCGGCAACGAGCATCTCGCCTGGCGCCGCCTCGGCGAGCACCCGCGTCCAGAGGGCGTGGGCCTGTGCATCGGTCATCGCGTCGATCAGGTGTGCTGGCAGCACCGCCCTGTAGCTTCCGCGCCAGCAGTCGAGAAAGACCGTCACGATACCGTCAATGTCCCCCGGGGTTGCTGGGCGATAGGCGATGGACATGCCCGGCTCAGCGCTTCGAGTGCAGGGTCAGCGAGCGGAGCGGTTCGGTCAGCGGAGCTGGCAGTACCAGCGGGCCACTACCCGGTGTGATCGTGCCGAGCACGCGCGCCCCGCGCGCCCCGGTTCCAGCCGGGTTGGTGCCGGGCAGGCCGTGGGCTGTGCACCAACCGATGAGCGCGAACGCGATGGCTTCCTTCTCGTCGGCCGGTGCACCGAACTCGTCGGATAGCACTACGTTGACACCGGGCAGGGCGGCGCGCAGACCGTCCAGAATCACCGAGTTGTGGCATCCTCCACCCGAGACCACGAGCAGGTCGATTCCGGCGGCGCGCACGTCGCGGGCCACGGTCTGCACCGTCAGCTCGGTCAGCGTGGCCACCAGGTCAACGTCGCTTACGGTGCGTCCGGACCGGAGAATCGCATCGCTGACATAGCTGCCGTGGAAGTGCTCTTTTCCGGTGCTCTTCGGGGCGGGCAGCGCGTAGTAGGCATCACCGAGCAGCAAATCGAGCAGAACCGCATCGATCGAACCGGATGCGGCGATCCGGCCGCCCTCGTCATAGCCGAGTGCGTTCAAGGCGCGTTCGGTGATCGTCGCGTCGATGAGCGCGTTGGCCGGACCGATGTCGTAGGCGTAGAGTGCACCGTCGGTGGGGACCACCGTCATGTTCGAGATGCCGCCGAGGTTCAGGGCTCCGGGGGTGCCGGGCGATCCGGCGAGCAATAGCGCATCCAGGAAGGAGACGAGCGGGGCGCCGTGCCCACCCGCGGTAATGTCCCTAATGCGCACATCTGAGACGACGGGGGTGCCGGTTTTCTCGGCGATCCAGGCCGGCTGGCCGATCTGCAGGGTGCCGAGTGCGTGGCCGCCGTCCACCCAGTGGAAGACGGTCTGCCCGTGCGAGACGATCAGGTCAACGGCGCCGTCAGCCGCGATTGCCGCAGCCGCGACGTCTGCGAAGGCCTGCCCGATCAGGGTGTCGAGCTCGCAAACCTCAGCGAGGGTCGTCTCGGCGGGCGGAAGCACCGCGATCAGCCGGGCACGCAACTCGGGGGCATAGGGCGTGCCGCTGCGGTGCAGTACCGCCCCTGTGAGCACGCCATCGGCGAAGTTGAAATCGACGACTGCCGCGTCGATTCCATCGTGTGACGTGCCAGAGATCATGCCGAGAATCTTCATTGTTCCTCCAGAGCTGCGCGTAGGTTTCCGTTGACAGCGCTCAGTCGAGCGCCGGCTTCCTCGGTGCTGCGACCGGTGCGGAGCAGCACAATCGCCACCTTGACGTTGTAGCCGCTGGTCGCGAGTGCGGCCTCTGCCCGGTCACGACTGACGCCGGCGACGGTGCGAACAATGCCGAGCGCGCGCTCCCGCAGTTTCACGTTGGTCGGTTTCACGTCGACCATCAGGTTGCCGTAGGTCTTGCCAAGCTGCACCATCACGATGGTCGAGAACATATTGAGCACGAGCTTCTGCGCCGTTCCGGCCTTCAACCGAGTGGATCCGCTGAGCACCTCCGGCCCGACCAGAACCTCGATGCCATGTTCGGCCGCCTCGCTGAGCACGGTCCCACGGTTGCAGGAGAGTCCAATGCTGAGCGCGCCGAGTTCCCGCGCACGGGCGACGGCAGCAACCACATAGGGGGTTCGGCCGCTGGATGCGATGCCGATCACGGTATCGAGGGAGGTCACACCCGCCGCGTCGATGGCGGATACTCCGGCCGCGGGGTCATCCTCGGCTCCCTCGCACGGTGACACGATTGCCTTCAAGCCTCCGGCGATGATCGCAAAGACCTGCTCCGGCGGTGTGCTGAAGGTGGGCGGGCATTCCGACGCATCGAGCACGCCGATCCGTCCGGGCGTTCCCGCCCCGACATAGATCAGGCGACCGCCGGCCTTCATCCGCAGCGCGGCAGCTTCGATGGCCGGCACAATGCTCGGCAGGGCCAGCGCCACCGCTCCGGGAACCGTGGCGTCGGCGTCGTTCATCAGCACGGCCAAGTTGCCCACCGACATCCGGTCGATCTCGGCGTAGCGCGGGTCTGCTTCTTCGGTGGTCAGCCCAACGAGTGAGATCGTCGCGGCGTCGGGAGCTGCTGTTCCGGTCGGGGTGAGGTCGTGCCGGGTCATCGTTTGCCTTTGTTTCGGGGATCAAGTATGTCGCGCAGGCCATCGCCGAGCAGGTTGAGGCCGACGACGAGAAGAACGACGATCACGCCGGGCGCGATCATGGTCCAGGGCGCGATGTAGACCAGGGTGCGTGCTTCAAAGATCATCGAGCCGAGCGACGGGGTGGGCGGCGGTGCGCCCAGGCCCAGGAAGCTCAGCGAGGCTTCGGTGAGCACCGCCCACGACAGCGACAGAGTGACCTGAATGATGATGATCGACGTAATGTTCGGCAGCACGTGCCGCATCATCACCGCGATGCGGCTGGCGCCGGTACTCGTGGCGGCCTTCACATACTCGACCTCCCGAAGCGAGAGCACGGGACCGCGAGTGACGCGGATGAAGATCGGCACGTAGACAATGGCGATCGCGACAGCGATGGTGAACCAGTTGCGGTCGAACACCGATACCAAGGCAAGGGCGAGCAGCAGCGGCGGGAACGCGAAGAGTACGTTGGTGACTCCGCCGATGGCGACATCGGGGATGCCGCGGAAGAAGCCCGCGATAAGGCCACCCATCGTGCCGATCACCGTGGCGAAGGTCACGGCGACAACGGCGATCAGGGCGGAGTTCGCCACCCCGGCGGCAACGCGGGAGAACACGTCGCGGCCGAACTGGTCGGTCCCGAACAAGTGCGTAAACGACGGAGCGAGGAGCCGCGACGGCGGATCCTGAGCGATCGGGTCATAGGACAGCAGGGAAAAGTACGAAGCGAACGTCAGGAGCACGAGCAGGCTGACGATGATTGCACCACTCAAACCGCTGGGGCTCCGCAGCAGTGCACGGAAGCGACCGGCCGCGACGCTGCCAGTGCGGGGCGTGGGGCCGACGGGCGCCGGGGCGAGATCGGTCATGAGGCACGCACCCGGGGATCGATGAGGCGGTAAGTCAGGTCGGTGAGCAGATTCACGATCACGAAGGTGAGCGCGATCACCAGCACGGTGCTCTGCACGAGCGCGTACTCCTTCTGTTGAATCCCGAGCAGAACCTGCCGGCCGATGCCCGGCAGAGAGAAGATCTGCTCGACGACGACGGCGCCGCCGAGAAGGTATCCGAACTGCAGACCGGTCATCGTGACGATCGGTACCAGAGCGTTGCCGAGCACATGCTTCAGCTGCAGTCGGCGGGGTGGAACGCCCTTGGCGCGTGCCGTGCGAATAAAATCGTTGGAGCGCACTTCAAGCACCGCAGTCCGTGTGGTGCGCATGATCGGGGCCGCGATTCCGAAGCCGAGGACCAAAGACGGGAGAAGCATCTGCTGCAGGTTAAGCAGCGGATCGCCGAACAGCGAGGCAAAGGCTTGCCCGTTCGGGTTGAAACCGAGGGAGGAGGCGAGCACCGAGAGCAGCGCAGTGGCGAGCAGAAAGGCAGGGATCGACAAGCCGGCGAGGCCGACGATCTGGCCGAGGGCGTCACGCGGGGAGTCCGGCTTCGAGGCCGACAGCATCCCGAGTGGGATGCCGATCAGCAACGCGAGAACGATCGAGAAGATCGCAAGTTCGAAGGTGACCGGCAGGGAGGCGACGGTGAGGTCGAGAACACTCTGCTGAGCGCGCGCGGAGAAGCCGAGATTTCCGGTGAACAAGTTCCCCAGCCACGAGAAGAATTGCACGACCAGCGGCTGGTCGAGGCCGTAATACTGCTCGAGAGCTAGTTTCTGCGCCGGGGTGAGCGCGGCGGCTTCGGTGCCGAGACCCGCGGTGATCTGGTTACCGGGGATGGCCCGCAGCATGATGAAGACAAAGATCGCGACGCCGAGGAGGGTGAGCGCCGCAGCGCCGATTCGGCGCACGACGCTGTTGTGGGAGAAAGTTTTGAGCATGTCCTTCGGGCATTCCCAATTGCATAGCGGGTACCGACGTTGTCAGTCGGCACCCGCCCCGGCAATCGTTAGTTAACGGTTGTGGTGCGCAGGTACTGGAGCGAACCATTGGCCATGGGCACGAACCCCTGCACCGCAGAGTCCGTCGCTGTATAGCTGTAGCTTGTGAAGAGCCACACCCAGGCGGCGTTATCTTCGAGCTCGGCCGAGACCTTCTCATAGATAGCGGCGCGGTCCGTCGGGTCGCTCGCGGCACGGCCCTCGGCGAACAGCGCGTCGAGTTCCGGCGAGCTGTAGCCGGCGACCTTGTTCAGGTTGCCGGTACTGGTGAAGTAACGGCCATACATGCCGTCGGGGTCCGGTTGTCCGCCATTCAGGGCGACAGCGGCGTCGAAGTCGCCGGCGACCCAGCGGTCGACGTAGGCACCGGATTCGAGGGTCTCAACGTCGAGGGTGATCTTCGCCTCGGCCAGCTGCGCCTTGAGATTCTGTGCCTCGTTCACCGAGGTCGCGTACTCGCCCTGCGACACGATCGTCTTGATGGTGACGCCGTCAGCCTTGCCGGCCTTGGCCAGGTAAGCGGCAGCCTGCTTGAGGTCACGCTCCGGACACGGGCGCGCATCCGTGTCCGACTTGTAGGCCGGTGAGGTGATCGGGCCGGTGACTTCACCTTCGCCGAGCGCAGCGGTGTCGAGCACTTCCTGGCGGTCGACGGCACAGGAAATGGCGAGGCGCACGTTGACGTCGGCGAGATCGCCGCGCGTCGCGTTCAGCTGCAGCGTGTGGTAACTGAGCTGCGGCGTCTTGGCAATCGTGATCGATCCGCTTTCAGCGGTCTGAGCGACCAACGGGTCGTCGAAGATAGCCATCTGCACGTTGCCGGACTGCATGGCCGACACGATCGACGACTCGTCGGGGATGACGCGGAACTCGACGCTGCCCAGCGTCGGCTCGTCGCCCCAATACGCGGTGTTCTTCTTCAGGGTGATCGATTGGTTCGCCACGCGGGTGTCGAACGAATAGGCGCCGGTGCCGTTGGGCGCCGTGTTCAATGCTGCCTCGGTGTCATCGGACGAGAGCATCGCTAGCGTGAGAACGGCGAGGCCCGCCGGCAATGCGGCATTCGGGGCTGACAGGGTCAGTAGCACGGTGTTCTCATCGCTGGCCTCGATGGCCGTGACGGAAGCGAGGGCGCTGCGGGACACCGCGGCGGTCGCCTCGTCCTGGATCTTCGTCAGCGAGCTGACGACGTCTTCTGAACCGAATGTGCTGCCATCGGCAAAGGTGACGCCTTCACGCAACTTCAGGGTGACGGTCAAGCCGTCTTCGGAGGCGTCCCACGACTCGGCGAGGCCCGGAACGACATTCAGGCCCTCATCGAACTCGGTCAGAGTGCCATACACGTTCTGCAGAACGTGTGTGGCTTGGAACTGGGTGGCCTTCCAGGGAAAGAGGGTGTCGGGGTCTGAGGTGACTCCAACGACCAACGAACCGCCGGACTTGGCCGTTTCAGCGGGTGCTGGCGTGCCGGGGCTTGAACAGCCCGATACTGCAAGTGAGACGATCGCGGCGAGACCGAGTGCCGAGACTGCCCCACGAGTAAAACGAGAACCGTGTGACAAGGGTTACTCCTCAGGTGTGTTGTGATGCTCCATTGCATGAGGCCGCCGACTCGCGGTCACACTGAAAGCGTCTGTGATCCAGGTTGGAATAAAAGTACACCATCTTTACAACATATGTACTTTCTTTTCTCGTATTGTTGTCGGTATGCAGTGAGGGCCTCACGACAGAGGTGCCGCACCGTGGCCGTTTCACCGTTTGAAAGGGACAGAACGTGATCGATGACATCCTCGAACGACCGGATTCCCGGACCGTTCTGGTGCGCATGCGTGCCGCCATGCCCTCGCTTCGCCCCACCGAACGGCGGATTGCTGAACTCTTTCTGGCACACCCGGCGGATGGCGCGAACCTGTCGATCGCCGAGCTCGCGGTCCGCTGCGGCACGTCGACAACCTCGGTCGTGCGGTTCTACAAGCGCATCGGCTACGAGCACTACAAAGATCTGCGCATCGATCTCACTCGGGAGACGACGCGGGAGGACCTGCAGAATTCCAGCTTCTCGTCGGTGTCCGGCGACATCGACCGAGAGGATAGCCTCGCCGACATCGTGACGAAAGTGGCCCTCAATGAAACGCTGTCGATTGCCGACACCGCCAAAGTGCTCGACACGCTGGCGCTTGGCCGAGCCGTTGATCTGGTGAAGTCGGCCAGGCGCATCGACAGTTTCGGCGTGGGGGCAAGCTCGTTCGTGGGTCTTGACCTGCAGCAGAAACTCACGCGAATCGGCCGCACCGCCCTCAACTGGCCCGACCCCCACTCTGCCTGGACCTCGGCGGCGACCCTCGACGCATCCTGTGTCGCCATCGCGGTCTCGCACACCGGTTCGACGATCGACACCGTGGAGTTTCTGAAGCTCGCGCGTGCGGCAGGTGCTGCGACGATCGCCATTACCAACTTCGGGGAATCACCCCTGGCCAACGCGGCCGACGTCGTGCTGACCACCGCCGCACGGGAAACCCGGTTCCGTTCCGGGGCGCTCGGCAGCAGAATCGCGCAGCTCATGGTTATCGACTGCCTCTTCACCGCGGTAGCACAGGCCTCATTCGACGAATCGATGACCGCGGTCCGCACCACATATGAGGCAGTGCACAGCCGCAGCCTGAAAGGATCTTGAATGAACGCCGCATCGGCACCCGTTTCTGCACCCGCATCGGCGCCGAACGCCTCGATTGCCTCGAGCAACCGCTCGATTGATCGACTGAAGTATGCGCACGACGCGTCGCACTACCTGCTCGTCCCGACTAGTGTCGCCACACCGACCTCCGTGGCCGAGGTGGCCGAGTTGTATCGGGAGAGCCAGCGCCGCAGCATCCCTTTGACCTTTCGCTCCGGCGGAACCAGCCTGAGCGGGCAGGGCGTGACCGACGGCATCCTCGTCGATACACGGGCCAATTTCCGCTCCATCGAAGTACTGGATGCCGGCGCACGGGTGCGTGTTCAGCCCGGTGTGACCGTACGTCAGGTGAACGCGCACCTCACCCGTTTCGGCCGCAAACTCGGACCCGACCCGGCGAGCGAGATCGCCTGCACAATCGGCGGGGTCGTCGCCAACAACTCGAGTGGCATGGCCTGCGGCACCGCACAGAACAGCTACCAGACTGTTGAATCGATGGTGGTTGTGCTGCCGAGCGGCACAATCGTCGACACCGGGGCCAACGACGCCGACGACCGCCTGCGCCAGCTCGAACCGGCCCTCCACCGCGGGCTGACCCGGCTGCGGGATCGAGTCCGCGGGAACGCGGCGTCCGTGTCGCTGATCCAAGCGCAGTTCTCAATGAAGAACACTATGGGATACGGGATCAATTCGTTTCTCGACCACGAGCGTCCGGTTGACATCCTCGCCCACCTGATGATCGGCAGCGAGGGAACCCTGGGCTTCGTCGCCGAGGTCATCTTCCGAACCGTTCCCGCTCTCCCCCATGCACTGACCGGACTGGCCCTCTTTCCCAGCCTCAGTGCGGCGACCTCGGCGCTTCCGTCGCTGGTCGCGGCCGGGCTCGGCACGATCGAGCTCATGGATGCGACCTCGCTACGGGTCGCCCAGACCCAACCAAACAGCACGCCGGAGCTTCAGTCACTCAGCGTCGACGGGCACGCCGCTCTACTGCTTGAGTACTTGGCCGCGACCCCTGACCAGCTGGCCAAGCAGCGGGATGCCGGAGCTGCTGCCCTCGCGGCACTCGACCTGATTGCTCCGCTGTCGCTGACTGGGAACGCCCGCGAACGGGCGAACCTCTGGCACATCCGTAAGGGCCTCTACACGACCGTCGCTGGCGCGCGCCCGTCAGGAACGACGGCCCTGCTCGAAGACATCGTGGTTCCGGTTCCGGCGCTACTCGGCACCTGCGAAAGCCTGATCGACCTCTTCGACGCGTACGACTATGAAGAAAGCGTGATCTTCGGTCATGCTAAGGATGGCAACATCCACTTCATGCTCAACGAGCATTTCGACAACCCGACCTCCCTCGCCCGCTACGAGCGGTTCACTGAGGAGATGGTCTGCCTCGTTCTCGGTAACAACGGTTCACTTAAAGCCGAGCACGGCACGGGACGCATCATGGCCCCGTTCGTGCAGCGCCAATACGGCGACGAACTTTATACCGTGATGCGCGAGCTCAAGGCGCTATTCGACCCGACCGGTCTACTGAACCCCGGCGTGATTCTCTCGGACGACCCCCAGTCCTACATAGCAAACCTCAAGCTCGCCCCGACGGTGGAGGTAGAGGTGGATAGCTGTGTCGAGTGCGGCTACTGCGAACCGGCCTGCCCGTCGAAAGACCTCACGATGACGCCCCGGCAACGCATTGTGATTCGCCGGGAGATGAAGTTCGCAGAAACCGCTGGTAACGAGACGCTGCTAGCTGAGCTGCGCCGCGACTATAACTACGACGGTGTCGAGACCTGCGCCGTCGATGGCATGTGCCAGGTCGCCTGCCCGGTGAACATCAACACCGGCGATCTCGTTCGCCGGTTACGCACCGAGAACACCAACGCGCTCGAACAATCGGCCTGGCTCGGGGCGGCAAAGAATTGGGGCACGGCCACCGCACTCGGCAGTCTGGCGCTGAGCGTGGCCGACCGGGTACCGGCACCATTGGTTATTGCCGCCACTCGGGTCGGCCGGGCACTGCTCGGCGCCGACACGGTACCTCTCTACGATAAGGATCTGCCGCGCGGCGGGTCACGACGCCGAGCTCTGCCGGCGAGCGAACCGGAGGCCAAGCCGGTCGCCGTGTACTTCGCCGCCTGCATCGGTACGATGTTCGGCCCCGCGGCCGACGGCATGGGAGTGACCGATGCCTTTCTGGAGCTGTGCGCGCGGGTCGGCGTGAGCCTGACGATTCCCGAGGCCATCGATTCGCTCTGCTGCGGCACGCCGTGGAAGTCGAAGGGAAACACGCGCGGCTACGACCGGATGACCGACTCCGTGCTTCCGGCGCTGCTGGCCGCGAGTCGCGGCGGCGAGCTGCCGATCGTGTGCGACGCGGCTTCCTGCACCGAGGGGTTGGAGACTATGCAGAAGAACGCTATCACCGCCGGTGGCGACTATGCGGTGCTGCGATTCGTCGACGCTGTCGAATTCATCCACGAGAACGTCATCGAGCTTCTCCCAATCACGATGCCGGTGTCGTCGATCGCGCTACACCACAGCTGCTCATCGACCCAACTCGGCATCAACACGATGATGACCGAACTGGCGGAACTAATCAGCCCCGATGTGCACGTTCCGGTGGACTGGAGTTGTTGCGCCTTCGCCGGAGACCGCGGGCTGCTGCATCCGGAGCTCACTGCCTCGGCGACCGCACGGGAGTCGGCAGAAGTGGCCGAGCGCAGCTATGCCTCATATGCGTCGGCCAATCGCACTTGTGAGCTTGGGATGAGCCGGGCGACCGGGCAGAAGTACCGGCACCTGCTAGAACTCGTCGAGGAGGCGACGAGGCCGTTTTAGCCTGCGCCCTTGCTCTCGAGTCGCGTTCGACCCCGCGCTGGTGCCTGATACGTGGGTTTTGTCAGGAGGGCAGTTTAGGTGCTCCGATGCGGTGGTAGTAGATCTTCGCGAACGCTTCGATGCTCGAGCCGGGCTCGGTGTCCTCGGCCCGGACGGCCGCGACCAGCTGCGCGCGCACGTCGACACCCCGCGCCTCGTGCGCAGCCAGCCGGCTCGCGAGATGCGTCCACGCTTCATCGTTAACAATGCGATCAGCAATGGCCGCGTCGAGCACATCGCGAACGACCGCTTCCATCCGCCCGATCTGGTCCGGGTCGTAGACCCGCGCGAGAGCATCCTCGTAGGCTGGCAGCAATGTCGAGAGGCTCGCCGCGGCATCCTGCTCCCGTTGGATCTCCTCGGTCGCCGAACGCTCGGCGCCCTCGCGCGCGAGCACCGCGGTGAGCGCATCGATGATCGAGGTGCGCAGGTGATCGGGAGCGTGCGCATCCACTTCGCGACGTGCTGCTAGTTGTATCCGGTTATCAGATTGGTGACACTCGCTGGAGCGGGGTGGATCCGATGCCCGTGTGGATACGTTCAGTGTTGTAGTACTTGAGCCACGGGTCAAGGGCGTGAGTGCGCTCAGCGCTGCTGGTGAATACCTGTCGGAAGGCCCATTCGGCTTGGAGTATGCGGTTGAAGCGTTCGACTTTTCCGTTGGTCCAGGGGCAGTGCGGTTTGATGAAGCGCTGCTGCGCGCCGAGGGTCGCCACGGCGTCCTTGAAAGCGCGGGATTTTCGGTAGGCGAAGGCGTTGTAGGAGAGGACGCGTTCAATCTTGGGGATGCCACAGCTGGCGAAGAACGCGGCCGCACGGAGGAGGACACCCTCGGCCAGTGCGCAGGCGGGTGCGCGCCTCCGGAACGGCCGCTTCACGTTCCGGGCTGGTTTGTGTTGCCATTACGTGTGGTCGCGACGACCGATCGATCAGGCCAGCTTCACCCTCGGCACGATAGCGGCGTACCCACCGATAGGCGCACTGCCGAGAGATGCCGAGTTCCTTGGCGACGTGCGCCGCCGGTCGACCGCCGAGAACCCTTTCGACCAGCAGGGCCCTTCCGCGACCGTTCAATTTGGCGTTAATGTGTGACATGAGGACCTCCGTTGCGAAGTGAGACGTTGAACATCTCCACTAAGCACCGGAGGCCCTCCCTTTTTCAACCCCTTAAGTCACTAACGTCATGGCCGGGTACACCTAGCTGCCGCGCTTCTCGGGGACGCAACCCTTACCGCCTGCGGGCCGGAGTCGCCGCCCGTCGAGGAGGGACCTTTGGATGTCCCATCGACCACTCCAGGTTCATCGGTCACAGTGGATTACCTCGAGATGGGAAGCGACGACTCATGGCAAGCGGCGGTGCTTCGGTTTTCTCCGGGCCCCCATACGTTTGTTCCGAAGACGAGTCGGTCGCGTCGAGCGAGGGTGTCAGATGGTTTGTGTAAGGGGTTGCGGATTCATTTGAAGGAGTGACACTAATGGTCATGTCAGAACGAAATGAGAAGCTGAAAGCACCGAAGTCCCCAGCCCAGCGTGCGACCGCCGATGCGATCAAGGAGCTGCGCGATAGCGGTGCTCTCGATGGTCTCTTCGCGAAGATCGATGCCGGCACGATGCAGCTCACCGGCGAGGGCGGGTTCGTGCCCGGCCTAATCAAAGCGGCCCTCGAGCGCGGGTTGCAGGCCGAACTGACCGAGCACCTCGGCTATGACAAGGGCGATCCCGAAGCTAGGTTCTATGCGAATTCGCGAAATGGAACGTCGGCGAAGACGGTCGCGGCCGAGGTCGGCGATCTGGAGCTGGACATCCCACGGGACCGCGACGGGAGCTTCACGCCCCGCTTGGTACCCAAGGGCGAGCGGCGCCTCGGCGGCCTGGACGACATGATCATCTCGCTCTATGCCGGCGGGATGACAGTGCGCGATATCCAGCACCACCTGGTCTCCACGATCGGCACCGAGCTGTCCCACGAGACGATCTCGAAGATCACCGACGCAGTCCTCGATGCTGTCCTGGAATGGCAGCGCCGCCCGCTGGACGCGCGGCAGTTTCTACTGGTCGTTGCGAATCCCGAGCAGGGAGAAACCAATGGTCAGATTTGCACCGAACAAGATGCCGGCAGCGGCGAAGCGTCGCTACTTCGTATTGATTCGACAGGGCCTGTCGGGGTCTGAGGCGGCCCGACAGGTCGGAGTGTCGCTCAGTTGCGGATCGTTGTGGTTCATCGATGCTGGCAGTATGACTGTCGTCGAACGCATCCCCATTAGTTCCCGCTATTTCTCTCAGGACGACCGAATCGAAATCGGAGACGGCCTCGCCGCAGGCGAGGCCGTGAAAGGAATCGCTGTCCGGATTGGGAAAAGCTTCCAGAGCGTCTATCGAGAGATTGCACGCAACCGCAAGGCGGACGGCACCTACCAGCCGTGGTTCGCCCACAACCGGGCCCATGTGCAGCGCAAGCGGCCGAAGATCCGCGTCTTCGAGGAGGTCCCAGCTCTTCGAAGCATCGTCGCAGTGAAACTTGCGAAACGATGGTCGCCGGATCAGATCAGCAGATGGCTACGACGCCGAGACCCGGGCACGCCGAGATGGCACGTTTGTCCTGAGACTATCTACGACGGTGTGTATCGCGGACTGATCGTCGTGGCCCCACCCCGGCGAGCCTGCGCACGGGACGCACGTACCGGCACCGTCGCGGGCGCGGCAGATCCAAAGACGGTTCACTGAAGCAGTCCACCGTAATGTCCTCCATCCACGAACGCCCAGCACACGTCGAATCCCGGCTCCAAGCCGGACATTGGCAAGGAGACCTCATTTTGGGCTCCAGTAACGGCTCAGCAATTGCCACGCTCGTGGAACGCAAGACTCGCATGACGATCCTCGTCTTCCTCCAGAGCGACCACAGCGCACAAACCGTCGGTGACGCACTCATTGGTGCGTTCTCGAGCCTGCCATCGTCGCTCCGGCGCACAATGACACGGGATCAAGGCAACGAAATGTTCCATCACAAGCGCATCGAGACGAAGACTGGGCTTCGAATTTACTTCGCCGACCCGCACTCGCCGTGGCAGCGAGAGACTAATGAAAACACCAATGGGCTCCTGCGCCAATATTTCCCGAAGGGGACTGACCTCAGCCAGTGGGACCAAGATCACCTCAACGCTGTGGCCGACGAACTTAACGGTCGACCCAGAGCCTGCCTCAAAGACCGCACACCCCATCAGGCCATGAGACGATTACGACACAGAACTCAGGCACACACGATTCGCAACGATCGCTAGAAACTGCCGGTCGGGGTGACTACTGATCGAAGACTTCAGGATGCCGGGCGAGGGCGAGCCGCGTGCGCCGGATGTGTCCGGAGAGAACTGCCTCTGCTCCGTCGGTGTCGCCGTCGCGGATCGCTGTGACGAGCAGGTGGTGCTCATCGTGCACGACCCTCGCGGAGTGCTCCTCGAGGAGAAGGGTGAACGCGCGGCGGTAGTGCTGGGTGGTGTTCCATAACCGGTTAACCAGATCGCCGAGCACGGTCGTGCGTGCCGTCGTGTACGAGCCCAAGTGGAACTCACGGTCGAGCCTCAGGAATTCCTCGACGTCGTGGGTGCGCCGCATCTGCTCGGCGAGTTCGTCGAGATGATCGATCGCGACTGCATCGAGTCCGGGCATCGCGTAGCGGAGGAGGAGAGGCTCGACACGTTCGCGGGTCTCATACACTTCGCTGCACTCGGCGGGGGTCATCCGCGACACCCATGCGCCGGCGTTGGCGACAAGGGTCACGAGGCCGTCGGCCTTGAGAGTGCGCAGGGCCTCTCGAACCGGAATGCGACTGGCGCCGAATCGCTGGGCGACGTCCTCCTGGCGAATTCGCGCACCGGGCCGATACTCACCGCTGAGAATGGCGTTGCGAATGAACTCGGCGATGCGTGTGCTGGAGTTACCGTCGTGCGTCTGTGAAACTTGACCCGACGCGCTCACACTCGGCGTGAGCGGATAAACGCCTGACATCGGCCCTCCCTTGGGTGCGATTCGCAGCCGCACAAATGCGCGGAGCTTCCATCCTGTCAGATTGAATTCAATGTGGCCAGTCCGCACAGCTATTCACCCCGTGACCGCGACCGATTCGCGACTATTGTATTCACTCGGGCTGAAAACTCCTTCTGTATTCATCTTTCATCGGTTCGGTGATGCTCGATTACTCGCTCGGGCGTGCCGGGTGCCACAACAGCACCCGCGCATCTTTCTCGTACTCCTTGCCGTCTGGGTAGCTCACGAGTTCGAACTGCATGCCCCACGGGCTGCGGAAATATACCCAGCGCTGGCCGAGGCTCGCGTTCCCGCTCACCGTCGGCTCGTCCATGATCTCGACGCCTTCCGCTCGCAAGTAGTCGAGTGCGACGTCGAAGTCGTCGACGTAGAAGGCGAGGTGATGCCCGCCAATGTCGCTGTTGCGGGGCTGCGGCGCCTGTCCGTCGGGCGCGTTGTACTCAAAGACTTCGAAGTTCGATCCTTTGCCGCAGCGGTAGAAGTTGAGTTTGTGCATGACCGTTCGCGGATGCACGCCGAGGTGTTCCTGCATCCAGTTATCCTCCTCGCGCACGAACGGTCCGAGGGAGTATACGTACTCACAGCCGAGCACCCGGACGAAGAAGTCGTGTGCCTGGTCGAGGTCGGGGACGGTGAATCCGATGTGGTCAGTACCTCTCAGGCCCGGTAGCGCCATGCATCCTCCTTCATAATTGAATCCAGTTAACCCTTATAGTGCCTCATTTGGTGTGGTTTTTGGGGACTAATCTTGTAATTGAATACATTTCTAGGTTAGTCTCAACCGTAGTCGGCCGTATAACGCGGCAACGACACCCCATCAACGGAGAGGGACGATGCCGAAAACGCGCCGACTGGAGCCCACAGCACCCTGGGTTGAGGTCACCACGACCGCCGCCGACTGGAAAGCAGCCGACCCTGAACTGTTGGCAGCGATACTTGCCGAGCTGCACGTCATCCGCGCCTTTGAGGAGACCGTTCTCGACCTCGCCGGCGAAGGTCTCGTGCATGGGCCCGCGCACTCGAGCATTGGTCAGGAGGGAGCTGCGGTCGGCTCCATCGTGGGAATGCGATCGACGGATGCTGTCAACGGCTCCCACCGCGGACATCACCAGTTTCTCGCCAAGGCCCTTACCCACGTCTCCGACGGAAAGTTCGACCTCGGCGCCGTCGTTACCGCCGATGTGCAGACCGTGCTCCAGCGCACTCTTGCCGAGATACTCGGCCTCGCGCAGGGATATTGCAGCGGCCGCGGCGGCTCAATGCATCTCCAGTGGTTCGAGGCAGGCGCTCTCGGCACCAATGCCATCGTCGGTGGAGGCGCCCCTCTCGCGACGGGTAATGCGTGGTCGCAGAAGCGGGCGGGCACTAGCGACATCACGGTCAACTACTTCGGAGACGGCGCCAGCCAGATCGGCTCCGTGCTCGAGTCGATGAACCTTGCGGCGGCATGGAAGCTGCCAGTGTGCTTTTTCATCGAAAATAACCTCTATGCGGTCGCGACGAGGATCGAGGAGAGCGTCGCAGACACCCGGCTCTCGGTGCGCGGCCAGGGGTTCTCCATCCCCGCTTGGCGAGTGGACGGCATGGACCCCCTCGCGGTGCACATCGCGATGACTCAGGCGGAGGCGGTCATGCGCTCCGGCGGCGGCCCCGCCGTCATCGAGGCTGAGGTCTACCGGTTCTTCCACCAGAACGGCCCGTACCCGGGCAGCGCATTCGGTTACCGTAGCAAAGAGGAGGAGTCGTCGTGGCGCCTCCGCGATCCGCTGCTGCGTGTAGCGACGGAGATGATCGCGCTCGGGCTCATCGACCAGGCCGGAGTTGACTCCGTGCGCGAGCAGGCCCAGTCCGCCATGCGGGAGGCTGCTGCGCAACTCACCGAGGCTGACCCTGACGCTATAGGTAAGCGTCGCATCCGTCCGAACCTCTGGCCCGACACCGACTTCGTGAACGTCGGCGTGCGCGGTGACGCAAGTGAACTTGCGAATGCCCGAGTTCTCGAGCCCCTCGAATACACGGGCGAGGTTGTACAGTCCAAGTTCGTCGAGGCAGTAGCGGGCGTCATGGCCCGCCGCATGGAAGAGGACGACCGCATCGTCGTGCTGGGCGAGGACATCCACCGCCTCAGCGGCGGCACGAACGGCGCAACCAAAGGACTCGCCGCCAAGTACCCTGACCGCATCCTCGGCACACCGATCAGCGAGAACGCGTTCGCCGGCCTCGCCGGCGGAATGGCACTCGACGGCCGCTACCGTCCCATCATCGAGTTCATGTACCCAGACTTCATGTGGGTCGCCGCCGACCAGGTCTTCAACCAGATCGGCAAGGCACGCCACATGTTCGGCGGCGTGAACCCGGTTCCGCTCGTCCTGCGCACCAAGGTCGCGATGGGCTCAGGTTACGGCTCGCAGCACCTCATGGACCCGGCGGGCATCTTCGCCACGAGCCCCGGATGGCGCATCGTCGCCGCATCGACGGCGGCCGACTACATCGGTCTCATGAATGCCGCCCTTCAGCTGCAGGATCCGGTGCTCGTGATCGAGCACGTCGACCTCTACAGTCAGGTGGACGACATCCCCGCGGGCGACTTCGATTACCAACTGCCGTTCGGCAAGGCAGGTATCCGCCGCGTGGGAAACGACGTGACCGTCATCAGCTACCTCTCGATGGTCCGGCACGCGCTCGAAGCAGTGGAGCAGACCGGCATCGACGCCGAGGTCATCGATCTGCGGTGGCTCGACCGGGCATCCCTCGACTTCGAGACCATCGGCGAGAGCATCCGCAAGACCAACAACGTGCTCATCGTTGAACAGGGCGCGCAGGGCACCTCGTACGGCGGATGGCTCGTCGACGAGCTGCAGCAGAGGTTCTTCGACTACCTCGACCAGCCGATCCAGCGTGTGACGGGTGGCGAGGCGAGTCCGAGCATCTCACGCGTGCTGGAGCGCGCAGCGATCGCCCGCACCGAAGAGGTCGTCGCCGGACTCGAGCGCGTGCGCCAGGGCTGGGGTGGTCGCTGATGGCAACGATCATCCGGATGCCCGAAGTGCTCGCCAACAGTAGCGAAGCGGCAATCCAGACCTGGCTCGTGAAGCTCGGCGAGGAGGTCGCCTTCGGCACACCGCTCGCCGAAGTGGAGACCGAGAAAGCGATCGTCGAGTACGCGGCCGAGACTGCGGGTACCGTGCTCAAGCTCCTCGTGGAGGAGGGTGTGTCCGTCAAGGTCGGTGTGCCCATCGCGGTCGTCGGTGCGCAGGGCGAGAACATCGATGGACTTGTAACGGACGACGCGAGGCTGTCGACCGCGTCGGCTGCTGCACCCGCTCCAGCTGCCGCGCCTTCGGCACCGCCCGAGCCGGAGACCGCGCCCTCTCCCGTCGTCTCGGCACCTACCGAACTATCGTCGAGCGCTGCTTCGCCTGGCGTCTCGGGGGATCGCCAGTTCGTTAGTCCGCTCGTGCGCCGCCTCGCCAAGGAGCGCGGACTCGACCTCTCCGCTGTCGACGGCTCCGGCCCCGGCGGACGCATCGTGCGTCGAGACATCGAAGGACTCATTGCCGCTCCGGCCGCCATAGTTCCCGCGCCCGCGCAGGGCGATGACAGCGGCGCAGACATCCCTCATACCGCGATGCGCAGGGCGATAGCGCGGAGACTCACCGAGAGCAAGTCCACTGTGCCGCACTTCTACCTGGTGGCGGATTGCCGGGTCGACAAGCTCATCGCACTGCGGGCATCCGTTAATGAGAGTGCGCCCGTGAAGGTGTCGCTCAACGACTTCGTGCTCAAAGCCGCCACCGCGGCATTCCTCGACGTGCCTGAGGCGCATGCCACCTGGGGCGGCACTGCGATCACCCGCTACACGACCGTCGACATGTCGGTCGCGGTGGCGGTCGACGGCGGTTTGGTGACGCCAGTGCTGCGGTCGGTCGAGCGCCAAACGCTCACCGAAGTCGCCCGGAACGTCGCCGATCTCGCGGAACGCGCGCGGGGCGGTCGCCTCAAGCAGCATGAGCTTGAGGGCGGTAGCTTCACGGTCTCAAACCTCGGCAGCTACGGCGTCACCGAGTTCTCGGCGATCATTAACCCACCGCAGTCGGCCATTCTCGCGGTCGGTCTGGCCACTCAGCGAGCCATCGTTGTCGATGGTGCGATTGAAGTCGGCACGATCATGACGGTAACGATGTCTGCCGACCACCGTGTCCTCGACGGGGCGCTCGCCGCACAATGGCTTGCGGCCTTCGTTGCCCGCATTGAGAACCCGATCGGGATGCTCGTCTAGCGTCGGCGCTAGCTCTCGAGGCTGCGCGCCAACGATTTAGGATGCATTGGTCTCGCTTTCCCAACCGAGTGCCGTACAGAGCAGTTTTTTGCCGGTTTTGCCGGATGTCATGGAAGAGAGTTAATGTGTGGAATGTGCTCATCCTCGGGCTGCTAGCCGGAGGAGTCCTCGCGCTAGTCGCGATGGGATTGACCCTGATCTTCGGGGTAATGGACGTGGTGAATTTCGCGCATGGCGAGTTCGTGATGCTGGGAATGATTGTGACCGCGACGTTGACCAACGTCTTGGGGCTTAGCCCGTATCTAGCGGCGGCGTTGGTCGTGCTAGCGAGCATCCCGATATCGCTGATTATCTTCCAGTTGGTGATCAAGCCGTCGCTTGGTCGATCGCTCTACGTGCAAGTGTTCGCGACCCTCGGTTTGAGCATTGTGCTGCAGGCCGTCGCGCTCATAGTGTTCGGCCCTAGCACCGTTTCCATCAACGACCCGGTTGCAGCGCAAAGCGTGAACCTACTCGGCGTATCGGTCGAATTGGGCCGTGTGATCGCTTTTGTCGCCGCTCTGGTGCTCTTCTTCGGCGTCTGGCTGCTGTTGGAGAAGTCGCGTCTGGGGCAGGAGATTCGGGCAGTTGCGCAGGACAACGGCGCTGCCCAAATTGTGGGCATTCGGGTGGAACGCGTATATCTCACTGTGTTCGTGACGGGTATTGCGCTCACGGTTGCAGCCGGATCCCTTATCGTTCCCTTCCAGGCGGTGACGCCGGTGAGTGGCTTGTCGTTCGTGCTCGTAAGCTTCGTCGTGGTGGTGCTAGGCGGGTTCGGATCGATCATCGGTGCGCTCATCGGGGGTCTGATCGTCGGTGTCATCGAGACGGCCGCTGGCTATTACCTCGGTACCGAGTGGTCGCAGGGTGTGCTCTTCCTGATCTTCGTCATCATCCTGCTCGTTCGTCCCTCGGGTCTTATGGGCCGAGCGACGAGCGGCGCACATTTCGCTGGAGCTCGCTGATGCTACGCAAGCTCATTCCCCTGACAGTCGTGATCGTCTGCTTCTCGCTGGTTCCTCTGGTTACCGATAACAACTTCTTCCAGAATCTCGTCATCACGGTTCTGATATTCGCGACGTTTGCGACGGCTTGGAACATCGTCGGCGGTCTGACGGGGTTATTCTCGCTCGGCCATGGTGCGCTCTTCGCGATCGGTGCCTATGGGGCGGTGCTTCTGAACCGTCAGGTCGAAATCCCTGTGTTGCTGGCCATTCCACTGGCTGGTCTGGGCGCTGTCCTGGTCGCACTGCTCCTCGGCCTGATATCACTGCGGCTTTCAGGACATTACTTTGCCTTGGCAACGCTCGCGTTCGGGGCGATCGGAGTCGTGCTGCTGAGCAATTTCTCGGCCGTCACTGGCGGCGACGAGGGAATCAGCATCCCGTTCACGACGGATCCCTGGGGTCTCGTATTCGAGGGAACGCTCCCGTACCTGTACCTCAACCTCGGCGTCTACGTCGTGACCGTCCTCATCGTCATCGCGCTCGTGCGCAGCAAGTGGGGATTCCGGATGCGTGCCATCCGCGAGGACGAAACCACGGCACGCTCTATGGGCGTGCCGATCTTCCGCACCAAGATGTTCGCGGTATCGCTGAGCGGGTTCCTCAGTTCGATCGCTGGCTCGATGTTCGCGTACTACACGCTCTACATCACGCCGGCCAACACGGCGTCGGTTAACTCCTCACTGGAGCCAGCGCTGATGTCGATTATCGGCGGCATGGGCGGGATCTTCGGGCCGCTCGTTGGAGCCATTCTCATCACGCTGCTCGAACAACAAATCATCACGGTGATCGGTGCCGTCATTCCCGGATTCGCCAACTTCATCTACGGCGCGCTCCTGATTCTATGCATCATCCTTGCCCCTAAAGGGCTTCTCGGCTTTATCGATCGCTTCAAACCGAAGAAGCGGAAAGCGAAGCCGACTCAGAACGATGACGCACCTACCAACGAGAAAGAGCTGGAGTCAGCATGACCGCGATCCTCGAAGCGCGTGGAGTTAGTCTGCAGCGTGGTGGTCTGAAGATATTGTCCGACCTCCATATCTCCGTTGAGGAGAACGCGGTGACAGGGGTGATCGGTCCCAATGGGGCCGGCAAGACCAGCCTGTTCAACGTCCTCTCTGGTTTCATGAAGCTGGACGGTGGCGATGTCCTCTTCGAAGGTAAGTCTCTCGTCGGTTTGCGGCCCGAGGCGGTCTGCCGCCGTGGCGTGGCGCGGACGTTCCAGAGGGTCCGCGGTTACCCGGCGCTCTCGGTCCGAGAGAACGTGATGGTGGGAACGGTCAACCGCCTGCCGCGACGCGAGGCGGAGGCCCTCGCCAGCGAGCTTCTGACTGCGGTGGAACTCGATGCTCTCGCTGACCAGCCCGCCGAGATCCTTTCGGTCGGCAACCGCAAGCGGCTTGAAGTCGCGCGCGTCCTCGCCACGGGCGCCAAGGTCGTACTCCTCGATGAGGTTATGGGGGGACTCGTGCCCGTCGAGGTCCAACAGATGATGGAACTCATCGTGTCGCTCAAACAGCGGGGGATCACGGTGGTGCTGATCGAGCACCACATGAGCGCCGTCATGGGCGTCTCTGACCACATCTACGTCATTCAGCGCGGCAAAAACCTGGCCGACGGGACGCCGGCCGAGATCGCACGCAACGATGCGGTCATCGCTGCATACCTGGGTAAGGAGTACACCGATGCTGAAATTTGAGAAGGTCTCCGTGTCGTATGGCCGGGCACCTGTGCTGTTCGATATCGACCTCGAAGTCGCCCAAGGCGAGGTCGTGGCGATCCTTGGGTCCAACGGCGCGGGCAAGAGCACCACGCTGCGTGTGGCCTCAGGAGCGGTCTCTTCGCGTGCGGGCCAAGTTTGGTTCGACGGCGCGGAGATCACCAACATGCCGTCGCATCAGATCGTCGCTCGTGGGATGGCGCACTGCCCGGAGGGTCGGCGTCTCTTTTCTGGTCTGACTGTCGAGCAGAACCTTCACCTGGGAGTCAGATCGAAGTCGGCCCGCAAGGTGGCACCGGCGACGCTCGACGACGTTTACACGGTGTTCCCAATCCTCAAGGAACGGCGCAATCAGCTCGCGGGATCGATGAGCGGGGGCGAGCAGCAAATGTGCGCCATCGGCCGCGCCCTCATGGCCAAACCGAGACTCTTGCTGCTCGACGAGCCCTCGCTCGGCCTGGCGCCGATCATTATCCAGGAGGTCTTCGAGGTGATCCGGCAGATTCGCCAGACCGGCGTAACGGTGCTCATTGTCGAACAGAACGTGAGCCAGACGCTCGACGTCGTGGATCGTGCATACGTCATCGAACGGGGACGCGTCGTGCTCGAGGGCACTGCGATCGAAATGAAGAATGACAAGAACGTTCAGCGCGCCTATCTGGGCGCCTGAGAATACAAGTCGCCCATGAAGAAAGAAGGTTTGTCAATGTCGAGTTCCAACAAGATCGTGCGTATCGCATCGATTTCTGCAGCAGCGGTACTTGTCCTCGCGCTCGCGGCCTGTAGCGAGTCCGGCACTAGCGGTGCCGGCGACGCCGAAGGGGGCGAGATCAAGATCGGTCGTCTGCTGCCGCTCTCGGGTGGTCTCGCCGACCTCGGCAATCGCGTCGGAAACGGCGCCGAGGCCGCGCGGATCATGGCGAACAAGGACAACTGCCTTAATGCCGAATTCGTCTGGGCGACGGTCGACGCTCCCGACGACCAGGCCGCACGTCAGGGCGCAGAGCGTCTCATGAACGAGGGCGTCGACATCGTCTACGGCACCTACGGCTCATCGCTCGCCCTCGCTGCATCGCCGGTCGTGGCTCGCGCCGGCGGTATCTATTGGGAGGAGGGCGCGACTGCCGAGGCGCTCGTTGATCAGGACCTTGACGGCTTCTACCGCATTTCGGCTGCCGCTTCGGCAATGGGTTCGGACGCCGTTGACTTCGCCGCCGAGGTCCTCGCACCGGAACTCGGTGTGGACCCCTCCGAACTGACGATTGCCTTTGCCGGTGTGAATACGTCGTACGGCGAGGATGCCTTCGCCGGTGTGAATGAGGCCGCCGAGGAGCACGGCATGGAGGTCGTACTCGAGGCGGTCTACGCGACCGATTCCACCAATCTGTCGAGCGTCGCCCTGCAGCTGAAGGACGCAGCCCCCGACATCGTCGTGCTAACGAACTACCCGCCGGACGGCGCAGTGCTCGGTCGCGCGCTGCGCGCGGCCGACGTGAACCCACTGGCCTTCATCGGCACCGGCGGTGCTCACGCTGACTCCTCTTGGGTCGAGGCGATGGGTACGACGGGTAACGGCTTCTTCAGCTCCGGCCCCGCAGCGGAAATCGAACTGACGGGGCTTCTGCCCGATGCGCAGGAGCGCAATACCGAATTCGTGGCGACGTTCGAAGAAGAGTTCGGCTCTCAGCCAGCCGGATTCGACCGTATGGGCTTCGATGCTGCGTGGCTGTTGTTCGACACGATCTGCTCGGCCGGCAGCACCGACCCTGCGGCGATCAAGAAGGCGGTCGCCAAACTGGACCTGCCCGAGCGGAGCCTGCTTAGTGGTGACGGTGTGTCATTCGACGACCGAGGTCAGAACGAGCGCGCCGGCTGGATCGTCAGCCAGTGGCAGGACGGCATTCTCGTTCCCGTCGCGCCGTTGGATTTGGGGGTCCGCGAGCCGGCTCTCATTCCGCTGCCGCAGTGGAGTGAGCGCTGAACGGGTACTGAGCGGCCGATTACTTACAGAACCAGAAGGAGCAAAGAATATGGACGTCGGTGAACGTCTCGTCTCATTGATGGTCGGTGCTGGAATCAAAACGGGGTTCGGGTGCACTGGTGGGCAGACCGCTCCCTGTTATCACGGCATGGCAGTGAACACGGACGAGGCCACGCACGTGCTCATGCGTGACGAGCAGAGTGCCTCGTTCGCCGCGTGCGATGCGACCGTCGGGCTGGGCGCTGCGCGGTAACTCTGCAATCGGCACGTTATTCGCGACCGGAAGCTATGTCGGTTACGGCACTACTGCCGCGCCAACGTCCCTAGTATTGAACGTCTCGCGGGGTGACGACGTAGGCGTCTTCCCCGGTGGCGATGGGTTTTAGAGCGTCTGGATTTGGTGTCTGGCAGTCGGCGGCGTCAGACTGACGATAGTCCGGATAGACGAATGGCCCGGTGCGCAATCTTTGAGGATCACGCCGGGCCGTTCTGAGTCCTTCCCCGATGCCTTGTCCTCGAAGGCCCGGTCGACGTCGGCAAGCTGGCGGACGGTGTTCTGATCGAGGGTACTGACTCGCACGTACCCAACTCGTTGACCCGTCACGTGGCTCTCCTACCTGTTCTGTCAGGTTGAACTCTGAGACCCAACGATAAGGGCTGTCAAGTAATCCGAATCTGACCCTATTCTGACGGCGTGAAATGCAAGCGTCTGACGCCTAGTTGGGGTACACCCCAAAACGACACTGTCTCACCCGTCTCGGGCAATCAAGACTCGAGGTGTCGCGGAACACGACCGTGCTGACGCGTTTGCGTGTGGAGGCGGCCGGGACCATCGGCCGCGGCTTCTTCGCATCGTTGTCGATCGGCGCCATCAACCGTTTCAGGGTCGAATAGGTCGGATGGGCGCTGCGGTTCACGAGCGCCTGGCAGGCCGCTTCCAGCCGTTCCCGGTTGTTTTTGCCGAGCCCGTCGAGGATGTTCTGGCAGGACAGGTAGCCCTGCGCCTCGATCGCCTGGCTGTCGAGGATCTGCTCAATCACGGTGACGGTGGCCGGCCCGACGCTGCGCGCCCGGTCGGTGAACCACCGCCTGGACCACAGCCCGTCGATATCGCGGTGCTGCGGCGAGACATGGTCCGGCAGGGTCGAGTACTGGCCCTTGCGGCCTATCAGCCGCGGGTGCTCGCAGCTGCTCTCGTGTCCGTCGAAGACCGTCACCCGTGACGACGTCAGCCGAACCCGCAGCAGCTTGCCCGCCAGCCCGAACGGCACCGAATACCGTTGTGTGTCCGCGGTGACGTGGTAGTTCCGGGCCGCCTTCAGCTCCTTCCACTCGACCTCCTCGAACCCAACATCCGGCAACGAGCCCAGCAGCTCCCGTTCCTCAGGGTCGAACCGCTCCCACCGGGTGGTATCGTCGGCGCGGCGGATGTCATGGTTGATCTCCCGCACCCGCTCCTCGATCGCAGCATTCAACTCGCCAAGCGTCGTGAAGACGTCGTCCTCGAGGTAGCCGATGACGCGTTTGTTGACAACGTTCACCGCGTTCTCGGCTGCAGCCTTGTCTTTCTTATCCCGAATTCGGGATAAGAAAGACAAAGCCAGCGTCGAGAACACGGTCTCGCACGTGGCGACCTGGGTGATCGCAGGTTTACGCAATCGACGTTTCGGAACCCTCCCCGAGTTGCGGGTCGCGATCCGGGAACGCATGGATGCCTATAACCGGGAACCGTTCCAGAAACGCGCGGGCTCCCGCCTCAGCGTCTTCCAAGCCGAGGAGAAGGCGTTGCTGCGGCCGCTGCCGTCGGTTCCCTACGAGATCAGCAGGTGGATCATGGGGCGCCGGGTTCAAAAGAACGGGCATGTGGTCTGGGAGAAGAATTTCTACTCCGCACCCTACGCGCAGATCGAGCAGGGTGTCGATCTGCGCATCACCACCCAAGTACTGGAGATTTATCGCAACCACGAGCGCCTGACCAGCCACCTCTTGCTCCCGGAGCATGTCATCAACGAATACCGGACCAACGATGCCGACCAACCTCAGGGCGAGAAGTATCGGGAGTGGGACAGCGTCAGGATCCGGGCGTGGGCGACGCGTGTCGGCCCGAGCATGGTGACCGTGG
>NZ_PJJO01000026.1 GCF_002929535.1 Cryobacterium sp. Y11
CGATGCCCTTGGTCTGGTCCAGTACGAACTGAACCGGGTCCGTCTTTGAGTCATCAACGGCGATCGCGCCGATCTGCTCGGCGAGGGCCAGCCGGTCTGGGCGTCGGTCCACGACCCAGACTTTACTGGCGCCCTTGATTGTGGCAGACAGGGCCGCCATGAGCCCGACCGGACCTGCACCGTAGATCACGACCGTGTCGCCGGGAATCACGCCGGCCATCTCGGTAGCGTGGTAGCCGGTCGGAAAGATGTCCGAGAGCATCACGTAATCGTTTTGCTTTTCCACTGCGTCATCACCCAGGCGCAGGCAGTTGCTGTCGCCGTAGGGCACACGCAGCATTTGGGCCTGCCCGCCGGGGTACGGACCCATTCCGGCGAAGCCGTAGGCGGCGCCGGCGCCGACCGGGTCTGGTTGAGTGGTCATGCAGTAGNACAGGAAATATTGAACGGCAACACGACGAGCTCACCCACTTTGACCTTGTCGACGCCGTTACCGACCTCGATGACCTCGCCCATGTTCTCGTGACCAAACGTGCGGCCCACCTCAAAATCGGTGCGTCCCTCATACATGTGCAAATCCGAACCGCAGATATTTGTTGCCGTAATGCGCACCAGAACATCGGTGGGACGTTCGATCTTGGCATCAGGAACTTCTTCAACGTTGACCTCATTGGGGCCCTTGTAAACGACTGCTTTCATTTTTTCACTCCCTAATTTTCATGACCGTGAAACACGAACGGTCCATCTTCACTTTCGGAGGTGTACGAATTTTAGTGCCCGGGCAACCTCGCGCTGCCCGCGGATTGTGCACAACCTGTGTCTATCACCGTTCTATGTACACCGCGTTAATCGCCGCAATTACGGCGAGACTTACACCGGACATCGTCGGCCAGTATCCGTCTCCTACGAAGCGACCGGCAGCGCGCAGACCGGATCAAGAAAACGCGACTCGGCCACAAGCTCTCTACACACAAGAGCAGAAGGCGGCACGGAATATCGCGCTGCTGTGAAGTACGAAGAGCCAGAAATACGTTCTGCAGGTACGAACAATCTTCGGCTTCGAGGACCACCGCACCCGCGTCGACATTCCGACAAACGTGCCCGAACGACGAAGCCGTGCTTTTCGCTTTCACAGAACATGTACTCGCGATGACCGACGATGGCGCTACGCGCCATGACAGGGTCGAAGCCTCGACGACGGGAACACTATGGGCAGCAACGCACGGCAGATACCTGACCGTTGCGAAATAAATCGCTCGGACCGAGCGTGTCCCTCCAGACTCTGTCATACGCAAATCCGTGCGGCGGCAGCCCCCGGCGTGCCATCGGGCCGCCACCGTCCGTCTCTTCGGCAAGTCGCCGCTTAATCCGGATAGACGCAACTTGTACCGGAATGTCCGGTGAAAAGTGCGCAGCAGTCCGGACTGCTCTACAACGGCTGGACGGTGATATACGCTAGGCCGCGAGCTGCAGTGACGTTCCTCCACACAGCAATCGACGAACTCAGTCCGATTACCAGCACACAGCAACTTGACCATGAAACGCTTCATTCATTGAAGCGTTACTACGACCATATGGCTTCGTCGATCCTCCCGAGATCTGCTGTGACAGATGCGCAGACCACGGTGAGTTTTATCATGGTGGGAACGAACGCACCGAGCAGGAAACCCGCCGGGGAACGTCCAATCATCCCGCGGTGAAGGAGATGAATGTCGAATAATCAACATGAACCATGCGCGGCAGCAGACCTCGAATTGTGTGTTCTTTCAGACCATGAATGGCGGGTAGCTGACCGGCGACAAGATGAGCAATCGGTCAAGTCCAATTGCGTGGTGTAACGCGTTTTCCGCGTGATTCTTGGATATTTAGGCGCTGAGAGCGCCGAGGTCGGTTGTGGGTTCCTCCTTCTCTGTGGGGATGAGGGTGAGGCGTGAGCGGCTGAGGACGTCGAGGCCGAGGTAGCGGCGGCCTTCGATCCATTCGTCGTGTTGTTCGGCCAGGACCGCGCCGACGAGCCGGATCAGGGAGCCACGGTCGGGGGAGATGCCCACGACGTCGGTGCGGCGCCGGATCTCTCGATTGAGACGTTCCTGGGGGTTGTTGGACCAGAGCTGACGCCAGATTTCCTTCGGGAAGCCGGTGAACGCGAGGACGTCTGCCCGGGCTCCCTCGAGGTGGGTGGCGACCGCGGGGAGCTTCTCTTCGAGGGCGTTGAGGACCCGGTCGAACTGGGCGTGCACGGCGTCCGCGTCGGGCTGGTCATAGACCGAGTGGAGCAAGGTCTTCACCCATGGCCAGCTGGACTTCGGGGTCGCGGACATCAGATTCGCGGCGTAATGAGTGCGGCAGCGCTGCCAGGTCGCGCCAGGCAGAGTGGCCCCGATCGCGGCCACGAGGCCAGCGTGAGCGTCGCTGGTGACCAGTTTCACGCCGGTGAGGCCGCGGGCGGTCAGATCACGGAAGAAGCCCAGCCAGCCGGCGCCGTCCTCGGCGCTGGTGACCTGCAGGCCCAGGATTTCCCGGTGGCCGTCCTTGTTCACGCCCGTCGCGAGGAGCGCGTGGACGTTGGCGACGCGGCCGCCTCGCGCACCTTCAGCACCAACGCGTCGGCGGCCACAAACGGGTAAGGGCCCGCGTCGAGGGGGCGGGTGCGGAACTGTTCGACCTGTTCGTCGAGGTCCTTGGCCATGATCGACACCTGCGACTTGGAGAGGCGAGTGATGCCGAGGGACTCGACGAGTTTCTCCATTCGACGTGTGGACACCCCGAGCAGGTAGCAGGTCGCCACGACGCTGGTCAGGGCGGCCTCGGCGCGGCGGCGCCGCTCGAGGAGCCAGTCCGGGAAATAGGACCCCTGCCGTAGCTTCGGGATCGCGACGTTGAGAGTGCCGGTGCGGGTGTCGAAGTCCCGATGGCGATACCCGTTACGCGAGTTGACCCGGTCGGCAGAAATCTGGCCGTATTCTGCGCCGCAGACGGCTTCCGCTTCGACACTCATCAAGGCATTGATGAACGTGGTGAGCATCTGCCGCATCAGGTCGGGCGAGGCTTGCTCGAGTTGTTCGGACAGGAAACGGGCAGGGTCAATAAAATGGGGTGCGGTCATCGCGTGTACTCCTTCGGAAAAGACTTGATCGGTCTTTCCAAGAATCACGCGGTGGCCGCCTCACATCGGTGCAACACGCCCAACAGGGCCGGGATACACCACGCTATTGGACGCAACCGAGCAATCACCCGAAAAAGTTCTCGGTTACATCAACCAGAGCAGATCGCTATTCGAAGTCCTCAATGTGGAAGCGCCCGGCCGACATCTGATCTTTAATCAGTTTCACAGGGCTGTCGAATCGTTCACTGCAGCGTCCGGTCGCTGAGGATAACGACGGAGACGTAGGCGGCGGCAGGGCAAGCCCCTCCTATCGCGTGGGGCTAATTTAGGAATCCGCAGGCATTGTGCTGAATCAAACGAACTGACGCACCCGACGGACGCTGAGAATTATTTCCGATCGCATAAGTAAATTGCTATGCAACACAGCAATCCCCGCTTTTTTATGCTGTCGGATGTCTCGGGTAACTTGCCAAGCGTTTCGAGCGTCGTGTCATCCCACGTGGCTAAACTGCGGTATACGGTGTGCGGACCATCACGAATCGTACGTTGATCCTCTTGCAACGTCAGGCCTGAACATCTCCGCGCCATCCGATATCGTCGGCTCCTTTCGCCTCGATGAACTCCTTAAAGTTCGTGAGGTCTTTCTTGATGGCGTGGCCGTCGATACCGAGAGCGGCCCCAGCCTTC
>NZ_PJJO01000020.1 GCF_002929535.1 Cryobacterium sp. Y11
GGTTCAACATGGTCTACATCCTCGTCGTGGTCGGCGTTGTGTTGCTTTGGCTAGTCACCCCGGTGGCGAGCCTGGTCATGTTCCTACTCGTGTCAGCGTTGCACTTCGGGTCCGATTGGAATGCCGATCGGGCGCCCTGGCTGCGGTTTCTCGCCGGGTTCGGACTGCTCAGCGTCCCGGCGCTGTCGCATCCCGTGCAGGTGAGTGCCGCCTACGTGGTGCTAGCCGGAGACGGAGGCGCGGTGGTCGCCAGCGTGCAAGAGTGGCTGGGGCCACTCGCCCTGGCCAGCTTGCTGCTCGCAGCCTTGATCGCTCTGCGACGTCGGGCGCACGAAAGCATCGAAATTCTGCTCGCGACCATGCTCGCCCTCACAACGGAGCCGCTGGTCTTCTTCCTGCTGTATTTCTGCGCGCTGCACAGTTTTCGGCACCTGAAGGCGGGGTTCCACGCNCGTGCCCATCCTCACGGTGAGCGCAGTGCTGGTCTGGCTCGGCCCCGACGGCGCCCTGAGTGAGCAAATTCTGCAGGTGGTGTTCATCGGTTTGGCGGGGCTAACCGTGCCGCACATGATCGTGGTGACACACGAAAACCATCACCGTCGGGCGTCAACAGCACCCGATCTATCCTGAGAATCATTCCCGTCGAGTGACTACACCGCTGTGCAGCTACGCACATGCGCGGATCGAAAAATGAACAACGACGGTTGCTCGAAAAACACTAGGATCGCCGCACCGAAGTAGCGGATGTTACTACGTCAGCTTGGACGGACAGACGGACAGACGGACAGACAGCCGGACGTGACGGGGTGAAAGGACGCTACGCGTGGTCGAACCACTGCCGATAACAGTAACGAGGTGGCTGGCCTTACCCCCGGTTAGTGGACAGGGGGTCAAGCGGCGAGTTGGATCTCTGCGGCCTGTGAAGTGTATTGCATTTCGAAGTCCACTGGGGTGACGTACCCGATCGAGGAGTGTCGACGCCGACGGTTGTAGCGGTCCTCGATCCAGTCCGCGACGCTTTGGATCGCGCGGTCTCGGGTGGACCAAACCCGGCGTTAGTAGAACTCGGTTTTCAAGGTCACGAAGAAGCTCTCGGCCCTCGCGTTGATGCTCCTATGGTTGTCAAGTAGCGATTTCACCGGTTTTTGGGTTGACGTCGATGAGGTGGTAAACCTCTCTGATGACGTAGCGCTTCAGGCAGCGGATGATGTCACGTTTGGATTTGCCTTCCGCTGTGCGGCGGGTCACGTAAGCGATTGTTGGCTCGTGGAAGCGCATTCTGCCGATGACGACGTGGTAGATTGCGGCGTTGAGTTGTCGGTGGCCACCATGGTTGATGCGGTGTTTGCCGGAGGTCATGCCCGAGCCGGTCGGGATGGGGCTGATGCCGGCGAGTTTCGCGAAGGCTGCTTCGGAATGGATGCGTTCGGGGTTGTCGCCGGCGACGATGAGGATCTCTGCCGCGGTGTCAGCGCCGATGCCGAAGGGTTCGAGCAGCTGGGGCGCGGTCTGGGTGACGAGATTTTCGACCATCGTAGCGAGCTCTTTCGCTTCGACGTCGAGGTGTTGCCAACGTCGGGCGATGAACCGCAGGGTATGTCGAATGCTGTCGTCTGGGGTCTTCATTTCTCGGGGGCGCAGGGTGGCTAGATGACGGGCGAGCATTATTTGGGTCTTCTGGGCGGTCTCTTTGCGCACCTGTTCAGGTGCGTGCACGAGCATCGCCTTGAGGGTCACCATCGCCGCTGACCGGCCCTTCACAGCGGTGTCGTGGGCAACTTTCAGTTGCCGGATCATCTCCACGGTGCCGTCGGCGGTCTTCGGTTCTGCGGTGGCGAATCCGGCCAGGACGGCGCGTGCTGCGTTCTCTGCGTCGAGAGTGTCGGATTTGCCGACAAGTCGACGCATCCGCCGATCGGGACGGTTGACCTCGATCACACGGTGGCCATTGCGGCGCACGTAGGAGGTCAGTGCAGCGCCGTAGGATCCGGTGCCCTCGATGCCGAAGGCGATGATCTGACCGAACGATGCCGCCCAGTCGAGCAACTGGCGGAATCCGCCGCTGTCGGTAGCGATCGTCAAGGTCGCGAGGATGCCACCGATTGAGTCCATCGCCGCGGCGACGTGGATGTGTTTGTGGGTGTCGACGCCGATGACGATGTGTCCGGAGCGAGTGAGCGGGATTGTCGGCACTGCTGAGATGTTCATGTATTTCTCCTGCCGGTTAGTGTTGATTTGACGCTGACGCCGGCGGGTGGACAGGACTGTCACGGGGACGCTCTCGAAAGTTGCTCCAGGCTCCTATTAGGTCACGCCCGATCCGGCGCAGTGTGTTGTTGCAGCGCCCGGCCGTGTGGCTGACAGATCAACGCAAAGGCACCCGAAGGGCCGTTCCCAACATGGGTCAAGCCGCCACGGCCAGGACTTCCGAGCCCAGTCTGGGTCCGACAGGAATAGCCTGACAGTCCCAGCATTAACCGGCTAATCGGGGTCGATTATCTGGCGCAGCAATTCTTGTTTTATTCCGATTCGTGTTACCACGATAGGTGTGCGCGCCGGGGTCGCGTTCACTCGCATATGCCTCGACCTCGGTGCGTTGCAGGATGCAACCGAGAACTTCCGGTGCGATATCGAGCACCTCACGCGCAAAAAATCCGCGGTCTGCCAGATGAAATCCAGTCAACACGGTCATTTAGTTAGCGTGTCCATTCCCGGCGGCAACGCTTGAACGAGACGCTGAGAGCATCTCGGAAGCTGATTTGCTCGAAACGTCGCACGAAATATATTCCGAATGCGTGCCGC
>NZ_PJJO01000034.1 GCF_002929535.1 Cryobacterium sp. Y11
CCTGTGGGAGAGTAGGACACCGCCGGACTTAACTTAGAAACAAACAAAAAGGCCACCCTCGGGTGGCCTTTTTGCGTTAACCCACGCCCCGGACCACGTCGAGGACTGGCGCGGCGGCATCCACTTGCCTCGGTTCTCAGCGCGGATTTGCGGGAGGGATTAGGCTTAGTTGGTCTGTCGAAATGCCGGACTAATTACACAGGAGATACAGTGAGCCCTTCAGGACCCCGCGACGGCGATTCCCGTAACAACGGTCAAGATGACCGTCGTTCGAACCAGAGCGGCCGACCCTCGAGCGGACGACCTTCCGGCGGACGCGATGGCGCCAAGCCGCCGTACCGCGCCAACTCCGACCGATCGGCGCAAGGTGGCGAGCGTGCTCCCTATCGTGGAAACTCGGATCGTCCCGCCCAGGGCGGCGAACGTGCTCCGTATCGGGGCAATTCTGATCGGCCCGCCTACGGCGGCAACGATCGCGCGCCCTATCGAGGTAACTCGGACCGATCCGCTCAGGGCGGTGAGCGCCCTCCGTACCGAGGAAACTCCGACCGTCCTTCCGGCAGCAATGACCGCGCGCCGTACCGCGGTAACTCAGACCGTCCCGCTCAGGGCGAGCGTCCGCCGTATCGTGGCAATTCTGATCGTCCCGCGCAGGGTGAGCGTTCTCCGTATCGGGGTAATTCGGATCGTCCCGCCCAGGGCGAGCGTCCGCCCTACCGTGGCAATTCGGATCGTCCCGCTCAGGGCGAGCGTCCGCCCTATCGTGGCAATTCGGATCGTCCGGCTCAGGGTGAGCGTCCTCCGTATCGTGGTAATTCGGATCGTCCGGCTCAGGGTGAGCGTCCTCCGTACCGAGGAAACTCCGACCGTCCTTCCGGCAGCAATGACCGCGCGCCGTACCGCGGTAACTCAGACCGTCCCGCTCAGGGCGAGCGTCCGCCGTATCGTGGCAATTCTGATCGTCCCGCGCAGGGTGAGCGTTCTCCGTATCGGGGTAATTCGGATCGTCCGGCTCAGGGTGAGCGCCCTCCCTACCGCGGCAACTCGGATCGACCCAGCAGCGACCGCCCGAGAAGTGACAACGACAGCAAGCCGTGGACTCAGCGCGGCGGTTCGCCAAACCGGGCCGGCGCCCCGTGCGTCGATGCCGGCAAGAAGTTGTGGACCCGCGACGGCGCTCCGGCCCGGAATGACCGCGATGCTCGCGTTGTCGAAGAGGAGATGACCGAAGAGCAGCGAATGCAGCGCGAGCTACGTTCGGTGCGTCCGCGTCACGACGACCCGGAACTTCCCGACGACATTTCGGCCAACGACCTCGACCGCATCGCGCGCAACGAGCTCAAGACCCTGACCAAGGAGAACGCCGAAACCGTCGGACGCCACCTGGCCATGGCCGCCCGCGTCATCGACGAGAATCCACAGTTGGCCCACCAGCACGTAATGAGCGCAGCTCGACGGGCCGGCCGCATCGGAGTTGTTCGTGAAAGCCTCGCGATCACCGCCTATGCAACCGGAGATTTCGCTCTGGCCCTGCGTGAACTGCGCACCTACCGCCGCATTTCCGGGTCGAACGATCAGCTTCCCCTCATGGTCGACAGCGAACGCGGCGTCGGTCGCCCCGACCGTGCCCTCGAGCTTGGTCGCTCTGTCGATCGCAGCACGCTGTCCCCTTCCGTGCAGGTAGGCCTGGCTATCGCCATGTCTGGCGCACGCCTGGACCGCGGTGAAACGGATGCTGCCCTGGTCGAACTGGAAATTCCGCAACTCAACCCCAACACGGCCTTCTCCTACAGCCCCGAGCTGTTCGCCGCGTACGCGGAAGTGCTCACCGAACTTGGCCGCGAGGACGAAGCCGACGAGTGGCTCCAACGCGCGTCCCGCGCCGATGCTGCCCTTGGCGCCTCCGGTGACGACGACGAAACCATCGAAATCGAAGAAATGGAAGACGACGACGCTGCCCTCGCGTACTTCGCCGTCGACGCCGGAGACGATGACGATGACGATGTAGACGCCGGTGAAGCGGGTCGCGCTGTCGCCGCCGCCGGCCTCGGAGCCGTCGATCAGACATCCGTGGGCGAGCTCGACGACGCCCACGACATCGTGACGGAAGCGGCTGACACCGCCGAGGCTGACGTTGCAGCAGACGACGCGACGCACGCCGAGGCTGACGCTGCCGCATCCGTTTCGAACGATACCGATACCGAAACCGAAACTGAAACGGAAACGAAGCCAAATGCTGCATCGCCGAAAGCCTGAGTCTCTGACGCCGCTGGACGGCGTTGACGTTCTGCTGGCCGATCTGGATGGTGTCGTGTACGCGGGCCCTGCGGCGATTCCCTTCGCCGTTGAGAGCCTGAACCGCGCCGCCGAAACCATTCGCGTGGGATACATCACCAATAACGCCTCCCGCACCGACCAATCGGTCGCTGACCACCTCACCGCACTCGGGCTGAGCGTGGAAGCAACGGATGTCGTCACCTCCCCGCAAGCAGCCGTGCAGCTTCTCGCCGAGCAGGTCGCACCCGGCGCCAGTATCCTCGTGATCGGTGGCGACGGTCTCGTCGACGAGGTGCAGAAGGGCGGATTCGTCGTGACCCGCTCGGCCGACGACAAGCCGGCCGCCGTCATTCAGGGCTTCTCGCCGAAGATTGCTTGGGTACACCTCGCCGAAGCTGCCTTCGCGCTGAACGCCGACGGTGTGGGCACTGGTATCCCGTGGATCGCGACCAACACCGACTGGACCATTCCGCTCGCCCGCGGCATCGCTCCCGGTAACGGGGCGCTGGTGTCGGCCGTGCACACAGCGGTCGGACGACTGCCACTCGTGGCAGGCAAGCCGGAAGCGGCCATTTTTCTGGAAGCCACACGGCGTTTCGGCGCGCAGAAAGCGCTTTTCGTCGGCGACCGCCTCGACACCGATATTTTGGGCGCCAATCGAGCCGGCATTCCCGCCGTGCTCGTGCTGACCGGCATCGACCGGGCCAAACAGGTCCTCGCCGCCGACAAGGACTCCCGGCCCACGTTCATCATCGAGAACCTGCAACAGCTTCACGAGCCCTACCCGGAGACCGTATTCTCCAAGGACGGGTCGACCGCGACGGTCAACGGGGCGAGCGTGCGTGTGCACGGAAACGACGTGCAAATCGTCAAGGAGGGCGACGGCGGAATCGACCTGCTGCGTGCCGCCTGCGCTGCGATTTACCAATCCGGGCGGGCGATCTACGGGCTGAACGTTCCGGAGCGACTGTATCTCGCACAGTAGCCTAGAGCTGTGAACCCCGAACCCGTACCGGTCGACCTCGCCGCGCAACTGGCGAAGATCGAGAGCCAGCCGCTAGAGGCGCGTGCTACGGCGTTCGGGGAACTTCACGAGCAGCTGCGCGAACAACTCGAAGACGCAGACCAGGCATGACCGGCCACGATTCTTCCCACGACTATGAAACAGACGCACCCATGCCTGAGAACGATGCCGACCGTCCAGTAGACGACCAGCCCGAGGCTGACGGCTATCCCGAACGGATGCCCACCTCCCGCCTCGACGCCGCCCTCGCCGATCGCGGGCTGGTTCGGTCCCGAACCGTCGCCGCCAAACTCATCGCCGACGGCCTCGTCACCGTGAATGGAATCCCGGTCGTGAAAGCCAGCAGCAAAGTGTCGGCGGACGCTGTTCTCGAGGTGGCCGCGACCGACCACTATGTCAGCCGTGGCGCGCACAAACTCAATGCCGCCCTTGACGCCTTCCAGCTCAGTGTCACCGGCCGCACCGTGCTCGACGCCGGCGCCAGCACCGGCGGATTCAGCCAGGTACTGCTCGAACGAGGCGCCGCCCAGGTCATCGCGGCCGATGTCGGCCATGGGCAACTTGCAGCGCAACTGAAGACCGAGCCGCGGCTGAAACTGGTCGAGGGATACAACATCCGCTATGCGACCCCGGAAACCCTAAAAGGGGCATCCGGAATCGAACAAAGGCCCGACCTCGTCGTTGCCGACCTCTCCTTCATCTCGCTGACCACCGTGCTGCCGGCTCTCGTTGCCACCGCAGCGCCTAACGCCGACTTCGTGCTGCTGATTAAACCGCAGTTCGAGGTGGGCCGCGGCGGCATTCGCGAGGGCATCGTGCACGACAGGGGCCTACGCTCCGACTCCATCGCCGGCGTGCTCTGGGCTGGCTGGGATCTCGGCCTGAAGACCGGCGGCGTGATTGCCTCGCCCATCATTGGGGCGGCCGGAAATCACGAGTATCTGTGCTGGATGAGCGCCACGACCGGCGCAAATCCGACAGAATGGATGGAACGGATCGAAACCGTGGTGGGGGCGTGACGAGTTGAGCGACACCCCGCGGTACTTTCTCATCGTCGCCCACACCGGTCGGGCTGACTCCGTCGAAGCCGCCTCGACGGTCTGTAAGCAGCTTCTCGCAGCCGGGGCCGTGCCGGTGCTCGCCCTCGATGAACGCGCCGATCTTCTGGCTGCCTGCCCGGAGCTGACCGGCCACATCGCGATTCTCGGTGAGACCGTGACGACCGCCGACCTTGAGCTGGTCATCGTGCTTGGCGGCGACGGCACCATATTACGATCGGCCGAGCTGGTGCGCGGCTGCTCGGCCCCGCTGCTCGGCATCAACCTCGGCCACGTCGGCTTTCTCGCCGAGAGCGAGCGTGACGACCTCGGCGAGGCCGTTCGCCGCGCGCTCAAGGGTGACTACGAGGTCGAAGAACGCTTCGCCCTCTCGGTCAGGGTCAAGGTCGCCGCCGAGGTCGTCTATGAAACCTGGGCACTCAACGAGGTCACCGTCGAAAAAGCCAGCCGCGAACGCATGATCGAGGTCGTTGTCGAGGTCGACGGCCGCCCACTGTCATCCTTTGGCTGCGATGGCGTCGTGCTGTCCACTCCGACCGGTTCGACCGCGTACGCGTTCTCGGCCGGCGGCCCGATCGTTTGGCCCGGCGTCGAAGCGCTGCTGTTGGTGCCGCTCAGCGCCCACGCACTGTTCGCCCGCCCCCTCGTGGTCGGTCCCGAATCGTCGCTGGCGGTCGAGGTCCTCTCTCGCACCGGCGCCGGCGCCGTGCTCTGCGCCGACGGGCGCCGCACCCAGGATTTGCCGACCGGCGCCCGCGTGATCGTGCGCCGCTCCCGTGTTCCGGTGCGCCTGGCCCGCCTGCACATCGGTCCATTCACCGACCGTCTGGTCAATAAATTCAACCTGCCCGTCACTGGCTGGCGCGGCCCGGTCGGCCGCGAGTAATTCGATGATCGACGAGCTGTTCATTCGCGACCTCGGTGTCATCGCCGAGGCGACGCTGCCGCTCGGTCCCGGGTTCACCGCCGTCACCGGCGAGACCGGCGCCGGCAAAACCATGGTGGTCACCGCTCTCGGGCTGCTGCTGGGCGAGCGAGCGGATGCCGGTACCGTGCGTCAGGGCCAGCCGCAGAGTTTCGTGCAGGGTCGCTGGGTCATCGACCCCGCAGGCCCCGTCGCCGACCGCGTACGCGACGCCGGGGGAGACCTGGACGGCCCCGAACTCATTCTCGGGCGCTCCGTCTCAAGCGAAGGGCGCAGCCGAGCGACGGTCGGCGGCCGCGGCGCTCCAGCGAGCGTGCTCGGCGACCTGCGCAATGACCTCGTCGTTGTGCACGGCCAGAGCGACCAGGTGCGCCTGCGCTCTGCTGCAGCGCAGCGTGACGCCCTCGATCGATTCGCCGGGCCAGACCTCGGCGCCGTGCTCGCCGACTACCAGCACGCGTTCGACCGCTGGCAGGCCAATCAAGCCGCACTAGACCAGCTCGTCACCGAACAAGACCTGCGCGCTCGAGAAGCCGATGACCTGCGGGCGGCGCTGATCGAAGTTGAAACGGTCGCCCCACAACGCGGCGAAGACGCCGAGCTCGGCGAACGCGCCGAACGTCTCGGCAATCTCGAAGAACTGCGTCTGGCCGGCGAACAGGCCCGCCAGCTCATCTCCGCAGAGGACAATCCAGACGACCTGCCCGACGTAGTCGCCCTGCTCGAAACCGCCCGGCGAGCCCTTGATCGGGTCGCCGCCCACGATGTAGCACTGCCGCCGCTCGTCGCAGCGATCGCCAACGTCGGTTTCGTCGTGGCGGACATCGCCGCCGAACTCTCCAGCTATCTGGCGGGCCTGGACGCCGACGGCGCCCGCGAACTCGAACTCGTGCAAGAGCGCCGCGCAGAACTGAGCATTCTCGCCCGCAAATACCCGGGTGGCCTCGACGAAGCCATCGAATTTTTGGGCACCGGCAGTACCCGCCTGCTCGAGCTCGACTCCGACTCCGACCGCATCGAAACGCTCAGCATCGAAACGGATGCCGACCACGCGTTGGTCACCACCCTCGCCGCCGCCCTCACCGCGTTACGCGCAGCGGCCGCCGTGAGCCTCGGCGCCCTGGTCACCGCCGAGCTCAGCGCCCTGGCGATGCCGGACGCCGTCCTCCAGGTGGAGCTCGAACTCGCACCGGAGTTCACCGTCACCGGTAGCGACCTCGTGCGCTTGCTGTTGCAGCCGCACGCTGGCGCCGAACCCCGATCGCTGGCGCGCGGCGCTTCCGGTGGAGAGCTATCGCGGGTGATGCTCGCGATCGAGGTCGTCATCAACGCCACCGATCCGGTGCCCACTTTCGTCTTCGACGAGATCGACGCCGGTGTCGGCGGTGCTGCTGCCATTGAAATCGGCCGGCGTCTGGCCAGACTGGCCGAAACCGCCCAGGTGATCGTGGTCACCCACCTCGCCCAGGTCGCCGCGTTCGCGGGAAACCATCTCAGCGTCGTCAAAGACAGCGATGGATCCGTCACAGCGTCGAGCGTGCGTCAGCTGCGCGGCGACGAGCGGGCCGCCGAAATGGCCCGCCTACTGTCGGGGCTTCCCGATTCCAAGAGCGGCCTCGAACACGCCAGGGAACTGCTCGAGCTCGCTCAGTCCCGCTCCCGCACCACAATCAGGTGATAGCGTTGAAGCCCGTGGTGGAAAATATAAACGCGGACACGTCCAATAACCCGAGCAAGTCAGACGGCACGGTCAAGCACATCTTTGTGACCGGGGGAGTGGTCTCCTCGCTCGGCAAAGGCTTGACAGCGGCCAGCCTCGGAAACTTACTCACTGCACGCGGCCTGCGGGTCGTCATGCAGAAGCTCGATCCCTATCTCAACGTCGATCCGGGAACGATGAACCCGTTTCAGCACGGCGAGGTGTTCGTGACCGATGACGGCGCAGAGACCGACCTCGACATCGGCCACTACGAACGCTTTCTCGATATCAACCTGGGCCAATCGGCCAACGTGACGACCGGCCAGATCTACTCGCAGGTCATCGCCAGGGAGCGCCGCGGCGAATACCTCGGCGACACCGTGCAGGTCATCCCGCACATCACCGACGAGATCAAGCGCCGCATGCGCCTGCAGGCCAGCGATGAGGTGCGTCCAGACGTGATCATCACCGAGGTCGGCGGCACCGTCGGTGACATCGAGTCCCAGCCGTTCCTCGAGGCCGCACGTCAGGTGCGCCACGAACTCGGCCGTGGCAACGTCTTCTTCGTTCACGTCTCGCTGGTGCCGTTTCTCGGCGCGGCCGGCGAGCAGAAGACCAAGCCCACCCAGCACTCCGTTGCCACCCTGCGCTCGATCGGTATTCAGCCTGACGCCCTTGTGCTGCGCAGCGACCGGCCCGTTTCCGAGTCGAACAAGCGCAAAATTGCGCTCATGTGCGACGTCGACGAAGACGCCGTGGTCAACGCCGTCGACGTCGCTTCGATTTATGAGATTCCCACCATGCTGCACGACCAGGGCCTCGATAAGTACATTGTCAATGCCCTCGGCCTGACCGCCGACGGCGTCGACTGGACGGGCTGGGAGAACCTGCTCGAGGCAGTGCGCCACCCCAAGCACGAGGTCACCATCGGCCTGGTCGGCAAGTACATCGACCTTCCGGATGCCTATTTGTCCGTTACCGAGGCCCTGCGAGCCGGCGGATTTGCCAACCAAGCCAAGGTCAAAATTGTCTGGATCGGCTCCGACGACTGCGAAACCGACGAGGGAGCCGCGCGCCTGCTCGGCGAACTCGACGGCATCTGCGTGCCAGGCGGCTTTGGAATTCGCGGCATCGAGGGCAAGCTCGGCGCCCTCAAATTCGCCCGCGAAAACGGTATCCCGGTGCTCGGCCTCTGCCTGGGCCTGCAGTGCATGGTGATTGAATATGCCCGCAACAAGGCAGACCTTCCCGGAGCATCCTCGAGCGAATTCGACCCGGAAACCGAGTTTCCGGTCATCGCGACCATGGAGGAGCAGGTAGAGATCATTGCCGGCGGCGACCTCGGCGGAACCATGCGCCTCGGCCTCTACCCGGCCACCCTCGCCGAAGGCTCCCTCGTCGCCGAACTCTACGGCGCCAACGAAGCGTCCGAACGTCACCGCCACCGCTACGAGGTCAACAACACCTTCCGCGACCAGATCGCCAACGCCGGCCTGTGGTTCTCCGGAACCAGTCCAGACCGCCACTTGGTCGAGTACGTCGAGCTCACGCGCGACGAGCACCCGTTCTACGTGGGAACCCAGGCCCACCCGGAGCTGCGCTCACGACCGAACCACGCGCATCCGCTCTTTCGCGGTTTGGTCAAAGCTGCCCTCGACCGTCAGCAGGCAAGCCGGTTGTTCGAAGTGAAGGAAGAACTCAGTGCTTGAACTGCTGCAGGATGACGTCGTCGACGTGGATGTCACCGCCAGCGAGGTCGTCTTCGACGGCGCCATCTGGAATGTGCGGCGCGACAGTTTCGACTACAACGGTGCGAGCATCACCCGCGAGTACCTCGACCATCCCGGCGCGGTGGCCGTACTCGCCATCGATGAGAACGACCGGGTACTACTGATTAAGCAGTACCGGCACGCGACCGGCCTGCGCGGCTGGGAATTACCGGCTGGACTGCTTGATATCAGCGGCGAAAACGCTGTCGTCGGCGCTCAACGTGAGCTCGCCGAAGAAGCGGATGTCGTCGCCACCGACTGGGCGCTGCTCACCGAGTTCTACACCTCGCCCGGCGGCAGCAACGAAGCCATTCGGGTGTACCTGGCCCGGGGCGTGTCGGCGGTTCCCGCCTTCGCCCGCACCGACGAAGAAGCCGACATCGAGTTGCGCTGGGTGCCGCTCGGCGAGTGCGTCGACGCCGTCATGGCGCGCCGGATCGAAAACCCCATTCTGATCGTGGGGATTCTCGCCGCTCATGTCGCCCGGTCACGCGGGTGGAGCACACTCGCGCCGGCGGATTCGCCGTGGCCGCGGCATCCACTCAACCGGCACGCCACGGTCTGAAAGCGCCTGGCCTGAACGTGTCGATCGCCACGGCAGTCAATGGGTACCTGCGGCACGTGGCGGTCGAGCGCGGTCTCGCGGCTAACACCGTCGCTGCCTACCGCCGCGACCTCGGGATCTATACGGCCTGGCTGGCCGGCGAACCCGGTGATACCGACGCAGCCCCTCCGCGACCCATCACCGACCTGCGCGCCGTCACCCGGCACCATGTGTCGGCGTTTGTGCAGTATCTCGGCCTCCGCCCGGAATCGCCGCTGACCGCAGCGTCGATCGCGCGCATCCTCTCAACCGTGCGCGGATTCCACCGGTTTCTGCTCGGCGAAAGTCTGGTTGAAACGGATGTCTCGCACGACTCCAAGCCGCCCAAGATCGCTCTGCGCCTGCCCAAGGCGATCTCGATTGAGCAGGTCGCCGCTCTGCTCGCGGCGACCGACGGCGACGACGTACAACGCCTGCGCGACAAGGCACTGCTCGAACTGCTCTATGCCACCGGCGCGCGGGTGAGCGAGGTGGTTGACCTCAACGTCGACGACGTGCGACTGGACGACTTCGACTCGGTGCGACTCACCGGCAAGGGCGACAAACAACGCATCGTTCCGGTCGGCAGCTTCGCCCGCGCCGCCGTCTCCGACTACCTGGTGCGCGCCCGGCCGACGCTGTCGACGCGCGGACGGTCGACACCGGCCCTGTTTCTCGGCGTGCGCGGGCAACGGGTGAGTCGGCAAAACGCCTGGCTGATCATTCGCGCCGCAGCCGAACGCGCCGGACTCACCGTGCCCGTCTCCCCGCACACCCTGCGCCACTCCTTCGCCACGCACCTGCTAGCCGGCGGCGCCGACGTGCGCGTGGTACAGGAGCTTCTCGGGCACTCCTCAGTAGCCACCACCCAGATCTACACCCTGGTCACGGCAGACACCCTCCGCGATATGTACACCCTCTCCCACCCCCGAGCCCGCTAATCAGACGCCACAGCGGCGATCCTTGCGAAGACCGGGCGATCTAATCGCTAGAATCGACCAAGTGATGGGTGCAGGACAAATCAAGGGCGGGCCAGTGACGCGTAAGTTGAGCGAGCGGATGTCGCTTCCCGGTTTCGACGAGATACCGGTGGGCCCGACGGGACGCGAAAAACACGAATTCGCCGTACCGGCACCGTTGAAAAGCCACGGTCCGGCCCGCATCATCTCCCTCTGCAACCAGAAGGGTGGCGTTGGCAAGACCACGACGACCATTAACCTCGGTGCAGCCCTGGCCAGCTACGGCCGCCGCGTGCTCGCGATTGACTTCGACCCGCAGGGTGCCCTCTCGGCCGGCCTCGGCGTGCCCACCCACGACGTCACCACCATCTATGATCTGCTGCTGAACGGCAAGGTCGATCCAAAAGACGCGATCCAGCAGACCTCGGTCGAGGGCCTCGACGTCATTCCGGCCAATATCGACCTCTCTGCCGCCGAGGTACATCTGGTGAACGAGGTCGCCCGCGAGCAGATTCTCTCCCGCGTGCTGCGCAAGGTGTCCGGTGACTACGACGTCATTCTCATTGACTGCCAGCCATCGCTTGGCATTCTCACCGTCAACGCGCTCACCGCGAGCCACGGCGTGCTGATCCCGCTGGAGTGCGAATTCTTCGCCCTGCGCGGCGTCGCCCTGCTCATTGAAACCATCGATAAGGTGCGCGACCGCCTCAACCCGGCGATCGAACTCGACGGAATTCTCGCCACGATGTACGACTCCCGCACGCTGCATTCTCGCGAGGTGCTCGAGCGTGTCGTTGACGCCTTCGGCCACAGTGTGCTCGAAACCGTCATCGGCCGCACCGTAAAATTTCCCGACGCGAGCGTTGCCGGGGTTCCCATCACCGACTTTGCGCCAGAGCACGCGGCTGCCAAGGCCTACCTGCAGGTGGCCCGCGAACTGATCCACCGTGGCGCAGTCGCCTAGCGCGGCCGAGAAGCCCGCGTTTTCGGTCGCCCTCGGCAACTTCGAGGGCCCGTTCGACCTGCTGTTGAAACTGATCACCCGGCACGAACTCGACATCACCGAGATCTCGCTCAGCCAGGTCACCGACGAATTCATCTCCTACCTGCGCGGCCTCGAGCCGGACGAAGAACTCGGCCAGGCCACCGAATTCCTGGTCGTCGCCGCGACGCTGCTCGACCTCAAGGTGGCCGGACTGCTGCCACAGGGCGAGCTCGTCGACGCCGAAGACGTTGCCCTGCTCGAAGCTCGCGACCTGCTGTTTGCCCGACTGCTGCAGTACCGCGCCTTCAAGGAAGCGTCGACCTGGTTCAGTGGGCAGCTCGATACCGAGACGCGGCGGCACGTGCGCTCGGTGCGCCTCGAAGAAAAGTACCGTCAGACGACCCCCGAGCTGGTCTGGACGCTGTCGCTTCAGGACTTTGCCGCCCTGGCCGCCGTCGCCCTCGCACCGCGGGAGCTGCCCGTTGTGGGCCTTGACCATCTGCACGCGCCGCTCGTGAGCATTCGCGAACAGGCTGCCTACGTCGTGGCCATGCTGCAGCCGGGCCAGCCGATCTCGTTTCGGGCGCTCATCGCCGGCACCGACGAGAAGGGCGTCATCATCGCCCGCTTTCTCGCGGTGCTTGAGCTGTACCGACATGGTGCCATCTCCTTCGATCAAATCGAGCCCCTCGGCGAGCTCACCCTGCGCTGGAACACCGAGTCCTTCAGCGGGCGCGAATGGAGCGACGAGAACCTCGCTTCGTTGGGAGCCGACTATGACAATTGAAGACCCGACCACCGACATGCGATTGTGCACCCCGCACACGGATGCCGCAGCATCCGTTTCGGAGCCTTTCAACCACACCGACGCCAACGCCCTCGATCGCCAGCTCGAAGCCGTGCTCATGGTCGCCGACGAGCCGCAGGGCCTCGTGCACCTCGCGACCGCCGTCGGGCGGCCACTAGCCGAGGTGGCGGCATCCGTTGCCCGGCTAGTGGCCGATTTCGACGGCGTCAGCAGCGCAGACGGCACGAAGGCGGTGCGTCGGGGCTTCGAGCTGCGCGAGGTTGCCGGCGGCTGGCGCATCTACGTGCGCGCCACGCACGACGAACTGGTGACCGACTTTGTGCTGACCCAAAATCCCAGCCGACTCAGCCAAGCTGCGCTCGAAACCCTCGCCGTGATCGCCTACAAGCAGCCAATCAGCCGCGGGCAGGTCGCGAGCATTCGTGCCGTCAGCGTTGACTCGGTCGTGCGCACCCTGCTCGGCCGGGGGCTGGTGACCGAGGCGTTCACCGACAGTGAGACCGGCGCGATCAATTACGCCACCACAGACTTGCTGCTCACCCAGCTCGGAATCAACTCGCTCGACGAGTTACCCCACCTATCGCCGTTGCTCGACGGCGGCACCGACGGATTCGAGGATTTACTGTGACCCAGGACAACACGCCCAACGCCAATATGAGCGCAGATGCCGCCCCACGCGAGCCCAACTTCAACCCGGAGGCCGCAGCAGACGGTGTGCGCTTGCAGAAGGTGCTCGCCTCGGCCGGTGTTGCCAGCCGCCGCGTTTCCGAAGACCTCATCACCTCGGGCCGGGTGCGCGTGAACGGCAAGGTCGTGACGGAGCTCGGCCGCCGGGTGCACCCCGAAACCGACCAGGTTGCCGTCGATAATGTTGCGGTGCAGCTGGACACCACCCGCCGTTACCTCATGCTCAACAAGCCGGTCGGCGTCGTCTCCTCGATGCAAGACGAGAGCGGTCGCCCGGACCTGCGGGAGTTCACCGACCAGTTCGACGAACGCCTGTTCAACGTTGGCCGGCTCGACGCGCAGACCAGCGGCCTGCTCATTTTGACCAACGACGGGGATCTGGCCCACGTGCTCGCACACCCCTCCTTCGGCGTTTCCAAGACCTACATTGCCAAGGTCGAGGGCCGCGTCTCGCCGCAGACCATCGGTCAGCTGCAGAGCGGCATCGAACTCGACGATGGGCCCATTCACGCCGATAAGGCGCGCATTCTCACGAGCCCTCCCGGCGGCGGCCACAGCATGGTCGAGTTGACCTTGCACTCCGGCCGCAACCGCATCGTCAGGCGGATGCTGGACGCTGTCGGTCATCCGGTGGTCGACCTGGTGCGTCGCCAGTTCGGGCCGTTGAACCTCGGCACCCTGCAGCAGGGCGCAGTGCGGGAACTCACCCGCGAAGAACTCGGAGCGCTGCTGACAGTGTCCCGCCAGGCGCCCAGCGCGCGGCCCGACGCCAACTAGAGGGACTGACTGATGGCTGAAAGCCGCCTCGTGGGACCAGTGCGCATCGTTGGCGTCGGCCTGCTCGGAACCAGCGTTGGCCTCGGCCTGCGTAACCGCAAGATCGAAACGATTCTTGCCGACGCCTCGCCGACCAACCTGCGCATCGCGATTGATTACGGCGCTGGCCGCGCTGCGAAGGACGGCGACCAGCCGCAGCTCATCGTGGTGTGCGTGCCGCCCGATGTTACCGCCGAGATCGTCGCCCGCGAACTCGAGGCGTACCCGGGTGCGATCGTGACGGATGTGGCAAGCGTCAAGCTCGCGCCGTTGGCCGAACTGCGCGAGCGCGGAGCCGATATCAGCCGCTATATCGGTTCGCATCCGCTCGCCGGTCGGGAGAAGGGCGGCCCGCTCTCTGGCCGCGCCGACCTGTTCATTGGGCGCCCGTGGGTTGTCGCCGCGCACGACGCGATCAGCTACCAGCAGGCCGGCGCGATCGATGACCTTATTCTCGATCTCGGCGCCATTCTGGTGGAGATGACGCCTGAAGAACACGACCTCGGTGTCGCCCTGGTTTCGCACGTGCCGCAGGTTATCTCCACCCTGATGGCCCGCCGCCTCACCGACGCCGCGCACTCTTCGCTCAACCTCGCCGGTCAGGGACTGCGCGACGTGACCCGCGTCGCGGCGAGCGATCCCGAACTGTGGGTGCAGATTCTTGGCGCCAATGCCGGTCCGGTGCGGAACGTGCTGCTGGCCTACCGCGACGACCTTGACCGGTTCATCGATGCGCTCGAAAACCCCGCAGCACCCGGAGCGCAGCGTCAGATTGCCGAGGAACTCGGCGGCGGTAATGCCGGGGTGGCCCGACTGCCCGGCAAACACGGTCAGGATCGACGATTTTCGTCGATGGTCGTCATGGTCAACGACCAGCCCGGCCAGATCGCCAACCTGCTTAACGACATCGGAGACCTCGGTGTCAACCTCGAAGACCTACGCTTAGAACACTCGCCGGGCGCCCAGATCGGTCTCGCCGAAATCTCCGTACTGCCCGAGGCTGTCACCCGCCTCACCGAAGAGCTAGCCGCCCGCGGCTGGCGGATTGCTGGTTAACGCATGGCACGTCAGTCCCTTCCCACAGTGGTCGCCATCGATGGGCCGGCCGGCAGCGGCAAGTCGAGTGTGAGCCGTGCCGCGGCCCGCCGCCTCGGCTTCGCCTACCTCGATACCGGTGCAGCGTACCGCGCGCTGGCCTGGCTGGCACTCGACCGCGACACCGACAAAACCCAAACGGATGCCGTCACCGCGCTCCTGAAAGACTTCGACTACTCCATCGGTACCGACCCCGACGAGTATTTCGTCACCGTGGGCCAGACCGACGTGACCGACGCCATCCGCTCGCCGGAAGTCAGCGCAGCCGTTAGCGCTGTGGCCCGTGTTCCCGCGGTGCGGCGCGCGCTCACCGAGCTGTTTCGCAGCATCGCCGAGAACGTGGATCGGCCCGGTGTTGTGGTGGAAGGACGTGACATTACAACCATCGTCGCGCCCGAGGCCGAGGTGCGCATTCTACTCACGGCATCGGAGGAGGCTAGAATGGCTAGACGCTCTGCGGAAATAACGACCCAGTCGGCTGAAACCGTGGCAGAACAGCTGCGATCGCGTGATCGCGCTGACTCACAGGTTGTCGATTTCATGAGCGCCGCAGACGGTGTGACAACCGTCGACTCCACCCATCTCGACTTCGAGCAGACCATTGAAGCGGTCATCGACGTCATACATACACGCACGAAGCGGGCTTTGAATGAGTAACGAATACGACGACGACACGAGCAACGCGCTCGACACCGAGCTGGCGGAACGACTCGCCAATCTCGACGAAGAACTGGCCACTCGGCGATCAGCCGCGCTGCGCACTGACCTCGACAACTACGACCTCGACGAGGAAGACCTCGACGTACTCTCGAATGTCACCGACGACCCGGACGCGATTCAATACCTGCCAGCCGTTCCGGTGATCGCCATTGTCGGTCGCCCGAACGTGGGCAAGTCGGCGCTGGTCAACCGTATCCTCGGCCGCCGTGAGGCCGTCGTCGAGGACACCCCCGGTGTCACGCGTGACCGCGTCGCGTACAAAGGCGACTGGAACGAACGCAAGTTCAGCCTCGTCGACACCGGCGGCTGGGAGCCAGACGCAAAGGGCATCGATGCTTCCGTCGCCGCCCAGGCCGAGATCGCCATCGATCTGTCCGACCTGGTCATGTTCGTCGTCGATTCCAACGTGGGCGCGACTTCGACCGACGAGGCCGTGGTGCGCATGCTGCGCAAGAGCGGCAAGCCCGTCTTTTTGATCGCCAACAAGGTCGACGACGTGCGTCAGGAGCCGGAAGCGGCCAGCCTGTGGTCGCTCGGACTCGGTCAGCCGTGGCCGGTCTCCGCCCTGCACGGTCGTGGTGTTGCCGACCTGCTCGACGCGATTCTGCTCGTACTGCCCGAAATCTCCAACGTTGCCAAGCAGGAGGTTGGCGGCCCGCGCCGCGTGGCCATCCTCGGCCGCCCGAACGTCGGCAAGTCCAGCCTGCTCAACAAGGTCGTGGGGGAGGAGCGCGTTGTTGTCAACGAGCTCGCCGGCACCACCCGTGACCCGGTCGACGAGCAAGTTGAACTCGGCGGGAAGGTCTGGCGTTTCGTCGACACGGCCGGCATCCGCCGTCGTGTTCATCTCTCGCAGGGTGCCGATTTCTACGCCTCGCTGCGCACCAGCGCCGCCCTCGAAAAGGCCGAGGTGGCCGTCGTGCTGCTGGACGTGACCGAGGTCATCAGCGAGCAGGACGTGCGCGTCATCGACTTGGTCATCGAGTCCGGCCGTGCCCTCGTGCTCGCTTTCAACAAGTGGGACCAGATCGACGACGACCGTCGTCGCTATCTCGAGCGTGAAATTGAGCAGGACCTCGCCCACGTGGCCTGGGCCCCGCGCGTGAACATTTCAGCCAAGACCGGTCGCCACATGGAGAAGCTGGTTCCGGCCCTTGAGCTTGCGCTGGAGTCGTGGGACACTCGCATCGCCACCGGCAAGTTCAACGCCTTTCTGGCCGAGCTCGCCGCAGCCCACCCGCACCCCGTGCGCAGTGGCAAGCAGCCGCGCATCCTGTTCGGCACCCAGGCTTCGAGCCGCCCGCCGACGTTCGTGGTGTTCACCACCGGGTTCCTCGACCCGGGTTACCGTCGTTACATTCAGCGTCGCTTGCGCGAGATCTACGGCTTCGAGGGAAGCCCGATCAATCTCAGCATGCGCGTGCGCGAGAAGCGCAAACGCTAAATATGCTGGATTCCTAATAAATCTGGCAAACGGCTGCGGTCGGCCCTGTTTACGCAGGTCCGGCCGCATTTTTTGTACCCGGCAGGCATCGTTATGAAGTTGGAATGTTGTGGTTCGATTTGTGTCTTCGGATTTTCTGAGCCAAGCTCAGGTCTTACCCTAGTGGCCCCCTACGGCCGACCCCCCTGCACGTACCGAACTTGTGCGCGACCCGGAATATACATAACGAGCCCATGGCATATAAAGAAGATCGCACGCCCAAAATCAACCACAACTCAACTCGTACCCCTCAACATCTCGCCGAAAGCAGCCCGCCTCGGGCTCGACGATTGGCTGTTTGGGCGGCACTCGCCGCCTCGACGATTGTTGTCTCGGGGCTCGCCGCTGTTCCGGCTATCGCCGAAGTGGGCAGCTCGGACCGCAGCGCTGCCGACCAGATGAGCCCGTCCATCGTTGTTCCGGCCGGAGAAAGTGTCACCACTCGATTGGGCACTGTACCGTCCGGCCTAAGCTCCATCGAGGTGGAGTACTCCACGGCGAACGACGGAGCTCCCACCCAGGTCGAAATTTCCGTCGGCCCGGAGAATACTCAAACCTACGCATTCACTGCTCCGACGGGGACGAGTGCAACGGCCACCATCACGGTTCCCGTGACGGACGAGACCGACGGCACGATCACCGCGAGCAGTAGCGTTTCGACTGTGTCGCTGAACCTCGACCTCGTCGGCTACGAACGCGCCGAGGCTGGTCTCGCGCCAACGCCCAGTCCCGTGCTAGCGCCAATTCTGAATCCGTCGCCCACTCCGACGCCCACGCCAACGCCGACCCCCACGCGCCCCCCGACCCCCACGCCCACACCAACGCCTGAGCCC
>NZ_PJJO01000043.1 GCF_002929535.1 Cryobacterium sp. Y11
CGCACCTTTGGGGTACGTATAGATACATTACGGTCAGAACAACCACCCGTCAAAACGCCCCCCACCCGGGCGTGTCGCCAACCAGGGCTGAAGACGCGTGCCGATACTGGGCCCACCGTATGAACCGGGGCCAAGTTGAGAAACTGGGCCCATGGACGGGGCCCGGGCCCCGTCCATGGGCGATCGGTGGGATGGGCCCGGGCATCCGCTTGGAGGGGGTTAGAGGGTGGGGGCGAGGGCCACGAAGAGCTCGCTGACGGAGGTGTAGTACTGGTCGGTTCTACCCTTGTGCGTCATACCGATGCGCAGACAGACTCGTTGGGACGGGCGATTGCTCGGGGTCGTTACCGCCACGACTCGATCGAGTCCGGTCTTCCAACCCTCGGCCAGAACAGCGGATGCCGCTTCGGTCGCGTAGCCGTGGTTCCACGCGTTCGGGTGAAAGTGCCAGCCAATCTCGGTATCCCCCGATGGCACGAGCGGAGTGACCGGGCTCGACGCCGGAATCGACTTCAGCAGAAGATTGCCAAAGATTTCGCCGGTGTCGGCATCCGTTACCGCCCTGATGGCGTGAATGGGATGCTCCATGCCCTGCCAGCGCGTGATCACAGCGATCGCCTCGGCGCGGTCGGTCATCACCCGCGGATGCAGCCCGATGTGCTGTTGCACGGACCACAAGGAGTACAGCCCGAAGATAAAGTCGGTGTCATCAAGGGTCCAGGGGCGCAGCAGCAGGCGTTCGGTTCGAAGAGTTTCCACGAGGTCATCTTGCCACCCGCAGCTCACGACTCTCTGCACCGGAGCCGCAGTACCGAGTGAAGAGCGAACGACGCTTCCGCAGCAACACTGCGCAAAAACCGCTCCCGAACCACAAAGCTATTCGATGAAAATGCCGGCGAGCGTCTTCTTGCCGCGCCGCAGCACCGCTACTCCCCCGGGAAGCGCCGATCCTTCAATGGTCAAGTCAACACTGGTGACCTTCTCGTTGTTCAGATAGACCCCACCCTGCTGCACCGCCCGACGAGCCTCGCCAATGCTCTTCGACAGTTCGGTGTCGACGAGCAGCTGCAGCACGGTCGCGTGCGGCGCCGTCGTGGTGTGTGGAAGTTCGCGCAGCGCGGCCTCGAGGGTGTCCGGGTCGAGTTCGGCAAGGTCGCCCTGGCCGAACAATGCCTCGGCGGCCTGGATGGCAGCATCCGTCGCCGCTTGGCCGTGCACGAGCCTGGTCACCTCGAGCGCGAGTCGGCGCTGCGCTTCACGACGGAAGGGTTCGTTCTGCACGAGCTTGGCAAACCGCTCAATGTCGACGCGCGCGAGGAAGGTGAATACCTTGAGCCGAAAGATCACGTCGGCATCATCGGTGTTGAGCCAGAACTGGTAGAAGGCGTAGGGGCTCGTGAGATTCGGGTCGAGCCAGACCGCGTTTCCCTCGCTCTTGCCAAATTTGGTGCCGTCGCTGTTGGTGATCAACGGCGTACCGATGGCGTGCACCGTGCCACCTTCGGCACGACGGATGAGATCGGTTCCGCTCGTGAGATTGCCCCACTGATCGCTGCCGCCGGTTTGCAGCACACACCCGTAACTCCGGAACAGCTCGAGGTAATCCAGGCCCTGCAGAATTTGGTAGCTGAATTCGGTATAGCTGATACCGGCGTCGGAATTCAGGCGCGCACTGACGGCATCTTTTTTGAGCATGGTGCCCACGCGGTAGTACTTGCCGATTTCGCGCAAAAAGTCAATCGCGGTCAGCGGAGCGGTCCAGTCCAGGTTGTTCACCAGGGTGACGGCATTGTCTCCCTCAGAGCTGAGGAACCGCGAGACCTGCGCCTGCAGGTAACCCACCCACTCGGCGACAGTGTCGGTCGGGGTCAGGGTGCGCTCGGCGGTGGGGCGCGGGTCGCCGATAAGTCCGGTCGAACCGCCGACCAATCCCAGCGGATGATGCCCGGCCAGTTGCAAGCGCCGCATCAGCAGCAGCTGCACCAGGTTGCCGAGGTGCAGGCTCGGCGCGGTCGGATCGAAGCCGCAGTAGTAAGTGATCGGTCCGCCATCGAGCAGCGCCTTGAGGTCGGTCTCGTCGGTGGAGACGTGCACGAGGCCGCGCCAGTTGATCTCCTCCCAGACGGAGTCGAAGGCGGGATCATTGGTCTGCTGGGCGAGGATGGTGGGGTCTGACACGCGTTCAGATTACCAGCCGCGGGGTCTCGTCGAATTGCCGGCGGCATCCGCTTGTTTGCAATTCAGTCTTGAGACTATATTTGAATTGATTTAGCCTATGGGCTGAATTACAGTGAATGCAGGACGGAGCCTCAGACCATGTTTGTCATCACCGCTGACCAAATCGACAGCCGTAACGATCACGATCGAGCGCGCGACATGATCGCCCGGCTCCTGGCGCAGAGCCCGCACGCCTTCAGCCTGCCACCCGATCAGACCGCCGGCGATGAGATTCAGCTGCTCGTGCCTGCGGCTGAGCCCACCCTCGATGCCATTCTCACGCTGCATCGTTCGAGCCATTGGAGCGTTGGGCTCGGCGTGGGAACCGTGCGCACTCCCCTGCCGGAGTCGACCAGGCAAGCCACCGGCGGCGCGTTCATCGCGGCCCGCGACGCCGTGCTCCGGGCGAAAAAGACCGAGGCACACTTTGCGCTTGAGGCCGGTCAGACGGATGACACCGCCGGCATCGAGGCGCTCCTGACCATGCTGCTGCTGCTGCGTCAACGCCGCACCCCCCAGGGCTGGCAGGCCGGTGATCTGTTCGAAAGTGGACTGGCCCAGACCGACATCGCCGCCCGGCTCGGTATTACCACCGGGGCCGTGAGCCAACGCCTCAAGGCCGCGCAGTACCGCGTCGAACAGGCGGCGCGACCGGCGTTGGTTAGGCTGCTAGAGCAGCTCGATGTTGCCCCGAACGACGGCACGACCGAAAAGGCCAATACCGAAATGGACAGTGCATGACCTTCACAGTTCTCACGTTTTTGTACTGGGCTGCGTTGCTCCTGGTAACGCTCGCCACGCTCACCTGCGCCGCGATCGCCTTCAAACTTCACCGGCAGCTCTACGCCATGGCCGCAGCGACCGGTCTCATCGTGGCGCTCGTGCTCGCCGCTATACCCGTCGGCCCTGGCCCGAGCGCCTTCGGTATCGTGCTCGGCATGCTCGCGCTGGCCCTCGCCGTGATCGGCGGCGGACCGATCGCGGTACTCGCCCTCGACCTCGCCACCAACAACTCAGTGCCGCCCGGCCAGCATGGCGGAATCATGGTGCTGAACGCCGGAAAACCAGCCCCGACCATGGCCGGCGTCAATGACCCAGAAGCCCACGAAGTGCTGCGCGGTGGCGTGACCATCGGCGTCCTGGAACGTCTCGCCGTGGCCGGCGCGATCTTGGCCGGGTTTCCCGAGGCCATCGCCGTGGTCGTCGCCATCAAGGGTGTCGGCCGGTTCACCGAACTGGCAGCGGCCGAATCGCGCGAGCGGTTTATCATCGGCACGCTGACAAGCCTGATCTGGGCCTGTGCCTGCGCCGCCCTGGTGCCGATGGCCCTGGCCTAGGGCCTGTCTAACCGCGTGCCGGCTTCGCTGCGTGCCGCCGATGCGGTGAAACGGATGCTTCCCCCGACACCGACAATCGCTACGGGTACTCGGTTCCCCCGCCAACCTTGCTCACTCCAGTTCGTGGTCCGGCCCCGAAGTCGGCCCGATGCGCTGGCAGCTCAAGGTCGAACGAGAAGCGGCGCAAAATGACAGGCTCTACCGGCTGAGTGCGGCCGTCAGGTCGCGCACGCGGGCCACGAGCTGCGCGCGCTGTTCGGCGACGCGCACGGGGGCGGTTCCCCCGGCCCCGTCGCGACTGTCGACCGATCCGCGGATTGTGAGTACCTCGCGAACCTCGGGAACGAGGTGCGGAGAGAGGGTCTGCAAATCTTCGTCGCCGACCTCGTGCAGGTCCAGCCCGTTGGTCTCGGCGAACTTCACCAGCGAACCGGTAATTTCGTGCGCATCGCGGAATGAGACGTGGCGTTTGACCAGCCACTCCGCAACATCCGTGGCGAGGGAGAAGCCCTGCGGCGCCAACTCGGCCATGCGTTCGGTGTGAAAGGTGAGGGTCGCGACCATGCCAGTGAAGGCGGGCAGCAGCACTTCGAGGGTTTGGATCGAGTCGAAGACCGGCTCCTTGTCTTCCTGCAGGTCGCGGTTGTAGGCCAGCGGCAGCCCCTTGAGCGTGCTGAGCAGCCCGGTGAGGTTGCCGATCATGCGGCCGGACTTGCCGCGGGCGAGCTCGGCGATGTCGGGGTTTTTCTTCTGCGGCATGATCGATGAACCGGTGGAGTAGGCGTCGTCGAGGGTGACGAAACCAAATTCCCGGGTGTTCCAGAGAATGATTTCCTCGGCCAGCCGGGACATGTCGATGCCGATTTGCGCGGTGATGTAGGCGAATTCGGCGACCAGGTCGCGGCTCGCGGTGCCGTCGATGGAGTTCTCCACCACGGCGGCGAAGCCGAGATCTGCTGCCACGAGGTGTGCGTCGAGACCGAGGGTGTTGCCGGCGAGGGCGCCGGAACCATAAGGGGACGCATCCGCTCGCCGACCCCAGTCTGCGAAGCGGTCGAGGTCGCGCACGAGCGGCCAGCAGTGTGCCAGCAGGTGGTGCGCGAGCAGCACTGGCTGGGCGTGCTGCAGGTGGGTGCGGCCGGGCATGATGGCGTCTTCGTGTGCTTCGGCCTGGGCGGCGAGGGCGTCGATGAGTTCGATGACGAGTGAGGCGAGAACGGCGGCGTGGTCGCGCAGCCACAGGCGCACGAGCGTGGCGACCTGGTCGTTGCGGCTGCGACCAGCGCGGAGTTTGCCGCCCACTTCGACGCCGATGATGTCGATCAAGCCGCGCTCGAGGGCGGAGTGCACGTCTTCGTCGGCTTCGGCCGGCAAAAATTCGCCGGCCACGACGGCGCGCTCGAGTTGTTCGAGCGCGCCGACCATCTGCGTCAGTTCGGTGTCGGTGAGATATCCGGCGGCGGCGAGGGCCCGAGCATGCGCGCGGCTACCCTGCAGGTCGTATTCGGCCAGCATCCAGTCGAACTGGGTCGACTTGCTCAGCCGTGCCAGTTCCGGCGACGGTCCCCCGGCAAACCGGCCACCCCAGAGGGCGCCCGCCTTGCCGGCACGATTCGCGTTCTTCTCACTCGACACGCTCGCGCCCTACTTGCTGGTGGCGTCGCGGCGAGCCGCGATCTTGCTCGGCAGCGACCACAGCTCGATGAAGCCCTTGGCCATGGACTGGTCGAAGGAGTCGCCGGTGTCGTAGGTGGCGAGGTTGAAGTCGTAGAGGCTTGTCGTGCTGGAGCGACCGGTCACGACGGCGGTGCCGGCGTGCATTTTCAAGCGGATGTCGCCCGTCACGTGCTTCTGGGTGTCCTCGATGAACACGTCAAGGCTCTTCTTCAGGCCCGAGAACCACAGACCGTCATAGACGAGCTCGGCCCATTTGCTCTCAACGCCGCGCTTGTAACGGGCAACGTCACGCTCGACGGTCATGTTTTCGAGCTCTTCGTGCGCGGCAATCAGGGCGATGCCGGCCGGCGCTTCGTAGATCTCTCGGCTCTTGATGCCGATGAGACGGTCTTCGACGATGTCGATACGGCCGACACCCTGATCGCCAGCGAGACGGTTCATCAGCTGAACCATCTGCAGCGGCGTGACCTTCTTGCCGTCGATGGCGACGGGCACACCCTGCTCGAAGGAGATGACAACCTCGGTCGGGGCGCGGGTGACCGACGGGTCCTGCGTGTAGGTGTAGAGGTCTTCAATCGGCGCGTTCCACGGGTCTTCAAGGAATCCGGTCTCGACGGCGCGACCCCAGACGTTCTGGTCGACCGAGTACGGGCTCTTCTTGGATTGCGTGATGGGCAGGTCGTGCTTGGCGGCATACTCGATCGCCTTGTCGCGGGTGAGCGCGAAGTCGCGCACCGGGGCGAGCGAAGTCAGCTCGGGGGCGAGGGCCGCGACGGCAGCTTCGAACCGAACCTGGTCGTTGCCCTTACCGGTGCAGCCGTGGGCGACGCTGTCGGCGCCGAGTTCGCGGGCGGTGGAGGCGAGGTACTTGGCGATCAGCGGGCGGCTGATGGCTGAGACGAGCGGGTAGCGCTTCTGGTATAAAGCGTTTGCCTTGAGCGTTGGCACGATGTAGTCGTTGGCAAACTCGTCCTTGGCGTCGATGACGATGGATTCGACGGCGCCGCAGTCGAGGGCGCGCTGACGGATCACGTCCATGTCTTCACCCTCCTGTCCAACGTCGACGGCGAGGGCTACGACCTCTTTACCGGTGGCATCCTTGAGCCAGCCGATTCCGACCGAGGTATCCAGCCCGCCCGAGTATGCGAGTACAACGCGTTCCGCCATGGTTCTCCCTAAAATCTTGATCTGTCTAAAGTTTACGTGGTGGGGCCCGCGCCCCCGATCGCTCGCCCTCTACCGCGGACGGGGCCCGGGCCCCCTCCGCGGGCCCAGTTTATAAACTGAGCCCCGGGTCCGGGCCCAGGCCCCGTCCAGCCGGTGAGAGGCAGAGCGTCAGGCTGCGTTGTGGGCGAGCAGCCAGACCAGCAGAGCCTTCTGGGCGTGCAGGCGGTTCTCCGCCTCGTCCCAGATAATGCTTTGCAGGCCGTCGATGACCTCGGCGGTCACCTCGTAGCCGCGGTCGGCCGGCAGGCAGTGCATGAAGTGCGCGCCCGGCTTGGCCAGCGCCATCAGCTCAGCGTCGACCCGGTACTGGCCGAGGTCGCCGAGGCGGGTGGCCTTCTCCTCTTCCTTCCCCATCGATACCCAGGTGTCGGTGATGACCACGTCGACGCCGGCGACGGCTTCGCGCGGGTCGGTAAACAGCGCGACCGAGCCGCCGGTGCGGGCGGCGATGGCCGTCGCATCCGCTACGACCTGGTCGTTCGGCGTGTATCCGGCCGGGGAGGCGATGCGCACGTGCATGCCCGCGGTGGCGCCGGCGAGCAGGTAGGACTGGCCCATATTGCAGGCGCCATCCCCGAGAAAGGCGAGGGTCTGGCCGGCGAGGTCGCCGCGGTGTTCGCGGATGGTGAGCAGGTCGGCGAGCAGCTGGCAGGGGTGAAAGTCGTCGCTGAGCGCATTAATGACCGGAACCGTGGTTCCGAGCGCCATTTCTTCCAAGCCGGCCTGGCCGTAGGTGCGCCAGACGATCGCGGCGACCTGGCGTTCGAGTACGCGGGCGGTATCGGCGGCGGTTTCCTTGCCGCCGAGCTGGCTGTTCGCGGTGCTGATGATGAGCGGGCTGCCGCCGAGGTCGGCGATACCGACCGCGAATGAAACCCGGGTGCGGGTCGAGGACTTGTCGAAAATGACTGCGACGGTCTGCGGGCCAGCGAGCGGGCGCACCGCAAATCGGTCTCGCTTCAGCTCCAGGGCCAGATCGAGAATCTCGGCCTGTTCAGCCGGAGAGATGTCGTCGTCGCGCAGGAAATGGCGGGTCACGGTGTCACTTTCGTTGGTATTGCTACTGATTGGCAAACGGATGCCGCTCGCGCGGCCTCGCACAGTGGGATTCGTTCAGCCTAGAGGCTGGCCAGAGCTCGCCCGAACCGCTCTTGGAAGTCGGCAAGTTCGGCGTCGCCCACAAGGAGCGGCGGGGCGATGCGAATGCTCGTCTCATTGGCGGCGTTGATGATCAAGCCATTGGCGAGGGCGGCCGCGCCGAGCTTCAGGGCGACCGGCTCGGTCAGGCCGATACCGAGGAGCAGGCCGCGCCCACGTATCTCGTCGATTAACGGCGAATTGAAGGCGAGAATGATCTCGCGCAGTTGCTGGCCCCTGAACGTTGCGTTGGCGGCCAGGTCGTCGCGTTCGATCACCCCGAGCACCGCGTTCGCTGTCGCGGTGACGAGCGGGTTTCCGGCAAAGGTCGAGCCGTGCTGGCCACGGCGGAACAGCTCGGAGGCCCACCCGAAGGTGACCAGCGCGCCAATGGGAACGCCGCCGCCCATGCCTTTGGCGATGGTGACGGCATCCGGAAGAATGTCGGCGTGGTTGTAGGCGAACCACGCGCCGGTGCGGGCGATGCCGGTCTGGATTTCGTCGAGAATGAGCAGCACGCCGTGCTCGGTGCACAGCTCGCGGGCTCGCTTGAGATACCCGTCTGGCAGGTCGATCACGCCGGCCTCGCCCTTGACCGGTTCGAGAAACAGGGCGGCGACGGTGTTGTCGATGGTCGCTTCGAGCGCCGTGATTGTGCTGTCGATGTGTTCGACACCGCCGGGGACGGGTTCGAAGGGCTCGCGCATGCGGGGCTTGCCCGACAGTGCCAGCGCGCCCATCGTGCGGCCGTGGAAGGAGTCGTGCAGCGAAATGATGCGGGTGCGATGGCCCGTGTTGTTGAGTCTGGCCAGTTTGAACGCGGCCTCGTTGGCCTCCGCGCCGGAGTTGCAGAAGTACACGCGGCCCGCGTCTCCCGCGCCGGTGAGGCGCTTGAGGCGTTCGGCCAGTTCAATCTGCGGCGGCGTGGCGAAATAGTTGGAGACGTGGCTGATCGTGCCGATCTGCTTGGTCACGGCAGCAACGACCTCGGGATGCGCGTGCCCGAGCGAATTCACGGCGATGCCGGCGAGAAAGTCGAGATACTTCGTGCCCTTCTCGTCCCAGACGTAGCAGCCCTCGCCGCGCACGAGCATCGCCAGCGGTGGACTGAACGTGCGCATCATCGAATCGGCGAACCGATCCTGCCAGGGTTTTTCTTCGGGCGTGGTCATGCCGGTACTACCTCCGTGCCGATGCCGCTTCCAGTGAAAATTTCGAGCAGGATCGAGTGCGGCACTCGCCCGTCGATGATCGCGGCCTTCGCCACGCCGCCGTCGACGGCGTCGAGACAGGCCGTCATTTTGGGAATCATGCCGGACTCCAGCGCGGGCAGCAGGCCGCGCAGTTCGGTCACGTCGATGATCGACACGAGCGAATTCCGGTTCGGCCAGTCGCGGTAGAGCCCGGCGACGTCGGTGAGAATGACAAGTTTGGCTGCGCCCAGCGCGATTGCGAGTGCGGCAGCAGCAGCGTCGGCGTTGACATTCAGGGACTGGCCAGGGACATCCGTATCGGGTGCGATCGAGGAGACCACCGGAATACGGCCGGCCGCGAGCTGGGCGAGCACCGCTTCGGGGTCGACGCCGATGACGTCGCCAACGAGTCCGAGGTCAACCTCTTCGCCGTCGATGACCACGCCGCGGCGCCGCCCACGGAACAGGCCGGCGTCTTCACCGGAGAGCCCGGCGGCGAGCGGGCCGTGCTGGTTGATGTGGCTGACCAGGTCGCGGTTGATCTGGCCGGTGAGCACCATACGCACCACGTCCATTGCTTCGGGCGTTGTCACCCGGTAGCCGCCACGAAACTCGCTCTCGATGCCGAGGCGCGCCAGCATGGCGGAGATCTGCGGGCCGCCGCCGTGCACGACGACCGGGCGGATGCCGGCGTAGCGCAGGTAGACCATGTCTTCGGCGAATGAGCGTTGCAGCTCTTCGCTCACCATGGCGTTGCCGCCGAACTTGACGACGATGATCTGGTCGTGAAAGCGCTTGAGCCAGGGCAGTGCTTCGATCAGCGTCGCAGCCTTGACGGATGCTTCGGCCTGGCTGGTTTCGTCAGTTTCGGTGTTGGTATCGGTCATGATCAGCTCGAGTACGCGCTGTTCTCTTCGATGTAGTCGTGGGTGAGGTCGTTGGTCCACAGGGTTGCCGTTTCGCTGCCGGCGTGCAGGTCGATCAGCACAGTTACACCCCGGTGCGAGAGGTCGACGAGCTCGCGCGGCTGGTCGGGCTCCCCCGCCGTACACACCTGCACGCCGTTGATCGCGACATCAATGCCGTAGGGGTCGAACGCGGCGTCCTTGACCGGCACTGTTCCGACGGCGGCGAGCACGCGGCCCCAGTTCGGGTCGTTGCCGAAGATGGCCGACTTGAATAGGTTGCTGCGCGAGACGGCGCGCGCCACCGTGACGGCTTCGTCTTCGGAGACGGCGTTGGTGACCGTAATCGCCACGTCGTGGGCGGCGCCCTCGGCGTCGCCTTGCAACTGCAAGACGAGGTCGCGGCAGATCTCGACGAGCGCCTGCGTGAATTCGGCCAGGTCGGCCGCTACGCCGCTCGCACCGGAACCGAGCAGACTCACGGTGTCGTTGGTCGACATGCAGCCGTCGGAGTCGAGGCGGTCGAAGGTGACCCTGGTCGCCGCGCGGAGCGCCGTGTCGAGTTCGGCCGAGTCGAGCACGGCGTCGGTCGTGATGACGACGAGCATCGTGGCCAGGCCCGGCGCGAGCATACCGGCGCCCTTGGCCATGGCGCCAATGTTCCAGCCGGCGGCCGAGGTATGCGCGGCCTGCTTCGGGCGGGTGTCGGTGGTCATGATCGCCTGCGCAGCTAGGAGGCCGGCTGCTGGTGTGGTGGCGGCATCCGTTTCAATAGCGAGGGCGGCGTCCAAGACACCGGCCGTGACGCGGTCGAGGTCGAGCTGTTCACCGATCAGACCGGTAGAGCAAACCAGAACGTCGCCGGAGGAGATGTCGAGGCGGGTGGCGACGGCTTCGGCGGTGGCGTGGGTGGTCTGAAAGCCGATGCTGCCGGTGTAGCAGTTGGCGCCGCCAGAATTGAGCACGATCGCGCTGACCCGGCCGTCACTCATCACCTGGGTGCTCCAGATGACGGGGTTGGCCTGACAGCGGTTGCTGGTGAACACGGTGGCGGCGTTCTGCAGCGGGCCGAGGTTGTGCACGAGGGCAAGGTCCAGTCCGCCGGACTTTTTCAGGCCGGCGCTGACACCAGCAGCGGCGAAACCGGCGGGAAGGGTGACACTCACGGAGCTACTCCATTCAGGGTCAGACCGAGCGTTTCGGTCAGGCCCAGGGCAATGTTGGCGGATTGGATGGCGGCGCCGGCGGTGCCCTTGACAAGATTGTCGACGGCGGTGATCGTGACCACGCGGCCGGCTGCTTCGTCGACGGCCAGGCCGATCAGGGCGGTGTTGGCGCCGAGAACGTCGGCGGTGCGCGGAAAATGTCCCTCGGGGAGCAGGTGCACAAATGGTTCGTCGGCGTAGGCGCTCTGCCAGGCGGCCCGAACGGCGGCGGCGCTAGTTCCGGGCACGAGCCGGGCGGTCGCCGTCGAGAGAATGCCGCGCGACATGGGCACGATCACCGGGGTGAACGAGATGGTCGCATCGCTCGCCGGAGTGGCGGCTGCGCCGCTGGTGCCGGATCGACAGGTCGCGTCGACCGCGGCCGCGGCGGCCCAGCGCAGCGACTGTACGATCTCGGGAATGTGGCGGTGGGTGCCGCCAACGGCGTACGGATTGGCCGAACCGAGGATCTCAGCGGCGAGGTTCGGGAGTTTCAGGCTCTTACCCGCGCCACTCGGGCCGACGGCGAGCACAGCGACCAGGTCTTGCGCTTCGATCACGCCGGCGTGGATTCCAGGAGCCAGGGCGAGGGCAACCGTGCTGGCATTGCAACCGGGAGCTGCGATGCGGCGAGCGCCGACGATTCGCTCGCGCTGTTTGCCGTTGACGGTGGGGAGCTCGGGAACGCCGTAGGTCCACGCTCCGAAGTAGTCGCCGCCGTAAAACGCAGCCCAGTCATCTGGGTTCTCCAGGCGGTGGTCGGCGCCGCAGTCCACCACGAGGGTTTCGGCGGGCAGATGCGCGGTGAGCGCGCCGGATTTTCCGTGCGGCAGGGCCACGAAGACGACATCGTGGCCGCTGAGGTTCTCCGGCGTTGTGTCGACGAGAGTCAAGTCGGCGAGGGAACGCAGCGATGGTTGCACATCGATCAGGCGCTGCCCGGCGTTGCTGTGTGCGGTGACCGTGCGCACCTCAAATTCGGGATGACCGGCGAGCAGCCGCAGCAGTTCGCCGCCCGCATACCCGCTCGCGCCTGCCACTGCCACCGAAAACACCATGAGTTAAACCTAGCGCGGCCTCGGCGGCCTCGTTTCCGCGCCGGCGCGGGGCGTCACGCGCCGGGCATCCGCTGGCCGTCGCGGCGCCCGGCCACGCCCCCGCCGCCTCGCGGCACTCGTTTGGGAAGCCCGCACGTGTTCAAACCAGTGCCAACTTCCCAAACACGTGCCACGAGCAGCGGATGCCGCGCACACACGTGCCACGACAAGCGGATGCCCCTCCTCCACAGCGTCCGCCGGCGCCATTCCTCCACAGATCGCCTCCAGAGCGCCGCTCGAGGTTACTACCTGCAGCACACTGGCCACATGCGAGAGATCTTTGAGACATGTGAGGCCCGCTACGACGGCCTGATCCCGGCCGAGGCCCTGCGCGCCTCGGGCATGAACTCCCACGCCGTGGATTCACTCCTCAAGCGCGGTGAGCTCGCGCGGGTGCGACGTGGTTGGTACGCCCTCGGCCCACACTGGCAGAAGATCGGTGCCGATGGTCGATACCGCCTCTTCGTTCGGGCGACAGCGGCCCGAGCCGAGCGTGATGTGACCTATTCGCACCATTCCGCCGCGGTTCTCCACGGACTGCCGCTGATTGGCCCGTGGCCCCAGGCCGTGCATGCCGTTGATCCCGACACCGCCGGTGGCAGCAGCTCGAGGCTCCTCACAACTCATCGAGGCCCGGTAGACCCATCCGCCTCGGTCATCGACGGCGTTAGGGTGACGAGCCTGTCGCGCACCCTGATCGATATGGCTGCGACGACGAGCTTTCTAGTCGGGGTCACCATGGTCGACCACGTTCTGCATCGTGAAGCGGCCCGGATGGCCGCCGCCCGAAGGTCCGGGATCGACGGTGCACCCTGGATTACCACGGCGACTCTGCTAACCGAGTTGGACTCTGCTCGTCCGCGATATGGACATCGAGCGGCCGAGCGCGCCATCACGTTCGCGAATGGCCTGTCAGCTAACCCCGGCGAGTCACTCGGGCGAGTGCGGTTTGAGGAATTGGGCTTCGCAATTCCCGAATTGCAAGTGCGCTTCGACGTAGACGGGTGCACCTACTACGTGGACTATTTCTGGCGAGGGGTACGCAAGATCGGCGAGTTCGATGGCCACATAAAGTACACCCGGGCAGCAGTGATGGACGGTCGAGACATCGTGCAGGTGGTCGTCGATGAAAAGAACCGGGAGAGCCTTCTGCGGCCGCAGGTCAACAGTTTCAACCGCTGGGAATGGAAACTGGCGCTGTCCCCAATCGCGTTCTGCCGCTTCCTGACGGACACAGGTGTGCCGCGAGCGCCAACGAGACGCCACAGTTGACGGAGGCACACTCTGCTCACGCTCGCGGCACTCTGCTCACACTCGCGGCACTCGTTTGGGAAGCCCGCACGTGTTCAAACCAGTGCCGACTTCCCAAACACGTGCCACGACGAGCGGATGCCGCGGGCTGCCCGCCGGGCCGCGCCGCGGCATCCGGCTACCCCGCTCCAGCTCGCGTCACACGATTGAGAAGCCCGCGCGTGATGAGGCCTCGCCGCACGCGTTTAGGAAGCTCGCGCGTGTTCAAACCAGTGCCAAGCTCCCAAACACGTGCCACGACGAGCGGATGCCGCGGGCCGACCCGCCGGGGCGACTCACGACATCCGCTGCCCGAACCAGCGCGCCCCCGGGTCACACTCGCGGCACTCGTTTGGGAAGCCCGCACGTGTTCAAACCAGTGCCGACTTCCCAAACACGTGCCACGACGAGCGGATGCCGCGGGCCGACCCCGCAGAGTCAGGCCGCGGCATCCGCTTCAGGCCGGCGCTATTCGCGCAGGGTCGCTCCGAAGCGGGCTGCGGCGAGCGCTACGCCGGATAGGCGGGCAGCGCTCGCCTCGGCTGCGGTCAACGTGCGCTCCTCGCCGCGAAAACGCAGCGCGAAGGTGAGCGACTTATGCCCGGGGTCGACACCGGCACCGCGGTAGTCGTCGACCAGCTCGATGCTCTCGAGCAGGTCACCGGCGCCCTCGGCGATGGCCGCTCGCAGGGTGGCAGCTGGCACGGAGGCCGCGACAACCAGCGAGAGGTCCTGTGTGGCGGCCGGCATCGTGCGAATCGGCGTGACCGTTCGCGCGCCGTCGGCCAGCGCGAAGACGACCGCGAGGTTGATTTCGGCGACCGCAACGACGGCGGGCAGGTCGTAGTCGTCGGCGACCGCTGGCAGCAGCTCGCCCGCGAATCCGACCGACACCGTGAAGGCAGACACCGTAGACGCAGGCACCATCGAGGCAGACACCACAGAAGCCGGCACCGTGGACGCCGGCACCGTGGAGGCGGACACCGTGGACGCCGGCACCGTGGAGGCAGCATCCGACGTCGCGGCGCCCGGCACGGTAACGAACAACTCGGCGGTGCGCCCCGGGTGCATCGCCGGGTGCAGGCCCTGGCGAACGTCGATGCGCACGCCGGCGGCCAGCGCCACCTGCTGCACGGCGGCCAGCGCCGACTGCCAGCCGGCGGCGACCGCTGGCAGGCCCGGCTGATGCCGCACGTCGTTGCCGACGAGAACGACGCCGACCAGCAGCGGCTGGGGCACAATGCCCGCATTCAGTGCAGCCTCGGCCTCGACGCTTGGCCGCGCGGCTCCGGTGGGAAGCACGGACGTGCCGTAGGTTACGCCGGCCTCGGGCCGAAAGACCAGGCCCTGCTCGTAGATGGCGACGTCCACGAGTCCCCGTGAGCGGTTGCGGTGCGCGATGTGCAACAGGCCCGGCAGCATCGACGTGCGTAGGAACGGTGCCTCTCCGTCGAGCGGGTTCGCGACCTTCATCTGCGGCACCGAAACCGGCACGATGACAGGCACCGAAACCGGCCCGACGACAGGCCCAGAAACCGGCACAGCGGATGCCGCACCCTCCTCTGCAACGCTCGCGTCAGCATCCGTTTCGCCAGCCAAGACGACACCCGTAACGGCCACACCAAACAAGTTGTTCGCCCGCTCGGACACGAACGGGTAGGTCAGCACCTCGGTGTGTCCGGTGGAAGCGAGAGTCTGAGCGACCGTGCGGCGCAGCGTTTGGGTGCGGGTCAGGCCGCGGCCGGGCGGCGCGACGGGCAGCACCGAGGGAATGCGGTCATAGCCGAGGATGCGGGCGACCTCCTCGGCGAGGGTCCACTTGTCGGTCAGGTCGGGGCGCCAGGTTGGCGGGGTGACCTGCAGGTCGCCATCGGCTTCCTCCAGCGCGGCACCGATGTCGACGAGGGCTTTGCGCACCTCGTCGCCGGTGTAGGCCAAGCCAATGAGGCCAGACACGAACCCGGTCGGCAACAGGATCGGTTGGGGCTCCACAGCCTCGTCATACACCGACCCGAGATCGTCAGCGACTCCCCCAGCAAGATCTACCAGCAACTGCACCACGCGAGCGGCGGCAACAGCGGCAACGCGCGAGTCGACGCCACGTTCGAACCGCTTGCTCGCCTCGCTCGGCAGCTTGTGACGGCGGGCTGAGCGTGCAATGGATACCGGGTCGAAGTTTGCGGCTTCGACGAGCACGTTGACGGTCGTCGCACTGATCTCGGTACTTGCCCCGCCCATCACACCAGCCAGACCGATCGGTCCAGATTCGTCAGTGATCAGCAAATCTTCAACGTGAAGCGTGCGGGTGACGGCGTCAAGCGTTGTGAACTTCTCACCGTGGGTCGCACGCCGCACGATGATGCCGCCGGTCAGTTTGTCGAGGTCATAGCCGTGCAATGGCTGCCCCAGCTCGAACATCACATAGTTGGTCACGTCGACGACGAGGGAGATCGAGCGGATGCCGACCAGCCCCAGACGGGCGATCATCCACGCCGGGGTCGGCCGGGTCGGATCAACGCCGCGCACGACGCGGGTCACGAACACGGTCGCTCCAGTACGGTCCCGAATCGGAGCCTGATCGTCAATCGTCACAGGGAATCGGGTGACCGGCGCCACGACCGTTAGGGCGAGCGCGGGGTCCCGAAATGGCACACCGGTCGCGTGCGAGTATTCGCGGGCGACGCCGCGAATGGAGAAGGCGTAGCCGCGGTCGGGGGTGACGTTGATCTCGACGGCGCTGTCGTCGAGGCCGAGCAGGGCGATCGCATCCGTTCCCACCGGGGCGTCGATGCCGAGCGACGACAGCAGCAGAATGCCGTCGTGCTCGTCGCCGAGGCCGAGTTCACGGGCCGAAGCGATCATGCCGTCTGAGACGTGGCCGTAGGTCTTCCGGGCCGCGATTGGAAAGGGGCCGGGCAGCGACGCGCCGGGCAGGGTCACGACGACCTTGTCGCCGACGGCGAAGTTGTGCGCGCCACAGACGATGCCGTGGATGGCCGGGCCGCCGTCGGCGGCGAGTTCGTCGCCTGGTGCAACCCGCACCTGGCACCAGTTGATGGTTTTACCGTTGGTCTGCTCTTCGCTGACGAATTCGAGTACCTCGCCGACCACGATCGGGCCGGAGACCTCGAAGCGGTGAATATCTTCCTCTTCAAGGCCGACGCTCACGAGCGCGGCGTGCACGTCTTCCGGCGTTGTGCCGGGCGCAAGGTCGACGAATTCACCGAGCCAGGACAGTGGTACCCGCATTAGACCGTCATCCCATACTGCTGGCTGAACCGAATATCGCCTTCGACCATGTCGTGCATGTCCTTTACGTCATTTCGAAACATCACTGCTCGTTCAACGCCCACCCCGAACGCGAATCCGGAGTACACCTCGGGGTCGATGCCAGCGGCGCGCAGCACATTAGCGTGCACCATGCCGCAGCCGCCCCACTCGATCCAGCGTGCGCCGTCCTTAAAGGTCGGGTGCCAGATGTCAAGCTCGGCGCTCGGCTCGGTGAATGGAAAGTAGTTCGGGCGCAGGCGCACCTGGGCTTCCGGGCCGAACAGGGCCTTGACGAAGTGATCGAGCGTGCCGCGCAAGTTGGCCATGGTGAGGCCCTTGTCGATGGCGATGCCCTCAATCTGGTGAAACACCGGCGTGTGGGTCGCGTCGAGTTCGTCGGTGCGAAACACGCGTCCGGGCGCGACCACGTATACCGGTAGCTCGCGCGCAAGCAACGCGCGCAGCTGCACGGGTGAGGTCTGGGTGCGCAACACGAGGTGGGCATCCGTCGGTTCAACGAAGAAGGTGTCCTGCATGGCGCGGGCCGGGTGGTCCTCGTCGAAGTTGAGCCCGTCGAAGTTGAACCATTCACTTTCCAGCTCCGGTCCTTCGGCAACTTCCCAGCCCATCGCCACAAAGACGTCGGCGGCGCGTTCGATGAGCAGCGAAATCGGATGCCGCGCCCCGGCTGCCCACGCGGATGCCGCGGCGGTCACATCCACCGTTTCGGCGAGCAGTCGGGCGGCAGCTTCCGCCGAGCCGATCTCGTCTTCGCGGGCGGTCAACGCCGCCGTGACGGCGCCGCGGGCCTGGCCGATGAGCTTGCCCGCAGCAGCCTTCTGGTTGCCGGGCACGCTGCGCATGAGAGCGTTGAGCTTCGACAACGGCGACGACTCCCCCGCGTGCTCGCTGCGCACGAGCTTGAGCGCGGCGGTCGTCTCGGCGACGGCGATCGCGGCCAGTGCGGCGTCAACCGCGGCGTTGACGGCGGCTTCGGAGATCAGCGGCTCTGCTGGCTCGACTGACGTGGTGGGCTCTGGGGGAACGCTGGGAACAGACACAAGGCCCAAGTTTAGTGCGTGCAACCGGCCCGCCCGGGCCGGCCGCGCGGGCCGGAACGGGCTTCCGCTTGCCTAAGCGGCTTCGTTGACGAGTTGCTGCGCCCTGATGTTCTTGGCAGGACCACGCTTGGTGCGCACCTCGATGAACTTTGCAAGGCCCGCCAACAGCAGGCAGAGCGAGATGTAGATGGCTGCGACGACGATGGTAGACGGAATGATCGGCGACCCGAGTTGCACCTGTGTGCCATAGGACTTAGCCAGATACAGCAGTTCCTGGAAGGTGACGATGAAGCCGAGGGCAGTGTCCTTGAGCACGACGACGAGCTGCGACACGATCACCGGAGCCATGGCACGCAAGGCCTGAGGCAGCAGGATCATGCGCATGACCTGGGTCTTGGTCATTCCGATCGCGTAGGCGGCCTCGGCCTGGCCCTTCGGCAGCGATTCGATGCCGGCGCGAAACACTTCGGACAGCACGGAACCGTTGTACAGCGTGAGCCCGGTCACGACGGCGATGAAGGGGGTGACGAAGGTGTAACCGAGCGGCGGAAGGCCGTAGTACATGATCATGATCAGGATCAGCAGCGGAACAGCGCGGAACAACTCAACGAAGATATAGGTTGGAGCGCTGATCCATTTGTGCTTCGAGACCCGGCCGACCATGAGCAGCAGCCCGAGTGTCAGGCTGAGCACGGCGGCGAGGCCGAATGCTTTCAACGTGGCGAGAGTTGCTTCGACGATTTTGCCCTGCGCGTATGGAACGGTGAAGATGTTCCATTTTTGTGCGGTGAACTGGTCCGTCGCAATGAAGCGGTAGAGGATGAAACCAAAGATTGCGAGCACGACGAGCAGTGTGACCGCGCCGATGTAGCGGTGGCGTACGCGAGCTCGGGGGCCGGGAGCGTCAAACAACACGTTACTCATCGCAGCACCTTCAAACGGTTTTCCAGCATCCGCTGAACAAAAGACAGAACGGCCACGAGCAGGATGAAGAACAAGGCCACCCAGAGCAGCACGACTATAGCGGGTTCACCGCGTTCGGACAGGCTCGCGCGAATGTACCCGGCCTCGGCGACGGAGAAACCAGCGGCGACCGTGGTGTTCTTGAGCAGCGCGATGAACACGCTCATCATGGGTGGAATGACGGCGCGAAACGCCTGCGGCATCAAAATGTGCGACATGCTCTGGCCGAAGGTGAGCCCGATCGCACGGGCGGCTTCGGCCTGACCCAGCGGAACCGTGTTGATACCAGCACGGAGCGTCTCGGCGACATAGGTGGCGGTGTAGAGCCCCAACGCGAAGATCGCCAACGTGGTGTAGCTGACGTTGGGAAGATCAAGTTTGGGGTATCCGAAGGCGAAGAAAAACATGAGCAGGGTCAGCGGCGTGTTGCGCACGAGGTTGACGTAGCCGGTGCCGACCCAGCGCATGGGACCGACAGGGGAAACGCGCATGGCGCCGACGATGGTTCCAAGAAACAGGGCGAAGAGGGCGGACCAGAGGAACACCTGCAGCGTCAAAGTGAACCCGTCGACGAAGACGTCGAGGTTATTGAGCAGTGTGTCCATAGGCCAAACCCCTCCTTTCATTCTTGATGGTGGTGACTGTCAACGCGGGTCGGTGGCGGCGAGTGTGTCGCCACCGACCGTCACTCGGGGTGCTTAGTACGCGTCGACCGCGGGCTGCTCCACGACGGTGCCCGAGAGGCCCAGGGTTTCGTCGTAGATGGCCTGCCAGCTGTCGTTGCCGTTGGTGAACGTGTCGTTGATGAAGGCGCGGAGGGCGTCGTCACCCTTGGGTAGGCCGACGCCGTAGTTTTCGACCGAGAACGGTTCGCCGACGACCTTGAGGTTATCCGGATCCTGGGAGGCGTAGCCGATCAGGATGGCCTGGTCGGTCGTGACGGCGTCGGTCTGGCCATCCTTGAGCGCCTCAACACACTGCGAGTAGGTGTCGAAGGAATTGGTCTTCGTGTCGGGGAAGTTCGCCGTGATGTTCTGCAACGGCGTCGAGCCGGTCGCCGAACAGACGGTCTTGCCGGCGAGGTCGCTCTCGCTCTTGATCGCATCGTTGTCAGCGGCGACCAAAAGTCCCTGGCCCGTGATGAAGTACGGTCCGGCGAAGTCGATCTGCTCTTTGCGCTTGTCTGTGATCGAGTAGGTTCCGACGTAGTAGTCGATGTCGCCGTTGACGATGGCCGACTCGCGGTTAGCGCTTGGAATGGCCTTGTACTCGATCTTGTCCTGGGAGAAACCGAGCGAGGCGGCAACCCACTGGGCGATTTCGATGTCGAAACCGGTGCGCTCCCCGGTCGTCGCGACGAGAAAGCCGAGGCCGGGCTGGTCTTCCTTGACACCGATGACGACCTTGTCGGCCGACTTCATAGCGTCGTAGGTGGGGCTGCCGGTCAGGGAGACGTCGGTGGCGACCTCGAAAGCACCACCTGCAGCGGGGGCGCCGGACGATCCGGCGCCTGTAGTGTCGCCGCCGGAGCATCCGGCGAGAAGCAGTGCCGCCGTGGCTGCTGTGGCCAGGAGACTGAGTTTCTTGCGCATTGTGATTCCTTTTCTGGTTGGGAAGGGAGTTGTGGGGATAAGTTGTGGCGACCCTGTGGCTGGTGATTTTGCTCGAGTGGGTGTGCGCCGGGTTAGTGGTCGAGAATTTTGGACAGGAAGTCCTGCGCGCGCGCGCTCTGCGGGTTCGTAAAGAACTCCTCGGGTGAAGTCTCTTCCACGATTTCGCCCTCGGCCATAAAGATGACGCGGTCCGCAGCCTTGCGGGCGAAGCCCATCTCGTGGGTGACGACGATCATTGTCATTCCCTCATTGGCGAGGTCGACCATGACCTCGAGCACCTCGTTGATCATCTCGGGGTCGAGTGCACTGGTCGGCTCGTCGAGCAGGATGACCTTCGGATCCATGGCGAGGGCGCGCGCGATGGCGACTCGCTGTTGCTGCCCACCGGACAACTGGGCCGGCATCTTCTTGGCCTGGTTGGACACGCCGACACGCTCGAGCAGAGCCATGGCTTTCTTCTCGGCGTCAGCTCTCGACAGGCCACGCACTTTGATGGGACCGAGTGTGACGTTGTCCAGCACGCTCTTGTGCGCGAACAGATTGAACGCCTGAAAAACCATGCCGACATCAGCGCGAAGGTGCGCCAGGGCTTTACCCTCTTCCGGCAACTTCACACCGTCGATGGTGATCACACCGTCATCGATGGTTTCGAGGCGGTTGATGGCCCGGCAGAGGGTCGATTTGCCGGACCCGCTCGGTCCGATGACTACGACCACCTCGCCGCGGTTGACCACGGCGTTAATGTTCTTGAGAACGTGGAGTTCTCCATAATGCTTGTTGATGTTTTTAACGACGACTAGCGGTTCGCCCCGACGAACGGTGATATTCGAGGTGGCCGGGGACGAATCTGATGGCTCCATCCCCCCAACTTAGGTCAGAACCGCAGTTTAGGTGTGCAAAATGCCCGGACAGTAACGCATTTGTGACAGTCCGGGCATTGCGTATTTGTGCTAAGCAGCAGATCAGGCGCGCTGGGCGAACGCACTCTCATACAAACAAACGGATGCCGCTGTGGCGAGGTTCATCGACTCGGCTTCGCCGTAGATCGGCACGCTGATGCTGCGATCGACCCGGGCTAGGTCCTCGTCGGTCAGGCCGCGGGCTTCGTTGCCGAACAGCCACACGGTCGGAGCTGCAAGCAGGCCCGCGTTGCGGGCGGACAGCAGGTCGGAACCCTTAATGTCGGCCGCGAACAGCTGCAAGCCGGCGGAACGGGCGCGGTCGAGCACGTCGGAGAGGTCGGCCGCGATAGCTACGGGCAAGTGAAAAATAGAGCCGGTCGAGGAACGGATGACCTTGGGGTTGTATAGGTCGACGCTGCGACCGGTGAGGATAACGGCGTCCGCGCCAGCGGCATCCGCTGCCCGGATGATGGTGCCGGCGTTTCCGGGGTCGCGCACCTCTTCGAGAATGGCGACGAGCTTGGGTTCGGCGTTGAAGATCTTCTTCACCGAGGTAGGGAACTGGTGGCAGACAGCGACAAAGCCCTGCGGGGTGACCGTGTCGGCCATGGCCTCGAGCACCTCTTCGGAGACGAACTCCACCTCGACCTGGGCGTCTACGGCCTTCTGGGCCAGATCGGTGTAACGGTCGAGCGCGGTGGGCGTGGCAAAAAGCTCTACGACCAGTTCTGGACGGAAGGTCAGCGCTTCGGATACGGCCTGCGGGCCTTCGAGTAGAAACAGACCGGACTCAAGGCGCGCGTCGCGCTTAGAAAGTTTTGCGACGGCACGGACGCGCGGTGAACGTGGATTATCAAGCATGTTGATCAGCTTAGTTGCACAGAGTTTACTTGCAGAAAAGGAGCGGGCGACCAGGTCGCCCGCTCCGTACTGTTGCTACAGACTGCTCAGCACGTTCACGCCCAGGAGGCAGACGGTGCTGAACAATCGCAGATGATGCATTACGCCGTGACGGCGACCTTCGGTGCCGATGTGTCGGCGGGAAGGGCTGCCTTGGCGCTTTCAACGAGGGCGGCGAACGTCGCTGCTTCGTTGACGGCCAGATCGGCGAGGATACGACGGTCAACCTCGATGCCAGCCAGGCCGAGGCCCTGGATCAGACGGTTGTAGGTGAGGCCGTTCAGGCGCGACGCAGCGTTGATCCGCTGGATCCACAGGCGACGGAAGTCACCCTTGCGTGCACGACGGTCACGGTAGCTATAGGTGAAGGAGTGAGTGAGCTGCTCCTTCGCCTTGGTGACCAGGCGTGAACGCTGACCGCGGTAGCCCTTGGCGCGTTCGAGAATAACGCGGCGACTCTTGTGGGCGTTTACGGCCCTCTTTACTCTTGCCATTTTCTACAAATCCTTATTCGTTTGCGAGGTCTAATTACAGACCGAGAAGCTTCTTGATGGTCTTCTGATCCGACTTAGCCAGCACCTGGTCCTGGTTCAAACGGGACTTGCGCTGCGTGCTCTTGACCTCGAGGTTGTGACGAAGTCCGGCCTGCTGCTTCATGATCTTTCCGCTTCCGGTGACCTTGAAACGCTTCTTGGTTCCGGAGTGGGTCTTCATCTTAGGCATTCGGTTCCTCCTGTTTCGCTGCCTTATCGGCAACCTTGTCAGCCTTATCGGCGACCTTGTCTGCCTTCTCAGCAGCCTTATGGGCGTTGATCTCGGCCTTGGCTTCTGACTTGTTTTTCAACGGGCCAATCACCATGACCATGTTTCGACCGTCGATCATCGGAGTAGATTCCACGGAACCGTACTCGGCGACATCCTCGGCAAATTTTTGGAGCAGTCGTACGCCCTGATCGGGACGGGACTGTTCACGGCCACGAAAAAGGATCATGGCCTTGACCTTGTCACCGCTCTTCAGGAAGCCTTCGGCGCGTTTGCGCTTGGTCTCGTAGTCGTGCGTATCAATCTTGAGACGGAAACGAACCTCTTTGAGGATCGTGTTCGCCTGGTTGCGCCTGGCCTCCTTGGCCTTCTGCGCAGCCTCGTACTTGAACTTGCCGTAGTCCATGATCTTGGCCACGGGCGGCTTGGCTTCGGGTGCAACTTCGACGAGGTCGAGGTCGGCATCCTGTGCCAGGCGCAGGGCAACATCAATCGCCACGACCCCGACCTGTTCGCCGTTGGGACCAACGAGACGAACTTCGGGGACGCGTATACGGTCATTTGTACGGGGATCGCTGATGCGTCTCTCCTCTTTGTTAACTCCGTGATCACAACCAGACAGCGGATGCCGACTGGGGACGAAGAGAGGAAAATCACGCGATTTCCACACTAACTTTATCGTTATTGTGTTCCACACGGCACCCTGTCTACCCTCGCTCTGCCACCTTCCCGAGGGAGGCGGTAACGCGACGGCGGAGTGCAATCTACCCGGTAACCTTGATGTAGCGGTATGCGCGGGTGGGAGATTCTCCACTTTCGTACCGAGACTATTGTCTCGGAACCAAAGATTAGCCTAGCAGAGGAATGCAGTGAGCAATACTGATAAGCAGGATGCAGCTTTTGAGCAGGATGCGGCACAAGCGACACGCGACATTGCCGATGTGGCCGCAGTGGAGATCATCACCACGGCCGCTGTGCACCTGATGAGCGCGGCCGCCGTGAAGTGTGGACTCGCCGACGACCCCGACGCCCAGATCGACCTCGACGAGGCGCGCAAGCTCATCACGGCCCTCACCGGACTGGTCACCGCCGCAGCCCCGGACATCTCCAGCATTCATGCGGGAAGCTTGCGGGACGGCCTGCGTTCCCTGCAACTCGCCTTCCGCGAGGCCTCCGCCATTCCCGACGCGATCGGCGAAGGCCCGGGCGAGAAGCTCACCGGCCCGGTCAACTAACTTCCTTTTCTCCGGGCGGATGCCGCCGGTCACCCCGACCGGCGGCATCCGTTTTGCGCTTCCCGGCGATGGCGCGAGTCAGGTCTGGCAGCGCGGGCACCAGAAGGTGTTGCGCTGCTCGACATCACTGCGCCCGAGGGTGCTGCGTTGAATGGGGGTACCGCAGCGTCGGCACGCTTGGCCGCCTCGCCCAAAGACCCAGGTTTGGGCTCCGCGGCGCAGGTTGCCTGTGGTCGTGCGTTCATCGCGGTCTTTGTTGGCCAGGAGTAGGCGCCGGGCCAGTGCGACGAGTCCGGGCACGTCGGTGACCTCGGCCAGGGGCCGCGTTGGCAGTAGCCCACGCAGAAAGCAGAGCTCGTTGACATAAACGTTGCCGAGCCCGGCCAGGTTGCGCTGGTCGGCGAGGGCCAGAATGATTGGTTGTTCGGGGCGAGCAGCGAGGCGAGTGGCGGCCTCGGCGCGCTCACCTGCGCTCCATTCGGGGTCGAGCAGGTCGGGTCCGAGGTAGCCGACGACCTCAGACTCGGCCCGGGTGGGAACGAGCTCCAGCACACCGAGGTCGAACCCGACGGCGACCCAGCTTGGCGTCTGCAGCACGATGCGCGCCTGAAACGCCGGCCGTTGCCACCGGGTTCCCGGCCGGTACAGGTGCCAGGCACCCTCCATTTTCAGGTGCGAGTGGATGCTCGTCTCACCGACCCGGTGCAGCAGGTGTTTGCCCCGACTCACCACGCTCTGCACGGTCTGACCGGTGAGATCGACGGTCGCGAAGGCCGGCACGCGAATGTCGCAGCCGGTGAGGATGCTGCCGCGCAGGGCTTGGTCGAGGGTGCGGGCCGTGCGGTAGACGGTATCGCCCTCAGGCACGCAGCCTCAGCCCCTTCGGAGTCTCGGTGAACCCGGCGGCGCGAAGGGCCACCCCCACGTCGGTGCCGATGACGAACACGCCGTTGACCGTTTCGACCGCGATTTTCTGGATGCGGCCTGTCGTAACGAGGGTGGCCAGGTTCGCGGTGGCGGCCGTGAGTGCGGCCTCATCCGATTCCAAGGCAACCACCGTTTTGCCGCCGCGCTCGACGTACAGCACGAGGGCGCCGTCGACGAGCACGACGAGCGCGCCCGCCTTGCGGGCCGCACGGTGGGTGGTCTCGCCGGGAAGTGCCGGCCACGGCAGGGCAGCGCCGTAGGGGTTGGCCGGGTCGGTCGCGGCGAGAGTCACCACAGCCGGTTGCGCGGCCGACGAGTTGGAGACCCCGGCGGCGAAGGTGCGCAACCGGTCGATGGTGCCGCCGGTGGCGAACTGCGCGGCGCCGAGCCCTTCGATGAAATACCCACGCCGGCAGCGTGCCATCTCTTCGAATCCGGTCAGTGTGCGGTAGACCAGCGAGAATCCACCGATCACGCTCTCGGCCATCACCGCTCCGCGGGTCACCACTCCGTAGCGTTCCAGCAGGGTCTCCCCCAGTGCGTGCGCTCGGCGGGTCGGTGAATCGTCGGCCACCGGTAAAATCGACCAGCGACCGGACACCGTGGGTGGTCCGCTGCGGCTTGGTAGGCTCGGCCGGGGCATCGACCGCCCGCGATGCAGGCGGGCGCGTGGAACAGCTCGGCTCTGATGGTGGGCGGTGTGACCGCCGGCAAGGAGCGACCGTACCGGGGCGAAGGTGTCGTTGTTGACCAGCCCGGCCCAGACCAGGTCCCACAGCCCGTGCACCAATTCTGAATCATCCTGACTGCCGACGGCATCAGCGAGCTGTCTAAAGAAGTAACCACCACCACTGCCCAGGGTCGCCAGGATCTCCTGTTGCAGCGGCGTCACCTCGACAGCACTGGGCAGCGGAAGGGTGAGCTGCGCGGTTTCGGCGAGGTGCAGGCTGACCCAGCCGTCGTTGCCGGCCAGGGTTCCGGCGCCAGCCCAGAGCACCTCCCCCGCGTTGGTGAGCTCGTCGAGCATGCCAGGCTGATAATCGCTGACGCGCGCAGGCAGGATGAGAGTCTCCCACGCGGACGCCGGAATGCGCGCCCCCTCGAGCTGTTCCACAACGGATGCGACGCCGTCGATTCCGCGCAGTTTGCCTCCCACGTGTTGCCACACCGGCAAAAACCGGCCGATGGCCAGCTGGTCCACCGGCTCAACCTCGTGCCGAAGCGCCGCGAGGGAACGGCGGCGGAGACGGCGCAGCACTTCGGAGTCGCACCACTCGAGGCCGGTGCCGTTCGGTCGAAATTCGCCGGCCACGATGCGTCGGGCGTCGGCGAGCCGTCCGAGGGCGATCTGCACGACGGCGGTGCCGAGGCCGAACCGGTCGGCGACAGCATCCGTCGTGAACGGCCCGTGAGACCGTGCGTAGCGACTGACCAGATCACCGAGCGGGTCGCTCACCGATTCGGCGAAGGCAGCGGGAACGCCCAGTGGCAGGGGAACACCGAGGGCGTCGCGCAACCGGCTGGCGTCTTCGACCGCCGCCCAGCGATCTTCGCCGCCGATGCTAACGCGGATGGCTCGGCGGGCAGTGGCCAGCGCGAGCAATGCAGCCTCGGCGCCGGGCGCGTCTGACGGGGCGAGCGCGCCTGAAACGGCGGGCGCGCCGGGCGTGGGCGGCGATTCGGGCTGGGACGTCAGCATCCGGTCGGTGACCTCGCTGGCGCTGAGCGGGCCGAGGGTGCGCAGCAGATCGGCGACACCTTCGACGCCCTTGGCCCGGTAGTCGGCGGCGAGCCGTTGCAGTTCGCGGTCGGTCTGATCGATGACGGTCGGGTCGAGAAGTTCACGCAGTTCAACCCGGCCGAGCAGTTCGGCGAGCAGGCTCGAGTCAATCGCGAGGGCGGTGGCGCGCCGCTCCGCCAGCGGGGTGTCGCCCTCATACATGAAGGCGGCCACGTAGCTGAACAGCAGGGTGCTCGCGAATGGACTCGCGGTTTCGGTCGTGGTCTCCACCAGCCTTAGTTCGCGGGAGGCGATGTGCCGGGCCAGCCCCGTGAGGGCCGGCAGGTCGTAGACGTCTTGCAGGCATTCCCGCAGGGTCTCGAGAATGATCGGAAAAGTGGGGAATGTGCGGGCCACGTCGAGAAGTTGGGCGGCCTTTTGGCGTTGTTGCCAGAGTGGCGAGCGGGCGCCGGGCTTATAGCGCGGCAGGAGCAGCGCCCGGGCGGCGCACTCGCGAAATCGAGAGGCGAACAGGGCGGAGCCGCCGACCTCGTCGGTGACCAGTTGTTCGAGCTCATCGGGGTCGAACACGAACAGTTCGCTTCCGGGCGGTTCTGATTCGGTGTCGGGAATGCGCACGACGATTCCGTCGTCGCTCGCGACGCAGGAGCCGTCAATTCCGTAGCGTTCGCGAACGCGGGCGCTGACTGCGAGCGCCCACGGTGCGTGTACCGGCGTACCGAACGGGGAGTGCAGCACGACGCGCCAGTCCCCCAGTTCGTCCCGGAAGCGTTCGACCACGAGGGTGCGATCGGTCGGTAGCTGGCCGGTGGCCGCGCGTTGTTCGTCGAGAAAGGCCAGCAGGTTACTGATAGCGCGTGGGTCGAGGCCGCCCGCTGCACAGCGGTCTCTGGCTTGGTCGGCTGGCAGGCCGCCGACCTCGCGCACGAAGGCACCGATGGCCTGGCCGAGTTCGGCCGGGCGGCCGAGCCCGTCACCCTTCCAGAACGGCAGCCGCCCGGGCTGACCGAAGGCGGGCACGACCAGCACCCGATCGTGCGTGATCTCCTGAATGCGCCAGCTCGTGGTGCCGAGCGCGAAGACATCGTTCACGCGCGACTCGTAGACCATCTCCTCGTCGAGTTCGCCCACCCGTTTGCCGGTGACCTGCTCGCCACCAACCATGAATACCCCGAACAGACCGCGATCGGGGATGGTGCCGCCGCTGGTGACGGCCAGCCGTTGCGCGCCGGGGCGGCCGGTCAGGGTGCCGGCGTCGCGATCCCAGATGATGCGCGGGCGCAGTTCGGCGAACTGGTCTGACGGGTATCGGCCGGCCAGCAGATCGAGGGTGGCCTCATAGGCGGAGCGGGGCAGAGTCGAGAAAGGTGCACTGCGTCGAACGGTGTCAAACCACATTTCCACGTCAATCGGCTCAAGCGCACAGGCCGCGACGGTTTGCTGGGCGAGAATGTCCAGCGGGTTGGTGGGCACCCGCAGCGATTCGATGGCACCGGCCACCATGCGTTCGGCCGCGACCGCGGCGTGAATTAAATCGGCCCGATGCTTGGGGTAGATCACACCGCGCGAAATCTCACCCACCTGATGCCCGGCCCGGCCGAGCCGTTGTAGCCCGCTCGACACCGACGGTGGGGATTCAACCTGTACGACGAGGTCGACGGCGCCCATGTCGATGCCGAGTTCGAGACTTGACGTGGCGACGACACAGCGCAGCCGCCCCGATTTCAAATCGTCTTCAATGAACGCTCGCTGTTCCTTGCTGACCGAACCGTGATGCGCGCGCGCGAGCAGCGGTTCGGCTCCCGCACTCTGTCCGCTCGCGCCCATGAGCTCGGCGGGCGGCCTCAGCGCGGCAGGGGTTCCCATCGCGCCGACGTTTCCCTGCGCAACCGTCACGAGAGCGGATGCCTCAGTTTCGGCCAGGCGTTCGGCATAGATTTCGTTGAACCGGGCCGTCAGCCGTTCGGTGAGGCGGCGGGAGTTCGCGAACACGATGCTCGAGGAATGCGCGAGCACCTCGTCGACGATGGCCTCCTCGACGTGAGGCCAGATCGACCCGGTTTGAGGCGCAGAAGCTGACGTGACTCCCTCGCGCTGCGGAGCCGGCCCGAGGTCACTCATATCGTCGACGGGTACCACCACGCGCAGGTCGAATCGCTTCAGCGCTGGCGGGGCCACGATCTGCACCGGGGCGGCTCCACCGAGAAACCGCGCCACCTCGCTCTGGGGGCGCACGGTGGCGGAGAGCCCGATGCGCTGGGCCGGATGACTGAGCAGGGCGTCAAGTCGTTCGAGGGACACGGCCAGGTGGGCACCGCGCTTGCTCGCCGCGACCGCGTGTACCTCGTCGATGATGACCGTCTCCACGCCGCGCAGGGAGTCACGGGCCGCCGAGGTCAACATCAGAAACAGCGATTCCGGGGTCGTGATGAGAATGTCGGGTGGCGCCGTGACCAGCCGGCGCCGGTCGGCGGCCGGCGTATCTCCGGAGCGCACGCCGACTCTCACCCGTGGCGGCTCGAGGCCGAGTCGCTCGGCCGCGCGGGTGATTCCCACGAGGGGCGCTGTGAGGTTGCGTTCCACGTCGACACCGAGTGCCTTGAGCGGCGAGATATACAGCACGCGAGTGATGGGCATGGGGGCGCCGGGCACGCGAGTGATGGGCATGGGGGCGCCGGGCACGGCCGGGACAATCGATTCGCTGGCCAGCCGATCGATTGCCCACAGAAACGCGGCCAGGGTCTTGCCCGACCCGGTCGGAGCCACCACGAGGGCATGCGAACCATGTGAGATGGCATCCCACGCGCCCAGCTGCGCTGCCGTCGGCGCCGCGAATGCCTCGGTGAACCAGGCCCGAGCCGCCGGGGAAAATCGGTCGAGAACGTCGGTCATACGATTATTGTCACCCATCCTTCCGACATTCGTCTGGAGCGTAAATGCTAGGCCGAGGCGATGAGCTTGACGCGCAGCGAATCAACGCTGGTGGTGATGATCTCGCTCTCCGACCAGCGCGTGCCGAGCCGGCTGAGAATAGCGTCGAGGTCGAGTTGGGTGAGGCCGTCGACCAACTCGAGTTGAACGATCAGTTCGGGACCGGCGAGTTGTGCCAGAGGGTCGCCCGCCAAGAGCTGAACCGAGAGCACCGAGAGTTCCGTGGCGATTGATGCGGTGAAGGCGTCGGCGACGAAGTGGCTTGCATAGCTCGGGGTCCACGGCAGGGACTGCGCGATCGCCCAGAGCGCCGGTCGCCGAATAACAAATTCGCCCGGGGACGTCGGGTCGAGCACCACGAGATCGGTGTTCTCCTGCGCGGCGGCCAGGGCGACGCGCACGGCATCCGCTGGTACGGGTCTGGCGAGGGGATTCCACGCCGTCATGGCGGCGGTCGACGAGAAGGCCGGGAGCACGGTGCGGCCATCCGGGCCGGCTACGGTGATGATCGATAATTCCTGGGTCTTATCGATCGTCTGGCCGCGGGCGTTCACGGCCGCTTCGCCGAGCTTAGTCACCAGCGGAATGAGCAGCCTCGACGTACGGATGGCGTCGATGACGGTTTCCTCGCCGGCCTCCCTGGCCTGAAAGCGGGCGATGGCCGCGGTGAGGGCAGCTGGTGCTTCGCCGTCATCCCCGGCGTCGAGGTTGGCCTCGAATTCTCGGCCGGCCCACGGTTGGCCGGCGGAATCGGCCGTATTGGCTGGCTCAGTCGCGTCGCCCGGTCGCCCGGAGCCGGGCCGACCCGAGGGGTCTCCCGTTGAGCCGAGGTTTCGTGCCCCTGCCATTACGACCCCGAGACGTCCAGTGCTTCGGCCAGCGTGAAGGCGCCGGCGTAGAGCGCCTTGCCCACGATGGCGCCCTCGAGGCCCAGCGGCACGAGCTTGCGGAGCGCGTCGATGTCGTCGAGGCTCGAAATGCCGCCGGAGGCGATGACGGGCTTGCGGGTGCGGTCAAGCACCTGACGCAGCAGGTCGATGTTTGGACCCTGCAGGGTGCCGTCTTTGGTCACGTCGGTGACGACGTAGCGGGCGCAACCGGCCGCTTCAAGCCGTTCGAGTACCTGCCACAGGTCCCCGCCGTCCTGGGTCCAGCCGCGCGCCGCCAGCGTCGTACCGCGCACGTCGAGGCCAACGGCGACGGCCTCACCGTACTGAGCGATCACGCTCGCCGCCCATTCGGGGTTTTCCAGCGCCGCGGTGCCGAGGTTGATGCGTTTTACGCCGGTGGTCAGTGCCGCTTCGAGCGATTCGTCGTCGCGGATACCGCCGGAGAGCTCAATGTTCACGCCCTTGACTTGACGAATGACCTTCTTGATGACGCCGGTGTTGGTGCCGCGCCCGAACGCCGCGTCGAGGTCGACGAGGTGAATCCACTCGGCGCCCTGTCTGGCCCAGTCGGCCGCGGCATCGACCGGGTCCCCATAGTTGGTTTCCGTGCCGGCCTCACCCTGGGTCAGGCGAACCGCCTTACCGCCGGCAACATCGACGGCGGGCAGGAGGACAAGCCTCGGGGTCTTATTGAACTCGCTCATTGGTGTCCTTGATCGGTGCGGTCGCATGCTGCGGCCAATTTCCTGAGATGTAGCGGTGATGGTGACGTGACGGCAGGGCGAATTGTGAAGTGTAGGCGCGCCGATGATAACCCGCGCAGTGCGGTGTTACCGGTGCAGTGTGCCGATCCAGTTCTTCAACAAGCGGATGCCTGCCTCCCCAGATTTCTCCGGGTGGAACTGCGTGGCGCTCAGCGGGCCGTTTTCAACGGCCGCCAGGAAAGGAGCCCCGTGTTCTGCCCAGGTGAGCAGCGGTGCGGGAAACGGCGGCATGACGTCGAGGGTCCAGGACTGGGCGGCGTAGGAGTGCACGAAATAGAATCGCTCCTCCTCGATGCCCTGAAAGAGGGCGGAACCGGCATCGCTCGTCACGGTGTTCCAGCCCATGTGCGGCAGAATCGCAGCTGGCAGCTCGGTGACCGTTCCCGGCCATTCGCCAAGACCCTCCGTGTCGACCCCGCGTTCAACGCCGTGCTCGAACAGCACCTGCATCCCCACGCAAATGCCGAGCACCGGGCGCCCGCCAGCGAGACGCCGATCAACGATATCGTCCCCGCGCACCGCCTTGAGAGCTTTCATCACGGCGCTGAACGCTCCGACTCCCGGTACGACGAGGCCGTCGGCTTCAAGGGCAGTCTTGCGGTCGCTCGTGAGACTGACCTCAGCGCCGGCCAATTCGAGGGCCTTGACGGCGGAGTGCACATTGCCGGTTCCGTAGTCGAAGACGACGACTTTCGTCACAGGGCTCCCTTGGTCGACGGAATGCCATCCACGAGCGGGTCAAGGGCCTTAGCGAGTCGAAATGCGCGGGCGAAGGCCTTGAATTCGGCTTCGGCAATATGGTGCGGATCGCGCCCGCCGAGCACGGTAACGTGCACGGTCAAGCCGGCGTGAAAGGTGATCGCTTCAAAGACATGACGCACCATGGACCCGGTGAAGTGTCCACCGATGAGGTGAAATTCGAATCCGGCCGGTTCGCCGGTGTGCACTAGATACGGTCGGCCGGAGATATCGACGACGGCCTGGGCGAGCGCCTCATCGAGCGGAACCAGTGCGTCACCGTAGCGGGAGATGCCCGACTTGTCGCCGAGGGCTTGACGAATGGCCTGGCCGAGCACGATTCCCACGTCTTCGACGGTGTGGTGCACGTCGATTTCGATGTCGCCGGAAGCGCGCACCGTGAGGTCGGTTAGGGAGTGTTTGGCGAACGCTGTGAGTAGGTGGTCGTAGAACGGCACCGACGTACGGATGTCGCTGACGCCGGTGCCGTCGAGGTTCAGCGACAAATCGATGTTGGATTCACTCGTCTCCCGTTGCAGGTGTGCGACGCGGGGTGCGAAAGTGCCAGCAGATGAACTCATTGCGCTAGCTTATTCGGCTCGAGCCGACTCGGTTTGACCGGGCCGGTCCGTTCGGCCCAGACGAGCCAGAGCGTCAAGAAACAGAGACGTCTCATTTTCGGTGCCGGCGGTCACCCGCAAGTGTCCGGGGATGCCGACATCCCGAATGAGAATTCCCTCGCCCAGTAGCGCCTCGAAGGTCTCGTGCGGGTTGGCTACTCCCCCAAACAGTACGAAGTTGCTCCAGCTTCGGTGCGGAGCATAACCCAGTCGTTCCAGCTCGACCATGAGTCGGTCGCGCTGCCTCCGAATGTCATCAACCATCGCGAGCATCTCGGCGCTGTGGGCGAGGGCCGCGTTCGCTGCCGCCTGGGTCAGGGCGGAGAGGTGGTACGGCAGTCGAACCAAGCGCAGGGCATCCGCTATAGCAGGATCGGCGGCCAGGTACCCCACCCGCGCACCGGCGAAGGCGAAGGCCTTGCTCATTGTGCGAGAAACTAGCAGGCGCTCTCGACCGGGTAGCAGAGTGAGAGCGCTCGGGGTACCGGCGGGCGCGAATTCTGCGTATGCCTCATCGACGACGACGATGCCATCAGTTGCGTCGTAGACCGCTGCGATGGTCTCCAGTGAGAGCGGCGTGCCCGTTGGATTGTTCGGCGAGCAGAGAAAGACGATGTCGGGGTTGGTGCGCGTAACTTCGCTCACCGCTGTGGCCGGTGACAGCTCATAGTCGGCGTCACGGGTACCGGCGATCCAGGTAGTGTCGGTTCCCGCTGCGAGGATCGAGTACATCGAATAGGTCGGAGCAAAGCCGAGTAGGCTGCGGCCCGGGCCACCAAAGGCTTGCAGCACCTGCTGGAGCACCTCATTGGAGCCGTTGGCCGCCCACATGTTCTCGGCACTGAGCCTGTTATCGGCACCGAGGCCCTCACCAAGGTACCGGGCCAGCGCCTGACGCAGCGCGGTGAATTCACGGTCGGGATAGCGATTAACCGAACGGATGGCCTCGGCCAGGCCGGCGAGAATGTCTCGGGCCACCGCTTCGGGGATGGGATGCGTGTTCTCGTTCACATTCAGCGCCACGGGAACCTGCAATTGCGGAGCACCATACGGCGTCAGGCCTTGCAGGTTGGTACGGAGGGGAAGATCTTCAAGACTGGTCACTTGTTCTATGCTACGGCCCCTTCGCTGCGCAGAAGATCTCGCAACACTGCGCGTTTAGGACGCGAACTCCCACCTCTGTCGTAGTGCGCCCACAAATACGCCGCTCGGGCGCAGTACTAGTTGGTGGGAATTTCGAGCCGCTGACCGGGCTGTAATGTTTCGACCGACAGCGCGTTGATGCGCTTGATATCGGCGACGACGTCGCGCGGATCGGCTGACGGGTTGATCGTTTCGGCGAGGTCCCAGAGTGTTTGACCGGGCTCTACCGTAACGAATCGCGCTGAGCCGACGTCAGTCGGTGAGTACGCCAGGGTCGCGACCAAGCCGGATTCGGTCGTGTACGACATAAGATCGATGCCGGTCGCGGAACCAGACGCTCCGGCGGCTCCCCCATTGGTGGCGAACGCAACGGCACCGAGTACGAGCGGCACGGCCGCCAGTGTCGTAAGGACAAGACGGCCACGTTGGGTGAGACGAAGACGGGTGACGGGTGTAGCGGGTACTGCGCTTGCTGATGAACGCAGTGTTGCTGTTGAACTGAACGATGCTGAACTAAGCGCTGCTGTGGTCATGTCAAACCTCCAAGGTTGGCGGGCTGCAAGTCTCGTATCCGGCCATCGGCCGGGACGACCGGATACGAAACTATGTTCCGAATATAACTTCGAACAATCGAACATGCAAGCTTTTTAATGCCTCAGCCCCAAAAAAAGCGCAACACACTCGAATAAGTGTTTGTTTCAGGGAATCGGAATGGATAAACTTTCGATAGAACAATTGCTTGATTCACACTCAACCAGACACCACCGACATTCCCGCAAAACGTGCTCTGCGACCGCGCGGGACCGACTCAAGGAGCGCTCCTCGTGACCCAAAACACCAGCGGTACCCGCGACAAGGGCGGCACTCGGCGCCGCAAAAGCTTGAGCCAGCGCCAACTCGCCATTCTCGACGTTATTCAGCGTTCCGTGAGCTCACGCGGGTACCCGCCAAGCATGCGCGAGATCGGTGACGCCGTCGGTCTCGCCTCACTGTCGAGCGTGACCCACCAGCTCAACCAGCTCGAGCTCAGCGGCTATCTGCGCCGCGACCCGAATCGGCCGCGTGCACTTGAAGTGCTCATCGAAATTCAACGTGCACCCGAAGACGTCGGCACCGGCGATCAAGACAGTTTCCACCCGGGCGTGCAGGTCGGCGATGCCGCAATGGTGCCCCTGGTTGGTCGCATCGCGGCCGGAATCCCCATCACGGCCGACCAACAAATCGACGAGATCTTTCCGCTCCCCCGCCAGTTGGTGGGCCAGGGCGACCTGTTCATGCTCAAGGTCGTCGGCGAATCGATGATTGATGCCGCAATCTGCGACGGCGACTGGGTGGTTGTGCGTCAGCAAAAGACCGCGGAGAACGGCGAAATTGTCGCGGCGATGCTCGACAATGAGGCCACGGTGAAGGTGCTGCGCAAGCGTGACGGCCACACCTGGCTGCTACCGCGCAACAGCAACTTCGAGCCGATCGTTGGCGACTTCGCCGATATCCTCGGCAAGGTCGTCGCGGTACTGCGTTCGGTCTAGTTCCCTGCAGGCGCGGCAGGTCCCCGGTCATGCCGGATCCACCCCGACGGGGACTTGTTACGCAGTTCTAACGGTTCAAACATGTCATGCGACAGCGCGCGCGCTGGGTACGAGGCATGCTCGAAGGGATCCGGGCGGTGCCTCCGTGGCGTCAGAAGCGTCCACTGGTGGGACACCTTGCGGGTATCAACCTGTTAATCCCTGTGCTCGACATTGGAAACGCCCATATCTGGTTACCCGGCCTGGTGCTCTTCGTCGTGTTTTGAAACCCCACTGTCGTCTCCCTGTGGGCCCTCACCGTGAGCCCCGCGACACTGATCATCTATGGCGGGCTGCGTCGGTACCAACGTCTGCGGGTCTTCGGCCCGCTCGACCTGTTCGTGCGCAAGAACCGACACGGCTACCTGTCGTTCCTGCTCTTTTGTCAGGTCTTCTGCTCCACAGCCGCCCTTCTGGGCTATGCGCGGTTCATCGGGGGAACCGCCCGTCGATGGAAATAGCGGCGCCCCCGATGCATCTGATCACGCGGTAACGGATGCTCCAATGCGCTCGCGCACGACCCGGGTTGCGGCAAGCATGTTCTGCAGCGACTGCACGGTCTCGTCGTAGCCGCGCGTCTTCAGTCCGCAGTCGGGGTTCACCCAGACCTGGCGTTCTGGAATGGATTGCAGTGCCGTGTCGAGCAGGGTCGTCAACTCCTCAACGCCGGGAACCCGTGGAGAGTGGATGTCGTAAATTCCGGCACCAATACCGTGGTCGAACCCACCAGCCTCGATCTCACGAACAACTTCCATGCGCGACCTGGCCGCTTCGATACTCGTGACGTCGGCATCCAGGTTGCGGATGGCCTCGATGACGACTCCAAATTCCGAGTAGCAGAGGTGGGTGTGAATCTGGGTCGCATCCGCTACCCCAGCCGTGGCAAGCCGAAAGGAGCCGACCGACCAATCCAGGTAGTCAACGTGGTCCTTCTTCTTCAGCGGGAGCAATTCGCGCAGGGCCGGTTCGTCGACCTGCACGATTTTGATGCCCGCAGCCTCGAGGTCGTGGATTTCATCGCGAAGGGCAAGGGCGACCTGGCGTGCGGTGTCGCCGAGGGGCTGGTCATCGCGTACGAACGACCACGCCAGAATCGTCACCGGTCCAGTCAGCATGCCCTTGACCGGCTTCGACGTGAGACTCTGCGTGTACACCGACCAGTCCACCGTGATCGGCGCCGGACGCGACACGTCACCCCACAAAATGGATGGCCGTGTGCAGCGGCTGCCGTAGGACTGCACCCAACCGTTCTCGGTCACGGCAAAGCCATCGAGATTTTCGGCAAAGTACTGCACCATGTCGTTGCGTTCGGGTTCGCCGTGCACGAGCACGTCGAGTCCGATCTCCTCTTGCAGGGCCACAACTCGGGCAATCTCGGCGCGCATCAGGTCGCGGTAGCCGTCAGCCGCCAGAGTTCCCTGCAGAAACTGGGCGCGGGCGCGTCGAATGTCCGCGGTCTGCGGGAAGGATCCGATCGTAGTCGTTGGCAGCGGCGGAAGCTGGAGCGCCGCGTCCTGGGCGCTTAGCCGATCGGCGTAGTCGCCACGGGTGAAATCGGCGTCGGTCAGCGTGGCGGCGCGGGCTCGCACAGCGCCATCTTGCACCCCGGGAGCATTTAGCCGTGATTCCAAGGCGGTAGCGGCCTCGGCCAACGATTCCGTAATCGCGGCCCGTCCCGCGGTGAGGCCGAGCGCGAGGGTGGCAACCTGGCCAACCTTCTGATCGGCGAAGGCCAACCAGTTGGTCAGCCCGCCCGGCAACGAGGTCTCATCGAGCACATTGTGGGGCACGTGCAGCAGTGAGGTCGACGTGGAAACCGTGACGGATTCGGACAGTGCGCGCACGCCCTCGGCGCTCGCGAATGCGCCGGCCAGGTCGCCGCGCCAGATGTTGTGTCCGTCGATCACGCCGGCAACGAGGGTCTTGCCGGCCAGCCCGGGTACCGCCTGGGGCAGGGTGCCCCGCACCAGGTCGAGGCCGATGGCCTCAACGGCGGTGGCGGCGAGTACCGGCAGAGCGTCATCGAGGCTGCCATAGGGCGCCGCGACGAACAATGCCGGACGGTCGGTGAGCCGCCCGAGCACCCCATAAGCGGATGCGACGGCCGTCAGCGTGTCGCCGCGCGGCACATCGATCGATTCGCTGACCAGTCCCGGCTCGTCGAGCTGTACCCACTCGGCACCGGCATCCGCTAATCGAGTGAGCAGCGCGGCATAGACGGGAATGAGGTCATCCAGCCGCGATAGCGGGGAGAAACCGGCCGGCGCCTCATCGCTGGCCTTGCTGAGTAGCAAAAACGTGACCGGGCCGACGAGAACCGGGCGGGTAAGGAACCCGGCCGCTTTGGCTTCGAGGAACTCCCGCACGATGCGGTCGCCAGCGAGTGAGAAAGCGGTCTCCGGGCCGATCTCGGGCACCAAGTAGTGGTAATTGGAGTCAAACCACTTGGTCATTTCTAGCGGAAGGTTCTCCCCCTCTCCGCGAGCCAGGGTGAAGTATCCGGCCAGGTCGAGGGTTCCGTCGGTGCCAACGAGCGAGGCGAACCGGGCGGGAATCGCGCCGACGGCGACGATGGTGTCGAGCACCTGGTCGTAGAACGAGAACGATTCCGGGATTGACGAGTCGCTGCGACCCAGTCCGAGGTCGCTGAGCCGATCCCGCGTGGCGCTGCGGAGGTCGGCGGCTGCGGCTTCGAGGGCTGCGGTGTCGATCGCTCCAGACCAGAATGCTTCGATGGCTTTCTTTAACTCGCGCCGTCGCCCGATGCGCGGGTAGCCGAGGATGGTGCCGGTCGGAAAGGAAGTCGTTGATGAGGCGCGTGATGCGGGCGAACTGGGCATGGAAATTCCTTCACTGGAGCATTGAGAGCGGTTCGGATCAAACGTGGTGGGGGCCTCGCGCTCGATCGAGCGCGAGGCCTAGGGCATGGAAGCGGGCACCGGCAATGCCCCGCATCCTTCGAGCACTGACAGCACGGTGTCGTGCTGATTGAAGGCGTAGAGGTGGAGTCCGGGGGCACCGCCAGCGAGCACGTCCCGGCCGAGGCGCACGGCATGGTCGACGCCGATCTGACGCTGTCCTTCCTCGGTCGGCTCGATCTCGAGGGCGATGGAGAGTTCAGCGGGCAGCTTCTCGCCGGAAAGCTGCAGAATGCGGCGCAACCGGTTCGGGCTGGTCACGGGCATGATTCCGGGAAGAATGGGAAAGAGCACCCCGGCGGAGCGAGCCCGCTGGATGAAGCTGAGGTAGTCGTCGGCGTGGAAGAACAGTTGGGTGATGCCGAGGTTTGCCCCGGCTGCTTGCTTAGCCAACAGGGTGTCGATGTCCTGGCTGGTCGACCGGGAGTTGGGATGGCCGTTTGGGAAGGCCGCGACCCCGATGCGCACCTTGCTTCGTTCGGTTTTCACCCCGCGGGCGCCGGGCAGGCCCGGAATCACCGTCTCGGTGTATGGCACCCGTTCGGCCTGTACCCGGTGGATGAGCTGCACCAGCTCGCCGGCGCTGGACAAGTCCCCCAAAAAGGTGTTGTCGCCTTCGACTGCACCCCGCGGGGCATCGCCGCGCACGGCCAGAAAGCTGCGAATTCCGGCGTCGAGGAACTCCCGAATGAGTCGGCTGGCCTCCGCGTGCGACGAGCCGACGCAGGTGAGGTGAGCCATCGCATCCACTTGTGTGTGGTCCTTGATGTAGCGAAGAACGTCGAGCGAGGAGTTGCGCGACGAACCGTTGGCACCGTAGGTGACCGAGATGAATTCGGGACCGGCCGCGGCCAGATGGTCGATGGTGCGCGTGAGAGCGGATGCTGCGGCCGCCGATTTCGGCGGATATACCTCGAACGAGAACGCCGGGCGGGCGTTACACGCGGAAATTCCTATCGCGGTCATTGTTCCTCATTTGGCAGAAGCGGTACAGCGGTGGTGGCCGGGCGGCCGCGGACACGCCACACGTGGCGGTTCTTCGCGGGCGGATGCCGGGCTCGGCGCTCGCTCCATGCCGGGGAATGGATTCCGTCGGCAACGATTGATTAGACACTAACAACCCGGGCGTCGAGCCGGGCGAATGTGACAGTTCATGTCATCCCTGTGGCCAGATTGCGGCTATCGAGAGAGGGCGAAGAAGTTCGGGGCCGACTCCTCCGTCGTAACACGGTCGGCGAAAATGCGACCGGCGCCGCAACGTTTCGCCTGCAACGCGGTCAGTGCCGCGTCGGCGTTCAGCCGTCCGGCCTCCGGTACGCAGCACTCGCCCATCAAAACGGATGCCCAGCCAGCGCTTGGCGGCCACCTCCGAGGTGAGGAATTCAAAGTCACAACCGACCCGCGCGCGAGCAGCGGCGACCGAGATTAGGAGCGACAGCATCCGCCGCTCTTCGTTACCCATGCGCTGACAGCAAGAGCACGCACAGGATCGGATCGGCCTCGAATAGAACGACCATCGCCATGACACGGAGCAGCCTCCCGACCGGATCGGTTGGGTCGTTCATGAAACTTCCGATATTGAGCTTTACTTCACGGCAGGTGAGGTCATCGACAATGTCTTTCACATCGGGGCCAGCACTTCCCGAAGATCTGGCTGGGCCCGGTTCGTTCCGGTGAGGCCCTGATGGGTGATCGCCGCCTGAAGTCAGACACCAAGGGCGGCGAGGGTGTTCTGTCAGTTCATCAGGTCTCGGCCGTTGGTCGCCCTCGACGCATCGCCTGGAGCAGTATTCCGGTCATGTTTCTGGGGTGTAGCGTTTGTCCCTCGGCGGGTATTTTCTCGCGCGGGTTCTATGCAATGCGGACGCCGGCGAAACCATGCGGAGTGTCCTAGCTGTTGCGTCCGCGTTCGAGTGTCCCGGTGAACGTCCAACTTACGGGCGGCCAGGTGTCGTTTTGTGTTCACGTCTGCAGCACTGTCCGTTCACGCCTGCACAACTGGTTCGAGGATTAACTGACGAGATCCTTTCGGCTCGCTTGGCCTCTCAGGCGGTCAGGCTTGTTACAACGACCTCGCCACCTCTTTCGTGCAGGGTGACCAGACAGCCAGGGCAGGTTGCGGATCTTGGTGACGTTAAGCCCGCTGAGCTACTGGCCTCACCAACCCTGACACGAAGGGCACCGACGCTGTCGGTGTGTGGGCACGGTCACTTTTGTCGTCGTGCCTGCACCCGTACGATCGCCTTGCCGAGTTCGACGAACAGGAATATCGCAGCAGATAGGCCGAGGGTGTCCCCCACTCGCGTACCCCGATTGGTGCGGAGCGGAACCAGAGGTTCATGAAGGGGGTATACACGAACACGAGTTGCAGTAGCAAAAGCGCGCCCGTTGAGATCCAGATCGCCGGGTTACCGCCGAACACGGCAACCTTCAGGCTTGATGCCTGCAAAAACCGTGAGTTGAAAAGAAAAGCGACTTGGCTCAGAGTGAGTATGGTTACCGCGGTGGTTTGCGCTTTCGCCAGAGGGGACCCGACAGATAGCTCCAGGAAGAAAACTGAGATGGTGGCACCGCTGATGAGCACAGCGCCCCAGAGGATGCGGCCTAGGTAGGCGTGGCCGATGAGGGATCCGCCGGGTTTGCGGGGTTGGCGCAGCATTATGCCGGGTTCGGCGGGTTCATAGGCGACGGCGCTTTGCACCGTCATCTCGTTGCGGGTGAGCGTGCCGGTCGTGTCGGTGCAGACGGTGGTGACCGAGCCGAGCGTTTCAACCGCGGTGAGTTTACGCACGATGGCTCGACGTTTAGCCATCAGTTGTACGCCAAGGGCCAAGGGCCAAGGTGATAATGACCAGAGCTGGCAGGCCCTCGGGAATAGCCGCGACTGCGAACCCGATAGCTGCCGACAGCAGGTCATCGGCATTTTGATCATGCAGCAGACGCCCGATCACGAGCATGATGGCGGCTACGCCCAGAATGAGCAACGTTATCTTTTTGCCGAACGAGTCCAACTGCCGAGTGAGTGGCGTAGCGAGGCTCTGCACCCCGGTGAGCATGGACTGGATACGGCCGATCTCCGTGTCGACACCGGTGCCGGTGACGACGCCGACGTCGCGACCGGTGGTAACGATCGTGCCCGAGAAGAGCATGCTATGCCGGTCACCAAGTCCAGAATCAGCCGAGACCGGACTGGTGTTCTTTTCCGTAGGAACCGACTCGCCCGTAAGCGCAGACTCCTCAACGCGTAGAGTGATTGCCTCGATCAATCGCACATCGGCCGGCACCTTGTCCCCGGATTTAACCCGCACAATAGCGCCGGGCACGACCACTTCCGCATCAACGTCAGCCCACACACCATCGCGGCGAACAAACGCGTGCAAGGACAGCAGCCGGCGGATACCGTCTGACGCTTTTTCGGCCCGGCCATCCTGCAAGAAACCAATCACCGCATTGATCACAGCCACGGCAAAAATGACCACCGCTTCAATCCAATCACCAAAGATCGACTTCAGCACGGCAAGGGCCAGCAACACGTAAATGAGCACGTCGTTAAAGTGAGCCAGAAACCGCACCACCGGGTTCTTCGGAAGCGGGACCGCCAGCCGGTTCGGACCATAGACGGCCAGCCGCTTCTCTGCAGCGCTAACGCCCAAGCCCTGCGGATTCGATTCGAGATCCGCGAGCACGTTCTCTGCCTGGCGCGCATAAAAATCATGCGCCCGTACGAGCGCCTCCCTCTGGGGTGGACCGCTCATGAAAGCCCCGTCTCGTCAGGGCCTTGCGTCGAAACCCGGGTGGTGGATGTAGAAATTCGCTATGTCAACCCGGCCGCTCTTGCAGAGTCACTATTTATCCTGCTCGTCGTTCGATATGAGCAGAGGCATGCCGGCCAGGGGCGGCACGACCACGACCGGGCACGGCATACTGATCAGCAAGTCGTGAGCTACCGAGCCGAGTAAGAGCCCCGTCATCATCCCGCGTCCGTGGGTGCCCACCACGACCATTTCAGCGTGCTCAGCCGCGTTGGTGAGGATCAAAGCAGCAGATCCGTGTTCGAGGGTGTCTCGAACCATCACGGTCGGATGCTCTGTGCCGACCCGTTCAACCGCTCCTGCCAAAACCTCAGCGTGTGCCATTCTTATCTCGTCATAAGGACTAGCACCAGCGCTCAACCATCCGAGAGCGAGCAAGGCGGGGATGCGCCACGCATGCACGACCGACAGCTCACGCCCGAGCCGCTCGGCTTCCCCAGCGGCGAAGGCTACCGCAGAGTGGGAGGTTTCGTCGTCATCCACACCAACGACGACGGAACCATTACGAGGCGCCCAGTCTGTGGGAACGATAACGAGGGGGCAGCTCACCCCCGCTGCGATCTGATGGCGCAATGTTCCATACAGGGGGCCCGCGGCCTCACGCGTACCGATAACCAGCAGATCGGCATCAACGGCGGAAATCAATAACTCCTGGAGCGGCGCGCCCCGTCGTACCGACGTCATCACTCGCACAGTGGGCGCGTCGCGTCTCACCCGATTCGCGGCATCCATGAGCATCTGCTCGTACGCAGGAAGGACCCAGTCCTTCGTGATCGTCGTCGGCAGCCTTGCCAAATCGATGACAGTGGTCAGTTCCAGGGATACCTGAATAGTGCGGGCACGCTCGATCACCCAGTCGAGCGCAGCGCGGCTCCCCGTGCCGCCGTTTAGCGCGAGAACAATTGTCTCGGCCATACTGTTTCCTCTCCTCGACCTTATGGAGAATTAGTGCGCGAACAGGCCCCAGTGTAACGGACACTGCTCGCCAGAACCGTGGCTGGCCCGGTCGCGCACCACCGAAATGGTGCAACAAACGTCGCTCCTTTTCCCGCGACCATGCAACGAAACGCGCAGAAGCTCACAGCGTTCGCACCGAAGCGCATGTTGAGTGCGGCGATGCCACCAAGGTTCTTGTCGAACATTCCGAAACCACCAAACTGGCCGTAGTCGGCAAGCGCGGCGGAGAAGGCTTTGTCGGACGACTCTTGGGTAGCGTTCCATCGGGTCTGGCGGCCCACTCCCACTGTCCCACTGTCGTGGTTCAGCTTCGAGTCTCGCAATCCATGGGGTTTGACACCCGTAGGCTACGAGCGATTGTGCTTCCGCGGCGTTGTGTGGATCGAAAACAGGACTGTTTTCTGAGTAGACACGTCAGGATTGGGTTCAGCGTTCTCGGTAAATATCGGCTGACCTTGTGAAAGGGAACGGCGTTCGCTTGTTAAATTTAGCCTCTCTTCAATATGATTGCCCTGATCGGCCTCATGCGAAAATGAACAGCACCTGCGTCTCAGCCCGGTCGCCCTTACCGATGTTGCCGCCTTCGTTGACATCGGCGACGTGGGCCTCATGGCTATCAGCCAGTCCTTTTCGTGCCGGCCGACCTATCAATGTTCTTACTGTCGCCCGGTGTGTGGGGCAATCGCGTCACCATCCAGGACTGGCAGATCAACTTGGCGTGGTGTTCGCACTGGCTTCCTGAGAGGGAGGTGACGGCGTCTCTCCGCGCGGGACGATGAGCAATTCCGAAATGCGCCGGCGATCCATCGCCATGACCCGCAGACTGATGTCGTCGAGTTGGACGACATCACCGATCCGCGCGAGACGTCCAAGCCGTTCGATCACAAAACCGGCAACGGTATCGGATGCGCTCACGGGCAACCGCACGCCGGTCGCCTCTTCAAAGTCTTGAAAATTGAGGCGACCGTCAAGTGCCCCTCCCTCTGACTGGAGGTCGCCTACGGGAGAGTCGGTGTCGTACTCGTCGAAGATTTCGCCTACGACTTCCTCTACGAGGTCCTCGAGGGTAACGATGCCGTCGGTTCCACCGTACTCATCGACGATAACGGCGATCTGATGCTTTTCTGCTCGCATCATCGTGAGAGTCGGGAGCACTCGCGCGGTCGCTGGGAGGTACAAAATGGGACGCATGATTTCGCGAACCTGCTGGTCGGGATTCCTTGCACTCATCTCGTAAAGGTCGCGCACGTGCACAAAGCCGATGATGTCGTCGATGCTGCGATCGACGACCGGGTATCGCGAATACGGCAGGTCATGCACCTCGGTAAAGACCTCGCGAATGGATACCGTGCCGTCTAAGGCCGCGACTTCGGGACGGGGCCGCATAATCTCGCTGAGCTGGCGGTGCCGTAACGAGAGTACGTCGTCGAGGATCCGCCGTTCGTCTTCGGGTAGCCCCTCATGGCTCGAAACGATGTCTCGCAGTTCCTCCTCGGTCATTTCCTCACTGGTTTTGTGTGGGTCTCCGCCGAATAGACGTACGATCACGTTCGTCGACCTCGATAGCAACCAGATAACCGGGCGCATCGCGATCGCAAACCCATTAAGTGCAGGCGCGACTGCGTAGGCGAATGCTGAGTTGCGCTGGATCGCGAGACGTTTGGGGGCGAGCTCACCGAGAACTAGGGACAGATACGCGATCACTAGGGTAAGTGCGACGGTGGCGACCGTCGCCGCGAGCGCTCCGTTGAGGCCCAGAGCGACGAATAACGGGGCTACCGATGGGGCGATTGAGGCGGCTCCGTAAGCGGCGGATGCAAACCCAGCTACAGTAACGCCGATCTGCACGGCTGCGAGAAATCGATTAGGGTTACGCGCCAGAGCCGCGACCTTCTCGCCGCGCCGCCCGCGGGCCGCGATTGCGTTGAGTTGGCTGTCACGGAGCGTGACGAGCGCCATTTCCGTGCCTGCGAAAACCCCGCCGATCAGGACGAACATGAGGACGAGGGCGATGTTTAGTACGAGATCGCCGTTCATAATGTCTCGACCGTCGACAGGAGAGGCGGGATCGCAACGCAGGGTCTAGGACCGTTGGGAGATGACTCGTGAGGAGCCTGATGCATGTTTAGAAGATACCAAAGGCCCCCGACAGAAAGCTGCATGTAGGATCGCCCGATTGCGTGTTCTTTACTCAACGACCAGTAGCGTTGCGGGCCGTGCTTCATACCGCCGAGGAGGAGGGACACACCCATGACGCCGTTGATGATGATCATCATGACGGCGAACACCGAGTCGCGTG
>NZ_PJJO01000002.1 GCF_002929535.1 Cryobacterium sp. Y11
CCGCGGCCTCCCGCGTAGAGGGCTTGGTAGATCGCCTCCGGGCTGACCCGCATCTCCTGCCGATCGGGAAACACCGCAGCCAAATGATCACTGATCTGTTCCGGACTCCATTTCACGCACAACTTGGTCTGCACCAAAGAGGCCAGTTCGGGATGGTCGAATTTGCTGGTCTTGGGACGACGTCCACGGAGCTCAGCCTGCTTCTGCGCCGCATACGGGGCATACCTCGCCCGTGCCCGCGGGCCGGACTTGGACCCACCTCGAGCCAGCTCCCGACTGATCGTGGCAGCAGACCGGCCCACCAAGGCAGCAATCGCCCGCACGCCAGTGCCAGCCACGTGCAAGTCCGCGATCCGCAGCCGCTCCTCCAAGGACAAGTACCGCCCCGACCGCTCCACCTCAGGAAGAGGAATCCGCCCACCCGTTGCTTGACGCNCAACGCCGTCCAGTTCGTCGATTCACGCCCACAGCATCGCACGATGCGGTCAGCATCGAGCCTTGAGCCATCAGCTCCCAGAACCGCGCCAGCTTCTCCACCAGTTCAAACTTCGACCACACGTACAACACCTCACAAAAATAGAGTGTTGCGACGACCGGTTGAATTCGCCGAACCCTCTACGGGACAGTGCGGGTGGATCGCCAGGAGTCGTTTCTGGGGCGAGCCATTCTCGATGCAATACTCGATGATGAGGCAGGGCGCCTCGTCAGGCGATTGTGGGGAGCGGTTATTAGGCCTACGAATAACCTCGATGCGCTGCGCCTGTCGCCCAGCCACAGACCGTGAATGACCTGCTTTGTGCAAGCCATCGGATCTACGAGGGCGGCGGGTAGCTGACCGCGCAGGTTCAGGCTGAAGAGAACGATCACCGGTCGTCGCCTAAACCGGTGTCGTAGTGTCACGACCACTTTTTTCATAAGCCCCTTCGGCTGCCCGGGGTCTTCCCCAAGATTATGCAGCCCACAAGGAGCAGCAGTATCCCCTGTTCAGCCACATCGTGTCGGTGGCTAACACGTGACATCAGAGGGAGGAGACGCGCGTTGGCGGTAGTGCGTGAACTGACGGATACGGTGTGAATGAAGGGGGTGTCTCGTTCGAAGATTCCTCGAAGCCTTAGACGCTCGGGGACCCTG
>NZ_PJJO01000005.1:0-403 GCF_002929535.1 Cryobacterium sp. Y11
GGGCGCCTCGTCGGCGTGCCAGATTTCGGGCGGTCGCGGTGATGGTGACCGCACTGCTCACCGTTGGTATCGCCGGAACACCCGCCATCGCGACTCCTGCCGGTACTAACGCAACCGTCACCGCCTGGGGCGATAACACCTACGGGCAGTTGTCGGTTCCGGCGGGCCTATCGGGGGTGACCGCGGTCTCGGCCGGTGCGTATCATTCGGTGGCGGTGAAGGGTGATGGCACGGTCGTCGCCTGGGGTGAGGACGGCAACGGGCAGTCGTTGGTTCCGGCGGGCCTGTCTGGGGTGACCGCGGTGTCGGCCGGTGGGTCCCATTCGGTGGCGTTGAAGGGTGATGGCACGGTCGTCGCCTGGGGTGATAACTCCCGCGGGCAGTCGTCGGTTCCGGCGGGCCT
>NZ_PJJO01000005.1:501-1250 GCF_002929535.1 Cryobacterium sp. Y11
GGTGGCGTTGAAGGGTGATGGCACGGTCGTCGCCTGGGGTGATAACTCCCGCGGGCAGTCGTCGGTTCCGGCTGGCCTATCTGGGGTGACTGCGGTCTCGGCCGGTGGGTCCCATTCGTTGGCGGTGAAGGGTGATGGCACAGTCGTCGCCTGGGGTGCTAACTACGCCGGGCAGTCGTCGGTTCCGGTGGGCCTGTCTGGGGTGACTGCGGTCTCGGCCGGTTCGGGCCATTCGGTGGCGGTGAAGGGTGATGGCACGGTCGTCGCCTGGGGTGATAACTCCCTCGGGCAGTCGTCGGTTCCGGCGGGCCTGTCTAGGGTGACCGCGGTGTCGGCCGGTTCGGGCCATTCGGTGGCGCTCGTCACCGGGGTGGTCGTGGTCGCGTCCACGTCATCGGCCACCGCGGCCGCCACCGCCGGCGTGCTGTCGGCTTCGCTGACCTCGGTCGCGTTCGACGCGGTCGATTTCTCGCACACCGCGCAGGCGGTGACAGCGGCTGCTACTTTGACCGCCGACGACCTCACCGGCACCGAAAGTGGTTGGGCAGTGACGCTGCAGTCCAGTGCGTTGGTTTTCACTGACCTTGACAACGTCACGGACAGTTCTGAAGACATTGCCGCGACTGCGTTGGCGTTGGCGCCGGTCACTGCCGTGACCACCGGCGCTGGTGACACGTTCGCTGGCACTTACAGCGGTGCCAGCGCGGCGCTGAACACAGCCGTGACTGTGCTTACAGCTCCGGCCGGAA
>NZ_PJJO01000030.1 GCF_002929535.1 Cryobacterium sp. Y11
TATTAGTCGGGGTTCTCGCCGCTGCCAGCATGACGCTTGGAAACCTGGCCGCATTCTGGCAAGACGACGTTCGCCGGCTGCTCGGCTGGTCAACCGTCAGCCAAGTCGGCTACCTCCTGCTGCCGATCGCAGTCGCCGGGCGCAGTGACCTCGCCCTGCCATCACTGCTGCTCTATCTCGCCGGCTACGCCGCCACCAACCTCACCGCCTTCGCCGTGGTAGCGGCACTGCCCACTCGCCGCACCATCACCGACTATCGCGGTGCGGCCAGAACCCACCCCTGGCTCGCCGGTACCCTCATCGTGAGCCTGCTCGGCCTCGTCGGAACACCCCCGACCATCGTGTTCATCGGCAAACTCACCACACTCGCCGCCGCCTGGGACGGAGGCCTCGTCTGGCTCGTGATCATCGCCGTGATCAATAGCGTGGCAAGCCTGTTCTATTACCTGCGCTGGCTGGCACCAATGTTTTCCCGCGCTCCTGTGCCTCCGTTTTCCCCGCCGACCTCGTCACCTGCCACTGCCGCAGCACGTGTACGACGCCGCTGGGCAGCCCGCTCCGCCATCACGGGGGCAACATCCATACTTATTCTCGGCATCGTCGCCGGCGGCATCCTGTCCATCGCCAACACTCCCCTCTCTCACTGAATGAGCCGCGCTCACGCATCGACTCCAGAAAGTGTTCCTTGTCAAAGAACATTTTTCAGTGAAGACGCCATCTCGCGCGAGCCAACGCGACGCACATCTACGCCCATTCGATAACACGAAGCCACCATCTCGTGCCGCGATAGAGCTTGCGGCACGCATTCGGAATATATTTCGTGCGACGTTTCGAGCAAATCAGCTTCCGAGATGCTCTCAGCGTCTCGTTCAAGCGTTGCTGCCGGGAATGGACACGCTCACTAAATGACCGTGTTGACTGGATTTCATCTGGCAGACCGCGGATTTTTTGCGAGTGAGGTGCTCGATATCGCACCGGAAGTTCTCGGTTGCATCCTGCAACGCACCGATGACGATGGCACGGTAGCCATTCAAATTACCGAGGTCGAGGCATATGCGAGTGAACGCGACCCCGGCGCACACACCTATCGTGGTAACACGAATCGGAATAAAACAATGTTCGGTCCTGCCGGATACCTTTACTGCTACTTCACTTATGGGACGCACCACGCACTGAACATCGTTGCCGGGCACTCAGGCCGACCATACGGTTGTCTCATCAGGGCAGGAAACGTGCTGGCAAGAAACGACATCGACCGAATCAGGCAAGAAAGCAAACCTCGAAAAGTTCCTCGCCGAGAAAGTGGTTTGGCGCGGAGCCCAGGCTGCGTTGCCCAAAGTGAATATTGGCTTCTGTGGGCTCCACCGGTGGTGCGGGTGAGCGCCACTGTTCAGATTCGTGATGCGCGCTGTTCAGCACCACTACCGGCGTGGTTGAGCACCACCTGAAGGGATCCTTCCACCATGTGATGGCCACGTGGTGGAAGGAGTACTGGTAATGGTACGGAAGATCAAAGCGAAGCTGGTGTTGCAGCTACGTAATCAAAGTTTGTCGCGACGAGCGATTGAGTCTGCTCACGGGATATCCCGGCACAGCATTCAGGCAGTCCTTGATGCGGCGGACCGGCTGGGTTTCGGTTGGAACGATGTCGCGGAGATGTCCGAGGCCGAGGTCTATGCGGCGTTGTTTCCTGGCCGCGGGGTCCGGGAGAGTGTCTTTGCGCAGCCGGACTGGCCCCGGGTGCACACCGAGCTGGCCCGGGTGGGAGTGACGTTGAAGCTTTTGCACCAAGAGTATGTCGACGCGTCTTCTCGTGCCGGGCAGGCCGTGATGAGTTACGACCGGTTCTGCCGGCTCTATGGTGACTACGCCGCCGTGACTGGTGCGTCGTCCCGCGTTGGCCACAAGGCCGGCCGCAGCATCGAGGTCGACTGGTCGGGGCCGACGATGCAGCTGTTGGATCCGACGACGGGTGAAATCTCGAAGGTGTATTTGTTCGTCGCGTGTCTGCCGTTTAGCCGGTATGCGTTCGTGGAAGCCACGTTGGATATGCGGCAGGAGTCGTGGCTGCGCGCCCACACGGCGATGTTCGCTTTCTTTGGCGGGAGCGTGCCACGTCTGGTGCCGGACAACTTGAAGACCGGGGTGATTTCCCACCCGCGCGAGGGCGAGGTTGTTCTCAACGACGCCTACCGGGAGATGGCGGCGCACTATTCGGCAGCGGTGTTGCCGGGACGTGTCCGGGCGCCTAAAGACTATCCTGAGGATTCTGTTATCCCGAGTATCGGCCGCGATGCCGTTGCGGTCGCGGCCTGAGCGCCCACTTCCTCGGGATAATTACTTCAGCCCAGCGAGCTGCAGCATGAGGTCGTCGCCTCCCGTCCAGAGCGGCGCGAGGTCGGGTGTTGCGCTGCCTGCTTTCTGGATTGCTTCGCGGACCATCCGGTTATCGGCCGACGCGTAGACGCTCGTGGTCGCGATATTCGCGTGACCGAGGAACTCCTTGATGTGGGGAAGCGGAACTCCGGCGCGCAGCATCTGCATGGCGCGGGCGTGCCGAAGCTGGTGGGCATGGATCTTCTCCGGGAGCTCTGGACACTGGTGTCGTGCTGCGGTGGCGTGTTTGTTGAGTAGGTAGGTGATGTTGTCCTGGCTCATCTGGTGGCGGCGACCTGCCCGGACAGTGAAGAACACCTTGCCTGCGGTGTCCGTGGTGCTGGGGTGGAACTCGCTCAAGTATTGGTCGAGATGCCGTGCGGTTTTGTCCATCAGGGGAACGGTTCTACTTTTGCGTCCTTTGCCGGTGAGCGTCACCCGAGCGGCGCCGATCGTGGTGTCGATATCGGCTGGGGACAGGTCCAAGATTTCCTGAATCCGAGCTGCGGCGTCGAAGGTGAGCAGGATGAGGGTCGTGTCCCGGCGGCCGCGACTGGTGTCCTGACCGGGGGCGCGGATGAGCGCGTCGACAGAGGGCATGCTCAGCCCGTCCGGTGCTCGCGTTGATGTGCGGGCGGGTCTGACCTGAGTGACGCCGAGCCAGATCGATACCAGAGCGGGATCCTCGCCGGCGCAATACGACAGGAACGACTTTATCGCCGCCAGGCGCTGATTGGCGGACGAGGCACCAAGATGCTGGCCGTCCAGCAGCCAGGTGAGAAAGGCGGTGATGGTGGAGCGGTTGATTACCTCGAAGCTGACCTCGGCCAGGGCGAGGTGCTGCGACTGGCGAAGATAGTCGAGCAGTGCGTTCAAGGCGGTTTTGTAGGAGCGGATCGTGTGGGGGCTGAGCTGGCGCGACCGGGGCAGGTGGATGGTCAGCCAAGAACGCACCAGGCCGAAGAACTCATCGGAGGCCATCGGAGGCCTCCAAAAGATCAGATTCGATACTGGTGTTGGCGATCCGGCGCAGGTCGACGTGGAAGTCCGCGGCGAGGTGAAAGTAGTACCAGGTGTCCTCCGTGTTAGCGTGCCCGAGGTGCAGGCTCAGGTAAGCGACCAACGCTTCCGGATCTTTTCCGGCGAACACCCACCGGTTGATGTTTTCGACGACGTGGGCGTGGCGGAGGTCGTAAACGCGCGGCGGAGAACCGGCGCTGGACACGATGTGCGGGGCGGCAGCGGCCAACAGCTGCTGGAACCAATAGTCGATCGTGCACTGGCTATAGAAGTTTCCGTAACGGTTCGGGAAGAACGGCATCCGATCCGGATAGTGGGCGCTGATCGTCGCGTCATAGGTTCGGCAATATTCGTGCAGGTCCGATGACATATAGACGATGCGGTCCTTGTGCCCTTTGGACTGCCGGATACTGACGGTGCCGCGAACCAGGTCGACGTCGTTGCAACGCAACGTCCGAGCTTCGCTCGGCCGAAGTCCCAGGCAGTAAATTATGCGGAAGATCACCGGGATAATCACTTCCCGCCTGCCGCCATAACGGGTGGTTTGGAGGTTGTCGGCGGCGTTGAAAAGGGACCGCAGCTGCGCGTGAGAGTAAATGTGCGGGCGGTACCGGATTTGTTTGCCAGGGATCCCCGACGGAATGACGAAGGCGGCCAGACCGAGGGCGCCCATGTGTTTGGCCAGTTGCCGGATCGGGGTGGTCCGCCGCATCTGCCCGTTGACATGCTCAGCAGGCCGGGCGACAGCCCATGCCATGGCCATCTCCTTCGTCAGCGACACCTCGCCCGGGTAAGTCTCAGCACACATCTTGTCGAAGCGGCGCAGATGCGACTCGGAGTTCACGTAGGGCAACCCGATCGCGTGCTTGACCTCGAGCAGCGACTGCAGCGGAGCGGCGAGGCCGCTGACAAAGCCGCTCACGACCGTGTTCCTTTCGGCTCGATGCCGACGAAGTCGAGACAACACGCTCGCATGTGGATTTCATCGGCGGACAGATAGTGTTTCGCTGACGTGATGCTCCGGTGCCCGATCACGCCGGAGATTACCGGCAGTGGTGTGCCGTCTGCCAGCAGCCGGGTAGCGAACGAGGCCCGCAATACCCGGAAGCCGCGACCCGTGCCGTTCTGGGTGACAATGCCGGAGCGAGCAAAGGCCCGCGAGGCCACCCAATACAAACTGTCGGCCGGGGCCAAGCCAACATAAGGGGCCTGGGAGCGCAGAAACACGTGGTCATCCTCACCACCAGCGGGTCTGCCGTGCAGCAGGTAATCCGCGATCGCCTCACCAACCTCGGCCAGCAACGGCAACGTCACCGTCGCCCCGGTTTTGTGCTGGGTCAGAGTGATTCGTGCCTGCGACCAATCGATATCGCGCAACCGTGACCCTGCCATGTCCACCGGCCGCAGACCCGTCCTTGCGCCCAGTATTAATAGCGCCCTGTCCCTTAAACCCATTGGTGTGGAGACAACCACGGCGTTCACTAACGCGTCGATACCGTCGGCAGAGACAACTCCCACCGAGCGGACACGCCGCACCCTCTGAGCCGGGACCGCCTGCGAGAGTCCGGCGCCGTAGCCGGATTCCTCCCAGAAACGACACAACACGCGCAGCGCCGAGACCACCGTCCTCATACTTCCCGGCTGATACCGACTACCGAGAAACACCACCATCGCCGACACGTCTATCCTGGACAGCGCCCGAACATCAGCCACGCCGCGTTCGGGCAACCACGCCAACGCGGTGCGGGACACCGTGGCATACAAATTCTGGGTCATGCCGGCCAACGACTGGTCCTGCAACCATTGCTCAAACTGTTCCTGGACCGGACGGAAAGCACCGTTTAGCGCGTCATTGGGATGCTTCTGACGAGACAGCCGCCATTCGTAGGACCCAGTCCGCGCCACCTCCGACAGCACCAAGGCGGCCTTGCGCAGGAGCCTGCGTTTCCACTCCTTGTATCGGCCGGCCCGATGCTCCGCCGCAACGAATTCAATAAACGCGGCGACCGCCTCCTCGGAGAACTCCTCGATACCGTCGCGGGAACAGAATCGCTTGAATTGGGACCACGCCCACCGGTACTGCATCGTCGTCGACGGCGCATGCTGCAGCCCACTCACCGCACCATCCGCCTGCGCAATCAACTCCTGTATAGAAACACTCATCTCCGGCTCACCTCCAGTGAAATCGAAAGAGATGAGCCAGCGTAGGCGGGCCGCGATTATCCCGAGGAAATCAGCCTTCAGGCCGCGACCGCAAAGGCATCGCGGCCGATACTCGGGATAACAGAATCCTCGGGATAGTCGCGCTTATCCCGAATTCGGGATAAGAAAGACAAGGCGAGCGTCGAGAACACCGTTTCCCATGTCGCGACCTGGGTCATCGCTGGCCTCAGACAGGAGCAGTTCACGTCCCTGCCGCAGTTGCGGATTCGGATCGCGGAGCAGATCGATGCTTACAACCGGCAGCCGTTTCAGAAACGCGACGGATCTCGGCTGAGCGTGTTCACCGCGGAGGAGAAGCCGCTGATGCAGCCGCTGCCAGCGGCCCCGTTCGAGATCAGCACGTGGTCCTACAAACGCAAGGTGAATAAGAACGCTCACCTGGTCTGGGCGAAGAACTTCTACTCCGTCCCCTTCGGCCACATCGGCGGCTCCGTGGACCTTCGCGTCACGGACACGATGCTGGAGGTCTATCGGAACGATGAGCGTCTCACTAGTCATCTGCTGCTGCCGGCCATCACGACGAATCAGTATCAGACCAACGATGCTGACCTGCCCGAGGGGCGCAGTTGGCAGGCCTGGGACCGGGTCCGGATCGACGACTGGGCCGCTCGGATGGGCCCGGCCACGGTGACGGTGATCGGCAAGATCTTCGAAGCCGCCTCGATCGAGGAGGCCGGCTACGACCCAGCGTTGGCGGTGGTGCGCCTGTCGCGCCGGTTCTCCCCGACCCGAGTGGAGGCGGCCTGCGAGCTGGCGTTGCGGGGGCCGATCCGCTCCCCGCGGTATGCGCACCTGCGGCCGATCCTCGACACCGGGCAAGACAAAACGGGGAACGTCCCCGATCGGTCTGAGGCTGATGGCGGCGGATATGTCCGCGGCAGCGCCTACTACGCCGGCGGCACCCGATGAGCCGGCTGGACGGGGAGACCAAACGCAAGCTCCGCGAAATGAACGCCGGCGAGCTCCTGGAAGCGATCGACAGTCAGGACGAAACCCTCACCATCGGCATGCCGTTTGAAGAGCGAGTGCGCCTGGTCGTCGACGACGCCTATTCCACCTTCACGCACTCCAAAGTGGAGGGTTTGATCCGTCGGGCGGGGCTGCGTTACCCGAACGCTGACCTGCGCCGCATCGATCTGCTCGACGAACGCAGCCTCAACCGCCAGCTGCTGACCCAGCTCGGCACCTGCTCCTTCGTCGCCCGGCAGCAGAACGTCGTCTTCCAGGGGTTCACCGGGTCGGGGAAGTCGTATCTGGGCTGCGCGATCGCTAAACGCGCCTGCGAGCATCGCATCCGCGCCCACTATGTCCGCATGCCCGACCTCGAAGAAGCCTGGGTCGCCGCGCAAGACAGGCTAGGCGGGTCCGGCAAGTTCCTCCGCAAATACGCCGCATTCACGTTGCTCGTTGTTGACGAGTGGTTGCTGGACCGGCCGACGGAATCAATGCGCGGCATGTTGCTGGAGTTGATGGAGCGCCGCTATGGCGAAACGTCGACGGTGTTCTGCACGCAGTATTCGCAGAAGGACTGGCACCAGCGCCTCGGCTCCGGCGTTCACGCGGACGCGATTATGGACCGGATCATCCACAACACGGTCTGGGTTGAGACCGGCACCTACAACATGAGGGAACACACCGCGCTGACCAGCGTCTAATCCAGTACGGAGGGCGTCAGTGGTTCCCAACCACACCGCCACTGGCACTCTCTCGCACGTTCCATGGTGCTGAACCGCACGATTGGGTGGTGCTCAAAGCCTCAAATACTCACAAAGCTTTGGGGCAACCCTAGCCAACGACGGTGATGGTCTTTTTAGTGGTCAAAGGAAATTTTTCGTTCCTGATGACGAACTAGTCCTACCCCACCGAGCTGGCCTCCGCATTGGCGTCAGCGGGCCCGGCGGCGATTCAACAAACTTTCCTTGGCATTACTGGTTAGCTGATGCGTCATCCGTTTCAACATACAAACCAGGCCGTCCATAACCATGACCTCAAAACAAATTGTGGCAATTTCACCAATTCGAGGGCGTCACCATCCGATCCGTGGCCGTCGTCAAATAACACGACCGACAGCACACGTGGCGCATCAGTCGGTCCATCGTTCCCGATGACTGCTGCACATTCCGTTCGACGACACTCAGAATGACCATCAGCTTTTGTGTATAGCTGAGTCAGGACTTTTCTTCAGCAAGCGTTGATGAAAACCGCTCGCAGATCGCCTTAAATGGAGGACTCGGTGAGGACCAGTGGTAGCGTCACCGAACCGCGGATCACAGGTCTCCCACGGATACGGCGGATTCCAACATTTCTATTGCTCGCTCGGTGGTAAGCACTACCCCGGCGATGTAGTTGAAGTTGGTCAGGGCGGCCGCATACCCGTCGCCGAGTTCAGGGTGCTGTGCAGCGGCGGTCGCGTCGGCAACGACGGCCACGTCAAATCCCTGTTCCAACAGTTCACGTAGGTGGCTTTCGATGCACAGGTTTGCTGACATTCCTGCGAGCACAACCTTGCTAATTCCGCGTTTACGCAGCTGGAGCACGAGGTCGTTCTGCTCGGGTCCGTAGATCTTGTGCGGGCTACACACTACCGTCTTGCCGTCTTGCAGGAACGGTTTGTAGCGTTCTAGCCAGTCAGCTCCTGAGCCAGAAAATCCGTCAAGATCCAAGGGCCCCGGCCGATCGAACATGCCGATCTTGTGCATCATCTTTTCCAAGGTTCCGCCGAATTCCCACTGGTGATCGTGGGGGAAATAATAATGCGGAGATACGAAAACTTCATACCCAGAGGCCTTGGCACTCACGAGCAGCTGCTCAATGTGCTCGACGGTGTTATTCTCTTCTACGCTCTTACCGACCAGTTCCCAAGTCGCACCGGTGGGGCTGAGAAAATCGTTTTGTGGGTCCGTCAGCACGAGTGCTGTGGTGGATGTATCAAACAACATAAACATTCTCCTTCATCAAGGTCACGAGCAATAAGGCGGCACGCTCACTGAGCTGACAGCTCAGAGGTACGACCGATCTGCACCAGCGGATTCGTCCGCCGCCCATCCAGGCTGCGCCATCCTCGATGACATCTTCACCAGGCCGTCCAGTGGCGGGACTGCCCCGAAAGGCCCGAACGGGTACGAAGGACAACCTCTCCTAGCCGATGAACAGTTCCGCCACAGCGCTGGCGGTAGAGCCAACCGCGATGCCGCCGCCCATTTCATCGATCGTGCAAGCAGCACGATTGTTAGGCCGTTTGCGGTGGAAGGCTCTGGTGAGTGCTGACCGCCAGACGGTTCCACACGTTGATCGCAGCAATGGCCATCAAGAGCTGCACAATTTCCCTCTCCTCGAAATCCGCAACGCCCGTCGACTCATCGACGGTGGAGAGACAGCAACAACGGTTGCCCGCGATCTGGAATGTCCAGAGCAACTTTTAATCGCCGAACGCGGTCATTGAACCCCGCCAGAGTCTCATCTGAGGCGTCAGAACGTGCCCCGTATAACCTCCCCCACGCCGACCGGTGGATTCAGGATTAGTACCGGCCGGGGTAGTACGGGTAGGGCGGGTAGACATATCCCATTCCCCAATAGGGCAAGAACCCGTAATAACCATAAGTTTCATAAAAAAAGTCGCTGTCGTCAACGAGATCGGGATCATAGGGCGGCGATCCAGCCACAGTGTCGGTCAATAGGTTCAGGTGGACGTCTTTATCGCCGATATTGGTGATCGCGTCGACAGGAATGAAAGACTTATCTTTGCCCATTCCCAGGAAACCGCCCGTGGCGACTTCAAAGAATCGCACTTTCTCTTCCTGCTCGTCGATCAGAAGAGCGTCCACTTTCCCGAGGTTATTGCCGTCCTTGTCGAGAACTCGGTATCCCCGGATGTCGGAATCCGTCGCGGCGATGGTCATATGGGTGTCCTGTAGCCGGACAAGCTTGCTGCGCTCTGCAGATGTCATAATTCAAGTCCTTTCAATCGGTTGTGAGAGTGAGAATTACAAGGAAACGTCCAGGAAAGACGGTTACGCATCGGGGGTCTCTTGTCGATGCTGTCTAGACGAGTCTCAGACAAGCAGCCGAGGATCTCAGTCTTTTTCCAGTCGACGGCTAGCTGTCTTGATGAATGGTGGCCACATGGTCGCTCATTTTAGAGTCGGCGGAAAATTTATCACTCAATAACCCCTCAGAACAGTTCTTACATAGTGCGCTGCTGAGGGTGGAGCCTTAATTTAAGAATATGACTTCGGGTCCACTTGGTCAAGGAGCCGCATTGAACGATAGAAAATCTCTGCGTGGATCTTTTTGTTGCTTTATTTGAAACCTCCACTTAGGCACGGTCTTGAAACGGTTGGTGGATATGCATTCCTGATGTCTATTCAGCAACGCGTGTCCTCGATATCCCGGCTCATATACCAAGCAGCAGCCTGTTTTATACAGGATCGGCTCCCCATCTTGTGGCCGACTCGCTGCGCAACCGCATTAGTCGACGCCGCATCGGCTGCGAGTAAATTGTGTTTGCCTGCCTGTCACAAAACTCTGGTTCTCGTTGTGAGTCGCGGCCTGTCCCGGCATGCCTGGAAAAAAATGAGAGCCCGAGGTCGGATGCAGTGAGGAGCACCGCGACAAAAGTTATCCACAGATGCAGCGCGTACTAGCCTTACCCCCGTTGACTGGGCACCTCACACGAGTGAATTTTCACATGGGAAACACACGCAGAGAGTTCACTCCTGAGTACAAAGACGAGCCTGTGAAGCTGGCGATCAATACCGCTCGGGCTTCACGCCCGTGCATGTCCAGGCAGTACGCACATCCGTTGATCTGCGAAGCACGAATTTTCACGAGCGCCAACAGAGGTTCACCCAGACTTCCCGCGTGGATTTACTTTTCGGGGAAGGGGACATCGGTGTACCGGCCTCAGGACCGACGTCGGGGACGAAAACGCGTTACTCGAATGTCATTGTCTGTCTGTTTTTGCGGTGCGTGTGCTTCGAGTGGCTCCTAGGGAGTGTGTCGCTCGATGAAGTCCTCGATCAGATGCGCAATGGTGTCCAGCTGCTCATCCAAGGCGAAGTGCCCGGTGTCGAGCAGGTGCAGTTCAGCGGAGGGAAGATCATCGAGGTAGGCTCGCGCGCCTGCCTCAGGGAAGAACTGATCGTTACGTCCCC
>NZ_PJJO01000045.1 GCF_002929535.1 Cryobacterium sp. Y11
GGTGCGGCGCGAGGTGATCCGCTCGGGCCTGCTTCTGCGCGTCGGTCGCGTCGATGTACCCGCGTTCATCGTCGTAGCACGGGGCGATGATGCGTCGTTCGAGCTTGCGAAGCTCGGCCCCCATCGTTTCGATACGGTTGGCGACGGTGATGGGGGAGTAGCGGGCCTCGGTCGTGTGAGTGGCGGCGTCGGCGCGTGCCTGGGCCTGCTGGGTGTCGGCCGTCGCGTCCAGCGCTGCCCGGGTGGCCCGGTCGGCTTTGGCGAGGGCGTTGCGGTGGCCAGTTTCGGAGTGGTGGCCGATTTTGATCGGTTCGCCGCCTTCGGGCAGCCGCCGCACGGCGGCGTGTTCGCGGTCCCACGCGGCCGTTTCGGCGGTGGCCGTGCGGTCGGCCTTGTGCTCGAGCGCGTCGACCCGGTCAACTTGCCGCTGCACCTTCCCGGCCTCGACCTCGGCTGTGGGGCGGTGGGTGCTGTCGAGGCTGGTGGTGACAGCGAAACCTGCGGCCTGCAGCGCTGTGGTGGTGCGCGCGATTGTGCCGAGTTTGGGGAGGCGGTCGCGGGACTGGGGGACGAACCAGGCGCTGATGCTGCGCCCCCAACGCCACCCGTTGGCCTTCAAGACCTCGGCGGTCCCGTCACCCTTGCTGGTGCCGTCGATCAAGGTGCCCTCAGCGTGCGTGTGGGTAATGGTGAGTGTGTTCATGATCTTGTTCTCTCTCCTCGGACAACTTGTTTTTTTGCCTTCCGGCGAGAGAAATCGATAGCGACCGTGAGCGGTGTAGTGCAGGGTCGTGGAATACCGGAGGGAGCGAAGCGAGTGAGGATATGCCGCGAAAGCCCGGAACGAAGACGCGGGAGGAAGCTACGATGACCGGCCGGAATGGTCAAAAAGCATCAGAAATACAGTGCCGCGCAGCGGCCCCGCCTTGGCAGGGATGAGGGCGGTCGCGCCGCCGTTCCGTGTCGGACTTGGCTGTTATGGGTTGTCTTGGTGCAGCAGCGCACGCGTGGCGGTCTTGGCTGCTAACCGTGGCTATGGGGTGTCATTGCGGTCGCATGTTGTCGCGTATGGGGTACGCGGGACGCCGTGGGCACACCGCAACAGCTCACCGCTGTCCTGATCAACGCGAGCTCTGATCGCATGAAGGGGCGCTCGTCGAGTGCACCTCGCCAGGTTGATCTCGATCAAGAGGAAGACTGGCACGGCGGCAGCCGGAGGCAGAAGAAGTGACCCCCTCGACCGCACCTAGCAGGACCTGGACGGCATCCCAAAAACCCTCGCCGCGATCAAGCGGATCGCCGAGGTCTCCATCGGTGCGGGGGAGCAGGTCCAGTCATAACCGGGCCGCTCGTCCATGCTGTCTGTGCTACCGCCACGTTCGATGCCGATCCAGCACAGGTTCTGGAGATTACGGCGTTGGTCAGGACGGCGCTACGGGGCAATCTCCCTGTCTAGGGTGGATATATGAGCCATTCGATAGTGCCGAGCACTACGTATCTGCAGAAGCTTCAGGCCGAGACGGCCCGCAGGATGCAGACCTATGAGTCGGTGCCGTCGCCGTTCTCTGGGGCCGCGGAGGAACTTGCAAGCGCCGTCGAAGCCCAGGTTGAGGCGCTCGTCCGGGATCTGAACGACGTCGTTCACACCCTGCACGCCGACCCGGAGACCGCCTTCGCCGAGCATCGAAGCGCCGCCTATCTGGTGGAGCTACTCGGTCGCTATGGGATAGACGCGCAGCTCGGCGTGCACGGACTCGACACCGCAATCCGCGCCGAGATCGGGTCGGACGACGGCCCGGTCATCGCGATTCTTGGCGAGTATGACGCCTTGCCCGACGTGGGGCACGGCTGCGGGCACAACGTGATCGCCGCCACCGGCATCGGCGCTTTCCTCGCTCTGGCCAACACGCTCAGGGAGAATCCCGACGCATTCAGAGGCCGGGTAGTTTTCCTTGGAACTCCCGCCGAGGAAGGCTTCTCCGGCAAAGAAGCGATGGCCAGGCACGGCGCCTTCGAGGGCGTTGACGCCGCGATTATGGTGCACCCCTACGGCTACGACCTCGCCGACCAGGTGTGGCTCGGTCGCCGTGTGCTCACCGTGACGTTCACGGGCGTCGCGGCGCACGCATCCGCTCAACCCTTCATGGGTCGCAACGCCCTCGACGCCGCCACTCTGGCGTACCAAGCTGTTGGGCTGCTGCGTCAACAGCTTCCTCCGGTAGACCGCGTGCATGCTGTAATCAGTGAGGGGGGATCCCGGCCGAGCATTATTCCCGAGCGTGCAGTACTTAAGCTTTACGCCCGTTCCAAGTACGCGGACACGCTCAAAGACCTCAGCGTGCGACTGGACGACATCGCGCGCGGCGCGGCATTGATGACGGGAACGAGTGTTGAGATCGACTGGGACGAGCACGCCCCATCGCTCCCCGTGCGGACGAACAGCGCGCTCACCGGTCGGTGGGTCGCCGCCCAGCAGCGCCGTGGACGCCAGCCACTCCCGCTGGGCGTGGTGTCAGAAACCATTGCAGCGTCCACCGACTTTGGCAACGTGAGCCATCGCATCCCCGGTATCCACCCTCTGATCAAAATTGCCGCGCCCGACGTTGCCCTGCATACCCGCGAATTCGCGGCGGCCGCTGCAACGGATGCCGCGGAGTCGGGTGCCCTCGACGGCGCCTGTGGTCTCGCCCTCACCGCCCTGGATTTTCTCTGCGACGCCGAATTACGACGCAGCGTGGCGGAAGAGTTCGCGGAACAGGGCGGCGCCGTCGATGTGCCGCACTTCTTCGACTGACGCCTGACCGGGCACTGTCTAACTCCGCTCACACCGATCGTTTCGTTCCCTCCGACGCAAGGTAGTCCCCATGTCTTCAGCACAGATCCTCACTCGGCGCACCGTTCTGATCGACCGTGTACTCGGCGGAATCGAACGCGTCGGCAACAAGCTGCCCGACCCGTTCATGCTCTTCCTCCTGCTGTTCGCAATCACGGCGGTGGCGTCGACTGCCATGGCCTGGGCCAACGTCACGGTGCAGTTGCCCGGGACCGACGAGGTCACAGTGATCAAGGGCTTCTTCACCGCCGAGGGGCTCACGTGGTTCACCCAGAACATTGGGGTTAACTACCTGGGCTTCCCGCCGCTGGCGACGGTGCTCCCCATCCTGCTCGCGGTCGGTGTTGCCGAGAAGTCCGGCCTGCTCGCTGCGCTGATCCGTAAGGCTTTCGGCTCGGCGCCGCGCTGGTCGCTGCCCTACGCCGTGGCGTTCGTGGGGGTCGTGGGGTCGATCATGTCGGATGCGGCATTCGTGGTGATCCCGCCGCTTGCAGCTTTGGTGTTCAAGGCCGCCGGCCGGCATCCCGTCGCCGGGCTGCTCGGTGGGTTTGCCGCCGTGGGTGCCGGCTACTCCACCTCGCTGTTCGTGACAAGCCTCGACGCCTTATTCGCCGGCATCACCACGTCGGTCACACAGAACCTACCCAATGCCGGTTCCGTTGTGACCCCGATTTCGAACTACTTCTTCAATGTGGTCTCCGCGCTCGTACTCATCGCCCTGGCCGGCTTCATGATCGACAAAATCCTCGAACCGCGTCTGGGCCGCCAAGGGATCTCGCGCGAGGAGATCATCGACAACGACGACGTGTCGGGTTCCGCCGCGATGAACACGCGGCTCACGGACACCGAGAATCGCGGCCTGTTCTGGGCGTTCGTGGCGGGCGTCGTCGCTGCCGGAGTGATCCTCGTCGGCGTGCTTCTGCCCGAATCCCCGTGGCGAAACGAAGATGGCGGGTTCTTGCCTCGCTCGCCCCTGTTGAGTTCGATCGTGTTCATCGTTTTTGCCACGTTCGTGATTCCAGGGCTGGTGTACGGCAAGATCACCGGAACCATCGCCAGGGGCAGTGACGTACCCCGCGTGATGGGGCACGCCATCAAGGACATGAGCGGATTCCTCGTGCTCGCGTTCATCCTCGGCCAGTTTGTCGCCCTGTTTAATTTCTCCGGAATCGGAAGCTGGCTGGCTGTTGCCGGAGCCGGAGGCCTTGAGTCCATCGGCCTCACCGGATTTTCGGCCGTCGTTGCCTTCGTACTGCTCGCCTCGCTGCTGAACCTTTTCATCATTTCCGGTTCGGCCATGTGGACGCTGATGGCCGCAGTGTTCGTGCCGCTGTTCGTATTACTTGGCTATGAGCCCGCGTTCATCCAGGGTGCTTTCCGGGTCGGAGATTCGGCCACCCAGATACTCACACCCCTCAATCCGTACATGATCGTGCTCCTCACGATGCTGCGCAAATACGAGCCACAGGCGGGGCTTGGCACCATAATCGCCCGCATGCTGCCCTTCGCAGTCACCTTCTGGCTCGCCTGGGTAGCCGTGCTGAGTGTCTTCTTCTTTTTCGACCTACCGATGGGCCCGGGCAACGGCATCATGATCCCGCAGTAGTAACTGCGCAAGACCCAAGGAATACGCCGTGCCGGAGCCTCCTTAAGTTCAGTGTGACCCGAAAGGATTTTCATGACTGTTAACCAACCCACGATCTATGCCCTGCACGAGAACCCCGAATGGTTTCCACCGTTCGCCCGGGCCTTTGAAGCAGAGGGCATGGAGGTGAAGGAATGGCTGCTCACCGACGGCGTTCTCGACCTGGATTCGGTACCACCGGAGGGAATCTTCTGGTCGCGCATCAGCGCATCCGCTCACACGCGTGACCATGGAAAGTCGAAAGACTACGCCCGCGCCGTGTTGGCCTGGCTCGAGGCCCACGGCCGCCGTACAGTGAACGGCCGACGTGTGCTCGAGCTTGAGATGAGTAAGGTCGAGCAGCTGGTCGCGCTCAAGGCCGCTGGCATCGACACCCCGCGCACCGTGGCGGCGGTGGGTCGCGAGCAAATTCTCGCCGCCGCACGCGACTTTCCCACCCCGTTCATGACCAAGCACAACCAGGGCGGCAAGGGTCTGGGCGTGCGCAAGTTCACGAGCCACGAAGAACTCGCCGAGTACGTAGCTTCCGACGAGTTCGAGGAGCCGCAAGATGGCATCACCCTGATTCAGGAATACATCCAGGCTGCGGAACCGTTCATCACCCGGGTCGAGATCATCGGCGGTGAATTCATCTACGCCGTCAAAGCCGACACCGCGCGCGGCGGCTTCCAGCTGTGTCCAGCGGATGCCTGCGCCATCGACCCGATCACGCGCGAGCTGATCATGCCTCCCGGCGCCACTATCGCACCCGTGGCCGGTCAGCAGCTGTTCAGCCTACGGGAAGACTTCGACCACTCGATAATCGAGAAGTACCTCGCGTTCGCGCACCGCAACAGCTTGGAAGTCTGCGGCATCGAGTTCATCGAAGCTGAAGACGGTCGGGTGCTCACCTACGACGTGAACACCAACACGAACTACAACGCGCTCGTCGAAGCCGAGGCCCCTCGTTCGGCCCCACGTGCCCTCGCTCAGTACCTCAAAAAGCTCGCAGCCTAAAATACGTGGCGCTGGCCCCGGGGCCAACTCACGAAACAGATCAACTTGCAGGTTGATCCGCGACGGTTTGAGCTCCCGTGGTAGCTGGCACCACCGATGCAACGCTGGAATCAACGCAACCGAGATCTTTTGCAACGCCGGCGGGAGGGATCTATTGGCGAGAGATTTCTTCGCGGGAGAAGTACGCAGACTCGAGCGACCCAGCCGGGAAGAACTGGTTGCCCGCAACCAGGATGGTCGTACCCGACTTTGCCGGGACGACATCATTCCAAACTGCTAGGTACATGGCCTACTCCCTGCATGTTGTGTGCGGATTGACCCGCAACTGCACCACGTGTAGGTGGCTTACCCGGCGCGGTTCTATAACCGGGAACGTACACAGCACACCCGAGAACGTGAACATGACCTCGGGTGTGCGCCATAGTGCTCAGTCAGATGTCGCTGGCAGTGTCAAACATTGAGACCTGGGGCGCACTGGCTAGTAATGAGCCTAGTTCGGTCGCACCCGCGCCCGCCCGCCACTGACGATAGGCCGCGTCAGCGTCGGCCGACGCCCACCGCTCCAGCAAAATCATGTGGGCGGGATCGTCACTATCAAGCAACACGTCAACACCCAGACACCCCTCAAATGCCCGGGTCCCAGCAAGGATGTCTCGCAGCATAGCCGGCGCAGCGAGAACGGCTTCCGGCTTCAGGTGAAGGTCAAGAAGAACTGTCAGGGCCATGAAAACTCCAATTCATATCCGGGAAAAGGGCGGACGTGGCGCTTAGAAGTTGAGGATTTGGTAGCCCTCGACCACGAGGGAACGGATACTTGCTTCGCCCTTGTACTGCGCCAGTAGCGGCCACCCGCCGGCCTTGACAGCATCGGTAACCCCGTGGGAGGCGACGCAGAATGCGCAGGCGCCCCGGATATTGTCGTGCAGGGCGACGGCGAGAGGGTTCATCTTGTGCGTGGGATCTGATATGGCGGCGAGGGATTCAACACCCGACCCGTCGAAAACGACGACGACGTCATCGCCAGCATCCTTGAATTCAAGGGCTGTCTTGAGACCGCGATAGACGCGTGAGGTGTCGGAGCCGATGGGCTCATAAATGACGACGGCGATCTTCGAATCAGACATAAATACTTACCTCCTAGTTAGACCGATCTGGCCACCACTAACTATACCGATCGGTCTGGTAATATCAAAGTATGCATGCGTCGACCATCACCCCGATAGTGAGCGCGAAAGAGCGCCTACTCGCCTCCGCAGGCCGCCTGTTCCACGAACACGGCATCAATGCAACGGGAATCGACCTCGTCGTGCGTAACGCGGGCGTTGCCAAAGCCAGCCTCTATAACAACTTCGCCAACAAAGAAGCTCTCGTCGTGGCCTACCTGGAACAGGAACTCGACGGCTGGATCAGAAACGCCCACGCCCTGGACAATCCGCTCTCGCCACGCCGGGAGCGAATCGCAGCCTTATTTGAGGCCATCGCGCGCTCAATCGAATTGAACACGTTCCACGGCTGCCCATTTACCAATGCCGTGATTGAGCTGCCGGAATGCGCGGCAGTACGTACAGTCGCCAAGCACTACCGCGCCGTCGTTCGCACGCACCTAGCCAACCTCATCGGTGCAGACACTACTTCCACGGCAGTATCCCGCCTGGTCTTGCTTTACGACGCAGCCATCACAGCAGCGAAAGTCGGCCGCGACGCCGCTCTCGTCCGCGAAGCAAGCACCATGGCCCAAGAACTCGTCGACGCCCATACCCCACAGGTATAGGAGTCTGGCCAGTAGTGGGGGTGAATCTTCTTATATCTGTCAAGCTGCGATTGGGATCGCTTCAGTGGCAGCGTGGAGTGCATTCAGGGCGCGATAAAGATGACGACACTCGATGCTGTGACGAAGAATACAAAAACTGAGCCCACTCGTGAAGCTGTGGCCGCGAAGGAATGGGTGCGCCTGGCCAAGGAGCAGAGCCTAGCTCTGGACGGAATTGTAGAACGTCATTGTCGGTCTTTTCATCACCTTCATCAGGTTCGTCTGCTCGATCGGCAATGTGCATCTGATGGCTGCCCTGTCCAAGGACGGCCTCAGTTTGGACGGAACCATCCCCTTCGTGTTTGCCGATCTGATCGCCCTACCCCTGATGATCATTTATGGAAAGTTCTACGCCCGCCGCATCGTCTTGCGGATCTTCTTCAGATTTTGAGCGGTGATGAGCGTCGCAGGTCTTGCCGTGGACCTGCTCTTTCCCGTCTTCGGCATCCCTGCCACGGCCCGGCCAATACAGATCGTGCCGACGCACTTCGAGTGAAACTGCACCACATATTTGAGCACCGCTTTCCTGCTCGTGGCCGGTTTGGTAGGCTGGCCGAACCGGAACAGGTCCCGTTTGGGCGAGGAAAACAAGCGTGCCAGAGACGTGGTGTGCGGAATGCAGGTCAAACGCGCCCAAGCACCTGCCACCGACCTACACAAAGGCATTATGTGCTACTTCTACTCCATCCGCTGCCACGACAGGCTCGTGGCGGAGTCGCCGCAGTACCGGGAATCGAACCGATGACCAGTATGGGCGTGAAAACCATCAACGCAACAGCAGAACCGAGCTTGACCTTCCGGTGGTACCCGAGCTGTCAGCATAAGCAATGATCGAGTTCCGCTCGGTGACCAAGCAGTTCCCGGATGGCACGACCGCGGTAGATAATGTGAGCCTTGTCTTCCCCTCTCGGAAGACAACAGTGCTCGTCGGTTCCTCCGGTAGTGGGAAGACGACGATGCTGAGGATGATCAACCGCATGGTCGATCCAACAAGTGGATCAATTGAGATCGACGGAGAACGCGTTTCTACCCTTGATCCGGTCAAGTTGAGGCGCAGCATCGGCTACGTCATGCAGAACTCGGGGCTGTTGCCGCATCGCACGGTCGTCGACAATATTGCGACAGTACCCGTGCTGCGTGGCATTAAGAAGAAGGAGGCACGTCAGCGATCTCTTCGTTTGATGGATACGGTGGGTCTTGAGCGCGCTCTTGCCGAGCGTTACCCGGGGCAGCTCTCTGGCGGGCAGCAGCAGCGGGTGGGTGTTGCCCGGGGTCTTGCCGCTGACCCTAATATCCTGCTGATGGATGAACCTTTCGGTGCTGTCGATCCGATCGTGCGTGCCGAACTGCAGACTGAACTCGTCCGGCTCCAACGTGAGCTTGACAAGACAATCGTGTTCGTCACCCACGACATCGACGAAGCTTTCCTGATTGGAGATCAAATCGTGATCTTCCGTCCTGGCGGAATCGTCGCGCAAATCGGCAGCCCGGCAGATATTCTGGCGAACCCGGTCGACGCGTTCGTGGCGAGTTTCGTGGGAGTCGATCGCGGGAAGCGCTCCTTGCATCTTGAGGGAACGCCGGAGACCCCCGTCGTCGTCGACAGCGAAGGCAGGGTGGCCGGGGTACTGGCCGCTGGCTCAAATCCGCTCCTGATAGCAGAGGCGGTGCCCCAACCGGGCGCCGGTGCTCCAGCGCAGGGTGCCGCCACGTAATGACGTGGCTGTGGGCAAACCTCGGCCTGGTCTGGCAGCTCACGCTGGACCACGTCGCGCTGAGCGTACCTCCGATCATTCTGGGATTTCTGCTCGCCCTTCCGCTCGGCTGGCTTGCCAACCGCCACCAGCCTTCACGCGGCGTGCTGCTGTCGATCGGGGGAGTCCTCTACGCCATTCCGTCCTTGCCGTTATTCGTAATGATGCCCCTGATCCTCGGCACGAAAATCCTTGATCCAATCAATGTTGTCGTCGCTTTGAGTATTTACGCGTTGGCATTGATGGTGCGTGTGGCTTCGGATGCTCTGGCCGCCGTCGACACGGATGTCATCGCTTCCTCGACGGCTATCGGTTATTCAGACTGGTCGAGGTTCTGGCGCGTGGAGCTGCCGCTGGCTGGGCCTGTGTTACTGGCTGGTTTGCGGGTGGTTTCTGTCAGCACGGTCAGCTTAGTCAGCGTCGGCGCCATTGTCGGTGTCGACAGTGTCGGCTTCCTGTTCTTGAACGGTTTCCAACGGGCTTTTCCCGAAGAGATCCTGATTGGGATTATTGCTTCCGTTCTGATCGCCTTCGTCTTTGATGTCGTCCTGGTCCTCGCCGGAAGAGTTTTGATGCCGTGGGCTCCCGTGTTGCGCTCACGCGAACATCCCCGTGGTCTTATGACGGAAAAGACGGTGATCGGGCAATGAACCAACTTTTCGCAACGTTCGCCTGGCTTCTCGATCCAGCACATTACGCCGGACCTGATGCCATCCAGGTCCGGGTGGGCGAGCAAGTCGAATACACCCTGCTCACGCTGCTGCTCGCCTCCATAATCGCACTTCCAGCCGGCTTGGCAATCGGACACACTGGTCGCGGTCGAACCCTCGGCGTCCAGATTCCAGCTGTGCTGCGCGCGTTACCGACCCTGGGCTTGGTCATCCTGCTTGCCCTGATGGTCGGGCTCGGCCTCCTTGCGCCACTGATCGCGCTGGTCATCCTCGCGATCCCGCCGATCCTCGCTGGCGCTTACTCCGGCTTAGAGTCCGTAGATCGCGAGACGGTCGACGCCGCACGCGCTCTCGGCATGACCGGCTGGCAGGTCCTGTGGAAGGTGGAAATTCCGCTGAGCTTGTCGCTCATCACCGGCGGTCTTCGCTCAGCTGCCCTGCAAGCGGTCGCCACCTGGACCATCGCGGCGATCCTGCCGTTGGGCGGGCTTGGCCGGTACATTTTCGACGCTTTGCCCGTACAGGACTACCCGAAGATGCTCGCCGGGTCGATGTTGGTCATCGCGCTGGCTTTGGTAACGGACGCGCTGTTCGCTCTCCTACAGAAGGTGGTGACCCCGCCAGGGGTGAGGGCGGGGCGGGCGTCCCTGGTGCGGGCGAAGACAACTCATTCTCATGCCAGGGCGGCACTCTTCCGCCATGCATCATTCATTCGAAACGAAAGGTGAACTATCTATGCTGCGAAGAAGAGGCCTTGTTGCCGCCGCACTCATCATCACCGGCCTCGTCGCACTCAGCGGGTGTGCGTCAGGAGACCCCCTGAGTACTACTAACAGCAATACGGCCGGCGAGGGTTCGGCCGGTTCTGACACGATCGCGATCGGGTCTGCCGCATTTCCTGAGAGCGAGATTCTCGCCGAAGTTTATGCACAGGCGCTTGAAGGAAAGGGGGTGACCGTGAAGCGCAGTTTCAACATCGGACAACGTGAGGTGTATCTATCGGCGCTGAAAGACGGTTCGATCGACATGATTCCCGAGTACTCGGGCAACCTGCTGCAGTCTTACGACACAAACACAACGGCGGAATCCAGTGCCGACGTTTACGCGGAACTGCTAGAGAAAGTACCGTCCGGCTTCGAAGTGCTCGATCAATCCCAAGCCCAAGACAAGGACTCCTACAACGTCACCAAAGAGTTCTCTGAAAAGTATCAGGTCAACAGCCTTGCCGATCTGAAGAACGTAAACATCCCCCTCAAGCTGGCGTCGAACCCTGAGTCCGCAGAACATCCCGCGGGTGTCGAAGGCATCAAGCGACTGTACGAGGTTAGCGTGACCCTCGTACCGATCAGCGACAGCGGAGGACCACTGACCGTTAAGGCTCTGCTCGACGGCACCGTGCAGATGGCAGACGTGTACACGACATCGCCCGCGATTAAGGCCAACCATCTGGTCACCCTCGACGATCCCGAGAACATGATCCTCGCGCAGAACGTGCTGCCGCTGATCAACAGCAGCAAAGCGTCGGCAAAAATCACCCAGGTCCTCAACAATGTGTCCGCGGTATTAACGACCGACGACCTGATCAAATTTAACACGAAGAGTAGCGGTAGCGCCAAAGAGTCCCCGGCAGCGATCGCGAAAGATTGGCTCGCTGGGAAGGGACTCTGACTCCGTGCCTGTCCGAACTTCACGATCGGATGCATGGCGAATCGGCGATGATCTGGCCCGGGAAATCTTGGCCGCAGTGCAAGAAGAAGGAGACTATTGTGAGCATTCGACTGGGAGCCGTCTTGGCGGAACAATCGGACAAATTACGGCATGAACCCACCGCCAAGCGCGTGCGGGCTTTTGTAGGGGCGGAGGTCGCCGTTGACAGCGAACGAGCCGTGCTCGTGTGGGAACCGCATCAGGCCATACCGACCTATGCTGTACCACGAGAGGATGTAGTCGTTCAGATCATCGACGTGAAGCCGGGTGAGAAGGCTCCTAACGGTGCCCCCAGCCACGACATTCCCGGGTTCCGTGTGATTCTTCGAGCCAGCGCCGGCAGCCCTGAAGGATCGGGCTATGTCGCCGATGACCCTGATCTCTCCGACTTCGTCATCCTTGATTTCAGCAGTTTCGACCGCTGGCTCGAAGAAGATGAGGAAATCGATTCTCATCCGCGCGATCCGTTCCACAGAGTCGACGTCCGCAGCACGTCCCGGCACATCCAGGTGATGATGAATGGTCAGCTCCTCGCCGACACCGTCCACGGCAAATTGCTCTATGAGACGACGCTGCCGACCCGTTACTACCTGCCAACGGAAGACGTACTTACACCGCTTACGCCGAGCCCGACACGCACTCTCTGCCCGTATAAGGGTCAAGCGTCGTATTGGTCATTCACCCTTGACGGACAAGCGGTCGAGGACCTCGTTTGGAGCTACGAGGATCCACTCGAGGACGCAGCCGGATTAAAAGGGTACCTAGCCTTCTACGACGACAAAGTCGAAGTGCTGCTGGATAAGAATCTCGCGGACGCCGACTAGGAGCGCGCTGATTTACGACGTTTCAATGGGCTGTTCGAGTGTCGAAGACCATTTTTTGCACCGCGCCGGAGCCGCGTAGGACCCACTGTGGGGAACTTAGTGCATTTGGAAAGCAAGCGCGATCAGACCAGTTGTGGACACCTCGGGCGGCTGGTGACCATTTCCGGGGTGCCCGCTTGTCACGCTGAATATGGCACGGCGTTGGACTGGTAGTCGTAGGGGTCGGGGTCTGAGGAGGAGCGGTACGAAAAGTCACGCTAAGACCGTGGCGTGTGATGAACTTCCTGGAAATATCAAGGTTCTGTGCTTGTTCGGGACCCACACGCTGGAGTTTTCAATATGGATGTGCTTTCGTCCGGCGCGGGTCGTTTCCTCTGTCATCCCATATCGGCCGTGTAAGTGACAGGAAGCCAAGGTAAACAAATTCCTAAACGTGAATTTCCGTACCGATACTCCTCAGACCCCGGTACTGATCAGACGCGCCAATGCATGACGACGGAGTAGATAGATATGTCAGACCGAGAAACCCGACACGCAGAGCTGGCCTCGACGTACCTGCCCGACGACCTGTTGGGCCGTTTCCGCAGGCGGGCCGACATCTACGACCGGGAGAACCGCTTCTTCGATGAGGACCTCGCCGAGCTCACAGCGCAGGGCTATCTCACTCTGTTTGTGCCGGAGAAGTTCGGCGGCGCAGGTCTGAGCCTCAACGAAGTATCTCGGCTGCAGCAGCGCCTAGCCACGGCAGCGCCCGCAACGGCCCTCGCTATCAACATGCACCTGATGTGCGTCGGAGTTGTACGTGCAATGTTCGAGCGCGGCGACCGGTCACTGACGTACGTGTTCGACGAGGCGATGGCCGGTGAGATCTTCGCGTTCGGGGTGAGTGAGCCGGCCAACGACTGGGTACTGCAGGGATCAAACACCGTTGCTCAGCCGCAGGAGGACGGCGGCTACCTGCTGACCGGGGTGAAGATTTTCACCTCACTGTCGCCGGTATGGACGCGCTTGATCACCCACGGGCTGGACAGCACAGATGCCGACAATCCGAGGCTCGTGTACGGATTCATCGAGCGGAGCGCGGAGGGCATCAGCGTGTCAGACCAGTGGGACGTGCTCGGTATGCGCGCGTCACAGAGCCGCGCGACGATCCTGGAGAACGTGCGGATGCGGCCGGAAAAGGTAGCTCGCAGAATCCCGACGGGGCGATACCCCGATCTGTTGACGTTCGCGATCACGAGCAACTTTCAACTGCTGATCGGGGCTGTGTACACGGGTATCGCACGCCGTGCGCTGGATCTAGGCGCCGCGGGCCTGAAAAGCCGGAAGTCGGCCAAAAACGGCACTACCTACGCCCAGGTTCCGGAGTTCCGGGCACGCCTGGCCGACGCCCTCATGGCGTACATGGCCGTGCCCGCGCAGTTGGACGCTTACACTCGCGACTTCGACGACCTCATCGACCACGGCGCAGGCTGGCCGCTGCGTCTAATCAGCGCCCGCATCAACGCATCGAACGTGGCCCGGCACGCGACTGAAACCGCGCTGATGTGCGCAAGTGGCAGCGGATACAACAACAGCACCGAGCTCAACCGCCTGTTCCGGGATGCTACGGCCGGGCTGTTCCATCCGCCAAGTGCCGACGCCGCCCGACCGATGTACGCGGCCGCATTACTCGACGAGCCCACCGTTGACTGACGGGCTTCGTCCGCCAAAGCTGATCCCTATTCGCTGATCATTCCATGTCCTGCCAACGCGACTGAGGCTGTGTGCAAACTCCCTCCGACAAATCAAACCGGACGATATCGTGGCATTCTCGGCACGAACAGGGCGGGGAAAAGCACCATCATCACGATAGCCGCAACTCTTCTGCAGCCAACCCACGGGAGAACGTGAATTTCATTGCCGACCTCCAGGACACCAACAGCAAGCGTAGAAGTCGGCCCGACTCGGACTGGAACTGGAAGGGGCGAATTTTAGACGATTAGTCATGAAACATGATTCTCCTTACCTCTGTCTCGATTCACCATATGGACGCAAGGGAAGAGTCAAATTTTTGAGAGTCGATGTATTCGTACTTGCTCACTACCGCTGCTCCCGCGCGAAGGAAGCGCTGGCTTTTTCAAGAATGCGGTCTCCGCGCGCAGCTCTTGATTTTCTCGCTCGAGCTCTTTCAGACGGGCCCATTCGGAGCCGGTCAGCTCAGTATCGGTGCCCCCGTTGGCCTCACGAAACTTGTTCAGCCAGTTCCGGAGAGTCTCCGGCCCGACGCCATACGCGGTTGCGACGTCCTTGATCGATTTGGACGTCGCGATCACCTCGCGGCACAACTCGTCCTTGAACTCCTGGGAAAAACGCTTCCGTGTTACGGCCATGCTGATCTCTACTTTCAGTAGACCTTCACTTTAAGAGAGCCCGCTGTCCGAGATATCCGCAGCAGGTCATACCCACAGATAAGTCAAGAGAGTCGCATAATGTGCTATTCATTCCGTTTCGTGAGCTGACCCATCTTCTGTATCAGGACGGGCCGTTCTAGCCGGCGATTACGCGGGTGGGGGAGGCCTGGCCGGCGACGATCGCATCCGCTGCCCGCACCAGGGCCAGGTGCGAGAGCGCCTGTGGGGTGTTACCGACCTGGTGGCTGCCGGCCACGTCGTATTCCTCCGAGAGCAGACCAACATCGTTCACGACGCCCAGTAAGCGGTTCATTAGAGTGTTCGAGTCGTCGATGCGACCCGAGGTGGCGTACTGTTCGACCAGCCAAAATGAACAGGCCAGAAACGGATGCTCATCCGGCGGCAGACCGTCTACTGCGGAGGTCGTCTGGTAGCGAATCAGTAGTCCGTTTCGCATCAGATCCGTTTCGATCGCGGCGACGGTGCCGAGCATGCGGGGATCGGTTGGCGCGCAGAAGCCGACCTGTGAGAGCACCAGGAGTGAGGCGTCCACTTCGGTACTCCCGTAGTACTGCACGTAACTGCCCCGTTCGGTGTCGAAGCCGCGGCTCTCGATGTCGGCGCGCACTTCGTTGCGGAGGCTCTTCCACCGTTCGAGCGGCCCGTCGAGGCCGTGCTCTTCGATGCCACGCACGGCGCGGTCGAACGCCGCCCAGACCATCACTCGGGAGTGGGTGAATTCACGGGCTGCACCGCGCATCTCCCAGATGCCCTGATCGGCCCGGCGCCAGTTCTTTTCGAGAAAGCTCATGAGCGCGCGTTGCAGCGGCCAGGAGAATTCGGTCTCATGTACCCCGGCCGTGCGAGCGGCGTGTAATGCCACCATGACCTCGCCGATCACGTCGGACTGAAACTGATCAACCGCGCCATTGCCCACGCGTACCGGGGCTGCACCGTTGTAGCCGGGTAGGCTAGGCAGTTCTCGCTCGGGCAGGTAGCGTTCGCCGGAGAGCCCGTACATGATCTGCACGTCGCCCGGGTTACCGGCGATGGCGCGCAGCAGCCAGGCCCGCCAATCGCCTGCCTCCATCTCGTAACCATGGCTGAGCAGCACCTCGAGGGTGAGCGAGGCATCGCGTAGCCAGACATAGCGGTAATCCCAATTGCGGGTACCACCAAATTGTTCAGGCAGCGACGTCGTCGCTGCAGCCACGATGCCGCCGGTGTGCTCGTGCGTCAAGGCGCGCAACACAAGTAGGGAACGCACCACTTGGGGGCGTAACGGGCCCTCGTGGCTGCAGTGTGAAGCCCAACCCTGCCACCAGGCGCAAGTCGACTGGTAAGCAGCATCAACGTCGATCGCCGACGGGATTTTCCGATACGAGGGATACCAGGTCATTTGCGCGTCGACCGTGTCGCCCGCCGAAACGTCGAAGCTCGACACGTGGCGGTGGTCGGAGGCGCGCAGGGCCGGGCCGCGCACGACAACCGCGTCAGGTCCGGCAATCGCCACGAGACCGCGCACCGGCTCGCCTTTTAGCTGACGCACCCAGGGAACAGTCGTAGCGTAGCCAAAACGGATGCGCAGATCCTGTGTCATATGCACCGTGCCGCTAATGCCGCGCACCCGTCGCACCAGGTCGGCACGCCCGTCACCGTGCGGCATAAAGTCGAGCACCTCGACCTGACCGGTATCCGTGTCCCACAGAGTCGATAACACGAAGGTATCGCCGTCGTACCGCCGCGTGGCAGTAGCATTTGGATCGGCGGGAGCCAGGAGCCACCGGCCATGGTCCTCATCGCCGAGCAGAGCGCCGAACATCGAGGCGGAATCGTAACGCGGCAGGCACAGCCAGTCGATGCTGCCGTCACGTCCAACAAGCGCCGCCGAGTGGCAGTCGCTGATTAATGCGTAGTCCTCGATAGGGAGTGCCATCAAACCATCTTGTCAGCCGAAGGGTGAGAATATCCTCACTACCTGGGCGCTCCTGACTCTCCCGTGGTTGAAACCATCCGGAGAGCACTGGTTTGTGCCCGCCGAGGCAGAGCACAGCAAGGGCGATGAAGGCATCGGGTGAGATGAAGCCGCAGGCGATGCAGGTCATGAGGCGGATCTTGATATTCACTCGACCCGGCTGTGGGAGAGTCCGTGCTCGATGGACGCGAAGATCGCGGTACGGTGCTTCTCGACGCTCTTCTGCACCTTCACAAAGGAAGAGATACGGCAGCAGCGGGCCCAACCGACCCACTCGATCAACTCGGTAAGCGTATCGGCGTTGCCTTCGCAACTCAATTAGCGCCAACCACGGTTCCAATACTGGTCAGACCCGAGGTTTCTTCGATGACCTATGACCACGACTGGCCGCTGGCATTCAGTGAAAATTCCCACTACCGTCCAATATTTGACTTTTTCACAAGCCACCCGCTCCGCGTAGCCGATCACGTCGCTAGAAACCTCTCCCACGGCCTCGGAGGGAACCTCATCGACTGCAATCCGATGCACTCTGTTCAGCCGGGGGTTAAAGATCCCCAGGTGCGTGATCTGCTCGAACTGTTCCGGGGTCTGAGGAGTATCGGTACGGAAATTCACGTTTAGGAATTTGTTTACCTTGGCTTCCTGTCACTTACACGGCCGATATGGGATGACAGAGGAAACGACCCGCGCCTGACGAAAGCACATCCATATTGAAAACTCCGGCGTGTGGGTCCCGAACAAGCACAGAACCTTGATATTTCAAGGAAGTTCATCACACGCCACGGTCTTAGCGTGACTTTTCGTACCGCTCCTCCTCAGACCCCAGTAACGTCGGCTTCTCTCGCAATCCGCCCGTACTACTCCGCTTTGCTGGCGCCGTTTTCGTCGATCAGCACGGCGAATAGGAGGCGGGGGCTCGCCGCGTATCTCTTCGAGAAATCTACGTGTAACTGGACGTTGTCAACGCCGCACTGAGTGGCTCCGACGCCGGGGCACTGACAAGGATGGGTTCCATCCGTGAGCTCACTGCGAGATAATCGGAAAACGGCCCCGTATGGTGACGATGAAGTACCCCACCCGCCGGGACGTGACCGAAGGGAATGGTGTGGTGTGAATTCTGCATGGCTGCCCGAACGTGGCGTGGGTGCACTCTCGGAATCTGACGCGGAGATATATGTTGCCTCCGTGTGTTTTAAGACCGGGCCACCGGGTGCTGCCGGAGTTGAGGTCGAACGGTTAGTCCACGATGTCTTGGATCCGCAGATCCCGGTTTCAGTCGCACGGGTCAGCGACGCAATGGCGGCATCACACGCACCGTTACCGGGTGGAGGAGTGATTACCTTCGAACCAGGCGGCCAGTTGGAGGTGAGCTCGATTTGCGCGTCGGATCTTCCCTCTCTCGTCAAAGCGACCCGGGCGGACCTTGCAGCTGCTGAGGCTCTGCTGACGGATGCTGGTCTTTGCTTCGGCGCGGTGGCTTTGGATCCTACTCGGCCACCGGTGCGGTCATTGGATCATCCACGTTATGCCGCCATGGAGCACCATTTTGATCGTTTCGGCCCCGCGGGACGGGTAATGATGTGTTCCACTGCCGCTCTGCAGATTTCGCTGGAGGCTGGGTTCAATACTCCCGGATCCAGCGGTGCGGCGCAACGTTGGACGCGGCTGCACAATCTCATTCCGGTCCTCGCTGCTATGTTCGCCAATTCCCCGTTCCTCCATGGCGTCCCCAGCGGTTGGCATAGCAACCGGCAGCGTATCTGGCTAGCGATGGATGCTTCCCGGACTGCAATGGTTCCCCGCTCGGTGGACCCACGCTTGGACTGGGCACGCTACGCGCTGGATGCGCTACTACTGTGCATTCCCTCACCAGAGGCTGCCTGGACAGCTCCGCGCGGGTTGTCGATGCGGAACTGGTTGCGCGGAGAAGGCCCAAGACCTGCAACGCTCGACGACCTGAAGTACCACCTGACAACGTTGTTCCCCCCTGTCCGTCCTCGGGGGTTCATGGAGATCAGGGTGATCGACGCACAGGCAGGCAGCGACTGGGAGTCCGTCACGGCCATGGTGACAGCACTGATGGATGATGAGCATGCAGCCGACCTGGCCGCGGAGGCCTGCGCCCCGGTAGCGTCCCTGTCCAATCCGCTCTGGACAGCCGCCCGTCACGCGTTAGCGAATCCCGTGCTCGCTTCGGCAGCCTACGGCTGCGCCGAAGCCGCTCTGATGGCATTACCCCGTTTAGGAGTCGACGCCGCCACGCGCCACCGCGCGGAAGAATTTGTTGACCGATATACGGCGCGGGGCCGGTGTCCGGCAGAGGAGCGACTGGAGGTGTGGAGAAGGACCGGTAGTTATTTTGATCCGTCAGAGCATGAGGAGCATTGTGAAAATGTCCGATAATTTTTTCGAATCCGGTCACGATCCGGAAAATCTCAAAACCTTCATCGTCGACGCGCTGGAAAGGTCCCGGAACAGGACGCACGCGTTGACTGAGTGCGACGAGGAAGATCTGCTGAAGCAGCACTCGGCGCTGATGTCGCCGCTGGTCTGGGACTTAGCGCATGTCGGCAGCCAGGAGGAACTTTGGCTGGTCCGCGACGTCGGAAAATTAGAGCCGCTGCGGTGCGACATCGACCAGATGTACGACGCTTTCCAGCATGCGCGCAGCGCTCGCACGTCGCTGCCATTGCTCTCACCGGAGGAATCCCGAAAATACCTCGCCCAGGTTCGGACCAAAACCCTCGAGGTCCTGGACCGGACCCCTTTGGAAGGCTCGCCACTGGTAGATCGCGGCTTCGCATTCGGGATGATCATCCAGCACGAGCAACAGCACGACGAGACGATGTTGGCCACCCACCAGCTCCGGGTTGGCAAACCGGTCCTACAGGCTCGAACATTGGCCGCCGACGTCGTGTCCACTGACCGGTACTCTCTACCGAAGGAAGTGCTGGTCCCTGCAGGGATGTTCCTGATGGGGACCTCGGTGGAACCCTGGGCGCTGGACAATGAACGCCCGGCCCATCCGGTCGATCTGCCCGCGTACTGGATCGACACTATTCCAGTAACCAACGGCGCTTACCGATCTTTCATAGACGACGGCGGCTACCGAACCCCCCGCTGGTGGACGGCCCAAGGATGGAAGCACGTCAGAGAAACCGGAATAATGGCGCCCAAATATTGGGAACGCGACGGTGACCGGTGGGTCAGAACCAGATTCGGTGTCGTTGAACAGGTGCCAGAAGACGAGCCGGTGCAGCACGTGTGCTGGTTCGAAGCGGACGCCTACGCCCGCTGGGCCGGGCGTAGGCTTCCGACCGAACCAGAGTGGGAAAAAGCTGCGCGGTACGACCCTCGGTCCGATTGCTCGCAGCGCTACCCGTGGGGTGATGAAGATCCCAGCCCGCATCACGCGAACCTGGGCGGATCCGCCCTCCGGCCGTCCCCCGCCGGCTCCTATCCGCGCGGCGCATCACCGTTGGGAGTGCGCCAACTCATCGGTGATGTCTGGGAATGGGTCTCCAGCGACTTTCGTCCGTACCCCGGATTTATCGCGTTCCCCTATCAGGAATACAGCGAAGTTTTTTTCGGGTCTGACTATAAGGTACTGCGCGGCGGCTCCTGGGCGGCGGACGCAGCCGCGTGCCGTGGGACATTCCGCAATTGGGATTACCCAATCCGCAGGCAAATCTTTGCGGGCTTCCGAACGGCGCGGGATGCTGCGCCGGATGAAGTGCGTTAATCTGTGTGTCGTCATTTAGCTTATATCGGGTCCCCGATGCCGCTCGCGGAGCTGCTACTCACCCCCGCGCACGGGTTGTTGACGCAATCCTGGGCGCCCAGACATCAGCGGTACGGGACCGTAAACGCTGATGGTTTCGGCGTCGGATGGTATGCCTCGGGGGATCCTCTACCGGCCCGTTACCGCCGCGCAATCCCCATCTGGGCAGACGGGTCCTTCGCTGATGTCGCTCGGGTTACCTCCAGCCAGGCGGTGCTCGCGGCCGTCCGGTCCGCAACACCAGGGATGACGCAGGAGGCGTCAGCTGCTGCCCCCTACGCGCACGGGCCCTGGCTTTTCAGCCACAACGGCCGGGTAAAGGGTTGGCCGCAGGCAGTGGAAGCTCTGGCCGCATCGCTTCCACCCGCCCGTCTGCTGGCCCTTGAAGCTCGGGTCGACTCCGCCCTGCTCTGGGCACTTGTCCTGGAACGGCTCGCCGCGGGGGACTGCGCCGGGGATGCGTTGGCGCACGTGGTCAACAGCGTCTCTGCCATCACCGACGCCCGACTAAATTTTCTACTCACGGACGGCACAGTCATAGCGGCCACGGCCGCCGGAGATACTCTTTTTTGGCGAACCGGTCCCGGGAGCGTCGTAGTGGCCAGTGAACCTTTCGATGACAGTCCCGACTGGCATGAGGTGGCGGACAATTCTCTTCTGACCGCCACCGCCGGCTACGTCGACGTCCGCCCAATTCCCAACCTCACGAAGGAACAGGTAGCCCCATGAGCCTCTTTGCCGCCCGCCCCGACATCATCCATCACCTATCTCCGGACTATCTAGGGCGAAGCCTGCGCGCAGACGTGCGCGCAGGACTTAGCGCGTCGCCGAAAACGCTGCCGCCGAAGTGGTTCTACGACAAACTCGGCAGCGAACTGTTTGAACGCATCACAGGCCTGCCGGAGTACTATCCCACACGAGCCGAACGTGAAGTGCTAGAACTCCACGCGGCAGAGATGGCGACCGCATGTCCTGCGGAGACGCTGATCGAACTCGGGTCTGGGTCTTCCCGAAAAACCCCCCTGCTGCTCAACGCCCTGAGAGACGAAGGCTCCCTTCGCCGTTACGTTGGCGTAGATATTAGCGATAGCGCACTGCTGGAGGCCCAAAACGAATTGGCTCCTAGCTTTCCCGATCTTGAACTGCAAGCCGTGACAGCCGACTTCGAGACTCAGCTGCACCTCCTACCTCGGATCGGACGTCGCATGGTCGCGTTGCTGGGCAGCACCATCGGTAATTTTGAGCCATCGACCCGAGCAAGTTTTCTCTCTAACGTCCGCGACCTGCTCGGCAAAGACGGTGGTTCGCTGCTTCTTGGTACGGATTTGGTGAAATCGCCACGCGTCCTCGTTTCTGCTTATGCCGACACGGAAGGGATCACCGCTGACTTTAACCGGAATGTGCTCCGCGTTCTCAACACAGAGCTCGGTGCCGATTTCGACGTGATGGCCTTTGAACATGTGGCAGTGTGGATGCCCCGAGAGGAGTGGATCGAGATGCGGCTGCGCGCCAGCAAACCAATGCTGGTGCACCTGCCAGAGATGGATATGAACATCCAGTTCCACAAGGGGGAAGAACTTCGAACGGAGATTTCGGCCAAATTCCGCCCTGACGGCGTGGTCGACGAGATGGAAGCGGCGGGGTTCTCCGTAGCCGGGCAGTGGACGGATCCGCAAAATCGTTTCGCCATAACCCTGGCCGCAGCCATCTAGGCCGGCCGGGCAACTAACCCCGCCCAACACTTCAGAACGTTCACCGAAGGAAACCAACAAGTCGCTGGATCTCGGCCTCCATGTTGTAATAGTGCACCGAGGCCCGCACCACCATATCCCCCTTTATCGTGTCCCCTGTGGGGGCGTAGTCGACCTGAGCGGAGAACAAGGGTGCCACCGAGACATTGATCCAGTGATCTGCCAAGTTGGCCTTGATATTCCTGGCGCCGTTTCCTTTCACCGAAAAGGTCACGATGCCGCACCTGGTGATCCCGCGGTCGTGGACAGTGACCGAGGGCACCGCCGCCAGTTCAAATCGCAGCTGATCCGCGAGTCCGACGACACGCTCTTGTACAGCCTCCAGACCCAAGGACAAGGCGTAATCGGCGGCCCGTCCGAGGCCCAGCCTTCCAGCAATACTGGCTTCCCAACTCTCAAACCGCCGGGCATCACCACGGACTTCAAACCCTCTGACGCCCGTGGGAACTGCGGAATACCCGTCTAGCATGACGGGCTCCAGCCGCCCTAAGACCGCGGCGCGCACATAAACAAACGCCGTACCGCGCGGTCCGCGCAAAAACTTTCGCCCCGTTCCCACCAACACGTCGCAGCCCAATGACTGCACATCCAACGGTATCTGGCCCACCGACTGGCATGCATCGAGCACGAACATTACCCCGGCAGCACGGCAACGCTTGCCTACCTCCGCCGCCGGATTTACCAAGCCGTTGGCCATTGGCACATGTGTTAGCGCGACCATGGCAACATTTCCACGTTCGAGTTCTCTTTGTAGATGCTCCACGTCAACCTGCCCGTCAGCATCGTCATCGAGCACCACAATCTCCAGGTTGTGGCGGCACGCAATCTGCCGCAACGCAATCACATTGCCGGCGTACTCGCTGCGACCGATCAACAGCCGCGTCCGGGGAACAAAAGGGAAGCTGTACACCGCCATTGCCCAAGCGCGACTGCCACTCTCAGCTAGGGCGATCTCGTTCGGCGCCGCCCCGATCAGCCGCGCCACGGAGGAGTACACGCCCTCCAGCCGATCAGAGGCCTCCTCTGCTGCCTCATAACCTCCGATCTCCTCTTCTCGGCGCAAATAACCCATCACCGTGTCGAACACAGGGCAGGGCACTAGCGAACTTCCTGCATTATTCAGATGGGTCACGCTCGAAACACCACGAGTCTGCCCGCGCACCGCTTCGACATCAATTGACATAACCCCATCCTCCTGCACCTACATCAGGAAGCGACCCCCCACCCACTCCATCCAAACCCATCTGTAGAGCAGTCCCGATGACACTGAGTGTGGCTTCTCTCATATTGTCTGGGCTCGGACGTAGGGATTGTGAGCGATGCTTTCCCTTTACACCAACGCGGGGTACAAGCGCTATGAATCCGACGTCTGGCTTTGCCCCGAGAACACCACTGCCCGAGGGAGTCCTTGAACGGATAGAGAAAGCATGTAACCAGTCCCGCATCCTTCCAGCAATTCGCGCGCGATTAAAACTGCAGGAGCTGGTGGTGTTCCACTGACAGTGTCAGTGCCGGCCGGCATAGCACGGGCTGGAGTCATCGTGCTCCATGAGGTACCTCTGGGACTCTCTGCACCAGTTGCCGATCTCTTCGTCCACCTGGCCGATTGCGGTTGCATTACTGCCGTGCCGCACCTCTACCACCGCATCGACGACCCGTCGTTACCGATAGGAAGTTTAAACAAGCCCGCCAGTGTCACGACACCCTCACGAAGGTAGGGCTCACCTGTGACATCGAGAGCGCTCAGGCCTGGATTCGCGCCGAGGGAGCACAGAAAGTAGCGCTAATGGGTTTCTCTCTGGGAGGTACCATCGCCGTGTGGGCGGCAGCAACACCGCGCATCGATGCCGCAGTCATCTTCTACGGCGCTAGCGTAGCTTCGCCACGCTGGTCGGGCGTCCTCAGGTGCAGCGTTAGAGCAGTGCAAAAAAATTGTTACCGAACGCCACACGACCTCGCGCCAGATACTCGACGAATTCACAAACCAGCCCGCTGATCACTCCAGCGGAGTAAGTGGGCTGCTCCGCGACGAAACTCTCGCTGGCTTCATTTGTCTTGACAATTCTGGCGAAGATGATTGGCTCGTATTACGTGACAATTTCCGGAACAGTAGTTTTACCGTGAAAGAAGGAGGTGGCTCGTGAGCCACTACGCCGTTATCAACCCCGCCACAGGCGAGACCATCAAGACGTACCCGCAGATTTCGGATGATGAACTCGAGCAGGTCATCGCATCGGCTGATCAGGCACACCGAGGCTGGTCACGCAACTCTTCAACCGACAGGGCCGCGCTTCTGCGCAGGGTTGGTGATTTGCATGAGGAGCGCCGCGAGGCGCTGGCGGCCATCATCGTGCGCGAGATGGGAAAGCCCGTCGACCAAGCGCTCGGCGAGATCGACTACTCCGCCGACATTTACCGTTACTACGCCGACAACGCGCAGAAGTTTCTGAAGGACGAACCAATCACCCTTCTCAGCGGTGAGGGTTCCGCTTTCGTGCGCTCCAGCTCTTTCGGTGTGCTGATTGGGGTCATGCCGTGGAACTTCCCGTATTACCAAGTTGCGCGCTTCGCTGCACCGAATCTCATGAACGGCAACACGATCATTCTCAAGCATGCGTCGCAGTGCCCGGAGTCGGCCGCGGCGATTGAGCAAATCTTTCACGACGCGGGCTTCCCGACTGGCACCTATACCAATGTGTATGCAGACAGCGAGCAGGTCGCCACGATCATCGCCGACCCGCGCGTACAGGGCGTCTCCCTCACCGGTTCGGAGGGCGCCGGCGCAGCCGTCGCCGAAGTGGCCGGTCGCCACCTGAAGAAAGTCGTCCTGGAACTGGGTGGGTCAGACCCCTTCATTTTGCTGAGCACCGACAACATGGATGCCACAGTGGCTGCCGCCGTCGCCGGTCGCCTCCGCGGCAATAGCGGGCAGGCTTGCGACGCGGCTAAGCGATTCATCGTGATCGATGAGCTTTACGATGCGTTCACGGAGAAGTTCACCGCCGCCATCCTGGCGAGCTCTCCCAGCGACCCGACCGTCGAGGGTGCAGACTACGGTCCGCTTTCGTCCCTCGGCGCGGCCGAGCATCTTCAGGATCAGGTCGAGCGCGCCGTCGCACAGGGAGCGACCCTGGCAGCCACGGACAAACGCTCTGGCGCCTTCTACCCGTCTGCCGTGCTCACCGATATCACGCCAGACAACGATGCATACCACGAAGAGCTCTTCGGCCCCGTAGCATCCGTCTACCGGGCAGCCTCAGAAGATGACGCCGTCACCCTTGCCAACGCCACTCCGTTCGGACTCGGCTCCTACCTGTTTACGACCGATCCTGAGCAGGCACTGCGGGTCGCCGACCGCATCGAAGCCGGTATGGTCTACGTCAACCTCGTCGGCGCAGACAGTGCAGAGCTGCCATTCGGCGGGGTGAAAAGAAGCGGCTTCGGGCGCGAACTCGGACGCTTCGGTGCCAGCGAGTTCGTGAACAAGAAACTCATCCGCATCGGCTAACCCACCGCAAATCTCCGCGGCCGACGCGGAGATTGCCGTTCAGTCACCGGTGCTGCGGCGTGTGAACATCGCGCGCGTAGCCTCACGGATGCTCTAACGCTCTCGCAGCGCCTCGCGCAGGTCGTACTCGCGCTGTTCCTTAGCAACCGCGAGTTGAACAAGTTAGACCCGGGGTCTGAGGAGGAGCGGTACGAAAAGTCACGCCACGGTCTTAGCGTGACTTTTCGTACCGCTCCTCCCTCGCGACGACCTACTGGGGGCGGCTTGTGAATTAGTCGAATATCCGACGCTAAGGTTTTTGGCGTGTGGCGTTCGGTAACGATCGTTCGCAAGACACTTTGAGACGTCCTCGACGTTCTCGCCATCGAACACGCACACGCAGGGTCAAGAGGAGACACTGTACCTTCGTAACCGGATACTGGACAGCATTGCCCGTGCCGCCTCGGCCGATGACCCGGTCGAACGAACGAAGACACTAACCTTCGTCTTCACCGGCGGTGGATACACCAGGGTTGAGGCCATCACCCGACGAAGTAGTGTCGCAACCGTGACCGTCGAGCGCGATGCGGCCCGGACCGACGCCGGGCCGGAGAGTGCGCGCAGTGATCAGCGCGTCGCCGACCTGCGCCTGACCGAGCAACAACACCTCACCCGGCCACGTTCTGAGCTAGCCGAAACCAGACAGAATGCACGCGAGCAGCACACGTAGACCGATCAGGCCAAGGTCCACCCAAGCAGCTGATAGTCCGAAAAGTATTGGGCCGCCCGCCATTACCAGAACAACAAACGATTAGAGCTTTGCAGTGGTGCGGCGGCCCAGAACATCGCTGGCAAAACCAGGGACCGAAAACTCGAGCATCCCGGGCCTCGGCGCTGCGATAAATCCGCAACGGTGGCAAAAAGGCTCGAGGATGCAGGATGATCCGAGGATCCGCGCAGGAACATCCGGACCGTTTAGGTTGAGTGCTACTGGGCCCGGCTAAGCCATTCGTCAAGACTCGTTGTTGCCAGTCGGTGCGATAAGGCCGGGTCATGTCCGGGGGTGAGGGACGTGTCGTTGACGTTGCCGCCGAAGTATCCGATGGCCGGGTCTGTGACGATTTTGCGGATGTCTCCGGCCTTGGTCAACACGCGCCGTCCGAGCTCAACGATGGGGAGGGCTTCAGGGCCGGCGAGTTCCCAGGTGTTGTTGGTCGGTGGTGTTGTCGCAACTTCGGCGAGGACTTCGGAGATGTCAGCTGCAGCGATGGGTTGCATGAGCACTGGGGAAAGTCGTACCGTCGTCTCGTCAGCGGTTCCTTCAGCGATACCGGCGAGAAATTCGAAGAACTGCGTAGCACGGACGATCGTGTACGGGGAACCGCTGTTCTTGACGATGTTCTCCTGGGCCACTTTGGCGCGCATATAGCCAATGTCGGGCATCCGATCCGCGCCGACAATGGATAACACCACGTGGTGCCCAACGCCCGCGAACTTGGCTGCATCAACGATGGTGCGAGTCGATGTCTGAAAGAACTCCAGCACAGCCTCGTCCTCCAACGACGGCGAATTCGGAATATCAACGACAACGTCCGCGCCAGCAAACGCGTCCGCAACTCCGTCCCCGGTCAGCGTGTTGACGCCCGTGGAAGGTGAAGCGGGGACAACGTCGTGGCCCGCATTGCGCAGCAACTCGACCACAGGCTTACCGATAAGTCCAGTTCCTCCGACGACGACGATCTTCATGTGCTTCCTTTCGAGGCTCTTCAGATTTAAGCGGGTAACGTACGCCTCGCGACTGCAGCCCGCGTATCAGCGAGTACACACCCAGCGTACCCACCGACGTTAGTAGACAGGTTGCGAAACCCAAAAGCATTGCGACCCTGATGATGTGTGGGACAAGTAGGACCCCAGACCTGACACCCTCTCGACAGACGAGGCAGAGACCTCAACCGGGTCACAGTGGATTCCGACCCGCCTACATCCAGTGAAATGAATGCACTCGCCGGATATTTCACTCTTCACAAACCACCCTTATAAGTACTTTTTGAGGGCGCGAATGAGTTGTGCCATTTCGCGGCGCCCAAGATCAGTACTTCGGACAATCGTTTCGGAGTATCGCTCTCGGCGTTCCTTGCCAACCATGACGTAGTCGTTCTCTCTGAGCACTCGAATCGTCTTGGAAATATCAGTGATGCTCAAACTAGTGAACTCACCAATCGATGCATAGTTCGATTTCTCAACCTGACACAGGAACCCCATCACCTTGAACCGCTGAAGAGGATAAAGCACTTTGTTGATCGACTCGTCACTCACGCGCGGCGTCGCCGAAACAACAGCGCCATAAACATCCCCACTACCAACACATTCAACAGGGGCACACCAACAAGCACCCAAACGCTCTCGACGGGCGCATATCGCCACTGTCCGAAAGAGCTCACGATCACAAAAACGCCAGCACCCACCGATACCGAAAACATATATCCGGGAATTACCGGCTCGTTCGTCCGGCCCGAGCGCGTGGCGTAAATCGTGACAGCCATAAACCCGGCAATCACCGCCAGGATCGGACCAAAAATACTGCCCAGCCCCCCCACGACTCCACTACCGTACGCAAGAACAGGCGTAACAGCGATAAAAATAATGTCTCGCCCCGTAAACACTCGAGACGGCCCAGCGGACAGCGCGGACAGACGAGACTGAACTTCACCAGATTCCATTGATCCAAGCTTTCCTATCAATTCTTCCACTACTTGCAGCCTATGCAAGTGTCTCCCAAACTGCAATCGTGGAGTCTTCAAACAGCAACATGCAGATCGGATTCACCGAGTGAATACTCGTCTTTATAAAGTCCCTGGGTGATGAGAGTCAACGCCAAGGTTGGAATCGAGGTAGGCGCAGGAGAGCGCTAGGGCTGATGCGGGTGACGCCTACCTGCACGGCTCCTGCCATCATGTGGCCACATGCACACCACTGGCACAAGCACCTCGGAGACACCGCCCGACCCCAGAGGTGTAACTGCCAGTTAGGCGGCGTCGCCGAGGTACTGCCACCGATTCTCCGGGTTCAACATTCCCAAATCCACCAACTCTCGCGCCGAACGATGATCACCACGCTGATCACCAGAACGCGGATACCGCGGCCACACCCGCTCACCCGGCGCATTTGCGTCACGAAAGAGGGGCCGGCTCGACACGTCCACTCGCTTCGAGCGACGCCGAGGAGCAGCATTCATCGTGGCAACTTCGGCTTGCCACCACTCCCACACCTCCCGCTCGACTCGATACCGATTCGCTCGATCCAACAACAACCCGGCGACACCGATAACGCGAGCGGCCAGGTCACGTAGGTCCCGTTTCGCCCGTGACCACCCCTCCGCACGCTTCACAATCAGTCGGTGACGGCGGAGGCGGCTGAAAATCGTCGCCGTATGGCGAGTACTAACCCCAAGTAAGCGAGCAGCCCTATCAAGGGTCAAGGCAGGGTGCTGGGCAAGGAGCGCGTACACCTTGCCAGCGAGATGTCCCAACCCCGAACGGGTAAAGAGATCATGACGACCATCGGTCAACTGCCGTTCCAACACAGCCACCAAGGAGCTACGCCGACTGAAAAGTTCAGAGGGGGGGCGGGGGTTATTAAATGGTTGTGACGCAACCGTACGAGAAGCTGTGGAAAAGTCCCCCGATAAGCGCCATTCAGCGGCGTTGCCGCTGTCACTGGGCGAGACCCGAACGAGGAAACCGTCCTGGGCAAGGGCAGTAAGGGCCCGTCTGGCGGTGTCGCGGCTCAGGCCCACCATCAGAGCCAGATCCCGGATCGACGCCGCGACAGTACGCTTACCCGTCTGCACCGTCAGGTACGCCACGGCGGACAGGATCGTGCGGCGCGACACCGCCGCTTCGGACTGGCCCCAACGTCCAGGGGAGACCCGGAATCGAGTCAGGAGGTCCTCGACACCGTCGACGATGACGCCCAGCTCCGTCAGATCGGCCGGGACATGCGAGGCCCGAAGCGGCGCCTGCACGGCCGAATACTGCTGGGCCTTCGCCCACTGCCGTTCCAGCCGCGCCGTCGCCTCCGCCGGGGCGCGCGGCTTGCGCGTGCCCCGGCTGGTGTTCTTGGTCCGGTAGTGCTCCATCCCCGGCGCCGACGGTGCCTCCCGCGAAACGTCCGCCAGGGTCCACCCGGCCGACGCGGCCGCGAGCAAGCACATAAACCCCGTCCAACTCGGGTTGCTGCCGCCGTTGACGGTGGCCATGTGGCCTTGGCCCCACGCGCTGAGCGGGCGGTGCGCACTGTAGCGAGTATCAATCGGGCCAGACGGCGTCGTATCCGCCGGCCTCGGCGCCGGCCTCGCCCGATCAAGAACCCCCGTCAAGGCATCAAGATCACTGCTGGTTACTGTCGGCGACAACAATCCTGCCAGAGCGCCACGGAGAACAATCGAGCGGCTACCGTCGCGGTGCGGAGCCAGCGGCGGTCGCGCACCACCCTCCCGCGGGTTACAGAGCATCCCATGGTCCAACGTCACATAATTGGCGTGCGCTGCGGCTGCAAGGGCGGCCACCGCAGTAGCCGGCGCACCCCCCTGCACAGCAACCCAGATGTGGCGGCCACCAGTACCGGAGGATTGACAGACGACGTGTGCGATCCCGAGGCGGTCGAGGATCCCCGAGAGGGCATCACAGTCATCGACAGCGCGCTCCATCAAGTCGGGGGAGACCACGCCAGCTTCTTTGCCGTCGAAGTCAAAACACAACAGACGGAAAATGCCCGCCTCATCGGCCAGACGAACCAGCCACGGTGTCGTGGGTTGCGTCGGCCCGACGCGGAAGATGAGGGGGTAGCTGTTCTCATCTAGACGCCCATAAACATCACGCTTCATCACGCGCACCTGGCCGCGCGGGCTCAACCGACGCGTCACATCCCACGCCGTCAACAAGTCGGAAGACACGCCCAACGAAGTTTCATCTACGGAAACACCGTCAAAACGGTATACATCGGTTACTATGGGGACATCTCCTTCGCTTCAACTCTTGGGGGCGCAAAAGAACCTCCCGTGAGGGCTGGTGATTTTGATTAGCTCGAACCTCGGGCCTGGCAGCATGAGGGTTTGAGCTACGAAACTTGGATAAGCCCGTTGCGAAAGCGACGGGCTTTTTCGTTTAAGCCACGTCTAGGATGGGCAGCTCCTCGTGCTTCTGCTGGACGGGCGATTCTGGCGCGAACTCGGACAAGCCGACCTCGCGGGCCAGAATCGAGGCAATGAAATCGTTGACGCTCATGCCGCGCGATTCAGCACGTTGGCGCACTGCCTCGCTCACGGGTGGCGCGACGCGTGTTAGAAGCGGGAGCCGCTCACCTTTGCTGTAGCGGCCACCGCGGTATCGCTGTGTAGTCATACGATGAATCTATCGGTCCCGAGAAACAGAAACTTGTTGGCAGGCCCGGCGTGTCGGATTTTACTCATCGGATCCTCGCTGGTTGCTGGTCTCCTGGAGACGTTGGCGGAGCTGGACCTTATGAACGATCCAGCGATTTCCGACGTGGTAGGCGGGTATCTCGCCTGTTTGTAGCCATCGGTAGATGGTGGGCTTGGTCTTGTCGAAGAGGTCTATGAGGTCGCGGTAGCTCAGTTCGTCACCGTAGGCGGCGAGCACGTCGACGATGGCCGTGGGGCCGGCAGGCGCCTGATTGCTGGTGGAGTCGAGCCACGCACGAATTTCAGCTTTGAAGATGATCCAGGAGCCGACGACTTGGTGCGCGGGGATGATGCCGCTGTGGAGTCGGGCGAACACGGCGGGTTTTCCGACGTGGAGAATTTTGGCCACGTCGGTGGTGGTCAGTGTCTCTGGGTAGGTGTCCCAGTATTCATCGTCCATCAGGGGCGGTGTCTTTCATGTGAAAATCCGATTCGGATATGCGGCAAACGGTCACCGGGTCGGTCCGTGCTGGTGGGGTGAATATCAGCATTGTTATCCACACCACTTATGGCATTATTCCAGCAGGTCACCCCCGCTTTTATGCCCGGGAGCCTGCATGCCTGATTCGGGGTCATGAATATTGCCTCTGGCACGACTCTGCCGGGCACAATTCCATGCCGAACAGGGTGAAGTATTCCTCTGGATTCACAAACCCCGCCGATGCCGACGGACCGCCTAGGTCCTCACCTGCTGTGAGGGTGTTCACGGCGTCGTTCGTGCTGCCTGCTGTGTTGATGCGAAGGTCGAGGTGGCATCCGGTGGAGGGTCCCTCGTTGCCGACGAGCGCGATCGGCTGACTGGTCGTGACAGTGTCTCCGACTTGTACGGACACGTCGGACAGTTTCATGTGCAGGTAGGAGACGGTGTAGCCGTCCGCTGATTTGATCGAGACCTGGTATCCCGCAATGAGAGTGACGGTTCCGCCGGTGATTGCGTAGATCTGGTCACCGCAGGGGTTTGGGTAATGCTGCAGATCAGCGGCGGGGTGCCAGCTGCTCGCCCCCGCGACAGGACTCTCCCTCGGCCCGTAGTCGCCGGTCATATTGAAACCGGCGCTCAGCGGCAGAGCAACGGCGCCACTGGCGCAGCCACCACCGGCGGCACCGTCTCCGGCGAGAGCGGTCACGATCTGGTCGGCTGCGCCGAAGAAGCTTTCGTAGTGGAATGGGTCGGCGTTGCCCTGCACTTTGTGAATGGCGAGGGTGGGCGCAAGGCTCTGCCAGTCGGCCACGCCGACCAGGCGCTCGAAGAACGCGGTCGCGGCATGGGTGGGGTCCATCACCTCGTCGCGGGTTCCCCACGTTCCCAGGCGCCATTGCTGCTGGAATAAGCCCAGTGAGCTGGTGGGGGTGCCGTCCGGGTTGGTGACGCCGTAAAGATCGTCGCCGAAACCGACGTTCACGAGAGAGCTTTCCCCCATGGCCGTCATTACCCCGAGGACTTGGGCGGTGCGGTCCAGTGTGAGAGCACTCGCTGCGTTCATGATGTGCGCGGCGTTGGTCAGCTGCTCGCCGGAGTACCCGGCGACGGGATCGGTCGGCACCGTCTCGGGGTCGACTGTCCCGGACAGCCCAGTGCACGCGGCGGTCGCTGCCGGGCCCGAGAACACGACAACGATCAACAGGAACACCGTCGCGACCAGCGCGACGGGCACCCCAATGAGGATCAGAGCGCCTGTCCCTTTTGTGTCAGCCACCGTTATCCCTGTGCAGGTCGGATTCGGTCAGCGAGCCAGGGCGCGGACGCGCCGAGGCGGCTCAAGCTGACGGTGTACAGGCCCGCGTCGGTGGGAACCTGAACGATCAGTGCAACCTCGGTGGAGCCGTCCAGAATGGTGCCCGCACCGGTGACCTGGTGCACGGGGACCTGCGCCGGATCCGTTCCTTCGTAGGCTGCCGCGCCTGTCTGGGTCAGTAGCGGGTACATGTTGTTCATCCACGTCGTGGCATCGAGTGTCGGCTGCCCAAACGTCGTCACGACCTTCTCTGCTGTGGTGATCGCGTCGGCCCGGCTGTCCGTTCCCGCTTCTGGCACGGGCAGCACGCTCGCGTCATCGGCGGGCGCGCCCAGCACCGCGGTTTCGGACGGCGTCGACGGTGTACTGGTGGAACTCGTCGGCGGAGCCACGGTCGGCGACGCCGTGGCCCCGGCACATCCTGTCAGAATGAGGGCAGCAGTGAGGTACACCCAGGCGACCAGTGCGCGTGTCACAGCCCGTCCGCGACTGCTGCGGTGACTTGCAGCCACGCTTCACGCGTCGCCGGGGCCAGAGCGTCGTAGTTCAGCGTTCCTCCATCGACCAACGCGGGGTCGTGGGGAACGTCGAGCACGGTGCGAGTCAGGGACGCAAAGTGGTCATGCAACCGGCGGTTCAGCTGCGCATCGGCGACCTTCGAGGGGGAGGCGAGAACGGTGACGGCGTTGCGCACCTTCTCTTCGTGGCCTTTTTCATACAGTCCGTCCACAAGCCACGCGGCGCTGGCGGCGGTGTCCTCACGGATTGTCGAGACGATGACGAGTTGGTCGGCAGCGTCGAGGGCTGCTTCCCAGTTGGAGGCGCGCATGTTGTTGCCCGTGTCAACGACGATGACCCGGTAGAACCGGCTCAGGGTGGTGTGCAACTCGTTGAACGCCTGACCATTGATCGTCGATGATGCCGCCGCGTCTTCGTCGGAGGCGAGCACGTCGAACTGGGTGGAGCCCTGTGAACGAACATAGTTGTCGAGGTCTCCGACCCGGGCACTGCGGAGGTCGTTGAAGCGTTCAAGGTCGCGGAGTAGATCGACGGCTGTGTTGCTGTGGCGGGCGGGCTGCGCCCGCCATCCGAGCGTCCCCCGGGTTTCGTTGTTGTCCCACGCCAGCGTGTAACCGCCACGGTAGGTGCCAAACGTCGCCGCCAGGAGCAACGTCGCGGTGGTCTTATGAGCGCCACCCTTCGGGTTGATGACGACGACCGTTCGGGGCCCGCGCAGGCTTTGCTGGACCCGATCAATCGCGCCCCGGTGCGTGAGCTCCGCTGCGCCCGGACCCACCGAGACAAGGCCGCCCGTCAGCCGGCGCACAGTGCCCTGCCACCCCATCACGGCCGGCCCAACCTGGGCAGCTGGCTGAGATTGCAGAAAGTCCTTGAGCGTCAAACGGGCAACTGAATCCCCTAGTCCCTCAAGATGCTCAGAGCGCTCAGAGCGCTCACGCTGTTCAGGATGGTCTGGGCTCTGAGCGCTGTGGATGTTCGGATCCACGACCAGGCTGGCGGGGTCCACGGGAACGGGAGTGGGCGCGCTTACCGTTGCTGCAGTAGCACGGTCGGAGAGCGCTTCCACGTGGCCGTCGGGGTAGACCGCGAGCAGTTGTTCCCCCAGCCGGTCCCGGGTATTCAACCGAACGGGGCGACCCATGTCGGTGGCCGTCACCGTGACGAGGGTGAGAATTTCTGCCCGCACCGCCTGTTCATCAGCGCCGACCACCGACTGCATCACTCCGTTGATCGCGACGGTTCCCGTTGCATCGGCTGCAACGGTGGCCTCAATCCTGGGGAATATAGGAACGGTCTCGATCATGACGTGGGGCCTTTCTCGTCGTCCTCTGAACCGTGGGCGGAGTCGTCGTTGTGATGACCGATCAGGTACGCGCGCAACTGATCGCGGGCAATCCGCCAGCTCTTGCCGATCTTCACCCCGGGCAACCGGATGGCCGCATCACGACTGGTGAGCAAACAACGAACGTTACGCGGCTCCAACCTCAGCACACACGAGACGTCAGCCACGCTCAACATATCGCCGTAGCGGCGCAACATCGAGTCAGGCCACATCATCAGCGCTGTTGTCTCGTCCACCCTCCGAGCGTAACCGACACATAAGGCATATGAGTGCATAAACGTATAAGTACGCATCACATAGGTAATATGAATACAGGACGCTGAGAACCCCCAACGCGGGGTAGAACACAAGTCTATGTGAATGACACGAATGAGCATGAATCAGAACAGACAGGCAGCGGCATGAGTACGAGCGCAAATCGGTGGCTCATTAGCCCTAACTCATCCAACAAACCCGACACCGCGGCGCCCGTTCCCACACGACGGGACGAGCGTCACGGCGCGACCGCGCCGCAAACTGGCATCCCCATCCCCGACACAATCAACCGGCTGCCCCGCCGCGACGCCGCCTGGCCGGCAACGATCTGGTGGCTCGGCGTCCACGGCGGCGCCGGGGAATCCACCCTCGCCGACCTCACAGCCGGCACGCGGCCCTGCGAACACGCCTGGCCCATTCCCACCACCACCGGCACAACGCATCGCGTCGTCCTGGTGGCCAGGACAAACTACGCCGGCCTCCTCACCGCGCAACACGCTGCCACAGAGTGGGCAGCGAACACGTTAGGCGACGGAATACACCTCGCCGGCCTGGTCCTTGTCGCTGACGCCCCCGGGCGTCGACCCAAGGAGTTGCGCCATCTCGAGCACCTCATCGCCGGTGGCGTCCCCCGCGTGTGGAACCTGCCCTGGGTCAACGCCTGGCGCCTCGGACCCCCAGGCACGACCGCTTCGCTGCCCAAAGAATTCCTCGAACTCTTCACCGACCTCTCCCTCACACCAACACGCGCCCCCACCCGCAACTGAAAGATTTCAATGTCCCTCTCCCTCACAGCCGCCCATGCCCTCACCACAATCGGTCAGCTCCTCACCGCGCTTCCTGACCCGGAGCCGCTGGCCCCACCCGGATTTGAAGCCGTCGGCACCATCCTTGCCTGGGCCAAATGGGTGGGCTTGATCGCCGCGATCCTGGCACTGATCGCCGTCGCCGTGACGTTCATGTTCAACTCCCGCCGCGGCGAAGGCGGCGAACACGTCAAAACATTCGTCAGCATCCTCGTCGGCGTCATGATCATCGGCGCAGCAACCGCACTCGTCGGATTCATCTCCGGCTCCTAACACTGGTACCAATCGCGCGAAGGACTGAGCATGACGAACACCGAACCAAGAAACCCACTCTCACGACCGGGATTCGTCGCCGCCGCAATCGTCGTCGGAATCATCGTCCTCGCCGCGATCATCGTCCTCGTGACGTCGCTCGCCCGCGACACGGGCAATAACACCGCACAACCGACAGATGGCCCATCAACGTCGTCGACACCCACTGCGGATGCTTCCGACGAGAGCGTATGCGGACTCGACGGGTTCGAGAACACGAACACCCTGACTCAAGCGCCCGAAAATGACTGGGAGCTCGTGGGAACTGTTGCGGCTCCGACCGAGCCGGACGGGGCCGGCCCCGCTGACATCATCGACGGGCTCCGCACCTGTTACGCGCACACCGCCGAAGGCGCTCTCTTCTTGGCAGTGAATTTTGCAGCTATGGGAACGGATGCCTCCCTGCGCGATCGGCTCCCGCAGCTGGTCGCACCAGGCCCCGGAAGAGACGCCCTCATCGCGGCCGGCTCAGAATCATCGGGTTCAACGCTTCGCGCGCAAGTGGCGGGCTACAAGATCGGTAGCTACTCAGCAAAAAATGCGACCGTCGATTTGGCTGTCAATTATTCGAGTGGCGAGCTGGTCAGCTTGCCACTCAAACTCGTCTGGGCGGAGGGCGACTGGAAAATACAGATGACCGACGCCGGCGTGCTCCCCCTATCACCAGCACCCATCGCTAACCTCGGCGGCTACACCCCGTGGTCGGGAGCGTGAATCACACGGCTGCCGACGAAGGCTGTGCTCCGGTTGACATCTTCTGTGTAGGCGGTGACGCAATCGGGAACGTCGTTGCGAATGCGTCGAACGATGCTGTTCAGGAGTTGGCCAACAGCGTTCTGGAAGGTTTCGGGAAGGCTCTGGCGAGTATTGGGACGATGTGGGTTGCGGTGCCGACCCCCGTTCTCACGGCCGGTGAGGGCACGACTGAGACGCTAACAGCGCCTCCGGGGTCAGATTCCTTCACCACGATTCTTGGATACGTGACCTTCATCGGGCTCACGCTTGCGGTGTTGTCGATCATCGCCCTCGGCGCGACCATCGCTCTTCGGAGCCGTCGCGGTGAGGGTTTCCGTCATGTGGGCACCCTCGGGGTTATCTTCATAGCGATCTTGCTCGTCTCGGGTGCGTCCGCGCTTGTGGGTGGGCTCTTGGGTGCGAATGCGCCCGAGGGGTCATCGTCGACCGTCGGGTTCTTACAGAACTCGCTCTGGTACTACGTCGGGGGCCTGGCTGTCCTCTCCGTGATCATCGGCGGCATTCGAATGGCGTGGGAACAACGTGCACAGCCGGGCAAGGATCTCATCCAGTCACTGATTACCCTCATTGTGGTTTCGGGGACCGGCCTTGCAATCGTCACCCTCGCTACGACTGCCGCAGATGCGTTCTCGATCTGGATCCTCAACGGCGCGACGGATTGCGACGTGTCGGTCGCTGGTGAATCCAACTGCTTCGGAACAAACATCGCCGTGATGGTTGCTCTCTCCGCACAGTCCGGAATCGGTATCATCGGAATCCTGATTCTCGGCTCAATAGCGCTGCTGATGACCTACGTCCAGGTGGCACTCATGGTGGTACGCGGCGGGCTGCTGGTCATCCTGGCCGGCGTATTACCGCTGACCGCCAGCTTCACGAACACGCAAATGGGCAAGCAATGGTTCGGGAAGGTGATCGGCTGGACGATCGCCTTCATTCTCTACAAGCCCGCAGCCGCGCTCATCTATGCAGCGGCGTTCAGCCTCACCGGCACGGACGCGTTCAAGGATGACGGCGGCGGTATTTGGACGATCCTCACCGGGCTCGCGCTGATGCTCATGGCCCTCATCGCCTTGCCCGCTCTACTCAAGTTCGTCGCTCCCATGACGGGTGCTGTCGCCGGCGGCGGTGCCGCGGGTATGGCGCTGGCCGGCGCAGCGGGCGCGATCGGCGGCGAACTGGCCAGTGGCGCGATCAAGCGCCTGAGTAGCTCGTCATCGACCCCCACCGGCGGCGGTGGAGGTGGAGGTGGTGGCAGCAGCGATGCTCCGACCGGTTCAAGCACGCCCGGCGGTGGCAAGCCCGCGGCTCCGACCCCGACGCCCTCCGGTGCTGGGGGCAGCTCTGCTTCTGCCGCAGGAGCTGGGGCAGCAGGCGGTGGCGCAGCAGCAGCTGGGGGCGCGGCAGCTGGGGGAGGTGCTGCGGCAGGTGGGGCTGCAGCTGCAGCGGGGCCTGCCGCGCCCATTGTGATGGGCGCACAGATGGCGGGAGCCGCAGCCAAGGGCGCCGCCAACGCCGCGAAGGCGGCGGCCGAAGATTCAACCGGACCTAGCGGTTCCTAAGCAGGAGGTTCCTCGATGACAACGCATAGCGCACCGCGCAGCTACGGCAACTGGACGAAACCCAAGACCGCTGGTCTTCTGGGGTTGGGGTCAATCGGTACGGCGATTTTGTTCGTTGGGGCCGGTTTCAGCGTCATCGTGACGATGGCTTCAAACATTCTCAACGGCGTCGTCACGGCGCTCGTGTTCGGGATGTTCCTTCTGACAGTCGCAGTCAAAGACAAGCACGGTCAAAGCCTGCTCATGCGGGCCACCACCCGGGTCGGGTGGATGGTGACCAAGAGCACGGGGACGCATATCTACCGGTCCGGGCCGCTCGGCCGCGCCGAGTGGGGCACAGCGCAACTGCCCGGCTTGGCCGCGGGCTCCCGGCTGACGGAGTGGCGCGATAGCTACAACCGTCCGTTCGCCTTGTTGCAGGTGCCCACTACCGCGGACTATACCGTCGTCATCGCGACGGAGCCCGACGGCGCAGCGCTCGTCGACCGCGAACAGGTCGACGTGTGGGTTGCCGAATGGGGCATGTGGCTCGCCAGCCTCGGCGACGAACCCGGCATCGAGGCCGTCTCCGTAACGATTGAAACTGCTCCCGACACGGGCACGCGGCTCCGCCGCGAAGTGAACAGTCGGATTGATCCAGACGCCCCGGAATTTGCTACGAGCATCCTTCATGACTTGGTGCGGCAGTACCCGGCCGGTTCGGCGACGATCAAGGCCTATGTCGCCATCACGTTCAATGCGGCTGCCCGCGTCGGAGGGAAGAAGCGCACCCCCGATGACATGGGCCGCGAGCTGGCCTCGCGCCTGCCCGGCCTCACGCAGAGCCTGTCCTCGACGGGCGCGGGGGCAACGCGTCCTTTGAACGCCCAAGAACTTTGTGAAGTCATCCGCGTTGCCTATGACCCGGCGGCAGCACGACTCATCGACGACGCGAACGCGGCCGGTGAGCCGCCGGAGCTCTACTGGCCGGAGGTTGGCCCCACCGCCCATCAGGCGAACTGGGACACCTACCGGCACGATTCGGCTCTGTCGGTGACGTGGATGATGAGCGGCGCCCCGCGCGGCAATGTCCCCTCAAGCATTCTGGCCCGCCTGCTCGCGCCGCACCGTGACGTCGCGCGGAAGCGTGTCACGTTGCTCTACCGGCCGATTGATGCGGCCAAGGCTGCGGCGATCGTCGAGGCAGACGTGCGCGCCTCGACGTTCAATGTGCAGTCTTCGAACAAGCCCACGGCACGGAGCATGACCGCAACACGGGCCGCTCTCGCTACGGCGCAGGAGGAAGCATCGGGCGCTGGTCTGGTCAATTTTGGGATGCTCGTCACCGCCACTGTGACAGGCGCCGCCCACGAGGCTGACGCGAAGGCCGCAATCGACAACCTCTCTGCTACAGCCCGGTTGCGACTGCGCATCGTGCACGGCTCTCAGGACTCCGCGTTCGCGGCCGCACTTCCGCTCGGCCTGGTCCTGCCGAAACATCTGCGGATTCCGTCTGAGGTTAGGGAGCAGTTGTAATGCCCGCGATTGATTCCACCCGGCGCAATGCGGCGAATTCGAAACTCACGTCGAAGCCGCGCGAGCTGGCCACGGCCAAGCAGACGAAGGCAGACACGGAGAAGAAGCCCGCTATCCGTCGTCCCGGTCCTCGGGGCTGGTTGGGGCGCGGTCGGGGTGAGTCCACCGTTATCCAGCCGGCAGATGAGTGGCGCGGAACGACCGTGCAGGTGTGCGGCCTGCACCCCTTCTCCGTTGGAACAGGAACCCCGATGATCGGCGTACCGATCGGCCTCCAACTCTTCACCGGCGCGACCGTGTGCGCCGATCCCATTTCCTGGTTCCAAGACGCCGGCCTCATCTCGAACCCCTCGGTGTTTGTGCTCAGCCTGCCGGGCCTGGGCAAGTCAACGCTCATCCGACGGATGGCCGCCGGCGGAGCAGGATTCGGAAACCTGCCGCTGGTTTTGGGCGATCTCAAACCCGACTACGTCGACATGATCCGCGCTCTCGGCGGGCAAGTCATCACCCTCGGCCGTGGCCGCGGGCACCTGAACATCCTCGATCCCGGCGAAGCCACCGCGGCCGCCGAACGGCTGCGCCTCGCCGGTAAGGAAAAGGAGCGTCAAATGGTGCTCGCGGATGCTCACGGCCGCCGGCAAACGATGGTGTCGGCCCTGCTCACGATCCTTCGCAAAGACCCACCGTCCGCCCGCGAGGAAGCCATCATCGACCGCGCCCTCACCGTCCTCGACGACCGCAACGAAGGCATCCCGGTGCTCGGCGACTTGCTGCGCGTGATTCAGGAAGCACCCGCAGAAGTGCGCGCCGTCGCCCTGGACCGTGGCGACCTTGAGCGGTACAAGAAGATCACGGAGGAGCTGGAGGCCTCACTCATCAGCCTCACCTCGGGCGGACGTTTAGGCGAAACCTTCGCCCATCCCACTGATGTTCCCATGATGAGGGATCGCCCTGTTGTATACGACGTGTCCTCGATCGATGACTCCGACACCGACATGCAGGCCGCAATTCTTCTGGCCTGCTGGTCGGCGGGCTTTGGCACCGTGAACATTGCCAACGCTCTGGCTGACGCCGGTCTCGAGCCACGCCGTCACTACCTGGTCGTCCTCGACGAACTTTGGCGGGCGCTGCGCGCGGGAGCGGGCATGGTCGACCGGGTCGACGCCCTCACCCGGCTGAACCGTCAACGCGGCGTGGGCCTCGCGATGATTTCGCACACGATGAGCGACCTTCTCTCCTTGCCGAGTGAGTCCGACCGGATGAAGGCACGCGGCTTCGTTGAGCGGTCTGGCATGGTGATCGCTGGCGGTCTACCGGGCGCGGAAATGCCCATGCTCACCAGCGCCGTTCCACTCTCGCGCGCCGAACAGGAACTCCTCACGTCCTGGCAAGATCCCGGCACGTGGGATACCGGGTTGGGGCGCGAATCTGACCCTCCCGGCCGTGGCAAATTCCTCATCAAAGTCGGCGGCCACCCGGGCATCCCGGTCAAGGTCGAACTGATCGAATCAGAACGCGCCATCAACGACACCAACAAACTCTGGCACCCCGCATCCTCGTTCCCCGAACCCGACGAGTCCAACCCCATCAGTGGACAAGGCAACACCGACGACGCCCGGCATGACGTCGATGGCGAAGCCGACCGCACAGCCGACGAAGAGGACAGCGCGGCATGAGCGCATCGAACAGGCGAAACCAGAACGGCGTAGACGGGCAGACGATCATGCTGATCGTCTGCCTCGCGCTCGTGGCTGTGGCCCTGGGCACCGTGTGGGTGGCCGTGACGTGGGGCTCACAGCTGGACGGGGTCAACTCCGACCTGACCGGTGACCCGTTCGGGCTGTTTTTCGGCGTGCTGGGAGGCTCCGTAATCTGGCCGGCGTCCGGGACGTGGATTCTCGCGGCCACGCTCGTCGCGGTCCTCGTCCTGGGCATCCTCGTCGCCGCAGCGGTCTCGCGTGCCCGGCGGCGGCGTAGCAACGTCGACGGAGCAGCGACCTACATGGGCAAGGGGCGCGATCTTCGCGCGCTGTCAGCTACGGGCGCGAGGGCGACCGCTCATCGTCTCGGCGTCACCGACTGGCTCGGCGTCCCCATCGGCATCACCGTTGCCGGACGGCAGAAGCTCTACGGATCTCCCGAAGATATGCACGTCGACATCTGGGGGCCCCGCACCGGAAAATCCACCAGCCGCGCAATCCCAGCCATCCTGTCCGCCCCAGGCGCCGTCCTCACCACGTCGAACAAACGAGACGTTTTGGACGCCACCCGTGATGTGCGCGCCGCCGGCGGCGGCCGCGTGTGGGCGTTCGACCCGCAACGCATCGCGCTGGAAGAACCAACGTGGTGGTGGAACCCCCTCAGCTATGTCACCGACGACGTAAAGGCCGCAAAGCTCGCCGAGCACTTCGCTACCGGTTCTCGCGCCGGCGACTCGCGCGCCGACCCGTATTTCGACAACGCGGGCCAAGACCTCCTGGCCGGCTTCCTCCTCGCCGCCGCCGTAGCCGGTCTACCCATCACCAAGGTGTTCACCTGGACCACAACGCCCGGCGATGAGGCTCCTGTCGACATTCTGCGCGCTCACGGATACGACCAGATGGCCGACGCCGTCGACGGCCAAGTCAACGGCGAACCGCGACGCCGCGACAGCGTCTACGGAACGGCCGCGCAGATGGCGTCATGCCTGAAGGTCCGCGCGATCGGGCACTGGGTGACACCCCTCGGCGGCAACATGACCGGGGATCTCCGGCCACAGTTCGACCCCCACGCCTTCGTACGCAGCCGCGACACCCTCTACAGCCTCTCCAAAGAAGGCAAAGGAACCGCCGGCCCCCTCGTCACCGCTCTCACCGCAGCCACCGTCGAAGCCGCCGAAGAACTAGCCACAACTCAGCCCGGCGGACGACTAGCCGTTCCATTGCTCGGCGTTCTCGACGAAGCAGCCAACGTATGCCGCTGGCACGGCCTCCCCGACCTGTACTCCCACTACGGCTCACGAGGAATCGTCCTCATGACCATTCTGCAGTCATGGTCACAAGGCGTCGAAGTCTGGGGCAGAGACGGCATGCGCAAACTCTGGTCAGCCTCCAACATCGCCGTCTACGGCGGCGGCGTCAAAGAACCAGAATTCCTCAACGAACTCTCCCAAATGGTCGGCGACTACGACAAACACACAACCTCGACCAGCGTCGGCCGAGGAAACCGGTCAACATCCCACCAAGTGCAGCGCGAGCGCACGTTGGACGTCGCAGACCTGGGAGCTTTGCCCCGCGGCCGCGCCGTCGTGTTCGCCTCCGGCGCACCCGCAACACTGATCGAAACAGTGCCCTGGATGCGCGGCCCCCAGGCTGACGCCGTCCGCGCGTCCATCGCCGCACACGACCCGTCACGCCGCCCGGCGCCGGTCGACGAGCCCCCGGTACCGGCAAACGGCACGCAAGCCGGGTCGAATGAGGCCCCGAAACAGGAGGATGACCTGTGAGCGAGTTCGACGCACTCCGCGACGATGATGATGATGACGACGACACGGAAGCTTCAGAAGAAGCCGTGCCGCAGCTGTTCTACGGATCGTCAGACGAGTTCATGCGCGACCGACTCCGACACATGTACTCCCGCCGCGTCGGCCCCGGCAACGCCAGCTTCCGATGGGCCGCAAACTGGTGGAACTACCCCGAAGCCCTCGCCCGCATCGACGCCCTCTGGCGAGCGTGGGAGCACCTGAGGCTCGACGGCGCCACCGGATCAAGCACCTGGTGGATCGAACACGCCGACCACCACATGCCAATCCTCATGAGCACAGAAGGACCATTCGCGAAATCAGAGGACACCAACAAACCCGGCGAGCCACTGCCCTACACCGCCCCACCAGAAGGGCTCTTCCCCGACATGCGAGCCAACTGACACGGCCGCAGCCCGAAGGACCGGGCGATTCAATCCTTCCAGCGCAACCGGTGAAGTTGGAAGGCTCGCAGTAGGTCGTCGTCTTCGTTGAAGATCGGGTCAGGGGCCGCTGGGGATAGTTGCCGACTGATTGGGTCGTCGCCTGGCCGTTCGAAAATGGCCCACATGGCCAGCTCGTCGCCATGCCGAGATGCGAATCGCACTCCATCGAGGAGAAGCCGGCCGTCGTCGCCGGCATGCGCGTACAAATGCTTCGCGACCCGTTGGGTCAGTTCGCGCGGCTCGGCGCTCTTGAGTGCTGCCGCGTCGAAGTCCGGGTATCCGAGCTTGTCCGCGAGCCGGAGAAAATGCGGGCGAAGGGCAGCAATCGTCTGCGATGCGCGCACATCAGCGTAGACGCCGTCCAGGGTCGCGAAGCCGATCCGCTTTCTGCTAAACCAATCGCGGGGTATCTCACTCGCCGGAGGGACGGGGAACTCGGTCAGGTCGTCGGGATCTTCCACGATGCCAACGGCGTTGACCACGTCGACGTCACCCACGCGATCCGGGCGAGCGTAGGCAAGCACCTCCACGAAGCACGCGTAGCGGCTATCGCCAGCGTAAACGGTACGGAAAACCCGATCGATGTCGTCCCATCGGTTGGTAAAGGCGTACTCCTTATCGACCCACATCCACGGCTCGGGGGCGCGCCCAATCCGCCACACAGCCGCGTGGGCAGCGTCGACCGTCCTGATCGGCAACAACTCCATCAAGCGCCGACGAAGGCAGTCGCCGCAGCGAGCACCCGCGGGCCCGCGTCGTCGAAATCATCCTCGCGCAGCATCCGCGCGGGCGACCGATCGCCCAACATCGGATTCATACCCTGGAACCAGGTCGGGACGATTCCCACACCCTCACTCGCACGAATCAGCGTCACCACTCGGTGCGCCAGACGCAACCGCTGCTCGGCCGCCGGCGCCGGCCGCCGTCCGGTTGTGACCCATTCACGGACCGTTCGAGTCTCCGTCACGGCCGCGATATACGCGACCAGTTTCGCACCCAGCACATGACGCAAATCATCGACGATCTGCGGCATGTCCTGCCGAATCGAGTCGTTATACGCCCTCAGACTCACTGTCGCGATGGATTCCATACACCCATCATCGCACATCCACCCTCAAATGCACCACTATGAAACCACCCTCAATACCAGCCTCAATACCTTGCAACGCAGGTACGAGGAGGTAGTCAGCAGACCGACGGGAAGAAGTGCCGCACGCCCTACAATTACCGGGAGAGCCCGCCGCGGTCCCGCTGTTGCACGCCGCTCTTACTACTGCGGCGAGGTTTAGCGGCCTTGCCCGACTGGGAGATGACTGCCTCTCGCGGGTGTTTGGCGTTTTCACCGTCTGCGAGGATTCGGGCGTTGATCGTCTTCTGGTCGGCCTTGCCTTCAAGGCTCGCGGCGAATCGCGCGCGCCGCTCTGAGCTGTCGTATTCCAGTTCCCCCGAGCCGCGCTCGACGCGTGTCTGGTCGGTAGCTTCGGTGGCCCGTTTGCGCTCCTCATCGCGAGTGTTGAGGTCCGAGCTGTCGGCTCCGTCGAGGTCGCTGGTATTCCAGTCTCGATCGGCCGCTTCCTGAGCCTCACGCTCATAACGGTCGGCGTTGGCGAAGAGGAGCTGGCTCGCGGTGAGGTCGTCGCCCGCTCGCTGCCGCTCGGTAACGGCATCGGCACGGTCGCGTTCTGCGTCCCGGAGCGCTGCAGCTACGGCAGCGGGGTCCGCTTCGGGGGAGTCGATGTCGATGCCGTAGCGTTCCTGCACTTCGTGTTTGATGGTGTCGCCGGCGTCATGGGCAACGTCGTCGAAGTCGCGCCAGGCCGCGGCAGTCTCGTGCACACCGGCGATGTCCTCGGGGCTGGCTTGATTCCACCACTCGGGTTGCGCGACCGGTGCGAGGCTGGCTCGGGCGGCTCCACGCTCAGCCTCAAAGCGTGCTTCCAGCTCGCGCGCCTCCTGGGTTGCGCTTGCTTCGCGCTGTCGCGCCAGCTGCTCGCGCAGCCGGGCGATACGTTCTCCAAACTGCGACGCAACGGTCAGTGCGATGCGCAGCGAATCGTCGAACATCTCGCCCACACCGTCTGTTTCTTCGGCCATGATCTTCCTTTCGTCTAGTCTCTGCCCAGACCGTCACGCTCGCGCGGAGTGGCTGGAGTCTTACGCTTGGTGGGTTGCAGCGTGGTTGGCACCGGCAAACCGGTCCCCGGCGCCGCGAGACCGTCGGTCGCCTGTCGCACGACGACCGGAATGTCCGCTGTCTGTGTCCGTGAGTCCGGCTGTGCGGACTTGCTGGGCAGCATCGGCAGGCGGTCGGTGACTGCGGCGAATTGGTTACGCAGCATCATCGTGACGTGCTCGGCCCGGCGGGCGTCACCGACCGCGCTGTGCATGTCAAGAATCGCCACGGACACACGGCCCAGCTGCCGGAGCATGATTGCCTCAGCCATCGTGCCCTGACCACCGCTGGCTGCCTGCATGAGAATCATGGCGGCGTTCGACGCTGACCCCAGCTGGGCCGGTTTTGGCCGTGACTGGTAGGCCCGAAGGTGCGCTGACCGGGCCAGCTCCCGGGACGTCTGCGCGAGGGGTCCGGGTGTCGCCTCGACGCGCTGCGACCACGCGGCGAAAGCACCGGCCGTCTCGCGGGCGATATGCGCCCACGTAGCCCGATCCGTCACGGGAACGTCGCGGAGCTGCTTGCGGAGCTGCCCGATCTCGTCGCTGTACTGCTTCCACATCTCCGGGGACGGCATCGACTCTTCCCGGCCCGGTGCGACAGGTCGATACTCCCACGGGTTCTTCGCCGTGGCCCGCCATTCATCCACGGCCCCCTGCGCCGTCTGGGGGCTATCTGGCCAGCCCTCCCGGAGCCTGGGCAAAGTGAGGTCACGGGCCAGTCGGCCACCCCCATACCAAATCGGCTTCTCCCCACCCGTCGGCCGCACCGCTACCGAATAGCCGGCAACAACGTCATCGCGCCCGGCGGCGTAGCGAGGCCGGATGAGCACTCCACCACGGCGCAGCCGGCGAACGAATTCGCCCTCGTCCACCGACGCGGTCGCCGCCGCCCGGACAGAACGCTCCAACTTGTGGGCATCCACCTCAACGGCGCTCGAACGCGCGGCGCGCTCACGCTCGGCAGGCTTCACGCCGCGCTCTCCAAGACCCACCCCACGGCTCTCCAACTGCTCGAGCCCATAGTCCCGTTCAAGATCGCGGCACACCTCCTGGGCGCGCGTAAAATCATTATGCGTCGTCGCTTTCGTACCGTCCTCCCGCACCAAAGTCACCGCCAGGTGAATGTGATCGTTGCCGTTCGTGGACAGTCCGTGACGCACCGCGACCCAACGGCACGCGGCCTTACCGCTCGCTTCGGTGAAGCCCATCCGATCAGCGAAGTCCTCTGCGATCGTTCCCCACTTCTCATCCGAGAGCTGTCCCTCTGCGGCGCGCAACGACAGCGAGCAATGCCACACATCCCCGGCAACACGTTTACTCGTCACCTCGCCCGTAACAGGGTCAGAATCCTTCACCATACGCAATACTTCAACGTCGAACGCACGACGTGGAGCGTCCAGGCTCCGCGCAATCGCCAGGGCAGTGTTGGTGTCCAACACGCTGTAACCGTGCTGCGCCATGATCGCGGAGTCGCCAGCGACGAGGTGCTGTTCCTCATGCTCGTTGTGCCGCCCGCCCCCAGCCAGGTACACCATCAGGCCGCCCATCTGGCCGCCCCGCCGAATGTTCGGCATCATGACTCGGCCAACCTGTCAATAACATCCTCAACCTTGACGGCGAGCGCACGGTACTCAGCCACAACAGCGGCAGCAGTGTCAGGGAACGCACCCTCCGTATTGGCGAACTTCGCCAACTGGTTCACGTTGTTCGAGACATTCGCCATCAACCGGGTCACCACGAACAACTCCGCAATCGCACCCTGACGATCCGTCGTCGTCTCAATGTTCGCGTTCATCGCCGACTCAAACAACAACCGCGGCACCGTCACATCAGCAACCACCGCACGAGCCCGCAACTGAACATCCTCCTCAGCCGTCACGTACACCCGGTAACTCTTCTCTCGCCCGCCCTCAACATTGGCGCGGCGCTGACGACCAAACAAGCGACGCTCGTTCTTCTCCGTCATCGTGTTCGCCTCCTCTTGGCCCAGCGCAGCGACCCCGAAAATCGGGGACATACGTCAAGTATGCCAATTCCGGCGCGCGGCGTCCAGAATTTGAAGCCATTTACCACCGGTAAATGTATAGCTTGCTCCAAATCGGCACCGCCGGTATGGAGCGTTTCCGCCCTTGATGCTTCGATGAAACGAAGCTGAGACACACTCAGCCGAGGCGTGTGTCAGGCCTGTAATCTGGGGACCATGAGCGATGCGAATGTGAAACCAGAAGATGCAGCCGCGCGAGCGCGGGCAATCATTGAAGCGAACGTGGACACCCGCGTAGAAGCAGTACGCGTGCTCGCCGATGCCGGCAACGAATACGACAGCGCAGACCAGCAACTGAAGTTGGCGACCCTCGCTCACGAACACGCCTGGAGTGCAGCACTGGCCTCCGGATGGAGCGAAAAAGACCTCCGCGCTACCGGCGTCAAAGCACCCGGCCAGTCCACACCGAAGGCACGCAAACGACGCACCACCGCCCCGGTCACGACCCCACACACTGAGGCGTAGCCTCCGGCTCTTACCTGTAACGAACAAGCCCCGTCGAGCACAGCTCGACGGGGCTTGTTCGTGCAACTTCCGTTGCCTTTTCGGCTGTTTATCGTACGCATCATTCCTCTCTTGGCAAGGGCTTTCGCGGCATATCCTCACTCGCTCCGCTCCTTTGCGGTATTCCACGATCCCTGGCCAATTCACCCCTGACGCTGTAAAACGGCGTGCGCCAAAAGGCAATGGGGTTATAAGAGAGGACCACACCATGATCGAACCGCTAACCGTCTGCACACTGCCGAACTGCATGCAGTGCACGATGACCACCCGCGCACTCGACGCCGCCGACCTGCCGTACACCGTCATCGACCTCACAACGGATGCGCATGCCACCGACCTGATGCACCAGTTCGGCTACACCTCGGCGCCCGTTGTTGTTGCCCGCGTGCTGTCCTGGTCAGGCTTCCGGCCCGACTTGATCGCGAAGATCACGGCCCTACGCGACCACCCCACACTCGCCGGCAAGTAAGGCCTGGCGATGAAAATCAGCACCCCGCAGACAACCCCGCCCGTCAGCGACCTGGAACACCTAGCGCGGGCACGAAAATTTACGGCACGCCGCGACGGCCTTCGCTCCCACGGACGCCAGAGCTACACCTTCGCCAACACGCTCACAAAGGACCAAACCAATTGATCAAAGCGGCCTACACCTCACCAGCCTCACCCCTAATGACACCTGCTCAAACCAGCGATGCCCTGGGAATCTCACTCGAGAAACTCAGCACCCTGAGACACGGCAACACCGGACCCAAATACCACGCAATCGGCTGGGGCCTCGTGCGCTACAACACAGCAGACGTCATGCGCTGGCAAAAAACCCAAGCCGTGGCATAGAGCCATATTCTTGATCGCGGCAGATCACTTCAGCACCGAGCCCCGGTCCATCGCAAGTGGCTTTGCAGCTACGCGTGCGGCTCCTGGACTTCCCCCTCCCACCCCAAAGCCGCTGCGAGCTCATCGGCGCCTGGGAGCGCATTCTTCTCCGAAGGTGGCAAGGAATCATATGTATACGTGGACACTGCCATGGGAGAGCCCGAGCGCCCGAGTGCGTACCGGACTGTGTGATCGTTTCGATCGCCGCAGATAAGTATGCCAACGGTAGGCGCGTGAGCGTCTCTACGGAGCCTGTCGTCCACGAGCGAGACGTAGAAACCAAGTTTGCCAGCATGTTCCGGTTGGAACTTCCCCGTTTTGAGTTCGATGACAACGTACCGCAGTTGCTCAATATGAAAGAACAGTAAATCGAGATAAAAGTCATCGCCGGCAACGTCGAAATGTACCTGGCGGCCCACGAAAGCGAACCCAGTCCCAAGCTCGCGGAGAGTGTCCACGATCCGGTCCATCAGTGCTTGTTCCAGATCGCGTTCGGCCGCGTCTTCGGTCAAATTCAAAAAGTCGAAGACGTAAGGGTCTTTGGCGATCTGCCTGGCCAGATCGGAATCCGCGGGCGCCAACTCGGCGCTAAAGTTTGATGGCGCGGCGCCCGTTCTTTCAAGAGTGCGGTTCTTGATCTGATTCAGCAGGACATTGCGAGACCAACCATTTTTCACAGAAGCCGTGGCATACCACTCACGTGTGTCCTGATCCTCGAGCTTGTCCAGGAGCAGCCGAACGTGTCCCCACGGCAAATGTCCCACAGCCTGTGGGACATTTGCGTGTGCAGGCCAGGCCGCAGCAAGCGCCCTCATATATTGCAGATTGCTGCGGGACAACCCGGTCATCTGGGGAAACTCGACACGCAAATCCCCGGCCAAACGCTCGATCACGCCAGCGCCCCAACCTTGCTGCTCCTGCTCAGTGACGATGGCCCGGCCCAAAGACCAATACAGCTCGATGAGTTGAGTGTTGATCGTGCGTTGTGCATGTCCTTGAGCGTCTCGGACCCTTCGCTTCAGCCCGCCAAGAAACGCGGCGTATCCATCAGGGAGAACAATCTCAACACGAGCCATGCCTTCATTGTCTCCCGCCCAAGTTCACAGCACGGTCACTGGGCTTCCGACTAGAAGTGACTCGTTAGCGTCCGCCGATATAAACGCGAGCCGCCGCCATCACGTCCTTGGACCGCCCATCCGAGAGCGCCTCGGCCGGCGAAGCATCATCGAGCTGTGGGTTCATCCCCATGAACCAAGCTCGGGCGACTTCGGTCGGCTCAACCGAGATGAGCAATTCCAACACCTGGAACGTATCTCGCAGCACCTGCTCACTCGCATACGGCGGCCGAACCATCCCGCTTGCCCAACGAGCGATCGTGCGGGCCCCCTTGCCAACAATTACCCCTAGAAGCGCCTGGCCAAAAGCTCCCTGCAAAGCCAAAGCGATAGCAGCAACATCCAACCCCACAGATCGAGCATGAGCCGCATCGGCGGCGACGCGAGAACCAGAGCCACGTGCCATGTCACTCATAATGATCCACCCCCTGTGAATTGCCTCTTCGAGGCTTCTAACTTATCAGCACAGCAGGTTAGATGTTGGGTGATATGACAGGTGATATGTTGGGTGATATGTCGGGTGATATGTCGGGTGATATGACCGATAATCGCGATTATGACAAGTAGTAATGCATCTATTGCAGAATCTGCCGGATAGGGCTCCCCTAATGACCGACGCGACCGCCAAGGCTTACATCGAAGATGTACAACTAGTCGAACTAGGCAAGTGGCGGGGGCGGCGGGTCTACGAGAGCGTCGGCGCGCCACGCGGTGCGCCACTCCGCGGCATCCCAGCCATCCATGATGTAGATTCGCTCGTGCGCAACCCGGTCGCCCCTGAACTCCATCAGACTGACGGTGTACATCCATGGCGCGCCGTCGTAGCTGATCAGGTTCTCCACAACCACCAGGTCGGCACGATGAGTGATTCGTCGAGTGTGGAATTGAGCCTCGCTGGGTACTGCCGGCGCCATTCGCGGAAGTTCTCCACGCCTTCAAACCGTTCGCCAGACTGAGGGAACTCCAGCACAGTGTCGTCGTGGTAGATCTCTTGGGCGACGTCCTCGTCCTTGCCTGAGTACTCCCAGTGACGCCGCAGAGCCTGCAGCAGGTCCGTCTTGTCGAGCATGACTCGCCTCCTCGGACCGAAACTATAGTAACTTTAGACTCCTTGCATGACAATGGGTCGAACTTACTGAGCGACATGTACGAGCTCCGCGCAGCGGGCGGTCCAGGCCAGCCAAGGGCTTTTGGGACTCAGGACCCTGCACGGAATTCGTGACGTGGTCACCCTTCGAGGGCTCTGCTTTGTGCCAGAGTTCGATAAGGTCGGGCCGGATGTCGGCCCAGTGGTCCACGGCCACGAGTGGTGCCGCGCTGCAGCCGACAAACTCGGCCGGTGCATCGACGCTAAACTGGCCAAAAAATGGGGGGACCATGAAGATCCGTTTCGTCGCACCCGCGGCCGCTTTATTACTACTGACTTTGACGGGGTGCACCAACGACACCGGCAAAAATACTTCGCCAAAGGAACAGGAGCCGGCTGCAACTGCAGAGTCAGCCGCAGCAGCCTACGAGTTGACCACCGCTTGCGCTTCCGCCTTCTCAAAGGCGGAAGTCGACCTGCACACCATGTACGACAGCGGCCTTGAGGACGACGAGGCCGCATTTACGGCAGCGTTAGATCCTCTTTTTTACGCGTGCGAAAGCCCCGCTGACCTCTACGCTGGCGGTGTCGAACACCCGTTCGTATACGGCTTGACAGACGGTCTATACCTTGACAAGATGACGCTCAAAATATACTGCGGCGGCTATGAAGCGACGTCGGCGTGCACGGACATGGATTCGTTCCAGCCCTGAGTTACAGCTCAACTGTGATCGTGGGGCCGTCGAACGGAAACACGAGCGCCTGCTCGAGCGCCAGAGGGTGGAGCGAGAGCCCGCACGCGAACCCTCCACCGCCGGCGTATGTGCCACGGACATCCGCGGCAACCGGCGTCTCGATGTTCTCTGTGATCTGAACGTCTGTGAACACCGCGCCCATACGGTCGGCGATCGCATCTGTGCAGACGCTCGCCGGATCGTCGCCGCCGGAGCACCCGACTAGAGCAATAACGAGGGCGGCCGTGCCGATCGAAGCGGGGGCACGGTGATGCGATCGTCGGCTCATCCCCGCAGCCTATCCGCGCCACAACACAAAAAACCCTGGTTTGCCTCCCCCTTTAGGGAAACGAGCCGAGGCCGAGTTGTCACTCCTCTTACACTTTCGGCAGGCCGTTTGCCAACCACCGCGAGCCAATCTAAGGCGCGCGGTAGGTACTACCACTCAGACTCCGGGATGCCGGCAATTTCGAGAGAACAATACGCAACGGCCTCAGTCAAGCTAACTCCACGGTTGGCAATCGACCCTGGAATACACTTCATTACCGTCATCGAGTCCGGCGCGGGGTAACCCTTTTCGACAAGTCCCTTCTCGACCTTGAGGATCGAACTCCAGGCACTTCCACGGTTCGAATCCGTAAGACTCTCTCCGGCTGATTGCAGAGCCGCATCGGTAGCCACCTGAACCTCGTCGTAAGTGTGTCCACCCCCCAGAACGACACGCGCTTGCTCAATCGAGTCTGGGGCATCACCCGAGATTGGAGCTCCACCCGAGACTGAGCTACATCCCGTCAAAAGGAATCCGACTATCAGCAACCCGGCAGCAAGTGTCTTTGACCGCATCTCGCCAACCTCCATTATTTAATACCATCAGTCTGGCACGCGCACAGTTCGACTCAGGCTTACGCGAAGAGGTCGAGCGTCGCCTCTATCACCGCGATGAGGCGCCGCGATTCACCCTGAGTTCTGGATCGCCGAATTGAGCCACCTACGAAACTCATTCGGATCGACATATGACTCCTATCTGGCCGATAAATGTCCTCATATAGGTCCATCAATCGGCGGTGAACGACCAGGTGTCGAGCACGACCTGTATAGCGCCGAACAAGTTTCATAACCCATGGCTTAGAGGACGCTTTGGTTATGCAGCATCTGGCAAGGGCCCAAGGCATCGTGAAAATCGCATTTCGGCATAAGTCCGCGATCTATTGCCTGACAAGCTCGGTAATTCGGCGCAACCACTTCTTCAGGTCGCCGCGGGGATCGGTAGCGTCGACCAACTCATCGGTCATGCGTTCGACTGCCTCGCTGTTCAACCATGACTTGGCGCTGTTGGACTTACTTTTCTTCTTAGCCTTCTCTACGTCCTCCCAAGCGCCCGCATCTTCAACACTGGCGTGAACTACTTGAGCACACATAAGCGGCACAGAATCCCACATATCTACGGTCACAAACGCATACTCAGGCCGCGCAGCCACGATGGCATCAAGATGGAGATAATTCTCAAGCTCACGGCGCTCCGTGTGAACGGCCTCTACACCGGCAAGCAGGTTGTGCTCATCCTCGTAGGTCTTGTACTTGGGATGGGCGGGCGGGCGGGTGTCTCTGTCGAAAAGGTGAAATTCCGGCACAGATAGGTGGCGGAGACGTGATACCCATAACGCGACATTGCTGCCGCCCGCAGGCACAAAAATGAGTTCACCGCGCTCCTCAAGCGCACCTAAATCGGCGATCGACGGATCTGTTTTGGAAAGTGTTCGAGAAATTAGTGCCAGAAAAGACATGTCGTGTTTTCCTTCGACACCGACGAAGACCTTCACCCGGTGGTCGGGTAAAATCCCCAGTGCGTGCGCGACAGCCCTAAAAGTTTCGTCCCCGCCAGGTAGCACTTGCCGCCCGCCGGATTCTGGAACGTGAATGTAACGAAGCGATTTTTCGGGAATCAAACGGCCCAATGTAGGCGTGTGCGTAGTCAGGATCACTTGGCTCCCTTCGCGCTCGGCAATATCCCGCACGGCGCTGAGCAGAGCGCGCTGTTGATCTGGATGCTGCCCTGTCTCAGGTTCTTCGATTGCGTAAATGACGTTTGCGCCGGCACTCTTCAACTCTGCTTGAGCTTGGAGAAATCCCAAGAGCACCATTCGTCGTACACCGCTACCTCTCTTGTTTAGCGGAACGTCCGATTCGCCATGAAGCGAGACTTTGAAGACCGACTCCCACTTCAGGTCCTCCCCGATTCGTGGATACAGTCCCTCCGCAATCGATGGCGACATAGCCCTGATCTTCTCGATTGTCTTAGTGACCAAGAGCTCGAGCTGGTCTGTCACCGACTTCGCTACGGCATCCAGTGCCGGTTTCTGACCAGCGATTGCGATCTCAACTGCCGCCCGCATGGGGTCTTGGGCTTCGACGTCCTGATCGGTACTGGGACGGTCGGCCGCAAACAGGAAGAAAGAAGGTAGCTCCTGCTGTATTTTGCTATAGATCTCTTTCGTACCCTCGATACTGACAGGAATAAGGCGCTCCTCGAGCTTCAGATCAAGGAACGATCCCCGTATCGCGGCGCGCAACTCGGCGTTGACGCTCGCGTTCACCTCGCTTAAGTCCACTGCCAATTCATTGGCGCGCTTGCTGAGGTTGGGTCTGGTGAGCGTTAACAGGTCACCCGCGCCTTCAACACTCGGGTGGTAGGCACGCAGGTACACTTTTTTGCTTGGGGCTTTCGATGTCCCGTCAAAGACCTGCACCACTTCCAACACGCCTTCCTGATTCAGGAGATGCTCCGCGGAGAGAGTGGTCCTGTTCGTCGAATCGATAATTAGCTCGTCTGGCAAATCTCCGAACTGACACGAAATCGTCATAGCGGTGCGTTCACCATGCTTGCTCGCGTCATCGCGGTCTGGCTTACGAGTCCCAAAGAAAATGGCCAAGGCCTCAAGAACAGTCGATTTACCGGCGTCATTTTGCCCGATCAGAGCCACGAACTTGCCTAAGGGGATGTGTACCCGATCGCGGTAGCATCGGAAATTTTCTAAGGAGACGCCAATTAGCTGCATAGGTACAGTTTCGACGCGCGCTGCATCGGAGTCTCTACCCCTCTTCGGGATAGCCGCGCATGGCGATCTACATTGAACCTCGGCCCATGCAACGGTTTTAACGAAATGAGGAACGGAAAGACCGCACAACTATGTGGCGATTCCTTGTTTTCGACGTCTGCGCCCAGCCCTACGCTTGGAATTGCCGCACATGGCGGCAAACCACGGCAAGGAGCTTGAAATGCGCGTATCTCCGTACCACTCCTCGAATGCAACCGATCCCGACGTTCACCACACTCACAACAACTGCCCCAGTGGACAGCAGATCCCCGCCTCTAACAAGCGGCCCGGCACCAATAACTGGCCGCTTTGTAAGCACTGCGCCAGCATGTAATCGAAAAGGGGAGGCACCACCGGTGCCTCCCCTGATAGCTCTGCAGAAGCGTCAGCGCCCAGCCTCCGGCACTCCGCGACCATCGCCTGAATTACAGGCTTGTGGAGTTTGGTGATAAATGGCGGCGTTCCGTGGCCGCACGATGTCGCATTACCGGGCTTCGAGTCGTCCTACATCAACCTGTTCTGAGGCAGCGAGGTTCCAAGACAAGCTGGCACGAATAGGACGAAGACGCGTCAAAGATAGTCGGGCTACTGTAGGCCTTGGATAATGTCCCAAAGACCTAAGATTTCTGGCGGCAAAGCGGATGCTAGTCTCCCACTTGCTACCCCTTTATCGGTCGCCCATTCACGCGACTGATTGAAGAAAATAAATAGCCCGACAATGGTGCCGATGGCGAAGCCCGGTAATCCGAGCACGAAGAGAAAAGCCGCAGCAATCACACCTAATACTGAGATAGTTACTCGCAGTGTTCGTCTACCGTTGAGCGCCACGTATTCGGACTTTTCCCGTTCTAAGTCATCTCTTTCCGACCGGAGGCGGTCTATCTCGGTTTGCGACGTGAGCGCCGATAGCTCCGCGGTTGCTCTTGCGGAGGATGCTACGGACAGCTCGGCAACGCTGCGCGTGACAGTATCAGCCATTCGCTTCCTTTCGGTAACGAACGCGTTTCGCTGCACATTAGCTGCAATAGCCTGACGGTTCGACCGCTTGTTGGCAACGAATGTCGAAATCGACTCTCCGTTTTGCGGCACGCCAGACGATGCCCCGTCGAGGAGATCAACGAGCGTCAGTTGCGCCACTCTGATGTCGGTTTCTGTCACTGACCCTTGAGAAAGGGTCTGAGCGAGATCGAGTGCAATGTCGGGCGGATATTTGACCGCAATCCGCAAAACCGCTTCTTGTCGTAAAAATGAAGCGGCTGCCTCGATGAGTTCTCGAACCTCTGGCGCTGGCGCCGATTCCGTAACGAGGGTTGCCCATTGTCCGGGGCTTAGAACTAGCGGTTCTAGATCACGACTGTTGGCTTTGCGATATGCAGGAGAGAGTTTTCGGTCGTGGGTGATGATCCATCCGCCTGGCCAAAGATTTGTCTGATCTCGAGAGGATCGCCTCCGTGCTCTCCACACAAGTTCCATCGACTCGGCGTCTCGGGCAATCTGCCTGGCTCCTCGATTGCTGGATGTGTTAGTGATCACCTCTGTGAGTTCAACAATTAATTTGTCCACGTTCTGACGAGCGATGTTCTCATGGCCTCTGACCGTTATTCCAAGTGATGACAACTCGGACTCGATTCCCCGAGCTCGTCGAGCAAAGTCATCCCAGGTTCTGTATTGGCCGGCTTCTGCGGCTTCAAGGAAGAGTTCGAGTACCTGTTCATTGACGCTGCTCGCATAGACACGTGCGCTAACTCCCCCTTGCAAGGATTGCAAGAGTCCCGGGATGTGCTGGCCTTCTACTCGATCAATGACTTCATTCAATTCATTCAGAACATGTTGGGGAACAATTACCTCCATACCTAATTCGAGGGAGAGGCGAACGACTGAGGTAAGGTGCGCCGCGGTGTCGTCTGGGCCTAGGTATGCAACCAGCACTGGGGTGTCAAGGACAATGCGCTGGCCGACGAGAGATCCAAGGTCATTTTGTGCTGATGCCCGGGAACGACCGGCGACTATCGAGTGCAGAACGCAGCTGGTTGCTACGTAGTTGACGATCTCGTTTCCAAATGGATCTGACTCATCAACTGCCGCTAATAGACAAGCCCCTAGGAATTCTCTTGTTCCCTCCGGGGAGTCCAGACGATTGATGGCCTCTCGCATCTGCGACCCATCAAGAGAAACTGGACGCACATTCCCACTCGCAGCTCTATTGATGGCTCCGCCGTACGCATCTGGACTGGTTATGATCGCATCCGAGAAGATTCGAAGGAGGATCGCTGCCCACAGGTCCGCCTGCTCACCAGTCACACCGCCAAAGTCTTGTGTTGCACGCTCCTGGATTTGAGCGGCCAGCCGGCCCAATGCGTCGGAATACCAGGATTGCGTCGCCTGGATCTCGACCATTCCGGCCTGGGTCAATGCCCAGCCCGTTCCGGTTGAGGCTTGCTGAGTCGTTATGACCCCGCCTCGCTGAGCGTACGAGAGCGCGTTCTCAATCTTCTCGATGGATAGATGTGCTCCCGGCCAGATCAAGTTGACCCCTGAATGGATCGCGCTGAGAGGCGCCGGCCCCGAGGAGAGGACCTCAACACACGTAGAAACCAGCAGCTCCTGTTCGTTTGCTATTCGCTCTGAACTCAGCAGCACGTGGGCGGCCGAAAGCATGTCCCGCCCCGTGCTCTCATGCTCATCCAGCGTTGTAATCGACTCGTTCATCACGCCCCCTGTTCCAAGATCATCTTGGCAGCGACGCGCGACAGTAGTTTCCGCTAAAGACGTGGCGCGGGAGCGACTACGAGCAAATTCATCAATCTCATAACCCTACAGATACAAGACGTCTCACCGCCGGGACCCGCGTTTCTTCAAAATCGCTGGAATCTGGCGACTCGCCGATTCTCATAACCACGTCGCATAACCACATGCTTGAACTGTGGTGTTCACCGTTAGTTGTGAGACACCCCCGGAGCAGAAATGACGAAACTGATCGGTTACGCGCGCGTCCACACGATAGCTGTCCCCCGACCGACTCCGGATCGATATCCTCGCCGTTAGCGTCCGGCGCGACGACCTATACGTCGACAACGGTATCTCCGGTATCTCCGGTATCCGAGCATCACTGCCCCAGTTCAACGCAGAACATGCTCGCCTTCCGGACAAGCCACCACGCATAAGGTCGCGGCGCTACTGTGAAACCACCCCCAGCATTCGCCTTCGCCGGTGTCTGCTTTCAAACACGCGTGAAGTCTTTTTCACTCGATCACGGCCGGCTGCCTGTCCATCCGTACAAGCTGATGTAACAACATTCGCCAACTTGGTGGGGGCTGGCAGGAACGTACCGGTTCGGACCGTCGGCAAAGAAGTGGGCTGGTGCAGCAGGAATCCGCCGCACCAGCCGGCCACCAGCCGGTGTCGCTTACCGCGAATGGTCAGGACAGGCACCACACGTAGATCTAGAAGATGACGACCGGCTTGAGCGTCACGCCGCTCTCGCTATCAGCAAAGGCCTCGTTAATATCAGCGAAGTCATACTTCTTGACAAGCTTGTCAAACGGGAACACGCCAGCCTCGTAAAGCGAGATCAGCTGAGGGATGAAGGTTTGCGGCACGGAGTCACCCTCGATCACCATGCTGATCTTGAGCCCGGTCAGCAGCAGACTGCCGATGTCGATCGGTGCCTCGGTGCCAGGCGCCGCCGCACCGACGAGGGCACCATGTCCAAGGACACCCAGGGATTTAGTCATCTGGGCGAAAACGAATTTGTTGCCAGTCGTATCGAGGGCGTAGTTCACCCCGCCACCGGTGATTTCACGAATCCGCGCGACCGCGTCCTCGTCCTTACTGTTAATGGTGTGGGTGGCGCCAAGCGTCTTGGCGAACTCGAGCCGGCTGTCGACGATGTCGACGGCGATGATCGTCGTGGCGTTAGCAACGACAGCCGCGAGAAGGCCGGACATTCCCACCGCTCCAGAGCCAAAGATGGCGATGCTACTGCCAGCTTCTGGCCGGAGAACGTTGAGCACGGCGCCCGCCCCGGTCTGAATGCCGCAACCAAGCGGACCCATAAGCTCCAACGGCGCATCCTTGGAAATCTTCACAACGCTGCGCTCGGCGACGTTACTGACCGAAGCAAACGACGACTGACCAAAGAAATGCGAGGAGACCGGTGTGCCATCGTCAGCAGTGAACGCGGTCGAACCATCGGGACGGGCACCACCGAAATCAAGGTCGTAGAGGTGGATGCAGTACGAGGGATGCCCAGAGACACAGGAAGAACACACCCCACAACTGGAAAAGCTCAGAAGCACGTGGTCGCCGACTTCGACACTCGTCACGCCCTCCCCAATAGCCTCGACGATCCCAGCACCTTCGTGGCCGAGCACTGCGGGCAGAGGGGTGGGATACAGCTGATCACGCACGATGGCATCAGTGTGACAGACACCCGAAGCGACCATACGCACCTGAACCTCCGTGGCGCGAGGCGCATCGAGAATGAGCTCCTGAATCACAAGTGGCTCGCCCTTGGCGAGAGCGACAGCAGCGGTTACCTTCATTGAATGTATCCCTCCGGCCCGCGGCGCAATGTCGCGCTAGCCATTATCAGTCTGCTCTTTTTTCAGATCGGCCACAATTTGCTCTATCTGGAGAAAAGCTTCGCACCATCTGGTCTCAGCTCCCCCGATGGGGAGACATGGCGGTACAGGGTCTGCCGGGTGATGCCGAGCTCTTTGCAGAGGTCGCCTACTATCGTCTCTTTCTGACCCATCGCCGCCATAGCCAGGCGGATTTTGGCTGGCGTCATCTTGAACGGTCGCCCTCCGGTACGTCCGCGTGCACGAGCCGCGGCGAGCCCTGCGACAGTGCGTTCAGAAATCAGGGCCCGTTCAAACTCGGCAAGGGCAGCGAAGATCCCGAAGACAAGCTTCCCGGATGCGGTCGTGGTGTCGATCGCTGCGCCCTCGCCGGTGAGCACTTTGAGGCCAATGCCGCGGTCGGTGAGGTCATGGACGGTGTTGACTAGGTGGCGTAGGTCTCGGCCGAGTCGGTCGAGTTTCCACACCAGGAGCGTGTCGCCCTTTCGGAGCGCCTTCAGGCAGGCCACCAACTGCGGGCGGTCATCCTTTTTACCGGAGGCATGGTCCTCGTAGAAGTCGTTCGCCTCGACGCCGGCAACCAGAAGCGCATCGCGCTGAAGATCAGTGCTCTGCGACCCGTCAGCCTTCGAGACCCGCATGTACCCAACGAGCATGCTGACTCCTGTCATTTATACGTTCGATTACATGACAGAGTGATTGCGCTCTTGGGGAGGACAGAAACTGTCACACAACCAGTCATTTAGTCTCCGTATCGCAAGCGATGCAGAAACAGTCAAACGTGACGGATTCAGGA
>NZ_PJJO01000035.1 GCF_002929535.1 Cryobacterium sp. Y11
GCTGGCCCAGCACCGGAAGATCACGCTGGCCACAAAGATGGATATCTACTTCTGTGATCCGCATTCGCCGTGGCAACGAGGCACCGACGAGAACACCAACGGGCTGCTGCGCCAATATTTCCCCACAGGAACCGACTTATCCGTTCATTCGCCAGAGCGGCTGCTCGAAGTCGCTACCGAACTCAACAATCGACCCCGCAAAACACTCGGCGGCATCACACCCACTCAAGCCATGCAACGACTATTGTCAGAGCTAGAAAAACCCATCGTTACGACGACCGGTTGAATTCGCCTTCCCCTTACGGGACTGATCCAAAAGTTGTCGGAGGTTTGCACGGACTATGCGGCCGCGTGGGCAGTTTGGCTACAACGTCACGTTGTCCGGGGGCATGGCGAGCGGCACGACGGCGGCGTGACGGTCCCGACGCCGGGACAGATGCCCATCGGTGGTGTCGCAGTCGCGGAATGGTCCGTTGCTTTTGTCGAAGATGACGGCGGCGTGACGGTCCCAGTGGTTGATCCACCAGGATGACGTGGCGCCGGCGTCGCCGTCCTGCACGCTGGCGGAGGCTTGCATGCTGGCGTGCCAGAGGGCGGTGAAACGTGCGACCACCTCGGGATGTAACCACCATTCCATGCACCACGGTGTCGGCTTTGTCCCGACAACTTCCACGGTGTCAAGGTGGATGGTCAGCCAGTCGAGGAACATCTGGCGAACGTCAGGCTCGTCCTCTTCCCCATTCTCCGTGGCGGTCGTCTCCGTTTCGTGGTCCGGTTCCTGATCCGGATCGTCGTTCGAGGGGCCTTTGTGGGTGGCGCCGTCATCCTGGTCGTCTTCCCAGTCCTCACGTTTCACGTCGTCGTCCGGCACGTCGTCGAGTGCGGTGTCGTCAGCCACGAGTGGCCACCTCCCCCGTACCTAATTCCTCCGTGTCTATTTCCTCCGTGTCTACTTCTTCCGGGTCCGATTCCTGCGGCTCTGCTTCCGCTGCGGCGGTGACGGCCGTGGCGCGGGTTGGGTGGTTGATGGCGGCTTTTAGTGTTTCGTCGCGAAACCAGGGGATGGTGTTGACCATGACGGGGCGGCATTTTGAGGTGAAGAGGACGGCTCGCCATTCGGGGAGTGAGCCGAGGGCGGCGATGTCGAGGGTGTTGACCTTGCGGGTGTTGGTTGACGTTGATGTGTGGCCGTCGCGGCTGGTGGAGCTGCCGTAGGTGACTTCGTCGTGGTCGCCGATGAGCGCTGCGAGGGCGCGTAGGAAGTCTTCGTCACCAGAGCCGCCGCCGTAGACGCGGTTCGCGGCGGCGTCCCAGAGGGTTTGCCAGCCGTCTTTCCCGAATGCGTCGATGGCTTGGGCTCGGGATTGGAAGTAGGCGTTGAGGATGATGCCCATGGAGCCGTAGTACGAGTAGACGGAGGGGAGTTCGGGCCAGCGCACGATGTTGGCGCATTCGTCGAGCTCCATCACGAGTGGGACGCCCAGGCGACCGCCGTTGTTTTGGGCGGCGTGTTCGGCGGTTTTGCAGATCGTGCGAACGAGGGCGGTGAGGATTGCCCCGCCGGACCCTTCGCCGTCTTTTGAGAGGAGGATGAGGGTGTCGGAGCTGCGGATGAACTGTGCCGGATCGAAGGAGCGGATGCCGGGGGTGTCGGTCCAGGCGAGGAGGTCATCGTCGGCCAGTGCTGACGCCATGCGTTGCGCGGTCGCGTAGACGCTGCCCTTGGTCTTGTCGGGCCACCCGAGGATGCCCTCAATTGTGGATGCTGGTCCCTTCTTCCCGTGCTGCCTCAGGATCTGCTCGGGAATGTGCCCTTCGGCTCGGGCGAGCCAGGCGAAGACCTGGGAGAGGGGCTCGTGTTCGAGGGCCGCGGCGAGGAAGAAGTAGGCGAGCATGTCGCGGCCGGCGGTATCGAATTGGGAGTCGCCGCCGCGATCGGACGCTTTCCGGGTGGATGCTTCAAAGATCGCGGCGAGCTCGCGGGCGTCGGCGGCGCTGTGAATGTAGTCGAGGGGGTTGAACACAAAGTCGGGGTGGGCCGCGCGGCGGTAGATGCGGTTCGGGTCGAAGATGAACGACGTGCCCCTGCCGGCGCGGCCGGCGAGAGTCTCCCGGACGCCGTCGACCTTGTTCGAGGTCATAATGGCGGCTCCGGGCGCTTCGATCATGTGCCGGATGACGAGGCCGGAGGTTTTACCCCGGCCGGTGCCGAACACATACACGCCGAGGTCGCGCCATCCCTGATAGATCCAGCGGGATCTGTGGCCGACGAGGACGCCGACGCGTTCGCCCGGCGGCAGATGGCCAGCGGTGGGGTGGAGGTGTGTGGCTTCTTTTGCGCGGGCTTTCTTCCGTAGTACGGCGGATTGCCGGGTGGTGGCCATGTGGGCCAGCGCCTTGTTGTTGCGTTTGCGGGTGGCCCAGTGGGCTTGCTTGGCCATGATGAACGCGAACAAGGCCACCACGATGATCATCGCCGCGAACGCGGTCCAGGTCGCTGCCGGCGGCCAGGGGGCGTCGCGGAGCAGGAAAGCGCCCGCCAGTGCGGCGGGGTTCCAGGAATACACGGTGCCCGTCGGGGTGATCATGGCTCCCACGTGCACGGCGACGAGCAGTCCGAGGAGTGCGAGGGCGGCGAGGATGCCGGTCATGATTCGTGCTTTCCAGTCGACCATCAGGCGCCTGTAAGGTCGCCGGTGATGGTGCGTGGGTGCATCGAGAATCCGTCGAAGTCCATCCGGTAGGCGACTGGCACCAGGCCGATGTGCCAGGTCAGCATCCAGTCGCCCAGTGTGCCGTATTGTCCCGGCCGGCCACCGAGTACGAGAAGTGCTTGGTCATACAGCGAGAGAGCGTCGAGCCATTCCTGTGGATGAGGGTCGGAGAAATAGCCGGCGGCGGCTACTGGGTGGTCGCGTCGGAACGCGTTGGGCTTGGCGCGGATCAACTGAACTTCGCCGGGGGTAACCAGGCTCAGTGCAAGGTTTTCCAGCACAGGAATCTCCACGTGTCTCGTGCCAGCTCTGATCGCGGCGCCCAGGTCGAGGAAACCGAGAGTTGAGGTGTCGATGCCATTGCGGCGGAGTTCGCCGCCTTGCATGTAGAGGCCAGCACGGTTGCCGGCGGTGGGCTGCGCGTCGAGACGGCCCCATTCGTCGGTGACGTTATTCATGTCTGATCCCTTCGATTATGCAGTTGGATGAGGTGAACATCAGGTGGTGAGCTTCATGGGTTGGATGCTGTTCGGGTCGACGGCGATGTGCACGTGGGTGCAGAAGTCAGCGAATTGCGTCATCGACACGTCGAGGGTGACACCGGCCGCGGCGCGGCACTGCGACTGACCGGTGCCGGAGCCTTCGGGCATGACCGGGCTGAGCGCTCGGAGCAGCTTTAACGCGTTGGCGTCTGCGCCGGTCGTGGGGACCCGGTCGAAGGCGTAGAAGTCGACGGCGTGACCGCCTCCGTTGGCGTAATGCGGGGACGCGGTCCCGGCACCGAGGAGCGTCCCGGTGCAGGCACGGTTAATATCGGAGATCCCGACGCTGTCGAACATGTTCGTGGCGATGGTGATGACCTGCAAAATGCGAGTGTCGATGCCGCAGCTCTCGTGAGTCTCCCCGGCGGCTATCCACCGAATTTCGCGAAGATGATCGGGTGAGAAACCACTGATCTTCCCAGCATCAATTTTTTGGACGAGGGCGCGTGCGAGGGCACGGGCGTCACCGCTCATCCCTGCCGCGCAGGCCGCACCGCTCGACAATGCGGCGACGACGGCCTGCGAGCTGCCGTAATACGCGGTGTAGTGGTCGGGGTCGGCATTCATCTGCACGGCGTGAGCAGCCATGCTGGGCGTGAGCGTGTCCCAGTTGGGGACATGCAGGAGCCGCTGGAAAAAGAACGTCGCGGATCTTGTGGGGTCCATACGTTCCGCGAGGGTGCCCCAGGTGTCGCGCTGCTGAAACAGGCCGCGCGAGTCGGGGCCGGCGGCGTCGCCGTAGTCCAGGTTGCGCAGTGCGGATTCGCCCATGGCGGTCATCACGCCGAGGGTTTGCCCGTGCAGGGTGATGCCCAGGCTGGCCCCGGCATTCATGATGGTGGCGGCGTTGACGAGCTGATCGCCCTGATACCCGGTAACCTCGCCGTGTTCGGCGGCCGCTTGGGGGTTCGCGGACACGGCAGCGCACGCCGTGTTGGGGCCGCCGCCGGTGATGAGCAGCAGTGTCGAGAAGATGACGACCAGGAGCAGCACCGCCCCAGTCCCGAATAAGCTCTTCTGCATCGGTCAGTCCAGCGCGTCGCCGGCGGCCATGGCCGAGTCGGTGTTGGTCACTTCGATTTCCCAGTCCGAGCGGACGTGGTGAATGTGGGCTTCTGGTTTGGACCCGGTTTTGAAGATGCAGTTGCCGGGGTTGAGCCCCATCAGCGTCGGGGCGGTGTCGGGGGCGAAGTTGAAAGTTTCTTGCGCCCACCGGGCGTCTTCGGGGCGGTCCTGACGGAACGCATACACGGTCTGTGCTTCTTGCACGACGGTGTAGCCGGGGCTATCCCGGGGGATGTCGGTGCCTTTGTGCATCACGAACACGTTGGAGATGCCCAGGGAGCGGGAGAGTTTCTGGTTGGATTTCACGAGCTGTGCCGAGGGGCCGCCGATCATGTGCCAGCCCTCTTCGTAGATGACGTTGGTGATGTATCCGCGCTCCTGGCGGAGGCGACCCATCAGCCACATGTTCCCAATTGCCATGACCGTCGGGATGGCGGGGCCGGAGTCGGGGAGCTGGGAGATATCGAACGTGGTCAGCTTGTGCGACAGGTTAACGTTCGTGCTGGTCTCCCCGTCAAAGACCCCGGCGTAGGTCTCCAACAGGTTTTCCAGACCGAACCGGATCGATAGGCCCGCTTGGTGAAACCGCTCGCGGGCCCCGGCCGACAGCTCCTGATCGAGGGGAACTTTACCGAGGTAGGGCATCAGGTCGGTGGTCGTGGAGACGCGGCTGCTGTCCTGGAACTGTTCGAACATGAGTTGGAGGGCGTAGCGGGTGGCTTTTTCCTCCCACTCCGTCGCGGCGGTGTCATCGCGGGCGATACGCGCCACCGCATTGATCAGCAGCATCTGCCCCTGCAGGCCGGTGCCGCGGGCGATCAGCGGGTCGATGAGGTTGAACCGGGTTCCCGAGCCATCGGGGTCGAACCGGAGAGGCTCGGCTCCCATACGCCGGGTCAGAGCGGCGTATTCGCCTTCGCCGCCTTCGTCCTTTTTGTCAAAGACCACCGCCTGGTGTTTCTTCAATAGCAGCGGCCGCATCACCATGACCGTTTTGGTGAAGGAGGACTTCCCCGACCCGACTGTTCCGAAGATGATCACGTTGGGTGAGGTGAGCTTTCGCGGGATGGCGTTATACGCCGTCGGGGCATCATGACTGATCATCGTCGACGAGAGATTGTCGGTGCCGTTGACGACCCCGTCGATACCGGTCGGAGCACCGATAATGCCCGTGTTCAGGATCTCCGCCTGCCGCGTCGTCGACGGGGCGCCCGCCAGTTTCGGCGCGTACCACCCACGGCCTGCTGCGCCGGAGGACGCGCGGAGGGGCGATCCGGGACGCGAAAACGGTGGAGCGTCGACGCCGCGACGTACCGCGCCTGTGGTGCCGGAGGCGCCCGGGGCGGCGGTGCCGTCGTCGCCGGTTAGCAGGGTTGTCGCTGGGGATACCGGGGTTAGAAAGATTTTCAATCCGGGGACGTTGGCGTACCAGGGCGCCCGTGTGGCAGTGGCGGCCTGGTCGTGCGTGGGAGTTGGTGGTGTTCGGGGGGTGAGCGGGTCGGGGTGGGTCATGAGATCGCTTCCTTCTCGGAACGGCCAGCGAGACGATTAATGGCCCGGGTCGCCAGCGTCGAGCCCGACGGTCGTAGGCCCCGGCCGATCGGCCATGTCGTCCCGGACGCCGCAGATTGGAAGGAGTCTTGCCAGTCGAGGCGTTCAATCCCGAGGCCGGTCGCGCACGCTTCTTCCAGCTGGCGGGACGCCTGCCCGAGGTCATCGCGGGTGGGGGCGGAGATCGTGACGAACCCGATCCAATCAACGCCATGATGCTGCGACCCCGCCGCGAGGTCAGCGGATCGGCGCTGCGCGGCCGACATCCGCGTGGTGCTGTCGTCAGAAATCAGGCGGCCCTTCTGCAGATCAGCCAGCACACCAGCCTGATCACGCACCAGGTCGGCGCGAGCCTTCGACTTCGCCTGACCCGCCGGAACGAGATGCAAATGAAACGACACTGATCGGATGAACGTCAGCTCGCGACCGATCAGTAAGTCCAGGCACCACAGCGGGCTCCGGCCGGCGACGGCCAGGTTCTCACCGTGAATCGCAGCCGTGCGATGCCACCACGTCACCGCCGGCGACGTCGGACCGGTAGTGCCGGTAACGACCGAGGTCGGGTCGATGCCGTTCACGATGTGCGCGGAGAACTCATCGTGCGAGGCGATACCCGCGCGCAGCGGGTCGACGTTGCGGGTGAGGTCGATGGGGAGGTGAGGGTTTTGCTGGTGAAGGATCAGCGCGGTGGTCTGCTTCGCTGTCAACGCACGAACATCACCCATCCTCGCCTCATCCAAACCGCGTTCTGTGGCCCGAATCTGGGTGGCCATCAGCGCCCGCCAAGCGTCACGGCCACGACCAAATTTCCCGGCCACGTCGGTGAATTGCTGATCGAGCGGCCACGATACAACAACGTAGTGACGCTGCACCATCGCGTCGACGCTGGACTTACGAATCACTTCGTCGTAGGACAGCTTCTGAGCCTCAAACGACTCTCTCTGCGCGGTCGTCCAGCCCGGCAGCACCGTGTCCAGACGTGTTTTGACCCACAGCTGCTGCCGGGCCGAATCAGGAGGAAGAACACGGGTGAGGGTCTGCACGTCACCGATCAGGGACGACGGAGCGGCGCGGCGGGCCAAGAACTGCCCCCACCCAGTAGCCGCACGGGTGAGCGCTGCTGCGGTCTCCATGCCGCGCAGCTGCCCGGAGACAGAAAAAGCCACCGACAGGTATGGCGGTTCACCGATCGGGGCGTGCCAGGCGATCCCGGGAACGTTCGGGCCGTATTGCAACCAGCCCATGCCGTCGGCGCCGTCTGGGTTGGCGCGCATCATCTGTGCCTGCCGCTGCGCAGTACGTTTCTCGTTTGTGGTGCCGCGGGTGAGTGCTTCCTGCAGCTGGTCCCACGCCCCAACTTCATAGGGCACGAAGTGATCGGTGCCGAGGCGTTTGCGTGCACGCCAGCGTGCACGCTTGCGGCGGCGCTCCAACACGGTTCCGCGATGCGTTCGGGCGGTGGCTAACATCGTCATTCCCACCCCCACCACGGCGGCGACCAGCGCTGGAAGGCCGAGACCCAGCACCATACCGACCATGCCGCCGATGATGAAGAACCCGAGCAGCATCACCCGGGTCGTGGAGGCGGTGCCTCCGAAAAACCCGCGGTGTCCGAACTCGCCGCCGAGGTAGCGCAGGTACGCTGCCGGGGTGTCACTCATGGGCTGAATCCTTCCCGTAGTGCGCTTCTTGGTCGTCGACCGGTGACACTGCCGCGTCAGCGACCGAATCGGTGACTTTCTTCGTGGTGTCAAAGGCGGCGACCGCACCAGCGACGAGCAGGGTGGGAATCCCAATTGCCGCCCCCACACCAGTCGAGGACTCGGCCGCACCAGCAGCGGCCAGACCACCCTCAGCAGCGGCAGCCCCACCGGCGGCGCTTGCCGCTCCCGCTCCAGCACCAGCACCGGCCCCGGCGCCGGCGGTGCTGGCGGCGGGTGCTGCCTCAGAAACAGAGGACGTTGCCGGTGCCCCCTCAGGTGATGCGGGGGCCGGGCTGCCCTTGCCGCCGGTGCTGACCGGGGTGTTGTCGGGGGTGCTGCCGGGATCGTCCGCGGGGGCGGGTTTGCTCTCGCTGGGATCGCCGAGCTTCTTGTCCGCGTCCTGCATGGATTGGGAACCGATATTCGGCCCGGCGGGCGCGTTGCCACCGCCACCGGTCGGGATGACCGGTGCGAACTTCGTCAGCGCGACCGGGGTGAGACCGGCCATGAACAAAGCCAGAATCGACACGACCAGCGTCACCGTTTTTTCGAGGCTGGGCACATCGGAGAACGCGCCCAGCTGCGCGGTCATCATGCTGTAGGCGATGGCGAGGAGGAAGAACAGCAGTGGGTGTGAGGCGAGGATGCCGAGCCAGAGGTAGACGATCTTCGATCCGAAGGCTCGTTTCTTGGGATCGACAATCCATACGAACCCCAGCGGGAACAGCACGCCGGAGAAGTACAGGGTGATGAGTTGCACGATCAGGAGGAGCAGCACGATCAGCAAGCCCAGAATCATGAAGAACATGAGGATAACGCCGAGCACCGCGCCGCCAGCCAGGCCCGAACCGTCTTCCTCTGACAGCATTGTGGAGAACTTGTCGACGATGGTTTGGGAGTTGTTGATGACGCCCCAGGCGATGAGTGAGTCGGATAGTGCCCCGAAGAACTTCACCAGAAACGCTCCGAGGGCGGGGCCGAACGCTGCGCCGATCATGAACGCCGGTCCGTATAACGTCAGGGACTCCCCCAGTTCACGGCCGGACTGTGTCCCGCGCGCCACGCGAACGATCTGTGGAATCAGCAGCACGACGAGGACAAAGATCGACAGGGCAAAAGACACCTGGTACGCGCTGATAAACCAATCAGCGGTCAGGTCCGGCAGGGTCGCATGTGTCAAAGCAGGCAACACCGTTTCGGAGAGGCCCTTGGCCGCGTCCTGCAACATCTTGAAAGTGTTACCAGCGGGATCAGACCAGAAATCCGAAATGTCCTGCGCCACCTTCACAGCACCACCAATGCCCTCGACCATATCCACGGTGCCACAGACGATCATCCCTGCCGCGCAGTCGGGATCGTCAATGGCGGCAAATGCGCTCATGGGGACCACTAGCAACCGCCCGTATAACGGGTTCCACCGTTGGTGAGTTTCGTTTGGTCCAACACTGTTCCGTTTTCGACATGCCAAGCGTCGTTCTGCCAAACCAAGATGAGGCCGATACCGGTAGACCGCGTCGGGCTGAGCGCGCCGTCGACCACATACCCGACTGACAGCTCGACATTAACGCGATCCGCGGTCGAGTCCTCTGTCACTCGCCACAGTCCGTTGGTGCTGGAGGTGTGGAATTCTCCGCCGCGTGCTTGATATTCAGAAGTAATGGATTTCCACACGTCTGATTCGTATTGGGCTGTGACGTCTTTCCAGGCCGCAGGAGCCGTCGTCGCCATGATTTCAGCACCGACCGTGTCGCTTTCCGAACTCGGAGGCGTCGGGTACTGCCAGAGCCACCGGTAGGTTGCGGTGGCGACTTCGACGGCTCCGAAGGTCGTGTGTTTGGCTTCTGCTTGTGCGGCCAGCACCATGTCGACGGTGCGGTCGAGGCCGCCGAGGCATCCGGTGGGTGCCACGTCGTCCCCGAGGTCTGGGGTGCTGCTGGTTGCGGGTGTTGTTGGTGTGGGGGTGCTTGAGGTCGGGGTTGGGGTCGCATTGGGTTGCGCAGTGGATTCCGACGCGGGGCGGGTGATGCTGTAGGCGATGCCGCCACCGATCACGATGACGAGTGCGGCGGCTCCGATCACGTGGGGCCAGCGGCTGCGCCCGGATGCTGTAACCATTCGCATAGGAGGGTCCTCTAGATGGAGACGGTGATGGTTGTTATTGCGGCTGCCTCAGGTGCGGTGGGTGACGCGAAGGTGAGGACTGCGCCGACGATGATCGCCAGGCCGGCGAGGGCGGCGAGGGCGATACCTGCCCACACTGCTTTACGGCGCCCTTGTGAGTGCGCTTGAGGGTTGGGGTTGGTCTCGCCGGAGGCTCCGGACATGGCTACGATGCCAAAGATCAGGTACCCGATGGCAACGAGGATTCCGATGGCCCAGAGGGCGGCGATGAGTTTCTGCCACAGGGTGGTGAACTCGGCTCCGCCGAACGAGAAGTTGGGGAGGATGCCGTCGAGTGGGTTGTCGATCGCGGCGTGCAGGAGGAGGGTGTGCATGGTTATGCCTTCCGGTTCTGTGACGGTGCCGCCGATACGGCGGATTGCAGGGACCGGACGACGCTGGCGGCTGCGGCGGTGAAGGCGTCCCGGGTGGCCGGGTTGAGGTTGCTGAGGGTGAGTTGTCCGCGCTCGGCGATGTGGGAGTCGTAGGGGATGTCGTGCAGGGCGCTCACGCCGGCTTGCAGGAGGAGACGTTCGACTTCCTGGCGCACGGCGTCGTTCTCTGGCCTTCCATCGGTGAGCCGGATGGCGATCGCTGTGTTTGCCAGCTCCGCTGAGCTGCCGCCGGCGGAGCGCAACTCCTCGAGCAGTTGGATCGCTTCAAGAACTGAGTCGCCAGCGTTCATGACGGGGATCACGAGGACGTCAGACACGGACACGGCGCCTTGGAAGGCTGAGGACGTTGTGACGTTACCGGAATCCATGACGCGGATTCCGTAAAATTCGTCGATGACAGTGGTGACCGCGATCACGGAATCATCCGTGAGACGTTCGCGGCGACCGATGGAACCGATCACCGATGCGAACGATGTTTGCGGGGCGGTATATCCGGCCAGGTGGCCTGCCGTGCGAATGTGGTCGATGTCGCGAACCAGTTCCCCCAGCCCAAGCTGAGGGTTGCCCTCAGCCCGAAAGTTCAGTGCGCCGGGGTCGTCGGATACTTCGAGGATCGCTACCGATCCGCCACGGATGGCAGCGAGCACTCCCCCAAGGAGCAACGCAATGGGGGTCTTGCCGGTGCCGCCCTTGGGATTATTCACCAGGATTGACACGGCGCGAGTCCAGGTCGCCTGCCTCACCGTCGTCTCATCGGCGAAACGCACCTCCTCGAGGGCACGCGAGGCAACCTCTGCTGGACCTGGTCCCACCGGGAATCCCAGCCCGGCCAGGACACCTCGAAACCCCGTGCTCGCCTTCAACGGATTACTGGTGCGTGACGCGGCCACCAAGCCCATGGCCGGGCTGCCGAACAATACGGACTTACTCGACCGTTCGATGCCACCAAGCGCAGCCGAGGACATGGATGGTTGGAGTGTCCCCGGGTCAGCAACATCCGGTTCAACGGTGATTGTTGGCTCAAGCAGCTCCTGCGCCTCGGCATGACGCCGTGGAAGTGCGGGGGCGGTGTCCTCTTCGATGTAGTCTCCTGCGCGATCCGCGGCGCCGAAAACATCGCCGGTGTTCACACGACTGGTGTCACTGATAGGCATTATTTCCTCTCGAGGAGCTGTTATATACCCAGAGAAAATAAAACACCCCAGGGATGTTGTAATTATCTCACTTTTTGCCCCGTGATACTACCCAATACGGCTGAAAAATGAGCTCATTTCGGATAAAATACCCTGATTTTGCGCTATTTTTGCCTAATTCCGTGCACTTCGTATCGTGGTGCGGATACGATACCGCATGCCACCGACATGTCGTAATAGTACTTTTCATAAATAAATAGATGCATGTGCATTTAATACGCGAAAACGTGCATTTCGACCGCGCCGGCGGGAAATTGCGCCACAATTGAGCGCATGGCACGGTCTAACATTCTGAAGAAAGCCCCTGAGCGGGTCGCAGTGTTTCAAGAGCTGTTTGCCGCCCCTGCTCGCGTCCTCGTGCTCCGCGCGCTGCTCCCCAAGCCCCTCAATTACGCCGAACTCTTTGAGGCTCTTGGCGAGGTCATGAGCCGCCCCGCCATCCACGGCGCACTGATTGATCTCAGAGCAATGGGCTACCTCGAAGACGATGCTCCCGCCGGCGTCATTCGCCGGCCCTCCACGACTAAGCTCGCCGCGCGCCGCGACGTCGTTACCCACGACTTCGGCCAGGCACTTGAATTCGTATTGGGCTGAGCTGCAGCTGCTCAAGATGTCGAAACATCTCATGACATACGCGCAACACTGCGTGTCGCTCTCGATTTGAAGGGTACTAGTACGGCAGACTGTTCCCATGGCTAAGGAAAAAACGTTGAGAGGCACCGTGCGGGTGTCCGTGCAACAGCGCTTCACTGTCGATGCTGAAACCAAACGGCAATTCGATACCTTCGCCCGCCAGGCCGGCGTCAGCAATAGCTACTTCTTCACGAAGCTCGTGGAAAGTGTCGAGCTGAACGACCGGGGGCTACCGACATGGTGGCTTGACGAACTTCCCCGCGATGGGGAGTTGCCTATCGACTCGGCTTAACGAAGGAAGCCCATCACTTACGTGATGGGCTTGTCCAAGTTTCGTAGCTCAAACCCTCTACAGCTTCCCGGCCCGAGGTTAGAGCTAATCCAGATCACCAGCCCTTACGGGAGGTTTCTCTATGTCTGAAAGTGTAACTGAACTCTCAGCAAAAACCCCACACTCAGATTCCGGCGTGTCTTCCAGCGTGTGGATGAGCACAGCGGAGGATTTCACAGCTCCAGCTGCTGCCAGACGGCTGTCTCTGAGCGCTTGGGATTTGTCGCGCCGGCTCAGCCCGCGCGATCAAGTACGTGTGATGAAGCGTGATGCTTACGGCCGTCTCGATGAGAACAGCTACCCCCTCATCTATCGTGTCGGGCCGACCGAGCCCACGACGCCGTGGCTGGTTCGGCTAGCCGACGAGTCTGGTGTTTTTCGTCTCCTGTGTTTTGACTTCGATGGCAAGGAAGCTGGCGTGGTCTCCCCCGACCTGATGGAGCGCGCTGTCGATGACTGTGACGCCCTCTCGGGGATCCTCGACCGCCTCTCGATCACACACGTCGTCTGCCAGTCCTCCGGCACCGGCGGCCGCCACATCTGGGTCGCCCTGCAGGGCGCAGCGGCCACCGTCGTGGCCGCTCTCGCGGGCGCCGCGCGCGCCAATTATTCGACTCTTGACCATGGGATGCTCTGCAATCCGCGGGAGGGTGGCGCACGCCCGCCGCTGGCACCGCACCGTGACGGCAGTAGCTCGATTGTCCTGCGCGGCGCTCTGGCGGGTCTTCTCGCACCGTCGACGACCAGCGGCGACCTCGACGCCCTGACCGGTGTCCTGAATCAGGTGAGGCCGGCGCCGAGGCCGACCGACACGACGCCGTCCGGCCCGATTGATGCCCGCTACAGTGCGCACCGCCCGCTCAGCGCGTGGGGTCAAGGCCATATGGCCACCGTCACCGGCGGTAGCAACCCCAGTTGGACGGGGTTTATGTGTCTGCTCGCGGCCGCGTCAGCCGGGTGGACCCTGGCCGACGTCTCGCGGGAAGCGCGGACGGCGCCGGGGATGGAGCACTATCGGACTAAGAACATGAGCCGCGGCACCCGCAAACCGCGCACCCTGGCCGAGGCGACTGCGCGCCTGGAACGGCAGTGGGCCAAGGCCCAGCAGTATTCCGCCTTGCAAACACCAGTGGGGACGTCACGGACCCCGGCCGACCTGACGGAGCTGGGCCTCATCGTCGACAGTGTCGACGACCTCTTGTCCCGGTTCCGCGTCTCCCCCGGGCGCTGGGGCCAGAGCGAATCGGCGGTGTCTCGCCGCACGATTCTGTCTGCCGTGGCGTATCTGACGTTGCAGACGGGTAAGCGGACGGTATCGGCGTCGATCCGGGATCTGGCCCTGATGGTCGGCCTCAGCCGCGACACCGCCCGACGTGCCCTTACAGCGCTCGCCTCCGATGGATTCCTCGTGCGAGTGGCGCTCAGCGACAGCGGCAATGCCGCCGAATGGCGCTTATCCCCCGACTTTTCCACAGCCCCTCGTATGGTTGCGTCACAATCATTAGACAACCCCCGCCCCCCCTCCGGACTTTTCAATCTCCGTAGCTCCCTGGTGTCCACGCTGGAGCGCCAACTCACTGACGGCCGCCACGACCTTTTTACGCGCCCTGGGCTCGGACACCTCGCTGGGAAGGTCTACGCGCTCCTCGCCCAGCACCCCGCCCTGACCATTGACACGGCCGCTCGGTTGCTGGGAGTCAGTACCCGCCATACCGCTACGATCTTCAGCCGCCTCCGCCGCCATCGATTGATTGTCAAACATGTGGAGGGGTGGGCGCGGGCGAAACGGGATATACGTGACCTGGCCGCTCGCATCGTCGGCGTTGCGGGGCTGCTGTTGGATCGAGCGAATCGGTATCGAGCCGAACGGGAGGTATGGGAATGGTGGCAAGCCGAGGTAGCGACGATGAATGCTGCTCCGCGGCGCCGTTCGAAGCGGGTGGATGTGTCGAGCCGGCCGTTGTTTCGTGACGCGAATGCGCCGGGTGAGCGGGTGTGGCCGCGGTATCCGCGCTCGAGCGACCAGCGTGGAGACCATCGGTCCGCGCGGGAACTGGTGGACATGGGTGTGTTGAACCCGGAGAGTCGGTGGCAGTACCTCGGAGACGCCGCCTAACAGCGGGGTGGTCTGACCAGTATTGGCGTAGTGGGGGTCTGACCAGTAATGGAACGGTGGTTGGCGCTAAGGGTTGAGGTGGCGGTAGGTCGTTGCGAGGGAGGCGCCGGAAACTGCACCGTCCAACGTATCGCGGATGTACTCAAAACGTCACGATCAACCGTCTACGGACACCTCAGCAAAGAACGCATCGGTAGAAAACTGCAACCCGTGTAACCCCTGCACAATCCTTCGCGGACGTTTTCGTTGCATTACTGCGCAGATCCGGCTTCTGACGATCAGTTCACGCGGAGGAGCGTGTATCGCTCACCGCGTGTAAGGCGCCGTCGAGCAACCAGGTGCGGCCTCTGGCGGGGAGACCCTGCGGGTCCGTGGACCGCTGCGCGGGCGTCTTGTATCTTTTTTCGTCTGTCTGGCCGGTCATCGTAGTTCGCTTCCGTGCCTGCGTGCCCACCTGGTCGGGCGCGGTCGCAGGCTCCCTTATTTCCCCCGACCAGCCGTGCACTTCGGCACTCCCGCTCTCTATCGATTCTCTTGCCAAACAGGCAAAAAAATCAGTTGAGCGGAGAGTCTCATGCCCCAGTTCCTCATCGTCATCCGTCCCGAACGCAACAGCGATGACATAGCGGCCGACCGTAAAGCGGCCAAAACGTTCTTTGCCCGGTACGCGGCCACCAGCACCCGCAGAAATCAGCGCGACAGGGACACCCTCATTCGGTTCTACGGCTATGACTGGAACCTTATTTGCTGCGCTATGGAAGCCAGCGACTGGTCCCGAACTCACGGAGACGATACCGCCGTGCACCGCGCCGGAAGGCGGGCTGAACGTGCCGCTCAATCCGTTCTGAATGATTTTCCCGCTCGTGATGATTCCCGGCTCCGTCCGTATGTGCACGCCACGACCACGACGCGTATGCAGCCTCCTGGGGTGACGTCCAGCCCGCTGGGTGAACGCCTCACGGCCCGGGGCCAAGCTGACCGTTTTTGGGACCGGTGCTTGAACCCCTCCGCAACGTTTCGTGCCGCTGTGCTTCGCAATGATCAGCCCTTCAGCCAGTGGTTGCTCCTGCACCCCGGCTATGGGCCCCGGCAGGACGCTCCCGACGGATACGCGGGGACGCTTCGGCTGCCCCAGTCGCAACGATTCGTGCGCGGTTCGGTGCGACCTGCGGGAATCAGCTACGACCGTGCACTGGAAGTGGCTCTCGCCGCCCTCGACAAGACCCGCCGCTAACCCGGGTGGGGCCGCGCCGGCGGCGGCCCCACCCGGTGAGGGGGAACATCCCCCTCACACTCCCCCACCGCGCGACGTTATCCACAGATCACCCTGATCGCCGGCGGCTTCCGGTTTCCACGCATTAGCGTCGAGGCATACCCGTCGTGAAAGGACCTCATGCGTTTTCTTAAACTTGCCGTCACCACCTATGGACACGACCGCTCCCGGCCGATCATCGGTGCTGACGATGTGTGGATCAACCTTGACCAGGTCGTGTCGATCGACGAACAGCTCGACAGCAATACCTTCGCGGATGCTGTGCGAGAGGGATTCGCGGCGGAAGAGCACTATCCCTGTGTGGAGCTGACCACGTCGAACGGGAGTACACACCTGGTGTCGCTGGGCGTGTATCCGGACCAGGCCGGCGGCTTCGCCGCCCTGACCCGATTCATGCCGCTGCTCCTTGGCAGCGGCAGCGGCAGCGGGAGCGACGAGGACGCCCAGCTCGATGGCCTCCTGGCGGAGGCACCGTCGGTTAGGGCGTTCCGACCGTAGAAGAAGTGGCGTGTGAATTTGTCGAATATCCGACGATAGCGGTCATTTCACGGATGCAGTCGGAGACCGGGCGCTACGAACTCATCTGGTGAAGCCTGTCGAAGCCGGGCCCGAGACCGGTCTGGAAATCCGCGAATGTTCCTCGATCGACGTCGTTCATCGAGGTCTGTGATCCGAACATGGAGCACCAGCGTTCGACGGCGCGGGTGCTTTCGTCGGCGGAGAGGCCAGGGATGAGACGGGCGAGTTCCTCGGACCGGCGTTTTCGCCGTTCGTCGTTCTGATAGTCGCTGTCGGTTTTGTAGTCGGAGCTCTTCCGGTCAGAGTAGCGGTCTCGCCGTCACCACCCGCGGAAAGCACACTCCCCTACCTGCCGCAACCCATACCCATATCGACCTGCAGAGCGCTACCCTCGCCCCATGACGACCCCGTCCCACAAGAACACCGCTGTCGCCGCCTTCAACCCCACGGGCCCGCCGCCTATTTGCGACGAGTGTGAGTTGCCGATGGAAGAGGTCACTCACGGGTACGTCTACCTGTGGGCGTGTGTGCGCGATCTCTGCGCCAACCGGTTTCGTGCCACGTTTGAGGAGCTCACCGATCCGGAGTTTCTCATCATCTTCGGTCGGCCGGAGTGCTACCGCTGCCACCAACGTCGGGACATGACCCAGATCGGTAACGTGGTGCGATTTGAGTGCCCAAATCCGGGTTGTGATGAGGTCCTGCGCCTGATCAGCGCCAAGAATAAGCGCGCACGAGCCGCCGTTGCACAGGCCGCGGCAGCCGCCGCCCTGGTAACACTGCCGCCAGCTGGAGGCCGAGCCCGAAGAACGAACGCGACTCCTGCACGCCGTCCCCCGGCGAGATAGTCCCGCCTCGCGCCGAGCAAGCCTGCAACCCGCCCGAAATTCCCTCGTGGCCGTGCGCCACTTCCCCGCGCCGGCCAGCGGCACTTCTGAGCGATACGTCATCCCGAAAGGTCCCGACTGTCAGGGTTTCTTCGGTGCTCTACGAACACGGCTAGCTGCCTGCATTCAGTGAAAATGACCGCAATCGTCGGATATTTAACTTTTTCACAAGCCCCTATTCGACTGTGCCAGTCGGGATCGTCGACGAAGCGTGGCCCAGCGTCCGAGGCGCCTCTCGCGCAGGGATTCCGGAGTCCCATCGGACTGACCGGCTGACCCTGAAACGGTCCACAGATGGCCCGGCCGAGAGGCCGGGCCATTCTCATGGTGCTTCGATAGCCGCCAGATGATCGACCAGTCGCTCCGGAAAATCAACTGTCACACCGTCTGCACCGAGCGAGACAGCGTTCTCCATAGCCCCCGCCGGCCGTGAGTTCCAGCAACGCACTTCGAGAGCGGCGAGACGGGCGATTCGCATCTGCTCGGCATCCAGAACGGATGCATCGGGGCACAGCTGCACCGCGCCAACCGATCGAGCGGCGGCAACGGTGCGTTCGTCGACGGTCGTCGTGAGGTAACCGAGGCGCACCTCGGAAGATACCTCCCGCATTCTTTGTAGATTCTCGAGATCGAAAGAGGTGACGGTAATGGTCGCGTGTCGTGGGGTCTCGGCAATCATCGCCCAAACCTGGTCCTCAATGAAGCTCGCTTTGAGCTCGACTGCGAGGTGGATTGGGCGCCCCCCAAGCGCGTAGAGGAGGTCCGCAAAACGCACGATACGTTCGCCGACGAATCGCGGCGAAAACCAGCTTCCTGCGTCAAGCTGGCGCAGTTCTGCCCAGCTGTGTTCGGCGAGCGGGCCGTGACCGTCGGTCGTGCGGTCGAGCGTGCGGTCGTGGAACACCACGATCTCCCCGTCGCTCGAACGTTGAAGATCCAACTCCACCCCGTGCGCCCCGAGGTCGAGGCCTCGATAGAAGGCGGAGAGCGTATTCTCCGGGGCGTGCCCGGAGGCCCCACGGTGCGCGAGAACGATCACTTGCGATATTCCGCGAGGTAGTCGGAAACCTCACTCTGCAGCGCACCGAGAAGTTCAGCGGGATCCGCTGCAGGATCGGTCTCGATCGACTCAAACGCGTCGATGATTCCCTTCCAGATGAGGGAATCGGCGGGGCTGACCGCCTGGCCTCGCAGGTACTCAAGCTGATCGATGGTGACCTTAAATTCTGGATTGTCTTCGAGGTGCTTCTGGAATTTTGGGAGTTCCAGCGACGACGAGCGGATGGCGATGTACCCGGAGGAGATGCTCCCCGCTGCCGAGTTTTCGGTATTCGTCAGGAACTCGACCAGCTCCGCCGATGCTTCTTCTTGCTCGGGGGTGGAGGCAAAAATGCCGAGGCTGTTCCCGCCAATCGGAACAGACCGTGCCTCACCTTCACTGATTCCGGGGATATAAGCGACCCCGACCTCGAACGCGTCGCCAACCTGCTCCTGCGTTCCCGCCAGCCCCGAGCCCGATGCGAAAAGCATCGCCAGTCGTCCGCCGATGAAGTCTTCCTTGGCCGTAGCGTGCTGGTTTTGCGGCATTGCCTTGCTGGTGTAGATGAGATCCTGAAATGACGTCAAGGTCGCGATCGCTTCCGGTGAGTCAAGGGCTACCTCGCCGCTGCCATCGAGCAGCTCACCACCTCGGTTCCAGGTCATCGGCTGAAAGTACCACGGGATATCGGCTGCCGTATTGAAGCCCCACACGTCGGGCGTGGTGAGGGTCGTCGCGGTCGAGACAAGTTCGTCCCAGGTCTGTGGCGGTACAAGACCCATCGAATCAAACAGCGTTTTGTTGTAATACATGACCGGCGTGCTGCTCTGGAATGGCACGGTCCACAGCTTGTCCTTGTAGGTAAAGCGCTCCAGGAAGGCCGGGAGGATGTCCTCGATAGTCTCGGGCGAGAGAATGTCCCCAATCGGGAGGAGACTCCCGGAGTCGGCGACCTGAGGAATGCCATACCTCTGACCCAACTGAACGACCTGCGGCACGGTTCCACCGACGATGCCGGCGAGAACCTTCTGCTGCATCTCGTCGTAGTCACCCATAAACGACGGGTTCACCGTGATGTCGGGATGGAGCGCGGTGAATGCTGCGAGCTCGGCCTTGTACTCGCCCTGCTGTGTTGTCCAAAAGTCGATAGAGACTGTCTCCGAGTCCTGGCCTGCCGGGGTTGCGGCGCACGAGGTCAGCGCCAGGGCCGCGACGGCAATCACCCCAAGGGAGCGGATGAAGGGGAATTTGCGATTCGAGCGGGTCATTATTTGCCAATCGGTTGGTGCGGGAACGCGGGGGTTAGCGAGAGGGGAACGGGATGTCAGCGATCTCCGGTGTGCATCACACCCTTGATGAAGTACCTCTGGAGCACGAGAAAAAGCACAAGCACGGGCACGATCACGAAGGTGGAGGCGGCCATCAGCTGTGGCCATTGCGTGCCGATCTCCTCATCGACCAAATACTTCAGCCCCACTTGCACGGTGCGCATCGAGGTCTCGGTGGTGATCAGGAGCGGCCACAGGTAGTTGTTCCACGCTCCGAGGAACGAGAAGAGTGCGAGGGTCGCCAGCACTGGTTTCGACAATGGCAACACGATGCGCACAAAAGTGCCCACGTGCGAACACCCATCGATTGCCGCAGCCTCAAGAATGTCTTTCGGAATAGTCAGGAAGAACTGACGCAGGAGGAAAATGCCGAAGACGCTGGTGGCGCTGGGAAGAATCAGCCCGAGGAACGAATTCAGTAGGCCGAGACCGTTGATCACTAAATACGACGGGATCATGGTCGCCTCGAATGGCACCATCATGGTGGCCAACACCACCAAAAACAGCAGTCGTCGCCCGCGGAACTCGATCAGGGCAAAAGCGTAAGCGGCAAGGGAACAGGTGACAAGCTGAGCGAGTACGACGCCGAGGGACATGATGAGGCTGTTGACGAAGAAGGTGCCAAAGGGTGCCGCGTTCCATGCCTCGAGGTAGTTGCCCCATTCGAACGTTTTCGGAAAGAACGACAACGGCTGAGCGAAGACTTCCTCGGCACCTTTCAGAGAAGTGAGAATCATCCAGAGGAAGGGGAAAGCCATGACGAGCGACAGCACAATGAGAACTCCGTGCCGCGTCAGACTCGTCACTCGAGTGAGAAGTGTACGACGCGGGCGCTTCCGGGGCGGTGTCATGCGGGGCATCCATTCGCCGCGCAGCAGTACAGACGTGGCACTCACTGGTAGTTCACCCGACGTCCCACAACAAACATCTGCACGAGTGTGAGCAGCATCACAATAACAAAGAGCACCACCGCAATAGCTGACGAATACCCCATCTCGAATAACTCGAAGGCATGCTCCCACAGCAGCGGCACGATCAGGGTCGTCGCCCCCGCTGGCCCACCCTGGGTCATCACGTCGACCTGCGCAAATGTTTGGAATTGATCGATAGTCAGCAGAATAATAAGCAGAAAGCTCGTCGGGGCGAGTAATGGCACCTTGATGCTCCGTACAACACGCCAGAATCCAGCGCCGTCCATCGTGGCCGCCTCCACGACGTTCGGGGCGATGCTCTGGAGGCCGGCGAGATACAGCACGACACAGAACCCGATGTTCTTCCAGACCGACATGATAGCGAGCGCCAGCAGCGCTGTGTTCGGATCGTTCAGCCACCGCACCGGGCTGGCTCCGAGGTATCCAAGCACTTCGTTCATCAGGCCGTAGTCGGGATGATAGATCCATAGCCAGACAACGGAGATCGCGACGGTTGATGTCATCAGCGGCGCAAAGAAAAACGACCGGTAGACGCGTATTGCTTTAATATTCTGGTCGAGCAGAACGGCGAAGATGAGCCCGAGGACCATCGATGGGCCAACGGTGATGATCGTGTAGACCGCGGTAAGGCTGAGGCTGCGATAGAGCTCGCCACTCGTGAGCAGGTCGACGTAATTGTCAAGTCCCACGAATCGTGGTCCGCTGGTGAGCATGTCCCAGGAAAAGACGCTCAGCACGAAGCTGTAGAGAATCGGAAAGACTGAGAAGGCGATAAGAATCACCAGAGCGGGGAGTACGAAAGCGTATCCGGTGATGTCATTCCGGCGGCGGCGGCGGCGCGGCGGGTAGACCAGCGGTGGTGGGGCGGTGTGGTTCGAACCGACTTGCATAGCTGGTCGTTCCATTGTTGCAGCGGCGGACTTCACCGTGTATTTTTCTGGTGCACTGATCTAGTTGCCTTATGTCGGGACTTTTCAACGAAAATGGCCGGTGGCCAAGGACGAAAGTAATGAGAAGAAATGAACCGGAGGTTGATCAAGCAAGTAAGTTCGATGGCGCACAACTTAACTGGGATGAAACACCGAATGTCCGTTTTCCACTTTCCGCAACACGCCTCGCCGAATGCCAGACCTTCGCACACCGACGCAGAGTCTGTCTCTAACGCCCCCGGCTCGTCGGACGCGGGCACACCATCGTGTCGGAGGCCGCGTATGGCATCGACGGCATGGCGCACCGCGCCGCCCTCGCCAGCGACGGCCACACCGTCGCGTACCTCGCCGGAGGTGTTGACCGGTTCTACCTCACCGGCCACGACGCTCTCCTCACCCGGATTGCCGCCGATGGCGTCGTCGCGTCAGAAATGGGCTGTGGGTCAGCGCCCACCAAATGGCGTTTTCTGATGCGGAACCGCCTCATCGCCGCCGGTAGTGCCGCGATCCTCGTCGTCGAGGCGGGGTGGCGCTCTGGTTCGCTGAACGTCGCCGGTCACGCAGCCGCGCTCGGCCGTCCGCTCGGCGCCGTCCCCGGACCGGTCACCTCCCCCACCAGTGCCGGATGCCACCGCCTGATCAAAGAATTTGGCGCACGCATTATCACCGACGCGACCGACGCCGCCGCACTCTAGCCACGCGGGCCGGCTAGCCTTCGGGCTGGCCGGCGAGGGGCCTCCTCTCGCGCTCCCCACCAGAGCACCAGCCACAGCCACAGCCACAACATGGAACGGCGGCGCGGCCGCCCTCAGTCCTGCCAGGGCGGAGCCGCTGTGCGGCACTGTTTTTCTGATGCTTTTTTGACCATTCCGGCCGGTCATCGTAGCTTCCTGCGCGGCTGCGTTCCCAGATTTTCAGACGCGGTCGCAGGCTCCCTTATTTCGCCTGAAATTCTGGGCACTTCACCGCTTCGGTCGCTATCGATTTCTCTCGCCGGAAGGCAAAAAAACAAGTTGTCCGAGGAGAAAGAGAGAAACGCCATGACGTACGACTACGAGAACACCTATCCGCGTGACCGGTATGCCGATGGGTGTACGTGCAGCGGATGCCACAGCGAAGGCCGCGTCGACACCCAGCCCGACGAAATCTGCGCTGTTACCCGCTACGCCGACAGCAACGCCTAACGAGGAGACTCATCATGACCATCACCCCCACCACTCAGCTCCGCGCCCTCCGTATCGGCTTTCTCAAGGAGCTTGAACCCACCCTCATCGACCCGGCCCGCATCGTGGAGGCCCTAGATGAGAGCGTCGGGTGCAACAACTTCGACGTCGTCGGCCTCGAGGAGGACATCGACTTATTCGTCGACGATGACGGCGCCCTCAACGGGTCACGGCTGAACTTGCGCGCGACGATCATCGCCCACTTGCTCGGTAAGCCCGCCGTGCTCTTTGGTAACGCCGTTGCGCTGGGCTGTGACCCGAACACCGGTGAGAGCATCAGCCTGACCGACGCCCAGGTGCAGCGCCTCACCGCCGGAATCGCCACCCGCCCCGGCCCGACCGTCATCGACCAGCTCGCAGTCGGCCTGAGCGCGTTCCCCGGACTCGTCGCCATGCTCCGCCGCCACTAACCAACTCACGGCTGGCCTGCCCTGACCCGGTCAGGGCAGCCGTGAGGGGACGGCCCCCTCACACTCCCCCACCCAAAACACCAGCAACAACATGGAACGGCGGCGTGGCCGCCCTGCTGTTCTGCCAGAGCGGAGCCGCTGCGCGGCGCTGTTTTGTGATGCTTTTTTGACCATTCCGGCCGGTCATCGTAGCTTCCTCCCGCGTCTTCGTTCTGGGCTTTCGCGGCATATCCTCACTCGCTTCGCTCCCTCCGGTATTCCACGACCCTGCACTACACCGCTCACGGTCGCTATCGATTTCTCTCGCCGGAAGGCAAAAAAACACGTTGTTCGAGGAGAGAGAACAAGATCATGAACGCACTGACCATCACCCACACGCACGCTGAGGGCACCTTGATCGACGGCACCAGCAAGGGTGACGGGACCGCCGAGGTCTTGAAGGCCAACGGGTGGCGTTGGGGGCGCAGCATCAGCGCCTGGTTCGTCCCCCAGTCCCGCGACCGCCTCCCCAAATTCGGCATAATCGAGCGGACCACCACAGCGTTGGAGGCCGCCGGTTTCGTTGTCACCACCAGCCTTGACAGTACCCACCGCCCCATGGCCGAGGTTGAGGCAGGGAAGATGCAGCGGCAAGCCGACCGGGTCAACGCGCTCGAGCACAAAGCCGACCGCACGGCCACCGCCGAAACGGCCGCGTGGGACCGCGAACACGCAGCGCTGCGGCGGCTGCCCGAAGGCGGCGAACCGATCAAAATCGGCCACCACTCCGAAACCCGCCACCGCAACGCCCTCGCCAACGCCGACAAGGCCACCCGGGCTGCGCTGGATGCGACGGCCGACGCCCAGCACGCCCTGGCACGCGCTGACGCCGCTACCCATACGACCGAGGCCCGCTACTCCCCCATCACCGTCGCCAACCGTATCGAAACGATGGGGGCCGAGCTTCGCAAGCTCGAACGACGCATCATTGCCCCGTGCTACGACGATGAACGCGGGTACATCGACGCGACCGACGCGCAGAAGCAGGCCCGAGCGGATCACCTCGCGCCGCACCTCGCAGAAAAGCGCGACCAGATCACCTACTGGGAAGCCGTCAGAGCCGAACAAATTGCCACAGGACAAGCCACCGGCCATAGCCGCGACACGATTCAGAAGGGCGACCGGGTGAAAATTCGCGGCCAGTGGCGCGACGTCGTCCGCGCCAACGCCAAAACAGTCAGCGTCACCACCGGTTACAGCTGGACCGATACCGCCCCGTATGCGGAGATCCAACAGCACCAGCGCCCCGAATAACCCGAGGCGGTCACGGCCGGCCCCGCCAGGGCCGGCCGTGAGAGGCGGCGCCCCTCACGCTCCCCCACCGGTGAACCCGGCACGGAGGCCGGCCCCACATGGAACCGGCTGCGCCGGTCCGTTCTTTTTCAAGACTTTTCTTCCCTTGGTGTCCGGTCATCATAGTTCGCTCCGTGCCTACGCACCGCAGTCTCGGACGCGGTCGCAGGCTCCCTTATTTCGCCCGAGCCTGCGGTGCTTCGCCGCTCCCGCTCTCAATCGATTCTCTCNCATCGATTCTCTCGCCACCAAGGGCAGAAAAACGGTGGACGACTACACAACCAGTGCCCGAGAGCCGGAACCCCGCGCCCTCACCAACTAGGAGAGAGAACCCCATGACCACCATCCGTAGCGTCACGATCAACCCGACCGAAACCATCACCACCCTGAACCTGACCCCAGGCAGCATCGGGGCAGACATCAGCGCCGCCATTGGCTGCTCCATGTTCGACGTCGTTGGCCTGGCCGACAGCATCGACTTGTTCGTCGACGATGAAGGACTCATCAACGGCTCACCCCTCAACCTGCCCGCAACCGTCCTCACCCACCTCCTCGGCAGCCCCACCGTCATCTTCGGTACCGCCATCGCCGTCAGCGTCACCCCCGACGGCGAAACCATCGGCCTCACCGACCGCCAACTCACGAGGATCCAGAAGGCCTTCGCACAGAAGCCCGACGACGGCACCATCGACACACTCGTCGACAGCCTCTCCCCCTTCCCCACCATCGTCAGCACGCTCCGCAACATCTAGCCCACAGCCGGCTGGCCCCGAGAAGCCAGCCGGTGAGGGGGCCAGCCCCCTCACACTCCCCCACCGGGAACCCCGGCACGGAGGCCGGACCCGACGAGCTGGCTAGGCCAGCCATATTGACATGAGGTCGCTCCTGCGCTTGTTGCTGAGAGCAGTTCGGTTCAGGCCCATCCTGACCCTGGGGCTTGATAGAAAACCCGTGGGGCGACCCCTCACGTTCCTCTATCAAGGAACACAATATTTGCAATGCAAACAAGTATTGTTTTTATTGTAAAACAATAAATTATTGTTTTGCTGGCGTGTCGATCAAGACAATATTCGCAAACAACGCAATAGTTGAAAGACAATCAACTCAATAAACACAAACAAGTATTGTGTTTATTGACTTTCGCGAGAGGTGAGAGCCGTGGCGCACACAGCAGTCATATCGAACAACAAAGGTGGCGTGTCAAAAACGGAGCTGACCGTACAGCTCGCCGCAGCACTCGCTCGAGCCGGCCAGCGGATTCTCGTCGTAGACATGGACCCACAGGCGAACGCCACACGTCGACTTGGCATCGACTGGGACGCGAACGAACCCATCCCCACCATGTCAGAGGTCATCAAAGCCGACCAATCAGGATCGGGGGAGGGGGCCGTCGTCGCCTGCGGATGGACCAGCCCCGATGGGACCCCAACAGCAGAGGCGGAAAACATCGATGTGCTCCCGGCACGGTTTGACCTCATCAACCGAGAAACCGAAGCCGGAGTAATCGGAGCCGTGAGACGCCTCCAAAAAGCACTCGACGGATGGACCGACGACTACGACATCATCCTCATCGACACGCGGCCAGACCTCGGCCACCTGGTCCAGATGTCGATGGCAGCCGCCGACACCATCATTATCCCAACCGACCCCAACTACGACTCCGTCGAAGCAGCCATCCGCGTGAACGACTTCGTGACTCGTCACGCGATCGACATCGCCAACCCCACCCTCACTGTCGGCGGCATCGTCGTAACGCGACGAAAAGCCACCATCGAACACGACTACCAAATCGAGGGACTACGCAACCAGTTCGGAGACCTCGTGTGGAACCTCGGCGGCCTCGTAAAAATGTCCGACGGTTCAGAACTGCTCAACCCGCCCTACATCCCCGAATGGTCACGCTTCGCAGAAGCCGACGCAGCGGCCGTTTCACTGTCGGACTGGAGCGACCGAAACGGACGCAAAACCGTCGCTCTTTATGACGCCGTCGCGCGAACCTACCTAGCCCGCTTCCTCG
>NZ_PJJO01000021.1 GCF_002929535.1 Cryobacterium sp. Y11
AGAACCGGCCCGAGCTGGAGGAGATGATTCGGTTCGTTCGAGATGGCGATACTGTTCTCGTGCATTCCATGGATCGTCTTGCCCGCAACCTCGATGATCTTCGCTTGATCGTGCGCCGGCTCACCGCGAAGAAGGTTCGGGTCGAGTTCGTGAAAGAGCAACTCTCCTTCACCGGTGACGACAACGCAATGGCGAACCTGCTCTTGAACGTTATGGGAGCGTTTGCTGAGTTTGAGCGGTCTTTGATCCGTGAGCGTCAACGTGAGGGCATTGCCCTGGCGAAGAAACGTGGCGTGTACCGCGGCCGTATCCCATCCTTGGATGTGGTCCGTGCGGCTGAGCTGCGTGAGAAGGCTGCTGCGGGCGTGCCGAAGTCTGTTCTTGCTCGAGAGTTTGGGGTCAGCCGTGAAACCGTCTATGTTTACCTTCGCGCTGGGGTCTGAGCTGGCTGTAGATGATTCGGTGTGGTTAGAGGTGGATGCTTGCGGTGTCGGTCAGTTCGACCCAGCGCGTTCGCTGGTCGGTGTCTTCCTGGATTGTTGGGGCCGGGGCGTAGACGTCTGCTTCGGATAGGGCGGTCAGGTTGAGCCCGGTGAGGTCGATGATGTCCCCGATGGGTGCTTGGTAGGTGCGGTATGGTCCAAGCGGTGGGGGAGTGCCGTACATGAGGGCTGGGGCGTGGATCGTGTCAAGGTCGATGTCCTCTAACTGTGGACTTTGGTCGAGGACGAATCCGGCAGCGTGCAGAGCGGTGGAGCCGTGCAGGGTCGTGGTCCATGCCGCGATCTTCCAGAATGCTTGCGGGATCTTCACGCCGCGGTATATCGGGTCCTGGGCGGAGAGTACGGGGGCGGTGAAGACGCTGATGCGGTTACTGTTGGTGCGTGCGTAGGTGAGGACGTGGTCCTCGAGGCCGAGCCAGAGTTGTTTCGATTGGTTGAAGGCTGCGGCTTGGGGTGCGGCGTTGGTGTAGGCGAAGGTGTCGTAATTTGCTCGCCGGGCTGTCGTTGTGTCGCCCCAGACCGGGTCCAGGCGGCGGACGAGGTGCCCGCGGTCGAGATCGTTTCTGGCATAGACGTCCTCTCCGGCCTGTTCGTAGATCGGGATACGCGAGTCGAGGTGCCAGCCTTCGCCTCGATCAACGGTAACGAGGTGATCCCCGTCGATGTTGACGCCAGTCGCGATCGCGAGGCGCCGCGCAGGGTCGAGAAGCACGGTGAAATGTGTGTAGAGCAGTTCACGAATCAGGGTTCCTGCGGGAGGGGCCGGGAGTGGCAGAGCGACTTCAAGGAATTCGGCGTTGTATCCAGCGGGGTAAAGTAGTGCGGCTTTCATAGTGATAGTCAAGCAGCCAGAGCCGACCGTTGGGGTTTTTGGATTTATATGGCGGCGTTAAGGGGAAGGCTCCTGTTCGCTGGTGTTTTTTGCTGGCCATAGACGCGAGTGCCCGAACGTGCTGACACCAATCTGGAAGTCGCCTTCAGTGCATGGCTCGACGACAAAACTCAATAAACCAAGGCGGCGCAAAAAGCCGCTTGACATCAATAAGAGCATCCCCTCGGGGGACGTGACCGTGCTTGGGTTCTCTTGGTCGGTTCGCATGGCGGCTAACACCTGATGACAGCGTCTTACCTCCACGCCATTTTGGATAAAACACAGTAGTCAGAGACCGAGCAGGGGGTACGTTCGATTCAACAGATCGAAAACCGCTATGGGCGTACGGCCCGTCGGCGCTGAATGAAATGGAGCAGCACCATGGCAACAATTCTCTGGATCATTGCGGTAATCCTCGTAATTGCAGGCATTTTCGCGTTATTTCGACGCCAAATTCTCTGGGGTATTGTGCTCATCGTCGTGGGACTGTTGGTTGGTCCAGGTGGCGTGAGCCTCTTCACTTGAGACTGCGGATCGAGTAGCCGTTTCGGGGCGTGGCGGAGCTCCGGAACGGTTTCGGCGTGAAGGATCCACTGACGCTCTTCGTTGTCTGAGCGCGGCAAGACGATATGGGCAATGTCTGCCGTCAGCGCCTGGCGGCGTTGCGCGAGCCGTTTCGCGGATGCTCGAGCTATCACCTTCGGAGTGGTCCCCGGCGCCGGACGTGTGCGCGCGAGAGTGACCGCCAGTTTGGCGCCGTCAAAGCGACGAAAATCCTGTCGGACTGCCTCGGGCGCGCGAACCAATAGTGCGTGGATCTGATTGATGCTCGCGGTGCGTGCCTTGCTGGCTGAGGAGCGTTCCGCGAGCAAGATCAGCATCGATTCGACATCGCCGTTGCGTTGTCGGACACGGCATGAACGGAGGTGGACATCCCTTCCGAAAATTCTGAGTTCCGTACCGGCGACTGCGAGAGTGGTTTCCTTGTCGGATGTTTCCCAGCGCCTCGCCAGCATCCGCGCTTAACCTGCGGGGCGAGCGGATCCCAACTCTCCGTTGCCGCGGAAGAGACGTAGACGATGTCGAGAACGATTTTCCCGTGGAACGCATCACGGCTGGCGTTGGTCCGTCGTCTTCAACCTCCGCGATTCCTCCAGGTCACCAAGATTGCTGTTGCTGTGGCGATCGCCTGGACGGTGTCCCCTTTTCTCCCCGGGGACGCTCAGGAATTGCGGTACTACGCGCCGCTGGGCGCACTTTTGAGCATGCACCCAACGCTTATGCGTTCTCTCCGCAGCGCTTTACAAACCCTCGCTGGGCTCGCCGTGGGAATCGCCCTTGCTGGGGCCGTGCTCCTCCTGAGCGAGCCCAGCGTGTGGACGATCTCGCTGGTTATCGGCCTTGGCTCTCTTATCGGAGGAATGCGGTGGCTTGGTGTCGGCGGAGAACAAGTACCCCTGACTGCTCTTTTCGTTCTCATCATCGGCGGTCCGGAAGCCGATGATTACTCGGTCGGTTATCTCGCCCAAGTTTCTCTGGGAATAGTGGTGGGACTTTTGGTCAACCTGCTCATTTTGCCGCCGCTTGCGATCGGCACGGCTGTCGAGCGGTTGACCAGTTTTCGAGGCACCCTCGCCA
>NZ_PJJO01000038.1 GCF_002929535.1 Cryobacterium sp. Y11
TCTCAGGGTTTTTGAGGGGGAATCAAGAGAAGTGCACTCTTGCTTCCCCCTCAAAAACCCAACAACCATCATCTACGGGCGCCGCATTCAGAATGCCCTCTTGACAAAACCCACTACATATCAGCTAAGGAGCAGGGCCTGGCTCTGGACGGTCCTGATGGTCTGCTGGGCCAGTTCACGAAAACGTTCTTGGAGACGGTGCTGAACGAGGAAATGACTGAGCATCTCGGTCATGAGAAGAACCGTGCCCCGGACGAGCGTGAGGAATCCAACGTGCGCAACGGGACCCGGCCCAAAACGGTGATCAGCCCGTCGACGGGGCCGGTGACCATTCAAGTGCCTCGTGACCGGGACGCCACGTTCACTCCGGTGATCGTGCCCAAACGACAACGACGTTTGACCGGGGTCGATGAGATTGTGCTGTCGTTGTATGCCCGCGGCCTCACAACCGGGGAGATCAGCGCACACTTCAACCAGATCTACGGCGCGCAGGTCTCCAAAGAGACCATTTCCCGCATCACGGACAAGGTGATCGAGGAGATGCAGACGTGGCAGTCCCGCCCGCTGAACGGCGTCTACGCGGCGATCTTCATCGACGCGATCGTGGTGAAGATCCGTGATGGGCAGGTCGCCAACCGGCCCATCTACGCGGCCATCGGGGTGACCTTGGACGGTGCGAAGGACATTCTCGGGTTGTGGGCCGGCACCGGCGGTGAGGGCGCCAAGTTCTGACTGTCTGTCCTGACCGATATCAAGAACCGTGGTGTCACTGACACGTTCTTCCTGGTCTGTGACGGGTTGAAAGGATTGCCGGATGTCGTCGGGAATGTGTGGCCGTTGACACGGTGCAGACGTGCATCATTCACCTCATTCGCAACACGTTCAAGCTCTCCTCGAAGAAGGATTGGGATGCGATGAAACGAGCGGTAAAACCGATCTACACCGCTCCGACCGTTGACGCGGCGCGGGCAGCGTTGGATGATCTGACCGAGACCTGGGGAAGAAATACGGTGCGATCATCCAATTATGGGAGTCGGCATGGGAAGAGTTCACCCCTTTCCTGTCCTACGACCCCGAGATCCGCCAAGTGATCTGCTCCACCAATGCGATCGAGTCACTCAATGCCCGGTACCGGCGGGCGGTGCGTGCTCGAGGACATTTCCCCACCGAGCAGGCCGCTCTAAAATGCTTGTATCTGGTCACGCGAAGTCTCGACCCTACCGGTGAGGGCCGAGCTCGTTGGACGATGCGTTGGAAGCCAGCTCTCAACGCCTTCGCCATCATCTTCCGTGACCGCTGGCCGAACGCAGAATCCTACTAATGAAACACGCCGGAAACACCGTTACCGAGACACTCCCGGCTATCTGGAGCCGACGAACGATGCCTATGCGATCGCGAAGATCGCGGGCACCGGGAACTCATTCGGAAACTTCGGTTCAACAAGCTATGTCGAGTGATTCCGTCTTGTGCAGGGTGATCCAGGGTGTGCTGCGCAGCTCGAGGTTACCGGCAAAGGGTTCGGGGCCGAGCCAGGCGAAGCGCAGCACTGTGCTTTCTCCGGGCGCGAGTTCGATGGTGATGGTACTCACCGGGTAAGTTGCGTCCGTGGCCGGATGGTAGGGAACCACGGCGCTGTCGCGGGTGAGTCCGAGGTTCTGTAGATCCGGAGTGCCATAGGCCGAGACCACGGTATTGACACTGCCGGGGGGCACGCCGAAGCCACCGCCCGTGGTGACGTACGCGGGAAGGGACGTGGCGGCATCCGTTGGTGCGGTGTTGGTGAGGGTCACTTCAAGGGCGTATTGCGGTCGCAGGTCTTCGCGACAGGTCTGCTGGCCGATGGCCGTTGTTACGTCGAGGTAGAGGTCCATTTTTGCGCCGGTACCGTCGTTGAGATAGAGCCCGAACCGGTTCGTCTGGTCGTCGCTGACCGGCCGCCCGCCGGCTAGGGATGTGCCGGAGAGCACAGCCTGTTCGGCCTCGTCGGCATTCCAGACCAGCACGCGGTTTTCGGCCGCGGCCCGGGCAAGGGCGGCGATGAGCTTGGTCGGGTCGGCACGGCCGCTTTTGACGGCGTCAAAGACTGCTCCCGCAGCGGCGGCAAAGAAGGCGTCCTGCTGGGGAACCTCGTACTGGGCGTAGACGTCGCTCAGTAGCAGCTGCACGGCATTGCCGGCGTTAAGCTCGTCGCCCGTGGCGAGGGTGATCGGGCCAGTAGCGTCGAGCAGGTAGCTGAGCGCGACTGGGTCAATCGAGAGCACGCCGTTGGTCTCGACACCAAACTGAAGGCGCCACATTTCTCCGGCAAGGGCACCGGTTTGGGCAAAGTCGGGGGTCATCGTGACATTTTGGAAGTACTCGCCGGTGATGTCACCGTAAATGCTGCGGATTTCGTCGCCGAGGGGTAGCACCGGGGTACTGTACTGCGGAAACGAGCGTGCCGTCGCCTGTTGCGTGAGTTCGATCTTGCCGAGGTCGGTGTGCAGCAGCGCTAGTGCGCCAGGGATGCCGCCGGACGAGCGCAGCTCTGCCGGGTTCTGAAACAGCAGAATGTAGTCGCGCGGCTCTGTAGCCCCGAGCATGGCGGGTAGTAGCGTGACGGTGCGATTCAACCCGTCGAGTGCGCCGGCCGTCTCGACGGTGACGGTTTGAAGCCGGGCGACTGCGCTGCGCACAACCTCGACTACTTGGCCGGTCTCGATGGCGTTGACGCTAGTTGTGGCTCGGGCGAGGGCCTCGTGGGCTTTTGCAACCGGTGCCTGGGCGTCGAGTAGCGGCTGTAGGGCGATGGCGCCGTCGACGGGCTTCAAATCGGTGAGGTCGAAGCTGCCGGCGAGCTCGGCGAGCGGGGTCACGGCGTTCTGAGCGACGTCGTCAACGACGGCGGCGAGCTGGCGAACGGCCTGCAGGTTGGTGCCGAGAAAGGGCAGCAGTTCGAAGGTGTGCCAGACCGGGTCGCTCGTGCGGGAACTGGCGACCTGAGCGTATTCGACCAGCTCGATGGCCGTGCGGCCCGCGGCGTCGGCATCGCCGTCGATGATCTGGTCTTTGATCACCGATGCAAGCGGCACCGCGGCTTCGAGGGCGTCCTTGGCCTGCAGACCGCGAATGCCCACCCAGGCGGTGCTGGCGACGACGGCCACGAGCAGACCGAGCACGACGAACCCGACGACCGTGCGGGCGCGACTTCGGGTACGGGTGCGCTTCGGGGTTGCGGCGTGCGCCGCGTGCGAAGAAGACATTGCTCTATTCAACCAGAGCTCGAGGCGAGCGCCGTCGATGCGGGCCGGTTCGGCGCACGAGATCGACGTCAATTCGCTGCGTGAATCGACGCCGTCGTGTGCCCCGAACTGGGGACGCACACATGCCGGTAATGGGAGAGTTGATTCGGCGGGCATCCACTTTTAATACGTCGCGCGTTGATCACCTCTATGTGGATCCGCATGACAAGGGCGCCAAGCTGTTTCTGCACTGCGGCGACCTGAGCGACGGGTCGCGTCTGGCCACCCTGCTCGCGCAGATTCAGCCCGACAAGGTGTATAAGCTGGCGGCGCAGTCGCACGTGCGCGTGTCGTTTGACGAGCCGGAACACACCGCCGACACGACCGGGGTGGGAACCATTCGGTTGCTTGAGGCCGTTCTTGAGGAACTCATCACGAGCGAGTGGCCAGAATGGGACTCTGTCTGTAAGAAGATTGAAGACGAAGCAGGAGTCGTCCTCCTTGAGAATGAGGTCGGGTATCGGGCTGCCACAATCTTAGCTCTCAGTGAGCCTTGCCCACTTCTCGGGCGCTCAGGCATAATCTCTGCTGCGGCACGGTACGCCGGAGAAGTCGTGCACGGCGGCAATGTAAGCCGCGGTATTCATGACGCTCCAACACATCTTGACGTGCTGCTCCGCTCGATGCAGCGTGCCAAATGCCGGACATAGATGAGTGATTTAGTGCTGCGACCTCCCCCGTATTGCACCTATTTCCGGCCAGAGATTTACGATGTGCTCCGGGATCGGATCGGGGGCCTTTATTAGGCTCGCGGCCAGTAGGCCCTTGTGTGTCAGCACGAGATGCGCGTCTTCCTGCCGGACAAAGCCACCCGTCTGAAGTGCGATCGATGCTTCGTAGTACATCGGCATATCCATAACTCGGCCCTCAGGAAGGCCTCGCTGATACGAGTCGACTACGTCCATCCCCAGAATGTCGAAAAGCGGGAAGCAATTGACCGGCAGTTCTTTGACCCCATCGGCGATTAGTTGTTGAAGACTATATGCCCTGAGCCAATTAGTGAGTAGAGTCACTCGCGCGGCTTCCTGCTCACGATCATGGTCGAATTGTGGTGCTGCCGTATTTCGAGCAGCGATAAGGGCGCCCTGCACCTGATCGGCCGGGCCGACAGTTACTTCGCCGCCCGCGACCGGACTCTTAGTCGCTATAAGGAGTCCATCTATCAACTTCGACAGCTGCACCTGTACCATGTCGCTCGTTGCGGCCGTTCCAGTTTCTATTTTCGTGAGTAGTGATTTCGTGTCAGCGTAAACAGATTTCGCTTCCAGGTCACGAAGGCTACCTATGTATAGGTCGGTAATGAAAACAACAATTTGAATTATGAACGCGAGGATTGCCAGTATGAGAGCGACTGCAGCGAGTGTGTCGCTTCCGGAAAGGCTGACCACAGTTACAAGAGTTGACGCTGCGGCCGCGACTTTTCTTAGATCGAGTCTGATGAAGGGATTTTTTCTGGGGCGTCTGGTGACATCGATTGGCGATCATTCTGCATGTCTGAACTGTATCGGAACACAAAATACTGTTGCTCGGGCCAACCCGGACGCGCAGCGGCTATCGCATCTCATGCCGGCACCTTCGTCGGCGTTGTGAGCATTACTGCCGTGACGGGGCGAGGGGCGGCATCCGTTTAGAAGGCGCCGTCTCGGGCTAGTACAGCTTTGGCGGTGCGCCAGAGAATGACGAGGTCGCCGACGAGTGACCAGTTTTCTACGTAGTAGAGGTCGAGGCGAACGGTGTCATCCCACGAGAGATTGGAGCGGCCGCTGACCTGCCAGAGTCCGGTGATGCCGGGCTTGACGAGAAAGCGACGGTGCACGTGGTGGGCGTATTCGTCTACCTCGGATCTGAGGGGCGGGCGGGGGCCAACGAGTGACATCGAACCGCGCAGCACGTTGAACAGCTGGGGTAACTCGTCGAGGCTGAAGCGGCGCAGAAATCGACCGATGCGGGTGACTCGGGGGTCGTCTGGCATTTTGAACATGACGGAGTTGCCGGCGGTGCGCTTGGTGTCTTGCAGATCGGCTAGGCGCGCTTCGGCATCCGCTACCATCGAGCGAAACTTGATCATGTGAAAGTGCCGACCGTTGATGCCGACGCGCTCCTGGTAGAAGAGCACCTTGCCCGAACCGCTCAGTTTGACGGCGAGCGCGATGCCCGCGAGAACGGGGGAGAGACACACGATAAGCAGGGTTGACGCAATGATGTCGACGGCGCGCTTGGTGAAGAGCGTGCGGCCCTCGTAACGTGGCGTCTCTACGTGAATGAGCGGCAAGCCGGCGACCGGCCGGGTGTGAATGCGGGGGCCGCTCACATCAATCAGGCGCGGAACCATGATGAGGTGGTGGCGGCCGGGCTCGAGGCTCCAGCTGAGTTCGCGCATGCGCTGGGGGGAGATGGCATCGCTGCTGGTGATGATGACGGTGTCAGCGCCGAGGGAATCGAGGGCGGTGTGCACGTCGTCGATACCGCCGAGCACGGGAACGGTACTGTCGGGCAGATAAGAGTCGGCCGGGCCTGCCGTGACGCACGCGCCGACCACGAGGTAGCCGGCACCGAGCCGGGTCGTGAGTTCGCCGGCGATGCGGGCGGAAGACTCCTGCGTGCCGACCAGAATCACCCGGGAGGTGTACTGGCCACGTGCACGCTGGGCGACCAGCCACTGGCGCCACATCCACCGCGAGAAGACGAGAACGACGATGCCGAGGGGAAAGGCGAGCAAAATGTATCCGCGCGCCACGTCGATATGAAAGAGAAAGGCGACGATGGCAAGCAACCCAAACAGCCGAACGGATGCCCCCACGATCAGCTTGTACTCGTCAAAGCCGGTGCCGAGCACGCGGTCGGTGCGCGTGCCATAAATGCTGAGCACGGCCATCCAACTGAGGATGAGAATGACGGATACCGAGGTGTACGAGACAGCGAGGTCGCTGGAACGCACGGCCAGGTCGCCGCTATCGAAGCCGAACCAGGCGATCTGCACACCGAAGACGACCCAGATGAGCACAAGCAGGTCGGTGATGCTCAGTCGAGCCGAATAGATGGCATGCCAGTCATGGGCCGGTTTTATCGGCTTGTGCACGTGCGTCATGTTTGACAAAAAGCAGCCGCCTCCCCCGAGTCTGTGGCAAATATCCGTTCCCTTAGATTATATCTAGGTGGGCATTCCCCGTTGAGGGGCAGACGTGGGGTTTGGGTGTGGAGGGCGGCGCTGACCATACGGCACTATCTGCTGGGCGGCGATGCGGAGCACGGCGCGCGACTCACCTATGTGGTGACAGAGTGAGTCGGCTCGGTGGGCATTGGCTCAGTCGCGGGCAGGAGGCGACTTGAGGCTGGGGCGCGTGGCTGCGCGGGGATAGGGCAGGCGGTGGCTCTGTACCGCGTCGTAGGTGCGGCGCAGTGCTTCATTGGCTTCGTCGTAGTTTCCTTGCAGCAGGCGCACGACAAGAAAGTCCACGAGGGCCATCTGGGCGATGCGGCTGACCATGGCGCCGGAGCGGTACCGAGTTTCTCGGGCGCTGGTGGTGAGCACCAGGTCGGCCATCACGGCGAGGGGTGACTCCGGAAAGTTCGTGATGGCCACCGTCGTTGCGCCGGCCTGGTGGGCGATTTCAAGGGTCTGGATGGCCTCGAGCGTGACGCCGGAGTGCGAGATGGCGATGGCAACGCATCCCGGGCGGCTCAGCGCGAAGGAGGTGAGCGCGATGTGCATATCGCCGAAGCAGAATGACGTGAGGCCGACGCGGTGGAGTTTCTGCTGCAGGTCTTGCGCCGTGAGGCCGCTCGAGCCGGCACCGTAAATGTCGATGCGGGCGGCGCCGCGCACGGCGTCGACAATGGCGTCGAGCGCGGTGAGGTCGAGCGCCCGGGCGGTCTCCTCGATCGCGCGCGCCTCTTGATAGGCCACCTTGGTCACGACCTCGAGGGCGCTGTCGGTGGGGGAGATCTCGGAATCAGCCACGCGAAAGTGGTTGCGTGCCGTTTCTTCTCGACTGTTGGCGGCGGCGATGGCCATGCGAAACTCGCGGTAGCCGACGAAGCCGACCGCGCGGCAAAAGCGCGCGATGCTGGCCTGAGACGTATCGCAGAGCTCGGCTAGCTCGTTCACGGTGGAGTGCAGCACGCTGTCGGGGTCGGCCAACACCAACTCGGCGACGCGACGCTCGGTTTTGCTGAGGGTGGGCATCCGTTGGCGAATAGCCACAAAGACATCGGGCACCACGGTCACCCCTTGAGTTTGGCAACGGTGTCGGCAACGTGGCCGCGCAGTATGCTCAGGTCGGTCGTGTGCCGTGAAACATGCACACGATTTGATAGAAATACTACCGAGTGAATTCCTCCGGGCTGCGTCACGAGGCTGGTGCCGGTGAACCCCGTGTGCCCGATTGCCCCGGTGTCAGCGAGCGCGCCCATCCACTGCCTGTCGGCAACCCTCGGGCCGAGCGCCTGCCCGTAGGCGGGGCGATTGCGCAGGCCCGGGTAGAAGCGCAGCTGGTCGGTGGTCATTTCGTCACGGCTGACCAGGCTGGGATGCCCGGTGCGGAGCGCCTCGGCGAGCAGCAGAACATCGGTCGCGGCCCCGAAGAGTCCGGCGTTGCCCGCGATTCCACCGAGCGCCCACGCCGTCTCGTCGTGCACGACGCCGTGCACGAGCCCGCGACCTGGCTGAAACTCCGTGGCCGCTGTGGTGGCGAGCAGGTGGGGCGCCGGGTTGAACCCGGTCTGGGTCATGCCGAGAGGAGCTAGAAGCAGGCGTGTCATGGCCACGTCGAGCCGCTCGCCGGTGAGCGATTCGATCGCGAGGCCGGCCCAAACATAGCTCACGCACGAATATCGATATACCTCGCCCGGAGGGTTCAGCGCCGGCAGTGATCGAAAGCGGGCCCAGGCGTCGTTGCCGGGGTCGTGGTCAAGCCACTCTGCGGGCCACCCGGCCGTGTGACTGAGCAGATGGTGCGCGGTCATCTCGCTCGACAGCTCGGGCAGTAGCTCCGCCACACGGATGCGCGAATTCAGGCCGTGTTCGGCCAGCGCCGCCAGCAGGGTGGCCGCGGTGGCAATCTTGGTGAGGGAGGCCAGGTCGAACCGGGTGTCGGTGCTGATGCTCGCGGTCTGGCCGGGCCAGTCAGTGCCGAGATCATCACTCCACCGGGCAATCGTGCCCACGCACTCACGAATGGCCACTTCACCATTCACTGCCGCGATCACCACGGCGCCGGAGAACGCCGGAGTGGGCGCGGTGAGGGCTGCTGTGAGCAGCTTGCGCACACCTGTCATGTCCCCATGATGCCAGTTTTGATTGCAATAATGTTATAAATCACCAAATTGCTAGCAATTTGTGAAACTTTTCTACATACTGCTGGAAGCCCTAAAAACGACCAATATCGAGAAAGCCCACCATGACACCGTCGCACCCGCTGCTCGATCCGCTGCTCGAGGGCGATGCTTTTCTACCGGAGACGGAACGTCGCCTCGAGGCTTCCCTCGACCTGGACAGCATGACAACGCTCGAACGGTTGCAGCTCTTCGTCACCCAAGACCGCGTCGCGGTCGACGCTGTGAGCGCTATTTTGCCGCAGCTGGCTAGTCTCGTTGATGAGGCGAGCGAGCGTCTGCACCGCGGTGGCCACGTGCACTATTTCGGCGCGGGCACGTCGGGGCGCCTGGCCGTGCTCGATGCGGCCGAGCTGCTGCCGACCTTCAATATTGAACCCGGGCTCGTCGTGGCACACATCGCCGGCGGTGACCGAGCCGTACAGCACGCCGTCGAGAACGCGGAAGATTCCGTTGTCAGTGGGCGAGCGGATGCGGCACAGGTCGGCCAGAACGACGTTGTCATCGGTCTTACCGCCTCGGGCAACACGCCCTATGTGGGCGGAGCGCTGGCAGCCTCGCGAGAAGTCGGTGCATTCACCGCACTCGTGTCGTGCAATTCGCGTGCCTCGCTGGCGGATCTGGCCGATAGTAATATCGTGTTGCGCACGGGGGCCGAGGTGGTTACCGGGTCTACTCGGCTCAAGGCCGGAACGGCCGAAAAGCTCGTGCTGAATGGGTTTTCCACGGCGCTCATGGTGGCCATCGGGCGCACCTGGTCTAACCTCATGGTTTCGGTTGTCGCGACCAATGAGAAGTTACGCGACCGCACACTGCGCATTTTGATGCAGGCGACCAACCGGCCAGAGGGCGAATGTCGAGCCTTGCTCGAAGAGAGCGGCGGCGATCTGAAGGTCGCTATCGTGGCGAGCGTGGCGCGGGTGCCTATGGACGTCGCGCAGGTCTCTTTGGGCAGAGCCGGGGCATCCGTTCGCAAAGCCGTAGACCTATTGACCGAGTCGCAGCTTGTCGGCACCACCACAGTTGATATCAAAGGAGATTCAGAATGAGGCTACGTTTTCTTGCTCTCGGGGCATTCGCGATTGGTTCGGCGGTGTTGCTCAGCGCCTGTGCGCCGAGCGCGTCTACGGCGCCAGCGCCAGATGCGAAAGATGATGTGACGTTGAAGGTGTGGTCGTGGCGCACCGAAGATGTGGAGAAATACAACAAGATTTTCGACGTCTATGAAGCCGCTCACCCCGGTGTCACGGTGCAGTTTGAAGCATTTCAGAACACCGAGTACAACCAGATTCTCACCACCGGGCTCGCCGGAAGCGACGGCCCCGACATTCCCATGGTGCGCGCGTACGGCCAGCTGCAGCCCAACATTGCCGCCGGGCAACTTGAGCCGATCGACGGTCTCGTTGAGGGTCTCGAAGGCATCGCGCCGAGCGTACTCGCCGGGGCCGTCGGCAAGGAGGACGGCAAGACCTATGCCGTTCCGTTGGCCACTCAGACGCTGCAAATGTTCTACAACAAGGACATTTTTGAGCAGAATGATCTGAGCGTTCCAACCACCTGGAGCGAGTTCATCGAGCTCAATGACACCCTGGTCACCAAGGAGATCACGCCGATGGCGCTCGGCGCCAAGGACTCGTGGATTCTGCCGATCTTCGCTGACATCGTCGGGTCGGCAATGTATGGCGGCAGCGCGTTCGAAACGAAGGTGCTTGACGGCAGTACAACCTTTGAAGACCCCGACTACGTCGCGTCGCTGCAGATCGTCGATGACATGCAGGCATACATGACGCCCGACGTGGTCGGCGTGAGCTACACCGACAGCCAGATTCAGTTCACGTCGGGTCAGGCCGCACAGTTTCCGGGCGGATCCTTTGAAATCGCCACCTTCGCCACCCAAGCGCCCGACCTAAATATCGGGTCGTATCAGGTGCCGGTGCCACCGAACGCGGTCAGCGACGTTCCACTCAGTGCCGGCTACGCCGATGGAAACTTCGCGATTAACTCCAAGTCCGAGAAGAAAGACGCCGCGTTTGAGCTGCTCAACTGGCTCGCAACGCCCGAGTTCGGCCAGTTGGTCGCCGACGAACTCAACCAGTTCTCCGCGATTCCCGGAGTGACCTACGCCAACGCTGCCATGCAAGAGGCGTGGGATAACTACGAACAGGCTCAGGCCCCGTACCTGCTGCTGGTGGACTTTCGCTATGGCGAACCCCTCGGAACTGCGGTGCTCGGCGAACAGATTCAGAAGATTTTCCTGGGTCAAACGGATGCCGCCGGTGCGGCCGCGTCGCTGCAGACCGGTGTCTCGCAGTGGTTCACTCCCGGCAAATAAGTAGAACGAGAGAATGAAGACCATGTCCGTGATCACGCCACGTCGACGCCGCAATATCGGCATCGCACTGACTAAGAAAACGGGCCTGGTCTTCGTTCTTCCCGCGCTGGTGCTGTTTGCGGTCTTCATCTTCTATCCGTTGATGACGGCGCTGAGCTACTCCTTCTATAACTGGACCGGAATTGTGCGGGGCGAGTTCGCCTCGTTCGGCAACTACGTCACCCTGTTCACGCAGCTGCCCTACAAGACGCAGATCCCGAACGCCTTCGTGCACAACGTGATGCTCTTCGCCGGGGCCATGCTGTTTCAGAACACCATTGGCCTGGGCCTCGCGACGTTGTTGCACCGGCTCAAGCGCTTCAAACGCTTCTTTCAGACCATGTTCACGCTGCCCTACCTGGTCTCACCATTGGTCGTCGGGTACTTGTGGTCGCTCATGTTGTCGCCGCTCTTTGGCCCGGTCAACTTCGTGCTGAAATCCGTTGGATTAGATGCCCTGGCCCAGCCGTGGCTGGGCAACCCGTCGACCGCCATCTGGGTGGTCGTGTTCGTTACCGCGTGGCAATGGGTCGGCTTTCCGGTGCTGTTGTACGGCGCGGCGCTTGGCGGAATTCCCGAGGAGATCAACGAGGCTGCCTCGCTCGACGGTGCTTCGCCGTGGCAGCGTTTTCGCGACGTGACCTTTCCCATGCTGATCCCGGCAATTGGCACCGTGAGCGTGCTCACCTTCATCGGTGCCATGGAGGCGTTTCCCATTCCATACGCCCTCGGCGGGTCGATGGGGAGTCCGGCCGGGGCCACTGACGTGCTAAGCCTGCTGTTCTACCGCACGGCGTTTGAGTCGGGATCATCCAACGCCATCGGCACCTCGTCGGCGATTGCCACGCTCCTCTTTCTCTTTATCTTTGGTGTGTCCATCTTCATAACCTGGTTCATGCGGCGCGCCGAACGGAGGCTGTACTGATGAGTACCTTGACCCGCAAGCAGGCCGCAGCGCCGAGCGCTGCGGAGCGACGACTGAGCCCGCCACGCAAGAAGCCGCGGCCGACGATGGGCGGTTTCGCGGCATCCGGTTTTCTGTGGATTTATGCTGCCATCTCGATCTCTCCGCTGCTGCTCATGGTTAGCAACTCCTTGCGGACCACCCAAGAGATGGCGAGCGACCCACTCGGTCTGCCCAGCGCGCTCAACTTTGCGAGTTATCAAAAAGCGTGGGTGACGGCGTCGTTTGAGACTTACTTCATCAACTCGATCGTGGTGACCGTTGGATCGGTGCTGCTCTCCACGGTGGTGTCGCTGTTGGCGGCGTATGCCTTCTCGCGCACAAAGTCGAAGATCTTCGGGGTGCTGGAGGCCGTTTTTCTGTCGGGGTTGATGTTGCCGGTCTATCTGGCGATTCTGCCGCTGTTCTTCTTGCTCGACGGTCTCGGAATGATCAGCAACCTCTGGAGCCTGGTTCTGGTTTACGGCGCTCTGGGAATTCCCTTTTCGACGTTTGTGCTGACGAGTTTCTTTCGCCAACTTCCCCTCGAGCTGGACGAAGCTGCGCGGCTCGATGGAGCCGGCGCGTTTGCGACGTTCTGGCGCGTGCACCTGCCGCTTGTGAAGCCGGCCATTGCCACCGTGGTGGTGTTTCGGTTCGTGCCGGTGTGGAACGACTTCTTCTACCCGCTCATTCTGATTCGTGACCAATCGGCCTACACGCTTCCGGTGGGAATCACTCGGTTCTTCGGCGAATATCAGACCGACTGGGCCACCCTGTTTGCGGGCCTCACCTTGGCCACGATCCCGCTGGTTCTGATCTTTCTGGTCGCGACCAAACAGATCGTCTCTGGCCTCACCGCCGGCATGAGCAAGTGACCGGGCGGTGGCTGCTCGGCATCGACGTTGGGGGCAGCGGCAGCCGCATGCGCCTAGCGCCCGTGTCTGGAACGGGCGGTTCCGATGCGACCGGCTCACGGGTTGAGATTGGTGCAGACGGAAGCACCCTGGGCGCAGTCGTCGCGCAGCTGCTAGAGAGGGCTCACCAAACCTGGCCGGCGCAATTTGCCCAACTGGCGGCAATAGGAGTCGGGGCCACCGGTCTCGCCACCCTCGTCGCTGACCCCGCGGCCCTGCAGCGCGACTTGGCCGCCCGCAGCGGTGACGTTCCGCTCGCGCTGGCAACGGATGCCGTCACCGCCCACCTCGGTGCTCTTGGCGGGGAACCCGGCGCCGTGATCGCCGTGGGAACCGGAGCCATCTGCCTCGCAACAAACTTCGACGGTATCTGGCGTCGCGTCGACGGCTGGGGACACCTTCTGGGTGACCGCGGTGCCGGCGCTTGGATCGGAATGGCCGGACTACGCGAGGCCGCCCGCCAGTACGACTCTGCGCGGCCTGGGGCCTTGTGCGCTGCAGCTATCGCGCAGTTTGGTGTGCCAGAAACCTGGCCGGGGCAGTTCTACACCCGGCCCGATCGGGCAGCCGTGCTGGCCTCCTTTGCGCCCCAGGTCTCGCAGCTGGCGAACGAGGGGAACCAAAGTGCGACCCGAATCATGAGCGAAGCCGGCTGCCTGGTTGCGGAGTCCCTCTGCGCGGGATTTTGGCCCGGGCTGCCGCAGGTTGCGTCGACATCCGGTGGCGTGTTTGCTGCCGGGGGAGCGTTCGTCGCGGCCTTTACCGCGGAATTCGCGCGCCTTGCGCCGGAGGCCGAGCTTCGAGAGAGCCTGGGAACGCCGCTCGACGGAGCCGTGCACCTGGCCCGCCGTGCCGCAGCCCCCTCCGCGCTGCGTACCAATCCCCCCTATCTCTGGCTCTGACCGATCAGCACCAGCCACGGCGCGCCCGTCGCCCACCGCTGGTTAAGGCGCGAGGAACGAGCGATCGAAACCTGCTGAGGATTTCGATCGCTCGCAAGCTCGCGCCTCGATCAGCGAGCTCCGTTGGTCGAGCTTGCCGAGACCGCCATCGACCAAGACGAGCTATCTGCGGAACGCCCAATCGTCTGACCGGTTTCTGACGCCGGTTGATTTAGCGAGAAACTCTCCGCGACACGATTGGCATCGCCGCGCACGCGCGGGTTCGTACGCCGCCGATGCGGCATCCGCTGTTCTGGCAGGTCTGCTCAGGCGCCGGCGCGCTTTCGGCGCACGACGCTCGTGGTCGCGAGAGTGAGCCCGAGCAGCAGTGCGGCGCTTCCGCCCACGATCAGTGGCATGGGAATGTCGTAGCCCGCGGAGGCGATCCCGACGTAGCCGACGTAGGCCTCGTCTATGTCGCCAACGTATCCATCGTCACCGACGTAGCCACCTTCTCTGGAGCCGATGGATCCCCCATCTGGGGGGACCACGGTGCCGGTCACTGTCTTGGGCGGGTTGTCACCGGGAACATAGGTAGCAGCGGATGCTCCCGCTGGAATAGCAACAACGGCGAGAGTAGTCAGGGCGGCTATGGCGAGGAGTCTTTTGAGCATGGGCGAATTCCTGTCAGGACGGTTGATTCGGCATAAATTGAGGCGACGGGTACGCCTCGAACGCCTCACCGTAGCGGCCTTCCTCGTAGATATCTACGGGGTATTGATGAATTATCACTTTTAGATGAATAACGATATGGTACCGGGCAGACACAGCGCGCGCGGATACCGCACGTAGGGGGTGTCACGATTCTGTCCAGCCTGTGACGGCTGGGCGCGGGTGGGTGTCGCAGACACTGTCCCGTTGGTCGATGGCGATCTCGGCAAGCTCGATCAACGGATGGTTGCGTGGCGTGGCGTGGCGTGGGTGTGCGGGACGGGCGATTGGCGCGAGCTGGTTGCGGGAAGGCGGGGACTGATGCGCGGGACGGTCGCTGCGGCATCCGCTTATGCAGGTCGGCGAATTGGGGCGCCGTGCCGCTGCCGCTAGGCTCTGGGAGGATCGAGAGGGACATATGAAAATTTCTGTCATTGGATGCGGCTATCTGGGAGCCGTGCACGCGTCGGCGATGGCCGAATTGGGGCACGATGTCATCGGAATCGACGTTGACGCCGCCAAAATAGCCCAACTTGCCATCGGCAAGCCGCCGTTCTTCGAACCGGGACTTCCCGAGGTTCTGACCTCCGCCATGGGCAGTGGACGTCTGCGGTTCAGCACCGATATAGCGGATGTCGCCGGCTCCCAGGTGCACTTCATCGCCGTCGGAACTCCGCAGAAGCCCGGCAGCTACAGCGCCGATCTCACCTACGTCGACGCCGCGGTCGAGTCGCTCATTCCGCACCTGGCCGACGGCGACCTCGTCGTGGGCAAGAGCACTGTTCCGGTGGGAACCGCCGCCCGTTTGGCCGCTCGAATCGCCGCCGGCAGCAACGCTTCGCTCGCTTGGAACCCGGAGTTTCTGCGCGAGGGATTCGCCGTGCAAGACACCATCAACCCCGACCGCCTGGTCTACGGCGTTTCAGAGGGCGCCCCGGGCGAGCACGCTGTCAAACTGTTGAACGAGATTTACGCCACGGCGCTCGCCGCCGACACCCCCCTCGTGATCACCGACTTCGCCACCGCCGAGCTCGTCAAGGTGGCCGCAAACGCGTTTCTGGCCACCAAGATCAGCTTCATCAACGCCATGGCCGAGATCGCCGAGGTCACCGGCGCCGACGTCACCCAGCTAGCGGATGCGATCGGTTACGACGGCCGCATCGGCCGCCGGTTTCTCGGTGCCGGCGTTGGTTTCGGCGGCGGTTGCCTGCCCAAGGATATTCGGGCCTTCACCGCCCGCGCCGAAGAGCTCGGGCGCGGCGAGTCCGTGGCCTTTCTCAAGGAGATCGACAAGATCAACCTGCGTCGCCGCCAGCGCGTCGTCGACCTCACCATGGGGGAGCTCGGCGATTCCGTCTACACGGCGAAGGTTGCAGTGCTGGGCCTCAGCTTCAAGCCGCACTCCGACGACGTGCGCGACTCGCCGGCGCTCGACGTGGCCGTGCAGCTGCGCGGACTCGGCGCCGAAGTGGTGGCGACCGACCCGCAGGCCATCGAGAACGCGCGGGCGCGGCATCCGCAGCTGACGTATTCTCCGTCGCTGGAGGACACCCTGCGGGGAGCGGATGCTGTCGTGCTCGTCACCGAGTGGCCCGAGTTTCGGCACCTCGACCCGGAGTGGGTGGGGTCGCTGGTGCGCACGCGTACGGTCATCGACGGGCGCAACGCCTTGGACCCGGCCGTGTGGCGCGCCGCTGGATGGACGTATAGGGGGCTCGGGCGGCCGTAATACTCCGGACGGGGCCCGGGCCCCGTCCCTGGGCCCAGTTTAGAAACTGGGCCCGCGTTCACAGCATGGGCCCGCACTTGACCGGTCGCGGTGCGGTACCCTCGAGACACGCTTTAAAGGAAATTGGGTCTCGTGCGACGGTGGCTGGCCAGACCAGATGTGCTCATGGTGGCCGCGACGGCCCCGACCTATGTCGCCACTCGCGAAGCGCTCACCGCCCTCTCCCCGCAGGATCTCACGGCCGCGCGTTTTCTCGCCGGCGCTGCCATCATCGGCCTCTATCTGCTCATCACTCGGCAGCGTTTAACGCTTCGTCGCGGGGACACTCCGCGCATGATCGCCGTCGCGCTCTGCGGCTACGCCGGCTACGGCATGTTGCTCAACCTCGGCCAGGCCACGGTTCCCGCGGGAATGACGAGCCTGCTGCTCAATATCTCGCCGGTGTTCGCGTTCATCCTTGGCTACTTCGTGCTGGTCGAGCGCACCACCCGGCTCGGCTACCTCGGCATGGTTATCGCGGTCGGCGGCGTCGTGACCATCACTCTCGGCGGCGGCGGAAGCGCGACCGGATTCAACGGCAACGCCCTGCTCATCGTGGGGGCAGCCTTGCTGTTGTCGATCTTTCTGATCGTGCAGCAGCCGCTTTTTGCGCGGGTGCCTCCGATCGAAACGGCGTTTTGGGGCTGTGCCATCGGAGGGTTGACCGCGCTGCCTACTGCACGGTTCGATCTGGATGTCAGCCGGCTGACGGCATCCGTTTGGGTGGCACTGGTGGTGCTCGTGCTGGTGAGCACGGTGCTCGGCTACTGCCTCTGGAACCTGACCCTCTCGCGCACGAGCGTGGCCGAGGGCGGCTCGCTGCTGCTGATCGTGCCCATTTTCTCGCTGCTGCTGGGGTGGCTGCTGCTCGGCGAGGTGCCCACGATCGCCGCGTTGGTCGGCGGAGGGGCGGCCCTGGTCGGGGTTGTCATGCTTTCGCGGGCGACGTCGCGGCGCAAGCAGGCGGGGCTCGGCCTGCTCACCGGGGCGATTCCGGTCGTCGGGGTGCTGGCCGGTGCGGTGCCGATCATCGGCCTGCCGCGCGAGCTTGAAGACGTTGCTGTCGTCCCTCTGTCGCCGGATCTGGCCGCCCAGGTCTCCGAGATTGCCATCGAGGCAGCGGATGCCGTCGGCGCCCAGTTGGTCACCGTGTCGTTGTGGCGGCCAGAATTCGACGATCTGGTGCGGGTGTACTCCAGCCGGCCGCACGTCTACCGACTCGGCGGAATCTCCTCAGAACTGCACCCGAACTGGGTCGAGCAGTGCGTCATCGGGCAGCGTTCGTTTCTCGCCGACGACGAGGTGGACGGCTTGTCCGACGGCGTGGAGCGCCACGGGGTGCTGACCGCGCCCAACCTGACGGCCACGGTGAATGCCGTTATCGTCGATGACGCCGGGTTTCTCGGCAGCCTGAACTTTCTCGATGCGTCCGGCGTCTATACGTCGGCCAGCGTGGAGGCCGCCGACGTCTTCGCCGCGCGGCTGGCGCCGGTGTTGCGGCGGCTGGAGGTTTGAGGCGGCGCTGGACCCATCTTATGACCGTGGGCCCAGTTTAGAAGCTGGGCCTCTGGACGGGGCCCGGGCCCCGTCCAGAGGCCCAGCCAGCCTAGACTAGTTTGAATGTGGCTTCGGGGAGTGCTCGTGGCGGCTCTCGCTGCGCTCGCGGCCTGGGGCGTGCACGCCGCAGTACCCGCCATCCCGCTGCTGACCATAGCCGTCGTGCTCGGAATCGTCGTCGCCCAGGTTCCGGCCGCGCGTCCCCTGCTGGCCGGAGCACTGGCACCCGGCCTCTCGGTCGCCGCCAAACCGTTCATGCAGCTGGGAATCGTGCTGCTCGGCCTCAAGCTCAGCCTCGTCGATATCGCAGCGCTCGGCTGGGTAACGATCGCCACGACGGTCACGATCGTGCTCGTCACGTTCGCCGGCACCTTTGGACTCGGCCGCTGGTTCGGCCTGCCCGGCCATCAGCCCCTGCTCATCGCCACCGGATTCAGCATCTGCGGCGCGTCCGCAATCGGAGCAATGAGCGGTGTCGTCAAGGCCAAGGATGAGGAGACCGCGACCCCGATCGCGCTGGTGACGCTGTGCGGAACCGTCGCGATCGCCGTGTTGCCGCTGCTGTGGCATCCGCTTGGACTGAGCACCCTGCAATTCGGACACTGGGTCGGCGCCGGAGTGCACGACGTCGGCCAGGTCGTCGCGACCGCGCAAATCGCCGGCTCGGCCGCCCTCGCCGTGGCCCTCGTCGTCAAACTCACCCGTGTGCTGATGCTCGCCCCGGTCGTGGCCGTCGCGTCCATCGCCCTGCGCCGCCGTGTGCCCACCATCGAAGCGGATGCCGCCGGCCCCGCCGGCCCCGCCACCAGCGGCTCGGCCCCTACTGTCGGCAGCCCCAGCGATGCCGCTCCCGCCGCGGACGGTCAGGCCACCCCCGGCCACATCGGCAGCCGCGCTAGACCCGAACCAGCTGCCCGGGGCACCCGGACGAAGCGTCCGCCGATCGTTCCGCTCTTCGTCGCCGGGTTCATCGTTGCGATGCTCGTGCGCACGCTAGTTCCGCTGCCCGACGTCGTGTTGGAGGCGGCTGACCTGGTGCAAACCGTGCTGCTGGCCATGGCGCTCTTCGCCCTCGGCGCAGCCGTCAACCTCGGCACCCTGCTGCGCACGGGAGGCCGGGCGCTCGCCGTCGGGCTGCTGGCCTGGGCCCTAATCGCCGCGCTCGCCTTCGGCGCTGTGCAGCTGTCCTGACCCCCGCCGGTTTCGGTACGTAACACCGGCAGAATTGCGACCCGCCGCGACACGCACGTCACAGTGGCGGCGTGTCGCGATATCTACCGGTGTTAGGTACGACCCGGGGGCTGCGCAGGCGCGAGCGCACGCCCGAAGCGCTGCAACTTAGGAGAGCTGCGCAGGCGCGAGCGCAATCCCGAGGCGCTGCGTACCGAGGGTCCCGTACAGAACTGCGCAGAATACTTCCGGAAGCGAGGGGATCGGGCTGGGGGAGCCCGATTACGCCAAATCTCCGCAGTCGTGAACGGAGCTCCGAGTAGTCCGGAACCAGCGCTCCAACGCAGCAACGCAGCAACGCAGCAACGCAGCTCAGATCCCATGCGATATTTATGATGTTTACTGATTGCTCCTGTTATGATTAGATCATAAACAATCAGATAGGGAGCACGCGCATGGCTGAAATTGTCGTCGTCGACAGCAAGCAGGCTGCGGGGGAACTGGTGGCCGCAGAAATACGCCGCCTCATCGAGGCGACGGCCGATACCGTGCTCGGGCTCGCGACCGGGTCGACTCCGCTGCCGGTCTATGCGGCACTGGCGGCATCGCTGCTGACGCATCCGCTCGATGTATCGCGAGTGCACGGATTCGCGCTCGATGAGTATGTTGGGCTGCCGGCGGGGCATCCCGAGAGCTATCGCACCGTGATCACCCGGGATGTCACCGGCCCCCTCGGGCTGACTCCGGCGAATATTCACGTGCCGAACGGAGACAGGGCAACGCTCGAGGGTGCTGGCGCCGACTATGAACGTGCCATCGACGCTGCCGGTGGAGTCGACCTGCAGATTCTCGGCATCGGGCGCACCGGCCACCTCGGATTCAACGAGCCCGGTTCATCCTTCGCCTCGCTCACCCGGGTGAAGACGCTCGCGCCCAAGTCGCGGGCCGACAACGCTCGCTTCTTCGCCTCGCCCGATGAAGTGCCCGTGCATTGCATCACCCAGGGGCTCGGCACGATCAGGCGTGCCCGCCACCTCGTGCTGCTCGCCTTCGGTGCCGAGAAGGCCGCCGCGATCGCCGCTGCCGTCGAGGGCCCGGTCTCTGCGAGCCAGCCGGGCTCGGCCATTCAGCTGCACGAACACGTGACGGTCGTGCTCGACGAAGCCGCTGCCAGCCAGCTCGTCAACGGCGATTATTACCGCTATATCTGGGCGAACAAGCCGGCCTGGCAGGGAATCTGAGCCGGGCTGCGGCATCCGTCGGCACGTAACGCCGGTAGAACAGCGACTCGCCGGGCAAATCAAGCCACTAGTACGGCATGCCGCGAAATTTACCGGCGTTACGTACCGATTCGGCTGTCGACGGCCCGGCCGCCGCGAGCCAGCTCGTCAACGGCGACTATTACCGCTATATCTGGGCGAACAAGCCGGCCTGGCAGGGAATCTGAGCCGGACCGCGGCATCCGTCGGTACGTAACGCCGGTAGAACAGCGACTTGCCGGGCAAATCAATCCACTATTACGGCGTGTCGCGAAATGTACCGGCGTTACGTGCCGAGTCGGCCGCCGATTCCCCGGCAGCGCACGGACTAGCCAAAGAGGTCGCTGATCCAGCTTTCCTTCTTTTTGGAGCGGTGACCATCGCGATCGTCACGGTCACGGTCACGGTCCCTGTCCCGATCGCCGTAACCGCGGTCGTTGCGCTCGCCGTATTGCGGAGCACGCGTGCGGGAATCCAGCTGCTGCTGAGGCACGGCAACAATGACCGGTGCCGCAGCCGGCGCAGCAGCGGCGAATTCCTTCTCGGCGCGAGTAAGGATCTTGTCGAGCTCGCCGCGGTCGAGCCACACGCCCCGGCATTCGGGACAGTAGTCAATTTCTACGCCGCTGCGTTCGCTCATGACGAGGGTGGCGGAGTCGGTTGGGCACTTCATACGGGTCCTCCAGGACTGANTGGCGGAGTCGGTTGGGCACTTCATACGGGTCCTCCAGGACTGATCGGTCTTCCACCATAAACAGTGAACACCGGCTGTTGCTGAGAGTTGATGGACTTGGCGATAGGCGATAGGCGATAAGCGACCGGGTCGGGCCTCAGTATCCGCCCAGTGCTGAAGTCGGCAGGGACAGCGAAATCGGGCTGCAGACGGCGGCCGCATAGCTGGGGTGAACGACACACGTTCGGTGGCACTGAGCCTGGAGCTGTCGCCCTGGCCGTCGGTACCGTGCTGTTTTTCTGACTCAGAGTGATTGAGTCTGCTGGCTAAAATTGTCGTTGTAGAGAGCACGCGGGCCATGGGGGAGTTGGTGGCCGTAGAAATGCTCCGGCTGATCGAGGTGAAGGCCGACATTAGACTCGGGCTCGCGACCGGGTCGACGCCACTGCCGGTGCATACGGGGCTGGCAGCATCGTTTCGGGCGCACCACTCGACGTGTCGCGAGTGCGCGGATACACGCTCAATGAACCCGACTATTACCGCTACGTCTCGGCGAACAAGCCAGCCGGGCAAGGTATCTGAGCGCCGCTCGGGTGGCCAGGCGGCGCTATTGGGGCTTGCGGTAGCCGAGGGTGCGGGAGATATCGTCGGCTTTGCCACGCACGTTGGCACCGAGACGATCCAGGCCTGCCAGATCGAAGCGTTCGCGCGGCGTCGACACGCTCACGCCCGCCACGACCCGGCCGGTATTGTCCATGATTGGTGCGCCGACGCAGCAGATGCCCAGTTCGTTTTCTTCGAGGTCGGTGCTGAAGCCACGCGTACGGTCCTGGGCCAGCACCTTGCCGAGCGCGACGGTATCGACCGGTTCCTCGCGGCGGCTGTTGGTCTCGCGCAGAACGTCGTCGAGTGTCTCGACCGAGGAGTAGGCGAGAAATGACTTGCCGATAGCAGTGCTGAAGGCCGGTCCGGTGCCGCCGACCTGCGAAACCATGCGCACGCGCCTCGTGCTGTCGATCTTGTCGATGTAGACGATTTGCGGCGAAGCGAGCACACCGAGGTGGCAAGTTTCATTCGTCTCATCCCGCAGCGCAACGAGAAATGGGCGGGCCTCGCTGCGCACGTCGAGTCCGTCGAGAAATGCGCCCGACAGCACGAGGGTCGCGGCGCCCAGCGCCTGCAGGCCGTCGGGGGTCTCGCGCACCAGGCTTCGCTTGCGCAGGGTCGCGAGCAGGCGGTGTGCTGTCGTCATGGTGATGCCCGTTTCGCGGGAGAGTTCGGCGAGTCCGATGCCCTGCGGATGTGCAGCGAGCGTGAACAGAATAGTTCCGGCACGGTCCACCGCGCCGAGGCCCTCTGGCCCCTTACGCTCCGGTGCCGCGGAGGGCAGGTCGGTCTTCGGGCTCACTCGCGCTCCAGTGCTGTGCAATCGACATACTTTGATCGATCCCACTCTAGCGACCGGCCCAATACTCGCCCAATCGGAGAATATAGAATGCAATCTAATATTGTGGAATGGTCTTTCATAAAGTACAGTGATGATTCAGATCTGGCGGAGAGCGCAACCAGACCGGGTCAAAAGAGGGATACGACAGAGCCGTCATTCCTCGCTCGAATTGCCCGGTGCTGCAAGGCTCACGCACCACTGAAAGAAGAACACATGAAAATCACCAAGGTTCTCGGCTTCAGCATGACGGCGTTGCTTTCGGTTTCCCTCCTGGCCGGTTGTACTGCAGCCGCTTCAGACGGCGATGCCGCAGTGAACACAACGGTGCTGAAAGTTGCCTTCAACCAGAACGCGTCGCACCCGCAGGCAGTTGCCATCCTCGAGCTGAGTGACAAGCTCAAGGAAGGCACCAACGGGGCCTACGAACTCGAGCTCTTTCCCGACGAGCAGCTCGGTTCTCAGGCTGAGACCATTGAACTCGTGCAGACCGGCGCGGTCGATCTGGCGGTTGTGGCCGGCCCGTTGATGGAAGCCTTCAACGCCGACTTCGCCGTGCTCAACCTGCCGTACCTGTACGATTCTGCCGAACACCAGATGTCGGTACTCAATGAGCCCGACGTGACAGGCGACCTGTACAGCTCTCTGGCCGAGAGCGAGAGCCTGAGCGTCATCGGCGCATACCACGGTGGAATCCGCAACGTCTACACCGTCGATGGCCCGGTCGAAACGCCGGCCGACCTGGCCGGACAGAAGATCCGCGTCATCGCCTCGGACACCAACGTCTCCATGATGGAACTCATGGGCGGCGTCGGTACCCCGCTGGCCCAGGGCGAGGTGTACACGGCCATTCAGTCCGGCGTGCTTGACGGCGGCGAAAACAACGAGCTGATCTTTGCCGACCTGGCGCACTCCGAGATCGCCCCGTTCTACTCGTACACAAAGCACCTCATGATTCCCGACTACCTCATCGCGAACTCCGAAGTACTCGCCGCGTTCAGCGACGCCGATCGCGCGACCCTGGACTCCCTGTTCGCAGGCTCGGTCGTGAGCGAGCTCGCCGCCTTCGACGAGAAGGTCGTTGCCGCCAAGTCCAAGGCAGAGGCAGCCGGAGCCAAGTTCAACGAGGTCGACATCGAAGCATTCCGCGACGCCGTTGCGCCGCTGCTCGAGGAAAAGATCAACAACGATGTGACCCAGGCGATCTTCGACAAGGTCGAAGCCGCACGCTAGAGCGCCGCCGCTGCGACGGGAAGCAAGTGACATGACCAAGCTCAAGCAAGCCATCGACCGCGCACTGCGAACAATCTGCATTGCGTTGTTCACCGCACTGGTACTCCTCGCCAGCTGGCAGGTGATTACCCGGGTCGTTCTCAACGACCCGAGCGTGTGGACCGAAGAGGCCGCCCGATACACGTTCATCTGGCTCAGCCTGATCGGAATCTCGATCGCTACCGGTGAACGTGCCGACGTGGCCATTGACTTTGTCGTGCGCAAGCTTCCCGTCGCCGCGCAGCGGTGGGTCACCGCCGTGGCCTACCTCACCGCCCTGGCTTTCTCCATGATCATCATGATCTGGGGCGGCTATCTGAACGTTGTTCTCGGCTGGAACCAGGCCAACCCGGTGCTGCCGGTGAGCCAGGGAATGCTCTACCTCGCTGTTCCGATCGCCGGGGTGCTACTTACGTTCTACCTCTGCTACCACTTCATTCTCATTATCTCGGCCCGCGAAGACGCCGCAGCGCCGGAAGAAATGCAGGTCGAACTGTGAGTGACGCCCTGATCGTTTCCATCATCCTCATCGGCGGCATGGTGCTGTTGCTCACCATCGGTGCCCCGATCAGTATCAGTGTTGGCCTGCCGTCGGCCATCTCCACGATTTACGTTCTCGGATTCGAGAACGGTGCGATCGCCTCGGCCCAACGCCTGTTCAACGGCGTCAATTCGTTCGCACTCCTCGCCATACCCTTTTTCATTCTGGCCGGAGTGATCATGAATAACGGGGGCATAGCCATCCGTTTGATCAATCTGGCCAAGGTGATGGTCGGGCGCACACCGGCACCGTTGATTCAGACCGGCGTTCTGGCAAGCATGCTGTTCGGCGCGGTCAGCGGCTCGGCAGTGGCGACCGCCGCTGCTGTCGGCTCGACCACCGCACCGATCATGGCCAAGCAGGGTTACGATCGTGCCTTCGGTGCTGCGGCAAATGTGGCTGCCGCACCGAGCGGACTTCTCATTCCGCCGAGCAACACCCTCATCATCTACGCGCTCGCGAGCGGCGGCACCTCGGTGGGGGCGCTCTTTCTGGCCGGCTACATCCCCGGAATTCTCTGGGGACTCACCTGCATGGTCGTGGTCTACATCTACGCCCGCCGCCACCCCGAACTCAAGGCGGCGGCATGGGCTACCCCGCGCGAGGCCCTCAAGGTGTTCGTGCAGGCTCTGCCATCACTCAGCCTGATCGTGATCGTTATCGGCGGCATCGTCGGGGGCCTCTTCACCCCGACCGAAGGCGCGGCCGTTGCGGTTGTCTACTCGCTGGTGCTGTCGTTCATCTATCGCACCATTAAGTTCGGCGACATGCCGGGGATTCTGCTCGCGGCAACCCGCACCAGCTCGGTCGTTATTTTTCTCATCGGTGTGTCGACGATCATGTCGTGGGTGATGAGCTTCACCCGCATTCCCACGTTGCTCGCGGAGTCGCTGTTCGGCTGGACCGACAGCAAGATTGTCGTGCTGCTCATCATGATGCTCGTGCTGCTCATCATCGGTATCCCGCTCGATGCTACCCCGGCCATTTTAATCTTCACCCCGATCTTTTTGCCGATCGCCATGAGCTACGGCGTCGACCCGGTGCACTTCGGCATCATGATGGTCTTCAACCTGTCGATCGCTGTGATCTCGCCGCCATCCGCTCCAGTGCTCTTCGTTGGCGCGCAGGTCGCGGGCGTACCGATCGAGCCGGTCATCGTCAAACTGCTGCCGTTCCTGGCCGCGCTGATCGTGTTGTTGTTCATTATTACGTTCGTGCCGGACCTCTCACTCTGGCTGCCGCGCCTGCTCGGCTTCATGCCCTAGTTCGCATGACTGTCGCCCTCGAGACGGTCCCGACCGAAAGGCTCTTTGTATGAGAGACACCAAGTACCGGCACATTGCCGACCTACTGCGCGATTCGTTTACGGGTCTGAGCGATGGCAGTCGACTTCCGTCGGAGAAGGAGTTGGCGCAGCACTACGACGTGAGCCTGATGACTATCCGTCGCGCGATGGAAGTTCTCGACACCGAGGGGTTTGTCAACCGCATAGTGGGTAGCGGCACGTTCGTGCAGCGTCGGATCGTGGCCAAGGGTGACGTTCTCACGTCGTTCTCGGAAGATATGCGCATGCGTGGCCTGGAACCGTCGACGCGTCTGATCGGCTTTGAAATCGTTCCGGCAGCGGATGACGTCGTGCGCGATCTGCGACTGCGTTCCTCGGAGAAAGTGGTTGCGATCGAACGCCTCCGTCTGGCCGATGGCTTGCCGATGTGTCTTGAGGTTGCACACCTTCCTGCTCGGTTTGCCCACGCGCTCGAGTCGGGCGATCTAAACGGTTCACTGCACGAACTGCTCAGTGCCAGCGGCACGGTCGTCCTGACTGGCACCCGGCGCATCCGTGCGGTGTCGGTTGGCGATCGGGTGGCCACTCTGCTTGGCCTGTCCGGTTCTGAGCCGGCCCTGCAGATCGTGCAGGTGTTCTTCGATGCCCAGGCTCGACCCGTGGAACGCTCCAGTTCGCTGTTTCGCGCCGACCGCTACGAAGCATTTTCCCGGGTGCGCAAGGCTGATCCTCGCTAGTAGTCCGTCGCTGCCGCACCGGCTGACCCCCGATTCACCTCATCAATTCAATGCAGTAGAGAAGGAAGAAATTATGCAGAGTGCACGCTATACGGGCCAGGGTGCGATTAAGATCGCGGAGATTGTTCAGGTTGCGCCCGGCGCCGGACAGGTCCAGATCGCAGTCGCTTACACGGGTCTGTGCGGAACCGACCTGCACGTTCTTCACGGCCATATGGACTCGCGGGTGGAGCTGCCGGCGATTATCGGCCATGAAATGTCGGGCCGCATCGCCGCTATTGGCGATGGTGTGACGGAGTGGGCGATCGGTGACCCGGTCACCGTGATGCCGCTCGATTGGTGTAACGAGTGCCCGGCCTGCCTCGCCGGTAACCAGCACGTCTGCCAGAACCTCAACTTCATCGGCATTGATTCGCCCGGATCTCTCCAGGAACGCTGGAACGTACCCGCAAACGTCGTGGTGCGTCTGCCCGAGGGCCTGCGCCTCGACTACGCCGCGCTCGTCGAGCCGGTCGCTGTCGCGGTGCACGATGTGCGCCGCGCGTCGATCCAGGCTGGCGAGAAGGCCGTCGTCATCGGCGGCGGCCCGATCGGGGTACTCATCGCAACAACGGCCCGCCACTTCGGCGCCGAGGTCGTCGTTATCGAACTCGACGACAAGCGTCGGGCCGCTGTCGAAACCCTCGGCTTTGAGGTGCTCGATCCGAAAACCGTCGACCAGGTCGAATGGGTCACCAACTGGACGGGGGGAGCAGGGGCGGATGTGGTCTTTGAGGTTTCCGGAGCGGCATCCGCTGTCCTCGGTGCGACCAGTCTGTGCAAGGTTCGTGGTCGCCTCGTCGTGGTCGCGATTCATCCAGAACCACGGCCGATCGACCTTCAGCGTCTGTTCTGGCGCGAACTCACGATTATCGGCGCCCGGGTCTACGAACGCACCGACTTTGAAAAGGCGATCGAGATGGTCGCGGCCGACGTCGTGCCAGCCAGCCTCCTGATCACGCGCATCGAACCGCTTGAGAACACCGCCGCGGCGTTTGAGGCCCTCGCCTCGGGTCAGGCCATGAAGATTCTGATCGATTGCCAGCCGGCGTCGATCGACCACGCAACCGCAGGAGCGCAGCAATGACTACGAACCCCTTTGACCTAACCGGCAAGGTCGCCGTGGTGACCGGAGCTCGTCGTGGTATCGGCATGGCGATGGCCGAGGGTCTCGCCGCGGCCGGGGCGGACATTATCGGTGTCAGCGTCAACCTCGAACCGACCGGCAGTGAGATCTCGCGTCGCGTCGAGGCGCTCGGTCGCAGTTTCACTGCGTACCAGACCGATTTCGCTGACCGCGCGGCTGTGACCGCGCTCGGTGAGCAGTTGGCGGCCCGCCAGGTCGACATCCTGGTCAACAACGCGGGAACGATTCGGCGTGCCCCGGCCGCCGAGCACTCGGACGAGTTCTGGGACGAAGTCCTCGCGGTGAACCTGTCGTCGCAGTTCGTGTTGAGCCGCGCCGTGGGCGCTTCAATGCTCGCCAGAGGCAGCGGAAAGATCATCTTCACCGCCTCCCTCTTGAGCTTTCAGGGCGGAGTGAACGTGCCCGGCTATGCGGCAGCCAAGTCCGGTGTGACCGGGCTGGTCAAGGCGCTCTCGAACGAGTGGGCCGGCCGCGGCGTTACCGTGAACGCCATCGCGCCCGGCTACATCGCCACCGACAATACCCAGGCCCTGCAGGACGACGAAAACCGGTCGCGATCGATTCTCGAGCGCATCCCAGCCGGCCGATGGGGAGCCGCCAGCGACCTCGCCGGCGCAACGGTATTCCTGGCCAGCAGCGCATCGGACTACGTCACAGGCATCACCCTGCCGGTCGACGGTGGATGGCTCGGACGATGACCGCCCTCCTTCGCCTGGAACAGCTCGGTGTCATTCCCGTGGTCGTGCTCGATGACGTTGAACGGGCCAACGACCTTGCGGATGCCCTCGTGGCCGGTGGTCTGCCGGTTGCCGAGATCACCCTGCGCACCGGCGCCGGCCTGGCGGCGATTCGTACTGTCGCCGCACGCGGTGATGTGTTGGTCGGCGCCGGCACGGTGCTGACGGCCGACGAAGTCGACCTTGTCGTAGACGCCGGCGCAACCTTCGTGGTCAGCCCCGGGCTCAGCCTCGCCGTGGTCGAACGCTGCGTTGCGCGAGGCATTGCCGTGCTGCCGGGAATTGCAACTGCTACCGAACTCCAAGCGGCGGTCGTTGCCGGGCTTGATCACGTCAAATTCTTTCCGGCCGGAAAGTCGGGCGGGAGACCAATGATCGAGACCCTGGCCGAGCCCTTTTCGACCGTGCGATTCATGCCGAGTGGTGGCGTCAGCGCCGAGAACCTGGCCGACTACCTCGCCAGCCCCGCGATCTTCGCCGCCGGTGGTAGCTGGATGGCCAGCCGCGCGCACATCGCGGTGGGCGAGTTCGAGACGATAGCCCGGCTCAGCCGTGCGGCCGTTGACGCGGTGGCCCGGGTACGGTCGGGAGTGCTCGCGTGACGCTGGCGCGCATCCGCCCGGCTGCCGACTGCCGCTATGACGCCGTCTCGCTCGGCGAGGTCATGCTGCGCTTCGACCCGGGAGAGGGGCGGATTCGCACCGCCCGCAGTTTTAACGTGTGGGAAGGTGGTGGCGAATACAACGTTGCCCGAGGCCTGTCGCGCACCTTCGGCCAGCGCACGGCCGTGGCCACCGCGCTCGTCGACAATGAGCTGGGCCGGCTCACCGAGAATCTAATTCTCGGTGGTGGAGTCGACACCGCCCTAATCAACTGGCGGGGCTTCGACGGCGTCGGGCGGACCGCCCGTAATGCACTCAACTTCACCGAGCGCGGGTTCGGCCTGCGCGGTGCCATGGGCGTCTCCGATCGCGGGCACAGCGCAGCATCGCAGCTCACACCCGACAGCTTCGACTGGGATCACCTGTTCGGCGTGCTCGGCGTGCGGTGGCTGCACACCGGCGGCATCTTCGCGGGGCTCTCCGACACGACCTCAGCCACGGCCATCGCGGCGATGACCGCCGCTCGCCGCCACGGCACCATCGTGTCGGTTGACCTCAACTTTCGGCCGAGCCTGTTCACCGGTGAAGCAGATGCCGAACGCGCCACCCGCGTATTCACCCAGCTCGCCGAACACGCCGACGTGCTCGTCGGCGGGGCCACCGACTTCACCGACCGGCTCGGCATTGCTGAACCCGACAGCGACCGCGCCGACCGACTGGACCAGCTGGCCGCGCGCGTACTTGACAAATTTGCCGGCGTCAGCCTCGTTGCCTCGACAGTGCGCCGGGTGCACTCGGCCTCGGTCAACGACTGGAGCGCCCGTGCCCACGCCAGGGACGGCCAAGCGGTCACCTCCCGGGATTTCGCCGGCCTGCATATCATGGACCGCGTCGGCGGCGGCGACGGATTCGTTTCCGGGCTCATCTACGGCCTACTACAGGACAAGTCGCTCGCCGAAGCGCTCGAGTTCGGCGTCGCCCACGGCGCCCTCGCCATGACCACGCCCGGAGACAACTCCATGGCATCACTCGCCGAGGTCACGGCACAGGTCAACGGCACCGGCTCACACGTTCAACGCTGACAGCTGGCGCTCCCAATCGGGAGCGTCGGTAGTGCGTTCTAAAGCAGGTCAGCGGGGTGAACGTGGTCCATGTCGTCGAAGGACTTGTTCTCCCCGGCCATGGCCCAGACGAACGAGTAGCTCCCCGTACCAAAGCCGCAGTGCAGCGACCAGCTCGGCGAGATGACGGCCTGCTGATTGGCTACCACGATGTGTCGACTCTCGGTTGGCTCGCCCATGACGTGAAAGACGCGCTGCTCAGCGGCGACGTCGAAGTAGAGGTAGCACTCGGTGCGGCGATCGTGGGTGTGGGCGGGCATGGTGTTCCACATGTTGCCGACGCTAAGCTCGGTGACGCCCATCACTACCTGGCAGCTCTGTACGCCGTCGGCGTGGATGTATTGGTTGATGGTGCGCTTGTTCGAGGTTTCCAATGTACCGAGATTGCGCACGGTGCCCTCTCCGCGCGGTACGAGAACGGTGGGATAGCTCGTGTGCGCTGTCGCCGAGAAGAGGTAAAACGCGGCGGGGTCGGACGAACTGGTGCTCGTGAAGCTCACGTCGACGGCGCCGCGACCGATATAAAGGCAGGAGCCCTTCTCGAGCAGGTAGTCCTGGCCATCCACGCTGATGGAACCGGCGCTTCCCACGTTGACGATGCCGGCCTCGCGGTTGTCGAAAAAGTTTTCGCTGCGCAGAGCGTCAAAATTCGTCAAGCGGATGCTGCCGCTCACCGGCCGCGCGCCGGCGAGCACGATGCGGTCTTCGTGGGTGTAAGTGGCGCGCAACTCGTCATCCGAGAACAGGTCTGTGACGAGATAGTTCGCTCGGAGCGCCGCCGTGTCAAAGGTCTGGATCTGGGCTGGGTTGGTGGAGTGTCGCAGGTGCACAAGAGCCTCTCGTGTTCAGTAGTGGGGCTACCGGTTGCGGAAGCCCATTCCGTTAACTAGTTTAGGGCTCACCTGCGCAAGACGCTCGCGCCCAAGTCGCGGGCCGACAACGCTCGCTTCTTCGCCTCGCCCGATGAGGTGCCCTTGCATTGCATCACCCAGGAGCTCGGCACGATCCTGCCGCGAAATGTACCGGCGTTACGCACCGAGCTGGCCGTCGATGCCCCGGCAGCGCACGGACTAGCCAAAGAGGTCGCTGATCCAGCTTTCCTTCTTTTTGGGGCGGTAACCATCGAGCTCGCCGCGGTCGAGCCACACGCCCCGGCATTCGGGACAGTAGTCAATTTCTACGCCGCTGCGTTCGCTCATGACGAGGG
>NZ_PJJO01000057.1 GCF_002929535.1 Cryobacterium sp. Y11
CCTGTGGGAGAGTAGGACACCGCCGGACTTAACTTAGAAACAAACAAAAAGGCCACCCTCGGGTGGCCTTTTTGCGTTAACCCACACACCGTTGGTCGAAATCTCGACAGGCTCGATCCAAGGCTTGCCTACGAGACCGCCATAAGCACGACCCTGACGGTCTGTGAAACGAGACTGGACCCCTGCGGGGCGACGGGACACTCACTCCTCAGCTCAAACAATGACCCTTTTCCGAGAGGCATCCGCGAAAAGCATGCGGATACCTCCCGGAAAACGGCCATAACTCGACACCCCGCGAAAATCCCGACACCCCGCCCACGTGACTGGCGGGACGGGCGCCCGAACGTGCGCGAGGTCGACGTTCCGACGACCTAACTACGGCCTCGGGAGCGGCGTTCCCCATCCGCTGGCCGAGGTCGACGTCCCGACCGCCTGGCTAAACTTTCCGCGAGCGGCATTCCCCATCCGCTGGTCGAGCTTGCCGAGACCGCAATAGGCACGACGTGACCGGTCTGCGAAACCCGCCTTCTGGCCGATCGAAGAGGCCACGCACTCAGTGCGTGGTCAACTAGCGGTTGGGGAAGCCGTGGGGGAGCCCGGTTAGTACCGGGGCGAGACGTGCGAGGCGCTCACGCTCGAGCAGGAGCGCGGTGTACTCGCGTTCGCGACGAACGGCGGCGACGCCGATCAGAAAGAATTCGGCGGGAGCGTCGGGCAGCGGGGACACAAACGGGGTGACCTCGGCGGCCAGAGCTTGAGCGAGGCGTTCGCGCGTCAAGGACGTCAGGTGGGCGGACTGGCGCAGATACTGGGCGACCCGGCGCGACAAACGGTCGGGCAGCCGGGCGATGTCGACGGTCTGTGACCAGGCCACGAGCGGCTCGGGGAGCGGCCGCGCGACCGCGCGGTTGCGCGGCACGCGCTCGTGCTGACTGTAGGTTCCTGCCATGAGGTCGCCGAGTCGCTTCGAGCGGCCATTGAGTAGTGCGACCGTTGCAGCCAGCCCTCCGACGGTCATCACAATCTCCAGAACGCCGGTGAGGGCACGAATGAACGCGTGCCGCAGGGAAATAGCTCCGCCGTCATCGCGCACGATGCGGGCGCCAATGGCGAGCTTGCCGAGGGAACGGCCCTGCGTGAGGGTTTCGACCAGCACGGGCACGATCAGCAGGGAGAAGACCAGCGCGGCAATCACGACCGCCTGGCTGAGCGCCGCGTCCACGCTCTGACCGAAGGCGACAAAAAAAGCCAGCAAGATGAGCAGGTAGAGGGCCGCGTAGGCGATGGTGTCAATAATCGAGCCCGCAGCCCGCAAGATGACACTGGCCGGCCGCACGTCGAGCGCAACCGCCTCACCCGTCACGAGTTCGTCATCGCGCGCGAGGTCGTCAGCGTCGGAACGGTCAGACAGACGTGAGGTCTCCTTCATGTCTACTATTGAACCAGATGGATCTAGACGCATACACGGCAGCGCATCGCGCCGACTGGGACCGCCTGACCGAGCTTGGTGCCCGGCGGCGTCTGAGCGGTGCCCACGCGGATGAGCTGATCGAGCGATACCAAACCGGCGCCACCCAGCTCTCCGCCATCAAATCCACGGCCGGTTCGACCCTGGAGGGCGACCGGCTGTCGGTCGGTCTGTCGCGGGCGCGGCTGCGTTTCACCGGCGTGAGTACCAACGTTCTGGCCCAGATTCCCCGGTTCTTCCTGGCCCAGCTTCCGGCGGCCCTGTACCGGTTGCGCTGGCTGACCCTCGCGGTCGCGGTCGTGACATTCGCGGTCGCCGCCCTGTACGCCGTGTGGGCGTTCAATGATCCGCGGGTATTGGCCAATCTGGGAACGGATGCCCAACTCGCCCAGATCGCAAATGAAGACTTCGTGGGGTATTACTCGGCGAACCCCGCGGCATCCTTTACCGGGTTGGTCTGGACAAACAACGCCTGGATCGCCGCGCAGTGCATCGCTTTTGGCATCGTCGGGCTCTACGTGCCGTTTATCATCCTGCAAAACGCCATGAACCTCGGGACGACGGCGGCCGTGATGTTCGCCCACGACAAGGGCGACGTGTTCTTTCTCTATATCGCCCCGCACGGGCTTCTCGAGCTCACCGCGATCTTCGTCGCGGCTGCCGGGGGTGTGCTGATTTTCTGGGCCTGGATCGCACCCGGTGCACGAACGCGCGGTCAGGCACTCGCTGAAGATGGCCGCGCCTTGTTCACGGTGGCGATCGGTTTGGTCTTTGTGCTGCTGGTCTCTGGCATTATCGAGGGCTTCGTCACGTCTCAGCCGTGGCCGTGGCCGGTCAAGATTGGCATCGGAGCGGTCGCGCTGGGCGCGTTTCTGACCTACATGATCGTCGTCGGCGGCCGCGCCTACCGCGCCGGTGAAACCGGCGATCTCGACGAGTTCGAGGCCGGCAGCACGCGCATCTACAGCGCCTGAGTTAAAGCCGGCCAGCGGCCTTCAGCGCTATGTATCTGTCGGCGAGGGCTGGTGGAAGCTGCGCGGGGGAGTTGGTGACAACATCCGCTCCCAGCTGGCGGATCGCGGCCGATACGCGGGCCACGTCGAGCAGGGCCCGCTCAGCGGCCGCCGCCCGATAGAGCGCATCACGGTCGCCGCGAGTCGCAGCCGCCTCAACGGTTACCGGGTCGAGAACGGATGCCACAACCACCGTGTGCCGTTTGGTCAGCTGCGGCAGCACCGACAGCAACCCGGTCGACGCGCCAGCCGCGTCGATCGAGGTGAGCAGCACGACCAGGGCGTGCTGGCTCGTGATTGACCGAATCTGGCCGGGCACGGCTGCCCAGTCCATCTCGATCAGTTCCGGGTCGATCAGTGCCATGGAATCGACCATCTGCGACAGGAGTGCAGCCCCGCTGGCGCCCTGCACTCGGCCGCGCACCCGCCGGTCGAAGGCGAGAAAATCCACCCGGTCACCGGCGACCGAGGCGAGGGCGGCGAGCAGCAATGCGGCCTCGAACGCGGTGTCCAGCCGCGGCTCGTTGTCCACGCGGGCCGCTGCCGTGCGCCCGGTATCGAGCAGAATGACCACCCGCCGATCCCGTTCCGGCCGCCAGGTGCGCACCATCACGTCGTTGCGTCTGGCGGTGGCCCGCCAGTCAATCGAGCGCACGTCGTCGCCGCGCACGTATTCGCGCAGGGAGTCGAATTCGGTGCCCGGCCCGCGCACCATCACACTGGTGCGCCCGTCGAGTTCCTTCAGCCGGGTGATGCGCGACGGCAGATGCTTGCGAGCGTGAAACGGTGGCAGAACACGGATGCGCCCCGGCGCGTTTAGGGTCACCTGACGGCTCCAGAGACCCAACGGCCCACGGGAACGCACCGTCACCTGGTCCACTCGACGTTCACCGCGCCGAAACGGGGTCAGCACGAGGGAAATCAGGCGCCGTTCGCCGGGAGGGAGTACAACGGGGCTGCGGTTGTTGCCGGCCCCCGCCGACGGCTGCCAGGCGTCCCGCACCGTGCCGACCAGTCGTCGTCGGCCCGAATTGCTCAGGTACAGCTCGCTGGTGACCGATTCGCCGAGGCGAACACGGGCTGGCAGCATCCGTTCTACCGTCACGGCGCGCGGAGAAGCGGCCAGGGCGAGGTCGATGCCGCCGAGCACGAGCGCGAACAGCAGCCAGACCAGGAGCAGTGCGAATGCCCGAGAGGTGGTGTTTCCGAGCAGCACGATAGGCACGGCGCCGAGGGCGACGAGAAAAACGAACCGTCCGCTGAGCGTCATGCTTAGATCGGAACCTGAACCTGCTGCAGCACGCCGCGCAGAATCGCATCGACCGAGACGCCCTCGAGTTCAGCTTCCGGGCGAAGCTGCACGCGGTGCCGCCAGACGGGCAACACCATCGCCTGCACGTGATCGGGCGTGATCGCGTCGTACCCGCTCAGCCAAGCCCAGGCCTTGGCCGCGGCGAGTAGCGCCGTCGTTCCGCGCGGGCTCACCCCGAGTTTGACCGAGGGGCTCACGCGCGTGGCACGGGCAAGGTCTACGAGGTATGCGAGTACGTCGGCGCTCGAGCCAACCCGAGAAACGGCAGCCTGCGCCGCCGCCAGTTCGGCCGCACCCAGCACCGCCGTGACACCGGCGCCGGCCAGGTCACGCGGGTTGAATCCGGCCGCGTGGCGATGCAGCACCTCGATTTCCTCGGTGCGCTGCGGCACGTCGAGCACGAGCTTGAGCAGAAACCGGTCGAGCTGAGCCTCCGGCAGCGTGTAGGTGCCCTCGTACTCGATCGGGTTCATGGTCGCGGCAACGATGAACGGCTCCGGCAGCTTCAGCGACTCGCCGTCCACACTGACCTGACGTTCCTCCATAGCTTCGAGCAGCGCGGACTGCGTCTTCGGCGGAGTGCGGTTGATCTCGTCGGCGAGCATGATGTTGGTGAACACCGGCCCCCGCCGAAACTCGAATTCGCCGGCTCTCGCATCGTAAATGAGCGACCCGGTCACGTCCCCCGGCATCAGGTCCGGCGTGAACTGGATGCGCTTGGTGTCGAGGCTCAGCGCGTGGCTGAGCGTGCGCACGAGCAGCGTTTTGGCGACCCCCGGAACCCCCTCGAGCAGCACGTGCCCGCGCGCGAGCAGGGCGATGATCAGCCCGGTGACAGCGCCGTCCTGACCGACAACGGCCTTGCCGACCTCGGTACGCACCCGATTCAGCGAGGCGCGCAGGGCCGCGGCGTCTTCGTCGACCGGCATGGGGGTTGGCGTTGTAGGAATCGTCATGGGTCCATTCTTTCGGTTTCCAGATCAGTTGGGGACAGCGCTGGTGGTATAGCGGATGCCACCCCGCCCGTTTCCGGCGCGGCCCCCGCAGCGACGGCCCGGCTGGTCGCGCGTTCCAGAGCCAGCAGCGAATCCGACAGCGCCAGCAGTTGGGCGTCGCTGGTGGGAACAGCCTCGACCAGCACGCTGCGCACCGTGGCCGGCGCGCCCCCGGTGAGCGCGGCGACGGAGCCGATGATCTCCTCCAACGGGGCCAGGCGCCCGAGGCCAACGGTCGTGGCGAGACGCTGCACGGCCCCGATTCGGAGCGCATCGAGGGCGCGGAGTCGGGCATTGCTGCGTGCATACAGCCGGGCGCGACCCTCCATGGTCTCGCTCGCCTTCACCGTGACCGGTAGATTCTCGGCCACGAGCGGTCCGAATCGGCGTCCGCGCCAGAACGCGGCGGCGATGGCGGTCACGCCGAGAAGCAGCAACACCGGGGTCACCCAGCCGGGAGTGAGCGCGGCGAGCGATGGCGGCCCCGTGCGGGGCAGGTCGGCGAGCGTCGGTAGATACCAGATGACGGAATCACTCTGGCCGAGCAGGCCGAGGGCGAGCGCGGCGTTGCCGAAGCCGGCCACGTTCTCGTTGTTGAACACCCGCGGGTCGGCCACCAGGGTGGTGGAGCCGTTCTGCACCACCGAGAACGTGTCTTTTCCGCTCGGAAAACAGCCGGTACCTGAACCAGGGAGCGACAGCGTATTGCCGCCCGGAATGATCTGCTCTGCGCGGTTCGCGGCCGGCAGCGCGCAGTCGGCGACGAGTGATTTGGCGCCAGAGACCCCGCCGAAACCGACAGCCGGTGCCAGTGACTGCAAGGCGAGAAAGTCCGGCGCGACGATGACGGTGCGGGTGGCCAGCCGGGCCAGCTCGGCCAGCTGGGAATCGATCAGATAACCATTCTCGTCGTAGAGCAAAACGGTCGAATTATTCCCGGCCAGGCTGCGCACCTCGGCCAGGGAATCGGCCAGTTGCACGGTGACGCCCTGTTGACGCAGCACCTCGACCAGTGCCATCGAACCGGCCGGTGACGGGTTGTCGCCGGCCAGCGCGCGGCCGACCACGTTGGTGCCGCCGGAGACGAGCACGGCGACGACGGCCACGCCGATGATGCCGGCTCCGGCGATGATCCAGAACGAGGAGCGGCGGAGAAGTGCGCGCAGGGTCGGTGTGGCGATGCTCGCCGCACCGCCATCGGCATCCGTTTCAACACCGACCACGGGCACGCTCACAGCGTTCCCGCCAGCGGGGCGAGCGTCACGGGCGCGTCGGCGCGCAGCTCGGCGTCGAGCGCGGCGAGGGCGCGATACTCCGCCTCGGTACCGGCCCGCTCGAGGTAGCGCACACGGTCGAAGGTATCCGCGGCCTTCGACAAGGCTGTCCCGGCTTGGGGGAAGGCAAGCCCCGCCCGCGCCGCAAAATCGTGCGCCGTTGTGCCGGGGCTGACGGTGAGTATGGTGCGCTCGGCGAGCCCGCGGGCCACGGCGCGAAAGATTTCTTCACAGGCCAGGCTCCACTGCCCTGTGCTGGCAGCGTGAGAAGCCGCCGTGCGCATCTCGGCGCTGCTGCGCTGGTCGACCGCGCCGAACAGCGCGCTGCCAGCCCGTCGTCGCCGAGCGAGGCGGGGAGCTCCAAACACCAGCCAGCTCGCCAGGAGGGCCGCGACCACGACCAGCGTTGCCAGAACCGGCAGCCAGTTGGCGCCGCCATCTCCCGGCAGCGTCAGCGATTGCAGCCAGTCCAGAAAAGCCTGCGACGCCCGGTCGAACCAGGTCGGTCTGGCCGCGGCGTATGGGGCCTTGGCGAGTTCCTCGCGCAGCCAGCTGCGGGCATCCGGCGCGTCGGGATCAACCGGCACCTCAACCGCGCCGAGGAGCAGCACCCACGCCGCGGTCATGGCGCCGAGGGCCCGGGCACCAGATACGGGTCAGGCAGGTCGAGGCCCTGCGCCGCCGACTCGACGTAGCGGGCGAGCTCCAAATCGAGGCCCTCCTTGCGCATGCGCAGGTCCAGATAGATCAGTGCGACGGCCGCCGACTGCACGACCGCGGCCACCGCCGCAATCGGGATGGCAATGAGCAGCGAGACCACGAGGGTGATGATCGACGACTCTTCGAGGAACGCACCCGTGGGGTCGACCAGCACGGTTCCGAAACCGAGCACGATCGAGACCGGAAGGCTGACGACCTGGCTGATCACCTGCACGATCAGGCCGACCAGCAGCAGCACGCCCAGGGTACGCCAGAAATAGCCGCGAGTGAGCGACCACGACCGAATAACGGATGCCCGCACACCCATTTTTTCGAGCACGATCAGGCTCGGTACCATGCTGGTTTTGGTATAGATGAACGCGCTCGCCGCCATGAGCAGCAAGCCGCCGAACACGCCGATCAGTACACCGGACACGATGCCAGCAACCCCGCCAACGGTGACCAGAAGCACCACGATGCCGCTGATGACGGCCACGGCGAGCAGCAGCGCGGCGGTAATCAGCAGGGTCCAGAGGGCGAGTGGCCAGAGGCGAGTCGCCGCTTTGCGCCACAGGGCGCCGAGGCGTTGCTTTTCGCCGAGGGTTGCGCGGGCCACCTCGACCACGATGATGGCCTGTAACAGGGCGGAGGCGATGATTGACAGGGCGATCGGAATGATGGTGAACAGCACGCCGGTCAGTATCGATCCGGCGGCGACGGTGTCCTGCTGGTCGAGCGGGGCGCTATCGATCCGGTCTACGGCCCAGAACGTGACCAGCCCGACTACCAGCACGGTGACGAGCATGATTGCCGACTGAATGATCAGGCTGCTGCCGAACGTGGCCTTGGGGTTGCGTCGCAACACCTGAAAGGATGCCGCGAGCAGCGTGCCGAAACCGATCGGTCGCAGCGGGATCAGTCCGGGCTTGGGTGGGGGTGTCCAGCCCTGCTGCGCCCCGGGGTGCTGGTATGGGGGTGGCGTTCCCAACGCCCCGTACTGGGGCGGAACCGGGGAATCGGGGGCTTGCCAGTTGTCGGTCACCGTTCCATGCTGGCATACTTAACTGCGCAAAATGCGTGAGCGGCCAATCCGTCAGTGCACCCTTGGTACTGTTATGCCAGACTTTGGCCTACTTAATGGACAATCTGCTGCTGAGTAGGGCATGTGCAGAACAGACGCTTGTAGAATCGCGCGACGAGAGAGACCCATGACCGCACGCATTTTGGTTATCGATGACGATACCGCCCTGTCCGAAATGATCGGTATTGTTTTGCACGGGGAGGGTTTTACCCCGGGCTTCTGCGCTGACGGATCGCTTGCCCTCGAGGCTTTTCGAACCGAGAAGCCGGACCTGATCCTGCTCGACCTCATGCTCCCCGGCCTCGACGGCATCGAGGTCTGCCGCCTGATCCGGGCCGAGTCCGGCGTGCCCATCATTATGCTCACCGCTCGCTCCGACACCACAGACGTGGTCAAGGGCTTGGAGTCCGGCGCCGACGACTACATGGTCAAGCCGTTTAACCCCAAGGAGCTCGTTGCCCGCATCCGCACCCGGCTGCGTCCGCCAGCGGTTAATGGTGCGCTGAGCCTGCGCATCGGTGACCTGGTCGTGAATGCCGTCGGTCACGAGGTCAGCCGCGGCCAGACCGCAATCAACCTCACGCCGCTCGAATTCGATCTGCTCCTGGCCCTCGCCGCCAAACCCCAGCAGGTGTTCACCCGTGAAATGCTGCTGGAGCAGGTCTGGGGTTACCACTACAAGGCAGACACCCGATTGGTCAACGTGCACGTGCAACGGTTGCGCGCCAAGGTGGAGCACGACCCAGACAACCCGAAAATCGTCATGACGGTGCGCGGCGTCGGCTACCGCGCCGGTACTGTCAGCTAGCCAACGATGAACGCCACCCTGCAGAAACGGTTCGGCTGCTCGTGCCGCAGCTAACGTATTGGAGCCGGCCGCGCAATTGGCCCAGGCTGGTGCGCGCATCCTGGCGTTCCTCGCTGCAATTTCGTACCGTCACAATTTCGGCTGCCCTCTCCGGAGTGGCCATTCTGGTGGTAGGCGTGTACATGTCGGTCAGTATCGGCAACGACCTGTTCCAGTCCCGGCTCAGCCAGGTGCTGCTCGACTCGAATCGAGCCACGAGCGCAGCCCAAAGCCTGTTCGACTCCTCCGACGCGATCGATCGGGTGCAGGTGCAGAACCTGCTCAGTTCGGCCCGCACCTCCATTTCGGCGACCTCGTCGAGTCGGCTGATTGCCGTGCTCCGGGTGCCCGGTCAGGATCCGTCGACCGTCGCGCCGCTTGACTCGTCGACGTTCGGCCAATCGACCGGCGTCATCGGCACCGACCTGCGCTCCCAGGTGCAGGGCAACAACGGGGAACAGTTCTGGCAATCGGTCAGCCTGATCGGCGACGCTGCTGCGACCATCCCGGGAATCGTGGTCGGGTCGCAGATCACCGTTCCGGTGGCTGGCAGCTACGAGCTGTACATTGCGTACAGCCTGCAAGATGCCGAGGCAACGCTGTTGTTCGTGCAGCAGACCCTCGGCGTTGCCGGCGTCGCCCTGGTGCTGCTGATCGGCGCGGTGTCCTGGATCGTCGTGCGTTTCGTCGTGACGCCGCTGCGGGTCGCGGCCGAGACCAGTCAGAAGCTCGCCTCCGGAGACCTCGCTGTGCGCATTCCGGAGAAGGGCGAAGATGTGATCGCCACGCTGGCTCGCTCCTTCAACGGCATGGCCGACAGCCTGCAGAGCCAGATTCGTGAGCTCGCTGACCTGTCAGAGGTGCAACAACGCTTCGTGTCGGATGTCTCGCACGAGCTGCGCACGCCGCTCACGACCATCCGTTTGGCCGGAGATGTGCTCTACGACCAGCGGGCGAGTTTTCCCCCGGCGACCGGACGAACGGCCGAACTGCTCCATACTCAGGTGGAACGGTTCGAACTGCTACTGAGCGACCTGCTTGAAATTAGCCGCTACGACGCCGGGTCGGTGCAGCTTGAGAGCGAACCGACCAACCTGGTCTACCTCGCCGAAGATGCCATCGACAGCCTGCGCTCGCTGGCCGAGACCAAGGGGAGTGACCTGCGTCTGGTCGCCCCCGGCGGGTATCTCAACGCCGACGTCGACCCGCGGCGCATTCGACGGGTGCTGCAGAACCTCATCGGCAATGCCATCGAGCACGGGGAGGGACAGCCCGTCGTGGTCTCGGTCGACAGCGACGTCCAGGCGGTCGCGATCGCCGTGCGCGACTTTGGGCTCGGCATGAGCCAGGCCGAGGTTGCGCACGTGTTTGACCGGTTCTGGCGGGCCGATCCGTCCCGCCAGCGCACGATTGGCGGTACCGGTTTGGGCCTGGCCATTGCCCGCGAAGATGCCAGCGTGCACAACGGATGGCTGCAAGTCTGGTCCAGTCCCGGCGCGGGTTCCTGCTTTCGACTGACCCTGCCGCGCACGAAGGGGGCCGTTTTAGAATCGTCGCCCCTTCCGCTACCGCCGCACGACGTCACGGCGGCGCGGGGCGAGACCGGGCACGTTCCTGAACGAGGAGGGGGAGAGCATGTTTAGCCGACCAGTCCGACGTGTTCCCGCCTTGGTGCTCGCCGTAGCCCTGGCCGTCGGGCTCGTTGGCTGCACCGGCATTCCCCGCGACGGCATCGTCTATGCCGGCAACGAGGTCGCCCCCGACGACAACCCGGCCCCGGTCTTTCTGCCCTCGCGGCCGCAGAAGGACGCGTCGATGGAGTCCATTCTGCTCGGGTTCATCGACGCCTCCTCCAGCCCCGAAAATAATTATCAAATCGCCCGGGAATTCCTCACCCCGGAATTCGCCTCGGCCTGGGATCCGAGCATCGGGGTGACCGTCGACGACGGAACGGGGCGCACCCTGAACGAACTCGACGCCAGCACGACACTCGTCGCGGTGACGCCGATCGCCGAGGTAAGCGTGACCGGGGAATATCGCGAAGTCGACGCTACCCCGCTGCCACTCCGCTACGAGTTCACGCAGATCGGCGGTCAGTGGCGCATCAGCGTCGCCCCGAACGGTACCGTCATTGATGAGAACACGTTCAATGACGTGTTCAGCGCCCAACCGGTGTACTTCTACGATCCCGGCTTTCGGTTCCTCGTGCCGGATTTGCGCTGGTTCCCGCGCGGCGCATCCGCCCCGACCAAACTGGTCAACGCCGTGCTGAATGGCCCCAGCGCCTGGCTGGCTGGCGCGGTTGTCACCGCGTTTCCCGAAGGTTCCACGCTCACCGCGGATGCCGTGCAGGTGGTCGGGCGCGAAGCCATGGTCGATCTGAACAGCGAGGCACTGAGCGCAGATCGGCAAACCCTGCAGCGCATGAAGGTGCAACTGGCGGCGAGCCTGCCCACCGGTCTCTCGGTCGAGATCACGATCGACCAGAACTCGCAAACCATCGACGAGCTCAGCTCGGCGGGGCCCATCGTCAACCCTCGCGTCGACGCCAGGGCGCTTGTGCTGCGCGGTGAGGAGTTCGGTTTTCTCGCCGCAACCGGAGAGACCATCACCCCCATCGACGGTCTGTCTGACACCATCGTCGGTTTGGCGCCGACGGCGGTGACGCTCTCATCGGGTCAAGGAACGGCCGCGGTGCTCGCCGCCGGCGGCGTGTACGTCGTTCGAACCGGAGACGACCCACAACTGCTCGACTCCCGTTCGGGCCTGCTGGCGCCGTCGATCGACAACGACCGGTTCGTCTGGTCGGTTCCGGCCAACGACCCGAGCGCGCTCCTGGTGTACGACCCTGCGGGGGAGGCGACCGCGTTGCAGACTCCCTGGCCGGAGGCCACATCGATCACCGCGTTGAAAATCTCTCGGGACGGCGCCCGGCTGATCGCCCTGCTCGGCACCGGTTCCCAAACCCGGTTCGTCGTCGCATCCATTATGCGCACCGGATCGGTACCGACCGGCATCGGCGCACCGGTGCTGCTCGCCTCGGACGGCGGAGTTGGCCTCGACGCGACCTGGGTCGATGAATTGACCGTCGCCTCGCTCAGCACCCTGACGAGCGGCACTGAACGCATTGTCGCGCAGCAGATCGGCGGTGTGAGCGGGGCCCTCGAATCGCCGGCGAGCAGCGAGTTCATCGTCGGCAGCAACTCGGTGCGAGACTTGCGTGCGCTCTCGAGCACCGGAAGTCTCGAGGTGCAGCGCGGCGTTGGCTGGCAGGCCCGGATCGACGACGTGACGCTGCTGGCCACCCAGCAGGGCATCGGCGGCTGATCCTCCGCCCGGGCTGCAGCAGCCGGCGTGGTCCGCGCCAGCGCGGCGTCTCCTCCACAGGCAGTACCGCGCCCGGTTCTGCACACATGGGTGCCCCGGCAGCCGGCGCGTGCGCCACCGGGCCACACTGCTCCCATGACCCGGCGGCTGCGCGATCAACTCACCCGGGCGAGCCTCGATGCCTGGGCGGTAGCGCTGCCAACCGAGTGCAGCGGATGCGGCCGCGCCGACCGTGCGCTCTGCGCCGCCTGCCGTCGCGCCCTGCAGCCCGACGTGCACCCGGTCACTCGTGACGACGTTCTGATCTGGTCGGCCCTGACCTATGAGGGGGTCGCACGCCAGGTCATCGCGGCCTACAAAGACGGCGGGCGAACGGATGCCGCTGCCGCACTCGCGATGCCCCTGCGCGCAGCCATCGTGGCCGCGCTCGCCGCGGTGCCGAGCAGCGCGGTACCGAGCAGTATGCGGCCCGACAGTGCCGCGTCACGTGTTCCCCGGCTGATCGACCCCGGGGTGTACCTGGTCACCGTTCCGTCGTCACGCAGTGCCTGGCGTCTCCGCGGCTACCACCCCGTTGACACCCTGCTCCATCGCGCGGGCCTCCGAGCGACCCCGTTGCTGGCTCAACGCGGCGACACCGTCGATCAGGTGGGCCTCGGCCGTGCCGCGCGAGCCGCGAACAAGAGCCGAAGTCTTCTCGCGCGGCATCCGCTCGACGGGTTTGCGGTGATTCTCGTCGACGACATCGTGACGACGGGGGCGACGCTGCTCGAGGCGCGCCGCGCCGTGTTCGCGGCCGGCGGTACCGTCGTAGGGCTGGCTACACTGGCCGAAACACGCCGCCTGCTGCCTCGGTAAATGCGCACTCGGCAAACTCATCAACAAATACTGTGACATATCCGATCGCCCCGGCTACGGTTGAAACAAAGGCGCGTAATGATCGCCCGGTTTGAGGGTGGTCCGCCAAACTGGAGGTCGTCATGGAAACAAACATCGTCGGACGCAACCTTGGGATCACCGATCGCTTCCGGGATTACGCGACGGAGAAGGCCGAGAAAATAGCCCTCCTCGCCGACAAGATCGTCGCTCTCGAGATCAAGGTCAGCCGTCACCACGAGAAGAACGGCGCAGCCGCCGGCAATGACCGGGTCGAACTCACCCTGATCGGCAAGGGCCCACTGGTGCGGGCCGAAGCAGACGGATCCGACAAATACGCCGCCTTCGACGTGGCGCTGGGTCGCCTGCTCGAACGCGTTCGTCGGGCCAAGGACCGCAAGAAGGTGCACCGCGGTGGTGCCCACCGCCCGACCTCGCTGCACGAGGCAGCCTCGGTCGGCTTCAGCGTCATCGACATCGTTCCGGCCAACCCGGAAACGCTCGAACGGGTGCGCACCGGCGCGATTCCGATCGTGCAAGCGGATGCCCCGGCTGCCGTCGAAGAAGACGAGTACTGCCCCGTTGTCATCCGTCGCAAGGTTTTCGCCGCCGCGCCCATGTCCGTCGACGATGCGCTCTACTTCATGGAACTCGTCGGCCACGACTTCTATCTGTTTCAGGACATCGAAACCAACCGTCCCAGCGTGGTGTACCGCCGCAAGGGCTGGGACTACGGAGTCATCGAGCTCGACGGTTCGTCCAGTGAGTTGCGGGAGGCTGTGCCCGTTGCCAGCGAGCGTGGCAACTGACCAACTAGCATTGCCTTAGTTGCCGACCAGGTCGGCGCTCTGGCAGCCGCCAGACGATAAGCGCACGCATGCGCGGGAACAGTCCACCGCTCCCGCGCATGCGTGCACCGTTTGACTAGTGGAGTACATTCGTGGCGTCAATTCTTGAAAAGGTTCTTCGTGTTGGCGAGGGTCGCGTTCTGCGCCGCCTGGAAAACTATGCGAAAGCCATCAACGCGCTGGAAGAAGATTTCCACGAGCTCACCGACGAGGAGCTGAAGAACGAGACCGTCACCCTTCGGGAGCGGTACTCCAACGGCGAATCACTCGACGACCTGCTGCCAGAGGCATTCGCCGCCGTGCGCGAGGCGAGCACCCGCACCCTGGGGCTGCGTCACTTCGACGTGCAACTCATGGGTGGAGCTGCCCTTCATCTCGGCAACATCGCCGAGATGAAGACCGGTGAAGGTAAGACGCTGGTCGCCACCACCGCTGCTTACCTCAACGCGATCAGCAGCCGCGGCGTGCACGTCATCACGGTCAACGACTACCTGGCGAGCTACCAGAGTGAACTCATGGGTCGCGTTTTTCGCGCGCTGGGAATGACGACTGGATGCATCGTATCCGGCCAGACTCCGGCTCAACGCCGCGAAATGTATGCCGCTGACATTACCTACGGCACCAACAACGAATTCGGTTTCGACTACCTGCGCGACAATATGGCGTGGCAGGCCAGTGACATGGTGCAGCGCGGGCACTATTTCGCCATCGTCGACGAAGTCGACTCGATCCTCATCGACGAGGCTCGCACCCCGCTGATCATTTCCGGGCCGGCTTCCGGCGAAGCGAACCGCTGGTTCAACGAGTTCGCCAGCCTGGCCAAGCGCCTGGTGCCCGATGAAGACTTCGAGGTCGACGAGAAGAAGCGCACCATCGGTGTGCTCGAGCCTGGCATCGAAAAGGTCGAGGACTACCTCGGGATCGACAACCTCTACGAGTCGGCCAACACCCCGCTGATCTCCTTTTTGAATAACGCCATCAAGGCGAACGCCCTGTTCAAGAAAGACAAGGACTACGTCGTTATGAACGGCGAGGTGCTCATCGTCGACGAGCACACCGGCCGTATTCTGATGGGCCGCCGCTACAACGAGGGAATCCACCAGGCCATCGAAGCCAAGGAGGGTGTCGCAGTCAAGGCCGAGAACCAGACCCTGGCCACCGTCACCCTGCAGAACTACTTCCGCCTGTACTCGAAGATCTCCGGTATGACCGGAACGGCCGAGACCGAAGCTGCCGAGTTCATGAGCACCTACAAGCTCGGCGTTGTGGCCATTCCCACCAATAAGCCGATGAAACGTCTCGATCAGTCCGACCTGATCTACAAGAACGAAGAGTCTAAGTTTCGTCAGGTCGTTGAAGACATCGCCCTGCGCCACGAGGCTGGGCAGCCGGTTCTGGTTGGTACGACGAGCGTTGAAAAGAGTGAATACCTCTCCCGGATGCTGGCCAAGAAGGGTGTGCGGCATGAGGTGCTGAACGCGAAGAACCACGCGCGCGAAGCCGCGATCGTGGCGCAGGCCGGCCGACTCGGTTCGGTCACGGTGGCCACCAACATGGCCGGTCGTGGTACCGACGTTATGCTCGGCGGTAATGCTGAATTTCTCGCCGTCGCCGAGATGAATGCCAAGGGCCTCAGCCCGGTCGAGACCCCCGACGAATATGAGCTCGCCTGGGACGACGTGTTCAGCACCGTCAAGGCGGGTGTAGCCGAAGAGGCAGACAAAGTCATCGCCGCCGGTGGACTCTACGTGCTCGGTACCGAACGCCATGAGTCACGCCGCATCGACAACCAGCTACGCGGACGTAGCGGGCGCCAGGGCGACCCGGGCGAAAGCCGCTTCTACCTCTCTCTCACCGACGACCTGATGCGCCTGTTCAACGCCGGCGCCGCTGAGGCTCTGATGGGTCGCCAGGGTGTGCCAGACGATATGGCTATCGAATCTAAGGTCGTCAGTCGCGCCATCCGCAGTGCCCAGTCGCAGGTCGAAGGTCGCAACGCCGAGATCCGCAAGAACGTGCTCAAGTATGACGACGTGCTCAACCGCCAGCGCGAAGCCATCTATGGCGACCGCCGCCACATTCTTGAGGGCGACGACTTGCACGAGCGCACCCAGACGTTCCTCACCAACGTCATTGACGAGGTACTCGACGTGCACGCCGGCCAGGGCAACGGCGACGACTGGGACTTCGACGCCATGTGGACCGAGCTGAAGACCCTCTACCCGGTTGGTCTGACCATCGACGAGGTTGTCGCCGAAGCCGGCGATAAGGGCAAAATCAACCGCGACTTCATGCGCCGCGAAATTCTCTCCGACGCCAAACTCGCCTACTCGCGCCGGGAAGATTCCCTCGGATCCCCGGCCATGCGCGAGCTCGAACGCCGCGTGGTGCTCTCGGTCATCGACCGCCGCTGGCGCGATCACCTCTACGAGATGGACTACCTGAAAGACGGCATTGGCCTGCGCGCCATGGCGCAGCGCGATCCGCTGGTCGAATACCAGCGTGAGGGTTTCGCGATGTTTCAGCAGATGATGGGGCAAATTCGCGAGGAGACCGTCGGATTCTTGTTCAACCTTGAGGTCGAGGTGACGGCGGGTGCCGGAGCGGTAACCGGACCGGTCGTCGCTGCCAAGGGGCTCACACCGGGCGACGCCGCGGAGGAGAAGCTCAGCTATACCGCACCGAGCGACTCGGGCGGGGTTGAGGTACGCAACGAGCGCGGCCAGATTCAGCAAGCCGCCACCGACCGGGCCCGTCGTACCGCCACGGCCGCCACGGCGAGCGAGGAGCCGGCCGCGCCAGCCGGACCGCCCCAGCGTGGAGCCTTCGGTCAGAAAACCGAGGGGGCAGCTCCGGTGAACCGGGCCGAGCGACGCTCGCAGGGTAAGAAGACGACGTAGCCGGCGGAGGTCAGAGCACGGCGACGACGGTGGCGCGCCACCGATTGCCCCGGTCTTCGAGCTTCAGTGACACGACGTGTGGTCTTCGGTTGTCGTAGACCACGACAACGGCGTTGACCGTGCCATCGTCGCTGGGCCATTGGTTGACTCGATTAACGGTGAGCATCGGGCGTGCAGCGACCACCCCGGTGATGGCGCGGGCTCGTGCTGCGATCGAGGCCCGCTGGCTCAGGTGGGCATAAACCTCGTCGGTCACCCAGCGAGCGAGTTGCTCCAGGTCCCTGGCCCCAGCGATGACCTCGAGGGACCGAAGCGCCAGGGCGCGCAGCATCGGTTCCGTATCAGGCAGAGCCCGGTTGAGGCCGGGCTCCAGGCCGAGGCCTTCGCCGTCGTGGTTGTGCTCCGGCTCGCGGGCTTGCGCAGACTGGTGGCCAGTCATCGGTGGCGTCATTGCTCCTCCTGATTCAGGCTGCAGCATTCACGCTGCGGTGGCGGAAACCTAAGCAGCTTGGTTCCGGCGCTGTCGAGGGCTTAAAGAGCCTGTGCATAACCCGAGCGGGAATGTTCAGCTTCGGCTACCGTCGACGTGTGCGCTGGGATGACCTATTTAATGACCTGGAAGGCCAGCTCGAACGCGAGCTGAACGCCGAGACAACTGACCTGCGCCTGCACGAGGAACGCCAGCGCTTGGAAAAGCTGTCGCTGCGCACTCGACTGAGTAACGTCGTGCGCTCGGTTGGCCTGAGCGGCGCCGTTCGGCTGCGCATCGTTCTCGTGTCGGGGGACACCGTTGTGCTCCGGCCGACCGCCCTCGGCCGGGACTGGCTCGCCGCCGAGCTGGTCGATGCCGAGACCGTACGTGCGAAGTGTGTGATCCCGTTGTCGGCCATTGCCGGCGTGCTCTTGAATGACGAGCAGACCATGGCTTCACTCGCCGTGGAATCGGACGGGGCCGGACGGCAGGTCGAACGAGTGGGGTTTCCGTTCGTGTTGCGCGATCTCTGTCGGCGGCGGCGCAGCGTAGAAATCGACACGCGCGGTGGGGTGTTGGCCGGAACCATTGACCGGGTGGCGCGTGACCATCTTGATCTGGCGGTGCATCCGCTGGGCACCCTCAGGCGTGCCACCGAGATCGCCCATTACCGACTCGTGCCGTTCTGGCAGATCCATGTCGTCCGGCTGAGATAATCGGCGCCGCCGGTGGCTGTCGGCGGGCGTCTGTCAAGGCTGTGGATAACTTCTGCACGGTTTGTCGAACTGGGCCACGATAGAGCGAATCGCTTTCGAGCAGAAGAGGTAACCGATGAAGGTACCGGGCTCCACCAGCACACGCCGCCGCTTCTGGGTGGACCCACGCTTCATTATCGGCCTCGTGCTCGTGGCCGCTTCGATTGCCGGGGTGGGCGCGATCGTGACCGGAAGCGACCAAACGAGCGTGGTCTACACCGCGCGGCACACGCTCGTGGTCGGTGACCATCTCGCAAAGACCGATCTGGTCGAAACCCGGGTGCAGCTGGGCGGAACGGCACAGCTTTATCTGGTGCCCGCCGCCAAGCTCAACCGCGATCTGCTGGTCACCCGCACCATTCTGGCCGGTGAGCTGGTCGCGCGGTCTATGGTCGGTGACGCATCCGGCGAAGAGCTCACCAGCGTCGTCGTTGACGTGCCGGGCCGGCTAGCCGCCACGGTGGGCCCCGGTTCCGTGGTGGATACCTGGTCTGCTGCCGCGACAGAGCCGGGCGAGTACGCGCCGCCGACAATTCTTGTGGCGCAGGCATCCGTTGTGCGCATTGTTGAGCCGACCGGCATCATCGCGGCCGATAATGGCCAATCGGTCGAACTGCTCGTGCCCAAGGTCACCGTGGCCGCTGTGCTCGAGGCAATTATGAACGGTGATGCACTCGCGATCGTGCCGATCAACACCCCGCTGACTACTTCGGCGGGGCCGTAGCGTGGCCCGGTTGGCGCTCGTGGTGGATCGCGCGACCGAAGAACGGATGCTGTCCGACATCGTCGACTGCGGTCACGCCGTCGTCACTCGCGTTGATACCGCCCGGGAATTTCTGGAATCCCTCTCGCACGGGCAGCCGCACGTCGTTGTCGTCAGCGGCCGGCAGGAGTCACTCACCGGGCAACTGATCGCGGCCTGCGACGAACGCGGCATTCGGGTGGTCGCGCTGACTTCGACCGAGCAGGAACGACGCCACGCTGGTAGCCTCGGCCTGTATGAAACCGTGTCGAGCCCCTGCGACTGGTCAGAAATTGAAGATCTGCTCGTCTCCGGTGTCGTGGTGCCGTTGCGGGTCGGCGAGCGGCACTTCACCGGGGGAGCGCTGAACGCGGGTTCCGTTATCGCAGTCTGGGGGCCATCCGGAGCGCCGGGGCGCACCACCCTCGCCATCAACATCGCAGCGGAAATCGCGGCGGCCGGCCACACCGTAGTGCTGGCCGACGCCGACACGTACAGCGCATCGGTTGCGCCGAGCCTGGGCATGCTTGACGAGGCACCTGGGTTTGCGGCGGCGTGCCGCCTGGCCGGCAGCGATAGCCTGAACCAGTCGGAGCTCGAGCGCATCGCGCAACGGTATAACTCTCCCAAGGGAGCCTTCTGGGTGCTCACCGGGCTCGGACGGCCGTCCCGGTGGCCGGAACTCTCCACCGAGCGGGTCACGCGCACCATCGATGCCTTGCGGCATTGGGTTGATTACGTTGTGCTCGACACCGGTTTCAGCCTCGAAAGCGACGAAGAACTCACCAGCGATATCATGGCGCCCCGCCGCAATGCTGCCACAGTGACCGCCCTCCGGGCTGCCGATCACGTCGTGGCCTGTGGGCTCGCCGACCCGGTGGGCATGGCCCGGTTTTTGCGCGCCTGGGGCGACCTCGCCGACGTCACAACCGGAGGCACGGTCAGCGTTGTCATGAACCGCGTGCGGGGCAGCGCTGTCGGTCTCAATCCCCGCGGGCAAGTCGCGGCGATGTTGTTGCGTTTCGGGGGCATCGAATCAGCCATCCTCATTCCGCACGATCAGGAGGCCCTCGACGCCGCAGTGCTGACCGGCCGCACGCTACGGGACGCGAGCCCGAAGTCTCCGGCTCGCCTGGGCATCCGTCGTTTTGTGCTTGATCAGTTGATTGTCGCTGCGGCCGAGAAGCCCGAACGGGTGCCGCGGCGGGTGCGTCGGCGAGCGTCGAAGGCCGTACCTGCCCTCTGACCGGCCGCGATTTTCGGTGCGTGCCGGCGTCATCCTCGTCGTGGCGGGTGTCTGAGAAGGTGGCGCCCGTTCACACATCTCACACGCGGGCCGTGGCGAATTATCGGGCTGAGGCTCAGCCCGACACCCGGACGATACTGATGCCAAACGTGCGGCGCGAGAGCGTGCGGGCACCTAGGCTAGTGAGGGTGTCGACTCTCAGTGATCTCGTACTTGCCCAGGGCCGCAGCAGCGCGGAAGACGTGGATTGGCTGCACATGCTCGTTGCGGACGGCCAGTTGCTGGCCGACCTCGCCTTTGCGGACATCGTCCTGTGGGTTCCCTCGACGTCCGGCAGCTTTGTCGCCGTTGCCCACGCGAGGCCGTCGAGCGCCGCGACGCTGTTCTATCGGGACTTCGTCGGTCAGCCCATCAAGGTGGAGTGGCGCAATCAGGTCACCGAAGCCTTTGAGAGCGCACGAATCGTCGATGCCACGGCCCCCGACTGGTTCGAGGAGACTCCCACCCGCGTGCGGGCCATCCCGGTACTGCGTCGGCTGAGCACAACCGGTGCCGCGGTAACGGATGCCCCGGTGGCGGTGCTCACTTGCCACAGCAACCTGAGTGAGGCCCGCTCGCCGGGACGCCAAGAGCTGACCTTCAACGATTGCGCCAACGATCTGTTCGGGATGATCTCGTCGGGTGACTTTCCCGACCTCGGTGCCCCGACCGGCCCTCGGCGGGGCGCCCCGCGAGCGTCTGACGGTTTGCTGCGCGTCGATGTCGACGGCCTGACAACGTTCGCGAGCCCCAACGCGCTGTCTGCCTTCAATCGCATGGGGTTCATCGAGGAGCTCGAAGGTGAGTCGCTCGCTGAGGTCACCACCGGGCTGCTGACCGGAACCGCGGTCGTCGACGAGTCGCTGCCGCTCGTTGTTACCGGTCGGGCGCCGTGGCGCACCGACATCGAGGCGCGCGGTGTGACCGTGTCGCTGCGCGCGATTCCTATTCGCAATCGTGGCGAACGTATCGGCGCGATCATTCTGTCGCGGGACGTTTCCGAGCTGCGACACCAGGAACGTGAACTGATCACCAAGGATGCCACCATTCGTGAGATCCACCACCGGGTGAAGAACAACCTGCAGACCGTTGCGTCATTGCTGCGGATCCAGGCGCGACGCACCCAGTCCGACCGGGCACGTGAAGCACTGACCCAGGCCATGCGCCGCGTTGCGGCCATCGCCGTGGTGCACGACACCCTGTCGGAGGGACTCAACCAGATCGTCGACTTCGACGCCGTGTTCGAGCGGGTGTTGCTGCTGACGGTGGAAGTGGCATCCGCTCACAATACGACGGTGCACCCGAAGTCGTCCGGCAGCTTCGGAACGCTGCCGAGCGCCTATGCGACGCCGCTTGCGCTCGTGCTGACCGAACTGGTCACCAATGCGGTCGAGCACGGTCTCGACGGGCGTGAGGGCGAGGTGTCGATTGAGGCGCAGCGCAACGAAGAGACACTCACCGTGACGGTGCGCGACACCGGCGTTGGCCTGCCAGAGGGCAAGGTCGGGGCGGGACTGGGGACCCAGATCGTACGCACCCTGATTCAAGGTGAACTCGGCGGCACCATCGACTGGCACACCATGATGGGCAGCGGCACCGAGGTCACCATAGAAATCCCCCTCCGCTTCATGCAGGAGAGCTAGCCCCGCCCTCTTTCTGGACGGGGCCCGGGCCCCGTCCCTGGGCCTCGTTTATAAACTGGGCCCGTGTTCACAAGGTGGGCCCGGCGACGGGATGCCCCTGGCTGGCCGGAGCGGACCGTGACGCTGCCGTGGGCGGCCCGCAGCCGACCCGCCGCCTCACCTCACTCACTCATGGTGAGGCTGGTACAAAAAAGCGAGCCTGCGACCGCCGGGAATACCGGATGGCCGTAGGCTCGCGTTCTGGGTTGCAGGCTCGTAAGGAGCCACGTGCTGAGGCGGTGCAGCGGCCCGCTACGAGGCGCGACGAGCGCGTGCGGCGCGACGCTTGAGAGCGCGGCGTTCGTCTTCGCTCAGGCCGCCCCAGACTCCCGAGTCCTGACCGGTCTCGAGCGCGTATTGGAGGCACACCTCGGTGACGTTGCATCGGGCGCACACCGACTTAGCCTTTTCGATCTGGTCCACAGCGGGTCCAGTGTTGCCGACCGGAAAGAAAAGTTCCGGGTCAGCGGTGAGGCAGGCAGCTTTATCGCGCCAGTCCATAGGGATGCTCCTTTTATTACATGGGTGCACGGCCGATTGGCCAGAGTTGCAGGGGTGAAGGCCGGTTGCAGGAAAGTGGGATCTGCGCGATAACCGCGTTGAAACAGCTCACGTCCCTGTGAGCGTCAACCGGGCCTCAAATATCGTCCCATAATAGAGGTATCAAATCAATAGTTTTGTATGGAATTTCGCTGTGAACAGCGGGTCTGACGCGCGGCGTCCAGCCTGGATTGGCCTCCGGGCACTTCGTCGCGCCCCTCTTTTGGGGGTAGTCATCGGTCTCCTTGCTCTCGAGGCGATCGCGCTCTGGGCTCTGAGTGCCTGGTGGGTACTCGAGCTGCTCGTCGAAACCCCCAGCTCGATGGGTGGCGCACTCGCGCTGCTGGCGCTCGCCGTGATCGCCGCTGTCTGGGTGAGCGCCATCACGGTGGGGACCCTGCGCGGGCGTCCATGGATACGTGGAGCAGCGGTCACCTGGCAGCTGGTGCAGATTATGATCGCCATCGGTTGCTTTCAAGGAATCTACGCCCGGCCTGACGTCGGTTGGGCGTTGCTACTCCCGTCTATCGTCGTGCTCGTGCTGGTCTTCACTCCGCGCGTCGTCTCCACAACCAGCCGGGAACCCGAGCCCGACGTCGACTGAGCAGCCCACGGCCGGCCCTGAGATCATGACTGCTGCGATCAGACTGCTACGGCAGGACGTTCCGGTTGGGCGCCGTCACGCGCTTCTCCAGCTCGTCGGTTAGATCGTTCCGTTACTTCGGCACTGCGTCGCAGAACCGCCAACACGCCGATGCCCGCGAAGACGATCATTGGAATGATACTCAGCAGGATCCGCGAGATATCCGTGGAGTCACGCTTGCAGCCGAGTCGAGCGCGTCTGCGGCGGCCTGAGAAGGTCAGACGTCGATGCCCAGCTTCTTGCGCAGGCTCGCGACGTGGCCGGTCGCCTTGACGTTGTAGAGGGCATGAGTGATGATGCCGGATTCGTCGAGCACGAAGGTCGATCGCAGCACGCCGGTCACGACCTTGCCGTAGAGGTTCTTCTCGCCCCAGGCGCCATAGGCGCGGTGCACATCCAGCGCGGTGTCGCTGAGCAGCGGAAAGTTGACCGCGTCGTGTTCCTGGAACTTCTTGAGCTTGGTCGGGGCGTCCTTCGACAGGCCGAGCACCTGATACCCGACCGATTTCAACGACCCCAGGTTGTCGCGAAAGTCGCAGGCCTGGGTGGTGCAGCCGGGCGTCATGGCCGCCGGGTAAAAATACACGACAACTTTGCTGCCGGCGAAATCAGCCAGCGAAACGGATGCTCCATCCTGGTCGGTCAGGGTGAACTGCGGGGCTGTATCGCCGACTGCAAGGCGCGCTGAATCCGTCATGTATCCATCGTATCGAGGGTCTCTGACACTCACATCGTGAGGCAAGCTCGCGCTGGTGGAGCGCGTCGCGCGGGAGCTGCGCCAGTGCGCGGGAGTTGGGCCTCCCGCGCAGCGGCGTAATCCCCGCGCAACGTGAAGTTGTCAGAACTGACCCGCAGTCGCGCTGGGAACTGGGCCATCTGGCCGACGTATTAAGCTGCTTGTGCATTGGAGCGGGCCACCTACCCGGTGCGAGCGGGCAGCGGGAGCGCGCCGGCCCTCAGCGGGCGGGGGCGAAGGTCGCGAGCAGGCGTTGCAGGGAGTCGAGGCGCACCCGGCCGGTGGCGCCGAGCTCGTCGGCCTCGACGGCTTCGATGATGGCGCAGTCCGGAGAATCGGGCAGGTGGGTGCAGCCGCGCGGGCAGCGCTCGGCTACGCGTGCAAGGTCGGTGAAGGCCTTGAGAATATTGTCAGTGTTGATGTGGCCCAAGCCGAAGGAGCGCACGCCGGGGGTATCGATGACCCAGCCGCGGCCGGCATCCGTTTGGAGGCGCAGTGACACCGTCGACGACGAGGTGTGACGTCCGCGCCCGGTAACGGTGTTCACGACGCCGATGGCCCGGTTGGTGCCCGGTACAAGTGCGTTCACCAGCGTGGACTTGCCGACGCCGGAGTGGCCGACGAAGACCGTGTCGTGCCCGACCAGCGCGGCGGAAATCTGTTCGATCGGCATGCCACCCTCGCCGCTTTGAAACACCGGCAGGTCAAGGCCGGCGAAGTTGGCCAGAAACGCGGCCGGATCGGCAAGGTCGGTCTTCGTGATGCAGAGAATGGGTTGCACGCCGGCGTCATAGGCGGCGACCAAATAACGGTCCACCAGGCGGATGCGCGGCTCCGGGTTGGCCGCAGCGACCACGATCAGCATCTGATCGGCATTGGCCACGATCACACGCTCGACGGCGTCGGTGTCGTCGGCGCTCCGCCGGAGCAGGGTGTCCCGCGGCACGATCCGCACGATGCGGGCCAGGCTGCCCTCCGCCCCGGTCGTGTCGCCGACGATGTCGACCCGATCGCCATTCACGACGGCCTTCTTGCGCAGTTCGCTCGCCCTGGCGGTCGTGATGCGTCGCTCGGTGGACAGGTTTTCGTCGAGCATGACGGTATAGCGACCCCGGTCAACCGAGAGGATGCGGCCGGTCAGCGCGTTCTCGTGGCTCGGTCTGGTCTTGGAACGGGGTTTACTGCCCGTGCGGCCCGGTCGCACGCGCACGCTCGACTCGTCGAACTCGGGTTCGTCGTCGTCGGCAGATGCCCACCAGGTGTCGCCGGGATCTCCAGCCAGATCCTCGGAATCGTCAGACCCATCTACGGGCGGCACCACCGGCATCTACAGTGCCGCTTCGGTAATCATCGCGTGCCACAGTTCGGGAAACTGGGGGAGCGTCTTGGCCGTGGTGCCGATGTTCTCGACGTCGACGCCGGGTACGGCGAGGCCGATCAGCGCGCCGGCCGTGGCCATCCGGTGGTCGTCGTAGCTCCGCCACTGACCGCCGTGCAGGGGCGCGGGCTCGATTCGCAGGCCGTCGGGCAGTTCGGTGACCTTGCCGCCCAGCCGATTGATCTCCGTGGCGAGGGCCGCGAGCCGGTCGGTCTCATGATGGCGAATGTGTCCGATGCCGGTGATCGTGCTCGGCGTTGAAGCCAGGGCTGCCAGTGCCACCAGGGTGCAGGCGAGCTCGCCACCGGTGGAGAGATCAAGCTCAACGCCGCTAATGCGTTCGCCGCCGGTGACCGTGAGGCGGCCTGCGGCGCGGGTGACGGCCCCGCCGAAGAGCGGCAGAAGCTGCTCCAGGTCTGCGCCGACCTGCGTCGTGTCAGAAGGCCAGCCAGTGATCGTGACGCTTCCTCCGGCCACGAGGGCAGCGCACAGAAACGGCGCAGCGTTAGAGAGGTCGGGTTCGATATCGACAGTGCGGCCCGAAAGAAGACTGGGTTCAACAACCCATTCGCCGACAGTCGGGGTGGCGACGGCGACGCCTCGAGCGCGCAGCACCTCGATGGTCATCTCAATGTGCGGCAGGCTCGGCAGTCGATCGCCGGAGTGGGTCAGGTGCAACCCGTGCTCAAAGCGTGCGCCGGCCAGCAGTAGCCCCGACACGAACTGGCTCGACGCGCCAGCATCGATGGTCACGGCGCCGCCGGTGACCGTTCCGCGGCCGTGCACGGTGAAGGGTAGGGCGCGCTTGCCGTCGTCGTTGATATCCCCGCCCAGGTCACGCAGGGCGCCGATGATCGGCCCCATCGGCCGGCGCCGCGCACCGGCATCACCGTCAAACGTGGTCGGTCCGAGGGCGAGGGCGGCCAGCGGCGGCAAGAATCGCATAACCGTGCCAGCCAGGCCGCAATCGATCGTGGTCGAGCCGAGCAGCTCCTCTGGCGGGGTCACTCGCAAGTCGGAGCCGAACTGTCCAGCACCGGCGACGGCCTCGATGGTGGCGCCGAGCTGACGCAGGGCATCAACCATGAGATCGGTGTCCCGCGAGTGCAGCGGTGCCCGTAGTAACGACGGTTCGCTGGCGAGAGCGGATGCGACCAGCTCCCGGTTGGTCAACGATTTTGAGCCCGGCAAAGCCAACACCGCCTGCAACGGGACGGCCGTGGTTGGCGCCGGCCACCACGCATCCGCTTCGGTCGGTGAATTATCACCGTACGGATCGAACTCCGGCTTGGAATATCTCGAGATCAACATCGGTTATCAGAATAGTCGGTGATAACACTTAGAGGGAGGCCCGTAACGGTGTCAATGCTGTTGGAACGACCCTTGGCCGCGGGTAACGGCTTAGAATTGCCCGTGATGACTTCAGACACGCCCGTGAATTCGGCTGCCCGTGCGAGTGATGGCACGACGAGTACCGACACGACGACCCAGGTAACGGATTCGGCTGCCCGTGCGAGTGATGGCACGACGAGTACCGACACGACGACCCACGAAACGAACTCGGAATCTGTGCTGATTGATGCAACAAAACTGGTTGCACCGACCAAGGCCGAATTGCGCGAGCAGACGCGCGGACTGTTTGAAGAGCAGGCTCTGCCTTTTCTCGACCAGCTCTACGCAGCGGCCATGCGCATGACCCGCAACCCCTCCGATGCGCAGGATCTCGTGCAGGAAACCTTTGTGAAGGCTTTCGCCGCGTTTGCGCAGTACGAACAGGGCACCAACCTCAAGGCGTGGCTGTACCGAATTCTCACCAATACCTTCATTAACCAGTACCGCAAGAAGCAGCGTGAGCCCTACCAGGGCACCATCGATGAGCTTGAAGACTGGCAGCTCGGCGGCGCCGAATCGACGACCGCCACGTCGGGGCGTTCGGCCGAGGCCGAAGCCATCGACCACCTGCCGGACAGCGCCGTCAAAAACGCCCTGCAGTCTATTCCCGAAGACTTCCGACTTGCCGTGTACTTCGCGGACGTCGAAGGCTTCTCCTACCAGGAGATCGCCGAAATCATGAAAACACCCATTGGCACAGTGATGAGTCGCCTGCACCGTGGCCGGCGACTCCTGCGGGAGCTCTTGGCCGGCTACGCGGCCGAACGCGGACTGGGCCAAAATACATCCGGGAGCGCAAGAAAATGACCGATTGTGGTTGCGAGAAGGCCAAGGCCGAACTCGAAGAATATCTGCACAACGAACTTCGCAAAGATGATGCGGCCGACATTCAGCAGCATCTTGCTACCTGCACCGACTGCAGCGCAGAGCACCTCGTCGGGCGCACCATGACCGAGGTCATGCAGCGCGCCTGCAAGGAAACAGCGCCGGAAGACCTGCGTGATCAGGTCTTGCTCAAGCTGCGTGCACTGCAGGCCTCGCACTAGACCGACGGGCCCGCGTAGCACAGCGTCGCCTGTCGAGTCGATGGTCTGACCTCGCGATGATGTGAGCGCGAAATCGTCGACATGCTGCACGTCGGCGCGAGGCGAGCGGATGCTGCCGATATAGCAATGGAGGGTGACCATCGTCACCCTCCATTTTTGTGCTACACCGCGGCCTACAGCGTGAGTGCGTCGCGCTGTAGTGCTGCCTGCTCGATCGCGTGACGCTTGGCTGAACCGGCAGCCGGCGAGGCCGAAGCCGGGCGGGAGAACAGGCGCACGGCGCGCGGCCCGAGCTTGTTGGTCTCCAGGTAGAAGAACGGCCAAGCACCCTGGTTCTCCGGTTCGTCCTGTACCCAGGCCAGTTCGGCGTTCGGGTACTCGGCGGCGACGTTCTTGAGTTCAACGGCGGGCAGCGGGTAGAACTGCTCAATACGCACGAGGGCGATCTCGGGATTCGGGTTCTTCGTGAGCTCGTTCAGCAGATCGTAATAGATCTTGCCGGCCATGAACAGCACGCGCTTGACGGCGCTCTTGTCGGCAATGCGCACATCGTCGATGACCGTCTCGAACTTGCCACTGGTCAGCTCGGCTACGGCGCTCGTCGCTCCGCGCAGGCGCAGCATCGACTTGGGCGTGAACACGATCAGCGGACGGCGCGGACGCATGTACGCCTGGCGGCGCAGCAGATGGAAGTACGACGCAGGCGTCGACGGGCGCGCCACGGTCATGTTTTCTTCGGCACACAGCTGCAGGAACCGCTCAATGCGGGCCGAGGAGTGGTCAGGGCCCTGACCCTCGTAACCGTGCGGCAGCAGCAGCACAACGGATGACCGCTGGCCCCACTTCTGCTCGGCCGACGACACGAACTCGTCGATGATGCTCTGCGCCCCATTGGCGAAATCACCGAACTGAGCTTCCCAGAGTACGAGGGCATCGGCGCGTTCTACCGAGTAGCCGTACTCGAAGCCCATGGCGGCGAATTCGCTGAGCAGCGAGTCGTAGATCCAGAATCGGGCCTGGTTGTCTTTGAGATTGGCCAGCGGCAGCCATTCCTGGCCGTTCACCCGGTCGTGCAGCACAGCGTGGCGCTGCACGAAGGTGCCGCGGCGGGCATCCTGTCCGGCGAATCGCACGGGGGTACCCTCGACCAGCAGCGAGCCGAGCGCAAGTAGTTCGCCGAAGCTCCAGTCGATGTTGCCATTGCGACTCATGTCGAGCCGCTTGGCCAGCAACTGCTGAAGCTTGTTGTGCACGGTGAACCCGGCGGGTTTGTTGTTGAACGCGTCACCGATGAGGTGAATTACGCTCTCGGCAACCCCGGTCGTCTCGGGCTCTCCGGCGGCGTCTTCACGCGCCTGCGCATCGGCGTCAGCCTTGGCCTGAGCAGCCACCTCTGGCGTAATGATCGGGATCGACGCGGTCTGCGCGGCGTGTGTCTCGGCAAAGGCACGCTCGAGACGGTCCTGGAAGTCGCGGTGGGCGGCTTCGTACTCTTCCTCCGTAATGTCACCACGGCCGACGAGCGCCTCGGTGTACAGTTTGCGCACGCTGCGCTTGGCCTCGACCAGGTTGTACATCAGCGGCTGGGTCATCGAGGGGTCGTCGCCCTCGTTGTGGCCACGACGGCGGTAGCAGATGAGGTCGATGACGACATCTTTCTTGAATTCCTGGCGGTAAGCGAAGGCGAGTTCACCAGCTCGTACCACGGCCTCTGGATCATCGCCGTTGACGTGAAAAATCGGCGCTTGAATGGTCTTGGCGACGTCGGTGGCATAGACGCTGGTGCGGGCATCCTGCGGCAGGGTAGTGAAACCGAGCTGATTGTTGACCACAATGTGTACGGTACCGCCGGTGCGATAGCCGCGCAGCTGGGACATCTGCAGGGTTTCGAACACCACGCCCTGACCGGCCATCGCTGCATCACCGTGGATGAGGATGGGGAGGGTCGAGAAGGTGCCAATCGGCTTGCGATCTTGTTTGGCCCGCACGATGCCCTCGAGCACGCCGTCGCCGGCTTCGAGGTGTGAGGGGTTCGCCGCGAGCGACACAGGAATCTCGGCGCCGTCTTCACCGCGGAACATGCCCATGGTGCCGAGGTGATACTTCACATCACCCGAACCGTGCAGGGTGCGCGGGTCTTGCGTGCCCTCGAACTCGCGAAAAATCTCGCCATAGGTCTTGCCGGCGATGTTGGTGAGCACGTTCAGACGGCCGCGGTGGGCCATGCCGATAGCGACCTCGTCGAGGCCCTGCTCGGCAGCGCCCTGCAAAATGGTGTCGAGCAGCGGAATGGTGCACTCGCCGCCTTCGAGACTGAAACGCTTCTGACCGACATATTTGGTCTGGAGGAACGTTTCGAAAGCCTCGGCCTCATTGAGCTTGCCGAGAATGCGCATCTGCTCGTGGTGCGTGGGCTTGACGTAGGACTTCTCGATCTTTTCTTGCACCCACTTGCGTTGGGCCGGATCCTGGATGTGCATGTACTCGATGCCCGTGGTGCGGCAGTAGGAGTCGCGGAGTACGCCGAGGATGTCGCGCAGCAGCATCTGACGCTTCGAACCGAAACCGCCGGTGACGAAGGATCGGTCCAGGTCCCAGAAGGTGAGACCGTGGGTGGCGATATCGAGGTCGGGGTGGCTGCGCTGGGAATATTCGAGCGGGTCGATGTCGGCCATCAGGTGGCCACGCACGCGGAACGAGTTGATCAGTTCCTGCACGCGGGCGGTCTTATCAACCGCGCTCGCCAGGTCGACATTGATGTCCGGAGCCCAGTGGATCGGCTCGTACGGAATGCGCAGGGCCGAGAAAATCTCTTCATAGAAATTGTGCTGGCCGATGAGCAGCTCGTGCACGATCTTGAGAAACTCGCCCGAACCGGCACCCTGAATGACGCGGTGGTCGTAGGTGCTGGTGAGAGTGATGGTCTTGGAGATGGCCAGACCGGTGAGTACCTGCAGACTCGAACCCTGGAATTCGGCTGGGTAATCGAGGGCGCCAGCGCCAATGATGCAGCCCTGACCCTTCATAAGGCGGGGCACGGAGTGCACGGTGCCGATGCCGCCCGGGTTAGTCAGCGACAGGGTCGCGCCGGAGAAGTCGTCGGCGGTGAGTTTGTTCTGACGCGCCCGGGTGACGAGGTCTTCGTAAGCGGCGAGGTATTCGCCGAAGGTCATTGTGTCTGCGCGCTTGATGGCTGGAACGAGCAGGGCGCGGGTGCCGTCTGGCTTGGGCATGTCGATGGCGAGGCCCATGCCGACGTGGGCAGGAGCGATGACCGAAGGCTTGCCGTCGACCTCGTCGTAGTAGACGTTCTGGCTCGGAAACATCTTGAGCGCCCGAATCAGCGCCCAGCCGATGAGGTGAGTGAAACTGACCTTGCCACCACGAGCCCGCTTCATGTGATTGTTCATCACTATGCGGTTGTCGATGAGCAGCTTGGCCGGGATGGTGCGTACGCTCGTGGCGGTCGGTACGGTCAGGCTCGTGACCATATTGGTCGCGAGCGACTTTGCCATGCCGCGCAGCGGCGAGACCTTGTCTTGCTTGACCGGCTCCGAACTGTCAACGACAACGGCCTGCGGGCTCGTGACCGGGGCGTCAGCTGGAACCGGGGCCGGCTTCGGTGCGCTCGAGGTGGTGCGCGCCGTCGGCTGGTTCTCGGTCACCGGGGCGGATGCTGCTACCGGCGCGGCCGGCGCCGGGGGAGCGGGTGCGGGTGCGGCGGCATCCGCTGTGAGAACTACACCGTCGAGGGGAGCCGTGGCGGTTTGGTGGTAGCTGTCTAGGACCGGCCACCACGATTCATCAACCAAGTTCTTGTCGATGAGGTATCGCTCATACAATTCGTCAACGAGCCACTCGTTTGCTCCGAATTCGCCTGACGTTGTGTCGTCAGAAGCTCCACCGGTTACCTGGCTTGACACCGTGGGATCGCCCACTCTCTGCTTTGAATTTGGATGACCTCGGCTCGCGTAGGTTGCCGGGTCATTCTGCGCTTTCATGGAGGCTGTCGCTGACGATCGTGACCGCCAGGTCAGTCTTCCTATCCAGCCTAATCCCATCGCACGCGGCCATTAACACCCTGTTGAGCGGCTAGCGTTCTTGGTATGCAGTTCTATGGAACGACGCCCAGCCATGATTTGACCTATTCCGACGTGTTTTTAGTGCCGGGGCAATCGAATATCACGAGCCGTTTGGATGTTTCACTGGCCCCGAACGACGGCACCGGTACGACGATTCCCATCGTGTCGGCGAACATGAACTCGGTCACAGGGCCGCGCCTGGCAGCCTCGCTGGCGCGCCGCGGCGGCCTCGGTGTGCTGCCGCAGGACATGCACCTGCAAGATCTCGACGCCGCCATTCGTTGGGTAAAATCCCAGTCAGTTCGTTTCGACACGCCGTTCGTGTTTGCCCCCGACGACACCGTCGAAACGGCATTGCGGCAGGTTCCAGCCGTTGCAGGGCAGGGACTCGTGATTCATTCCGGAAACGGTGACTACCTCGGCTGCATCGTCGCCAGTCGGCTGGCGACCGCCCTGCCTGACGCTCGCCTCGGCGATCTGCTGCACGGTGAGCTGACCGCGCTCGATGCCGATGACGTTGAGGGGCCGCGCCGTGCGTTCGACCTCATGACCGAGGCCGACATCGACTTCGCGCCGGTACTGCACCACGGTGTTGTGGTGGGAACGCTCAGTCGCAAGAGCGCCCTGCGTTCGACCCTGTACCAGAGCGCGCTGGATGCGCACGGCCGGCTCAAGGTTGCCGCGGCGATAGGTATCAACGGAGATGTTGCCGCGAAGGCCCGTGCGCTCAGTGCTGCCGGCGTCGACATCCTCGTGATCGATACCGCGCACGGGCACCAGGACGGCATGCTGCGCGCGATTGGCATCGTCGCCGACCTGAACCTCGGGCTGCCCATCGTTGCCGGCAACGTCGTGACCAAGGACGCCGTGCGCGACCTGGTCGGTGCCGGTGCCACGATCGTGAAGGTGGGGGTAGGCCCCGGCGCCATGTGCACCACCCGGATGATGACGGCCGTCGGTCGGCCGCAATTTTCGGCCGTGCTCGAGACCGCCACGGCTGCACGGGAACTCGGCGCCCACGTCTGGGCCGATGGTGGGGTGCGGTACCCGCGGGACGTGGCGCTCGCGCTTGCCGCAGGAGCCGCATCCGTCATGATCGGTTCCTGGTTTGCCGGAACGACCGAGGCACCCGGCACGCTCAATACGGATGCCCGTGGCGCGCTGTACAAGGAAAGCTGGGGGATGGCGTCAACCAAGGCCGTTCAGGAGCGTTTCAACCGGCTCGACGCCTACGACCTGGCCCGCAAGACCCTGTTTGCCGAGGGCATCTCGAGCTCGAAGATCTACCTCGACCCGCTGCGGCCCTCGATTGAGGATTTACTGGACATGATCACCTCCGGCGTGCGCTCCTCGTTCACCTATGCGGGGGCCACCACCGTCGCCGATTTTCACGAGAAAGCTCTCGTAGGCATTCAGTCGTCCGCCGGCTACGAAGAGGGGAAGGCGCTCCCAGTTTCCTGGTAGCTCTGCCCGGTATAGTGATGCGGATAATGGATGACCCTCCCACCGCTAAACCCGCACATCACAAACCTTCGCCCGTAACCGTCGGCGGTGAACTCCTTGTCTGAGCTGATCATGCTCGGCTTTGGCCTCATCCTGACCGTCGGAACGGGCTTCTTCGTCGCCAGTGAATTCGCTCTGGTAAATCTCGACCGCGCCGATCTCGAAGCGCGGCAAGAGCGCGGGGAAACTCGCCTCGGTCTGACCATTGCGGCGCTCAGGATCACCTCGACGCACCTGTCGAGCGCGCAGCTGGGTATTACCCTGACCACCCTGCTCACCGGATACACGATCGAACCGGCCCTGTCGTCGCTGCTCCGCGGCCCACTGAGCGCCCTCGGACTGCCGGTAGACATCGTGCCGGTGTTCGGCACGACCATCGCCATCGTCACGGCGACGCTCGTCTCCATGATTATCGGTGAGCTGGTGCCGAAAAACTTTGCGCTGGCGCTGCCGATTCACACCGCTCGCGTCGTGATTCCGTTCCAGACCCTGTTCACCACCGTGTTTAAACCGGCCGTGCTGCTGCTCAACAACAGCGCCAACGGGCTGCTGCGCGCCGTCGGTATTGAACCAAAAGAAGAGCTCTCCGGAGCGCGCACCGCCGAGGAGCTCTCCTCGCTGGTACGCCGCTCGGCCAGCGCGGGGCTGCTCGAAAAAGACACCGCCACGCTGCTGCACCGCACGCTGCGCTTTTCTGGACACACGGCATCCGATGTGATGACGCCGCGCCCGCGGGTGGCGAGCATCCACCGCACCGATTCGGCGCAGGACATCATCGATCTCACCCGGTCAACCGGCTACTCGCGGTTTCCGGTCGTCGATGAGAGCGTCGACGACGTCGTTGGCATCGTGCACGTCAAGCAGGCGGTGGCTGTTCCTCGCACCCGGCGAGCGGATGTGCCGGTGTCGGCCCTCGAGACCAATCCGATTCGGGTGCCGGAAACCATGAAACTCGACGATCTGCTGGGCGAATTGCGTGGACGTGGCTACCAGATGGCCGTGGTCGTCGACGAGTATGGCGGAACCGCCGGAGTCGTCACGCTCGAAGACCTGGTCGAGGAACTCGTCGGTGAGGTTGCCGACGAGCACGACCGCTCCCGTGCCGGAGTGGTGCGCTCGCCAGACTCCCTGACCTTTCCCGGCATGCTTCGTCCAGACGAACTGCTCGAACGCACGAGCGTCGTGGTACCGGAGCAGGGCCCGTATGAGACCGTCGCCGGTTTTGTCATGAGCGAGCTGGGCCGGCTGCCGGTGGTCGGTGACCGGGTGCCGGTCAGCGGCGGGTTTTTGACCGTTGAGCGCCTTGAGGGGCGCCGCATTGACCGGCTGCGCTTCACGCCGCACGGTGACACCAGTACAGATCAGAAGAAGGTGAGCGGCACATGAGTGACTGGGCCGGACTAGCCTGGCTGGTCGTGCTTCTCGCCGCCAACGCCTTCTTCGTTGGCGCGGAATTCGCCGTTATTTCGGCTCGCCGCTCGCAGATCGAGCCCCTCGCCGAGGCTGGTAAGCGCAGCGCCAAGACCGCGCTCTGGGCAATGGAACACGCGACATTGATGCTCGCAACGTCCCAACTGGGCATCACGGTTTGTTCGCTGCTCATTTTGAACGTGTCAGAGCCGGCCATCCATCACCTGCTGGAGGTGCCGCTGGGCTTGACCGGCCTGCCGGAAGCGTATATTGCTACGATCGCGTTCATCGTGGCGCTACTGCTGGTCTCCTACCTGCACGTCGTGTTCGGCGAGATGGTGCCGAAGAACCTGTCGTTCTCGGTGCCTGACCGGGCCGTGCTGCTGCTCGCGCCGCCGCTCGTGTTCGTCGCTCGCGTATTCAAGCCGCTGATCGTTACGCTGAACGCCTTGGCCAACGGCGCGCTGCGCCTGTTCGGGGTGCAGCCGAAGAACGAGGCGACGAGTGCGTTCACACTCGACGAGGTCGCCACGATCGTCACCCAGTCCACCAGGGAGGGCGTGCTGAGCGACGGAACCGGCGCCCTGACCGCGGCGTTCGAGTTCACCAACCTCAAGGTGCGCGACGTTGCGGTCGGCCTGTCCAAACTGGTCAGCCTGCCGGAGTTGGCCACACCGGCCGACGTGGAGAAGGCTGTGACGCGCCACGGGTTCTCGCGCTACGTGCTCGCCGACGCCGAGGGGTACCTCACCGGATACGTGCACCTCAAGGATGTGCTCGACCTGGATATTGCGTCGGCGTCGGCTGCACCAGATAGTTACGCTGGAAAGATTCCGGCCAAACGCATCCGTGCCCTAATTTCTATTTTCGAAGACACCGACCTTGAAGACGCGCTCGCGACCATGCGCCGTTCAGGCGCGCACCTCGCGCGCTCGTTCACCGCAGAGGGTGTGACTACGGGGGTGCTCTTTCTCGAGGACATCATCGAGGAGCTCGTCGGCGAAGTACAAGACGCCACCCGCCGCGAGTAGCGCGCGCAGCTCGGAAACGACCTATCGTTGGTGCATGGTGAAACCGCGTGGCTGGCTCGAATGGGAGGCCGAACAGGCCCGCGACTGGATCTATCGGCCGCAGACCGGTGATGACAAGTACTCGCGCGGCGTGCTCGGCGTGCGCACCGGGTCGAAGGATTACCCGGGCGCCGCGGTTCTTGGCGTCGACGCGGCCGTGCGCACCGGCCTCGGCATGGTGCGCTACCTCGGTCCACGCCGGGCCCAGAACCTCGTCTTGCAGCGCCGCCCCGAAATCGTCACCGTGCCCGGTCGGGTTCAGGCGTGGCTGATCGGCTCCGGCATCAACGCCAGCACGAGAACGGATGCCGTCACCGCGGCCCTCGAACACGCCCTCGCCGAGGGTCTGCCCACCGTCATCGACGCCGGCGCCCTCGACCTGGTGTCGCGCGCGATCGGGCCGACCGTGATCACCCCACACGCCGGCGAACTGGCCGCGATGCTCGCGGGAGAGGCCAAGCCGGGCTCGGCCTCTCAGATCGCCGCCAATCCGGGGGAGTGGGCGATTCGTGCCGCTCGAGTGTTTGACGTGACGGTGCTGCTCAAGGGCGCTGTCACCCACATTGCGTCTCCGGCGGGTGCCCGTCTGACCGTGTCTACCGGGCCGGCCTGGCTGGCGACGGCGGGGTCTGGTGACGTGCTCGGCGGCATTCTCGGGGCGCTGCTGGCGACCCATTATGACCAACTTGAAGCCGATGCCGCCTCCCTCGCGCCGCTCGCGGCCACCGCAGCACTGATCCATGCCGAGGCCGCGAATCTAGCCTCCGCCGGGGGCCCGATCGCGGCCCTCGACGTGGCCGACGCCGTGCCGCGGGCGGTCGCAGCGTTCCTCAACCACGGGAGCGAGGCGGGGGGTCTCCCGGCGCGCTGACGCTGGCGCGGCGTGCCGCAACGCGCGCGGTACCTTGGGCTCTCCGCCTTGTGCCAAGGTAAAGCGTGCGAATTCACGACGAAACCCACGGCGCTGCCGGCACGTGGCCTGCGCAGCAGTTGGTGCGGTATCCGCTCGCCGCGCTCTGGACCGCTTTCGTACTCGTGCATCTGTTGCTGATCGTTCTGGCCGTGTTTGGTCCGGGGTATCCGCTCGGCGACGTTGAGATCGTCTACCGCCGCTGGGCCGAGAGCGCAGTCGGCGGAAGTATTGTGGGAATCACCGAGAACTTCGTCTACCCGCTGCTCGCGCTCGTGCCGATTGTCAGCGCGGTGGCCTTCGGTGGCCCGGCCTACCTCGGAACCTGGTTTGGGCTGGTGACCGTGATGAACGCCGGGGCGTTCTTCGTGCTCGTGCGCTCTCACCGCGCGGCGGCCTGGTGGTGGCTGGCCTTTCTGGTCCTGCTGGGCCCGATCGCGCTGGTGCGCATCGACGCGGTCACGGTTCCGCTCTGCATCGCCGCGCTGCTCTGGCTTGGCCGCCGCCCGCTCTGGGGCACAGTTCTGCTCACCCTAGCCACCTGGATCAAAATCTGGCCGGTTGCAGCCTTGGCCGCCCTGTTCGTGGCGTCGAAACTGCGCTGGCGGATGCTCGCGGTTGCCGCCGCCGTCACCGCGGCGGTCATCACCGTGGCCGTGTCGCTCAGCTTGGCCCGAGGCAGCGGCATTCACGTCCTGAGCTTCGTGGCCGAGCAGGCGGGGCGGGGGATCCAGATCGAATCGCCCGTCGCAGTGCCGTGGCTCTGGCAGGCCGCGCTGGGCGTTCCTGGCAGTTTCATCTACTACGACCAGCACATTCTCACGTTTCAAATCGCCGGCGCTGTCACCATCGCCATGAGTGGAGCGATGACTCCGCTGCTCGCGCTCGCCGCCGCCGGCGTGCTGCTGCTCGGCGTGCGGGCCCAACGCCGGGGAACTGGCTGGCCGGAAGTCTTTCCCCCGCTGACGCTCGCGTTGACGGTCACCATGATCGCGTTCAACAAGGTCGGTTCGCCGCAGTTCATCAGCTGGCTGGCTGCGCCGATCATTCTGGGGCTCGTGCTGACCGGGCGCCCCTGGCGCACACCCGCGCTGCTCGGTCTCGCGCTCGCCGCGCTCACTCAGGTCGTCTACCCATACCTCTACGCTTGGGTGTTGGTGGCCAATCCGGTCATGGTGCTGGTGCTGACCGTGCGCAATCTGCTCGAATTCGTACTGCTCGGCTGGGCGCTCTGGGCACTGTACCGACTCACGCCACCGTCTTTTCGCACTATCGACCACCACCTCTAGGGAGCCACCATGCTCGTAGCATTCTCTGTCGCACCGTCCGTCGCTGCCGACTCGCAGGGGTCCGTGCATGACGCGGTCGCCGCAGCCGTGCGCATCGTGCGCGAATCCGGCCTGCCCAATCACACGGACTCGATGTTCACCACCATCGAGGGCGAGTGGGACGAGGTCTTCGCCGTTATCAAGGCCGCGACCGAGGCGGTGGGCACCTTCGGGCCGCGCGTTTCCCTCGTGCTGAAGGCCGACATCCGCCCGGGCCACACCGGCGAGCTGACCGGCAAGCTCGCGCGCCTGGAGACCGCTCTCTCCGAGTGATCAACTAGCGAGCAGCCATCTTTGGCTCCCCGGTGCCGTCCGTCGACACGCGAGATGCCATCTTCGGCCCATGAGTGTGCCCGAGCACTCGCGAGATGTGCCCCGCGGCACCGCCGGACCACCCGCCCCCGAATGATCCAGGCCTGCGCGCGACGGGAATCACCCGCGCAAGCGTACGGGGCATAGGCTTATCGCATGCCCCTCACTTCTGACGGGTCGACGCAGCTGTCGTCGACCCGTATTCGTCTTGCCCTGCTCGCCCTCGCCCTGGGTGGGTTCGCCATCGGCGCGACCGAATTCGTTGCCATGGGTCTGCTGCCAAACCTCGCCGCAGACCTGCTTCCCGGCCTCTATGCCGCTGCACCGGATGCTGCCAATGCCCAGGCAGGCTGGCTCATCTCTGCCTACGCCCTCGGTGTCGTCGTCGGAGCGCCGACGATTGCGGCCGCTGCGGCGCGTTGGCCGCGCAAACAGCTGCTCCTGGCCTTGTTGACCGCGTTCACCCTCGGCACGATTGCGTCGGCACTACTGCCGACCTTCGAGACCGTACTGGCCGCCCGGTTCGTGGCCGGGCTGCCGCACGGCGCCTACTTTGGCATCGCCTCGCTCGTCGCCGCACACCTGATGGGCCCGGGCAAGCGTGCCCGCGGCATCGCCATCGTGCTCAGCGGGCTGACCATCTCCAACGTCATCGGGGTGCCAACAATCACCTGGATCGGTCAGGCGAGCGGATGGCGCATCGCCTACCTGGTCGTCGCAGCGATCTTCGCGCTCACCTTCGTAGCCGTCGCCGTGTTCGTACCGTTCCAGAACGGCAACCCGAAGGCCACAATGCGCGCCGAGTTGCGGGCGTTCAGTCAACTACAGGTATGGATCACCCTGTCGATTGGAGCCATCGGCTTTGGCGGCTTGTTCGCCGTCTACACCTACGTCGCCCCGCTCGTGATTGAAATAACCGGGCTCACCGCGGCGGCGGTGCCGATCATACTCGTCGTCGTCGGCCTCGGCATGACGACCGGCAACTTTGCCGGGGGAGCGATGGCGGACTGGAGCGTGCGCCGCACCATGTACGTCTCCTTCGGCGTGCTGATCGCGGCCCTGGTCACGCTAGGCCTCTCTGCTCAATCGCTCGCGGGGCTTGTGATCGGCATGTTCTTTATCGGGGCGGCGGCATCCGCTCTCTCGCCGACCATTCAGGCTCGGCTGATGGATGTGGCCCACGAGAGTCAGTCGCTCGCGGCGGCACTGAACCACTCATCGCTCAACGCCGGTAACGCCCTGGGCGCGGCTCTCGGCGGCGTGGTGATCGCCGCTGGACTCGGCTACCTCGCCCCGATTTGGATCGGTGTCGCCCTGAGCACGCTCGGCGTACTTCTGACCCTGCTCACTTTCAGCATCGACCGGCGCCGCCGCCTGCGCGGCCAGTATGTGCCATACGGCACGCAGCTGGTCGAGGTCGTGCGCTCGCATTAACGAACGAACCGGCCCGCACAGTGTTGCGAGCCGGTGGTGTTCAGCGAAAACTAAATGGAGGCTGCACTAGTCCGTCTGCAGCAGGATTCCGTCGTGGATGGCGCGCTTGCGCAGCGCAACCTTGGTGCCAACGTCATACCCGGCCAGGCGGTACTTCTCGCGAATACGCTTGAGGTAGCTCTTGGCGGTCTCCTCGGAGATGCCGAGCTGGTACGCGACGGCCTTGACCGGTTCGCCGGCACCGTAGAGCGCCATCACGCGGCGTTCCTGGGCGCTCAGCCGCGGGCCCTCAACGTTTTCGGTCGAGTTGAGCGCGTAGTCGAGCTCGGCGGAGATGTAGGACTTACCGTTATAGGCGGCGCGAATGGCGTCCACGATCATGCTCGCCTCCTCGCTCTTCACGAGGTAGCCGAGGGCGCCGGCCGCGAGGGCTTCACGCACGAGCGCAGGCTCAGAATAGGTGCTCATCAGCACCGTCTTCACCCCGGTCGTTTTGAGCGTCGAGATCTTCAGGGAGACCGGAATGTTGTCCTTGAGGTCGAGGTCGAGCAGCACGACGTCCACCGGGAACTGCGGATGGGTGAGCAGTTCGGGCCAGGTCGTCACCGCAGCTACCATCTCGATGTCGTCAGCGGCGCTACGAATCCACTCGGTGAGCGCCCCGAGAAGCATTCGGTGATCGTCAACAAGGGCCAAGCGGATCGGACGGGGTGTAATCGTCATGTGTTACCTCCTACGGTGTGCACCATATCGCCTATATCCCCAATACTAGGCGTCAGCAGGATTGTCCACACTGCACTCGATGTCTACCCTTAGACTACCGTCGCGGTTCGAATCCACATGGGGTCCAATGGCCCTAATTGCCTGCCATGTTTCGGGATCGACGCGCCGCCGGGATACCCCCGTTGTGGTGAGTTCGATCGGAAAACGCACCTGATGCTGCGGTCCTACCCCATGTGTGGGGGCAATTGGTCCAAGCCGCAGTGAAACGGATGCTCCCGACCGCTGGGTGTCCCCGATCAGCAGCCAAATCGTTAGCAGCAGCCCGTCGCGTTGTGTCGGCGACAGCAGACCGGCCAAGCCGGCCGGATCGCTCAGGGAGACCACGGGGCTGAGAAATTCGCTCTCCGTGATGGCGTGGTGCAGCCAGGTCTCGGTGCGACCCTCGTTCAGGTGTAGGCGCAGTTGAGTGGCCAGCGAGGCTGCGGTCGTGGCCGTCGATACGGCGAGCGGGAGCGCTGTGCGCCCCTGGGCGACATCGTCGAGCAGGGTCTCAGCGTCGAGGTCGAGCCGAGCTAGCTGTTCCGAGGCGAGCATGCCAACCGCGAATCGCGGCTGCGACACGGTGCTTTGCACGAGCACGAGGTCGAGTTCGCGCTGCACCATGCGGCGAAACGCATGCACAATGCTCGCGCCGACCACCGGCGGTACGACGGCCAGCGCGACCCCGAGAATATCCGGGCCCAGGGTCAGCACATCGGTGCGGACTTCGAACAGGGTCGCAGCAGCCATAGCGACACCGAGGGCGAGCGCTGCCACGGTGATATCGCGGGATTCTCGGAGCGTCACTATCGTCAGCAAAAATGCTCCAACGGCCGGTGCAGCGGTGGGAAAAAGAGCCGTGCCCGAAATGCCCCACGACCCTGCCATGTCGAGCGCCACCACGATCGCGCAGGCGGCAATGGCGAGCAGAAACAGCCACAGCGGCAGGCGAGATGACAGCCGGCGCACCGCCATGTTCACGCAGACGGCGGTCGCAGCGAGCACCAGCCAGGCCGTCACACTCAGCGTGGGGGTGGGGGTCTCGTTCCACTCGACCGCCAACCGCGCCAGCAAAAACAGGGCAATAACGCCGCCACTGATGCTCATCCCAATACCGAGGTGCCGAGCGCCTAAACCGTTCTGATCGGACTTGAACCCGGCGAAATGGCTTTCGCCGCGCAGACTCGACCGCGGAAACCGCAGCGGCGATAGCGCTGCCCTGGTCGATTGGCCAACGGATGTTGTCGGCCAGCTACGCTCGTCCGGTGCGCCGAGCAGGCGCGCACCCACACCACGCGTGCGCACGATGTCGATGGGTGTGGTGTCGCTCAGTGTACTCATTTGGGAACTTCCAAAACAACCGTCGTTCCGGCCCCCGGCGAGGAAAACAGTCGGGCGTTGCCACCGACGTCACGCAGGCGAGCGATCACCGATTCGGCAACACCGAGCCGTTCGGAGCCGACCTGGCCGAGGTCAAAGCCGACTCCGGTGTCGGTGACCATCGCGCGAACCGTGGTGTCGTCATCCGTTATCGTCACGTCGGCGTGGTCGACACCGGCGTGCCGGCGCACGTTCTCGAGGCATTCGGAGAGGGCAAGCAGAAAAGAGTCGAGCACGTTGCTGTGCAGCTGGACCTGCCCGCTCCCGTGCCAGTTGACCGTCAGACCCAACCGCTCGAACCGCGCACGCACGGCTTCGAGCGTGTAACCGAGGGCGAGCACCGAGGCCGGTTCGAGCGCGTACACGCCCGAACGGGTGGGGGTGGGCAGACCGCCCAACCGCAACTGGCGCAGCAGACGGGCGTCGTCTCCGGCTTGTTTCTGTAGAGCAGCCGGGCTGACGCCAACGCCGGAATGGGCCAGTAAGGTCAGCGTCGCCAGCACCGTATCGTGCAGTAACCGGGCGTCCTGGCGGCGTTGCGCCTCGAGTTCGCTTGCGTGCCGTTCGGCGCGGTGCGCGCGCCCGATCGCAGCGATGCGGTGCATCACTCGGGGCACGCTCTGCGCGATCCACCAGGACGCGAGAGTGAAGGTGAACCACATCGCCACGGTCAGGACGAGGAGTATGAGTTGGTCTGGGGTGTTGATCGTCACGACGGCCACGGTCGAGATGGTCAGTACAAAGAAGAAACCGAGTAAGAGTAGTCGGCGGGGGCTCGTGATCAAGACCGCAGCAACGGCGCTCATGGGCGCGGTGGCAACCATTCCGATCACGCTCACCTCGATCAGGTTTTGGGGCGCGCCGGGGTGACTGGCGAAGCCGACGAGCAGGATGATGCCCTCCCCGCAGAGCACGATGAGCACCACCCAGCGCAGGGCGCCGGTGCTGCCGAGCAGGTACTGCGCGGCCGCGAGCAGCAGGATGAGTACCGTGGCTGCCAGACGAGGATTACCCTCAATGCCGCCGGGAACCAACAAACAGGCCAGGGCCGTGGCAGAGCCGGTCAGCCCGGCCGCCTGCACCGCTCTGCGAAGGAGCCGATCGCGCTCCTTGAGAATGCGTTGCATGGGTGCCGTTTCGGTTGAAAATTAACGTGTTATACCAGCACCATACCCGGCGAACACGCGCGGTCTAGCCCAATAATCGTCGAATTTGGGCGCCGATCGCGTCGTTCTCAATGAGAAAGCCATCGTGACCGTACCCGGATTCCAGCACAACGGCGGTTGGTCCATCGATATTATTCGGCAAGTGCGCGGCGATGATGCGCTGACCGTCGACCGGGAACAGCCGGTCGCTGTCGATTCCGACCACGACAGACTGGGCGGTGACCCGGCCGAGGGCGGCGGCGACGCCACCGCGGCCCCGTCCGACATCGTGCGAGTTCATGGCCTCGACGAGCACGATATAGCTGTTGGCGTCAAACCGTCTGGTGAATTTGTTGCCGTGAAAGTCGAGGTACGATTCCACGGCGAAGCGGCCGCCTGCGCCGAGCGGACTGATACCGCTCTGCCAGCCACGGTCGAACCGGGCGTTGAGTTCGGCCGGGCTGCGGTAGTTGAGCAGGGCCATTCTTCGGGCCAGGGCCAGCCCGCGGGTCGGGCCGTCGCCATCCGCTTCATCGTAGTAATCGCCGGACCGAAAGGCGGGGTCGGTGCGAATAGCTTCGATCTGCACCGAGTTAAGGGCAACTTGATCGGCCGTGGTGACCGGCGGCGCCGCCAGAATGATTAGGCGCTCGACCCGGTCAGGCGTCTCGATCGCCCATTCGAGGGCGTGCATGCCGCCCATCGACCCGCCGACGACGGCAGCCCAGCGATCGATACCGAGGTGATCGCTGAACACGCGTTGCGCGCTGACCTGGTCGCGAATGGTGACGTAGGGAAATCGAATTCCCCATTCAAGCCCGTCGGGGGCGAGCGAGGCTGGCCCCGTACTACCCTGACAGCCGCCAAGCATGTTCGGGGCGACGACGAAGTGGGTATCGGTGTCAATGGCGAGCCCCGGGCCGACGATGCCGTCCCACCAGCCGCCCGTGTTCTGACCGGGGCCGGGCGCGCCAGCTAGGTGGCTGTCACCGGTGAGGGCGTGCAGCACGAGCACCGCATTATCGCGGGCCGCGTTCAGGGTGCCCCAGGTCTCGAAGGCCAGCCGCACCATGGGGAGGCTGCCGCCGGTCTCAAAGGTCAGCGGACCGAGATTGGCGAACTGGCGGTTGCCCACCGGGTCGCCGTCACGCCAAGCCCCCGTCGCCGGAGGCTTGCCAAGGACCGAGCGCGTCTGAGCTTCGGTGATGAAGCTCGACGGGACCGTGTCTGCCGATGATTGCCAATCCATACACGTCCATTCTGCTAGTTGAATGAACAGCCCGGGCGCATGGTACGTCGCGCGCCCGGGCGAGAGAGCCCGTTAGGCGTCGGCGCGGTCGCGCGCGGCGGCGGCGCGGGCTGCGGCGAGGCCGGCCTCGAGGTCATTGATCAGGTCAACGATGTTTTCGATGCCGACCGAGAGTCGCACCAGACCGGGCGTGACACCGGCCGTGAGCTGCTGCTCCGGGGTCAGCTGGGAGTGCGTGGTTGAGGCCGGGTGAATGACCAGGGAACGCACATCACCAATGTTGGCGACGTGGCTGAACAGGCTCAGGTTGTCGACCAGGGCTCGGCCAGCTGTGACACCGCCCTTCAGCTCGAACGAGAGCACAGCACCGACGCCGAGCGGCGCGTACTTGTTAGCGTTGGCGTACCAGGGGCTCGACGGCAGTCCGGCATAGTGCACCAACGCGATGTCGTCGTGCTGGTCGAGCCACTCGGCGATGGTCTGGGCATTCTGCACGTGGCGTTCGACGCGCAGGCTGAGCGTGTCGATGCCCTGAATGAGCTGCCACGCGCTCGCCGGGGCGATGGCGCTTCCGAGGTCGCGCAGCAGCTGCACGCGCGCTTTGATGACGAAAGCGATGCCGTCGCCGACGGCCGTGGTGTAGCTCGCACCGTGATACGACGGGTCGGGTTCGGTCAGGCCCGGGAACTTCTCGACATTCTTCGACCACTCGAACTTTCCGCCATCGACGAGCACGCCGCCGATAACAGAGCCGTGGCCACCGAGAAACTTCGTGGCCGAGTGCACGATAATGTCGGCTCCGTGCTCGAACGGGCGAATCAGGTACGGCGTGGCGATCGTATTGTCGACGATCAGCGGAATACCGGCGGCGTGGGCGATATCCGCTACCATGCTGATGTCGAGCACGTTGATGCGGGGGTTGCCGATCGATTCGGCGAAGAACAGCTTGGTGTTGGGGCGTACGGCGCGCTGCCATTCTGCCGCGTCATCCTGGTCTTCGACGAAGGTAACCTCGATGCCGAGCTTGCTCAGGGTGTACTTGAACAGGTTGTAGGTACCACCGTAAATCGAGCTCGACGACACGATGTGGTCGCCGGCCTGGGCGATGTTCAACACCGCAAAAGTGGATGCTGACTGACCGCTGGACAGCAGTAGCGCCGCGGTTCCGCCTTCGAGGGCGGCGACACGCTCTTCGACGACGGCCTGGGTGGGGTTCTGGATGCGGGTATAGATGTTGCCGAATTCGGCCAGCGCGAACAGGTTCTGGGCATGCTCGGCACTATTGAAGACATACGAGGTGGTCTGGTAGATCGGAGTGGCCCGAGCGTTGGTGGTCGGGTCTGGTTGCGCTCCGGAGTGAACCTGCTTGGTCTCGAACTTCCACGATGAAGATTTATCGGTCACGATGGCCTCCGGCTCACAGCTGGGTCCGTCCCTGCTCTGGCAACGAGTCTAGGGACGTCGATACCGCCCCGACAACGGGTGCGCAACACGGCGTCATGAACGACACCTACTTGCGATCGCGGTACGGGAGCACGATGGTTCCAGTTGGTGTCGCAGCGCTCGGCCGGAACAGCCAGCGTGCTCTCGGTTCCACCAGGGGGCGCGTCACCCGTCGAGCTACGGGAAGCGACAGCACGATCGCAATGGCAACGCTCAGCACGATCATGGCCGGCAGCACCCAGCCCGGCTGTGGCCCGTCCAAGAGGCCGCTCTCCCTCAGCGGATAGAGAAAAAAGGTGTGTAGAAGGTAGATGTACATCGTTGCAGCGCCGAAATCGGTGAACCAGGTCGAACGCCTCGGGATCAGCATAAGGAACGCCACAATCAGCGCAAACGCCAGAACCATGACCGTCAAACGGATGCCGCCGGCCCACCACAAGGAGTAGTCAAACGCCCCGTACGACTCGTCGTAGAGCAAAAAACGTCGTACTTTCAGTGCGCGCAGGCCGTCGATAGTGAACGCGATCACCACGTACAAGCCGGCGAACACTGCCAGCGCACCGGCCCGCCAGCGCCAGATCAGTCCCGTGCGCAGATGCAGCCAGGTCTCGGTCAACAACCACTGCCGCAGCTTCCAGCCGAACACGAAGAACGGGAGCAGCGCGAGGGTGCGGGCCAGGGTGAACGTGCCGTCAATATTTGGCAGGTAGCCGGCTCCGACCGAGACGATAATGCTGATGATGAGGGGGTAGCGCAGCAGCACGAGGTAGGGCAAAGCTATCCGCCAGACCAGCAGGGCGAGCAAAAACCATAGGGTCCAGCTCGCGGTGGAGTAGTCGGGTATCAACCGGTCCAGAACGAAGTTGCCGCTTAAAAGCCAGCGCACCGACGTCCAGATCGTTTCGAAGATCAGGTAGGGCAGCAACAGATCCGTGATCAGGCGGTGCATTTGCCGCGCATCGGGCGGCCCCGATTTAGCAAAGTAGCCGCTCACCGCGACGAAAACCGGCACGTGGAAGGTGTAGATGAATAGATAGAGCGTGTAGGCGACATCCGCTTCGCCGATGAGTTTGAGAATGGCGTGGCCGATCACCACGAGGGTGATCGCGACCCAGCGCGCGTTGTCCCAAAGGGGTACGCGTCGTTTCTGCGGTTGAGTGGTGGTAGTGGCCAGTGCGCTCATTCAATCCATTCTCCCGCCACAATGGAGAAATGAGTATTCGAAGAGTTGTGGTGACCGGGGCAAGTTCGGGAATCGGGGCGGCGACCGTGCGCCTGTTCCGCGAGCATGGCTGGAACGTGGTGGGTGTCGCGCGGCGGGCCGACCGCCTCGCGGCTCTTGGAACGGAGACGGGAGCGGATGTCTTCACCGCCGACCTGACGCAGCAAGCGGATGTCGACGCACTGCGCGACTACCTCGTAGACCTCGGCCCGGTGCACGCCCTGGTCAACAACGCCGGCGGAGCCAAGGGCCTCGACACCGTCGAGGCCGGCAGTATTGACGACTGGGCCTGGATGTTTGAGATCAACGTGCTCGCCGTCAAGCGGGTAACCACAGCCATTTTGCCGTTGCTGCGCGCCGGTATCGATTCCGGGGCAGGTTCGGCCGACATCGTCACGGTCACCTCGATTGCCGGGCATGTTGCCTATCTTGGCGGTGGCGGCTACAACGCGGCCAAGTTCGCCGCGCACGCGATGACCGAGGTGCTGCGCCTCGAGCTCTCGGGCGAGCCGATTCGGGTGATTGAGATTGCCCCTGGCATGGTCAAAACGGATGAGTTCGGTCTGGTTCGTTTCGACGGTGACGCCGACAAGGCTTTCGCAGCCTACGACAACGTGCCAGATCCGCTCTCGGCCGAGGACATCGCCGAGACCATCGTCGCAAGCGTTGAGCGCCCGGCGCACGTGAACCTCGACCTGATCGTGATCAAGCCGGTCGCCCAGGCGGCCCCGACCCGCATCGCGCGCGGCCCCCTCACGGTGCGCGAGCCCTAAGCCCGGTTCTTGAGCGCGGGCCGTGGCTTTTCGGCGCGACCGCGACTTTTCGATGCGTGGGAGGTGCGCCAGTGCGCGGAACGTGCGCCGGTGCGCGGGACGTGCGCCCGTGCGCGGGAGCTGAGAGAGTGGGCATCCGTTCGGCTGAGCCGCGCTGCGCCGGGACTGCACCAGTGCGCGGGAGTTCGGGTACGGAGGTGGCGCTGGCTGAGCAAGCTACGCGGGAGGTGCGCCAGTACGCGGGAGTACTGGTCCGGCCAGAACTCCCGCGTAACTCGTCGCGCGGGATCTGCGCCAGTGCGCGGGAGTTCGGCCTACCGCGCAGCGGCGCAAGTCCTGCGCGCCGTGAAGTGGTGCCCGCTGACCCGATGCCGCGCTCGGAACTGAGCCAGCCTGCCGACGTATCGAGCCGCTTTTGCACTGGAGCGAGCCGCCCGGCCAACGCACCGCCTGCGGGGCGGTTCGCCCGCATCCGTTGATCGAACTCATCCAAAAGTTTCCGACTTTCCTTCCCCACAGCGTGCTCTTTGCTCTGGGTCGCCCGCCGAGAGCGCCATCGTCCGACGCGACCGTGTCTGCTGTTCGCCCCCATCCGTTGATCGAGCCGGCCGAGATCGCTATGGCCCATCGCCACTGTGTCTGCGAAACCAACGGAACGGCAAACGGGCCGGACGGGATCGTGAGATCCCGGCCGGCCCGATGCTGCAACTGCGTGTTAGTGCTCGACGGCCTTCTCGGCGCCGTGGCCGGTGAGCGAACGCACCGACATTTCGGCGGCGAGCTTTGGGCTCTCTTTCACCGTGCTGGTGACCGATCCGAGCCAGCCTAGGAAGAACCCGAGTGGGATCGAGACGATACCGGGGTTGCTCAGCGGGAAAATCGCAAAGTTCACGTCAGCGCCGAACATAGAGGTGTCCGTGCCAGAGAACACCGGCGAGAAGATGATCAGCAGCACGGCCGAGGCCAGTCCGCCGTACATGCTCCAGACCGCGCCGCGGGTAGTGAAGCCACGCCAGAACAACGAGTAGAGAATGGTGGGCAGGTTGGCGCTCGCCGCGACGGCGAAAGCCAGGGCCACCAGGAATGCGATGTTCTGCCCCTGCACACCGATACCACCGGCGATGGCGAGAATACCAATCACGATCACGGTGCGACGAGCGACCTTCACCTCGTCGTCGGCGTTTCCCTTGCCCTTCTTAATGACGGAGCCATAGATGTCGTGCGCGAAGCTCGTCGCCGCCGTGATGGTGATGCCGGCCACAACGGCCAGGATCGTCGCGAAGGCGATGGCCGAGATGAAGCCGAGCAGCAGCGGACCGCCGAGCGCGAGCGCGAGCAGCGGGGCCGCCGAGTTCACGCCGCCGGGAGCGGCCTCGATAGTGTCAGCACCGACGAGTGACGCGGCGCCGAAGCCGAGCACCAGGGTGAAGATGTAGAACGCACCAATGAGCCAAATGGCCCAGACCACCGAGCGACGCGCTTCCTTGGCGGTGGGAACCGTGTAGAAACGCATCAGCACGTGCGGCAGACCGGCTGTTCCCAGAACCAGGGCGAGGGCGAGCGAGATAAAGTCGAGCGGGTTTGTGCCGTACTTCAGGCCAGGGGCCAGGATCGCATCGCCCGGAACGGAGGTCGAGACGGCAACCGCGCTATCGAGCAGTGCCGACAGGTTGAACCCGTTCAATGCGAGCACCCAAATGCTCATGGCGAGCGCACCCAGGATAAGCAGGAACGCCTTGACGATCTGCACCCAGGTGGTGCCCTTCATACCGCCGACCAGCACGTAGACGATCATCAGGGCGCCAACGATGGTGACCACGATGGACTGCCCGAGCTTGTCGTTGATGCCGAGCAGCAGCGAGACGAGTCCGCCAGCTCCGGCCATCTGCGCGAGCAGGTAGAAGAAGCACACGGCCAGGGTGGTCGTTGCCGCTGCCACTCGCACCGGGCCCTGCTTGAGCCGGAAAGAGAGCACATCGGCCATGGTGAACTTGCCGGTGTTGCGCATGAGCTCTGCAACGAGCAGCAGGGCAACGAGCCAGGCGACCAGGAATCCGATCGAGTACATGAATCCGTCGTAACCGCTGATCGCGATCGCACCGACAATGCCGAGGAAGGATGCGGCCGACAGGTAGTCGCCGGCGATGGCGAACCCGTTCTGCGGTCCGGTGAACGAACGGCCACCGGTGTAATAATCAGCGGCGGACTTGTTGTTGCGTCCGGAGCGAATAACGATGATCAGGGTGACCGCGACGAAGGCGAGAAAGATCGAGATGTTCAGGACCGGGTTGTTTTCCACCGGTTTGACCAGCGTGACCAGGGAATGCACTGCGTTCATCGTTGTTCCATCCGCTCGAGCTCAAGGCGAAGTTCTTCGGTGCGGGGGTCGATCTTGCGGTTCGCAAAGGTCACGTAGGTCATCGTGATGGCAAACGTCGTGACGAACTGGCCGAGGCCGAGGAGCAGTCCGATGTTGATGCGACCAAACACCGGCGTCGCCATGAAGTCATGCAGATATGCTGCGGCGAGTACATAGGCGATGTACCAGACAAAAAAGAAGATTGCCATGGGCACGACGAACCCGTTGCGGGTGCGCTTCAACTCCAGAAAACGGGGAGTTTTCTCAAACGCCTCGTAATCGATAAGGGACTTCGGTGGGGCGTCGTTTATTGCTTCATTCATGGGGCCTCCTTGCCTCAGGGACGAAAAATGCGGGTATCGCAAAAAATGGAGAGTGTGCGGTGTGGAGTGATCTCGACGGGTTGTTTAAACGGATGCCGACAGCGCGCGTTTGAGATCGTCAAGAACGGTGGGGTCTTCGATGGTGGGGGGAACGGAATATTCTTCGCCGTCGACGATTTGCCGAATGGTTTTGCGAAGAATCTTTCCCGAGCGCGTTTTGGGTAGTCGGTCAAGTATGGTGACGTCGCGGAAAGCGGCAACCGGCCCGATATGCTCCCGCACGAGGGCGACGAGTTCTGCGGTCAGTGTGCTGTGGTCGATACTAGTGCCCACTTTGAGGGTCACGAAACCAGCGGCGCGCTGACCCTTGAGGGCATCGTGCACACCGAGCACCGCGCACTCGGCGACGGCGGGGTGCAGGGTGAGCACTTCTTCGAGCGAACCGGTCGAGAGTCGATGCCCGGCCACGTTGATCACGTCGTCGGTGCGGCCCATCACGAACAGGTAGCCGTCGGAATCGAAATGCCCGGAGTCGCCGGTGGCGTAGTAGCCGGGAAAGACGCTCAGGTAGGAACTCGCGAACCGTTCCTCGCTGCCCCAGACCCCGCGGAGGGTGCCTGGCGGCAAAGGGAGCCGAATGGCGATGTTGCCGTCCTTGCCGATTTTCTCGATTGGTTTGCCCGTGGAGTCCAAGATGACGATGTCGAACCCGGGCACCGGAACGGTAGCCGAGCCCGGCTTGGTCGGCAGCTCCTCGATACCGAGCAGGTTGGCGCAGATCGCCCAGCCGGTCTCGGTTTGCCACCAGTGGTCGACAACCGGGCAGTGCAGCCCGTTGTTGGCCCAGTGAAAGGTTTCGGGGTCGAGGCGCTCCCCGGCTAAGAACAGGCTGGTCAGGCTCGACACGTCGTGGTTTTTCAGCTCGAGCAGGTCGGGATCGACCCGCCGGATGGCGCGGATGGCGGTCGGCGCGGTGAACAACACCTTCACCTGGTAGTCGTCGACGACGCGCCAGAAGGCGCCGGCGTCCGGTGTGCCGATCGGCTTGCCCTCGTAGATCACGGTGGTGGCGCCCGCCAGGAGCGGCGCGTAGACGATGTAGGAGTGCCCAACCACCCAGCCGACGTCGGACGCGGCCCAGTACACGTCGCCCGGCCCCACATCGTAAATGTTGCGCATCGACCAGTTCAGGGCGACGGCATGGCCGCCGTTGTCGCGGATGATGCCCTTGGGCTGTCCCGTGGTGCCTGAGGTGTACAAAACGTAGAGCGGGTCTTCGGAGCGGAGGGCCACAGGGTCGGCCGGAGCTGCCGTGGCCTCTTCGTCTGCCCAGTCGAGCCAGACGGCATCCGTTTCGTTTCGGCCCCGGTAGTCAGCGGCCGACCCGGGGACGCTTTCGCGGTCACGCACGATCACGGTGTGCACCGAACCCTGACTGAGGGCGATCGCCTTGGCGACGAGTGGCAAATATTGCACCGTGCGACCGGGTTCCAGACCTCCGGATGCCGTCACGATGACACTCGGTCGGGCGTCATCAATGCGCACGGCCAGTTCGGTCGCGGCGAATCCACCGAACACGACGGAATGCACCGCGCCGATGCGGGCACAGGCGAGCATCGCTATGACGGCTTCGGGAATCATCGGCAGGTAGATGATGACGCGGTCGCCGATGCCGACGCCATTGGCGCGGAGCACGCCGGCGAACCGGGCGACCCGGCCGAGCAGTTCGAGGTAGCTGAGTTTGATCCGAGTGCCGGTCATGGCGGAGTCATAGATCAGCGCTGTGTAGGCGCCGCGCCCGGCCAGAACATGGCGGTCGAGCGCGTTGTAGCTCGTATTGAGCCTGCCGCCGGGAAACCAGCTGCCGGTCGCGGGGCCGTTTGGGTCAAGCGCCATGGTCGGTGGGGTGATCCAGTCGATGCCAGCTGCAGCCGTCAGCCAGAAGTCTTCGGGCGACGAAATGCTGCGTCGCCACGCCTCCCGGTAGCCGCCACCTGATTCGCCGTTCATGTCTACCTTCTCCATCGAAGAGTCTCTGTATACAAAGAGTGGTTGAAGTATTGCATATAACCCGGCAGTGTGGAATAGGATGGCACTTGTGTATACAGAAACCGCAATGTTGGGGTTAGAGGTACCGCTCCGCGCCAGCGAGCGGGCCTACCGTCAGCTGCGCGGGGAGATCGTCACCGGGCTCCTCGCTCCCGGCGCCGCTCTGCTCGAAGTTGAACAAGCCGAACGTATCGGCGTTTCGCGTACCCCGCTGCGCGAGGCTGTTGCCCGTTTGATCGCTGACGGCCTCGTCGTTGGCCGGCGCGGACGCGGCTTTGAAGTGACCGACATCTCGGTTGACAGCATCTCCGAACTCTATGAGTTGCGCCAAGCGCTCGAGGTGCAGGCCATCCGCCTGGCCGCGATTCGCCGCGATCCCGCCCCGTTTACCCTGCTGCGTGAGGAGTTCGTCAACGCCCCCCAGCTGCTGGAACAGGGCGACGTTGGCGTGCACCGCTATTACCGACTGATCGACGAATTCGAAGACGCCGTCGATGCCGCGGTCGGAAACCCCTTTCTCGTCGGCGCCCTGCGTGCCGTACGCACCCACTTGGCCCGAATTCGTCGGCTGGCTCGGAGAAATACGCTGCGGCTCCATGCTGCGGCCGCCGAGCATCTGCTGATTCTCGACGCCATCATTGCTGGCGATCCGTCGCTGGCTGCCCATGCCACCCATATTCATCTTCACCAGAGCCTTGTGAGCGTCCTCGCGGCGATCGACGAGGACTTGGCAGTGTCGGCCGACCAACTGCCAAACTAACGAAGGGATCCACAGTGCAGCTTCACCACGTTCGAGTTCACACAAGCGACGAGAACCTGGCCCGCGAGGACCAGCTGGCCTGGAAGATCGCCGAGGTCGCCGCCGACCCGGCCCCGGCTTCCGAGGAGGTGACCGAGATGGTCATTAACCGCGTGATTGACAATGCCTCCGTCGCTGCGGCCAGTCTGACCCGGCGCCCGGTGATTGCCGCTCGCTCGCAGGCGCTCGCCCACCCGCGCTCGAACGGCGGCGACGGAGCGTCCGTGTTCGGCCTCGCCCCCGCGCGCCGCGTCTCCCCGGAATGGGCGGCCTGGGCCAACGGTGTTGCCGTGCGGGAGCTCGACTATCACGACACTTTCCTCGCCGCCGAGTACTCGCACCCCGGCGACAATATCCCGCCGATCACGGCCGTCGCCCAGCACCTCGCCGCCTCGCGCGGCCTGACCGGCCGTGACCTCATTCGCGGTATCGCTACCGGGTACGAGATTCAAATCGACCTGGTGAAGTCGATCAGCCTGCACGCACACAAGATCGACCACGTTGCCCACCTCGGCCCGTCGGTCGCCGCCGGAATTGGCACCCTGCTCGGACTCGACAAGGAAATCATCTTCCAGGCCGTCGGCCAGGCCCTGCACACGACGACCGCAACGCGGCAGTCGCGAAAGGGCGAGATCTCGTCGTGGAAGGCGCACGCCCCGGCCTTCGCCGGCAAGATGGCCGTCGAGGCCGTCGACCGGGCGCTTCGCGGCGAGACCAGCCCGACTCCCATTTATGAGGGCGAAGACGGCGTCATCGCGTGGTTGCTCGACGGCCCGGACGGCTCCTACGACGTGTCGCTGCCGAAGCCCGGAAGCATCAAGCGTGCCATCCTAGACAGCTATACCAAGGAGCACTCGGCCGAATACCAGGCCCAGGCTTGGATCGACCTCGCCCGCAAGCTGCACAATGAGCACCCCGAGCTGCTCGTCGCCGGTGCGATTAAGACGGTCGTGCTGCACACCAGCCACCACACGCACTACGTCATCGGCTCCGGAGCCAACGATCCGCAGAAGTACGATCCCACGGCGAGCCGCGAGACGCTCGACCACTCCATTCCGTATATCTTTACGGTCGCGCTGCAGGACGGCGCTTGGAACCACGTTGATTCCTACAGTCCGGAGCGAGCCAGCCGGCCAGACACCATCGCCCTGTGGCAGACCGTCACGACGACCGAAGATGCGGAGTGGACGCGTCGTTACCACTCCCTCGACCCGGCCGAGAAGGCCTTCGGCGGTCGGGTGGAAATCGAACTGACCAACGGGATGCGCCTCGTGGACGAGATCGCTGTGGCCGACGCGCATCCGCTTGGCGCTCGCCCCTTCGCCCGCGCGGAGTACATCAACAAGTTCCGCACCCTGGCCGAGCCGGTTATGGAGGCATCGGAGATCGAACGCTTCCTCTCTCTGGCCCAGCGCCTGCCCGAGCTCGAGGCGGCCGAACTCGGTCGCTTGACCATCGTGGCCAAGCCTGGACTGCTCGCGTCGATCGCCACGCCGAACGGAATCTTCTAATGCTGTACGCCGGCACGACCGCAGCCGACAAGCGCATCGCACTGCGAGTCGGCTTGTCGAATGGCAAGATTTTGCGCTATCCGGGGGCGTTCAACCCGCTCTCGGCCAAGCTGATCCAGCAGAAGGGGTTTGAGGGCGTCTACATTTCGGGCGCTGTGCTCTCGGCCGACCTCGGCCTGCCCGACATCGGCCTGACCACCCTGACCGAGGTGGCTGGCCGGTCGCAGCAGATCGCCCGGATGACCGACCTGCCAGCGATTGTCGACGCTGATACCGGTTTTGGCGAACCGATGAACGTGGCGCGCACCATTCAGACCCTCGAAGACGCGGGACTTGCCGGCATGCACATCGAGGACCAGGTCAACCCGAAACGCTGCGGTCACCTCGATGGAAAGCAGGTAGTGGATGCCGACACCGCGATCAAGCGCATCCGCGCGGCCGTCGATGGGCGCAGGGACCCGAACTTTCTCGTGATGGCGCGCACCGACATTCGTGCCGTTGACGGCTTGGACGCCGCGGTGACCCGGGCGAAGCAGCTGCAGGATGCCGGCGCTGACGCGATCTTTCCCGAGGCGATGGGCAGCCTGGCCGAGTTCGAAGCGATTCGGTCTGCCGTGTCGGTGCCGATCTTGGCAAACATGACCGAGTTTGGCAAGGGTGAGCTGTACACCGTGCAGCAGCTCGAAAACGTGGGCATGAACCTGGTGATCTTTCCGGTGTCCCTGCTGCGCCTCGCAATGGGGTCGGCGGCGCGTGGACTTGACGCGATCGAGCAGCACGGGTCGCTCCGCGAGATGCTGCCCGAGATGCAGCACCGGGCCGACCTATACGAATTGCTCGATTATGCGTCGTACAGCACCTTCGATTCGGGTATCTTCGATTTCACGTTGAACCCGCACATTTCGACTTCGTCACCGGTATAAAGGGGAGCACAATGTCTGACACGGAAACACTCGCGCCACACGTATACAAGGGCCTGACCGGCGTCGTCGTTGACACCACCGCGGTCTCCAAGGTCAACCCAGAGACTAACTCGCTGCTCTACCGGGGCTATCCGGTGGAGGAGCTCGCGGCGAAGAAGAGCTTCGAAGAGGTCGCCTATCTGCTCTGGCACGGCGAACTGCCCACCGAGCCGCAGCTCGCCGACTTCGAGGCGCTCGAGCGGTCGCTGCGCCACCTCAGCCCGGTGGTCAAGCGCATCATCGACGAGCTGCCGCTCACCGCCCACCCGATGGATGTCGTGCGCACCGCGGTGAGCGTCATCGGCGCGAGCGATCCGGACGCCGAGAACCCGTCACCGGAATCCGACCTCGCCAAGTCGATTCGGCTGTTCGCCCAGCTGCCCGCGATCGTCTCGTACGACCAGCGCCGGAGGCACGGCTTGGACCTGGTCGAACCGCGCGACGACCTTGGCTACTCGGCGAACTTTCTGCACATGGCGTTCGGTGAGGTGCCCGAGCTCGTCGTCGTCAACGCCTTCGACGTGTCGATGATTCTGTACGCCGAGCACTCCTTCAACGCCTCGACGTTCACCGCGCGGGTCATCACCTCCACCCTGTCCGATTTGTACTCGGCGGTGACCGGCGCGGTCGGGGCGCTCAAGGGGGCGCTGCACGGCGGCGCCAACGAGGCCGTCATGCACACCTTCACCGAGATTGGCCTCGGCGCCGGATCGGCCGCGCGGGCCGAACCGTGGCTGGGCCAGGCGCTCGCCGAGAAGCGCAAGATCATGGGTTTCGGGCACCGCGTTTACAAGAGCGGCGACTCGCGGGTTCCGACCATGCGGGCCGCGCTCGTCACCCTGGTCGACCATTACCAGAAGCCGGAACTGCTCGAACTGTACGAGGCCCTCGAGACGGCAATGACGTCGCGTAAGGCGATTCTGCCCAATCTGGACTATCCGTCTGGCCCGGCCTACCACCTGATGGGCTTTGACACCCTCACCTTCACGCCACTCTTCGTCGCAGCGCGCATCACCGGGTGGACCGCGCACATTATGGAGCAGAAGAAGAGCAACGCCCTGATTCGTCCGTTGTCGGCCTACACCGGTGTCGACCAGCGTCAGGTTCCGTAGCGATTTCTTCAGAATGGATGCCGCGCTGCCAGCTGGCAGCGCGGCATCCATTTGTTGCTTGCCTGGTTCGCAACCTCGTTAGCATTGCGTTGTGGTTAGCATTGCTGAATGACACTTGATGCCCATAACGCGTCCACCCTCTCGACCGAAACGGCGGCTACCGCGTGAGCGTGCACCTGGTCGGCGGCGGGGGAGCCGCCGCGCACGACACCGACGTGTTTGGAACATTCCTGGCCGAGGTCACCGCTCGGGCCATCCAGGCCGGCCGTGACGAGCCCCTAGTCGCCATTATCACCGTCGGCCCCGGCAGCGCCCATGCCGAGGAACTGGCCGCATCGCTCGGCGACAGCGTGCAGACCCGCCGCACCGCGCTCGCGCCCGGTGATACCGGCGACCTTACCGCCCTGGGCGCGGTCGACGGCATCGTCATTGGCGGCGGCGTGACGCCCGATTACCTGGCTGCTGTCGCGCCTATTTCCGGCGAGATCCGCCGTCAGGTATCGGCAGGGGTGCCCTACCTCGGTTTCTCGGCTGGTGCCATGATCGCGGCCGAACGGGCCCTGATCGGCGGCTGGCGCATCGGCGGCGTCGAGGTCACGCCCGAACACGTCTCGGAAGGCCTCGACGAGATCACCCTGGCCCAGGGCATCGGACTGCTCGACGTCACGGTCGACGTGCACGCCGCCCAGTCCGGCAGCCTATCCCGACTGATCGCCGCGACCGAGGCCGGCCTCATCGATGGTGGCCTCGCCATCGACGAAAACACCGTGCTCGTGGTCGGCGAGGGTGCGCTCACCGTGCTCGGAGCCGGCAGCGTCTGGAACGTCAGCCAGGCCGACGGCGGCGTGCTCGTGAGCACCATCGGCGCCTAGGTGCGGCCGTGACACTCGGCAAACGGATGCCGCACCGCCAGCGATCAGGCGCCCGCGCGTTCGCTCGCTGTCCGGCCTGGCCGGTGCGAACGGTGACCTGGTGACCCTTGATGAGCTCGCCGCGAGCGGTCAGATTGACGCGGGCTGGGCCCGGGCGCTCGCGCCGGTGGCCGATGATCTCACCGGAGCCGGCAAGTTTCTGGCGAGCGAACGCGCAGCGGGCCGCGAGGTGCTGCCAGCTCCTGAGCACCTGTTGCGCGCCTTTCGCCAGCCGTTTGATGCCGTGCGGGTGCTCATCGTCGGGCAGGACCCGTACCCCACTCCGGGGCACCCGCTCGGTCTGGCCTTCGCCGTCAACGCCGACGTACGGCCGTTGCCACGCAGCCTCGGTAACATCTACACCGAACTCGAAACCGATCTCGGCCTGCCGCGCCCCGAGCACGGCGACCTCTCGGCCTGGACCGATCAAGGGGTGCTGCTGCTGAACCGCGTGCTCAGCGTGGGGGCCGGCGCGGCCGGTTCGCATCGGCGGCGCGGCTGGGAGGCGGTGACCGACCAGGCTATTCGTGCGCTGGTGGGGCGGGGGCATCCGCTCGTGGCGATTTTGTGGGGACAGGATGCCGGCAAGCTGAAGCCCCTGCTCGGCGACACACCGGTCATCGAATCGGCACATCCGAGTCCGCTGTCGGCTCGCCGCGGATTTTTTGGCTCGAAGCCGTTCAGCGGCGCCAATCGGTTGCTCACCCTGCAGGGGGCTGCACCGGTGCAGTGGGCGCTTCCGGTAATCTGGAATCAACCAGAAAGGGGAGTGCCCGGTGCTTGAGGAAGAATACGAGCCTCGTCGTCGGCTGCCCCGCCACCTGCGGCCGGAAATCGCGACCGAGGCGCCATTTGACTACACGATGCGCGAGGTGCAGGCGACCGACCTGCCGGATATTCGCGAAATCTATAATTATTACGTCGCCAACAGCACCGTCACCTTTGACGAAGATGCTATGACGCTCACCGAGTGGCGTGACAAGTTTTACTATCTGACCAAGCAGGGAATGCCGTTCATCGTTGCGGTGTCGCCGGCTGGTCAAATTCTTGGCTACGCCCTGGTCGCCCCGTGGAAGCAGAAGAAGGCCTACCGGTTCACGGTCGAAAACTCGATTTACCTCGGCGCAGCATCGACTGGTAAGGGCCTTGGCCGCGAGCTACTCGCCGAGCTGATCACACGGTCGAAGGCGGCCGGCCTCAAGGAAATCATTGCCGTCATCGCCGATCAGGGAGCGGATGCCTCGATCAAGCTGCACCGCGACTCCGGCTTCGAGGAGATCGGCCGCATGGGTAAAGTCGGCTTCAAGTTCGAGCGCTGGCTCGGCACTATTTTGCTGCAAAAAAGCCTGAAGTAGGCCCGCTGGCCCCGTTTCGTTATCTTCGGGCAGCTCCGCAGCCCGGCGGAGAATACTTGTGTGTAAGACAACTCTCTGAGCGGGAAGGAGCACGGTATGACTGAGGAATACGATCTGTTCGTTATCGGCGCCGGAATGGCCGGTATCACAGCGGCCAACAGGTGCGCTGCGAAGGGGTGGCGGGTTGGCATTGTCGACTCGCTCCCGTACGGCGGCACGTGTGCGCTGCGCGGATGTGATCCGAAGAAGATTCTGCGCCGGGGCGCTGAAGTGATCGATGCCGCTCACCTGATGCGGGGCAAGGGCATCAGCGAGAACGAGCTGACGCTTGACTGGTCGGCCCTGATGCGTCATAAGCGAGGCTTCACCGATGGTGTGCCGCGGGGTATTGAAGACGAACTCGTGCGAAACGGCGTGGCAACCTTTCATGGCACGGCCCAATTCGCGGGACCAAATCATCTCGAGATCGACAGCGTGCAGCACCGGGCGAAGCGGTTTCTGATCGCTACCGGCGCGGGGCCGCGCCCGCTCGATTTTTCCGGCCATGAGCACCTGATCGACAGTACCGACTTTCTCAACCTCGAGGCATTGCCCGGTCGGATCGTGTTCGTCGGTGGTGGTTTCGTCTCGTTCGAGTTCGCGCATATCGCAGCCCGAGCTGGCGTGGACTGTGTGATCGTCGATCGCGGCGACCGCCCGCTGCGCGAATTCGACCCCGACCTCGTCGACGTGGTCGTGCGCAAGAGCGAGCATGTCGGCATCCGTGTGAACCGCTCAAGCACGGTCACCAAAGTAACTCGCACCGCAACGGGGCTTCAGGTAGCGGTCGATCAGGCTGGCGTTAAGACCATGATCGACACCGATCTGGTGGTGCACGGTGCCGGCCGGGTTCCATACCTCGACGGTCTGAATCTTGCAGCTGCGAACATTGCCTGGGGTCCACGGGGCATTGATGTTTTTGGACACCTGCAAAGCCGCAGCAATCCCGCGGTGTTCGCCGCCGGCGACGTTGCCGACACCCCTGGACGTCGCCTCACCCCCGTAGCGGTGTTCGAGGGCAAGGTGGCAGCGTCGAACATGCTCAAGGGAACCACTACCGTGCCCGACTACGCCGGGGTCCCCACAACCGTTTTCACAATCCCCGAGTTGAACCGTGTCGGCATGCTCGAGCACGAAGCCCGCCGAGACGGCCGTGACATCACTGTGCGCTACAACGACACCGGTGGCTGGTACTCCAACTACCGAGTCGGCGAGACCGCCGCGGCGACGAAGGTCATCATCGATACGGCGACCGATCAAATTCTCGGGGCTCATCTATTCGGTCCCGACTACGCGGAACTGATCAACACCTTCGGCCTCGCCATCAAGCTGGGTCTCACCACTCGACAGCTGAAATCGACGACCGCGACTTACCCCTCGATCGGCTCCGACCTCGGCTCCATGCTCTGACCCGGCGTCACCGGGGATGACTGTTCGCGGTGCATGCTCGCTCAAGAACTCCACTACCGGCTCGGATCCGAACTGGTAGCCTCGTTGGTTACTCTTCTGGTGGGTACCACACGCGGTCACCGTTGACTTTTGCGAAGCTGGTCGAGGTTCGGCTCATGATGTCGGCCACGTGCAGGCTCCGAGCCAGCAATGCGTCTCCGATCAGTGATCGGTGACAACGTGCACCGGTCACAGCCCAGCGAGTAGAGCCTTCCAATATGCCTTGCAGTCGGACGCAGCCTCTGACGAGACAAGCTGACCGTGTTGCACCGCCACCCGGCACTTGCCGGGTGCCGCCTCGTTAACAGTGACGTTGACACGAGATTCATCCTCCAACCCGCAACGCCAATAGCGCCACTTCCCGGTCGCTGAAGTGGTGGGCCCGTCCGTCACCTTGATCCCGTTGAACGAGGTGCGGCCGTCGACTAGGGCGATCCAGGCAGCGAGAGCCACATCCATCGAGCCCAGTACCGTCTTGCTGATGCTGGCGGCAAAGGTGCCGTCGCCTTGCTGTCCAGGGATGCGGCGGCCGATGTGCTGCTCGTAGGCGATCGTGATGCCCTGCGCCCACCAGCCGTCGTTCGCGAGATTCAGGTGCGCAATCTCCTGCTGCACCAGCGGCACGATGTCGGGATGAGAAAGTTCTCTGCCGCCCCTCCCATCAATCAGAGCAACCCATTCCGGCCACGCGCGCTGCGTCACTTTCTCGTAGGGGCCAACCCCTTGTGGTTTCGTCATGGGCAAAATCTAGCGGATGGCGCTCACCTCGGCCTGATCCACCCTGACCGTATTCCACGGCTCCGGCGCCTCCCTCACCGGGCTTTTGCAAGTTCGGATGCGCTGATTAACTGCGCTACCTGGCGTCGCGGGGGGTGTTCATTCGGCCGACGGCGTTCAATACGGCGCGCCGTGGGTAGATGCTGGCTATTCGGGCCAGCAGTGCGTTGCGGGCGCCGACCAGCACGACCGACGGGGTCACCGAGCGGTCGAGCGCCGAGAAAGAGGCGCGCATGACCTCGTCGACTGTCAGCGGCGTGCCCTTCTTGCCGCTGCTGGTCTGGGCGACCTCGAAGAACTCGGTGTCGGCCGGGCCCGGGCAAATTGCTGTCACTTTCAGGCCGCTGGCCCGGGTTTCGTAGCTGACCGCCTCGGTGTAGCTGAGCACGTAGGCCTTGGTCGCACCGTATACCGCCATGCGCGGCACCGGCTGGAACGCAGCGGTGCTGGCCAGGTTGACGAGGGCCGCCGTGTGTGGATGCAGCGAGGCGGTCTCGACCAGATCGGGCAGAAAGGCGTGGGTCAGCGCCGTCAGTACGTGCACATTGAGTGCCACCTGCTCCCGCTCGCGCGCCTGGTCGGAGTCGAGCACGGTGCCAAAGGTGGCAAATCCCGCATTGTTTACCAGCGTTCCGATGGTGATCTTTCGCTCGCGGAGGTCGCGCACCAGCTCGGGAACGGCATCCGCTTCGGTGAGATCGAGCGGAATGACGGTGGAGACGGTGCCGTATTTCTCGGCCAGGTCGACCGCGAGGGCTTCGAGGCGGGCCTGCCGGCGAGCGACGAGCACCAAATCTGCACCCCGCTGGGCGAGTTCGTGGGCGTAGCCGACGCCGAGTCCGCTCGACGCTCCGGTGATGAGCGCGGTGGTGCCGATGGGGTTGTACAAAGCGCTAGCCATGGCTTAAAGCTAGCCTCGTTGCGCGGCAACGGCCAGTGCTGGCTGGCCGGCCGGCCCGGTCGAAGTAGGCTCGGGTCATGGCTGATCCACACGAACTGACCGCCCTTGAACAATGGCAGGCCCTGCAGAACGGCGACATTAGCCCGAGCGAGCTCGCCGGGCATTATCTCGCCCGCATCGAGAAGTTCAATCCGGCGCTCGGTGCCTTCGTCACGGTGACAGCGGAGACGGCCAGGGTCAGGGCTCGGTTCGTCGAAGAACGGATGCCGCGCACCGCGCCGCTCTGGGGCATCCCGTTTGCCGACAAAGACCTGCAATCACGTGCAGGGGTGCCAGCCGGGTTCGGCTCGCGCCTGTTCGCGAACTACGTACCCGAGGAGTCGGACGACCTCGTGCTGGCGCTCGACGACGCCGGGGGAGTCAGCCTGGGAAAGACCAACACGCCAGAATTCGGGTTGCCCTCTTATACCGAAAGTCTCGCTGCGCCGCCGGCTCGGAACCCGTGGAACCTCGACCTCGGTGCCGGGGGATCCAGTGGCGGTGCCGCCACCGCTGTCGCTGCGCGCCTCGTGCCGTTCGCCCCCGGCTCCGACGGTGGCGGCTCGATTCGCATACCCGCTGCCGCCTGCGGTCTCGTCGGGCTGAAACCCTCCCGCGGACGGGTGCCGGCGGCATCCGGAATCGACAAGCTGGCCGGTCTGTCGGTCGGCGGCCCCCTGGCGCGCACGGTAGCGGATGCCGCGCTCCTGCTCGACGCCATGATCGCGCCCCGAGACGGTCGCCCCGACCACCACTTCGCCCTTCGAGCCCCGGGAGACGAGGCCCCGCTGCTGGCCGCCGCCGTGCGCGCTGAGGGCCGCTTTCAGCTGGGCGTCATGACCACATCGGCCTGGGACGATGACTACTCCATAACGATCGCCCCCGAAGCGCAGGCCGCGCTCGACCTCGCCGTCACGGGTTTCGCCGCCCTGCACCACGGACTCGAAGAGACAGCGCTGGTACCCGACCCGAGCTTCGCGCCGGCGTTTAGAACCATCTGGCAGGCCGGAGCGGCGAGCATCCCCGCCAACACCGAGGCCGAAATCGCCCTACTCGAGCCTCTGACCCAGTGGCTGCTCGCCCGCGGACGCGCGCTTGGGGCCCGCGACCTGGCCGAGGCGCTCGCCGCGCTGAGCGCGTTCGAGCGCTCGTTCATTCACCAGCTGTCGAAGTTTGATGCCGTGCTCACCCCAGCGATGGCGCTGACGCCGCGGCCGGTCGGCTGGTACGACGCTCACGACGGCGAGGCGAACTTCGCCCAGCAGGTGCAGTACACACCGTTCACCTCGATGATCAATGTGAGCGGGCTGCCAGCCATCGTGCTGCCGGTGCACCAAACCGACGACGGCCTGCCGATGGGCGTGCAGCTCATTGGTCGACCCGGCGGTGAGGCGACGCTGCTCGCGCTCGGTGCGCAGCTGGAGCGCCGCATCCGTTGGCAGGATCGGGTGCCGCCCGAGCCGGCGTAGCCTGCCGGCGCGTGCCTACCGGCGCGCCGCCACCGGCCGCGACGGCCACCAAAACCGGTCGTCGACCAGAAACACCAGGGCTGGAACCAGCACGGTGCGTACGACGAGGGTGTCGAGCAGTACCCCGATGCAAACGATCACGCCGATTTGGGTCAACGCCACAACCGGCAACACTCCGAGCACGGCGAATACCGCCGCGATCAAAATTCCGGCGCTCGTGATCACCGCGCCGGTCGAGGAGAGCGCTCGCACCATGCCTTCCCGCGTGCCATGGCGCCGGGCTTCTTCCCGCGCTCGCGTGGTCAGAAAGATGTTGTAATCCACGCCGAGCGCCACCAGAAAGAGAAAGGAGAACAGCACGACGTTGGTGTCGAACGCGGCAAACCCGAGCAGGTTCTGAAAGATCAGGTTCGAGGCGCCGAGGCTCGCGAAGAAGGTGCCGAGCACGGTCGCAATCAGCAGTACCGGCGCCACGAGGGAGCGCAGCAGCAGCGCCAGAATGAGAAACACGATGCCCAGGATCAGCGGCAGAATCAGGTCCTGGTCCCGTTCGGCGCTGATCTTCGTATCGAGGGCCGTGGCATCGCTGCCCCCGACCAGTGATTGCGAAACCGCGCCAGGAGCATCCGCTAAATCGGTGCGCAGTGCGGCGATAGTCGCAAAGGTCGTATCGCTGCCCGGTTCACTGTCGAGCGTGACGTCGATGCGGGTGCGGCCATCGGCGTTCTCGCCGGCCACCGCCGAGGAGACCCCCCGGGCGGCGAGGGCGACAGCCACGGCGTCAGCGGATGCTGTCTCTGGTGCCAGAACGACCGTCTGGCTGGTCAGCCCCGCCGAAAAAGACGCATCCACGATCTCCTGCGCACGAACGGACTCCGGGTTGCCGAGCAACTGGTCGGCCTGGGAGAGCCCCACGGCGGCGCCGTTCAGCCCGAACGCGAGGGAACCGATGGCCACCACCGACACCACCGTGATGGTCGCCGGGTGCTTCGACACACCCCGACCGAGCCTGGTCCAGAAGCCGGTGCGCACCGATGCGGCCTGATCCTGCACCCGAGGAATGAACGGCCAGAACAGGCCACGCCCGCACACCACGAGCGCGGCCGGCAGCACGACTAGAGCAAACCCGATCGCGATGAGCACGCCGATGGCGCAGGCGATGCCGAGTGCGCGGTTGCCGGCTAGCTCGGCGAAGACCAGGGTGAGAAGGCTCAGCGCGACCGTGCCGCCGCTCGCCGCGATGGCTGGGCCAGCGCTCGTCACGGCGGTGCGCATCGCGGCAGTGCGATTCTCGGTGTGCAGTAGTTCTTCCCGATAACGGGCCACGAGCAGCAGCGCATAGTTGGTACCGGCACCGAACACGAGCACGGAGAGAATGCCCGAGATCGAGGCGTCGAGGGTGAAACCGAGCGGTTCGGCCAGTGCGCCGGCGACCTTGCCGGCGAGACCGTCGGCGAGGCCGACAACGGCCAGGGGCACGATCCAGAGCACTGGGCTGCGGTAGGTCACGATGAGCAGCACCGCGACCACGATCACCGTTACGAGCAAGAGTCGAAAGTCGGCTCCGGCAAAGGCGTTGGTAATGTCGGCCTGAAAGCCGACCGGTCCGGTGACAAAGGCGGTTAGTCCAACTGGCAGGGCGTTCGACGCCGTCGAACGGATGTCGGTGGCCGTCTTGGCAATATCGGCCGTCGCGCTCGCCGACTCCAGCGGCACCACGCTCAGCCCAGCCCGCCCGTCATCGCTGAACCGCGGTGTGGTCGCTTTCGGGGCGATCGACATGGCACCGAGTTGGTCTGCTGCGACGGTGATCGCGTTCTGGTCGGCCTCCGTGAGGGCGGCGCCGTCCCGGCTCCAGACCACGATTGCCGCCGTCTGGTCGGCCGAGGGAAACTCGGCGAGAAGTTCGGTGACCTGGGCGGCCTGGCTGCTCTCGGGCAGGCCGGCGGTCGGAAAGTCCGCGGATTCATTGGCAGGGAGCACCGCGAATAGCACTCCGACGGCAATAACGGTGCCGAGCAGTACCGCCCAGGCGGTGCGTTTGCCGGTGATGAAGCGCGTGATCGCGAGCACGATTCCTCCCAGAACCTCGGTGATCGCTATCTTAGCTAGGTAGATACTTTGTGGCTTGTTTTGAATTACTCAAAACAAATGCTACGGTGAACGCATGATGACCGACTCGAGCCAGCGTGTGGCCGACGCTGGGTTGCTGGCCGACAGTATCCGTTTGGCCGGTCTCAAGGTAACTGCGCCGCGTCTGGCCGTGCTGCGTGCACTCTCCGACTCTCCGCACTCCAACGCCGATGCCCTGTTCGGCGCGGTGCACTCCGAGCTTCCGGGCACCTCCCTGCAGGCCGTATACGGGGTGCTTGCCGCCTTCGCCACTGCCGGACTGGTACGCAAGATTGAACCGGCCGGTTCGCCAGCACTGTTCGAACGTCGGGTCGACGATAACCATCATCACATCGTCTGCACCCGCTGCAGCGTCGTGCACGACGTTGAGTGCGCCGTCGGCCACGCCCCCTGCCTCACCCCAGCGGATGCGCTCGGTTTCGATGTGCGCGCCGCCGAGGTCATCTACTGGGGCCTCTGCGCACAGTGCCAGCTGGAAACTACCCACCCATAATTTTCTTCACTCACGCCGCGTTGCCGATCCAGACCCAAGGAGCACCATGACTAACAAGCCCACTACCGATCAGACGGGAACGCCCGTCGCCAGCGACGCGCACTCGCTCACCGTCGGCGCCGACGGCGTCACCGCGCTGCACGACCGCTACCTGGTCGAGAAGCTCGCCCAGTTCAACCGGGAGCGCATTCCGGAGCGCATCGTGCACGCCAAAGGTGGCGGAGCGCACGGCGAGTTCGTGGTGACCGGTGACGTTTCGAAGTACACGCGCGCGGCCGTTTTTCAGCCAGGCACCACGACCCCGACCCTGCAGCGTTTCTCCAGTGTCGCGGGCGAGCAGGGTAGCCCGGACACCTGGCGCGACGTGCGCGGCTTCTCGGTCAAGTTCTACACGACCGAGGGTAACTACGACATCGTCGGCAACAACACCCCGGTGTTCTTCATTCGTGACGGCATTAAGTTTCCCGACTTCATCCACTCGCAGAAGCGCCTGCCGGGCACTGGCCTGCGCGACGCGACCATGCAGTGGGACTTCTGGACGCTCTCTCCGGAATCGGCCCACCAGGTCACCTACCTCATGGGTGACCGCGGCCTGCCGACCTCGTGGCGCACCATGCCCGGCTTCGGCTCGCACACGTACCAGTGGATCAACGCCGCGGGCGAGCGTTTCTGGGTGAAGTACCACTTCGAATCCAATCAGGGCAACATCGAGATGGAAGGGGCAGAGGCCGAGCTCATCGCCGGAGCCGACGCCGACTACTACCGTCGCGACCTCTCCGACGCTATCGCCGCCGGCAACTTCCCGTCCTGGAACGTCTCCGTGCAGGTCATGCCGTACGAGCAGGCCAAGACCTACCGGTTCAACCCGTTCGACGTGACCAAGGTCTGGCCGCACGCTGACTTCCCGCTCATTCCGGTCGGCACCCACACCCTCAACCGCAACCCGGCGAACTTCTTCGCCGAAATCGAGCAGGCCGCGTTCTCGCCGGCCAACCTCGTTCCCGGAATTGCGGCGAGCCCCGACAAAATGCTCATGGCGCGCATCTTCTCCTACCCAGATGCGCAGCGCTACCGCGTGGGCACCAACTACGCGCAGCTGCCGATCAACGCTGCCCTGAGCCCGGTCAACAACTACTCGCAGGACGGTGCGCAGCGTCATTACTACAACGCGCCGACCGAACCGAACTACGCTCCCAACTCCCTCGGTGGTCCGGTCGCTGACCCGGCAGCTGCCGGCGAAGGCTCCTGGGAGAGCGACGGCGAGCTGCTGCGTTCCGCCGCGACCCTCCGCAGCGAGGACAGCGATTTCGGCCAGGCCGGAACGCTGTACCGCGAGGTCTACGATGACGCCGCCAAGGCACGCTTCCTCGACACCATCACCGGTGCCATCAGCGGAGTGACGCGCCCAGAGGTGACCGAGCGTGCCATTTGGTACTGGACCAGTGTTGACGCCGATCTCGGTGCCAAGCTGCGCGCGAACCTCGCCGTGTTCGCTGAGGCTGCCGCGCTCGACGCGGAGTACGTGGCGGCTCAGTAGCACGTCCTGCACCGCCCGGCCTTTTTCAGGCCGGGCGGTTTTGTGTGCGCTGGTGCTGCTCGTGGGGGGCGCAGATCGACCGTTCGAGGGGTGGTTTGGGGCGATTCTCGACCCCTCGCGGGAGTGGATGCTGCGGGTCGCGAACCACGGCGGCCGACCTAGCGCAGGTAGCCGCCCTTTTTCAGGCCAGCCTGGATCTCGAAGCGGTTCTTCAGCGGATTGCGCCCGGCAACCGCGTAGAGCAGCGGAAAAACCATGCCGAAGCGCTGCCACTGGCGTTTGTGCACGGCCTCATGCTCAAGCACATCCGCGGTGACGTTGTGATTGGTGAGATAACAACCGCCAACGCAGGAGCCGCCGCGCCCAAAGGTCCACGGCGGCATGCCGCGAAACACGTACAGGCCAGCGCGCTTCTCGACCCGTCCTGTGCTCCAGATTGAGCCCCAGACCAGCCCGACCGCGGTGGCGTAGAGGTAGCCGGCCCGGCTGACCGATGAATCAAAGAGGAGGCGGCGCATCCGCTATTCGTTTTCGTTGGCGTCGGCGAACCCTGGACGTCCGTAGGCTTCGAGCAGGCGCAGCCAGACCTCGCTCAACGTCGGGAAGCTGGGCACCGCGTGCCAGAGGCGGTTGATGGGTACCTCGCCGACGATGGCGATCGTGGCCGAGTGCAGTAGCTCAGCAACGTCTTGCCCGACAAAGGTCACGCCGAGTAGAACCTCGCGGTCGAGGTCGACGATCGCCCGCGCCTTGCCGACGTAACCGACCGCGAGTACCGAGGCGCCGCCTAGGTTGGCCAGGTCGTAATCCAAAATACGGATGCGAAACCCCGCCTTCACCGCAGACGCTGCGGTCAGCCCGACCGAAGCCACCTCCGGGTCGGTGAACGTGACCTGGGGAACGGAAGCGTGATCGGCTGTCGCCACGTGCGCCCCCCACGGGGCGTCGTCGACGGCGCTGCCGGCCGCGCGGGTCACGATCGCGTCGCCGGCCGCGCGGGCCTGGTATTTGCCCTGGTGGGTGAGCAGGGCGCGGTGGTTGACGTCGCCGGTGGCGTAGAGCCAGTCGCCGGCCAGTGCGGGGGAGTCGCCCTGCACGAGCATGGTGTCGTCGACTGTGAGCCAGTCGCCAGACTCGAGTCCGACGGTATCCAAGCCCAGGTCGTGCGTGCGCGGGGTGCGCCCAACGGCGACCAGCACTTTCTCGGCGGTGACGGTGCTGCCCTCGTCGAGGGTGAGCACGACGGTGTCGTCTTCACGGTGCGCCTTGATCGTGGATGGGCCGACGAGCACGGTCACTCCGCTGGCTTGGAGGGCTGCGGTGACGAGTTCGCCAGCGAAGGGTTCGTGCCCGCCGAGCAGGGAGCTGCGGGCGATCACGGTCACCGTCGAGCCGAGCGAGGCATACGCTGTGGCCATCTCGGCAGCGACGATTCCGCCGCCGATCACGGCGAGGCGGGCGGGGATCTGCTGGGCGCTCGTCGCGTCACGGCTGGTCCACGGGTTCGTTTGGGCGAGGCCGGGAATGTCGGGCAGCAACGCGGCTGACCCGGTGCTCACGACAACGGCATGCGTGGCGGTGAGTACCGTCACGCTTCCGTCGGCTGCGGTCACGGTGACCTCTTTCGTGCCGGTGATGCGGGCGTGGCCGCGCACAAGGTCGATGCCAGCCGAGTGGAGCCATTTCGCCTGGCCGTCGTCGTTCCAGTGACTGGTAATGGAGTCGCGTTGTTTGAGGGCGGCGCGCACGTCGACGGTTCCGGTGATGGCCTCGGCTGCGCCGGGCACGCGCCGGGCCGCCGCGAGGGCTACGCCGCTCCGTAGTAGCGCTTTCGAGGGCATGCAGGCCCAGTAGGAGCATTCCCCGCCGACGAGGTCGCTTTCGACGATGACCGTGCGGAGGCCACCCTGTGCTGTGCGGTCGGCGGCGTTCTCACCGACAGCGCCTCCGCCAATCACGATGACGTCGTAGCTCTTCGACATGGAATCTCCTTCATTGAGATGGCGCGATCGGTTTCATGCAGCCTACCGCGAGGTTCGCGCTCGGACCCGGTTTAGAAGGGAGATGCGCACGAGGTAGGGGAGTGTTGTGGGCGACGAAGCCGGCGGCGGCGCGAGCTGCCAGTTCTGGCCGCTCGGCTGTTCGTGACCTGCCACCTGTGGCCCCTAGAAGACCTATCATGGGGCCACAGCTGGAATCTCGCGAGTGGATGCGAGAGCCCGTGGGGCTCCGCGCCGGGTTAGTGGCCGACGAAGATGGCGGCGGTGCGGGCCGTGAAGGATTGCATGCCGATGCGGGAGTCCTCGGTCTGAATCAGGCGGGCCAGCGACGGCTGCAACGCTTCTTCAGCGGATGCTGGACCGTCCCGCTGCGCCAGCCGCGCGTTGGCCAGGGTGGCCTGCACGGCGAGGGGCGCCTGGGCAGCGATCTTCGCGGCGAGCTCGAGCGCCCGGTCAAACTGGGCGCCGTCGGGAACGATCTCCTGCACGAGGCCCAGACGATGCGCCTCGGCCGCGTCGAACAGGTCGCCGGTGAGCAGCCAGCGCATGGCGTTGCCCCAGCCGGCCGCGCGCGGAAACCGAATCGTGGCGCCACCGAACGGCAGAATACCCCGGGCCACCTCGATCTGGCCGAACTTGGTCGATTCGGCGGCGACCACGATGTCGCTCGCGAGCATGAGCTCGATTCCGAGGGTGAGACAGGTGCCCTGCACGGCGATGACGACAGGTTTGGTGAGGGATTGGCCATCCACTTGCCACGGATTAATGCCGCCCTCCGGCACCATCTCGAGTCCGGTCGGACCGAGCCTCGGGCCGATATCGGCGAGGTCGAGACCAGCTGTGAAGTGCTCGCCCACCGCGTAGACCAGGCCAACGCGCAGCTGGGGGTCGCGGTCGAGTTCGCCGTAGGCGAGAGCCAGCTGCTGGAGCAGGGCGAAATCGGCGGCGTTGCGTTTCTCGGGCCGGTTGAACCCAATCAGCAGAATGTGGCCGCGACGTTCGGTGAGGATGCGGGGCTGATCGGTCATGTTGCCTCCAGTGGCTTGGGTGACGCGGCTGGGCGGACGCGGCGTGTACGTACAGCCCCCGCGCGTGTATAACTCCTGCAATTCGTGTGGACGTCCTCAGACCTTGCCCGGAATGACGCGGGTGCGGCTTCGGCCAGCCTGAAATTGCAGGAGTTATGCGCGAAAAATTAGATGGGTAGTCCAAGCGTCGACTAGCGCGTGAGCGCCCCGATGATGCGCAGAATGCTCGGAAGGTCATCGCTCGCAGCCTCGGGCGAAGCCGGCGCGAACCCGCAAATGGTCGCCCCGGCGACGGTGAACTCGGCGCGAAGCGCGGTGATCGCGCCGCCGAGATCGGCAACGCTGAGCCCGAACGGAATCAGATCGTTCAGGCCGGCAAGCGCAGCGGGATCGAGCACGTCGAGGTCGATATGCACGAAGACATGTTTCGCGCCGGTTAAAGCCACGGCAGCAACGAGGGCGGCGGGGTCGGTCAATTCAGAGCAGGAGATGCTCACGAGGCTCCGCTCCTCGAGCAGTTCGTCTTCGGCATCGTCGACATCGCGAATGCCAGCGAGCACGACATTGTCGAGCGACACAGTGCTGGCTGCGGCGAGCTTCAATTCGGCCGGGCCCTCTCCGCTGATTGCGCGCAGCACCATGCCACAGAATCCGCCAGACGGCGAGGATTCGGGCGTGTGCAGGTCAGGGTGGGCGTCGAACCAGACGACGGCCAGGTCACCCGGATGCAAGCGGGCCGCGTGTTCGACGGCCGCGAGCGAGATGCCGCAGTCGCCGCCGATTGAGAGCGCCCAATCGGTCGTGTCGCCCAGCACCGCGGTGTGGCGCTCACGCACCTGCTGGATCGTCGAGAACCGACGCACGCCGGTATCGAGGGCGTCACCGGCTTCGACCGGAACGTCGACCAGTCGCGTGGCCGAAAAGGGCAGATCGCCCTGAACGGCCGCGGCCCCATCGACCAGACGCATTGCGCGCGGAGAAATCGAACCCTGCCATTGCGGCACTACAACGAAGGTGGGAGCCATACTTCAGTATGGCGCAGTGGCCGGGGCTAGCGGCATTCGCTTCGCCAATGTCGTTGATTTACGGGGCCGGGTGAGTGGATGCGGGATGGCTCGCTGTGGAGGCCGCGCTCGCTGGTGATCGGGCTGCGGAGGGGCTCGTTGATTGATGCGCGAGCGTGCGAGCGATCGAGATCCTTGGTGGGTCTCGTTTCTCGTGCCTCGACCGGCGAGGCAGCCTCCGTTTTAGCGCTCGAGCGCGGCGGTGTTGCCAGCTTTGAGGGCGGCGAGGCGGGCATCCACTTCGGTGAGCTCGCCGAGGTCATCGAGGCTTTCGAACTGGGCGTCGAGGCTCGACGCTGCAAGCTCCTGGGCGCCGCGAACCTTAGCTTCTTCGCGGCGAATTTTGTCTTCGAAGCGGTTGACCTCGCTGGTCGGGTCCATCATGTCGATGCTCTTGACGGCGTCCATCACCTGGGCTTGCGCCTGTGCGGTCTTGGAACGTGCGACCAACTCCGCCCGCTTGTTGGTGAGCTGCACCAGCTTCTCTTTCATGGTGTTCAGGCCGGTCTTGAGCTGATTGACGACAACGGTCTGTGATTGAATCTGCGGTTCGGCTGTGCGCACCTCTTTCTCTGAGGTGAGCTGACGACCGAGGGCGACCTTGGCGAGGTTGTCGAACTTGTCGGCGTCAATGGTGTTGCCGCCGAGGCGCAGCTCGTCGGCCTTGCGGCTCGCGGCGAGGGCCTTACCACCCCACTCAACGGCGGCTTCCTGGTCTTCGCGGTAGTCATCTTCGAGCAGGCGCAGGTTGCCGATGGTCTCCGCGATCGCGCTCTCGGCGTCGGAGATGCTGCTGGAGAAATCGCGCACCATCTGGTCGAGCATCTTCTGGGGGTCTTCTGCCGAGTCGAGGATGGCGTTGATGTTCGCCTTCGCGAGCTGGGAGATGCGGCCGAAAATGGACTGCTTGGTCATTCGGAGGTCCTTTCAGAAGAAGTCGGTCGGCAACGAGGGGTCCCGAGCCGGTACACCTGAAAAGTTTAGGGTCTACGAGTCGGGAGAGTCTGGGAACAGGTCAGCGGCGACCATTCGCGATGCGTCATGCCCTACCCCGCTTGTCAGGAGATAATCCCCATAATGGGGGTGATTCTGACTTCTATACTGACGGGGACTCCTCAGGAAAATATCGGTAGCACCGAAAATTTCCACGTTGATCGTCCGTTTCCGGTTGCGGGTGTGTGCCGCGCTGCCGGCATCAGCGGCCCTCAACGTTCTTAACGACGTCACGTTCAGCACGGACGTGCTCATTTCGGGCGGGGAGATTTTCGCAACGTATAACATGGCGTCGTCGAATGATGCAGAAACGGCACCAGTAGTGTGGGAAACGTGCATCTACGAGGTGTTCATCTGGCCGGTGTATTTGAACACGAGACAAGTCCTATTTCACCTGATCAGATAGGCATTATCGGTTTAAAGCACCGTCAAAACCGCATGCCGAATGGTGGATTCAGGTTAAGTTCTTGGGCGCTCACTATGCCGTCAGCTTCGAGTGTGATCGCCGCCGGGGCCGCCGGTCTCGACGGGCAGCTGGCGACGATGGCCACCCTGCCCGCTGGGCTTAAAACCGGCTGGCACTCGCTGGCCCTGGACCGTACCGTCGCTAATTTGTTGGCCGCGCAGGCCGTGGCCTGGTTCGAGATTGATGCCATCGGCGTGCTCTTGCGCGTGTCTAATACCGGTCCGACAATGACAACCACTACAGCCGTCGTCGCGACGACGGCTGTAGCCAGCACCGGTTTCGGCCGGGGCATCCGCTTGTGTGTGTGTGCCAGAACGTTGCCCCGTGTTACACGGGCGCTCACTCGCGACCCGCGGGACCCGCAAACTGAGACCAGCGCAACAGAATCGACACCGACGGGAGCCCGGCATGAACGAAGAATTCACGAAGCGGATGCTCGCCGTCGTCGAGGTCACCGCAGCGCGCCCCGATCGCCCCGCGTATCACGCCAAGGTGCAGGTGCTCAATTCCCGCCTGGCCGCCGATGCTGCCGCTGCCGGCTGGTCGGTCACGAGGGTGGCCGCTGCCGATGTCACGCCCGCCGACCTGCTGCACATTACAGCGGATGCCGACGCCCTCGTCATCGTCGGCGGCGAAGACATCACGCCGCACTTCTACGGCGGTTCAACGGGATACGAGGGCGAGACGCACCATTTCGCCACCGCCGACGAGGGCCAAATCGCTCTGGTGCAGCGCGCGCTGGCACTCGGCACCCCACTGCTGGGCATTTGCCGGGGCCTGCAGATTATCAACGTTGCCCTCGGCGGCAGCATCGTGCAGCACATTGATGATGGAATTCACAAAAATGTTGGCGTGCCGATCGACCAGATCCTCTCCACCCACGGCGTAGCCCTGGCCGCTGACAGCACCCTGAGCCGGACCCTTCGCCGGATCGACATCTCGGTTCAGAGTGCGCACCACCAGAGCGTTGGGCGTCTCGGCAGCGGGCTCGTGCCGGCGGCCCACGCTCCCGACGGTCTGATCGAGGCCCTCGAACACGAGAGTGCGCCGATCACCGGCGTGCAGTGGCACCCCGAGGCGCCCGACTCCCCGGTCGGCCAGCTCGCCCTGCTCCTCGCCGGGCTCGCTCGGCAGCACGAGGCTCGCGTTCTCGCTGTCAACGCTACCGCCCTAGCCGCGTAGCGATCCTTCCCGGCGAGCCGGAGGCATCCGCTGGCCGGACGTTCATGGGGCCACAGGTGGCATCTCGCGACTGGGCGGTGCAACGTGCGGCGCCCGCTCGGCATCTCGGTAGAACCGAAAAAGCCCCGGCACTTCTCGCCTGGGGGGAGGTGAGAAATATGCCGGGGCCAATCGTGGAGTGGGGGAACTCCGTGTGTAACGGTACGGGGCATGGCCTGAGAAGAGGCTGACAAAAATCAAAAATCGGATCTGCTCCCGTGCTTTCGCCGGTAGGAGTCGGTCAGTTTTGCGGCAGTGACGTGCAGATTCTACCGAACGATCAGGCGCTGGCAAAAGAAAAAATGGGAAGTGCACCCATGACGGCTGCGCCAGACGTGCGACAAGCGGCGAGTCACCGCCGCCTCAACGGGCTGAGTTTGGTCGCCTATGCTGCACTGACCGAGCTCGTGGCGTGTGCCCACTCGAGCAACTCTGCCTGAGCGCGACGACGGCTGGCGGCGGTCTGTTTCGGGGGTACTGGAACGATCATTCGGGAACCGGGGCAATCCGCTGTGGAATTGGCCAGGGAATGGTAGGTCGCGAAGCGCGTGTCCGACGTGATCCACACCATTTGTTGGCATTCTGGGCATTCTGTCTGCAGCATTTTCATGATTGTCCGTTCCATCGCCGACTCAGGTAATCGGTTCGATCCTTCCACGCTAGCGGGGACAGACAGGGTGACGTCCTCCCCATTGATGGGGACAGCAGAAAACCGGAAATGGTGGTATTTTGCCTCCGGCAAGTCATGCTGTAGCGACCGGTGGCGAAACCCGGCGTTCCCCGAGGATTGGCGTCCGCCCGCAGCCAGCTGCCCCAATCACGTTGCAGCACTTCGAATCGTGCAATGATCAGGCGCACCAATGTGCGCGGTTGCCGTCGCGCACCCCGGCACTGCGCACACAGATAACAGGGGAGAAGCTGATGAACATCGATTGGGAATTCAACGGACTGCCGCTGCACGTTCTCATCGTGCACGCGGTGGTGATCGTGGTGCCGCTGGCTGCACTGTGCCTTCTGCTCACCGCGTTCTGGCCGACCGCGCGGCGACGGCTGGGCATCGTGACGCCACTCGTTGCCCTCGCCGCGCTGGTGCTGGTTCCCCTGGCGGTACAGGCGGGAGAGTGGCTGCAGTCGCGCATCGTCAATGTCACGCCGCTCATGGGCACGCACACGTCGCTTGGCAAAATGTTGTTGCCGTGGGTGATCGGGCTCTTTATCGTTGCCGCCGTGCAATGGTTGTGGTATCGCTATCTAGCCGCCGCTGGCGCCCGGTTCGCCTCGGCTGTGCCGAGCCGTACGAGGCGTCTCGTAGCCACCGTTATTCTCGACCTGGTCGTTCTGGTGAGCGCGATCGGATCGGTGGTGACCGTCGCCCTCATCGGAGAATCGGGGTCGCGCGCGGTCTGGACCGGACTCTTCACACCCTAAGGGTGCCGCAGAAGGCGCGGCACCCCGCGGACGTCAAGCGCGTGGTCGGGGTGGCTGCGGTTTTTGGTAGGCCAGTTCGCCGCCAACGCGACCGCCGAATGGGCGGCCATGGTCGGCGAACTCCTCCCGAAAATAGCCCATCCGCCACGGCCCCATCTCGAGTCGCGAACCGGTACGCAGAATCAGGCCATTGTTCATGCCGTGCTCGTCATCGACCGGCCGGGAACTGCCCGCGACCGCACCGATCGCAAACAGTCGATATTCATCATTGTCATCGTGGCGAATCTCGGCATGCACTGGTTTCAGGCCGGGCAATTGCAGGTCGGCGCTGTTCGATGAGCCGATCGTCGTAATACCCGGCAGCAGGTTAAATTCCCGGGGCATCTGCCCGTTCCAATTCTCCGAACCCACAACGAAAATCAGGCGCGGCCGCCCGCTACCCGACCGGTAGTGCGTCGTCGTGACCCTGCGCCGGCTGCGGCGCTCGAACGTCGGCGCGAGGGGAAACACGGTTGATGGTGGCAGCGGAATGGCGACCGGCCTGCGCGCCTGCCCCCGCGTTCGTGCCTGCAGGAGCGGCCCGAGGGCGTTACGTGACCCGAGAACGATGTGTGGAGACCGCGTCAGCAGACGTTGGGTGACGGATGCCTGCACGTCCCCCAGTCGGGCGATCAGCCCGTCCGGGCCAGTGATGGCCACAGTCAGACCGCGGGACGCCAACTCGGAGGCCAACGTGCGCAGCGGTTCCAGGTTGAGCGCGCGCCCCCGCACGAACATTTCGGGGTTGCTCGTGAACACGGCAATTTCCGTACCGTCGGCGGTGACCGTGCCCTGCAGGGCATCCTCTTTCCCGAAGGAATCCCCGAACGCCGCTCCCGTCGATTCTGGGCTGGAACCAGCGGGTAAAAGGCCGATTTCACCCGGTAGCTCGGCCAGGGAGAACGCAAGATCGATCTGCAGACTGATGCGAGAGCCGGCAGATTTCGAGTCCCGCGCTGTGGAGCCCGCTCGGGAGCTCACGGTCAGCCCCGAAAAGGGTCTGCGCCGAGTGATTTCTCGTCGCTGGTGGTAACCCGCAGCGTGCCGTTGAGCTTCCAGAGCGCGCGTGGGGCGTCTGGGCCGATATCGCGGGGGACCTCAACGACCATATCGATGAAAGTGTAGTTGATGGCCGCGCCCTTGCCCGTGAGATACGACCACATCTCCTGGCCGAGATCGGTCCAGTCCTTGATGCTGTGTTCCTCGGAGTCGTTGGTGCTCTCGACATTGCCCAGGTACGTCTGTCGTTCAGTCACGGTAGGTTCCTATTCGCTCGCACAGGTGATGCTGCAGGTTCCGGTAGGTGCGCCGGTTTCGAGATGGCAGGGTGCCCTCAAGGTTTACTTAGCTTAGTTACCTAGTTGCGTGCGGTAAAGGATTGCTCAGAAACGGGGAGAAGAAATTATTCGGCGTCGAGGTCGGTCTCGAGGATTTTCACGAGGGAGTCGAGTGCGTCGTCGGCACCCTCGCCGTCGGCCCGCAGCACGACGGTGTCGCCGTTGGACGCACCGAGGCTCATAATGGAGAGGATGCTCGAGGCATCCATCGCGTCATCGGCCGGTTCGCCGGCCATGGCGATGGTGACCTCAATGGGCAGCTCCCCGACGGCGGCGACAAAGATTCCGGCTGGGCGGGCGTGCAGGCCGACGCGGCTTGCGATGACGGCGGTTCGTTCAGACATAGGGTCCTCCAGGGTAGGCAGATAGAGCAATGTTCGGGTTACAAACCCAGCGTGTTCAGTATGGGGAGTTTCTCACGAACGAGGCGACGGGCATCCGTTGCTGAATGCGCTGTGAGCGCCAGACCAGCGAGCTGCCGGGCCTCCGGCAGAGTGACGCTCGCGAGCACCGCGGCGACGGACGAGAGGGCGCGCGCTGTCATAGACAGGGTTGACACGCCGAGGCCGACCAGCACGACGGCCAGGGCTGGGTCGGCGGCGGCCTCCCCGCAGACGCCGACCGGCTTGTTGTTGCCTTCGTCGATGGACCCGGCCACAGTCAGCCGAATTAGGTGCAGCACGGCGGGCTGCCACGGTGTGTTGAGCGCTGCGAGCGTGCCGAGCTGCCGGTCGGCGGCCATGGCGTACTGGGTGAGGTCGTTGGTACCGAGGCTGACGAAATCGACGTGCTGAAGAATGCTCGCGGCGGTGAGTGCAGCCGAGGGAACCTCGACCATCACGCCGGGCGTTTTCAGGCCCGCTGCGGCGCAGAGGCCGGCAAAATGTTCGGCTTCTTCTGCCGTTGCGATCATCGGGGCCATCACCCAGACCTGTGCCTGGGTATCCTCGGCGGCCTGGGCAATGGACTGAAGCTGGCGCTCGAGCACTCCGGGGGAGGTGAAATCGGTGCGGTAGCCGCGCACGCCGAGCGCCGGGTTCGGCTCCGAGGCATCCGTAAGAAACGGTAGTGGCTTGTCGGCGCCGGCATCCAGGGTACGCACGACGACCTTCTTGCCGGGGAACGCATCGAACACACCGCGATAGGCCGCAACCTGTTCGGCGATGGTAGGTTCGGTCTCGCGTTCTAGAAAGCAGAATTCGGTGCGCAGCAGGCCAACGCCCTCGGCACCAGCGGCAGCGGCCTTAACCGCGTCAGCGGCTCCGCCGACGTTGGAGAGCAGCGGAACCAGGTGACCGTCGGCCAGCCGTCCGGTTCCGTCGAACAGGGCCAGGGCGGCGGTTGTCGTCTCCCACGCCTCAGCTAGGGCGACCTCAGCCCCCCCTGGGTTGACCAGGATCGTGCCGGCCGCACCATCAACGAAAACCCGGGCACCATCGGTCAGGCCATCGACGCCTAGTGCTGCGACCACGGCCGGCAATCCCAGGGCGCGAGCAATGATGGCGGTGTGCGACTGCGGACCGCCACTCGAGGTGACGAGCGCCAGCACCTTCGACGGGTCGAGGGTGGCGGTATCGGCCGGTGCGAGATCTTCACCGACCAGAATAAAGGGTGTGTCCGAGTAGGGAATTCCGGGGGCTGGCACGCCGCGTAGCTCGGCGACGATGCGACCGCGCACGTCGAGTACGTCGGTCGCCCGCTCGGCCATGTAGCCGCCGAGGTTGTGCAGCATCTCGGCCACCGAGGCGGCCGCGTCCCAAATAGCTCGCTCCGCCGAGGCGCCATTGATGATGAGTTTGACGGCGGCCTTGACGAGCATCGGGTCGTTAGCCATCAGGGCGGTCGCCTCGAGCACCTCCCGGCCGGCGCCGGAAGCGCCAACCGAGCGTGCCGTGAGGTTAGTCTGCACGGCTTTCGCTGCAGCACGAAGGGCAGCGGATGCCTCCTCCGCCGACGTACCGTCGGCCAGACGCTCGCCGACGCCCGGTTCGCGCACCGCGTGGGGCATCATTAGGACGGAACCGATAATGCGGCCGGGGCTGACGCCAACTCCGGTGAACGTGCGGCCGGTTTCGGCCTGATCAAAAGGGGCCTTGCCGGAAAGCGTCTGCACGATCATTCTCGATTCTGTCTGCCCAGCATTCGGCTGGCGCCTCTGTACTACGTGGTGCCCTGCGTTCCGTTGTGCGCGGGTAGCGATAACGGTTGGTTCCTATCTTGTCAGACCGTAGCGAGAACGACTTCCGGGGCATCAACCGGGCGCTTGCGCACGGCGTAGCGCTTGAGGCCGACCACAGCGAAGGCGGAGACCACGGTACCGATCGCAATGGCGAGTAGGAACAGCCAGAAGTTGTCGATCGCGAAGAACACGAACACTCCGCCGTGTGGTGCCTTGCTCGTGACATTCCAGGCCATCGACAACCCGCCGGTTACGGCGGCACCGAGCATGCTGGCAGGGATCACTCGGAACACGTCGGCGGCGGCGAACGGAATGGCGCCCTCGGAGATGAATGACGCACCGAGCAGCCAGGCCGCCTTGCCGTTTTCGCGCTCGACCAGGCTGAACAACTTCTTGTCGAGCACGGTGGCGAGGGCCATCGCGAGCGGTGGCACCATGCCCGCAGCCATGACCGCGGCCATAATCTGCCACGGCGCCTGGTTGGCCAGGCTAGCGGCGCCGAGGCCGGCGACGGCGAACGCGTAGGCGACCTTGTTGACCGGGCCGCCGAGGTCGAAGGCCATCATGAGGCCGAGAATGACGCCGAGAATGACAGCGGATGCCCCGGTCATGCCGTTCAACCAGTCGCCCAGTCCTACGGTGAGCAGGGCGATGGGCCCACCGAGCACGATGAACATCAAACCGGAGGCGACGATCGACGCGACCAGCGGAATGATCACGACGGGCATCAGGCTGCGCAGCCAGCGCGGAACGTTGAGCTTGGTGAAGCTCGCGGCCACGACACCGGCGAGCAGGCCGCCGACGATGCCGCCAAGGAAGCCAGCGCCCATGAACCCGGCGACGGCGCCGGCGACGAAGCCCGGTGCGATACCGGGGCGGTCGGCGATAGCGAAGGAGATGTAGCCAGCCAGCGCAGGAACCAGGAAGCCCATCGACAGGGCGCCGATCTTGAAGAAGACCGCCCCGAGGTAGGTGAGCATGCCGCCGTCGGGCAGGTTGAACAGGCTATTGTTCAGCACGACGTCATCGGCGACCTCGGTGATCTCGTAGCCGCCGAGCAAAAAGCCGAGGGCGATGAGTAGCCCTCCGCCGGCGACGAAGGGAATCATGTAGCTGACACCGGTGAGCAGTGCGCGCTTGAGCTTCTGCCCGAAGTGCTCGCTCTTCTCATCGGATGCTCCGCCGAGGTCTGCGGTACCGCTCACGCGGCGCGCGTTCGGGTTGAGGGCTGCCGCGAGGGCCTCCTCGATCAGCCGGCCCGGTTCGTCGATACCGCGCTTGACCGGGGCAGTGATGACCGGCTTGCCAGCGAAACGCTCCCGGCCGCGCACGTCGACGTCAACGGCGAAGATCACGGCGTCGGCGGCAGCAATGACGCTGGGGTCGAGCGGGGTGAGGCCGGCCGAACCCTGTGTCTCAACCTGCAGGTCAACACCCAGGGCCTTGGCAGCGGCCACGAGCGAGTCGGCCGCCATATAGGTATGCGCGATACCGGTTGGGCAGGCCGTCACGGCGACGATGCGCTTCATTCCTGACGTGGCAGGGCCGGTGCCGGCATTGGCGTTATTGTCGGTGCCTTCGGCGTGGGCGCCGGCCGGAACGGCAACCGGGGCGACAACGGTGTTCACGAGTGCGACGATCTCATTCGCAGTCGATGCGCCGCGCAGGGCGGCGGTGAAGTCCTTCTTCATGAGCGAGCGGGCGAGCGTCGCCAGTATCTTCAGGTGTTCCTGGTCGGCACCCTCCGGCGCCGCGATCAGAAAGACCAGATCAGCTGGGCCGTCTTTCGCGCCGAAGTCGACCGGGGTTGATAGGCGAGCCAGGGCGAGTGTCGGCTCACGCACAGCCGCGGAACGGCAGTGTGGAATGGCGAGGCCACCAGGGATTCCGGTGGCGGTCTTCGCTTCGCGAGCGAGAGCATCCGCATAGAGCGACTCGATCTCGGTGGCGCGGCCGGCGCCGACGACAAGCTCGGCCAGGTGCCGAATGACGTCTTTCGGCTCGGTGCCGAGAAAGGTGTCCAGAACAACGAGCTCCGGGGTAATCAGTGCACTCACTGGTCATCCTCCTTTGGATGTGTGGTTGATGCCAGCGGCGTCACGGTGACATCGCTGGGGTTGGTTTGACGCAGGGCAGGAACAGTGGAACCAGGGAGGGAAGCCGCGGCGGCGCCGTGGGCTGCGGCCTGGCGCAGGCAATCGGGGGCGCTCGCTCCGGCGGTGCTGTGCAGCAGATAGCCGGCCAGGGCCGAGTCACCGGCGCCGACGGTGCTCACGGCGATCATCGGAGGAGTGGTGGCGAGCCAGCTGCCCTCGGCCGTGACGAGCACGGCGCCCTGTGCGCCGAGAGTAGCCAGTACGGCTCCGACGCCGCCAGCGATGAGAACGCGAGCCGCGTCGACGACGAGCTCGGGGTTCGCTTCGAGCGTGGCACCGTCGAACAGTCCGCTGAGCTCGGCGAGCTCCTCGGCGTTGGGTTTGAGCAGGTCGGGCCGGGCCCGGGCCGCAGCGGCTAGGGGGCCACCGGAGGAATCAACGGCGACGAGGGGTGCCGCAGCTCCGAGGCGTTCACGCACGTCGCGAATGATACGGGCATAGAAATCGTCTGGCACTCCCGGCGGAACCGACCCGGCTAGCACGAGCCAGCTGGCGCCGACCGCTCGCTCAAGCACGAGGTCGACGAGGGCGTTCTGCTGGGCAAGGCTCAGCACCGGCCCGGGTTCATTGAGTTTGGTGGTTGTTCCGTCGGGTTCGGTGATTGCTACGTTGCTGCGAAGCGGCGCGCCGATCGGGAGGCCGAGGTGCGGAATTCCGTGGCTGGTCAGGGCGAGCAGCACCGGGTCGGTCGCGTCGCCCGGCAGGATGGCGAGGCTCGAGATGCCACTCGCGGCGAGGGCGCGGCAAATGTTGACGCCCTTGCCGCCGGGTTCGCTGTGCGCTGCGACCGCGCGTTGCACCTCGCCGCGCTCAAGCGGGCCGGCCAGTTCGATCGTGCGGTCGAGGCTCGGGTTGGGGGTCAGGGTGACGATCATGCGATCACCACGTCGACGTCGGCCGCGGCCAGGGCTTCGGCCAGGGCGGCGGATGGTTCGGCATCCGTTATCAGAGTGTCGATCGCGGCCAGGGCAGCGAAGCAGACCAGCGTTTCCTGGTCGAGTTTGGACGAGTCGGCGAGCACGACGACTCGCCTGGCCGCGGCGACGATCGCGGATTTAACGGCGGCTTCGACCGAGTCTGGTGTGCTGAGGCCGAAGCCCGCGCTGATGCCATTGGCACCGATGAAGGCGATGTCGGGGCGCAGAGCTGCGAGTTGGGCGACCGTTCCGGCGCCGACGATTGCGCTGGTGAGGCCGCGCACCCGGCCGCCGAGAATGTGCAGGTTGATGGCGTCGTTGCTGGACAATTTGCCGGCGATCGGAACGGCGTTGGTGATCACGAGCAGCTGGTCGCCGGTGTTGGCGGGGGTCCAGCCAGCCAATCGATCGGCAAGGAGTTCGGTGGTGCTGCCGGCGTCGAGCAGGATTGAACCGGTGCGGCTGGTCGGAATCATGCGGACGGCGGCGTCGGCGATGCGCGATTTCTCGCCCCGGCGTTGCGTTTGGCGTTCATCGAGACTCGGCTCTGACAAGCTCAGACGGTCGATGGAGACGGCGCCGCCGTGCACGCGGCGCAACTGACGGGAGGCTTCAAGGGTGTCGAGGTCGCGCCGCACGGTCTCGGCGGTGATGGCGAAACGCGTGGCGAGCTCGGTCACGGTGACCCGGCCCTCGGTTGCCACGAGCGCGGCGATAAGGAGTTGACGTTCTTCGGCGAACACGGATGCCTCCGGGGCGATGAGTGACTCTGGCCACAAAAAGTTGGTTTCATTGACTTTAGCTGTGTTTATTTTTGTTTGTCAAGAATATAGAAGATAAACAAAGAATTTGCGCGCGGCAGCTGCGCGGTCGGTCCTGTCAGTGGTCGGCGGTAGCGTGAATGGTATGAAGATTTTGCACACCTCGGACTGGCACATCGGGCGCACCTTCCATACCCATTCGACGCTCGAACACCTCGGCCAAGTGCTCGATGCGCTCATTGAGATCGTGCGCGTGCGGGGTGTCGACGTGGTGGCGGTCGCTGGCGACGTCTTCGACTCTGCGATGCCCTCGAAAGAGAGCTACGCGCTGCTGACCAGCGCCTTGCGGCGTTTGAAGGCGGTCGGAGCATCCGTTGTCATGACCAGCGGCAACCACGACTCGGCGACGAGGCTCGGGTTCCAGTCGGAGTGGGCTGCCCTCGCGGGAATTCATGTCGTGACCCGGCCCGAACAATATCTCGAGCCGATCAGCATCACTGATGAATACGGCCCGGTGCATTTCTATGGCATCCCGTACCTGGAGCCCGTACTCATTCGACATCTCTATCCCGGCGTGCCGCTGAAAACACACGAACAGGTGCTCGACTTTGCCATGACTCAGATTCGCGAAGATTTAACTGTGCGCGGTGGCCGAAGCGTGGTGCTCTCACACTGTTTCGCCGCCGGGGTCATGCCGGCCAGTGCGGCGAGTGATGTGGAACGTGACATCACCGCCGGCGGACTCGATGTGGTTCCGCTCGGCGTCTTTGACGGATGCGACTATGTGGCCCTCGGCCACATTCACGGTCGGGCCACACTGACCGAGCGGGTGCGATACTCCGGGGCGCCGCTGCATTACTCCTTCGCCGAGGCCGAAAAACCGCGCGGGGTTTGGCTGGTCGAACTCGATGCCGGGGGGCTGGGCGCCGTCGAGTGGGTTGACCTGCCGGTTCCGCGCAGACTCACCGTGCTCACCGGCGAGCTGAGCGATCTGCTGGAGGATGCGGCCTACGCCGACCGGGAGGGGGATTGGGTGAAGGCGATTCTCACCGATCAGGTGCGACCGCTCGATGCCATGCGCTCCCTACAGGAACGGTTTCCGCACGGGGTCGCGCTCGAACACCGCCCGGCCATTCAAATGGATGTCGGTGACAGCAGCTACGCCGAGCGCATTCGAACCGCCACGAGCGACCCCGAGATTATCGCCGGCTTCCTGTCGTTCGTGCGCAATGGCGTGGGACCGACCGACTTTGAGACCGCGCTCCTGGCCGAACTTCTCACCGAACAGTCGACGCGGGCGGCCAACTCATGAAAATTCTGCGCTTGCGCCTGGCCGGATTCGGACCATACAAGAACGAGCAGCTCGTCAACTTTGAACGCTTCGACGACGACGGCATCTTTCTGATCTCCGGCAAGACCGGTGCCGGTAAGTCCAGCCTTCTCGACGCCATCTGTTTCGCCCTGTACAACCAGGTTCCGCGTTTCGACGGCAGTGAACTTAAATTACGCAGCGATCATTGTGACGTGGATGACCCGACCTTTGTCGAACTCGACTTCAGCGTGAACCAGTCCAGGTACCGGCTACTGCGCACTCCACCCTATGAGAGGCCCAAGAAGAGCGGCACCGGGGTTACCGGGGCCGCGCCAACCGCTGTACTCCAGATTCTCGATGGCGACTCCTGGCGCGGCATCGCAGCCAAGCCCGTTGCCGTCGGGCACGAGCTCGACGCGATCCTCCCGCTGAAGGTCGACCAGTTTCTGCAGGTGATCCTGCTCGCGCAGAATCGATTCCAACGTTTCCTCCTGGCCAAGACCGAGGAACGTCGCGCGGTGTTGCGCACCCTATTCAATACCAGCCGCTTCGAGCAGCTGGAGGCGGCGCTGATTTTGCGTCGCAAGGGCCTGGATGAGCAGCTGGCGACGAGCCAGCGCGACCTCGCGCAGCAGCAAGCCGCTGCCGTGCTGCTGCTCCGCGACGAGGGGCCACTCGCCGACGCTGCTGGTGCCGCGCCCACTGCGGAGTGGTTCGCCAACGCCGAGCAGGTACTTACCGGACAGCTCGACGTTGCAACTGCCGAACAGGCGCACGCCATCGTAGAACTGACCGCAGCGACAGACCGACACCAGTTGCTGGTGCAGACCGAGCAGCGTCAGACGCGCCTATCCGCTGCCGTGAGCGCTCTGGCTGCGTTCGAGGCCCGGCAAGACGACATCGGTCGAGAGCGGGCCCAGCTACACGACGCTGCCCGCGCCGCTCGAGTGTGGCCACAGATTCGTGAGCGCCGCGAAGCTGCCGGCGCGCTCGACGCTGCACGGGCCGCGCTGGTTACCGCGCAGTCAGTGCGCGAGCGTGGCCGCGCGGCCGTGCCAACCGCGGTTGGTGCTGTCTCCGCCGACGTTCATGGCGTCGATACCGCCGGTCGGGGGCAAACGGATGCGACGCCCCCCGAAACGCTTGAGCAGCTCCAGTCGGTCATCGACGGACTGCTCGGCCGCCTTGGCGCGCTCGATGACGCCCTCACCGATGAGCTCGCCCTGCCAGCGCTCGACGCCGAGATCGCCGAGCTGTTGACCCAGCAGACCGAGCGCACGACCGATCTCGAGAACGCCCGTGCTCAGGCCGAGGCCCTGCCAGAACAAATAGACACGATCGCCGCTGAGTACTCCGAAGCGCTGCGCGCGGCCGCCCGCCACGGTGACACCACAATCACGCTCGACCGGGCCGCGCTCTCCTTGGCCGCAGCACAGACCATCGACCGTCTCAGCGTCACCCTCCTTAGTGCACAGCAAGCAGAGCTGGTAGCGAGCGGCGACAACACCGATGCGGCAGCGCACTATGAAAGCGTGCTCGCCCGGCGGTTCTCGGGATTCGCCGCTGAGCTCGCTACACGGCTGGTCACCGGGGACGCCTGTGCTGTCTGTGGGTCAACGGCGCACCCGCAACCGGCCCTCGGCCACGATGAGCCCGTCACGACCCACGATATCGACACCGCTCGCAGCACGGTCTCCGACCGGCAAAGTCAACTCCTCCTGGCCCAGAATGCGGTGCAATCGGTCGACCTGCGTTTGGCCGAAGCGCGCGCGGTCACCAGCGGCCGTGATGTAACCGCGCTCACGGCCGAGCATGACGCAGCGTCCGAAGCGCACCGACTGGCTGGTCGGGCCGCCACCATACTGCCCGAATTGCAAGCTGAGCTCAGCCAGCTGCAGTCCAGTGCGACCAGCGCGGCCGCGAGTGTCGAGACGCTGCGCGGTCAGCGTGATCGGGCCAGTACGGCGCATGCCACAGCGGTCAGCGCGCGCCAGGTCGTCTTCGATCGCGTGATCGGTCAGCGCGGCCAATTCGAGACCGTTCGCGGCCAGGCGAGCCACCTTCACGACGAGTTAGACCAGGCTCGCACGCTCGCCAGTGCACTGAGCCTGGTTGACGAATTCGGCATGGCGCACGACGCCGCCAGCGCGCGGTTGCGTACGCAGTTGGCTGAAGAAGACTTCACCGATGAGGAGACGGCGCTGACCGCTCGACTCGACCAGGCAGAGATCGAGCGGCGCACGAGCGCGCTGCGCGTGCATGATGACGGGCTGGCGACGGCCCGTGCCGTGCTCGCGCACCCCGACCTCGCCGGCCTCCCTTCCGCACCGGTCGACGTAGAACCGAGCAGAGCTGACCTTGCCGCGGCCAGCATCGCCCGCGATGCCGCGCTGACCCGCCACAGTTCCCTACTCGAGCGGAGCGCGACCCTCTCCGAAATCGCTGGCCGAGTCGCCGCGCTGTTGTCGGCATCCGGTCAGCTGCAGCGGGTGCAGCAGCAGGTGCGTCAGCTAGCGGATGTGGTGCACGGTGATGAGCCCAACACGAAACGGATGCGGCTGGAGAATTACGTGCTGGCCGCGCAGCTTGAAGAGATCGTAGCGGCCGCCAATACGCGGCTCCGCACCATGACGAGCGGCCGTTACACCCTCGAGCACGATGATTCGCTCGCCTTTGGTGGGGCGCGGTCTGGTCTGGGGCTGGCCATCCGTGACGAATACACGGGTCGCGCTCGGGCCACCCATTCCCTGTCGGGAGGCGAAACGTTCCTCGCCTCCCTCTCCCTCGCGCTGGGGCTCGCTGAGGTCGTGACCGGGCAGGCAGGCGGCATAACCCTCGACACTCTGTTTGTCGACGAGGGATTCGGCCAGCTCGACGCTGAAACCCTCGAGACGGCCATGAGCACGCTGGATACGCTGCGTGCTGGCGGGCGCACGATCGGCCTGATCAGCCACGTTGACTCGATGAAGGAGCAGATCCCGGCGGCGCTGCGCATCGTCGTGACTGAGCAGGGATACAGCCGCATTGAGACGGGTGACGACGCAGGGTGATGGCGCCGGGTGACGGAGTGCCCCGGGCGATGAAGTTTCTCTCAGGTATTGCCGATCCGGGGTGACCCTGTCACGATCAGAACATTGCGCAACGACGCGCGCAGGCCAGGGAGCACGCATGAAAAAGATTCTCTACATCGACCTCGACAACACCCTCGTGAACGTACAGTCGGGCATCGACCGGCTCACCAATGCGGAGTACCGCCGTTACGAGAAACGTCTCGATGAAGTACCCGGCATTTTCGCCCGCATGGAACCGATCAGCGGTGCCATCGCGGCCTTCCAAACCCTGGCTCAGTCGTTTGATACGTACATCTTGTCAATGGCGCCGTGGGGCAACGCGAGTGCCTGGCAACACAAACTGGAGTGGGTACAGGAACACCTGGGAGCCGGCACCAACGGCCCAGCCTATAAGAGGCTGATTCTCTCGCACCACAAGCACCTCAACCGTGGTGACTTTCTGGTGGATGACGGGTCTGCCGTTGGCGCTGATCGCTTCGAGGGCGAGCTCATTAAATTTCTGACCCCGAAGTTTCCCGACTGGAACACGGTCACCCGTTACCTTCTGGAGCGGGCCGACACCCCGCCCGGTCCAGTTCCCCGCACCAAGCAAAAATCACGGTCGCTGCGTTCGATCGGTCTGCAGGCCGTGACGTGCCCAGCCCGGTAACCTGCCCGCGCAAACTGGGTCAAAAATAAGTGTTCTGGTGCTTGAGCGGGTGCCTACGGGGCTGTATATTACAGCTGTCTAGATCAGTCCGATCGCCCTACCGGCCGGACTGATCTTTCTGTGTGTGGCCCCAGCGGGAGCACCGAGGCTGGCCCTGGTTGCCGCGCCGCAGTGCGGTTTGCGGGTTCGCGGTTCGTTGTGCTGGCGCGAATACGCTCAGGGTGATTGCATCCCGGTGCGAAGTATACGTCTCTAGAAAGTCCTGACTAGGGGTTTACCCACATGTAGATCTGGGGTAATCTCATTTTCCAGACGGGCAATGTCCTGCCAGGGTGTTTACCCTTGCGAGTCACTGCCACCAGATGATTGGGTGACGACATGGTGGAACTGAAGTCGGATTTCGTTCCGATGGGCGAAGTGAGCGCCGACGAGCGTTCCAGAATGGCCTTTGGCAAGGCCGGCGTGCACCGTGACGATCGGTACGCCGTTGCCGTGAACGCTGAGGGTGAGATTCTGTTGACTCCACTCGTGTCGATTCCTCGCCGCGAACTGCTGGTCTGGGACGACGCGGGCATTCGTGCCGCTCTGGTGCGTGGACTCGAACACAGTTCTAAGGACGAAACGAGCGAGGGTGGTGACTTCACTCGGTACGCGGAAGATGAGCATCCGCTCGAAAACGAGAGCGCCACAGCAGAGCCCCGGTCATGAGTTTTACGCTCCTTCTGACAAGAGAGGCGGCCTCCGGGCTCTCCATACTGGAAGCGAAACCACAGCTCGTCGGTCGGCTGAAGCGGGTACGTACTGCGCTCGGCCGGCTGCAGTTGAACCCCGAAGACCCTGCCTTGCGTTCCCACAAGTATGTGTCGCTCGCCGGTAAGAAGGGGGAAGCCGTTTGGGATTCCTACATTGAACACCGCACGCCAACGGCCGGTCGCATCTACTGGCACTACGGCCCTGGAATAGACCGCATCACCGTCGTGATCATCACGCCCCACCCGTAGCGCCACCGCTTCGGTGCCCACGGTTTAGAACGGGTTGAGCAGTCGGTACAGAAACTGGCGGGTGCGTTCCTGCTGGGGGTGACGCAGTAGCTGTTTCGGGTCACCGTGCTCGACGATGGTTCCGCCGTCGACAAATGCTATTTCGTGCGCGACCTCGCGGGCGAATTCGAGTTCATGGGTAACGATCACCATGCTCCAGCCCTCGTCGGCGAGCTCCTTGATCAGACGCAGTACGTCACCGACGAGTTCCGGATCGAGAGCGGACGTCGGTTCGTCGAACAGAAGCAGCTGCGGTCGTAAAGCCAGTGCACGCACGATGCCGACCCGCTGCTGTTGGCCGCCGGAGAGCTCGAACGGGTAGCTATCTCGCTTATTGGTCAGGCCGACCCGCTCAAGCAGGGCGAGCGCCTCGGCCGTAACCTCGGCGAGCGGGCGGCGCTGCACGACGACCGGACCCTCAATCACGTTCTGCAGAACGGTTTTGTGCGGAAACAGGTTGTAGAGCTGAAACACCATGGCTGACCGGTCGCGCAAGGCCGCGAGTTGTTTCGGCGAGGTCTTCGCGGCGAAATCGACGACTACCGCGGTCGATGTGGAACCCCGGCCCTGACCAGTGTCAGCGTCAGCACTGGCGGCGGCTGCGACCTCGATAGTGCCGCCGTCGGGCAGTTCGAGCCCATTCAGGCAGCGCAAAATCGTGGTCTTGCCCGAGCCGGAGGGTCCGATTAGCGCGAGCACCCGGCCAGGGCCGACAGCCAGATCCACCGACTCCAGCACCCGATTGCTGCCAAAACTCTTCTTCAGACCGCGCACGCGAAGTAGAGGAGCGGCATCCGTTCGGCCGGAACCAACGCCGGCGGGCAGATCAACGGGCGACATAGCGGTCCAATCGCTTCTCGAGAAAACCCTGACCAGTGGAGAGTATCAGGCAGATAACCCAGTAGATCAGGGCTGCTTCGAGGTAGAGAAGCATGAATTTCTGGCTGAAGGCTGCGATCTGCTGCGCCTCGCGGAACAGTTCGGTGACGAGGATCAGGGAGGCGAGCGAGGTGTCTTTGACCAGGCTGATAAACGTGTTCGACAGCGGTGGCACCGACACCCGGGCAGCCTGCGGCAGGATGATGCGGGTGAGGGCTCGATTGCGCGACATGCCGATCATGTATGCGGCTTCCCACTGACCCTTTGGGACCGAGAGAATCGCGGCCCGAATGACCTCGGCCGCATAGCCGCCGACGTTGACTGAAAAGGCCACGATGGCGCTCGGCCAGGGGTCGATGAGCACGCCGATCGATGGCAGTCCATAGAAGATCACGAACAGTTGCACGAGCAGCGGGGTGCCACGCACAATCGATATATAGCCGCGGGCGATGGCGGCGAGAGCGCGTTTCGATGACAAGCGCATCAGAGCGAGTACAAGCGCGAGCACGAGACCGATTGCGAACGACGCGAGGGCAAGCGGGATCGTACCGCGCACCGCGCCATCGAGCAGCGGCCACAGCGAGTTGACGAACAACTCCCAATCAGGCTGAATCATCGAATAGTCAGATTACTGGCTGACGTCGTCGCCGAAGTACTTATCGGAGAGCTCGGCGAGTGTTCCGTCGCTGCTGAGGGTCGACAGCGCTTCGCTCACGGCCTCGGCTAAAGCCGTGCCGTCCTTCGCGAAAGCGAAGGCGGTCTCGGAGCGTTCTTCGGTTTCGGCGGCAATCTTCAGGTTGGTAGCGTCGTTGGTCTTCTGGTAGTCGAGGAAGGTCAGTTTGTCGTTGACCGTGGCATCCACTCGACCCTGCTCGACGAGGGTGACCGACTGGGCCCAACCCTCGACAGCTTCGACGTTCGCGCCGCTTTCGGTGGCCATTTTATACCAGTTGCTGGTCAGCGACTGCGCCGTGGTCAGACCGGCCAGGCTCGCAAACGACGTGATCGACGTGTTGTCCGCGGGAACCACAATGACACCGGTGGAGTAGGTGTATGGCGTGGAGAACTCGTAGGTCTCGAGACGCTCAGGCGTGATCGCCACCTGGTTGGCGATGGTATCCCAGCGGCCGGCGGTGAGACCAGCGAAAATGGCATCCCACTGGGTTTCTTCAAACGTGGCCTCGACGCCGAGCTCGGCGGCTACGGCGCGCGCCACCTCAACGTCGTAGCCGGTGAGTTTGCCCGAACCGCCCTCGTGGAACGAGAACGGCCGGTAGGTGCCCTCGGTGCCGATCACGAGGGTGCCGGAGTCGAGTACGCTGCTCAGCGAATCGTCGGTAGCGCTCGAGGCGGAGCAGCCGGTGAGGGCGAGGGCGACGACACTGAGCACGGCAGCCGGAATGAATCTGAACTTCATGAGAGAAATGCCTTACAAGCTAAGTGGGGCTGAGCGCGGGTGTCGCCCAGATTGTGCGGAAGCCGCAGGTAGCGGCCTACCAGCGTAACAACGCACAGTCGGGTTCGAGTATTCCAGTTGCCCCCGATGGCGGGGCGCCTGCCAGCTAGGAGCGCAGCGCGAGCGTGAACGGAAGCACATCCGAGGCGCCGTGCTGACGCAGCACCCGTACTGCCACTGTCAGGGTCCAGCGGCTGTCGGCCAGGTCGTCGATGAGCAGAATCGGGCGACCAGCGTACGGTGCGAGCGCCTCGGCGAGGTCAGGACCCACCATGAAGCGGTCCCACACGCTCGCCAGGCGGTAGGCGCTGTTGCCGCCCGGCTCGCCGGTCGGGCCGCCGTTCGACCAGCTGAGGGCGCCAAGCCACGGTAGTCGGCCGCGCGACGACAGTGACCGAGCGACCGAATCAATCAGAAGCGGATGCTGCCGCGACGGCATTGACACAATGGCTGCCGGCCGCTTCACCCACCCCCACTCGGCGAGCACGCGCACACAGGCGGCCAGCATGGCCGGTGTGGCTGGGGCATCCGCTGCCCCAGTCGCAAACAGGTCGCGCAGGGGGCCGCCCCAGCCGAGGTCGGTCAGCCGGGCCAGGGCGCGTCCGGGCTCCGCACGTTCGTTGAGCGGAATCTTGCCGGTCGCCGCGATGTCGAGGCTGCTCATGCCGGTGGGCCACTGGGCGCGCACATCAATGGCGACGCCGACTCGGTCGAGCGATTGCGTGGCCGTGGCCGCTGCTCCCTCGGCTAGGTTGACCGGATACCACACGCCCTGGCAGTTGTCGCAGCGGCCGCAGGGTTCGGCGGTGTCGTCGTCGAGGGCCCGCTGCAGAAATTCCATCCGGCAGCCGGTGGTGCTTTCAAATTCGAGCATTGCCCTTTGCTCGCCGAGCCGCGCGGCAATGATGCGTTCGTACCGTTCTTCGTCGTACGACCAGGGCTGCCCGGTGGACTGCCAGCCGCCCTTGACCCGGTGCACGGCGCCGTCGACGTCGAGTACTTTGAGCAGCAGCTCGAGCGGAGTGCGCCGAAGGTCGACCCTGGCCTCCAGCGCCGGCGTCGACAGGGGAGCTCCGGCGGCTTCGAGCGCGCCGATCACGGCGAGGGCCTTGGCCTCGCTCGGCATCGAGGCGGTCGCGAAATAGTGCCAGATGGCCTCGTCTTCGACGCCGGGCAGTAGGAGCACGTCGGCCGACGCCGTGGCACGTCCAGCGCGCCCGACCTGCTGGTAGTAGGCAACGGGGGAGGACGGCGCGCCAAGGTGCAGCACAAAACCGAGATCGGGCTTGTCGAAGCCCATGCCGAGGGCGCTCGTGGCAATGAGCGCCTTGACTTGGTTGGTTTTGAGCAGCCCCTCGGACTCTTCCCGCTCGGCCGTGTCGGTCTGCCCGGTGTATGCGCGCACCGCGTGGCCGGCGCCCCGCAGGAGCCGGGCGGTGTCTTCGGCGGCTGCCACGGTGAGGGTATAGATGATGCCGCTGCCCGGCAGCTCACCGAGGTGGCTGAGCAGCCAGGCCAGACGGGCGCGCGAATCGGGTAGGCGTAGCACGCCGAGCCGCAGCGAGGAACGGGCTAGCGGGCCGCGAATGGTGACGACCTCTGCGGTACCGGTCGTAGTTCCGGCGCCGGCCTGGTCGAAACTGGCAGCGACCATGCCCACCTGCTCCGCGACATCCTGCACCACCCGGCTGTTGGCGGTCGCCGTTGTGGCGAGCACGGGCACGCCGGCTGGCATCTGGGCGATGAGGTCGCGCAGGCGGCGATAGTCCGGGCGAAAATCGTGGCCCCAATCGGAGATGCAGTGCGCTTCGTCGACCACGAGAAGTCCGACGCGCGCGATCAGGGCGGGCAGCTGCTCATCGCGAAACGACGGGTTGTTGAGTCGTTCGGGCGATACCAGAAGCACGTCGACCTCGTCAGCCTCGAGCAGGCGTTGCACGTCGGTCCACTCGTGTGCGTTCGACGAGTTGATCGAGACCGCTCGCACGCCGGCCCTGGCCGCAGCGGCGACCTGGTCACGCATGAGTGCGAGCAGGGGTGAGACCAGAATGGTGGGGCCGGCGCCCTGGCGCCGCAGCAACAGGGTCGCCACAAAATACACGGCTGACTTGCCCCACCCGGTGCGCTGCACCACGAGGGCGCGTCTTCGCTGGTCGACCAGGGTTTCAATCGCCTCGTATTGCCCGTCATGAAAATCGGCGTCGTCCCGCCCCACGAGAGTACGCAGAATGGCCAGAGCGGATGCGCGGGTGTCGGTCATCCTTCAAGGGTGCCAGATACCACCGACATTCCCGCCCCGCTTTCCATTTGTGCATCCGCGAAAAGGCGTTCAGGAAACTGCAACCAGCTACGAACGGTGGTCGGTCCGAAATGGTCGTGTCGACGCACGGCTGCCCTCGTCGGCCTTGAAAAAAAGTGCCATTACGCAGACGATATTGACTTGCTCTGTACTGATGATCGTGCTGGTCTTCCACTTTTTCGGGCAGATGCCCACGAGCCCGAGGCGTTGCATGGTCTTGGCGACGGTTTTGCGTGAGATAGTTTCCCCGTCGGCACGGAGGTCGGTAAGGATTCTCGGCGAGCCGTAGACCTCGTCGGAGTCGCCGTGGAACCACGGTTACTTTCTGCTCGATGCTCTCCCGCCGAATGATGCGGTCCGATGGTTTCCGGTCGCGCCAGACGTAGTAGCCGGATCGGGACACCTCAAGCAGGCGGACCATACGGGCGATGGTGAAATTGGTCTTCTTACGCCAATCAATTCGAACGCTTTGCGCCCGTATCCGACGGTTCCTGGGCGAAGAAGATGGACGCTTCTTTTAGAAAAGCCCGATCAAGTTTCAGATCCGCGTTTTCTTTCCGCAACCGGAGCAACTCGGCCCGTTCAGACTCGGTGACTCCGGTCTCGCCGGTGTTGATCATCAGCTGCACGGCCTCGTCTTTGTGCTCAGGAGTGAATTCCCTGCGTGTCTTTCCCATGTGAACATTCTCTCTGGTGAGGTGTCCACCCAACGGGGGCAAGGCCAGGTTGATATTCTTCATCATCGCGGACAGAAATTCGTGCGTGATATACCTGGGCGCGAGCGTGCTGACCTTCATGCTCGGGCGGATGTCGTCACCGATGTCGTACACCCAGAATTATTTGCCACGGATGATGCCAGCATTGTTGATCACAATATCGGGGTCGACCACCTCGACGCGCACTTGCTGGGCAATCCGGTCGATCGCGCCCAGGTCGGAAATGTCGACGACGTAGGTCACTACACGCGTGTCCGCACAGGCCTGAGCGCCGGGCGTTGCTTCGGTCGAGGTCAGCGATGCGGCATCCCGATCCCAGGGAGTCACGGCCTTCGCGCCCTCAGCGACAGCATGTTCGGCATACAGGCGGCCCATGCCTATGGCTGTACTGGTGATACGAGGGCTCTGGCAACGGTTCGAGTCATGGGGTAATCATCGCAAGAGTTTCTGCAGGGTTCTGTTACGCCGGGTTGCGGTGGTATTACCCTGACCGATCGCTGTTCTGTACCGTCGATTCAAGGCAAGCCAAGCCCACCACTCCAGGCCTCCATCGCCATCCCGCCCAACCAATGACTAGACCGGACTTATGCCGAACGCCACAACCACCCGCACCGGGGCTGCAACGAGCTTGGAAGCATTGCCCGGCGGCCATGTATCGACCAACTGTGCTTTCGCCGTCGAGTTCGTCGGGGTCGGTCGCGCCTTCGCCTCGGAGAAGAAGCGTGGCGCGCGCGGTGTTATGTACCCGGTGCTGCGGGACGTGTCGCTGACGGTGCGGCCCGGCGAGGTCCTTGCGATTCTTGGCACCAGCGGATGCGGGAAGTCGACGCTCCTTCGCATTGCAGGCGGTCTCGATTCGCCGAGCGTGGGCAGCGTGCGTATCGACGGTTCACCGGTGGCCGGCATCGATGCGCGCTGCGCGGTCGGCTTCCAGGAACCGCGCCTCTTGCCGTGGCGCACGGTCGCCGCAAACGTGACGCTCGGTCTTCCGGCCGGAACCTCGCGGGCAGTCGGCCGCAACCGGGTGGCAGAGTTGCTCGAACTTGTCGGCTTGTCGGGTTTCGCCGAACATCGTCCGCGCGAGATCTCCGGCGGCATGGCGCAACGTGCCTCCCTTGCCCGCGCGCTCGCGCGCAATCCGGGCGTGCTTCTCCTTGACGAACCATTCGGTGCCCTCGACGCACTGACCAAACTCAAAATGCAGGACCTGCTGCTCGACGTGCACGTCGCCGCACCCACGACAATTCTTCTCGTCACACACGATGTCGACGAAGCGCTTCAGCTGGCTGACCGCATCATCCTGCTTGGCTATGAGGATGGCACCGATAAAGAGGAGGGGACCGACGTGGCCGACCGCACTGCGGTGGCCGACCGCACTGCGGTGGCCGACCGCGTCTACGGGGCGACCGTTCTGCAGGAACTCACAGTTCCCGGCGCGCGCCCACGGGACCGCGGCTCCGCGGAACTCGCCGAATTGCGTGGGCGGCTGTTGGCTGGTCTCGGCATCGCGGCGAAATCCACTATCCCCGCGTTCCCCTACTGATCTTCCCGTACCGACCCCTGAACATCCACAGACCGCACCCACACGAGAGAAAAGTCATGACACAACGGCCCTTGACTCTAACGGCACTCATCGCCATCGCCGCCGGAGCCGTACTGCTCCTCAGCGGCTGCATTGCCGGCGAGAACCAATCGGCAGTCCCAGATACTGGATCCACGGCAGGCGGAACGCTCACGCAGGGAGGCACGCTCAACATTGACTTCGCGACCTACAACCCGCTCTCGCTCGTGATCAAAGAGAAGGGCTGGCTCGAAGACGCACTCGCCGAGCAGGAAATCACCGTCAACTGGGTGTTTTCGGCTGGTTCAAACAAGGCCAACGAATTACTGCGCGCCGAAGCCATCGACGTCGGCTCCACTGCCGGGTCGGCCGCGCTGTTAGCTCGCGCCAATGGCTTACCTATCCACGTCATCGATATTTTCTCGCAGCCGGAGTGGGCGGCGCTCGTCGTTCCAGCGGGCTCGCCGATCACATCCGTCTCCGACCTCAAGGGCAAGCAGGTCGCGGCCACCAAGGGCACCGACCCGTACTTTTTCCTGCTCCAGGCACTCGCGGCCGGCGGCCTCAGCGCGGACGACGTGACCGTGCAAAACCTGCAGCACGCCGATGGCTGGGCTGCCCTGCAGAACAGCTCCGTCGACGCATGGAGCGGGCTAGACCCGATCATGGCGGGCGCCGAAGAGGCCGATGCGCAGCTAATCTATCGCAACGTCGACTTCAATACCTTTGGCTTTCTCAATGCGACAGAAAAATTCATCGCCGAGAAGCCGGATGTCGCCCAGAGCGTGGTGAACGTCTACGAGCAGGCCCGCGCCTGGGCACTGGCAAACCCGGATGAGACCGCACAGATCCTAGCCGACGCCGCCGGCATCGACCTGGCCGTCGCCACCAAGGTTATCGCCGAGCGTAGCAATCTCGGCGTCGACAACGTGCCCGGTGAGGCGCAGCTTTCCATCCTGGCAAAGATCGGCCCGATCTTCGTCGCCATAGGCGACGTCGCCGAGCAGAGCCAGATTGACGATGCGCTCAACACCCTGATCAACGACACCTTCGCCACGAAGGCTGACCCGTCAGCAGTTGGCTAGCCGTACTCTCCTTGCTTGAGCTTCGCTCGCCGTTCGCGCCCTCGGTTCGAATGAAGGGCGAAACCGGATACACGAATGAAAGACTAAACGAATGCCGCCACGCGACAAGCTCACCAACAGCGGACAAGAGCGCCGCGGGCTGCTCGGCGCGTCGCCTGGTCAGTCGGTCGGCCCCGGAGCCGGGGTGCGCTCCCGAGTCGACGTGCCGGCGGCGACCGAACGTGCAGAGCACCTGGAGGACGGGGCGAAGCGCCCCGTCGGACGTCGACTCTCCGCACGCGCGTGGTACGTCATCGGCAGCGGCGCTATCTTGCCGATCATCCTTGTGGCGGCCTGGCAACTCACGACTTCTCTCGGCATCTTCAGCGTCTCGCAAGTGCCCTCGCCCGAGATGGTCTGGTTGGCCGGCATCGACCTGGCCAAGCGCGGCCTGCTCGGCCAGTACGTGGCGATTTCCACTCAGCGGGTGCTCATCGGTTTCGTGGTCGGCGCGGGCCTCGGACTGGGTTTCGGCGCCCTCGTCGGTCTCTCTCGTGCCTCCGACATCTTTTTCGCGCCAACCCTCGGCGCCATTAGAGCCGTTCCATCGCTCGCCTGGGTTCCGTTGCTCATCCTGTGGCTCAAGATCGGCGAGGAATCCAAAATCACCCTCATCGTGATCGGCGCGTTCTTCCCCGTCTACACGACCGTCGCGACCGCACTTCGACACGTCGACCGCCAGCTCGTCGAAGCCGGGCGCGCCTTCGGGCTGAAGGGAGTCAAACTCTTCGCCCTCGTGCAACTGCCCGCTGTCATTCCCTCCGTCGTGTCCGGCCTCAGACTCGCCCTCGCCCAGGCCTGGCTTTTCCTGGTTGCCGCCGAACTGATCGCGTCGTCGATGGGCATCGGCTTCCTGCTCATCGACTCACAAAGCAATGGCCGAGTCGACCGCATTTTTCTGGCGATCATTCTGTTGGCCATTCTCGGAAAACTGACGGATGCCATCGTCGGGGTATTCGAAAGATGGGCGAACAGAAAGTGGGCCTAGTACTACAGCTGCGTTTACGGGGCGTGTCCGCGGGTTCGATAGTGATGTCGTTTCGCGGTTTGTTGATGTCAGCGTCGCCAGCGTGAACGGGTGAAGACGTGTTCAGGGTTCGGCGGCTAGCTGAAGATCAGACGGACGAGGAGGTGTCTGATCTCGGGCAGGCTCAGGGCGATGAGGTCGCTGTCTTCTAAATGTTGGTCCCTTTTTTTTGACCGGGTCGCGGTCAGGAACCCGCGCCCGAGGGTTGCCGGAACATTACTCCGCGAGCTTGTCAAGTAGTTTGTGTAAGTGATGTGGAATTGGTTATAGGTGGGGGTTGATTCGGTCTGGGTAGACCAGGGCGAGTTGGTTGAGGGCGAGCTTCCAGTTGGTGACGGTTAGGCCTTCGACGAGGCGTCCCCTGCCAAGAGCACGGTGCTGTGTCAGATTCTGGCGATCAGCCTGCTCCCGGTTAGACTCACGGGAGCAAAACGGACAAGTAGAAGCGTCATTGGGTAAAATAACCTTTATTACTAATAAAGTAAATATACCTACTCAGTCCTTGACGTTAGAAGCGACTCATGCCCCACTACGTTGACCTGCTCTGGAACCCGGAAGACGCTACGCACCTCGGCCGTCAGGACAGGGCGCCGGGGCACTATCAAGCGTACGTTCCCGACGCGCTTGGCACCCCGGTGCCGCAACTCGGCCGGGAAGCGCAGCAGGCTGCGGAAGACGCTCTGGCGGTGCTCGCGCGTGCAGACGAGCGCATCGGCGCCCGCGGGGGCTACCTCAATCACCTGTTGATTCGTTCCGAGAGCATCTCGTCGTCATGGATCGAAGGCAACAGCGTCACCCCCAAGAAGCTCGCTATCGCCGAGCTCCTTCAGCAGGGAACGCGCGTTGCGGTGGACGTCGTTGCGAACGTGCGCGCTACTGAGGCGGCGATCGCGCAGCTTGCTGATCGCGATCGCGCTGTCACCACGGCCGACATCGAGCGCCTGCAGCACATCATCGAGCCCGCGCTCAAGCTCGGGCTGAGAACTGAGCAGAATTGGGTGGGCGGGCCCGGCTGGAGCCCGCTCCGGGCAGACTTCGTGCCTCCGCCGGAGACTGAGGTGCTGCGCCTGGTCGATGATCTGTGCCTATTCGTGAGTGCAACAGCGGGCAATCCAATCGTGCGGGCTGCGATCGCTCATGCCCAGTTCGAAACTATCCACCCGTTCATCGACGGTAACGGTCGCACCGGACGTGCACTCATCCACACGATCCTCCGCCGAACGGATGCGCTGCGGCACGTGCTGATCCCGATTAGTACGGTGTTTGCGGGTAACAAGGATGCGTACCTCGAGGGACTGACGGCCTTCCGGGTACAGCCCTCTCGCCTGGACGAGTGGATCATTGGCTTCGCCCACGCGGCTGAGCTGGCTGCCGCAAACGCAGTGCGTTTGTCTGTCGACATCGAGGCACTTGACCTGACTGTCCGCGAGGAACTCAGCCACTACCGCAGACAGCACGAGATCTCGCCGGCCACTCCGCGCAAGGATGCTGTGATCTTGCGCATTCTGGACACGCTGGCCAGCGAGCCCGTGCTGACCATCGAAACTGTTGCTGCCCGGCACGGAGTGTCCACGGCAGCGGCACATCGCGCGCTGGTACAGCTCGCCGACGCGGGCATCCTGGGGCGCAACAAGGACCAGAAGGGTCGACTGATCTGCTGGAGCGCCGACCGCCACCTCGCCCTCGTTAGCTTGACCGAACGCAGCAACCGCGTCGGAGCAGGTGATACCGGACCCGGCAAGCCGCGGCTAGGACCGCCGGCGCCAGCCGTCGACCAGATGGGCGTGCTGCGCCCAAAAGATTGAGCCCACACGATCAATACTCGTCGGAATGGTAGACGTACAACAATCCATTCCAATGGTCTCGCGTCGCTCGCCTGCCATCCGGCCTGCGCTGAGGTGGCGGACATACAACCCGAGGTCAGCATCCGTCCCGTAGAGGGTTCCCCTTACGGGCACATTGCAACCTTCGAGTCAATGTGTGCGGGCGTGCAGTTGCGGTGAGTTCTTATCGGACTTCGGCGCTCTTTGGCGGCGTTCTGTGATGGCTTCGTGGCGGTGCCGGCGCTTCAGAAGGTGACCCCCTACGGGACGCGCTGAGTACCGTGAACGCTTGGAATGGTGCCCGCCGTTCTCGGCAGCAAAGTGCGGAATCACCCCGGGCTTTGTCGGTCAATTCCAATGAGCCACAGAGTGCGCTGACTACCGGGGTGGAAGATTCTTGTTCTCCTGGCCGAAGATGAGGGCGGTGATGTCGATTGGCTCGGTGGGTGGAAGGTCAATGTCAGACGGGCTGATGCGTGGTGGCTCTGTAAGCAAATTGGATGGATTCATTTCATTCCGATCTTTAGGGTGCGAGCGCTTCTCTGCGGTTTAGGCGCTGAGAAGTTTCGGTTGAACTTCGGTTACTTGCGCCGTAGCCGGCGAATGCTGACGACCAGTGCGGACACGCTGACCACGATGACGGCTGCACACGTGGTGAGTAGCCAGGTTGGTAGTGGGGCAGAGAGAGCGAAGACGAAGGGCGTGGCGCTGAGGAGTAGCCAGACGACTGCGACTCCGGCGATGGCGAGCAAGAGGATCCGACCGGCAGGATCAGCAACCGTCGTAGCTGCAACACGGGGCTGTCCTGCCGGTGCTGAGTCCAGTTCCTGGCTAATAATTTCGGCGGGGGTGCCAAGCTGGTCAAGGACAACAGCGATTGCTTCGGTTGTCGCGCTCGTTTCAAGGGCGTCGGTTAGGTGCGATTCGATTTCTTCCCGGAGCTCGAGGCGGCGGGCGGCCCCGATAACTTTGGCTTCCTCATCAAAGCGGGCCATGTAGTGGACAATTGCCGGGTGCTGGATGATGTTCGTCAATTTGTTTCGCTTTCCGTGGTCGCGGGAGTCAGATGAGTAAGTAGGGTGCTCACGGAGTGGGAGAAGTGCTCCCAATCGCCGCGAAAAGTTTCTGCCTCGGCGCGTCCGGCGTCTGTGATGCGGTAGTAGCGACGGGGGCGTTCGCCCTTGTCAACTTCCCAGTGGCTGGTCACGAGACCTCCGTCGTGCAAACGGTTGAGGAGTGGGTACACGGTTCCTTGACTAGTCAGTAACCCGCCGACCGCGTCCAATTCGCGCACGAGTTGCAAGCCGAACCGTGGCCCGGTGCTGAGCAGGACGAGGATGCAGGGCCCGATCACTCCTCGCCGCAATTGAGTACTTGTTGTGTTTTGTACCATGCGGCAAAAGTTATCATGCGGTGCAAGGTATCGTCAAGGTTTTTGCTCAGTACTCTCTCGCGGCTTGCTGCGCGAGTCCATCGCCCGGATCGCAGAGGTGCGCGTGACCATCGTGTGGAATCGATTCGACCGGGCGAAGAATGGCCGCCCTGTCCCTGTCCCTGTCCCTGTCCCTGTCCCTGTCCCCGTTCCCGGCCCGAGATTGAGACCGATAAGCGGGCCTCAACCGCTCGAGGTGGATGTCTCAGAAAGCTACAGATTCACGAGACACGAAACCTGCCCAAATTGAGTCGTGGACGAAGTGCAGGAAAACGCGGAAGTGTAGGCGCCGATTTTGTCTCAGAAAGTCGTCTCGCCATTCATCGTGTCTCACTGGCCCAGAAGGGACTTTGTGAGGCAGAATGAATTTATGAGGATGCTGGGTTACACGCGAGTGAGTACGGCGAGTCAGGATGCGCAGTTGCAGCTCGATGCACTTGTTGCAGCCGGGGTACAAAAGAGAGACGTCTTCGCGGATATCACCTCGGGGAGCAAGACGGCCATTGAGCGTCCAGGGATGAAGAAGCTCCTCGGTTACGCCGAGCCCGGCGACGTTATTGTTGTGTGGCGGGTGGACCGGCTCGGCCGGTCCCTCATCGATGTCCTCAACACGGTGAACCTGCTCCGGGAGCGCGGCGTGCTCGTCCGCTCGATCTCGGATGGGATCGACCCCGCCACGACGAACGGTCGGCTGATGCTGAACATGCTCGCGACACTGGCGGAGTATGAGCGCGAACTCATCGTCGAACGCGTCAATGCCGGCATCGCCGCGGCACGCACTGCCGGCACCCGCTTCGGCCGGCCAGCCGTGGACCCGACAGTGATCGCCGACAAGCTCGGGATCGTCAACGCCGCCCGGAAGCGCGGACGTACCGCCGCCGATGCCGCCCACCTCGTCGGATGGAGCCGCGCAACGCTTTACCGCCACCAGCACGCCCTCGCCGCCCGCGAGAGCGCAGCGATGTAGCGGCGTCATGGACGGCGATGAGCGGTGGCGGGTTCTTCGACTTCACGTCGAGGACCAGGTGCCGCTTGCGGCTCTCGCTCGGGACACGGGGATCAGCGCGCGGACGTTACAACGCTGGCACCAGCTCTACCAGGGTGGCGGCATCGTGGCGCTTGACCCTCGCCCGCGCGCCGACACTGGAACGCGACGCACCGCGGCCACGGTCGTGGCGTTCGTTGAACGGCTCGCACTGACGAAGCCACGCCCGAGCCTGGCGACGCTGCACCGTCTCGCTGTGGTCGAATCGCGGCACCAGGGCGCGCTCGCGCCGAGCTATTCGACGGTGCGGGAGATTGTCCTGGCATTGGATCCGGCCCTCGTCACTCTCGCGTTGGAGGGGCCCGTGTCGTATCGGGATCGTTACGAGCTCGTATTTCGGCGCCGCGCTGATCGCCCTAACCAGACCTGGCAGGCGGATCACACCGAACTCGACATCCTCATCGTCGGCGCCAACGGGAAGCCCGACCGGCCGTGGCTGACCACGGTGGAGGACGATCATTCCCGCGCGATATGTGGGTACACCGTCTTCACCGGCGCACCCTCCGCACTCAACACCGCGCTCGCGCTGCGGCAAGCGATCTGGCGTAAAACCGATCCGACGTGGGCGATGTGCGGCATCCCCGACATCCTGCACGTCGACCACGGATCCGACTTCACCAGCCACCACCTCGAACGAACCGCCATCGAACTGCACATCCGCCTCATCCACTCCATCGTCGGTCGACCCCAGGGCCGGGGCAAGATCGAGCGGTTCTTCGGCACCATCAACACCGAGCTACTCACTGCCCTCCCCGGACACCTCGGTCCCGGCAGCCGGAAGCCGGAACCCGCACTGAACCTCCCCGATCTCGATCGAGCGATCGGAGAGTTCATCGCTACCTACAACGCCCGAATTCACAGCGAGCTCGGCGCCTCCCCGCATGACGCCTGGGTTGCTGAAGGGTGGCTGCCTCGGATGCCTGACAGTCTCGAGGAACTCGACGGACTTCTGCTGACCGTCCCCAAGAGCCGAACAGTGCAGCGGGACGGCATCCACTTTCAAGGCCAGCGCTACCTCGCCCCGACGCTCGCCCCCTTCGTGGGGCACACCATCACCATCCGCTACGACCCGCGCGATGTTTCCGAAATCCGGGTCTACGACCACGACACTTTTGTCTGCGTCGCCGTCGATGAAGCCCACCCCAATCTCCGGCTCAGCCTGCGCGACATCGAAACAGCCCGCCGAGCGCGCCGCCGCGAGCTTCGCCACAGCATCAACGACCGCATCCCGTCGGTCGCCGCTCGCGAGGAAACCCAGGCCGTAGAGCCGGCACCGCACCGGCGACGGCTGCGTACGTATGAAGAGGACTAGCAATGAATCAGGACTTCATCGTCACCAAGGAGCACCGCCGTTTCACGGAGTTCGCCAACGCCGTCCGGAAAGAGAAGACCATCGGGATCTGCCACGGTGACGCCGGCGTTGGCAAAACCAACTCCGCCCGCCGATACGCCAACTGGGACGCCCTCGAGCCCTACCTCACCGAATGGGGACCACGCGGCGATCACGACGCGAAGCACTACGCTCTCGCCAACCGATCCCGCACAGTCTTCTACACACCCGAGGTCCTCTGTAGGCCCAAGACGCTTATGGACGAGGTCGACCACTGGCAGGCCAGGGTCGGTATATGCGCCGACGAACACCTCCGCACGCTCGACCCCGTGCCACTCAAACCGGGCAGAGCTGCACACCTGGTGGAACTGCTCATCATCGACGAAGCCGAACGACTCACCCCTGTCGCGCTTGAACTCCTCCGCGACCGGCACGACCGAACCCACCTCGCGATGATCCTTATCGGCATGCCCGGAATCGACCAGCGCTTCCGCCACTATCCCCAGCTATACAGTCGACTCGGCTTCTCCCACCACTACCGTGCCCTCGGCCGCGACGAACTCCTCTTCGTGCTCGACCGCCACTGGAAACACCTCGGCCGCACCCTCGACCCCGACGACTTCACCGATGCGCAAGCCATCGCCGCGATCGAACGCATCACGCGCGGCAACTTCCGCCTCCTCGAACGCCTCTTCCCCCAAATCAACCGAGTACTCAAGATCAACCAACTTGAGACCATCACCGACGACGTCATCGAAGCCGCCGCCAGCATCCTCGTCATCGGGAATTAGCGACACAGAGCGATCACAGAACGCCGCCAAAGAGCGCCGAAGTCCACAGGTGAGTTCTTGGCCGAGACGGCCATGAGAGGTGGCATCGGGCTAACATGTACGTGACGTACTCGACGTACGTTCGCACGCGCGGGGTCACCTACGCCGGAAGGTTGAAATGCCACTCGTCGCCGATTACAAGTCTTTTACAGAAGCGCGCTCACATCTCAAGGAAGTGTTCGATGCGACCGCGCGCGGGCGGACCGTCACCCTGCAGCGCGACGGTCAGCTCTCGGCGATCATGCCAGTGGATCGGCTCCGTACATATTTCTCTCGAACTGTATCGCCGCGCGTTCGCGTTACTCGGGAAGATGACCGCACTATTGCGTTGATGGATGGTCGCCCCTTCGTGTCTGAGGGTAGGGACGTTGACGGCGCGCTTGCTGACCTGGCCCTATCGCTTCGTGAGTACGCCGAAGACTGGGACGACCGGTTGGAGCATGCTCCGAATCACGCCGACAACTGGGCGCTTGTGCAGCTCATCAAACTTTCAACCGACGAGGAGCTCCTCGAATGGCTTGAGAGCGGCGGTGAGTAAGTACCCGGCCGCGACCCGCGAGGACCACGATGATTTTTGCGTGGCGGAGCAGTGGCAGCTCGTGCGCGGCGCATCCGGACAGCCTGTCCGGCATCACCGCACCTATGAGTTGGCGCTCTGGGACGGGCACATCCTCCGCACGAGAATCTCCAGGCCCGTCGACAGGTCGACGTACTCTGCTGGAATGTGGACCCACATCCTGCGAACCCAGCTCACCGTTGACGCTGAGGCATTCTGGGCCTGTGTTCGTGACAAGAAGTTGCCGGACCGCGGGGCGCCCGAAACCCTGACCCAGAAAGAGCCATTACCGCTATATCTCGTTCGCGCGCTTAGCGAACTCGGCGTCGACGAAAGCGCGAGCCTGGAACTCACCGCGGCGGATGCTGCGCAGCTGCTGTCCGAGAAGATGGCCGAGCGCTACGACCACCAACGCCGTTCGTGAATGATGCGACAGCTCCTGGACTGATGACGCTTCAGGAATGCTCGCCGTGCTTGTGGCAGCGATTCTCTCTAGCCTGTCCAATAACAACCTCTCGCTCCCGTGTACCAAAATAATTACACGCAAATTTACCTGTAGACACTTCATTACGCCAAGAGGACTCAAAAACTCAACGACAGGACGATTGCGCCCGTCCAGCATGTGTCCCGTAAAGGGTTGGCGGGCACTTCCTCACGAGGGCGCACTATTTCGTCTGCAGTCGGAAATCAAGTGTCACTCTGACAAACTGTGCTGGTGACTGAGGATCTACAGATAGTCCAATTCAACGATCCGCGAATGCAGCATCTAACGCAGAGTGGATACGTCGTTGTCGGCGAATCGTGGGGTGCCCGCCTGCGTCTCAGTGATCCCCCCGACCTGGCGAGACTGAACACGGCCGTCGTCGCGGCAACGGAACAAGCATTCCTTATCCACGAACTCGACGCCAGATGGGCGCCTCAGGTCACGGCACTGGAAGCCCTGAACTACGCCGACTACCCATACACGCCAGCGACAGAAGTGCCGCACCGCGACGAGTCCGACGTGCTCGAACTCTGGAGGTCCGGTTGCCGCATCTTTGGCGCCATCGATGACGGGCAACTCGTGGCAGTCAGCGTCATCCGCTTGATCACCGCGCGCGGAGAAACCGAATTCACGTCCGTCGACCCCTCATACCGCCGCAGGGGGCTTGCCATGGCCGTTAAGGCGGCGTCGATCCTGGCCTTGGCCGATGACGGCGTCAGGATCTTCGGCACGGGTGGCGCGCAGGTCAACACCGGCAGCATCCGCATGAATGAACATCTCGGCTACGCCATCGAAGAACGATGGCTCAGCCTCACGCTGCCGCAATAATACGAAGCAAAGTACCCGGCAGGGGTTCCCCGTGCGGTCGTCGGCCTGTTAGCTCAACTCGGTGACGAACCCGATCTTGTTGCCGTCCAGATCAGTCAGCTCGAAGAACTCGACCACCCCTGTAAAACGCTACAACTCGGTGACCGTCAGGCCCTGGTCCACAAACCTCTCGCGCTCCACCGCAGCATTCTGCACACTGATGTTCACAGAGATACCATCTCGACCCGCGAGATCTGGGGCCAAGGCCAGCTGGAGCCAGAACGCGCCGAGATCAAATTCGGCGAGTCCGTCCAGAGTAATCTGGTCAGTTTCACCCAGCTCGACGGCCGATTGATACAACGCGATCGCACGGTCAAGATCACGAACACCGACGGTAACAGTCTCTGCCTTCAAGAAATGAACCTAGCAATCCTTCCGGCATCCCAGTGATGCAATTTTGCGCCGCCCTGCCAACAAACCGCTCGCGCGGGATCCACTTTGGGGAGAGCGTCCCGCAGAGGGTCCCCAAGCGGGACGGCAGCGGTGGTTCATGCCTGGAGTAGCGTTCAGGCCCCGGGTGGCGATACCGGGCAAATGGGCGGGAACGTTCAACAAGGACGGCGACAAGTCGTTGTGGAACGTCAGCGCACCAAGGGAATCAGTCGTGATCGAGCTCCTTGACGAGCACTTTGCACGACTGGTGCTCACCGTGGATCAGCCCCGATCCGTCGTGGACGCCATTAATGTCGCCGTTCAGCCTGGCTAGAGAACTGCAGGCAGAACGTTGCGGATGAATGCGGCAGCGTCCACATCGTCTGCGCGGTGATTCCAACCCAGTTGATGTCGCTAGGCTCGCCGAATGAGCACCCCTGAGTTCTTGATACGACCAACAGCCGCTGATGACTGGCGTGAGATCCGCGAATTGCGGCTTGAGATGATTCGGGATACCCCGACGGCATATACCGAGACGCTTGAGACAGCCGTGAGTCACGGCGAGGCCGAGTGGAGAATGCGCGCACAGCGTGGTGCCAGCGGAAACGGCATCGCGATTGCCGCGATCGCTGAATCTGGGCGCTGGATCGGGACGATGGCCGGATTCGTACCGGATCCAGAAACCGGAGCGATCCTGGTGGGCGTGTACGTGGCACCTGATTTCCGAGGCATCAAGATGGGCCTGACCGATGCCCTGCTAAATACCGTGGAGGATTGGGCACGCAAGGAGGGCGACCAGCTGACTCTTCAGGTGCACGAAGACAATATTCGCGCACAAAAGGCCTATGTACGACGGGGGTTTATGGCCACGGGCCACACCGTCGCCTACAATCTCGACCCCAGTAAGAAGGAACTAGAAATGACGAAGACACTGTAACAATCAATTGCCAGAGCTCAGCTGATTTACCTCGTTCATGGTGGTGGTCGCCGATCTACCGTCGGTCAAATAGTCCCGCTGCGGATTTTGTGCGCCAGGGCGAGCCTTTTCACCGGATGCTACGAGACAACAAGGCGATGACAGCGACAATGCTGTGCCCGTCAGCGGCGCGGTGTCGTGTGCGTGTCGCGGGGCATTCGTCACCGCTGAACGCGATCGCTCAGTAGGCTCGGTGGGTGAACGTGATTCAGGAGATCGAAACGCGGCTGCCGGAAGATGCGGTTGTCGGTTTTCGACGACTCATCGGACAGGCGCGTGTGGGCGACCCGATCCTGCTGCAGGAACGGGCCATGGCGCGCATGGTCGTGCAAGCAGAGTGGATTTTGAACCGGGTCGGCACCGACGGCATCCGTTTGACCAAGGCCGGGCACCTTCCGCCGGCCGTTGTCGTGGAGGCGGCAGCCGAGCTCGACTGGGGCTGGCCGATCAGCGTCAACCGCGAGGTGCACCTGCGTCCGCTGCAGGAACTGCGTGGGCACCTGCGCGACGTTGGGCTGCTGCGCATGAGCAAGGGGCTGCTGCTGCTCACCAAAAAGGGTCGTGCCCTCGTCGGCAATCCCCGCGATCTTTGGTGGCACCTCGCCCGCACCATTCACCACAGCCGTACGCCCGCAGTGAGTGACGCCACCCGGCTGCTGCTGCTGTTCGTTGCGACCCGCGGTCTCACCCGTCACGAGGACTACCTGGTGACCCTCGCGCGCGCGCTCGGTTCGCTCGGCTGGGCGCAGTCCGACGGTCAGGAACCGACGACGGAGTCGGTCTGGCACCTCGTCGATACCAAATGGCGCCTGCTCAACCGGCTCAGTGTGTTCGAACAGACGGATGCCTGGCACGGCGATCGCAGTGCAGTCACCGTTGGCGGTGCCGCCTTCGCCCGGGCTGCGCTGCAGTCCAACGCACCGATCATCGCCGCCTCCGATTCATAGCCCGGCCAGCGGCATCCACTGCCCGGCACGAGTGGTTGGATGGATAAATGGATGCACAGCCCGAGTACATTGCCGATTTTTCCGCCTTTCTCCAAGCATCACCGTCGTCGTACCACGCCGCCGCAGAGGTCGCCCGACGCCTCGACGCGGCCGGATTCATCCGGCAGAGCGAGTCAGACGACTGGACTCAGGCTTTTGAAGGTATCGGCCACTACGTCGTGCGCGACGGCGCCGTCATCGCCTGGTCGCAACCGGCCGGCGCCGGTCCGACCACCCCGTTTCGTATTCTTGGCGCGCACACCGATTCCCCGGGGTTCAAGCTCAAACCGAAGCCCACGATCGGCTCACACGGCTGGCTGCAGGCCGGCGTCGAGGTCTACGGCGGGCCGCTGCTGAACTCCTGGCTCGACCGCGAGCTCGAACTCGCCGGCCGGCTGGTCACCCGCGATGGCACCGAACATTTGGTGCGGACCGGTCCGTTCCTGCGCATTCCGCAGCTCGCCGTGCATCTTGATCGCGAGGTCAACAACGGCCTCACCCTCGACCGGCAACGCCACCTCACTCCCGTCTTCGGCGTTGGCGACGCATCAGAGGCCGACCTGGTGGCCCATCTGGCCGGCCTGGCAGGGTTATCGGCAGCGGATGTCGCCGGTTACGACATCCTGACCGCCGACACCAACCCGCCAGCCACCTTCGGCCTCCGCAATGAACTCTTCGCCGCTGGGCGCCTCGACAATCTCTCCTCGGTCTATGCCGGGCTGCGCGCCCTCATCGCGACGAGTGAACAGACCACTGGCCCGATCAGCGTGCTCGCCGCCTTCGACCACGAAGAACTCGGCTCCGAGTCGCGTTCCGGCGCGAGCGGGCCGCTGCTCGATGACATCCTCACCCGCATCGGCGCCGTCCTGGGTGCCACCGTGTCAGAGCGGCTGCAGGCCTACGCCGAGTCCTGGTGTCTCTCCGCCGATGCCGGACATGCCGTGCACCCGAACTATCCGGAGCGCCACGACCCGGCCAACACGCCCATCCTCGGCGGAGGTCCGCTGCTCAAAATCAACGCCAACCAGCGTTATGCAACGGATGCCCATGGCGCAGCCCTCTGGGCGCGCATCTGCGCCCAGGCCAACGTCGAGTACCAGGAATTCGTCTCCAACAACACGGTGCCCTGTGGTTCAACGATCGGACCGCTGACCGCGACCCGGCTGGGCATTCGCGTCGTCGACGTGGGAGTTCCGCTGTTGTCGATGCATTCCGCGCGGGAACTCTGCCACGTCAACGATCCACAGGCGCTCCGCACGGCCGTGGCCGCTTTCTTTGCTCCTGAGGTGTAATCGGTCGCTGGTCAGGCATCCGCTCTAGTATGTTTCTCTGGCGACGGAACGCGGGGTGGCGCGCTCTCAGGCAACGATTGCGCACAAAGTACTCAACAACGTCGTCATCTCCATCGACGAGTTGGGTCAGGAGAGGGTACTGATGGGGCGGGGGCTGGGGTTCCAGCTGCTGCCGACCGATTCCGTCGACCCGGCCAAGGTCGAGAAAACCTTCATCCTCGAGCAGTGCAGTGGGGCCGACCATGCCCGGCAACTTCTCGTATCGGTGCCGTACCCGTGATCGAAGTCGTCACCCTGGCCGTCGACGAAGCAGAACGGATGCTCGGCCGCAGCCTCGGCGTGCAACTCGACCCCGCGAGCCCTGACTATGCCAGGTTCATCCTGCACATCCAGTTTTTGTTGCAGTGACTGGGTGCGAAATCGATGCTGCGCGGCTCCGACACGTCATTCTTCGAATTCGCCAAACGCAGCTATCCGCGCTCCGACGCCATTGCCGCCGACGTCAAGCTCTACGTGAGCGCCGCCACCGCCTCCGAACTCACCGACGAAGAATTGTTGTGCGTCATCGTGCACCTTGAGCGTCTGGCTAACCAGGTGGTCGATGGCGCGGCCTCGTGACAGTGTCTTAGCCCAATTTCATACACATACAGGTCGAAGACGACCCGTGGAAGCATCTTGGATCGTTACTGCGCAAGCAGGTAAAACCTGGACTCGAACCGCATACACGCGGTGCAGGAGTTCAGGTCTTTTTTGCCCAAAATCTTGGAACCCTTCCACTGAGAAGTCAGCGTCGGATGGCCCACAGGGCAACCTTCTGAACCGCTTCATCGCAATGATCTCCGCGATCTTCACCCCGTTGGTCTGGGCTGTGGCCGGAACCGGCCTGCTCAAGGCCTTCCTTGCCGCTGCGGTCACCTTCGGTTGGATCGACAACACAACCACAACCTATACGCTGCTGGGCGCGCTTTCGGATGCGTTCATCAACTTTCTACCGCTCGCGCTCGCGATCACCGCAGCGAAGTACTTCAAGGCGGATCAGTTCACGTCACTCGCGATTGCCGGTGCCCTCGTGTACCCGTCAGTCGTCGCGCTCACCGAGGTTCCCGACGTGGTCTTCGCCGGTGGCACCTTGGGCCACAGTGTCGCGATCCTGCCGCGCGTCGGCGCGGTGCACACCCCGTTCGATGCCGTCGTGGTCGTAGCGTTCCACACGGGGCACGCTATCGGCCTGACGCACGCCGACGGCGCTGAAGCGTTGATTCACATCGGTATCGACACCGTGAAACTCGGCGACAAGCACTTCTCCGTGAAGGTCGAAAAGGGCCAGCAGGTGAAGGCAGGAGATCTTCTGGTCGAGTTCGACATCGCTGCTATCACCGCGGCGGGATACGACGTGATCACCCCGGTCATCATCACGAACCCCAAAAATACCCGACCATCGGGTCGCCCGCATCAGGCCCAGTGGCGCATGGAGACTCGCTCTTCCTCGCCATTGCCGAAGAAGAACTGGCTCTCGCCTGAACCAGAAAGCACAGTAGGCACCGGTGGGGGAGCTGCCCGACCGCTCCTCCACCCCTACACGGCATCGAAAATGCACCGATTAATAAGGAGTACACGAATGACTAATTCATCACCCTTCCCCGCAGATTTCCTCTGGGGCGGCGCCACGGCCGCGAACCAGATCGAGCGGGCATACAACCAGGGCGGCAAGGGCCTGTCAATTCAGGACGTCATGCTGCAGGGAATCGCCACGCCGCGCGCTGCTGCACCGACCGATGACAACCTCTACCAGGCCGTGCACAACGAGCTCGCTGCCAGCGCCTTGGCAGCCAAAGCTGCCCGGGAACTCGCTCCGAACGCCCAGGTGGGTTGCATGATCCTCGCGATGCCGGTGTATCCGCTCTCGCCGGACCCCGACGACGTCATGGCATCGCTCACCACCGAGCGCACGAACCTCGCTTTCGGCGACATCCACGTTCGTGGCGAATACCCGGGCTACTACCTGCGCAGCCTGCGCGACCAGGGCGTCGACCTGATGATCACCGACGAGGACCGCGAGATTCTCAAGAAGAACACCGTCGACTTCGTCTCGTTCAGCTACTACGTGAGCGTGGCCGAGACCGCTGACGTTTCCCAACGCATCATGGGCCAAGGCAACATCTTTCCGGGCGTTAAGAACCCGACGCTCAAGGCCTCGGAGTGGGGCTGGCAGATCGACCCCGTCGGTCTGCGCATCGTGCTGAACCAGTTCTGGGACCGCTGGCAGAAGCCGCTCTTCATTGTGGAGAACGGTCTGGGCGCCACGGACGAGCTTGTCATGATCGACGGCCGCAAGACCGTCATCGACGATTACCGCATTGAATACTTCAACGATCACCTCGTGCAGGTGGGCGAGGCCATCGCCGACGGCACCGGCACCCTAAACCGCTACAAGAAGAAGTCCGTCGATTGGTATGCCGAGGTCATCACGTCCAACGGCGCGAGCCTTACCCGATAGCGTCGAGATATACGTTTAAACCTTTCGGTGGTCTCCCGGGCAGTTCCGGGGGCCACCTCGTTTGGAGCACTTCATGACCTCGCAGCGCATCGCTTTCCTCGACGTCGACGGCACCCTCATCGATTCGGGGGAGACGATTGCCCCGTCTTCGATCGAGGCGGTGCGCACCGCCAGGGCCAACGGCCACCTCGTCTATCTCAGCACCGGGCGGGCTTCGGTCGAGATCTACTCCGCCATTCGTGACATCGGATTCGACGGCGCAATTAGCGCCGGCGGCGGGTTCGCCGAAGTCGGCGACGAACTCGTGATCGCCCGCACGATGCCCGAAGCAGCGGTGGCGCGCATGGTCGACTTCTACGAGGAATCTGGGTACGACTTCTACCTGCAGTCGCTCAACCAGCTGTTCCCGAGTCCCGGGGTAGGTGCGCGCTTCACGTCGTACCACGCGGACAACCGGAAACGACGCGGCTACGCCAGCACCAATTTTCCGTCCGTGACCGACCGCCACGAACACCCGAAGGTGAAGGCCTTCGCCAATGTGCGCCCGCTCAGCTACACCGGGATCGCGAAATCGGTTTTCCTCGCCGCTGACTCGACGGCGTACGACCGCGTGGCTGAGGCGCTCAGCCCTGACTTCCACGTGATCACCGGCACCATCCCGCACATGGGCGGGGGCAGCGGCGAGGTGACCCTTGGCGGGGTCAATAAGGGCAGCACCATTGTGCAGCTGCTGGGCCACCTGGGAATCGACGCAGCAGCTGCGATCGGCATCGGTGACAGCACCAACGACATTGAAATGTTGCAGGTCTGCGGAGTTGGCATCGCTATGGGTAACGCCACCGACGCGGTCAAGGCGCACGCCGACGAGGTCACCACCGCCGTGCTCGACGACGGCGTCTGGAACGCCTTCCGCCGCCACGGCTTGATCTAACGAAACGAGGCGGGTGCTGAAACTTACGTCTCGGAAGCGAGATTGTCGGTGCGAACGATGCGCGCGAGACGCGCGCGGGCGGCATCCTCTGAGGTCGACGTGGGGCCGAGCAGGGTGCGAACGGCCCCCAGAACGAGGCGAGTTGCCCAGACGACGGGCAGGCGCGAGCGTTTCAGACCGAGCATGTCCCGATACTCGCGGGGGATCGATGCGACGGCCCCGGCGAACATGATGCGGTAAAACGGCAGCATGCCGCGGCTCAGCGGCGGGTAGCGGATGAAGCGCACAGCGTCGGCCACGCGGGAATCGCTTTTCAGAATGCCGGCGCTGCGAAAACCTTCGAGCTGGTCGGCGAGCTCGGTGGCGGAATGCGGCGCGTTTTGCACGCCGATCAGCTCGCCGGCCGTTGCCCATTCGTTGACGTAGGCGTCGGCACCGCCGGGGATCGCGTCGCCCCAAAGCAGGTGGGATTGCAGGAAGGCGTCGGTGAATACCACGTGCACCCACGACAGAAGTTCGGGGTCGCCCGCGGTATAGGGGCGTTCATCTCCTCGCGCATCGAGGTAGGTTCCGGCGACACGTTCATGAAAATGTTCGACCCGGCCCGACTCGCGCTGGGCCACAACCGTGTCAGCGAAGGTCACGGTGACGAGCCACTGAATCGTTCCCGACAGACGTCCGAGCGGGTCTTCATGATAGCGAGACCAATCGTGCACACCGGCCATCGCGCCCGGGTGCAGGGTCTGCATGAGCAAGGCGCGAATACCAGCGACCATAGTGGCCATTCCGCCGTGCACCGCCCAGGCTGCGCTCCCCGGTCCGAAGTATCCGGCGTCATCGCCCGTGGCGATCTGATTGACCCATTTCGGGCGGCCCTCGCTGTTGCCCGAGAGCGTTACCAGAAGATGCGAACGCCAGCTGTCCGTGAATCTGCCCATCTTCGGATAGTAGCCCGGCCCCGCTGAACGCCCGCCGCACGCGGAGACAGCTGAGTCAGAAATGAGTGGCACCCGAAGTAGGCTGGTCAGGTTGCACACACGTTGATCCAGCCCCGCGCGGGGCATACACGATACAGGGGGCGGCACTTGACCGACACAGCACGATGACCACATCCATTCCGGCCTCAGACCGTGGAACGCCCAGCAATAACCGAAAAGTCATCGCGCTGGCCGTTGCCGGTGCGCTCGGTGGTTTTCTATTCGGTTTCGATTCCTCCGTCATTAACGGTGCCGTCAACGCCGTGCAGGAGGAATTCGGCCTGAACGCGACCCTGACCGGATTCGCCGTGGCCTGCGCGCTCCTCGGTGCAGCAGCCGGCGCGTTTTTCGGTGGCCGATTCGCCGACCGCTACGGGCGTATCCCCATGATGGTTCTGGGTGGCGTGGTGTTTTTGGTCAGCTCGATCGGCTCCGGCTTCGCTTTCGGCGTCGTCGACCTGATCATCTGGCGGGTGGTCGGCGGACTCGGCATCGGTCTCGCATCCGTTGTGGCACCGGCGTACATAGCCGAAATTTCGCCGCGGCAGATGCGTGGGCGCCTCGGCTCGCTGCAACAGCTCGCGATCACGCTCGGTATCTTCACCGCGCTGCTCTCCGACGCTACGTTCGCGCAGAGTGCGGGTGGAGCCGGCAGTGAGTTCTGGTTCGGCTTGGAAGCGTGGCGCTGGATGTTCCTCGCCGGCGCAGTGCCGGCCATCGTCTACGGCGGCATCGCGTTCATTTTGCCGGAATCCCCGCGTTTTCTCATTTTGAAAGATAAAGAAGCGGATGCCCGCGCCGTCTTCACCCGGCTGTGGCCAAGTGGCGACGTCGACCGCGAAATTCGTGACATGCGCGACTCGATCGAGGTCGACGCTCGGAGCCACAAATCCGGATCTCTGCGCGGAAAGACGTTCGGCCTCAAACCGATTGTCTGGGTCGGCATCATCCTGTCGGTGTTCCAACAGTTCGTTGGCATCAACGTGATTTTCTACTACTCGACTACCCTCTGGCAAGCGGTCGGGTTTGAAGAATCCAATTCGCTCACCATCTCGGTGATTACGTCGGTGACCAATATTTTGGTGACCCTCGTCGCCATTGCCCTGGTCGATCGGATCGGCCGCCGGCCAATTCTGCTAACCGGCTCCATCGGCATGACAGCGTCCCTCGCGGCCATGGCGATCGCCTTCAGTCAATCGAAAACCGTCGGCGGTGAACTGAGCTTGCCGGGCGCTTGGGCGCCAATCGCACTCGTGGCCGCGAACCTTTTTGTCATCTCGTTTGGTGCGTCCTGGGGGCCGGTGGTGTGGGTCTTGCTGGGGGAGATGTTCCCGAACTCGATTCGCGCCAAGGCACTCGGGCTCGCCGCCGCCGCCCAGTGGATCGCGAACTTTCTCATCACCATCAGCTTTCCACCGATGGCCGATGCCTCCCTCCCGATCACCTACGGCCTCTATGCCCTGTTTGCCGGACTGTCGTTCTGGTTCGTGCTGCGCAAGGTTCCCGAGACGAACGGCATGTCGCTCGAAGAAGCCGACACCCTGCTGCCGCCGAAGAACTCGGCCAAGAAAGCGGCCGACAGCGCACAAAGCAGTAATTAGGCTTTCACGTCAAGCCCCCGAACGGGCAGTCGCACGGTCGGGGAATTCTCGATACCTTCACAACACAAGATTGTGGAGTGTGACCATGCCCGAACGTGGATACGCCGTTATAAGTTTGAAAACCACTGGACTGTTCCCGTACCAACGGGACCGGGTCGTCGAGGTCGCCGTTGTGCACCTCGACGAGGGTGGTCATCTGACTGCGCGGTGGGAGACTGTCGTCAACCCGGAAAGCAACGTGGGGGGCACGGCGAACCATGGCGTGAGTACAGCCGAGCTGCTGCGTGCGCCGACGTTTGAACAGATCGCGCCGCGTCTGGTCGACTTACTACGCGGCCGGGTATTGGTGACCCACAACGCCCAATTCGTTACCGGATTTCTGATGAGCGAGTTCGAGCGGATCAGCTACGCCCCCGGGCGCGGACTCGAAGCGGTCTGCACCATGCACTTGGCCCGCAGCTATCTTCCCGGTGCCGGACGGTTGCTCAGCGACTGCTGCGCCGCCTACGACATCGAGATCGAGCCGGGCTCTGGTGCACTCGTGCAGGCCGTCGCCTGCGCCAGCCTGTTGGCAGCGTACGTACACGGTTCGCCTAGCGACGCACCCTGGATCGACGCGCTTGACCGTGCTGAGCTGAATTTCTGGCCGGACATGGCACCGGCTGCCGCCGCTGTCGACGGTCCCCGTCTCGGCGCCGATCTTCGTGTCACCGAGCCGGTCTGGGTGCACCGAGACCCGGCACCCGCTGATGCTCTGGTTAGGCAGAACTTTCTCGCGCGGATGGCCGTGAAACTTCCCGACTACACCGGCCCGGAGGAGCACCTCGACTATCTTGCCCTGCTCGATTTGTGCCTGCTCGATCGCGTGCTGTCAGCTCGGGACACGCGCGAACTGCGGGTGCTCGCCGAATTCAGCGGCATCAGTGCGATCGATTGCGCTGCCCTGCACTGCAGCTACTTCGAAGACCTCGTGCGCGTGGCATGGTCGGACGGAGCGCTGAACATCGCGGATTCCACCGACCTGATCGCGGTCGCCCGCATGCTCGATGTTGCTCCGAAGGTCGTTGCCACGGCTCTGGCCGCTCCGACCGTGGCGCCGGGCACATCGGCGACCACGATCGATGAGGTACTGCTGGAACAGGGCGATATCGTCGTGCTCACCGGAGACATGGCCCGCGCTCGCGCCGACTGGGGCAAAGAGCTGGTTGCCCGGGGCCTCTCCCTGGGTACCGCGGTCACCCTGCGCACGCGGCTGCTGGTCGCCGCCAACCCGGAATCGTTCACCGGCAAAACCGGCAAGGCGCGAGACTACGGCATCCCGATCGTCTCAGAGTTCGGCCTGCGGTCGCTGATCGGCGTGCGCTGACGCGGCATCCGCTCCTGCGCAGCGCGTCACGCGGGACCTGCGCCAGTGCGCGGGAGTTCCGGCGGGTCCAGAAGTCCCGCGCAACTCGGAGCGCGGGAGCTGCGCCAGTGCGCGGGAGTTCGGCCTCCCGCGCAGCGGCGCAGTCCCCGCGCAACGTGAAACTGCGCTCGAGTGCGGACCGACCAGCTAACGGCGGCGCGGAGCGGCCTTCTCGGCGCAGGCGATGCAGAGGTCGGCGGCCGGTTTGATCTGTAGCCGGCCCTCGGGAATGCGCTCGCCGCCGCGCACGCAGAGGCCGTAGCTGCCGTCGATGATGCGCTGGAGGGCCCGTTCGATGGCCGCGAGCTCTTCGGCGGCTTCGCCCTGAAACCCAGACATGCGCGACCATTCGGTGCGCAGCGAGGAGGCTTCAGCGTCGTGGGCACCGTCGGCCGAGCCGTCGCTGCGCGAACTTTGCACGTGGGCGAAGGCGCCGGCGAGGCGTTGGGACTGTTCGGTCAGCTCGAGCCGGCGATCGCCGAGTGCTGTCGCGAAAATGTGCAGTTGAGCGGGGTTGAAGGGTGAAATGGTCATATTCCGTAGTCTCACGGATCAGATCTGGCCGCGGAGGTACTCCTCGATCGTCACACCGCGGGCCTCGGACCGCTGCACCAGCCGCCGGTGTTCCTCGGCGCTGAGCGCGAGAGTCACCCGGTGCAACTCGCCACCGCTACGTGCCGCATCGGGGCCGTGTGGATCGGTCAGGTCGCGGTGATCTTCGCCAATGTTGTCGCCGAGGTCGTCGAAGGAGAACAGCTCCTCGTGCGCGTAGGCCGAGGCCCGCTCTGCCACCCGATCCGCGGTCAAGGTTGGTGAACCTGTCCAGTGTTGCCCGACGGATGCTGCCACCGCCGGGGTAATCCGCTCAGCCACTACCGCCGCAGCGCCGCCCAAGCGAAAACCCGGCCCGGCCGGCGCCGACCGCCCGCGCTGAAAAGCCTCCGCGGCGCCACGCGCACGCTCGTCGGCGGCTTCGTTGAGCGGATGACCGACGTGCCCCTTGACCCACTCGAACCGGTAGCGCCGTCCGGCGATGGCCTCGTCGATTTCCTTGAGCAGGTCGAGGTTCATCACCGGTTTGCCGTCGCCCTTGCGCCAGCCCTTCGCCTTCCAGCCCTTCATCCATTTGGTGACCGAGTTGATCACATACTGGCTGTCGCAGAGCACGAGCAGGTCATCGTCAATATGCGCGGTAGCCCGAAACAGTTCAAGCACGGCCTTCAGCTCGCCCTGGTTGTTGGTCGCGTGCTTCCAGCCGCCGGCTGCCCACGATGAATCATCGACGTACCAGGCCCAGCCGGCCGGTCCGGGATTGCCGAGGGCAGAACCGTCGGCGGCAGCAGTGATCGTCATGTGTGGACCTTTCAAACAGCGAATACGCGGGCGCTCTTAGTCTGTCATCTGCGGCCGCGCGCGAATTATGTCCGTCAGGTACCAGCGCCCCAACAACCCCCGAAAATGGTCACCCGCGACGGCATTTTTGAGGGTTTCGTCTGCGTCGGCATGCCGTGCACGGCCGCCGAGCTAATCCTATTATTCGAGCGCAGCGGCGAACTGCCAGCTGACCGCTCCGTACTGTTGCGTTACGACGGACCGGACTACGAGCCATCCGCCGGCAGTACGTGCGCCCCAGTTTTTATCGTGGCACAGCATAGAAACCTTACGGCCGGAAGAAAAGCTGAGATTTACCCGGTTATGTGAATGCTCTGGCCGTTACACTGCTGCACGACCGACACAATTCGAGGGAGAATTTCACATGCTGGGAAACCTGACCGGATGGCACTTTTTAATCATTCTCGTGGTAATTCTGTTGTTGTTTGGTGCCCCCAAGCTGCCAGGGCTTGCCAGGAGTCTCGGCCAATCGATGAAAATCTTCAAGAGTGAGATCACGCCGGAACGGGTCCCTGAAACGGCGCCAGACCTAGGTGGCGCCGGCAACGATTCGAGCGGCACCCCGAACTCGAAGGTTTAGACCAGATGGTGCTGCAGGGCGTGTGCCGCGTGCCTCCGGTCGGTGCTGACGGCCTGTTGCTCTGATTATCACCCGCACCCACACGAAAGTGCATGTTCTCCTTACCGCTTGCTCACGTGCCGTGTCTAGCCATTCGGGGTTTTTTTTTGCGCGGGTAGGTTGACGGAGTCTGTTCAGACACGCTCGGCACATTCATACAACGTCAGGAGAACAAGGATGTTCGATCAGGGTTTTATTACGAATGCCATCAACCGCAGCGCCGAGAACTCGACGGATCGCAGAAACTTTCTGCGTGCCGCCGGCGTGGCCGGCATCGGTGTCGGAGCCGCGGTACTCGCCACCGGCGCACCTGCACTGGCCGCCGAGGCGGCAGTGGCACCGGCCGCTGCACCGAGCGACGCCGCCATATTGAACTTCGCCCTCAACCTCGAGTACCTCGAAGCGGAGTTCTATCTTCGCGCCACGACCGGCAGCGGGCTGCCCGACAATATGACGACGGGAAAGGGAACCCGCGGCGGGGTGACTGGCGGTCGCATGGTGCACTTCAAGACAGCCATCATCAAGAAGTACGCCGACGAAATCGCTGCCGACGAGAAGGCGCACGTTGGCTTCTTGCGGTCCGCACTCGGCGGCGTAGCCGTGTCTCGCCCCAAGATCAACCTCGACGCGAGCTTCACCGCAGCCGCCCTGGCGGCTGGGCTAATCAAGCCGGGGCAGACGTTCGATGTCTATGCCAACGAGGCGAACTTCCTCTTTGGGGCGTACATTTTCGAGGACGTCGGAGTGACCGCATTCAAGGGTGCTGCGCCGCTGATCTCGAATAAGGTCTTCCTCGAGGCGGCTGCAGGGATACTCGCGGTCGAGGCCTACCACGCCGGTGTGATTCGCAGCACGCTCTACGCGCTCGGGGTCGCCGTGCCGTCGGTGTACTCGACCGCGCAGGCGATTTCCAATCTGCGCGACGCCGTCGATGGTTCGACCGACCTTGACCAGGGTATCGGCAACGCGTCGAAGGCAAACCTCGTGCCGACGGACGCGAATGGGTTGGCCTACAGCCGCACTGCCGCCCAGGTGCTCAACATCGCGTACCTCAACGCGGCACCGGTGCGCTCGGGCGGGTTCTTCCCGGCCGGCGTCAACGGTGCCATCAACACCAGCGGGGCCAACGGCTAGCTGGCGCTGAGACCCCGCGAATCCCGTGTCGTGATCGACAGGAATTCGCGGGGTTTCTGCGTGCTGGGGCTGCCAGCATCCGCTTGATCGGTGTTTACTGGTGAAACGGATGCTGCCGGTTGGCCGCCGACGAAGGGACCTGACGTGAACCTGTCAGCACGGCTTTGACGTTCGCTCATGCAGGTTCCCGTGCTCCTGTACCGACGCAGCAAGGGGCGCATCGGCGGAACCATTCGTGGCGTCTCCGTGCTATTGCTCTCGGTGACCGGCCGCTCGACCGGTCTGCCGCGCACCGTGCTGGTGGGCTATTTCGAGCACGACGGGGCCTATCTGGTGGTGGGTTCCGGCGGGGGAGCACCGGCGGAACCGCACTGGTTTAGAAATCTTCGGCAGGCGGGCGAGGCCACGGTGCTCGTGGCCGATCGCGTCATGGCCGTGTCGGCGCGAGTTGCCGACGACTGTGAACGGCTCGCGCTCTGGAACGATGTGATCCTGGTGCGAGCACCGTTTTTCGCCGCCTATGAGCACCGCTCGGGTCGTACCGTTCCGATCGCGGTGCTCAGGCCCCGGTAGGGGGGCGCGGTCTTCACCGCGCCCCAGACCATCAGGCCGAGACCGATACGGAGATTTCGTGCAGCCCGGTGGCTCCGTTGGGGGCGACGTCGGCGGTGGCCGACGTTTGAACGAGGCCGGCGGCATCCGTTGCCCGCACCTTCACCGAGTGCTCGCCGGCGGTCGCATCGCTCCAGGTATACGCCCACTGCCGCCAGGTGTCGATCGAAATAGCATCGGCCAGTGTCGCCTCGCGCCACGGCCCGTCGTCGATCTGCACAGCGACGGCGCTCACGCCAACGCGCTGCGACCAGGCGACGCCGGCAATGACGACAGACCCGGCGGGCACCGAGGCGCGCGGCACGTCGATGCGCGACGACAGCTTGACCGGCCCTCGCGGTGACCAACCACGGGGGGTCCAATAACCCTGCTCCTGATCGAAGCGAGTGAGCTTGAGTTCGACGACCCATTTCGTCGCCGACACATAGCCATACAGGCCGGGCACCACCATGCGCACCGGGTACCCGTGTTCGAGCGGCAACGGCTCGCCGTTCATACCGACGGCAAGAATGGCATTGCGCGCGTCGGTCAGCGCCTCGAGCGGGGTTCCGGCGGTGAAACCGTCCTGGCTGGTGGAGAGCACCATGTCGGCGTCACGTGTGGGCTTGGCCCGCGCCAGCAGCTTGCGAATGGGGTAGCCGAGCCAGGTGGCATTGCCGATCAGGTCGCCGCCGACATAGTTAGACACGCAGGCGAGGGTCGTCGTGCTCTCCTCAAGCGGCAGTGCGAGCAGCTCGGCGAAGTCGATCTCGACCTCATTTTCGACCATGCCGGTGATCTTCAATCGCCACGTGGTCGGGTTGATCCGCGGCACGCTCAGGGCGGTGTCGATGCGATAGAAGTCGGCGTTCGGAGTGATCAGCGGGGTAATGCCGGCCACGTCGAAGCTCGCTCCGGCCGGTAGTGCGGCCTGGCGAACGGATGCTGCCGGCAGCGTGAACAGCGCGCGCGCGGTATCCGCTGCCCGCGTTGCGGCCGCGCCCAGCTGCCCGCCAATCAGGGCGAGCAGACCGATCCCGGCGGTAATGCCGGTATAGACGAGAAAACGGCGGCGGTCGGGGCCCGGTGTATCTGGGCTTGGCGCGTCTGGACCTGCCGAGGCGTCGGCCGGCCCTCGGGCAGTCCGCGGCAGGCGGGTGGTGAGAAAGGTCAGCGCGATGGCCGCAACGCCCATGGCGACCACGGCTGGCACCGCATCGAGGGTGGAGGCGCTGGAGCGGGACAGCGCCGCGAACAGGGCGATCGCGCCGATGAGCACCACGAGCAGGCGGCCAAACGGTGGGCGCCTGCTCTCCAGGATGCCGGCGAGGGCGGCGAGCACGAGTAGCACGAGCACGATGGTGACGATGAGCACGATCTTGTCGGCCGTGCCGAATAGGCCGATCACTAAGTCTTTGACGCCGGCCGGAACAATATCGATGACGAGTGCGCCAACAGAAAGTACCGGGCTCGCGCCGGGCGCGATCCACGCGGCGGTCAACTCGGCCAAGCCTAGGCCGGCCAAGGCGGAGGCGAGGCCGGCAGCGGCCGGCTGCCAGAGCAGCGCCACTGTGAAGGTACGCGGCCTGGTTGGGGTGCTCGATCTGTCGAAGGTGGACATGCCGCCAGCCTAGAACGAGCGACTGTGATCACCACCCAGCGCGGGGCGAGAGGCCGGTTTTGTCAGACATCCGTCACATTTTGCAGCTATTGAGCTCAAGCGCCTCGCGTCTGCCCGCGAGAGCGGGAAAATTGTTGCTTCAAGGGTACGGAAGTAACATTTTCTCCGCTCTCGCGTGAGGTATGGGCGGGCGGGAGGCGCCGAAGTAGGGCAGTCTTAAGGGACTATGTCTCTGCTTGCGCGCCTCGAAAACGAAACCGACCCCGACGTTCTCTTTGAGGCGTTCGAAACCTGGGCCACCGAGCAGGGGCTTAACCTGTACCCGGCGCAGGAGGAAGCGGTCATTGAGATCGTCTCCGGTGCGAATCTCATTTTGAGCACACCGACCGGAACCGGCAAGTCGCTCGTCGCCGTCGGGGCGCACTTTGCGGCGCTGTCGGCCGGCAAGCGCAGTTTCTATACCGCGCCGATCAAGGCCCTCGTGAGCGAGAAGTTCTTCTCCCTGGTCGAGACCTTCGGAGCCGAAAACGTCGGCATGATGACCGGCGACTCCAGCGTCAACGCCGATGCCCCGATCATCTGCTGCACGGCCGAGATTCTCGCCAACCTCGCGCTGCGAAATGGCGAAGACACCGAGGTCGACCTCGTCGTGATGGACGAGTTTCACTTCTACGGCGACCCGGAACGCGGCTGGGCCTGGCAGGTGCCGCTGCTGCTGTTGCCCCGGGTGCAGTTCATCCTGATGTCGGCCACCCTCGGCGACGTGAAATTCATCAGCGATGATCTGACCCGCCGAACTGGGCGGGCCACCGCCGTCGTCACCGGTGTCGAGCGCCCGGTTCCGCTCAGCTATTACTACGAGCAGACGCCGGTGCATGAAACCGTTGAAGAACTGCTGCACACCGATAAGGCCCCGGTCTACATCGTGCACTTCTCGCAAGCGGCAGCCCTCGAACGCGCTCAGGCGCTCGCCAGTGCCAAGGTCGCCTCCCGTGAGCAGCGTGATGTGATTGCAGAACTGATCGGCGAGTTTCGGTTCACCACGAGCTTTGGCAAAACCCTGTCGCGGCTCATTCGCATGGGAATCGGCGTGCACCACGCCGGCATGCTTCCGAAATACCGCCGGTTGGTCGAGCAGCTCGCGCAGCGCGGCTACCTGCGCGTGATCTGCGGCACCGACACCCTCGGCGTCGGCATCAACGTGCCCATTCGCACCGTGCTGTTCACGGCCCTCACCAAATACGACGGCGTGAAGATGCGCCAGGTGAACGTGCGCGAGTTCCATCAGATCGCGGGCCGGGCCGGCCGGGCCGGGTACGACACCGCCGGCACGGTTGTAATCCAGGCGCCGGAGCACGAGAGCGACAACCTCAAGGCCATCGAAAAAGCCGGCGACGACCCGAAAAAGAAGCGCAAGATCGTGCGCAAGAAGGCGCCGGACGGCTTCGTGTCCTGGGGCGAGCCGAGCTTTCGCCGGCTGGTCGACGCCGAGCCCGAAACCCTCTCTTCGAGCATGCAGATGACCGCGGCGATGCTCATCAACGTGATCGGACGCGGCGGCGATGCCTTCGCCCACGTCCACTCGCTGGTCTTCGACAACCACGAACCGTGGCGGCGACAGCTGGTGCTGGCCCGACGCGCCCTCGGTATCTACAAGACGCTGCGCGAAGCCGGCATTGTGGAGCAGAGCGCGAGCGGCAGCATCCGCTTGACCGTTGATTTGCAGGCGAACTTCGCGCTCAACCAGCCGCTGTCACCCTTTGCCCTGGCCGCATTCGAGCTGCTCGACCCCGAATCACCCACCTATTCGCTCGATATGATCTCGATTCTGGAGTCAACCCTCGACGACCCGCGGCCGGTGCTGATGGGCCAGCAGTTCGCGGCCCGCGGCGAGGCCGTCGCGGCAATGAAGCGTGAGGGCATCGAATATGACGAGCGGATGGCGCTACTCGAGGAGATCACGCACCCCAAGCCGCTCGAAGAGCTGCTGAACTATACCTTTGACACCTACAAGGCCTCCCAGCCGTGGATCGCTGACTTCGAACTGAAGCCCAAGGCCGTCGTGCGCGACATGTACGAGCGGGCCATGTCGTTTGGCGAGTTCATCGCGTTTTATAAGCTCGCTCGCAGCGAGGGCGTCGTGCTGCGCTACCTGTCCGACGCCTACCGCGCAGCCCGGCAGACCATTCCAGACGAAGCCAAGAATGAGGACCTGCTCGACCTGATCGAGTGGCTCGGTGAGCTGGTGCGCCAGGTGGACTCGAGCCTGCTCGACGAGTGGGAAGAACTGTTGCACCCCGATCTGGCCGCGCACGCAGCCGAATCGCACGCGATTCTGCCGCCGCCACCGCGCCGGCTCACGACCAATGTGCGGGCGTTTCGCATTCTGGTACGTAACGAACTGTTTCGCCGGGTGCAGCTGGCGGCGCTTGAGCACTACGACCAGCTCGGCGAGCTCGACCGGGAGCACGGCTACGGGGCCGATGTCTGGGCTGACGCGATGGACGGCTACTTTGCCGAACACGACGAACTGCTCACCGGCGGCAACGCCCGCAGTTCTGACCTGCTCATGATCGAGGAGGGCGTAGAGGAGTGGACCGTGCGCCAAATTTTCGACGACCCGGCCGGCGATCACGACTGGGGCATCAGCGCGAGCGTGAACCTCGCCGACTCCGACGAGCTCGGCGAGGCCGTCGTGCGCGTAACAGGGGTCAACCGGCTGTAACACCGCGTGCCGCGCGACCGCGACCGCGCCTGCGCCGGGTGTGAGTGCGCCGACCGGGGCCGGGCCGGCCGTGACCGGCCGCAGGTATCCGCTTGTTTGCGGGTTTGCGGGTTAGCGGGTGGTGGTCCAGTCGAGGTTGATGATCTGCTTGATGTAGATGTTCTCGCCGAGCCCCGGCACCGAGGGATTCATGGTGAGCAGCAGCTGCACCGGAATATTGAACCGCTGCGCGATGTCGAAGAAGGCGTCGGCCTCGATGACCGTATAGGTGAGCAGCGCTCCGGCACCATCGGATGTGGTTGTGCCGCGCGCCCCCGGCGTGCTGCCCTGATCGGCGGCCGGGCCCTGCGGCAGAGGCACCGGTTCAGCGTTGGGCACCAGATCGGGAACCGTGGGGTTGGGTATGAGGGCCGCTTCCTCCGTGGGAGTGGGAGTGGGGGTCGGAGTAGGCGTTGGTGTTGGTGTTGGTGTTGGTGTTGGTGTTGGTGTGGCGCTCGGCGTGATGGTCACGGTGACGGCCGGTGCCGGCTCCCCAGCGCAGCCGGCCAGCGTCACGAGCAGAACGGCAGCAACGGCGATACCCCACGGGCGACGTGCGAAAAGAGTGCGAATGGTGAAACCTTTCAGATGAACGACGGTTTGGCCCGGCCGACCCACGCGTTCAGCTAGCTTAGGGTGGCATAGCGCCGGAGCGAAAGGCGCGACTACCCCCGTTGGGGGCAAAGCGCTCAGCACTCGATGACGTTGACCGCGAGGCCTCCTTCGCTGGTCTCCTTGTACTTGGTCATCATGTCGAGGCCGGTCTGCCGCATGGTTTCGATCACGGCGTCCAATGAGACGAGGTGGGTTCCGTCGCCGTGCAGCGCCAGCCGCGCGGCAGAGACAGCCGTCGATGAGGCGATCGCGTTGCGTTCGATGCACGGCACCTGCACGAGGCCGCCGACCGGGTCGCAGGTGAGGCCGAGGTGGTGTTCCATGGCAATCTCGGCCGCATTCTCGACCTGGCGCGGTGTGCCGCCGAGCACGGCGCACAGTGCGCCGGACGCCATGGCGCACGCTGCCCCGACCTCGGCCTGACACCCACCCTCGGCTCCCGAGATCGATGCGTTCGCCTTGACCAGGGAACCAATCGCAACGGCGGTGAGCAGATACCGACGGATGCCCGCAGCATCCGCTCCGCGAACAAAGCGCAGGTAGTAGTGTCCGACGGCCGGAATGATGCCAGCCGCCCCATTGGTCGGAGCGGTGACGACGCGTCCGCCAGCTGCATTCTCCTCGTTGACGGCGAGGGCGAAGGCGTGCAACCACTCGGTGGAGGTGTCGCGGTCGCGCAGCGGCAGGCGGTCATATTCCTCCAGGCGCATACGTACGGCCGCCGCCCTACGCTTAACCGTGAGACCTCCTGGCAATATACCGTCGGTGTTGAGTCCGGACTCAACGCACACGTGCATGGCGTCCCAGATGGCGTCGAGTCCGGCGTCGAGCACGACAGGGCCGTGGAGGGCTTCTTCATTGCGGCGGGCAACCTCGCAAATGTTGAGGTTGTTGGCGTCGCAGAGCGCGAGCAGTTCGGCGCTGGAATCGTAGGGGAGTGGCTGCGCAGCAACTGCGCGCACCCGGTCGCCATCGTGCCGAATGAATCCGCCGCCGATGGAATAGAACGTCTCCTCCCACACGACCGCCTGGGCGCCGGCGCCACACTCATCGGAGCCGAACGCCGTTATGGTCAGCGCGTTCGGATGGCCGGGGAGTCGGGTGCGCGGTTCGAAGTGCACGTCATGTTGGCTGATCGGTATGGTGTGCCCACCGAGCAGCGTGATAGTCGCAGTCGCGCCCAAACCAGACCAGGCCGCGTGTACCTCGCTCGGATCGCAGGACTCCGGTCGCAGCCCCGTCAGGCCAGCCAGAACGGCGTCGGGGGTGCCATGGCCGAGCCCGGTAGAACCGAGCGAGCCATACAGCGAGCAGCGGATGCGAGTGACCTCGGCTAGACGACCGGTCTGCTGCAGATGCTCGGCGAACACGCGGGCAGCGCGCATCGGCCCCACCGTATGAGAACTGGATGGACCAATTCCGATGGAGAACAGGTCAAGAGCCGAGACGTACGCTGTCACACCCCCATGCTAGGGCTATTGGCAGCGAAATTCGTCGCGCCTCGCACGGGTTGAATACTTGAGCCCCCTTGCGGCAACAAGGGGGCTCAAGAGTTAGGGGAGCGAACTGCTCGTTACGCGATGGTGAAGGTGATGGTTGCGACGTACGGGTTCACAACGGAGTCGCCATAGGCGCCGGCGTAGTTGGAGCGGAACGAGTTGGCCGGAACGGTCAAGTCGAACACGGGGTTGAGCGTGTAACGGCCCTTGCCGAGCGTGTACGACGAGACGAGCGCTGCCGCTGTGTTCGACATCGTGATGGGCACGGTGGTCGGGGCTGCGTCGGATCCGGCACCGGCCGTGACGGTGCCGGGGGTGATCACGAGGTTGCTGGCCGCCAGCACACGAGCCGTTGTATCGACGGTGCCGGCGGCGCTTTCGAAGTCGGTGACGTTGGCCGAGAGGGACCAGGCCGCGTCGGTGCCGCGAGCGTTGACGACATTCCATTCGGCGGCCTGCCCGGTGGAGATCTTGGTGCTGATGCCATCGAGAACGACGGAGGTCATCGCGTCTGGCGCGCTGGCCTGAGCGGTGAGTGAACCAGAGGTGACCGTGGCGTCAACCGTGTCGGTGCTGTCGGCGTAGGCGGGGGTGAGGGCCACTGCGAGGAGTACGCCGGTGGAAGCGATGATGCTGGTGGCTTTGATGAATGCGTGCATGGTGTGTCCTCTGGGTGATGCGGGGGTGTGAGCGCGCCAAAAAGCATGACCACACGGAGCGGGCTGGAGAAGATGTAGGGCAGCTAATCGCAGGCACGACACGGAAGGTGTCAGTGCCGAACTTGTCAGTTGCGAGAACGAGTTCCGGTGGCGATAAGTAATCTTCACATGGGTAAAGCCCAAAATGAGTCTCGGTGACGCAGGACTCGATCAGCGTTAGCGCAAGGTTCGCGCAGCCAGCGCGTTTACTCCGCCGGCGGGTTCGACTCGCCCCGGTCGGTCTGGGCAACCTGGGCAATGGCGCGCTTGGCGCGCCGCACGAACACGGTGCCGCGCCAAATCGTGAGTGCCACGAGCAGCAGCACGAGCACGGCGATGGTGATGATCCACCACGGCAGGTAGACCAAGCTGGTGCTGACCGTATCGGTACCGGCATCGCTCTGCAGGGTGGCACGGGCGGTACCGGCCTGAATGAGTGGCAGCCCGGTGAGCATGGCCGTAAGTGTGAGTGACGCCCCGGGCAGGATGCTTTCGGGGGTGCTGAAGGTCAGCGACGTGTTCACACCGATTGGGCTCTCGATCGACAGCGCACCGGTCGGATTCAAGATCGTGTTGCCGGTATTGGTGATGGGCAACGCGAAGGTGATGTCGTCGCCGGAGCGTTCCCAACTCAGGTCTCCGTGCTCCAGCACCGCGGAAGCCGTTCCGTCGACGGTCAGATAGATGCGCACCCCTTGGCGCTGGATCACGTCGAGTCGCAGAGCAGCATCGCCGCCGCTTGTCGTTGTTTCGCCCTGCACCGGCGGGCTCTGAATGATCAGGCCACCGGCATAGTCGCCGGGGGTGGTGCCGACCGGAACCGCGACGCGAAACGGTACCGCCAGATCCGAATTGGCCTGCACAGTGATTTCGGCGGCGCCGAGCGTAACCCAGGCACCGACCCCGATGCTCGTGTCGGCCTGTGCGGCCAGGGCAAATGCTCCTTGGGCTGTGCTCTGACCGTCGACGGCATAGTTCAGCAGCGTCACCGCGGCATCCGTGTGGTTGCTGACGATGGCGGTGGCGTCGATAGCGGCTCCGGGCGCCAGAGAGATATGAAAAAAGTCCGACTCGAGTTGGGGACGAATGCCGAGGGTTCCGTCGTCGATAGCCTGTGCCGTTTGCGGAATGCTTAATGCCAGGCCAACCGGCGCGAGCAGGGCAGCGGTCAGCAGCAGGGCGACGCCACGACGGGACCGATTATTGTGATGGTGCGCGGTCCGACGGGGGCGGGCGGGGCGTCGGAACGTGAGGAGCATGGGGTGAACCTTAGACGAGTAAACGGGTGGACCCCCGGATGAGGGCACAGTGATAGTGAAATGCGCGGTACTGAAAATGCACGGTATCAAAGCGCGAACAGCCACGCTTGAACGCACGAGTGCGTCAGCTGATGGTGAACGTGAGAGTTGAAACATAAGGGTTCAGCGGGGAAGCATTGATGTCGCCGGCATAGTTCGGCCGGAAGGCATTGGACGGGATGGCGAGGCTGAAGGTCGGCGTGAGCAGGTAGGTGCCCGTGTTCGATCCCACGCTCGACAACAAGGTTTGGGGCGCGCCACTCATCGTGAGGGCAGGCCCAACGATGAGCTCCGGATTCACGCCGTTGGGTCCGAGAGTGATCGGGCCAGGGTCGATCACCAGGCTGCCGACGGGCAAGCTACGCGCGACCAACTCGACCGTGCCGGCCGCGCTCGTGGCCGCCGTCGCGGTGACCGTCAGCGTCCACGCGGCGCCAGTGCCGCGATCGTCGATGACGGACCACTGGGTTCCGGAGCCGGTCGCGTACTGGGTGCTCGTACCGTTGAGAACGACCTCGGACAGTGGCGCACCGCCGGTCGACGCGGTCAGCGTGCCGTGGCGCACCGGAGTGAGTGTGAAGGTATTTGAATCGAGGGTGACCGCCCCGTCGAGGGCGAGCGCGCGACCGTCGAAGGCCGTTCCGGTGGTGACAGTGATTGACGCCTGCGCCAGGATGGTGCCGGCGAAAATGGTCATGGCACCCAGCGTGGCTGAGCTGCCGACCTGCCAGAACACGTTGGATGCCTGGGCGCCGTTGATCAGGCTGACGGCGCTGCCAGACGCGGTGGTGAGGGTAGAGCCAATCTGCATGATGAAGACCGCGTTGCGGTCATTGCCGGCGTCGAGGGTGAGCGTTCCGGTGATGCCGACGCTGCTTACCGCTCGATAGACGCCCGGAATGAGCGTTGTACCGACAATTTCGGGGGCGAGGATTGCGTTGGATTCTCGACCAGCGGCATCCGCGTAGGCCAGTTGCAGGTCAGCGTGGGCCTCGGCTGCATCGGCGCCGACCTTGATGGAACCGGCTACGTTCTCCGGGGGCATGCCGGTCACGGCCGTACCCGGGCTGACCCCGACGTCGCCGCTTGTCGTGGTGAGTCCGGTGTTGGTTGCCGTCGATGCGCCCAGGACCGAGAAGCTCTCCGCTACACCAAGGGCGACTGGTGCCGGCGAGGACCAGGCCTGCGCCGGCAGTGCAGTTCCGGCGACCAGGGCCAGCGCGAGCGTGAGCGTGAGGGTAAGCGTAAGGGCGCGAGCGCGCAGACGGGTCGACACAGTGACGCCGGTCATAGGCGTTCTGTTCGATCGGTGAGCGGGCATGGCGGTTGGGCTTAGGCGATGGTGAAAACGATGGTCGACGTGTATGGGTGCACGCCGTCGACGCCCACGTTGGAGCGGAAGGCATTGGCGGGAATGTCCAGGCTAAACAGAGGCGCCGCGAGAACAAACGAGCCCTTGGCGCCGGTTCCTGAAACGGGCGCGGAGACGAGTGCCTGGGCGAGCGTTGACATCGTAACGGCGGCGGTGTCGGGCGCGGTATCTGCGCCGCCGGCCGCGACCACTGTGCCGGGGGTGATGACGAGATTCGTCACGGCAATCGTGCGTGGCACCAGTTCGTCCGCCGAAGTTCCGGGGGCACTCGTGAAGTCTGAAGCGGATGCCGACAGGGTCCAGCTGGCTCCGGACCCCCGCGCGTCACTGATGGTCCACGGCGCGGCGGTGCCGGTTGAGCGTTGCTCGCCGCTTCCCAGCACGACGCGAGACATGCCGCGAGGCGCCGACACTGTGGATTGCAGCCCACCAGACATAACGGTGAACTGAACGGTGTCTGTCGAGTCGGCTGAGGCCGGCTCCCCTCGATACACAGTTGCGCCGACCAGGGACGTGCCCACCAAGAGTCCGGTGACGATGAGGGTGCGAACCATCGTGGTGCGTATGCGCAATGGACGTCTCCTGAGCGAGATAGGGGCGGGAACAAACCGAGTGCATCGTCGTTGCCGCGAAAAATGCCCTGAGTTAACTCTGAAGAGAGTGAGACTCTGAAAGAGTGAGAACTGTGGAAAGAACGACAGCTCCGCTCTTGAGTGGACACTGTAGCACTCCTTGATGCCCATTTGATACAAGCTCAGAAATGGGCAGGAATGCAGGGCGGGACACGAAAAGGCCGCCTCCGGGGAGACGGCCTTCGTGTGCGATTTTGCGATTGTCAGTGCGTGCGGAACCGAGCGGTCATCGGGCAGTCGAACGGGTCGCGAGCGGCCAGTCCGACCTTGTTGAGGTAGGCGATGACAATGCCGTAGCTCTCAAAGACGCCGGTCTCGGTGTACTTCACATCGTGCGACTGGCAGTATTCCTTGGCGATCACCTGCGCCTTACGCAGGTGCGGGCGGGCCATGTTCGGAAACAGGTGGTGCTCGATCTGATAGTTGAGCCCGCCCATGTAGTGGTCGATGAAGCTTCCACCGCGAATGTTACGGCTGGTCAGCACCTGGCGGCGTAGAAAATCGACCCGGCTTTCGGCCGGAAGCTGTGGCATCCCCTTGTGGTTAGGCGCGAAGGTCGCTCCCATGTAGACCCCGAATACGGCCATTTGCACGCCAACGAAAGCGAACGCCATGCCGAGTGGCAGAAAATAAAAAATTACGGCGAAGTAGAGCGCGAGACGCGTCACGAGCATGCTGATTTCGACCCAGCGTTCGCTGACCTTGTTCTTACCGAAGACGGTCTTGAAACCCTGGACGTGCAGGTTGATGCCTTCGAACATGAGCAGTGGGAAGAATAGGTAGCCCTGCTTGCGGGTGACGAAGGAACTGAGCCAGCTGACCTGCTTGGCGTCATTCTCGGTGAACACGATGAAGTCGGGTTCGATATCGGGGTCTTTTCCGATGACGTTCGGCTGGGCGTGGTGACGACTGTGCTTGGTCATCCACCAGGCGTAGCTGATGCCGACGAACAGGTTGGCGAGAATACGGCCGGCCCGGTCGTTGGCCTTGCCGGAGGTAAACACGGCGCGGTGCGAGGCTTCGTGGGCCAGAAAAGCGAACTGGGTGAAGAGCAAGCCGAGAGCTGCGGCGATGATGAGCTGGTACCAGGTGTCACCGAGCAGAATGAAGCCGGCAGCGGCACCGCCGGTGGCGACGACGAGGATGGAGAAAACCATCCAATAGAAACCGGTGCGCCGTCCGAGGAGGCCCAGATTGCGCACGGTGTGCAACAGTGCCGAATATTCGGTTGTGGGATTTTTGGTGTCTCCACCCGGCCGGGTCCTGATGATGCGGACCGATGGTGCGGCTGTTATTTCCGACATGAGGCCTTCCTGAGTCTGAAATTCTCAGTGTGCGGGACTTCTCAGTCGGGACGTGAGCAATTACTCGTGAAGCAGATAGCCGCCAGTCTACGTTCGTCGGGGCCCAATCCGCGCCTCATTCACACAGCATTCTCAGTGATTATATGCCAAAAATGGAATGTATCTGACCGATTTATCTCCAACTTGGCATCCAAATATGGGCCTGCCAAAATGCGAACGGTGTCTGCATTCCAGTCCACACAGGGAAGAAAAATGCGGTGACCAGCAGCGCTACGGCCAGGTAGATGACAATAACGTTCAGGGTGTTTACCCGCTGACGAGGGTCAATTTCAGATAACTGCGAATGTGCTGAACGTCGACGTGTGGGTCGCGCCTGGTCCGGAATTCGGTGCAGAAGCAGCCCAATGACGAAGGTGAGCCCGAGCAGCAGGTACGGCTCGAAAGCAATCGTGTAGAACTGAAAAACCGTGCGGTTCAGGTACATCAGCCACGGCAGGTACCCGGCGACCATACCCATCAGGATGAATCCGACCCGCCACTCCCGATACCGGGCCAGGCGGTAGACGAGATAAAACAGCGCTGCCGTGGCAGCCCACCAGATGAGCGGATTGCCGACCGAGGTGATGGCTTCCGAACAGCTCTGAAACTGGCAGCCGAATTCGCCATCGCTGGATCCCTGGTAATACATGCTGGTCGGTCGAATCATGAACAGCCAGGTCAGCGGGTTTGCCTGGTAGGGATGCGGCGTGGCGAGGCCGACATGGTACGTATACGCGGCGGCCTGATAATGCCAGAAGCTCTGCAGGGTGTGTGGAACCCAGGCCAGCGGGCCGGTCCAGGCGGCTCCCGCCCCATCGGACCAGTCGCGGTAGTATCCGCCGCGCGTAACGAACCATCCAGTCCAAGACGCCAGAAACGTGGCGACGGCGATGGGAACCAGAAGCAGAAATGTGACCGGGGCTTGTTTCAGGATGGCGGCACTGAGCCAGAACGAGACTCCATTTCGGCGCCGGGCCAGTGCATCGACGACAACCAGGTAGATGCCGAACGCGGCCAGAAAATACAGTCCTGACCATTTCACCGAGCTGGTCAGTCCGAAGGCGAGGCCGGCGGCGAGTAGCCATGGTCGCCACCACAGCGCCGGGCCCCAGCCCGGCGCCGGTGTGTCGGCTGTGGCGCCCGCTCGCCGATCGGCCAGTCGAACGGCGAGCCGCGTCGCGTGCCAGTCTCTGTCCATCAACACAGCGCCGAAGCCGAGAAGCGCGAAGAACATCACGAAGTTGTCCAGCAGCGCGACGCGGCTCAGCACGATCGCGTGGCCGTCGATGGCGAACAGAAAACCGGCGATCACCGCCAGGAGGCGGGACTGAAAAAGCTTGCGGGCGATGAGCATAATCAGCACCACGGCGAGTACCCCGGCCACAGCGGTCGCCAGTCGCCAGCCCCATGAATTGCCGGGGCCGAGCAGATTCATGCCGAGCGCGATGAGCCATTTGCCGAGCGGGGGATGCACCACGAACGAGGGATCCGCCGTGAAAATATTGGTATGCCCGGATTCGAACAATGGATTGGCGTCTGCGGGCCAGGTGGACTCGTATCCGTTGTTGAACAGGGTCCAGGCGTCCTTCACATAGAAGGTCTCGTCGAAGACGAGCGCGTGCGGCACTCCGAGGTTCCACAGACGTAACACAGCGGCCAGCAGGACCACGGCGAGGGGCGCGCCCCAATTCATCCAGCGACTAGTTGCCAGCACCTGACCATCGTAGTGACTGAGCATCGCCAGAACGCCCGGCTGCGCCTGCGAGACTTACAGCATGATCATTCTTGCTGCCACCCCGATCGGAAACCTCGGCGATGCTTCCCGGCGCCTGATCGAGACCCTCGACACCATTACCATCGTGGCCGCCGAGGACACCCGCGTCACCGTGCACCTGCTCAAGGCCCTCGGCATCGAGAACCGGCCGAGGCTCATCGCCCTGCACGACCACAACGAACGTGGCAAGGCCGCCGAGCTGGTCGAACTGGCCCGCGAGGTCGACATTCTCGTGCTGAGCGACGCCGGCATGCCCACCGTCTCCGATCCTGGCTTTCATCTCGTGGATGCCGCGGTGGCGGCCGGCGTGCAGGTCACCGCCCTGCCGGGGCCATCGGCCGTACTGACCGCACTCGCCGTCTCCGGGCTGCCGACCGACCGGTTCACGTTCGAGGGATTCTTGCCGCGCAAGCACGGCGAACGAGTCAAACTGCTGCGCGACTTGAGCGCCGAGCGCCGCACCATGGTGTTCTTCGAATCCCCCAACCGCCTGGCCGATTCGCTCCTTGACCTCGCCGCAACCTTCGGCGCAGACCGTCGCGTTGTGGTCTGCCGGGAACTGACCAAATTCTTCGAGGAGGTCAAGCGTGGCACGGCGAGCGAACTGGCCGAGTGGGCGGCTGCGGGGGTGCGCGGCGAGATCTGTATCGTCGTTGCGGGCGCCGACGTGCGGGTTCTCGACCTGGCCATGGGGGTGGCCGAGGTGCTCGAGCTGGTGGCCGGCGGCATCCGCTTGAAAGATGCCGCCGCCGATGTTGCGGCGGCCAGCGGATTGGGTAAGCGCGAGCTGTATGAGCATGCGCTACAGGCCAAGACGGGCGCTTCGGCGCCGAAACCCGACCGGTCAGCCTTTCCGTTGGGTTAGATGAGGGCGTACGAGAACGGATGCTGCGCATAAGATGAACGCATGTCCGCAGGCTCTTTTTACATCACCACGCCCATTTTCTACGTGAATGATGTGCCGCACATCGGGCACGCCTACACCGAGGTGGCGGCCGACGTGCTCGCACGCTGGCACCGGCAGTCGGGCGATGACGCCTGGCTGCTCACCGGAACCGACGAACACGGCCAGAAGATTTTGCGCACCGCGACCGCCAACGGCGTCACTCCCAAGGAATGGGCCGACCGCCTGGTCGAGACCGCGTGGAAGCCGCTCCTAGCGACCGTCAACATCGCCAACGACGACTTCATTCGCACGACCGATGAACGCCACGAGGTGAACGCGCAGAAGTTTCTGCAGCATCTGCACGATGAGGGTCACATCTATACCGGCGAGTATGAGGGCTACTACTGCGTCGGCTGCGAGGAATACAAGCAGACCACCGACCTCGTCGATGGTACCGGGGAGTATGCCGGCCAGCTCGTCTGTGCGATCCACTCCAAACCAGTCGAGCTGCTGCACGAGAAGAACTACTTCTTCAAGATGAGTGCCTTCGCCGACCGACTGCTTGCCCTCTACGAAGAGAATCCCAACTTTGTGCAGCCGGAGGCGGCCCGCAACGAGGTCATGTCCTTCGTCAAGCGGGGCCTGTCCGACTTGTCGATCTCGCGGTCGAGCTTCGACTGGGGCATCAAGGTTCCGTGGGACGAGACGCACGTCGTCTACGTCTGGTTCGACGCGTTGCTCAACTACATCACCGCGGCCGGTTACGGCCAGAACGATGAGGAATTCGCCAGCCGCTGGCCGGCCACCCACATCGTCGGCAAGGACATTCTGCGTTTTCACGCCGTCATCTGGCCAGCCATGCTCATGGCCGCCGGCATCGAGGTGCCCAAGCAAGTCTTCGGCCACGGCTGGTTACTGGTTGGCGGCGAAAAGATGAGCAAGTCCAAGCTCACCGGCATTGCCCCGAGCCAAATTACCGACACCTTCGGCTCCGACGCCTTTCGCTACTACTTCATGCGAGCCATCAGCTTCGGCCAGGACGGCTCGTTCAGCTGGGAAGACCTCTCAGCCCGGTACCAGTCCGAACTGGCTAACGGTTTTGGCAACCTCGCCTCCCGCGTGATCGCCATGGTCGTGCGCTACTGCGACGGCACGGTGCCCGCAGCCGGTGAACTCACGGCCGACGACCTCGCGATTGCGGCGACCGAAAAGCGGGTAACGGATGCCGCCGGTGCGTTCATCGAGACCCTCGCCATCCACGACGCCCTCACCAGCGTGTGGGAACTCGTCGACGAGCTCAACGGCTACATCACCCTGCAAGAGCCGTGGGCCCTGGCCAAGAACCCGGAAACCAGGGCGCGCCTGGAGAGCGTGCTGCACACCGCCGTGCGCGGTCTCGGTACCCTCACCGTGCTGCTCTCCCCGGTCATTCCCATCGCCACCGGCAAGCTGTGGACCGCCCTCGGTGGCGACGGTGCCCTGACCGACCAGCGCCTCGATCGAGCCTCGGAGTGGACCGGCGGCGCCCAGGTCAGCCCGCTTGAACCGCTGTTCCCGCGCATCGAATCGATCGTGGAGCCGACCGATGCCTCATGAATTGCCCGGGCTTTCCGGCGGCGTCGACGGATACGGCAGTGCCATTCGCCGCCGCGAAAACACTACGCGCCGCGACCTGAGCTACCCGCCGTTGCCCGAGCCGCTCACGATTTCTGTCTACGACAACCACACCCATCTCGAAATCGCCGATGGCGAGCATCCGCTCAGCTATCGGGAACAGCTCGACCGCGCATCGAGCGTTGGCGTGCGAGGCGTGATCCAGGTTGGTGGCGACGTGGAAACGTCACGCTGGTCGGCCGCAGCCGCCCTGATCGAGCCGCGCATGCTCGCCGCCGTTGCCATCCACCCCAACGAGGCACCAGCACTGGAAGAAGCCGGCACCCTCGATGACGCCCTTGCCGTGATCCACGAACTCGCCGGTCAGCCGCGCGTGGTTGCGATCGGCGAAACCGGTCTAGATTTCTTTCGCACCCCAGAAGAAGGCCGCGCCGCCCAGTTTCGTTCCTTCGAAGCGCACATTCGCATCGCCAAGGAGCACAACCTCGCCATGCAGATTCACGACCGTGACGCCCATGAAGCCGTGATCGAGACCCTGCTGAGGGTTGGTGCCCCCGAGCGCACCGTCTTTCACTGCTTCTCGGGCGACGCCGACATGGCCCGGCTGTGCGCCGCGCAGGGCTGGTACATGTCTTTCGCCGGCAATGTCACGTTCAAAAACGCCGGCAACCTGCGGGAAGCTTTGTCCGCAGCCCCGCGCAACCTGCTGCTGGTTGAAACGGATGCTCCCTTTCTCACCCCGCTGCCCTACCGCGGCCGGCCCAATGCACCGTACCTGCTGCCCAACACGTTGCGCGGCATGGCTGCCCACCTTGAAACGGATGTCTCCCTGCTCGCCGCTCAAATTACCGCGAACACGGAGCTGGTCTACGGCCGTTGGGACGCCGAGCCCGTCACCGCAGCCTTTGCCGATCAGAATGAGGATCAGAATCCCGATCGAGCCCCGCTCGGCGGCCTGGCATGACCGGCCGTCACTCCCCGGAGCACATCCCCACCGAGCCGCAGGAGCCGCCAGCGGCGGCCACACCCGATCCCGACAACGACCGCAACCCGGTGGTCGAAATCTCGACAGGCTCGATCCACAGCGTGAATATCGAGGCCGCTATTTTGACGCCGCCGCAATCAACTCACCCGGCCATCCCGGAAAAGCCCACCAAAACCCTCCTCGGCCCGGCCGAGATTCGCGACCTCGCCGAGATGCTCGGCGTCAACCCCACCAAAAAGCTCGGCCAGAACTTCGTCATCGACGGCAACACCGTGCGGCGCATCGTTAAGGTCGCCACCGTAGCGCAAGGTGACACCGTTGTCGAGGTCGGTCCCGGCCTCGGCTCACTCACCCTCGGCATGCTCGAAATTGGCGCGGCTGTCGTAGCCGTCGAGATTGACGACCGCCTGGCCGAGCAGCTTCCGCTGACCGTCGAGCTGATGCAGCCGGGCGCGCAGCTTACCGTGATCCGCGCGGACGCCCTGAAAATTACCGAGCTGCCCGGAGACCCCACCAGGCTTGTCGCGAACCTGCCCTACAACGTCTCGGTGCCGGTGTTGCTCTACCTGCTGGAGCACTTCGCATCCATTCGTGCCGGTGTTGTCATGGTGCAGGCGGAGGTTGGTGAGCGTCTCGCCGCCCCGCCCGGCAACAAGGTTTACGGAAGCCCGAGCGTCAAGGCCGCCTGGTATGGCGACTTTCGCACCGCCGGCAAGGTAAGCCGTCAGGTGTTCTGGCCGGTACCCAATGTCGATTCGATCCTGATCGCCTTTGAGCGCCGTGTGGCTCCGTTGGAATCCGAAGAACTGCGTCTCAAGACCTTCGCGCTTGTCGACGCGGCCTTTCAACAGCGTCGCAAGATGCTGCGGCAGTCGCTCTCTGTTGTTCTCGGAGACTCGACGGCGGCATCCACTGTCATGACGGCCGCCGGAATCGACCCGACCACGCGCGGCGAGCAGCTGACCGTGCACGACTTTCTCGCCATTGCCCGTGTCTGGACCGAGAACTAGAAAGCTCTCGCGAAACGGTGGTGTCCTCGAACGTGGCCGCCGCGTCGATAGCGGCCAAGCGGCTGGGCTAGGTTTAAGGCATGACGATGACCGCCGGTGCCCCTGTTGTGCACGCGCGGGCCCCCGGCAAAATCAATGTCTTTCTCAAGGTCGGTGCCGTCATGGAGGACGGCTACCACGACCTCGCGACCGCCTATCAGGCCGTCTCACTGTTTGAAGAGGTGCGTGCCACCCCGGCCACCGACTTCTCCGTCGAGTTCAGCGGCAGCATCGACTCATCGGGCCTCGCCACCGGCGGAACCAACCTCGCCATCAAGGCAGCTCGGGCCCTCGCCCGCAAGGCCGGCTTCCGCGGCGGCGTGCACCTCGAGATCGAAAAAAACGTGCCGATCGCCGGGGGAATGGGCGGCGGGTCGGCCGACGCCGCGGCCACCCTGCTCGCCTGTGATGCGCTCTGGGGCACCACCGCCACCAAGGATGAACTGCTCGCCATCGCGGCAACGCTCGGCGCCGATGTGCCGTTCTCCTTCACCGGCGGAACCGCCATCGGCACCGGCCGCGGCGACCAGCTCAGCCCGGCCCTGGCCAAGGGCAAGTTTCAGTGGGTCCTCACCCTGGCGGACTTTGGTATGTCCACGCCCGGTGTCTATCAGGAACTCGATCGGCACCGCGACCGCCACGCGCAAGATATTTTCCCGGCCCAGCATCAGCCCTCTGTCGACGCAAATGTGCTGCAGGCGCTGCGGGCCGGCGACCCGCATATGCTCGCCGACGTGCTGCACAACGACCTGCAGGCTCCCGCACTGCACCTCGCGCCGGGCCTCGGCAAGGTATTGCAGCTTGGCGAAGAGAACGGCGCCCTCGCCGGCATCCTCTCTGGCTCTGGCCCAACGGTCGCATTTTTGGTAGCGGATGCCGACAGCGCGCTCGAATTGCAGGTCGCGCTCTCCGCCTCTCGCCTCCGCGTCGTGCGGGCTACCGGCCCGGTACACGGTGCCCGCCTGATCAACGACTAACGGGGCTTTGGCGCAGCACTCTGAGTTGTGTCTCGATGTGGGGGAGCTGTGAAGCTCCGGTCGGGGCGGATGGAGCCAAGACGGCTGTGCCACTAAGGCGGATGACCCGTCTCGGTGGTTTGTTCGACGCCGGTCTGGCCGCCGAACCGGCAGGGGTCTGCCATGAAACGACGTATACGTCGTCACTTCAGGTGATGTACAACAGTTTGCGCCCAATAAGCGGGCGCGTCACCTGCACGTAATCTCCCATTCACAATCGCCGTGTTTTGTATGCAGAGAAGGCACACGCCTGGGCTCGGCGTCTAACTGAAAGGCGTCGGAGGGGAACCCGCCCAGCGAAGGGAACACGAGACAGCTGACAGCGTCACTTTTTGTAAAGAATCTGCACGGCGAAACATTGATGAATGACATGGGAATGGGCATTACGTGGTGAACAAGGTTTCAAAGAAGGCTCCTCTAGCTCTAGCGCTGTTGGCAGTGCTTGGCTTGGTTGGCTGTGCTGGAGGTGCCCAGGCTGTGCCCGGGGGCGATGAGCCGATCGAACTTGAGTTCGTAACGTGGCAATTGGAGGAAGCGGGAATCCAGGATTGGTGGACTGCCGTGATTGATGAGTTTGAATCCGAACACGACGGCGTCACGATCGTTCCACGCCACGTCGATGGAAACGACATGGCAGAGTTTGTGACGACCCGTTTTGCGGCCGACTCGGCACCGGCAATACTCCATCTACCCACCGAAGTGTTTGCCGTCTTTGCGGAAGAGGGGTGGCTTGAGGAACTGGATTCCCGTTTAGCCGACACCGACATTCCACAGACCTGGCCGGAGACGCAGTCTCTTATGGAATGGGACGGCACTACTCAAGGCCTGATGGTCTTCGGATACTCGGTTCAACTTTTCTATAACGAGCAGCTGCTCGAAGAGGCCGGGCAAAGTGTACCGACGACATCGGAAGAACTGGTGGCCGTGGCTAAAGCTCTCACCGAAGGTGACGTTTATGGCTATGGAAGCGTGACGACCCAGCATCGGGATCTGTTTCGCCAGGCTTCTTCCTATGTGGTCGGCTTCGGTGGAGCGTGGGCGAAAGATGGGGAATACCAATTCACGTCCACGGAGGTCGTGGCAGCGCTCGAGAACTACCGCGAGGTGTCCAAATTCTCACCACAAGGCATCAGTAGCGACCAGAAACGCGAACTATTCTTCCAGGGCAAGGTCGCGATGATGCTGGATGGTCCATTCAACATTCCCGCGTTGGCCGATGCTGCGCCCGAGGTGAAGGACTACGTGAAGGTAGCTCGATCACCGTTCGATGCGATCAGCTACTACCCAGCAAATGGATTGCACATTCCGTCGACGGGCACAGACCGAGAGAAAGACCTTGCGTGGGACTTCCTCGAACTGAGCGCATCCGCAGAGATGCAGGATTTGTTCGTTGAGCTATACCAGTCCCCGGCCGCTCGCGCCGGTGCCGGGAGCGAGGCGGAGGTCTCGCCACTGCTCGAGGAGTTCATCACCGGATCCGCCGAATCTGTCGGGATCATCCCCAGCTCCGCCAGCATCCGGGCGAACTTCGGAACCTTCGATCGCCTGGTTCAAGATGGACTGATGGAGATGTTGACCAGCGATCGCAGCATTAGTGACATCTTTGCGGATGTCGAGGAGCGCTTGCTGAGCGAAGACATCCAGCCTTAGCGCCAGAAGGGGAGTGTCGCGCGATGCCTACTGGCGCCGCGACGCTCCCTCGAGCCTATTTCCTGCGACTAATGCATCTTGGAGTACCAGTGAGTTCCATCGCCCAACGGGCAGTCAAGTTCAGCCGGTCGAAGCCGTTCATGGGGTATGTCTTTTTACTCCCCGCCATTTTACTCGCGCTTCTCCTTTTTGTTTATCCGATCTACCTGGTCACCAGTATCAGCCTGCGTGACATCGATGTGGTGAGCCTCAGCCGGTTGGAGTCGGCACCACTTACTCAGGAGAACTATGTACAGATGATTATCGGCGCCGATATCGGCACCACGATCTGGCGCTCGGTGCTCTACATGGTCGGTGTTTCCGTCCCCTCCTTCTTGATCGGGCTGGGCGCCGCACTCCTGTTCAACAAGAAGTTTCGTGGCAACAGGCTTCTGCGCACCCTCACGTTGATTCCCTGGGCGGTTCCGGGCGTAGTGGCTGGTGCCGCATTCCTGTGGATGCTCGATGGTTCGTACGGAATCATCAACTATGCGCTGGCCAGCGTCGGGCTGATCACCGAATATGTGCCGTGGCTCTCCCGGCCCGAAACGGCACTGATCGGCGTCATCGTGCCGACGGTATGGACGCAGTTTCCCTTCTACACCCTCGTCCTACTCGCCTCGCTACAGAATGTACCGGTAGAGCTCTACGAAGCGGCCGGGATGGACGGCGCAAACGCCTTCCAGCGTTTTCGGCATATCACCTGGCCGGCCATCCGCAGCAGTGCATCTCTAGCACTGCTTCTCGGTGCGCTGACAGCTTTCAGGGAATTCGACTTGATCTACTCGCTTACCCGCGGCGGCCCAATTGGTGCCACCGAGACTCTTGCAGTTCGCATTTACAACGAGTTCTTCGTCTACTTCGACGGTGGCGTGGCCGGGGCTATCGCCATATTAACCATGATCGCGTGTGCCCTCGGCGTTGGCGTGCTCTATCCCTACGTCAAGAAGGAGTTCTTTTGATCCCGACACTGGCCTACCCCGGTATCCGGCGTCAGCGTCGCCGTTGGCAGCCGAAGTCCATAGTGCTACTGGGCGCGGCCATTGTCGTTGCTGCAATGGCCATTTTTCCGCTCTACTGGATGTTTCTCACTTCGGTGACGCCGATGGGGGCTTTGCTCACCAAGCAGCCCACTCTGTTCCCACAGTTAGAACTACTCAGCATCGATGCCTATGTGTCTGCATTCACAGACAAGGACGTACTGCGATGGTTCGGCAACTCGGTTATGGTCACCGTCGGCTCCTCAGCTCTGGCAATGGTGGTCTCCCTGATGGCCGGCTACAGCCTATCGAGGCTCCCGTCACGCGGGCAAGGTGCCACGGGGTATGCACTATTGCTGACGCGCATCATCCCGGGAACCGTGCTGGTATTGCCACTCTTCATCATGTTCAACAGCATTGGACTGACCGACGGCCTGCTCGCGCTGGTTCTGGCCAACGCCACCATTATTGTGCCGTTTGCTGCTTGGCTGATGAAGGGATTTTTTGACGGGATCCCGTACGAACTCGAGGAAGCGGCAATGATCGATGGTTGTTCCCGCTTTCAGGCAGTCTGCAAAATCGTGCTGCCCTTGACGGCCCCAGGGCTTGCAGCCACCGCGCTCTATGCCACTATGACGGCCTGGGGAGACTTCCTCTTTGCTCGCACACTCATCGACAGCACCGACCTCTGGACTCTGACCGTGGGCCTGTCAACCTTCATGAATGAGAACGGCACCGACTGGAGCGGCTTGATGGCGGTAGGCCTGCTGTCTGTGCTACCGCTGGTTGTTTTGTTCTTCGTCTTGCAGCCCTTCTTCGTCGGCGGCCTGGCAAGTGGAGGGGTCAAGGGATGACGCAGCACAATGGGCCCGAGTTGGTCTTCATCAACGGGCTGAACCACATCGGAGGTACGCAGCTGGCATTACGCACCGCCGAGGCAGAGATATTCTTCGACGTGGGGCTGGCACAGACCGAGCAAGCGGCGCTCTTCAACGCCCAGGTGCCGCCCGGCGTGAGAGGACAACCCCTCGCCGACTACCTGCGCTCAGCGATGGCCCCGTTGGTCGACGGGCTATATCGAGCGGATGCCCTGGGGCAACCCTTAGCGGATCTGATCGATCCGCTGCGAGATAAAGCTAAGTTCCTAGAGCATGCGCCCTATTTTCCGCAACGGGGTAACGCTCGCGCTGTATTCGTTAGTCACCTGCACTCCGACCACGCCGGGCTCTTGCCTTACCTCAGCGAGGACCAGCCGGTGCACCTGAGTGAGGTGAGCCACAAACTGCAAGGGGCCCTAGAACGCTCCGGACTGGTACAACCGACAATTGCAGCCCTGACCGGACACCCGGATGGGCGCCGCGTAAATGTGGGTGACATCGAGTTAACCTTAATTGACACCGATCATGACACCCCTGGTGCGATGGGATTTATTGCTGAGACCGATGCGGGAACGGTGGCATACACGGGCGACTGGCGGTACCACGGGCTAAATCCCCAGAAAATGGATGCCTTCGCGGAGCTTTGCTACGCCCGCTCAGTCGACGTACTGGTCACCGAAGCGTCAACGGCGGTGCCAGCCGGCGCAGCGCGCTGGCCCTGGGGCGGAGGTATTCCCGCCGAAGCGGTGGGCCACACCATAAGCGCGGTACCGCTGAACGAGCATGACGCCTGCGATGCACTTTACGGTGCTATCACGGCTGCTCCGGGTCTCGTTTTTTTCTGCTTTCATCAACAACAGCTCGAGCGCGCAGCCGCGCTGGGCGCTGCGCTGGAAGCGTCCGACCGCCGCGTCGTGGTCGAAGCGCGAACTGCTGCGTTTTGGTTGGAGGCCATACGTGGTGGGTTACTCGACATCCACCCATCCCGAGTGCTCGCGTTCGAAGAGTCCCCGCTAGCCAAAGGGGATGAGCCGGACCGCTCTTTCCCTATTACTTACGTGACTCTGGCGCAGATTCGGGCGGATCGCGATTCGTACGTATGTCAGCTCAGCACAGCGACATATGCGGCGATGCTGGAAGTTGGAATGGGTCCATCGGACCTGATCATTCACGCCAACGGCCATCCGCTCGGTTCCCAGTACCCGGGGTGGATAGCGCTGACCAACTGGGTTCGTCAACTGGGTGTGCCGTTCCTGGTCATAGACGCGCACGGTCACGCCACTCCGGACGCGTTGCGACGCTTCGTGGCTGCTACCGGCGCACCGATGGTCATTCCGGTGCACTCTGACCATCCACAATTTGCGTCAGTGCCCGCTGGCGCGATGTACTTGCCCAGCCGCTGGGAATCCGTCCGACTGAATCCAACGAGACTGCGGAGCATAAAATGACCCTGAAACAAGACGATGCCGTTGCGACGCAGCAGGCGTCGGCCCTCCTCGTTCACTTAGTCGAATCACATCTGGCTGGTGAGGTGCAGACCAGCGTCGCGAACACGAAGCTGAAGATGAGCCGACTTTTAGCGGGCAACCCTGCGTGCACGTTTGGTCTAAACGACTGGCAGACGGCAACGGAGGCGGACGTGGCGGACGCGATCATGCTCACCTCCGGGGCGAGCCTGAATGTAGATGACGAGACTCGTGGGTATATTGACCCGATCATCACGCTGGTAGGTATCGACCGTTATGCGGGACTGCTCTCTCCGTATCTACGCACGGGGGGCGCGAACGTACTCATCGCTACCGGACATCCGACCGGTCTTCTGGAGCACTACATTGACCTTGGACGCGCCCTGCAGGTCGCCGGCAACAGACTGCTCAGCGCCCACGATGACGGGCCGACCATTACAGCCCCAACCGACTCCGAAAGTGCACGCACCGTGCGTTTCGTCGGTTCGGTCGGTTGCGTCTATGACGGTCTTTCCCTGGTGCACTCTCACCTGGCCGACTATATGGAGGTCATGCTGAATGAGCTCGAACAGGATGGGGAGCGGATCGACCTAGTCATCGCCGACCACGGTATGGCCGGAGCCGCGATCGCTCGAGGTATACCAACCTTGTCGATCGCTGATGTCAATGATCCGGCGCTGCCGCTAGCGTACGCACGCGGCAGCCACGACGGCGTCTTCGTTATTGATGACAACTTGGCACCCGCGCTCTTTCGCCCAGTGACCCGGTACATTCTTCAGCGGGCGACCGAGTGATGGCAGACAGTCGGCAGCTTCGGACGAGCGCCGCAGCACAGTCCCTGGTGCCGCTGAGTTCACCGACACTCCCGTGCCGTAAACTTGGAGGCTATGGCACATCTTCTCGGGGCTGAGTCCCTGCACCTCGAATTTCCCACCCGCGTCATCTTTGACAGCGTCACCGCCGGCCTCAACGAAGGCGACCGCATCGGTGTCGTCGGCAAGAATGGCGATGGCAAGTCCACCCTCATGCGCCTCTTGGCCGGCCGGATGGAGCCCGACGAGGGCCGCGTCACCCGTCGTCGCGGTGTCACCATCGGCATGCTCGACCAGTCCGACGACCTCGCCTCCGGCCAGACCGTCGGCCACACCATCGTCGGCGGCATCGAGGAACACGTCTGGGCTGGCGACGCCAAGGTGCGCGACGTCATCGGCGGACTCGTTCGCGACATTCCCTGGGACGCCCTCGTTGACGACCTCTCCGGTGGCCAGCGTCGCCGGGTGGCCCTGGCCGCGGTGCTCATCGGCGACTACGACGTGATCTTTCTCGACGAGCCCACCAACCACCTCGACGTGGAGGGCATCTCCTGGCTCGCCGGTCACCTCAAGACCCGCTGGGCTACTCAGAGCGGCGGGCTCGTGGTCGTCACCCACGACCGGTGGTTCCTCGACGAGGTCTGCAACATCACCTGGGAAGTGCACGACCGCCTGATCGAACCCTTCGAGGGAGGCTACGCCGCCTACATTCTGCAGCGCGTCGAGCGTGACCGCATGAGTAGCGTGGTCGAATCCAAGCGGCAGAACCTCATGAAAAAGGAGCTGGCTTGGCTGCGCCGCGGCGCTCCGGCCCGCACCGCAAAGCCCAAATTTCGCATCGATGCCGCCAACGTGCTGATCGAAAACGAGCCGCCGCCCCGCGACACCGTCTCGATGCAGTCGATGGCCATGCAGCGCCTCGGCAAGGACGTCGTCGACCTCATCGACATCGGCGTGAAGTTCGGCGACAAGACCGTGCTGAACGACATCACCTGGCGCATCGCGCCGGGGGAGCGCACCGGCATCATGGGCGTCAACGGTGCCGGCAAGTCCACCCTGCTGAACCTGGTCGCCGGCACCTTGCAGCCAACGACCGGTACCGTGAAGCGCGGCAAGACCATCAAGGTCGCCGTACTCACCCAGCAGCTGTTCGAACTCGACGAGATTCGCAACGACCGCGTGAGCGACGTCATCGGTCGTCAGAAGACGAGCTACATGGCCGGCGGCAAGGAGATCACGCCCGGCCAGATGCTCGAACGCATGGGTTTTTTGAGCGCCCAGCTCACCACCCAGGTCAAGGACCTCTCCGGTGGTCAGAAGCGGCGCCTGCAGCTGCTGCTGATCGTGCTCGACGAGCCCAACGTGCTCATTCTCGACGAGCCCACTAACGACCTCGACACCGACATGCTCGCCGCCATGGAAGATCTGCTCGACTCCTTCCCGGGCACCCTGCTCGTCGTCTCGCACGACCGGTACCTCATTGAGCGCGTCACCGACAACCAGTACGCGGTCATGGACGGCGGCTTTCGTCACCTTCCTGGCGGCGTCGACCAGTACCTCGAGGTGCGCCGCAAGGCCGTTGCCGGCCCGGCAGCTGGCTCGCCAACGGATGCGTCCGGCACGACCAAGAAGATTCCCACCCTGGGCGGGGCCGAACTGCGCAACGCCCAGAAGGAGCTCGGTTCAATCGACCGCAAGGTGGTCAAGCTGCAGGAGCGTATCGCCCTCAAACACGAGAAGCTGGCCGCGCACGATCAGTCCGATTTTGCCGGTCTGGGCGCGCTCGGGGTGAAGTTGACCGAACTTGAAGAGACCATCGCAGCGCTCGAAACGCGGTGGGTCGAACTTACCGAGCTGATCGAGGGCTAGCTTCGCAGAAGCTGTGACGCAGTGTGTCGAAACGGCCCACGCGTCGCAGCTTCGGCACGTATCGTTAAGGGGTGCCTGCGCAGCCGCGGTACATCGCCCCACGTGGGCACATCCCCTCCCCCTGACCGGTGGGTTTCATGTGCCCGCGAACAGTCGGAACGATGCGTTATTTCGTTTGCTGGGGCATCCGCTGCAGGCAATACCCATGCCATGTGACACTGAAATCGTCTGAAGGAATCATCGTGAAGAAGACTGCCACCATCAAGAGCGTGCTCGCCGCACTCGCCGTCGTACCGCTCGTCGCCCTGTTGGCCGGCTGCGCGGGCGCCTCCGAAGGGCCGGCTGCCGGCACCGACGGCGACGCCATCAAGATCGGCGTCGTCGGAGCGAGCGACCCGTACTGGGCGGTGTACACCGAGGCCGCCGCGGCCGAGGGCATTGAGATCGAGATTGTCGACTTTGCGCAGTATCCGCAGGTGAACCCGGCCCTCGCCGCTGGCGAGATCGACATTAATCAGTTTCAGCACATCGTCTACCTCGCCGAGTACAACGAGGCGAGCAACGAGAACCTCGCCCCGATCGGTGCCACGGCGATCTACCCGATCGGCCTGTACTCGACCCAGTACAGCAGCGTTGACGACATCGTGAAGGGTGACACCGTCGCTGTGCCCGACGACGACAGCAACCAGGCTCGCGCGCTCGTCGTGCTGCAGTCCAACGGGCTAATCGTCCTGAAAGACGGCGGCTCGATTTTCTCCGGCCTCGACGACATTGACGAGGAGGCCTCGAAGGTCAAGGTCAAGGCCCTCGAAGCATCGCTCACGGTGGCCTCGCTGCCCGACGTCGCCGCCGCGGTCATCAACAACGACTTCGCCGAGAAGGGTGGACTCAAGTTCGAGGACGCCATCGCCACCGACGACGCCACCGACCCGCAGGCGCTGCCCTACATTAACATCTTCGTCACGCGTGACGAAGACAAGAACAACGAGACGTTCCTGAAGCTCGTCGAGATCTACCAGAACACCCAGGACGTGCAGGACGGCGTGATGGCTGTCTCCGGTGACACCGCCCAGATGGTCACCACTTCGGCGGCTGACCTAGCCGAGTCGCTCGCGACGGTTCAGGCCGATATCAAGGCCACCCAGTAAACATCCGCTAGCGGTGTAGCGCAGTCCGGGGAGCACGAGACCCGGACTGCGCTGTTGTGTTCAGCGGTACAAGCATGAAATGAGCGAGGCAAACGGATGGCTGTAGTCAGTCTGCGAAATGTGGGCAAGGTGTACCCGCCTCAGACCAAAGATGGCGCGAGCGTCACGGCGATCGACGATGTCAGCCTCGACGTTGAGGCCGGCGATATTTACGGCATCATCGGCTATTCCGGTGCGGGCAAGAGCACCCTGGTGCGACTCGTCAACGCGCTGGAACACTCCACTTCCGGCGAGATCTGGGTGAACGGTCAGAACATCGCCGCGCTGCGGGAGCGCGAGCTGCGCCAGGTGCGCCTCGGTATCGGCATGATCTTTCAACAGTTCAATCTGCTCGGTTCCCGTACGGTGGCCCGCAACGTTGCTTACCCGCTTGAAGTAGCTGGGCATCCCAAGGTAGAGCGCGCCGCCCGCGTGGCCGAATTGCTCGACTTTGTCGGCCTCGCCGACAAGGCCGGGTCCTTTCCTGACCAGCTTTCCGGTGGCCAGAAGCAGCGGGTGGGCATCGCCCGCGCCCTCGCCACGCAGCCGAGCATTCTGCTGGCCGACGAGGCCACGAGTGCCCTCGACCCGGAAACCACGCACGAGGTGCTCGCGCTGCTCAAGCGCGTGAACGCGGAATTCGGGGTCACGATTATCGTGATCACCCATGAAATGGATGTCATCCAAACGATTGCGACCAAGGTCGCCGTAATGGACCAGGGTCGGGTGATCGAGCGCGGACCGGTCTTTGACGTGTTTTCGAATCCGCAGGCAGCGGCATCCGCTCGATTCGTCTCGACGGTGGTTAAGGGGGTGCCATCGCCCGACGAACTTGCCGTGCTGCGCGCGCGGCACGCTGGACGCATCGTCACCCTCGCTTTTCGCGACAACGCGGTTGACCAGACGGCCGTCTTTGGCGAACTATCGCGGGCCGGCGTGGCGTTTGAGGTCGTTTACGGTGGCATCAATGAGATTCAGGGGCGCCCGTTCGGGCATCTGACCCTCGCCCTCACCGGAGCTGACCCCGTGATCGACACCGTGCTCGCCCATATTCGAACGCTCACGACTGTCACGGAGGTGCGCTGATATGGATGCCCTGATCGATCTGCTGCCCGAACTGTGGACGGCCACCTACGAGACGCTGTACATCGTCGCGCTCACCCTGTTTTTTGGCGGCATCGGCGGGGTGCTGCTCGGTCTCGGACTCTATCTCACCCGAGCCGGCAGCATCCTCGAGAACAAGCCGTTCTTTTTTGTGCTCAACCTGCTGGTGAACTTCGTTCGCCCGATTCCGTTCATTATCTTTCTGGCCGCAGCGCAACCACTTGCCCGGGCTGTCACCGGCAGTGGTATCGGCAATAACGCGATCATCTTCACCATCGCACTCGCGGCATCCTTCGCCATGGCCCGCATCGTGGAGCAGAACCTGCTCACGGTGACGCCCGGCGTGATCGACGCGGCGCGAAGTGTGGGTGCCGGGCCGATTCGCATCATCTTCACGGTATTGCTGCCCGAAGCGCTCGGACCGCTGATCCTCGGCTACACGTTCATCTTCGTCGCGCTCGTGGACATGTCGGCGGTCGCCGGCTACGTCGGTGGCGGGGGCCTCGGAAGCTTCGCCCTGCTCTACGGCTACCGGCAGTACAACCCTGTCGTGACCTGGGCCGCTGTGCTGCTGATTATCGTGCTGGTTCAGCTCGTGCAGTTCCTCGGAAACTACCTCGCCCGCAAGGCGCTCCGCCGCTAGGTTGAGCCGCTAGTCGAAGTCGAGGCTCAGCTTGCGCAGCAGACCGGCCAGGCGCTCCTGGTCGGTCAGCGAGAGGGTCGCGAGCAGGTCGGCCTCGGCGTCGACCAGCCGGGTGATGGCGGCATCCACTCGGCTGAGCCCGGCGGGCGTCATGCCCACCAGGATGCCACGGCCGTCGTTCGGTGCAGAGCGGCGCTTAACGAGCCCCCGGTCGACGAGGCCATCAATGCGGTTGGTCATGGTGCCGCTCGAGACGAGTGTCTGCTGCAGCAGAGCCTTCGGGCTGAGCTCATAGGGTGTGCCGGCCCGGCGAAGGGCCGAGAGCACGTCGAACTCCCAGTAGGCGAGCTCGGAGCGAGAGAAGGCGGTGCGGCGGGCCCGGTCGAGGTGCTTCGACAGTCGGGCAACCCGGCTGAGCACTTGCAGCGGCGCGAAGTCGAGATCTGGGCGTTCACGCAGCCACGAATCGACGATTCGGTCGACTTCATCATGGCCAGGCATTGCTCCATTATCCCGCTTATCGGGGGGTTTCTTCGCCGTAAGCGGCGTTCGCAGCACTCGAGTGTGCATGCTGGCCGCTGGAATCTGGCAGACTTGACTGGTTGCTGGCCTCGGCCAGCATGGTCCGCCATAGTGTAACGGCAGCACGGCAACCTTTGGAGTTGTTCGGTCCAGGTTCGAATCCTGGTGGCGGAGCCCCTCACTTTCTCTACGTGTTAGGAATCCTGTGACAGACGCCCGCCTCGCCATCATCGTGTTGGCCGCTGGCCAGGGCACCCGCATGAAGTCCAGCCTGCCGAAGCTGCTGCATCCGCTCGCCGGAGTGCCCATCGTCAGCCACGTGCTGGCCACCGCGCGCGCCCTCGAAGCCGCGCACGTCATTACCGTCGTGCGGCACGAACGCGACCTGCTGGCCGCTGTCGTCGCGCAGGACCTGCCGGAGGGCACCATTGTCGACCAGGACGAGATTCCCGGCACCGGTCGGGCTGTCGAGCAGGCCGTCGCCGCGCTGCCGGCGTCCTGGGACGGTGACGTGCTCATCATCAACGGCGACGTGCCGCTGCTGAACGCCGCGACCCTCGCCTCGTTCATCGCTTCCCACCGCACCGGTGCCGCCGCCGGCACAGTACTCTCCGCGTACCCCGACGACGCCACCGGCTACGGCCGCATCATCCGCTCGGTGGAGGGTGCTTTTGACCGCATCGTCGAGCAGAAAGATGCGACGGATGCCGAATTGGCCGTTACCGAGATCAACGCCGGTGTGTACCTGTTCGCACTTGGCGCGCTGCGCGAGCAGCTGGCCGAGCTCACCACCGAAAACGCGCAGGGCGAGAAATACCTCACCGATGTGATCGAACTGCTGCGCCGGGCCGGCTCCGAGGTGAGCGCCGTTCCCGTCGCCGATGCCTGGATCGTGGCTGGCATCAATGACCGCGCCCAGCTCGGTGACACCGCCCAGAAGCTCAACGCACTCATCGTGCGCGGCTGGCAACTCTCCGGTGTGACCGTGCAAGACCCGGCCACGACCTGGATTGACCTGAAAGCCGTGCTCGAACCCGACGTGACCCTGCTGCCGGGCACTCAGATCGAGGGCGCCACCGTCGTGGCGACCGGCGCCATCGTCGGCCCGGACACCACCCTGCGCGACTGCGAGATCGGCGAAGGCGCTCGCGTCAATCGCACCGACGCGACGCTCGCGGTGATCGCGGCCGGGGCATCCGTCGGGCCGTTCTCGTACCTGCGCCCGAACACCGTGCTCGGTGAAGACGGCAAGATCGGTGCCTTCGTTGAGACCAAGAATGCCCAGATTGGAGCCGGCAGCAAGGTGCCGCACCTGAGCTACGTGGGCGATGCCACGGTCGGCGTCGGGTCGAACATCGGAGCCGGAACGATCTTCGCGAACTATGACGGCGTGGCCAAACATCACTCGGCGATCGGGTCGCACGTGCGCACCGGGTCGCACAACGTGTTCGTCGCTCCGATTACAATTGGTGACGGGGCGTATACGGGGGCTGGCACGGTCGTTCGCAAGAGCGTTCCGGCCGGTGCACTGGCCATTAACGTGGCCCCGCAACGCAATATGGACGGCTGGGTCGAGACCAACCGTGCAGGCACTGCGGCAGCCGAAGCTGCCGCAGCGAGCAGCACCACACAGACTGGAGAATAAGTGTCGGAAATCAAGACCAGCGGCGACAAACGACTAGTACTGGTTTCGGGGCGAGCGCACCCGCAGCTCGCACTCGACATCGCCACGGAGCTTGGTTCTGAGCTGCTCCACACCGACGCACGCACCTTCGCCAACGGCGAGCTGTATGCCCGGTTCGACGAGAGCGTGCGCGGCTCGGATGCCTTCGTCATTCAGTCGCACACCGCCCCGATCAACGAGTGGCTGATGGAACAGCTCATCATGGTGGACGCGCTCAAGCGGGCATCCGCCAAGCGCATCACCGTGGTCGCCCCGTTCTATCCGTACGCCCGGCAAGACAAAAAGGGTCGCGGTCGTGAGCCGATCTCGGCCCGACTGGTCGCGGACCTGTTCAAGGTGGCCGGCGCCGATCGCATCATGTCAATCGACCTGCACGCCGCCCAGATTCAGGGATTCTTCGACGGCCCCGTCGACCACCTGTTCGCCATGCCGGTGTTGCTCGATCACTTCCGCGAGAAGCTCGACCCTGCCACTCTGACGGTCGTCTCGCCTGACATGGGCCGCGTGCGCGTCGCCGACATCTGGAGCGACCGCCTCGGCGTTCCGCTCGCGATCATCCACAAGCGTCGCGATCCGCTCGTGCCCAATCAAGTCTCGGTGCACGAGATCGTCGGCCAGGTTCAGGGTCGTGTCTGCCTGATTGTTGACGACATGATCGACACCGGTCGCACGATCGCCCTGGCCGCTGAGGCCCTGCGCGAGGCTGGCGCCATCGGCGTCGTCGTCGCGGCCACTCACGCCGTGTTTAGTGATCCGGCCGTTGAGATGTTACAGAACCCGGCCATCAGCGCCGTTGTTGTCACCGACACGCTGCCGATTCCGCCGGAAAAGCGCTTCCCGACGCTGACGGTGCTGCCGATCGCGCCGCTGCTCGCGCGTGCCATCCACGAGGTCTTTGACGAGGGTTCGGTCACCTCGATGTTCGACGGCGCCGCGTAGCATCTGCATGGCTAATTTCTGGAGGCGGTGGCTGCGGCCACCGCCTCCAGTTTGTTAACCACGCCAAACGGATGCTCCCGCTCCCGTTCGTGCCCCGCTGGGGGCATCCGTTTCACGAGGCGCGGGAGGTGCGCCGCTACGTGGGAGGCCCAACTCCCGCGCACTGGCGCAGATCCCGCGCGACGTGGTGCGCGGGAGTTCCGGGCAGTACCGAACTCCCGCGCACTGGCGCAGATCCCGCGCAGTGCAGCTAAGTTCGGGTTGCTGGGGCGAGCTGGCGCGGTGCGGCGGGAATGATTCCGAGCGGCGTGACGAAGGTGTCGCGCTCGTTCTGGTCGATCGCGTAACACTGCCAGCCGAACCCGCCCGGTCCGGTCAGGTCGAAGCGGGCGTCGTAGTCGACGGCTAATGGATAGTACTGGGCCACGGTCGTCACGCAGGCGTTGTTCGCGGTGTTGGTGGCGACCCGCATGGTGGTGAGTACACCGGGCACAACCAAAGCAATGAGCCCAAGCACGACAGTGACCCGCAATATAGAGGTGAAGTGCTTCCCGCGCAGGGGACGGTAGTTGTCGTTCGGCTCGTAGCCGGAGAGCTCGGGGTGGTTGTCAGTCATGGGAGGCTTATTATTCCAGACCAGGGTGTGAGACGACCCGGTAAAACGAAGCGGCCGGCAGCATCCGCTTAAACAAGCGGATGCTGCCGGCCGGCGGGGTTGGTGCTGTTAGTGAGTCGATGCCTCGGTGACGATCTCGCTGCGGTCGCCCGACCACAGCGTGTGGAAGGTTCCTGGCATGTCGACGCGGTGGTAAGTGTGCGCTCCGAAGAAGTCGCGCTGACCCTGAACCAGAGCGGCCGGCAGGCGCTCACTCGCGAGCGAGTCGAAGTAGCTCAGGCTCGAACCAAAGCCGGGAACCGGGATGCCCGACAGCGCGGCGGTCGAGACTACTCGGCGCCACGCGGCTTCACCGGCGGCGATGGCCTCGGCGAAGTACGGGTCGACGAGCAGGCTCGGGATCGACGGGTTGTTGTTGTATGCATCGACGATGCGGTTGAGGAACTGGGCACGAATGATGCAGCCGCCGCGCCAGATTGTGGCGATGGCGCCCTTGTCAATGTTCCAATCGTACTTTGTCGCTCCGGCGATGATTGCGTCGAAACCCTGCGCGTAGGCAATGATCTTCGAGGCGTAGAGCGCTTGGCGCACGTCTTCCTGGAAGGTGTCGTCGACGGCAGCAATCTCGGGGCGAGCGCCGAGGATGGCGCGCACCGGTCCGCGCTGCTCCGGGTGGCTGGAAACGGCGCGGGCAAAGACGGCTTCGGCGATTCCGCCGACGGGAACGCCTAGGTCGAGGGAGTTCTGTACGGTCCAGACGCCGGTTCCCTTGGAGCCAGCCTCGTCGAGCACGACGTCGATGAACGGTGCACCGGTCTTCGCGTCAACCTGGCGCAGAATCTCGGAGGTGATTTCGATGAGGTAGCTGTTGAGCTCACCGGTGTTCCAGTCGGTGAAGATGTCGGCGATGGCCTCGGGGGAGTGCCCGCCGACCTTGCGGAGCAGGTCGTAGGCTTCAGCGATGAGCTGCATGTCGGCGTATTCAATGCCGTTGTGCACCATCTTGACGAAGTGGCCGGCGCCGTCGGTGCCGATGTGGGTGACGCAGGGCACACCGTCGACGACGGCTGCAATGGATTCGAGGATCGGGCCGAGGGTCTTGTAGGCCTCGACCGAACCGCCGGGCATGATGCTCGGACCGTTGAGGGCGCCCTCTTCGCCACCGGAGATGCCGGCGCCGACGAAGTTGATTTCCTTGGCGCTCTGTTCCTTTTCGCGACGGATGGTGTCGGTGAATTCGGCATTACCGCCATCGACGATAATATCTCCGGGCTCGAACAGCTCGGAGAGCTGCGAGATAACGGCGTCGGTTCCGCGGCCAGCCTGCACCATAATGATGGCGGTGCGCGGCTTGGTGAGCGAAGCGACGAAATCGGCGATGTTCTCGGAAGCGACGAAGTTCGCCTCGGGGTGTTCGGTCGTGAGCAGACGGGTGCGTTCAGGGGAGCGGTTGTACACCGCGACCGTGTTCCCTGTGCGGCCAGCGAGGTTGCGGGCGAGATTCGAACCCATCACCGCCAGACCGACGACACCAATATTTGCCTGCGCTGCGCGGGAATCTGACACGTTTTTTCTCCTTTGGGGCTGTGTTGAACAGACCATCTGCAAGTTTACCTCACGAGGATGAACAGACCCACCGGTGGGGGACGAACACGATTTCACTGAAGCAGACATAAATGCTAGCGTTTTCATTGTAATCAGATTTATTACGCCCTTGTCGCGTGGTGATTCGATGCGAAGAAGCAGCGGCCGACCGGAGCGGAGCACCATGCCAGATACCTTTTCTACGCCCATAGTCGTGATGGGCGTCCAGGGCTGTGGCAAATCGACTGTCGGTCAGGGTTTAGCGGATGCCCGCGGCCTGCGTTTTCTCGATGGCGACGACCTGCACAGCGCGGCGGCTCGCGCCAAGATGGCGTCCGGGCATCCGCTCACCGACAAAGACCGCCTGCCGTGGCTCACTCGCATCGCGGAAACCATAGCGGAGGCCCTGGAGCAGGGCGAACCCCTCGTCGTGGCGTGCTCAGCCCTCAAGCGCAGCTACCGAGACCTGTTGCGCCAATTCGTGCCGACCCTCGTCTTCGCCGAGCTGTACGGCAGCCAGGAACTCATCGCCGAGCGGCTCACCCACCGCAACCACGAGTATATGCCGCCTACCCTACTCGACTCGCAATTCGCGACGCTCGAACCGCTCGCAGCTGACGAAGCTGGCACGCGGGTCGACCTCATCCATACCCCCGACGAACTGGTCGGATTGTTACAGAAAGAGATAGTTCGCTGATGACCGATCTTGAATTGAACTGGGTGTTGTCGACACCCGCGCTGCTCGGCGTTGCTGCCGGCTCCATCGCGCTGCTACTCGTTTTGATCATGAAGTTCAAGGTGCACGCCTTTCTCTCCCTGATCATGGTGAGCATGCTGACGGCCGTTGCCACCGGAATCCCCACGTCCAGCCTCATTCCCACCCTGCTCGACGGATTCGGTGGCACGCTGGCCAGCGTTGCGCTACTGGTCGGCCTCGGCGCGATGCTCGGGCGCATGCTGGAAACCAGCGGTGGAGCCAAGGTGCTGACGGATGCCCTGATCAACCGGTTTGGCGAGAAACGTGCACCATTCGCCCTGGCGGTCGCCTCCCTGATGCTCGGCTTCCCCATCTTCTTCGACGCCGGCCTGGTCGTCATGTTGCCGATCATCTTTGCGGTAGCCCGCCGCCTCGGCGGATCATTCCTCGCCTATGGTTTCCCGTCCGCCGTGGCCTTCTCGGTCATGCACATCTTCGTGCCGCCGCACCCGGGGCCGGTCGCCGCCACCGGGTTGCTTGGAGCGGATGTCGGCCTCGTTTTGATCTTCGGCCTGATCGTTGCCCTGCCCACCTGGTTTGTCGTCGGGCATCTGTTTGGTCGTTACGTCGGCCGCAAGTACAACATTCCCGTACCCTCCATTCTGAGTGGCAAGAGCGAAAACTTCGCCGAGTTCGAGTCGACTCCCAAGGTCGGTATCGTCCTGACACTGCTGCTGCTTCCAATTGGCCTGATCTTTCTCAACACCGGTCTCAACATGGCCGCTTCGGCGGGGCTGGTCTCGCTCGACGACGCTTGGGTGCAAATTCTGCGCGCTTTCGGTGAGACCCCCGTCGCGCTGCTGATCACGGTGCTCCTCGGCATGATTCTGCTCGGCTGGCAGAAGCGCAAGTCATCCGGTCTGATCGAAGCTGTCGTCGACAGCGCGCTCGGCCCAGTGTCTGCGGTCATTCTCATCACTGGTGCCGGTGGAATGTTTGGCGGGGTGTTGCGGGCTAGCGGCATCGGCGACGCCATTGCCGAGTCCCTCGATGCCATCGGGCTGCCGGTGATCGTGGCCGGCTTTGTGATCGCCGCCATCGTTCGCATCGCCCAAGGGTCAGCGACCGTGGCACTCACCACGTCCGCAGCGCTCTTGCAACCCGTCGTCATGAGCAACACCACGTTCAACCCGGTGGAGCTGGCCGCGATCGTGCTCGCGCTCGCCGCCGGGTCGGTTTTCGCCGGCCACGTGAACGACTCAGGCTTCTGGCTGATCAGCCGGTTCTTTGAGATGGACACCAAGACCACCCTGAAGACCTGGACCGTCGGTCAGGCCCTGGTCGGTGTGGTCGGATTCATCATCGCTCTGGCGATCTACCTCGTCGCCACCCTCTTCTAATGTCTGTGAGTCACTTCGCTCCGACCACCCCGTTCAGTATCGAAGGCCGGGTGGCGCTCGTCACCGGGTCCAGCCGCGGCATCGGACGGGCAATCGCGGAGGGACTCGCCGCTGCCGGCGCCCTTGTCGTGCTCAACGGCGTCAACAGTGAGCGCCTTGCGGCGACCCATGCCGAGTTTGCCGAGCGTTTCGGCGCCGAGCGGGTATTCTCCCGCGCCTTCGACGTGACGGATGCCGTGGCCGTCTCAACGGGGATCGATTGGGTTGAGCAGACCGTCGGTCCGCTCCGCATCCTCGTGAACAACGCCGGGGTGCAGCACCGGGTGCCGCTGCTCGACCTGGAACTTGCCGACTGGGAACGGGTCATGACGACCAACCTTACAAGCGCGTTCCTCGTTGGCCGGGCAGTGGCCCGCCACATGATTCCGCGCGGCACCGGCAAGATCATCAACGTCGCCTCCGTGCAGACCGACCTTGCCCGACCGACCATCGCGCCGTACACCGTCTCCAAGGGTGGGCTACGCAACCTGACCCGGGCGATGACGGCGGAGTGGGCCGAGCACGGCCTGCAGATAAACGCCATCGCGCCCGGGTACATCCACACGGCAATGACCCAGAAACTCGTCGACGACGAGACCTTCAACCAATGGATTCTCGGCCGCACCCCTGCCCATCGCTGGGGAACCGTGGCCGACCTGGTCGGCCCTGCCCTGTGGCTGGCCGGCGACGGCTCCAACTTTGTCAACGGACAGGTCGTCTTCATTGACGGCGGTATGACCGTCGTCGTCTGAACCTGTGAGCCGCTGAGCCGCTGAGACCAAATCACCCCGCATCCGGAAGGCCCCGTGAATACTCCAACCGATACCGTCATCCCCACGCACAGCCTCGCCGTCGTCGCCCACGCGGCGGGTGATCTGCGCGTGGACACCGTTCCCGTTGCGGTGCCAACACGCTCGGAAGTCCTCGTAGCGGTCGCTTACGGCGGTATCTGTGGCTCCGACCTGCACTACTGGCAGCATGGCGCCGCCGGCGAGTCGGTGCTGCGGGCGCCGATGCGGCTTGGCCACGAAGTCGTGGGCACGGTCATCACGGCCGCCGCTGACGGCACCGGGCCGGCAGCGGGAACCCGGGTTGCCGTGCACCCGGCGACCCCAGGAGCAGGCGACGGCAGCCCGTTCCCGGCCGACCGCCCCAACCTCTCGCCGGGATGCACCTATCTCGGCAGCGCGGCACGATTTCCGCACACCGAAGGGGCATTTGGTAGCCACGTAGCCCTGCCAGCGCGCATGCTGCGGGCGCTACCGGACGGACTGTCCCTCCGCGTCGCTGCCCTCGTCGAACCGGCGAGCGTCGCGTGGCATGCCGTCTCCCGTGGTGGCACCGTTGCCGGCCGCCGCGTGCTCGTCATTGGAGCCGGACCGATCGGATCCCTCATTATCGCGGTACTGAAGCGCGCTGGCGCCGTCGAGATTATCGCCGTCGACATCCATGAGCGTCCGCTCGAGGCCGCTCTAGAGCTCGGCGCCACCCAGGTGCTCCGGGCGACGGATGCTGCGGCCATCGCATCCGTGAACGCCGACGTGGTCTTCGAATCGTCCGGTAGCGCCCGCGGGCTCGCCTCGGCCGTGCACGGAGCGCGCAGAGGCGGGCGGGTCGTGATGGTCGGCTTGCTGCCTTCGGGCGAGCAGCCCGCACTGATCAGCCTCGCCATCACCCGCGAACTCGAACTCGTCGGCTCCTTCCGCTTCAATGATGAGATCGATGACGTGATGGATGCACTGGCCGACGGTTCGCTACGGGTAGGCCCAGTGGTCACCCACGAGTTCGCCGCGGCAGACGCTCTCGAGGCGTTCGCGGTAGGCCGCGACGCGGCCGTCAGCGGCAAGGTGCTGCTGCGCTTCTAACGCACAGATAAACGTCGGCTCGTGTCTTGTGTCGTAAGTCCGGACGGGATTGCCATGTTTGAAGAGAAATACAGCGAAGACACCCACGCTCAGATCACTGACCTGGACGGCCTGCTTTCGGTCTAGTCTTGCGACCGATTGCGGTGCGGCTGAAGCGCAGTACTCGGGTGACGCAGATGACGAATGCTTCGGCCTGGGTATCATCCGTCATATGGAGTCAGAGTAAGTCGGCGTGGTGGGCCGCGGCCACGTTGGGGTGGGCGCGTAAGCGGTAGCGCAGGGCGTTGTCACCGTAGGTCGTCTCGAGAATGGGACTGTTGGTGGGGTCGGCAGAGAGCCCGCGGGCCTCGCGAGAGAGGCTCTCGTCGAGCTGTAGCCGCGGCATCACAGTGTCGAGTGCGGGGTTGAAGAAGAACGGTACGGAAATGCGGTCGGACCCGTCTTGAGGGGAGAAGACGCGGTGCAGGGTGGCTTTGAGGTAGCCATCCGTTGCAAGTTCTAGCATTTCGCCGATGTTCACGACGAAGGCGTCGTCGAGCGGGGGAGCGTCGATCCACTCGCCCTCGTGCTCGACTTGCAGGCCATCTTTGCCCGGTTCGACGAGCAGGAGTGTGAGAACTCCACCGTCGCGGTGCTCGCCCACGCCCTGAGCGCGCACTGGCTGGCCGGGATAGCGCACGATCTTAGTCAAGAGGAACGGGTTCTGGGCGAAAGCGGCGTCGAAGACGTTCTCGGGGCTGCCGAGGGCGAGTGCCCAGGCGCGGAGCAAACGAAGCGCGATGCGGCTCAGTTCGTCGTTCCAGCGCAGGGCGACGGCTTTGAGCTCGGGCAGGGACTCCGGCCAGAGGTTTGGGCCCTCGAGGCGCCAATAATCGGAAGTACCGTCGGCGAGGGGTACAGGCTCGCGGTCTACCCCGATGTCGATTTGCTCACGCCAGTCAACGGCGTTGGCGGTGAGCTCACCTCCGACGCGGGTATAACCGCGAAACTGCGGGCTGTGGATGTTTTCCAGCATGAGTTTCTGCTCGTCCGGCAAGTCGAAGAATTTGCGGGAGACGGCGAGGAGCTCCTTCGTGAGCTGCGGGTCGACGCCGTGGCCGGTCAGGTAGAAGAACCCGACCTCGTGGGTGACGCGCAGGAGTTCGGCGCGGAATGCCGCAGCTTCGGCATCGCCAGCGTCGAGTTGAGAGAAATCGAGGATCGGAAGTGAAAGCACCATGGTTCAAGTTTGACACCGAGCAGGCCACGCGGCGAATTGTGACGACTCCGAGCCTGAGACCGGGATACGAATGAGCTGACATTCGCTTGGATGTGCGGGGTGGCACCTCTCACAGGCTTGTGAATTAGTCAAATATGCGACGCAAAGGTTTCTGGCGCGTGGCGTTCGGTAATGATCGTTCGCAAGACACTCTGAGACTTCCTCGCCGTCCTCGCCACCGAACACGCACACGCAGGGTCAATGAGCGCGCAACCGCCGTCACACCCGACACGCTCGCAGCGGCGAGAAACTCCACCCAAATCACCAAGGCCCTCGGCGTCTCAGGAATGACGATCCACCGTCACCTCAACCCTGAGCGCCAACCACCGTTCCACTACTGGCGAGACCCCGACTTCGACACTTGATTAGTGGGGTAGATGATTCACATGCTGAGGCTCTCGGGCGAGCATGAACGCTGTGTTCCAGACCCGGTTACGTTCGTCGATGGTGGTCTCGGCGCGCTCGGCCAACGAATATGGACGGGTTTCGCGGATAGCCAGCGTTGGTCCGCGGCGGTTTCGTGCGCAAGCCTGGGGGTGAGCCTGTCGAGATTTCGATCAACGGGGATGGGCGGATTTTGCAGGCGGCCGGCCACGGTCTGTGGCGGTCGACAAGCGCTGCCAGCGGGGAGGAGAGGATTGCGCAGGCACGCTGCGTTGGTCTGCGGGGCTCGGCGAGCTCGATCCAACGAGACGCGGCTGTTTTCGCAGGCGGGCAACGGGGTACAACGTCGACAACGGACTCCCGACGCAGGACAGGAGAACTCTAAGAATTTCGCCGCGTAAACTGACTAACCCCGCATGGTCAGGGCTATGGGGCTATGGGGCTATGGGGCTATGGGGCTATGGGGCTACGGCGACAGCAAGCCCGGGTAACAAATGCTTCCGCAAGCTAGACCGCAGACTCGCAGGGCATGTGCTGGCTGGCAATCTCACTTGCGAGTGCGGCCGTCGCCGCAACTATCGGCGGGGGAGTAGGAATAATTTAGGCGTGGCCCAGTGGTTTTGCTCTCTGGCTCGATGTACAAGCGAAAATCTCGGACTTGGCCGATAGTTTGCCTAGTCGGTGGCCGCGAAGAACATGCGGGGCGTGTCGGCCCACGACGCTTCCACCTCGGCAATGGTGCGGCGCATTATAAGTTCCATCGATTCACGCGCGCGAAGCGGATGGCCGCCCTGGATGGCGTCGGCTACGTCGACGTGCCATTGCAGCGCGGTCTCGTGCGGGTGGGCTGGCATGAGGCCGAGGCCGGTGCGGCCGGAAAGTACGGCGGCGATCACCTCGTCGAGCTTGGCGAACATTTCATTGCCCGAACCATGCAGTACCAGCCGGTGAAAGTGGATGTCGAGGGCCAGAAAGCGATCGAGGTCGCCCGAGCGCCCAACGGTGCGCATCTGCGCGGCCACGCTCATGAGTTCGCCCGACATCTGCTGGGGGCAGTGCGCAGCGGCGAGCTCGGCGGCCATCGGCTCAACGGATGCCCGCAACTCGGACAGCGACCGCAGCTGCGCGCCCCGATCCGGCCCGGCCAGGCGCCAGCGAATGAGTACCGGATCAAAGGCATTCCACCCCGATTGCGGTCGCACTCGGATGCCGATCCGTTTGACCGATTCGACCAGTCCCATCGCGGCGAGCACGCGCACGGCTTCGCGCACGACCGATCGGCTGACGCCCTGTGACCGCTCAATATGTTCGGACAGCATGACAGTTCCGGCCGGCGTGCGACCGTCAACTATTGGAGTGCCTACAGCGTCGACCACGCGATTGTGCAGGCTGAATGGCATGCTCCGACACTAACGGACTGGAGCGGTACAGCTGCCCTGAACGACACGCCGGGCTCGCTGGCGCTGCCCAAACTGTGTAAGCTGAATAATTGAACTTCGGCGAGGGATCTGCCGGTCTGAATCAGGACCGACGGCATCCGTTATCGACGCGGCGAAAAGGCCTTGGGCTTTTCCTCACGCTGACATGCGTTCGAGTTGAATCAACATCCCACCTTCGGACCTTGGCCCGAAAACCCACATCTGGGTCTTATACCCGCTAGGAGAAACACCATGGCTACTAAAAAAGAAGTAAATGCCGTCGTCGCTGAACTGCGCGAAAACTTTGGCAAGGGTGCGGCCCGCAAGCTGCGCGTGCTCGGCCTGATCCCGGCCGTCATCTACGGCCACGGCACCGAGCCGGTGCACGTGTCGCTGCCCTCGCACCGCATCGGCCTGCTGCTGCGTCGTAAGAACATGATCCTCGAACTCGACATTGCCGGCGCCAAGCAGCTCGTGCTGGTCAAGGACGTGCAGAAGGACCCGGTCAAGGCCATCATCGAGCACATCGACCTCATCGTCGTGCGCAAGGGTGAAAAGGTTCAGGTTGAGGTTCCCGTGCACATGACCGGCGAATCGTTCCCCGGCACCATCGCCGACTTCGACACCAAGGCGCTTCTGCTTGAGGTTGAAGCCACCGACATTCCCGAGAACCTCGTATTGTCGATCGAGGGCCTCGAAGATGGCGCTCAGGTGCACGCCAAGGATGTCGCGCTGCCCGCCGGCGCAGCACTCGTCTCTGACCCCGATACCCTCGTCGTCTACGTTCACACGCCGCGTGGCGAGGACGAGTCCGACGAGACCGAGGTCATTACGGCTGGTACCCCGGCCGCAACGCCCGCCGCGTAGTAGCCATCGTCAACTGGTTCCCGTTCACACGGAGGATTCCCCTGGACGCGAACCAGTGGCTCGTAGTCGGGCTCGGCAACCCCGGGCCCGACTACGCCGGCAACCGCCACAACGTCGGACAGATGGTGACGGGCGAGGTGGCCGACCGGCTCACCTCAAATTTCAAGCGCCACAAAACGGCTGCCCTGGTCGCCGAGGGTCGGCTCTCACCCGGCGGCCCCAAACTGGTGTCGGCCAAACCGACCACGTTCATGAACGTCTCCGGCAGCCCGGTCGCCGCCCTGCTGCGCTTCTACTCGCTGCCCATCACCCGGCTCATCGTCGTGCACGATGACCTCGACCTGCCCTTCGACACCCTCAAGATCAAGGTCGGCGGCGGTCACGGCGGGCACAACGGCCTGCGTGACATCATCGCCGCCACCGGCAGCAATGAGTTCATTCGCATTCGGATGGGCATCGGCCGGCCGCCCGGCCGCCAGAATGCGGCCGACTTCGTGCTGCACGACTTCGCAACCGCCGAGCGTAGCATTCTGCCCAATCTAATAGCGGATGCCGCCGATGCGATCGAGATGATCGCCAGCGACGGCGTCGTCGCGGCCCAGCAGAAGTTCCACTCGCCGTCATAGGTAGACTCGTTTAGTGATCCTTCAGGGCTTAATCGCAGCGCTTGCACGCGCCTCCACCTTCGACAACGCCCTCGCCTACGCCAGCCGGGACGCTGATTTCAGTCTGACCGAGGGCCTGCGTGCCCCGCTGCTCGCCGCGTTGCTCGACCTGCGCCGCGATGATGCCCAGGCCCTGTTCGTGATCACCGCGACCGGCCGCGAGTCAGAGGCGTTGCGCGAGAACCTCGGCTGCTTCGCCACGAGCGCCGAAATCGTCGACTTTCCGGCCTGGGAAACCCTGCCTCACGAACGCCTCAGCCCGAGCGCCGAAATCGTCGGCAAGCGCCTGCACGCTCTGCGCCGCATGCGCGAGTGGCAGGAGGCCGACCCGGCCACGCGGCATCCGCTTATCGTTGTTGCGTCGGTGCGCGCCGCCCTGCAACCCGTCGCCGACAACCTCACCGACTATGAACCGATCGAGCTCACGGTCGGAGCGCGCGGCCACGACCTCGCGGCGATCGTGCTGCAGCTGGTCAATGTGGCCTACGCCCGGGTCGACATGGTTACCCGGCGCGGCGAATTCGCCGTGCGCGGGGGAATTCTCGACGTGTTTCCGCCGGTCGCTTCGCACCCCTACCGAGTCGAATTCTTCGGTGATGAGGTCGAGCAGATTCGCCTGTTCAGTGTCGCCGACCAGCGTTCGCTGCCCGAACCGGTCGAATCGGTCAGCCTACCGCCGAGCCGGGAACTGCTGCTGAGCCCTGCCGTGCGGCAGCGCGCCCGCGAGATGCAGCACGAGTTTCCGAGCCTGGCCGGCCTGCTGGCCAAGATTGCCGAGGGTATTCCGGTCGAGGGCATGGAAAGCCTCGCGCCGGCGCTGGTCGACCGGCTCGTTCCGGTCACTCACTACCTGCCGAGCAATGCCGCCGTTGCCGTGATCTCGCCCGAGCGCGTCGCGAGCCGCGCGATCAGCCTCGCCGAAACCAACCGCGAGTTTTTGGGGGCCGCCTGGAGCGCGGCCACGGCCGGTGCCGATGCCCCGATCGACCTCGAATCGGGCGATTTTCTCACCCTCGGCCGCCTGCGCGACAGCGTGAAGTACTCAGCTCCCGGCGCGCCAGCATCCGGTCACAACTGGTGGACGTTGAGCACATTTCAGGCCGCGCCGACGGACGCGCCGGTATTGCCCGAACATCGTGAAATAGACGACCTGCTCACCATTCGCATCGAAGCGGATGCCGTTCCCACCTTTGCCGGCAGCGTCGATGGCGCCGTGGGTCACGTTGCCTCCCGGTTGCACGACGGCTGGGTCGTCGGAATCGTCGCCCAGGGGGCTGGGCTGGTCGAGCGGGCGGCGCAGGTGTTGGCCGAGCGCGAGCTTCCGGCGCGGGTCGTCGACGTGTGGCCGCTGGAGCCGGAACCGGGTATTGCCTACCTGCTGAAGGCATCCGTCGATCAGGGTTTTGAGCTGCCGACCAGCAAGCTGTCGCTGATGAGCGAGAGCGAATTTTATGGGCGCACCGTCGGCTACTCGGCGCGGCAGATTAAGAAGCTCGCCAGCCGCCGTAAAAACGTCGTCGACCCACTGCAGCTCGTGGCCGGCGACCACGTCGTGCATCAGACGCACGGTATTGGCCGTTTTCTCGAATTGACCCAGCGTGAGGTGTCGAGCGGCGGGCGCAATCCGGTCAAGACCACTCGCGAATACCTTGTGCTCGAATATGCGCCGTCGAAGCGCGGTCACGCCGGCGACCGGCTGTACGTACCGACGGACCAGCTTGACCTGGTCACTCGCTATGTCGGCGGTGAGGCGCCGACGCTGAGCAAGATGGGCGGCAGCGATTGGTCGAGTGCGAAGAGCAAGGCGCGCAAGGCCGTGCGGGACATTGCCGTCGAACTGGTCAAACTGTATTCGGCGCGGATGGCCAGCAGGGGCCACGCCTTCGGGCCGGATACGCCGTGGCAGCGCGAGCTCGAAGAGGCGTTTCCGTTCGTGGAGACCCCCGACCAGCTCACCACGATTGATGAGGTCAAGGCCGACATGGAACGGCCCATTCCAATGGACCGGCTGCTGAGCGGTGACGTTGGTTTCGGCAAGACCGAGGTCGCCATTCGCGCCGCGTTCAAGGCCGTGCAAGACGGCAAGCAGGTCGCCATGCTGGTTCCGACGACGCTTCTGGTCAGCCAGCACATGGAAACTTTCAAGGAACGCTTTGCCGGATTTCCCATTCACCTGCGTGCCCTGTCGCGGTTTCAAACCGACAAGGAGTCACGGGAGACGATCGCCGGCATGCTCGACGGCACCGTCGACGTAGTCATCGGCACGCACCGGCTGCTGTCACCGTCGATTATCTTCAAGGACCTCGGCCTGGTCATCATCGACGAGGAGCAGCGCTTTGGTGTTGAGCACAAGGACGCCCTCAAGAAGCTTAAGACCAACGTTGATATTCTCGCGATGAGCGCGACGCCCATCCCGCGCTCGCTCGAGATGGCGGTCACCGGCATTCGTGAAATGTCGACCCTGGCCACCCCTCCCGAGGATCGGCACCCGATTCTGACCTTTGTGGGGCCGTATTCGCAGCGGCAGGTGGCCGCGGCCATCCGTCGGGAGCTGCTGCGCGAGGGCCAGATTTTCTTCGTGCACAACCGGGTCACGAGCATTAACCGCATCGCGTCGGAGCTCGCCGAGCTCGTGCCGGAGGCGCGCATCGCGATCGCGCACGGGCAGCTGCCGGAGGCGCAGTTGGAGCAGGTCGTTGGGGATTTCTGGGAGCGTAAGTTCGATATTTTGGTCTGCACCACGATCATCGAGACCGGCCTTGACATCAACAACGCCAACACCATCATCATCGACCGAGCCGACAAGTTCGGTCTGAGTCAGCTGCACCAGTTGCGCGGCCGGGTGGGGCGTGGGCGCGAACGGGCCTACGCCTATTTTCTGTACGACGAGAACAAGCCGCTGTCGGAGACCGCGCACGACCGGCTTGCCACGATCGCGGCGAACAACGAGCTCGGTGCCGGTATGCAGGTCGCGCTGAAGGACCTCGAGATTCGTGGCGCCGGCAACCTGCTCGGCGGCGAGCAGGCCGGGCACATCGCCGGTGTGGGCTTCGACCTGTACCTGCGCATGATCGGTGAGGCCGTGTCGACGTTCCGCGGCGATGTCGCCGACGGGCAGACCGAGCTGCGGCTGGAGCTACCGGTCGACGCGCACATTCCGCACGACTTCGTCGACAGTGAGCGCCTGCGCCTCGAGGCGTATCAGAAGCTTTCTAGCGCGAGTTCGCCGACGGCGACCGACGACCAGATTGATCTGGTGCTCGAGGAGCTCACCGACCGCTACGGCGAACCGCCCCTGCCGGTGCAGAACCTGGTGGCCGTGTCGCGGTTGCGCTGGCTTGCCCAGCAGGCGAACCTCAGCGAGGTTGTCGCTATGGGGTCGAACCTGCGGGTCGCACCGGCCGATCTGGCCGACTCCATTCAAATCCGTTTGCAGCGGATGTATCCCGGCTCACGTTACGTGTCGGCCACCGGGGCGCTGAGCGTGCCGATGCCCAGGCCAAACGGAGAGCCGCTCGATGACAACGCCCTGATCGAGTGGACCAAGACGCTGCTCGCCGCGATCTTCCCGCCGGCCGTTCCGGCCGTTGCCGCGAAGGCGTAGCTTCACCGCGCATTCTGCGGCGCACGGAAGGCCGTTGGCGTGACCGGTTTGCGGATGTCTCCATCCGCTGATCGAGTCTGCCGAGATCACCATCGACTGGCGTGACCGGTTTGCGGATGCTGGATGGCCGGCTTCAGAGTCACGGCCGCGTAGGTCGGCGGCCAGCTTGAGTGCAAAGCGGCTCAATACGTCGGTTGGATGGCGCTGTTCTGAGTGCGACGGCGGGTCAGGTGCCTCCACTACGTGCTGCGCGGGAGTTGTGCCGCTACGCGGGAGGCCCAACTCCCGCGCAGCGCCGCAAGTCCCGCGCGACGAGCTACGCGGGGGTTCTGGCCAGGCCCGAACTCCCGCGCACTGGCGTACGTCGCGCGCACTGGCGCGACTCCCGCGCGTGCAACCGGCGTGGTGCCCGGGTTTCCTAGACCAAGCGACTCCCGCCAGGCCAAGCGTCGGGCGCTAGCGCGTCTGTTCCTGCTCGTAGACATCTGGAATGCCGTCGTTGTCACTGTCGACAGTTTCCTTCTCGGCGATGCGCCCATAATGCCGGTTGCGTATGCGCAGGATAACCGTGGCCAGCAGTGCTGCAATGAGAGAACCGGCCAGGATGGCGACCTTGGCGTGGTCGTCGTGGGGGCTGCCCTGGCCGAAGGCGAGCTCGCTGATCAGCAGCGACACGGTGAAGCCGACGCCTGCCAGCAGGGCAACGCCGGTAACGTCGATCCAGGCCAGGTCGGGGTCGAGCGCCGCCCGCGTGGTTTTGGTCACGATGAAGGTCGCGAGCAAAACCCCAATGGGCTTGCCGACGACGAGCGCGATGACGATGCCCAGTGCTACCGGGTCGGTGAGTGCCCGGTACAGGCCATCGGCCCCGCCGATGGTGACACCGGCCGAGAAGAACGCGAACACCGGAATGGCGATTCCGCTGGAGAGCGGACGGATGCGATGTTCCAGGGTTTCGGCTAGGCCCGGCCCGGCGTCTGGCCCGCCGCCGCGCTTGCTGCGCAGCACCGGCACTGCAAAGCCGAGGAGCACGCCGGCCACGGTCGCGTGCACGCCGGAATCATGCACGAGCGCCCAGACAATGAAGCCGAGAGGCAGCAGCACCGTCCATGCTGCCCAGGCCCTGGTGCCAAAGAAGTAGGAGAATTTGTGCGTCAACACCCAGAACACCACGAGGAGTCCCAGGGCTAGCACGAGTGGCAGCAGGGCGATGCCGGTGGTGTAGAAGAAGGCGATGATCGCGATGGCGAGGAGGTCGTCGACCACGGCGAGGGTCAGCAGAAAGATGCGCAGCGCGGGCGGAAGCTTCGATCCAATGACGGCGAGAACGGCCACGGCGAACGCAATGTCGGTCGCGGTGGGAATTGCCCAGCCGCGCAGTGTTTCGGCGCCGGAGTCGAGGTTGATCAGGGTGTAGATGACCGCCGGAACGATGACGCCACCAACCGCTGCGGCCACCGGAACGATGGCCCGGTTCACACTGCGCAGGTCACCAGCCACGAATTCGCGTTTCAGCTCGAGGCCGGCCAGAAAGAAGAAGATCGCCAGCAAGCCGTCGGCAGCCCAGGCGCCGAGGCTCAGCTCGAGGTGCCAGGGCTCGTAGCCGATCTTGAAGTCACGAAAGGCGTAATAGGCATCCGAGAATCCGGAATTGGCCATGATCAGCGCGGCCACGGTAGCGGCCAGCAGAATGGCACCACCGACGGTTTCCTTGCGAAGAATGGCGGAGATGCGCACGAATTCGCGGTGGCTACCGCGACGAAGCACGGTGGCGGTCGATGGGGTGGGCACTCGGGATGGTTCAGTCATAAAAATCCTCTGGTCTTTGGGCGCGCACAAGCAACTGCCGACCAGACTTCCCGGCTCACCTTAATCCAGAATACACCAGGTAGCTGAGCGATCATCGGGTGGCCGCCCGTACGATTGGAGCAACCGATCCAGGAGTGCAGACCATGACGAATCCGCTGTTTTCATCCGCCCCGGCACGGGAATCCGCGCCGTCGCGCGCGGCATCGGCCGACGTGACCCGCGCAGCGCCGGAGGCCGACGAGCACGGCATTGAGCCGGCATCCGCTCGCGAAACACCGGTGCGACCCAGCAACCTCGACACCCCCAGCGCCCTCGACACCCCGAGCACCCTCGACACCCCGAGCACCCTCGACACCCCGAGTACCCTCGACGCCCCGAGCGCATTCGACACCCTGATCGCAACCGTCGCCCGGCTGCGCGCCCCAGACGGATGCGCGTGGGACGCCGACCAGACTCACGCTTCGCTGGTGCGTCATTTGGTCGAGGAGACCCACGAACTGATCGAGGCGATTGAACAGGGCAGCCGCGACGACCTGCTCGAAGAGCTCGGCGATGTGCTTTACCAGGTGCTCTTTCACGCCGATCTCGCCGCGAACACGCCGGAGGAGAACTTCGATATTCAGGATGTTGCCGCTCGCCTGACCGAGAAAATGGTCGGGCGGCATCCGCACGTGTTTGGCGATGTCACGCTCGATACCGCTGAGGCGGTCTCGGCGGCCTGGGACGGTTTCAAGGCCGCGGAGAAGCCGGGTCGCACGAGCGTGCTCGACGGCATTCCGGCCGGCATGCCGGCGCTCGCCCTGGCCGATAAGGTGTTGGGCCGGGCCGAGAAGATTGGCCTGATCGAAGCGGATGCCGGCTTCCCGCTTCCGATTGAGTCCGAAGCCGATCTGGGCCCCTTGCTACTGGCCATCGTGGCCTCCGCTCGCGCCCAGGGCCTCGACGCCGAGCGCGCCCTGCGTGCCGCCGTGCGCGACCTGCAGGGTGAGATTCGCGGAGCCGAGGTGCCGCTGGACGAGTCCTTCGACGCCGGCGTAATCGCCCTCCCGTCCTAACTCTCTCGGACATCACGCGAGAGCGGGAAAAGTGTTGCTTCGCTGGTACTGAAGCAGCAATTTTCCCGCTTTCGCGGAACGGAACGGAGGGAGGGAGGGGGAGTGAGGGAGGAGGGGGGTTTAGGCGATGCGACTGCCGGCGGGGAGGTGGGCCGTGGGGGTTTGGGTGCGGCGCCAGGCCCAGGTTAGGGCGGCCACCGCTAGTACGAGGTGCATGGCCAGGCCGATGAACCAGCTCGGTGCTGCGCTGTTGTAGGTCTCCTGCGCGGTTGGCGGCTGCTCGAAGGCTTGACCCGAGAAGGCTCCACGCTCGTCGTAGCTACTCGTTGCGGCCTCGTCGCATCCGTTGTATTCGGTGTACAACTTCGGGGGCACTTGTGCGCTGCGCGCGCCGACGGCAATCTGGCCGAACAGGTCGGTGGGGTAGCCAGCATCATTGAAACTGCCGGGAGCGGCATCTGCCACCACCACGTAGGGGTTGGCAGCCAGAAAGAACCAGTAGTAGTCGAAGCGTGGCACGTTGGAAGTCGTGGTTTGCGCGGTGGAACAGACAATGTTCAACTGTTTGCCGGTGGCCTCATCAAAGGTCGATGACACGACCTGGTAGCTCACGTTCGTCGCCTGCTGCTGGGTGGCGGTGCCGAGCAGGGCGAATGCGATGAGCGTGCCGAGGCTGAGCGCCGCAACGACGAGGTAGGTCACCACGATCGAAAATAGTGGACGGGTCAAAATGCCGGAGAGTCCAACCCCGATGGCCGCGATCACGCCAAGCTCGGCCGCGAGCACGAGCACCGACACGGTGATGGTGCCGAGCGAGACCTCGCCGAGCACGACGGCGAAGATGAGAAATGGCAGGGCCGCCGCAAGAAAGGCCAGGGCCGTGATCCAGGCGGCCAGAAACTTGCCGAACACGAGCTGCCCGGTACTGATCAGCGTGACCTGCGTCGTGGCGAGGGTGCCGGCATCCCGGTCGCCGTTTACGGCATTGCCCGAGAGCGCTGGCGATACCAGGGTGCCGAGCAACAGCACGAAAAAGATGATGGTCGAAAACACCCCGCCGCCGCCGGAGAGCCAGGCCGAGGTCGCCAACCAGAGCAAAAACGTGACAATACCAACGAGCAGCATGAAGAGGCCCAACAACACATACCAGGAGGGGCCGCGCACTCGCTGACGAAGCTCGAGGGTGACGATGAGCCAGAGCCCGGAAAGGAACACCCGCGAGTCGGTCATTCTCGCGCCTCCGAGTCAATGATGGTCGACCGCGTGAGGTCGAGAAAGGTGTGCTCGAGATTGCCGACGGCCGGTCCGAAATCGCAGACCGGAACGCCGCTCAGCACGAGGTTGTGCAGCAAGGCGGCGGCCGAGGCCTCGTTCTCTACTTGCACCAGCGTGCCGAGCTTGTCGACGCCGAGCACCATGACGAGCGCTCCGAGTACGCCGGGAGCGGCGAGGGCACGGTCCAGCGCAGTCTCGTCCAGTGAACGGATGCGCCAGGCTCGCGCGCTCGCGCCCGCCGCCGCGACCTGCTCCGGGCTGGCCGTGCGCCCAGCGGCGAGGTACACCGCGGCATCGGCCATCTCGTCGAGTTCGGCCAGAACGTGGCTCGACACCAGAATGGCGGTGCCATCGCCACCCAGGCGACGGAGCAGCTGGCGCAGCGCCGCGCGGGCCGCCGGGTCGAGGCCAGAGGCCGGCTCGTCGAGCAGGAGCACGCTGGGGGAGTGCACGAGGGCGCGCGCCAGGCTCAGGCGCTGCTTCTGACCGCGGGAGAGCACCCGCGACGGTCGGTCGGCGAAATCAGTGAGGTCGGTCAACCGGATCAGTTCGTCGGCGCGCACAGCGGCCTGTTCGCGGGTCATCCGGTACATGCGCCCGGTGGTCTGCAAAGCGGCGCGGGCGCTCAGGCTCGGCCAGGAACCGAGGGTGTCCGGCATCCATCCCATCAGGGCGCGTACGCGTTCTGGCTCGGTCGCCGGGTCGAAACCGTTGATCCGAATGATGCCGGCATCCGGGGTGAGCAGCGTCGCCAGCATGAGCAGCAGCGTCGTCTTACCCGAGCCGTTTGGCCCGATTAGCGCCGTGACCGACCCGGCCGGAACGGTCAGCGTGGCATCGAGCACCGCCAAGACACTGCCAAACGACCGGCTCACCCCGCTGACCACGATTCCGGTCGGTTCGATCCAGCTCGACCGTGCCGCAGACGGGCCCGGTGCTGTCGTGAATGGCATGCCCCTGAGTCTACGGGTCAGGCTTATTTGGGCGGCGGTGAATCGCGCCGTCGGCATGCTGAGAGAATTGCAGCATGGCTATTGCAGTGACCCCGCCGCGCGGCATGCGCGATTTTCTCCCCGCCGATAAGGCCCTGCGTGAACGCTCACTCGGCATCATCCGCGAGAGTTTTCGTGCGCACGGCTTCGACGAGATCGAAACCCCGGTCATGGAAGACTCCGCCCGCCTGCACTCCGGCCTCGGCGGCGACAACGAGAAGCTCGCCTTCGCGGTGCTCAAACGCGGGCTCAGCCCAGCGGATGTCGCGGTCGCCGCCGAGCAGGACGACCTCCTCTCCCTGGCCGACCTCGGACTGCGATTCGACCTCACGGTTCCGCTGGCACGCTTTTATGCGACCCACCGCGCAGCGCTGCCCACCGTGTTCCGCTCGATTCAGATCGCACCGGTCTGGCGAGCCGAACGCCCGCAGAAGGGCCGCTACCGCCAGTTCATGCAGTGCGATATCGACATCATTGGCGAAGCGGGCGCGCTCGCCGAAATTGAACTGATCACAGCGACGGCCGCGACGCTGGCCAAGCTTGGGCTGACGGGCTGCTCGATCCGCATCAACGATCGCCGCATCCTCAGTGCCCTTCTCGCCCACTGGGGCGTCGCCGCCGAGCTGACCGAGCGGGCGCTGATCGTGATCGACAAGCTCGACAAGATCGGCGTCGACGGCGTAGCCACCGAGCTCGGCGCCCTCGGCATCGATGCTCCGGGCCTCGCCGCCCTGCTCACCGAGCTCGGCACCGGTGGCTGGGCCCTCGGCGACGACGCTTCGGGCGGCAGCGCACCGGCCTGGCTTGACCCCGCAGCGTTCGCCGACCTGGCCGCCCTGCGCGAAGCCCTGCCCGGCGTTGACCTGATCTTCGACCCCACCCTGGTGCGCGGCATGGGCTATTACACCGGCACCATCTTCGAAATCTCGCACCCCGATCTCGGCTATTCGCTGGGCGGCGGCGGACGCTACGACGGCATGATCGGTCGCTTCCTCGGCACCGACGTGCCGGCCTGCGGATTCTCGATCGGTTTCGAACGCATCGTTGACCTGCTACAAGCGGATGCAGCATCCGCTGATCTGGCCGTTGTGCTCGTGCACGACAAAGACGCCGATCCGGCCGGCCTGGTCGCCCTCAAGCGTGACCTCGTGGCCACCGGGCTGCGCGTACGGCTTGAGCGCCGCACCAAGAACCTCAAGGCGCTGCTCGACCGAGCGGGCGAGGCCGGTTATGGGCGGTTCGCGTTTGTCATGGCCGACACCGCATCGGTCGACGATCTCGACTTCAAGCCGCTAGGCGCCTGACCTGCGCTCTGGCGAGCGAGCGAGCGACCGTGTCTGACGCTGTGGTTAGACTGAATTTGCTCGGATCACCGGTGCACCCCGACCTTTCACATGACGCATACCCCGACGTCCAACCAGGCGTTAATCCCGACAAAACAGGAGACAGTTGTGGCCCTAATTGAGGCAGTAGACGCACGCGAAATTCTCGACTCCCGAGGCAACCCCACCATCGAGGTCGAGGTTTTGCTCGGCGACGGAACGGTCAGCCGTGCCGCTGTGCCCTCCGGCGCGTCTACCGGCGTGTTCGAGGCCTATGAGCTGCGCGACGGCGACAAGGCCCGCTACCAGGGCAAGGGCGTGCTCAAGGCCGTCGAAGCCGTCATTGACGACCTTGGCCCAGCGGTCGAAGACATCGACGCGACCGACCAGCGCATCGTCGACCTCGTCTTGATCGAAACCGACGGTACAGACAACAAGGAACGCCTCGGCGCCAACGCCATCCTCGGCGTGAGCCTGGCCGTGGCCAAGGCCGCCGCCAGCTCGGCCGGACTGCCGCTGTTCCGCTACCTCGGTGGCCCGAACGCACACACCCTGCCGGTGCCCCTGATGAACATCATCAACGGCGGATCGCACGCCGACAACGATGTCGACATCCAAGAATTCATGATCGTTCCGCTCGGCGCCGAGTCGTTTAGCGAGGCCCTGCGCTGGGGCGTCGAGGTCTACCACTGCCTCAAGGCGCTGCTGCAGTCCAAGGGCCTGTCCACCGGCCTCGGCGACGAGGGCGGATTCGCCCCCAACCTACCGAGCAACCGGGCAGCGCTCGACCTCATCGTGGAAGCAATCGAAAACGCCGGTTACGTTCCCGGAAAGGACATCGCCCTTGCCCTCGATGTCGCTGCGAGCGAATTCTTCAAGGACGGCAGCTACAACTTCGAGGGCAAGAAGCTCTCCGCCGAGGAACTCGTTTCTTACTACGCCAAGCTCGTCACCGACTACCCCCTGGTATCGATCGAGGACCCGCTGCAGGAAGACGACTGGGATGGCTGGGTGCACCTCACCACCGAACTCGGCGGCGCGGTACAGATTGTTGGAGACGACCTGTTCGTGACCAACCCCGTGCGCTTGGCCAAGGGCCTCGAGCTTAAGGCCGCGAACTCGATTCTGGTCAAGGTCAACCAGATCGGCACCCTGACTGAGACAATGGATGCCGTTTCCCTCGCCCAGCGCGCCGGCTACACCGCGATCATCTCGCACCGCTCGGGCGAGACCGAAGACACTTTCATCGCCGACCTCGCAGTGGCAACGGATGCCGGTCAAATCAAGACTGGCGCCCCGGCCCGTAGCGAGCGCGTTGCCAAGTACAACCAGCTTCTGCGCATCGAAGAAGAACTCGGCGAGGGCGCGGTTTACGCTGGCCGCACCGCGTTTCCCCGCTTCATCGCGTAGTTGATACCAACACCACACGAACACCAGAGCACTAAGCAGCAGTAGCGTCATCGGGTCCTCGATCACCGATTGTTTCGGTTGGTCGGGGGCCCACAGCTTTCGCTTGGTAGCATTTTCAGCAGTATCCACCACACGTACCGACGAGTATGACCGATCAGTAGGCCGACCAGTGAAAGGAGCCGTGATGGCGCCGAAGCGACCTCAGCAGACGTCGTCCCAGCCCCAGTCGGGCCAGGCCAAGTCGGGCCAGGCCAAGTCGGTCCAGGCCCAACGCCCGCAGGCCCAGCGGCAACCAGTCCTGCGGCAACCTGGGGTCTCGGCGACGGAAACACCCACCGGCGGCTGGCTGCGCGGCATCCGCTTTTCGGGTTTTTCGCTCGTGATGATGGTCATTCTGGTGCTTGCCGTCGTGATTCTTGCACCGAGCCTGCGTACCTACGCCGAGCAGCGGCAGCAGATCAGCCAGCTGAGCGTGACCGTTGCCGACCAGCAGAGCGAAGTCGACCGGCTCAACAGCCAACGCGAACGCTGGAACGACCGCACCTATGTCACCACCCAGGCGCGCGAACGACTGTCGTACGTGATGCCAGGCGATATCAGTTTTCTCGTCTATAACGACCTGGCGGTGGTGGCCGCACGTGAAGCGGATGCCGCCCCGGTCAGCAGCAATATCCAAAGCACCAAGATTGATTGGCTGGGTTCCTTGTTCGCCTCCACCATGACCGTTGGCCTCGCGCCGCAAGCCGCAGCGCCATCCACATCAACACCGGCCACATTAACACCGGAATCCGACACCCCCGAAACGGTGGCGCCGTGACCCGGCCGCCGTTCGACGCCTTCACCGCGGCCGACATCGACCTTGTCTCTGCCCAGCTCGGGCGCCCGGCCCGCAACGTGGTCGGCATTGCCGCCCGGTGCGTCTGCGGTGCACCGACCGTCGTTGCTACCGCGCCGCGGCTCGCCGACGGCACCCCATTTCCCACCCTGTACTACCTCTGCCATCCCGCGGCCACCGCAGCGATCTCGTCGCTGGAGGCTACCCAGGTCATGAACGAATACAACGACCTGCTCGCCGACGATGACGAGGTGCGCGCCGCCTACCAGGCCGCGCACGACAGCTTTCTATTCGACCGAGACCAGCTCGGCAGTGTTCCGGAAATCGCCGGAATCTCCTCTGGCGGCATGCCCAGTCGGGTCAAATGCTTGCACGCCCTCGCCGCACATTCCCTCGCGGCGGGTCCCGGCGTGAATCCGATCGGCGACTTCGCGCTGGAACGCGCCACCTGGTCGCCCGCGGTCTGCGAGTGTCTGGACTATTCTATCGAGGCCGCGGTGCCACCGCCCATCGAGGCCGGGCCGGTTTCGGCGTGACCCAGACAGCGCAACGGGTCAGTCGGCGTCGGGTGAGGGGGAGTCGAGTCACGGCGGCCGTCGGGCTCGCGCTGGCCACGACGCTGTTTGGCGGCACCGTTGCTGGCTCCGTCCTGCTCGACGCGACGGCAGCCCAGGCCGACCAGATTCGTGACTTGCAGTATTGGCTCACCGACTATGGCTTTACCGAGGCATGGAACACCACCCGGGGAGCCGGCGTCACGGTCGCCGTCATCGATTCCGGAATCGACGGCAGCGTCGCCGAGCTGGCCGGCGTTGTCATCGGGGGAACGGATGTCTCAGGGCTCGGCTCCGCCGACGGACAAACCCCGGTCGCCGGCGACGATGATGACGGCGAACACGGCACCCTGGTTGCCTCGCTTCTGGCCGGTCGCGGCACCGGAGAGGGTACCGGTCTGATCGGCGTTGCGCCGGAGGCATCCATTTTGGCTGTGTCGGTTGGGTTTGGCAGCACTCGTTCCGCCGTGAGCAACGACGACCAGATCGCTCAGGGCATCCGTTGGGCCGTCGACAACGGGGCGGACGTGATCAACATGTCGCTCACCCGTAACACGCTGTACTGGCCGGAGAGCTGGGACGATGCTTTTCTCTATGCCTTCAAGAACGATGTGGTCGTCGTGGCCGCCGCCGGAAACCGGGGGAGTGGCACCACAGAGGTCGGGGCCCCTGCCACCATCCCGGGCGTGCTGACCGTTGCCGGCGTTGACCGCAACAAATCGGCCAGCTTTGACGCATCGTCGCAGGGCATCACCATCGCCGTCGCCGCACCGAGTGAGAAACTGGTCGGGGTGCTGCCCGATTCGACGTACGTGCAGTGGGACGGTACGAGTGCTGCGACACCACTCGTGTCGGGTCTCGTGGCCCTGGTGCGCGCCGCTTATCCGTATCTGGATGCCGCCGGCGTCATGAATCGGATCATCGCCACGGCCAACCCGAACGGGCATTCAGTGCCGAGCCCGATCTATGGCAACGGCCTGATCGATGCCGCCGCCGCCGTTACCCGCTATGTAGCGCCGGCGACCGGGGCGACCCCCACCGAGCTGCTCACGGAGTGGATCACGCTCCACCGCCGCGCCGAGATTGCGGTGGTTCCGACCGAGGCTCCGGTGGCCGAGGCGCCGGTCGCCGCAGCAGCTGACCCGGCACTACCTGCCCAAAACGTGCTCACCGCCTGGGTCCCGAACCAACTGACATTGACCTATATCAGTCTGCCGCTCGCTGTACTCGTGGGGTTTGGTATCCTAGTAACGCTGGTAGGCATTGGGGCCTCCCGGCACTTCAAGCGAATTCGACCCAACCCCAAAGATTTCGCACCGTCATAATTCTGTAGGAGGCCTTCTCATCGTGCCCAAAATTCTCATTGTTGGTGGCGGCTACGCCGGTTTTTACACGGCATGGAAGCTCGAGAAGTGGCTGCGATCCGGCGAAGCCGATGTCACCATGGTTGACCCGCTGCCATACATGACGTACCAGCCCTTCCTGCCGGAGGTCGCTGCCGGCTCCATCGAACCGCGTCACGCGGTCGTGTCGCACCGCCGTCACCTCAAGAAGACCAACGTCGTCACCGCCAAGGTCACTCACGTGAATCACGCCGAGAAGACCGCCACGATCACCCCGCCCACCGGCGAGCCGTACGAGTTCAAGTACGACATCATCGTGGTCACCGCTGGGGCCGTGTCGCGCACATTCCCGATTCCGGGCGTTGCAGACCAGGCGATCGGCCTCAAGACCATCGAAGAGGCCGTCGCGATCCGCGACCGCGTACTGACCAACTTCGACAGGGCAGCCGCGCTGCCGGCCGGCCCAGAGCGCGATCGTCTGCTCACCTTCGTCGTCGTCGGTGGCGGTTTCGCCGGCATCGAGGTGTTCGCCGAGCTGCGCTCGTTCGCTACCTCGCTGCTCACCCTGTACCCCGAGATCAGCTTCGATGACACCAGCTTTCACCTCATCGAGGCGATGGGCCGCATTATGCCGGAGGTCTCGCTCAAGACAAGCCTCTGGGTCATCGACAACCTCGCTGGCCGCGGTGCCCAGATTCACCTCGACACCCAGCTGACCAGCGCGGTCGACGGCAAGATTGAGCTCTCCACCGGAGAGACCTATGAAACCGACCTCATCGTCTGGACCGCTGGCGTCATGGCGAACCCGACGATCGTGCGTCACACCGACCTTCCCATCGAAGAGCGTGGCCGCCTGCAGGTTCGCGCCGACCTCCGTGTCGGAACCGAAGACGACATCATCGTTGACGCCTGGGGCGCCGGCGATGTGAGCTGCGTTCCCGACCTGAGTGGCGGCGGCGTCGGCGGCAACTGCGTGCCCAACGCCCAGCACGCTGTTCGTCAGGGCAAGCTGCTGGCCAAGAACATCGTCGCCGTGCTCCGGGGCGAAGCGCCCGTGCAGTACTTCCACAAGAACCTGGGCGCCGTCGCCGGACTCGGTGTTGGCATTGGAGTGTTCCAGAACAGCAAGTTCGCGATGACGGGCCTGCCGGCCTGGTTCGCGCACCGCGGATACCACGGTCTGGCCATGCCGAGCTGGGAGCGCAAGCTGCGCGTGGTCTGGGGCTGGGTGAATAACTTCTTCCTCGGTCGCGACGCCGTCTCGCTCAGCGCCACCGAGAACCCGCGCGCCACGTTCGTCGAGTTCGCTTCACGTCCCAAGCCGCCAGCTCCCGCCGCAGCCCCGGCTGCCGCGCCCGCCGCCAAGGCTCCGGCGGCTCCGCGTGCGCCCCGTGCACCGCGCAAGCCCGCGGTGAAGGCTGCAGAAGCCGCTTCCACGACCGCGGCGCCCGTCGCCGAGAAGTCGGCCGCTGAGGCATCCGCTTCGAAGTAGTTGTCGCGGTAGGTGCTGCGGGGCGATTCCATCGTCCGGCAGCACCTATGCTTTAACCGTCCGTCTTCGGGCACGCCCCCATAGCCCAATTGGCAGAGGCAGACGACTTAAAATCGTCACAGTCTGGGTTCAAGTCCCAGTGGGGGCACTGGTTGTAGTTGCTGACACCATTTTCTGCAGGTTCTGAGAAAACGGAGTCCTCGGAACGGCTGGCATTCGCGTCGGAGCGCCCGCGAGATGCCACTAATGGCGGGTCGCGCGAGCGTAGGGGGCATCTGTGGCAGTTCGCGAAACACGGTAACGCCCCGCCCCGCGGTTGCCTCAGTTATCGGGAACTGCCGCCACGGCCTCGATCTCAACGAGAGCGCCGGGCCGTGCCGGAGTGATAGCGAGCACACTGACGGCGGTGCGGCGGTCTCCCCACACCGTAGCGGTGGCGGCGTACGCTTCCCCCGGGTCGATGCCGGTCGCGAGATAAATGGTCAGTTTGACCACGTGCTCCGGACTGCTTCCGGCCTCAGCAAGCACGGCGAGCACATTGCGCAGGGCGAGTGCGGTTTGCGCTCCGAGCCCGTCGGCCAGGGCGCCAGTGCTGTCCGTTCCATTCTGCCCGCCGACATAGAGTGTGCGTCCAGCGGGAGCAATCATGCCTTGGGCAAAGGCTGGGCTCTGAAAAAGTTCGGGCGGGTCGATCGGTGTGGGGTACGAAATCACGGTACTGTCCCGTCAGCTCGTGCGCATGCCGTAGGTAAGCAGGGCATTTCCCTTGCTCGTCATCAAAGATGTCTGCAACGTCAGCCGGGTCACCGGGTCGGTCGGCTCGAACAAATGTCGGCCCTCGCCAGCGATGACGGGGTGCATCATCACGGTGAGGGAGTCGAGCAGGCCAGCGAACAGCAGATGGCGCACCAGTGAAATTCCGCCGACCACTGAAATCTCGCCGCCTGCGGTGTTCTTGAGCTCGGTCGCGAACTCGTTCACATCACCCGGAATGAGCGTGGAATTCTGCCAAGCCAGGTCACCGGTGAGGGTACGGGACGCGACGAACTTGGGAACGGGATTGATGAAGGCACCGAACGGGTCATCCTTGTCGGCATTCGGCCAATAGCTGGCCCACTGTTCGTAGCCGACGCGGCCGAGAAGTACGGTATCGACCCGTGTCATCATGGCGCTCATTTCGACGCCGAGTTCTTCGTCGAAGCTGTCGAACTGCCACAAGTTTGGCGACTCCACGACGCCGTCGAGCGACATGAATAGGCCGGCGGTCAGTTTTCGCATGCGAATCTCTCCTAGGATCGATGAATGTAAACGGCTAGCGCAGTCGGTCGAGGTAACGCAGGATGACCCCCTCCCGTAGCGCCCACGGCGACACTTCGAGCTCAGCGGCCCCAAATGCCGCCATCGCAGCGCCAAGAACAATGCCGCCAGCGACGATCTGAAATGTGCGGTCGGCCGTGATTCCGGGCAGTGCAGGGCGCGCCTCCGCCGGAATGCGAGCGAGGCGCGGCACCCAATCGTTGAGCTCGGTACGGCCCAGCCGCAGCCGGTCGGTGGCGCCGACGCCATCCGAGGTCGTGCCGGCCAGACGGGCCAGCGAGCGAATCGCCTTCGACGAGCCGACAATGTGGTGCGGGGCGGGCAACTGCGAGAAGGAGCCGACGGCCTCTCGCAAAACGGATGCCGCGTGCTGCCGCAACGCAGACACCTCGTCCGGCAGCGGCGGATCGTGGTGCAGAAATCCGATCGTGCTGCGACCAGCGCCCAGTGGAAGCGACAGGGCGACCTCGGGAAATTCGCTGCCGCCGGCAGCGATCTCCAGCGAGCCGCCACCAATGTCGAACAGCAAAATGTTGCCGGCCGACCAGCCATACCAGCGCCGAACCGCCAAAAAAGTCAGCCGGGCCTCGTCTTCGCCCGACAATACCTGCAGGGCAACACCGGTCTCGCGTTCGACTCGGACGAGCAATTCGGGCCCGTTAGTCGCGTCGCGTAGCGCCGAGGTGGCGAAGGGCAGCAGCTCGTCTATGTTGTGCTGCTGGGCGACATCCGCTGCATGCTGCACGGCGGACAGCACCGCAGCGACGCCCTCGTCGTTGATCGCGCCGTCCGGCGTGATGTAGCGCATGAGGCGCAGCACGCTCTTGTCGGCGGCCATCGGCACGGGCGGAGCGCCTTCGTGCGCGTCGACAACCAACAGGTGGACGGTATTCGAACCGACGTCGAGAACTCCTAGGCGCACATGTGCACGATACAGCCTGCAGCGGTCTAGCGCTGGTTCGGCGCGACGAACCGCTGCCACACCCAGACGCTGCCGCACAGCGTGGCAAAGGCCGCGGCAACAATCCAGAGCACCGTTGCGCCGCCGTCACTCTGCAGCTGCTCAACGACCGGCGCGAGAGCTCCGAACAGCAGTGTGTAGGTCAGCACGGTCAGGCTGGTCCAGAGCGGCCATGACCAGGCGAGCATGCTTCGTCCGCTGGTGTGTCCGACCGGCACCAGCACGAGTACGGCCGAGCCGATCGAAGTGAGCACGATCGTGTTGACCGTCTCCGCGGCCAGCGAGGTCACGAAATCGGTCGGGCTCGGCAGCAGCGCCCCGAGCGACCAGGCGAGAACGGCGAGGACTATTAGGCTGCCGACGCGAACCAGGGCGAGCTGGCCGCTCTGCGCGGGCGTTGGCTGCGCGCCGGCTTGGCCGGCAGCATCCGTTTTGGCGGTCAGCATGACACTGCCGAGCAGCCCGAAGAGCAGAGCGGGGTGCACGTCGAACAGTCGGGACGCGATCGCGGCAGCCGCAATAATCAGCAGGTAGCGCGGCAGAAATGTGGCAGATCCATGCAGGCCGAGCACCCGTGAGCTCCACCAGAGCGGCACCAGAATGGCGACCGCATTGACCAGAACCAGACCGATAATCACCCCAGCGAGCAGTCGCAGGTAGGCGGGCTGATCCACGACCGGCCCGGAAAGCATCACGAAGGTAGCGGCAGCCACCAGCGCCGCGCCGCCGCGCGTCCACCGGTTCAGTTTCACGGTCGGTGCCACCTCAAATTCTTCCTTTTCCCGATTACGCCCCGCCAATGACGGCAGCGGCCCAAGCGGTCGTCCGCCGCGCGCGCGCGAAATGGTGCCGGCCAGCATCCGCAGCGGCAGGGCGATGAGCAGCATCGCCCCGAGGGCGAGCAGCGCGGCCTGCATCCACGGAAACGGTGAACCGTTTGCTGTCGGGCCGATGGTCGCGGCGAAACGCGTTGGATCGTTCCACTGGTCACGAAAAACGGATGCCCCGGCCTCCTCCCGCTCCGGCGCTGCCGTGGCATCGTCCGGCGTTGGTTCCGCGGAATCAGGCCCTGACGACGGCGGGGCGGGTACAGCGGGCACAACCGCCGAGTCGTCCGGCGTTGCCGAGGCCGATTCGCTCGGCGCCGGCGTGCCCGGTTGCGTGCCCGGTGGCGTTGCCGCGGCGGACGCGGTCGGCGTCGGTGTCGGTGTAGTGGCAGCGACGTAGCTGACCGCTATTGGCGTGCTGCTCGGGCCGACGTTGCCGGCGGGGTCCTGCTGAACGGCCATGATCGAGTACGACCCGGCAGCCACTTCGCCGGCCGAACAGCTCCAGAGTGTGCCGTTCACCGGCGCGGAGCAGAGCGAGTATGGCCCGGCGAATACCGTGACCACGGCCCCCGTCTCCCCGGTGCCGCTGTATTCGGTGCCGGTGACGGGAATCTGAGCGCCGGTGCTCGGAGTCGAAACGACGGGGGCGTCCGGTGCTGTCACGTCGAACACGATCGTCACTGGTGCACTCGAATTCGACGTCGACGGGCTGCTGAACGTCGTGCTCTGGCTCGCCGTGACGTCCCAGCTGCCGTCATCCAGGCCCGAAAACAGGCAGGCCCACGCTCCAGAGGTGTCGGCGCTGCTCGTGCAGCGCGCCCCGTTCGACAGCGACGCGGTGACGGTGGCCTGCGGGTATGCGGTTCCGCGAACCCAGCCGTCTGACACGTCGCTCGTTCGTCCGCCGAGCATCGTCGGAGCGCCGAGCACGGCGACCGACATCTCATCGCTCAGGCTCGAATCCCCGGTCACGACGACACGCAGGGTGATGGTGGGACCGTCCGGCAGGTACACGTTCTCGCAACTCCACGACGTTGTGGCGTCGGCGACGATGCACAGGGGGTCTGCGCCGAACGGCGACAGCAGTTGAATCTCCTGGTCGACAGACTTCGTTCCCGACACGCTCGTGTTATTGCTGCCAATGAACTGCCCGGTGCCTGGGCTCGTAATCGCTGGGCTGGCAGCAACCTCCGGTACTGCCTTCGGAATTGGCTCCGCGGTCGCAGTAGGTTCCGGCGTCGTGAGCAGCGAAGTCGTGGCCTGCGACGTGGCCGGTGGCTCGGAGGCTGACGGAGCCTCGCTGGCCTCGGCAGAGAAGAGCGTGGGGGCAAACAGGGCGATGGCACAGCCCAGCAGCAAGGTGGTGACGGCCGCCAAGCCGCGGGAGCGTCGCTGGCGTGTCGCTGCGCCCGACGCTGCGACACGATTTGATGCGAACATGATTCACCCCCTGCCCCAATTTGAGGGGGAGAGCGCGGTAAAGTCAACCTCCCGCGCGCGCATAAAGTAACAAACTGGGGGAATTCTTTGCGCTTCAACGTCTGCTGCCGCCGCCGGCTCATAAACATGACACGCTTAATACGAAGCGGATGCCCAGCATGAGACCGCCGAAGAAAGCCGCACCCCGATGAATCCCACGCTTCGCACCCCCACATCACTCTCGACGCGCGCCGTAGCCGCGCGGGACTGGGAACACCGCGCCGGCGAGTTCGGCGATCGTCTTGCGGGCGGGTTCGAGGTGGCCGTGGCTACCTCCGCCTTTCAGATCGAGGGTGCAGCCCGCGATGGTGGCCGCGGCGACAGCGTCTGGGACTCCTTCAGCCAACAGCCCGGTCGCATCCGCGACGGGTCGAACGCGTCCATCTCGACCGACCACGTCAAGAATTACGAAACGGATGCCGCCCTGCTGCGCGATCTCGGCGTCGATTCCTACCGGTTCTCGCTCGGCTGGACCAGACTCCAGCCGGAGGGGCGGGGTGCCCTGAACCGCAATGGATTGGCGTTCTACGACCGTTTGCTCGACGCGTTGCTGGCCGACGGCATCCGTTCGACCGCCACTCTCTCGCACTTTGACCTTCCGGCGGCCCTCCGCGGTGGCTGGCTGAACCGCGACACCGCCGGCCGTTTCGCCGACTATGTCAACGCCGTGGGAGAGGCGTTCGGCGACCGCATCGATGCCTGGGTGACCATCGCCCAGCCGGCCACGGTCACCATCAAGGGCTATGCGCTCGGCATCCACGCGCCCGGCCGCACCCTGCTGTTCGACGCGTTGCCCACCGTGCACCACCAGCTGCTCGCGCACGGACTGGCCGTACAAGGCCTGCGCGCCGCTGACGTGCGTGGACGCATCGGCCTCGTGAACACCCACACTCCCGTGCAGTCGGCGACCGACCGGGATCAGGACCGCTCCTACGCCGCCCTCTACGATCTGCTGGCGAACCGCGTGTTCGCCGATCCCGTGCTGCTCGGCCACTATCCGGACCCGCTCGAACCGTTCGCGGTGGAGCTGCGCACCCTGCTTGAGACCGACCCAGACGATCTGCGCACGATCCACCAGCCGCTCGACTTCTACGGCGTGAACTACACCGAGCCAGCTCGCATCGCCGCCGGCCCGACGACGCTCACGGCCCCAGACGGGCAGCCGATCCCCGTCACGTCCTGGCCGTTCCACCTCGAGCCCTTCCGCGAACACCCCACCACCGCCACCGGCGCCGTCAACGCGCCCGAGTACGTCGCCGTCGCGCTCGCCGAACTGGCCAAACGCTACCCCGCGCTACCACCCGTCTACCTGTCGCTGGCCGGCGGCGCCTTCTTCGATCAAGCGGATGCCCGCCACTTCGTGCACGATCCAGCCCGCATCGACTACCTCGCCGAACACCTCGTTGCCGCCCTCGACGCCACGACTTCCGGATCCCCTGCCGCCGCTATCGACCTCGCTGGCGTCGCCTTCTGGTCGCTGCTCGACGCGTTCGAGTGGAACGCCGGCTACACCCAGCCGACCGGCCTCGTGCACGTTGACTTCGCCAACGACCGCCGCACGCGCACCCCCAAATCGAGCTACCGCTGGCTGCAGCACGCCCTGGCGAACCGCTAGGGCGTGCGCCGCCGCCGCGTTACCGACCCGAGCACGACGATTCCCACAATCCACGCCCCAATGATCAGCAGCTCCCCGCCGACATGGGCGGCGTCGTTCGAATCGGCAGCGACCGCCTACAGCGTGTCGATCGCGTGCGACAGCGGTAGCCCGTCGCTGATCGCACGCAACACATCGGGCAGCTGCGCGCGCGGCAGAAAGATGCCGCCGAGCAGAATGTGCGAAAACACCAGCGCCGGTATGAACTGCACGACCTGAAATTCCGTGCGGGCGAACGCGCTCGCGAGCAGGCCAAGGGTCGTGCCGAGCACGGCATCCGCTACCGCGACAGCGAGCAACAGCCAGGTCGACCCGGAGATCTCAAGCCTGCACACCCAGACCGTAGACGCCACGGCGACGGCCGACTGCGCCACCGCGAGCGTGTGCCCCAGAATGAGATCATCCGTGCCGAGCGGCATCGACAGCAGCCGCTCGAGCGTGCCGGTGCGGCGTTCGCGCAGGGTCGTGATGCTCGTCACGAGAAACATCACGATGAACGGGAAGAGCGCGATCATGCCCGGCCCGATCGCGGCGAACACCACGGTGTCCGAGAAGATCCAGGCCACCAGTCCAATCAACAGGCTCGGCACCACGAGCAACAGTACGATTGCGCGCGGGTCGTGCCGCACCTAGCTGAGTACCCGGCCGGCCGCCGCGAGAGGGCGCTGCGGGGTCATCAGGGGCTCGAATCACGCAGTGAATCGTCAGCGTGCGGATGCCGCGCAATCAGCGGCTCGAATTCTCAAGCGGATGCCGCGCAATCAGCGCCAGGAAGGCTCCCTCGGTATCGCTGGGTCCGATCGCCGCGAGCAGTCCAACCGGCCTGTCATCGGCCAGAATCTCGCCGTCGCGCATGAGCAGCAACCGGTCGCAGCGGCTGGCCTCGTCCATCACGTGACTGGAAACGAGCAGGCTCGTTCCCGAGGCGGGGAGCTGATGAAACGGAGTTTAGAGTTCGACCCGCAGCACCGGGTCGAGGCCGACGGTCGGTTCGTCGAGCACGAGCACGAGCACGAGCAGGTCGGGGGAGCCGAGCAACGCTCCGGCCAGTGACACCCGACTCCGCTGCCCGCCGGAGAGCGACCCGACGAGCTGACCGGCTTGATTAGTCAGGTCGGCCAGGGCGAGCACGCGGTCGATGTCGCTCTGCGGCGCACCGAGCACGGCGCGAAAATAGCGCAGGTTCCGCCACGCGGTGAGGTCGTCATACACGCTCGCATCCTGCGTGACAGAGCCAACGCGGTGCCGCAGCGACGCCGATCCGGCCGGGGCGCCGAGCACGGTGACGGTGCCGGACTGCACTACCTGAACGCCGACGATCGATCTCAGGAGGGTGGTCTTGCCGCATCCGCTCGGGCCGAGCAGTCCCACCACGACTCCGCGAGCAACGTTGACCGAGAGCCCCTGTAGCACCGGATGTTTTCCCCGCCGCACCTGCAGATCGGTCACCTCGACCGCGAGGGCGGATGTGTTCATCATGTCCGCACTCTCTGCCGTGGCGCGATCCCTGTCAAGCCCACAATGGGCGTTAGTTCGTCTCAGCGGCAGCGGCAGCGGCGGGGGGAGGGGATGGGGCGGGGGGTGTGGTGGTGGTGGTGGTGGTGGTGGTGCGGAGCGTGGCGTGGAGCGTCGCTGATCGCGGTACTTCACGGTGCGCGGGTGTTGCGCCGCTGCGCGGGAGGCCGAACTCCCGCGCACTGACGCAGCTCCCGCGCGTCGCGAGGCGCGGGAGCTGCGGCCACACTCAAACTCCCGCACATTGCCACAGATCCCGCGCAGCGTGCTTCACCGTCACGGCGGCGACGCCAGAACTCCCGCGCACTGCCACAGCTCCCGCGCAGCGTGCTTCGCCGTCACCGCACCGACGCCGGAACTCCCGCGCAGGCTGCTGGCACGACCAGTAGGGTGGAACGCATGATGTGTGCGCTGCCGATCCGTGTGTCTGCCGCGGCGCCGACATCCGCTGAAGCCGAGAGCGTGTCGTTTCGGTACTACGACGATATTGTCAGTCGCTACCACGGGCGACCCGCGCTGCGGCCGGAAATTTTGGACGCCCAGGCCGGGTATCCCAGCGGTGACCTGGTTCCGCCGACAGGGCTGCTCCTGCTCGCCCGCCAGGGGCGCACCGTGCTCGGCTGCGCCGGAATGCGGATTCGCCCGGGCCAGATCGGCGAAATAACCAGGGTTTTCGTCGAACCGGATGCCCGCGGTCATGGCGTCGGCCGACTGCTCATGGGGAATCTAGAACGTGAATCCCGCGCTCTGGGCCTCACCGCCATGCGGCTCGATACGCGAACCGACCTCGTCGAGGCGCGCGGTCTCTACGCATCAGTTGGCTTCATCGAGGGCGAAGCGCACAACGCTGACCCGTATGCCAACCACTGGTTTCGAAAGGAACTGCGATGACCGATGTGCGCAGCATGCCGGCGCCCGACCTCGTCCCGGAGCTTCTGGTCACCTCGCTCGAGCAGAGCCTGGATTTCTGGTGCCGCCTCTGCGGATTCGAGGTGCTGTACGACCGCCCAAACGACCGGTTTGCCTACATCAGCAGGGGCACGGCGCAGATTATGCTCGAGCAACGGGGCGCTGGGCGAAACTGGATACCGGCGGTGTTAGACCCGCCGTTTGGCCGGGGCATCAACTTTCAGATCGCGGTGCCGTCGATTGACCCGCTCGTGCAGGCTTTTCGCGTGGCCGACTGGCCGCTCTTTATGGAGTCGGAAACAAAATGGTACCGAACGGGAGAAACCGAAGCTGGCGTAGCGCAGTTTCTGGTGCAGGACCCGGACGGATACTTGATCCGATTCCAAGCGGCGACGGGCCAGCGCCCCGTCGCCGTGGCTCCCCGCACGCCTTGAGCTTGCTAGGAGTGTTATGGGAAGCGGGTGGGAGCCTCCGAGGTCGCCGTTAGTATTGGCAGGTACGCGCGGGGGTTGTTGTGGCCTGGTTTTGTCGCCGTGCCCACCTACCTAGCCAATTTGCAAGGAGACGCTGCCATGGAATGGCTCATCCCGGTTCTGATCGTTGTTGCACTCGTCGCCATCGTGGGTATCTACCTGTGGTCGACGTACAACTCGCTCGTGACGCTCAACGTGCGCGTCGACGAGGCGTGGAGCGACATCACGGTGATGCTCAAGCGTCGTGCCGACCTGCTGCCCAACCTGATTGAAACGGTGAAGGGCTACGCAGCACACGAGAAGAACGTGTTTGAAAACGTGACCCGTGCTCGGGCCGAGACCCTGTCTGCACAAGGCCCGGCCGACGCATCCGCCGCAGAGAATCACATGCAGACCGCGCTGAAAAGCATTTTTGCCGTTGCCGAGGCTTACCCGCAGCTGCAGGCCAGCCAGAACTACCTGCAGCTGCAGGGCGAGCTGGTCGACACCGAAGACAAGATCCAGGCCGCACGCCGTTTCTACAACGGTGGCGTGCGTGAAATGAACACTAAAATCAAGGTCTTCCCGAACCACCTGTTCGCCGTGAACCTTGGCTTCACCGAACGCGACTTTTTCGAGGTGGCCGATACCGCAGCGATTGCGGAGCCACCCCGCGTGCAGTTCTAACCGGGCTTAGTCGATGTACAGCGCGATAGCTAAGAACAAACGCAATACCGTCTTCATTATGGTGCTCTTCTTCGTGATCATCGCGGGGCTCGGGTGGCTTGCGAACGCCGTCTATGGCGCGGGCGGCTACGGCATCCTCATCGCCACGGTCGTTATCACAGCTCTGTACGTGCTCATTCAGTACTATGCAGCTGGTCGCCAGGCCATCTCAATGAGCGGTGGTATCAGGGTCAACAGTAAGGCCGACCACCCGCGGCTCTGGCGCATCGTGGAGAACCTGTCGATCACGACCGGAACGCCCATGCCCGAGGTCTACATCATCAACGATCCGGCGCCAAATGCCTTCGCCACCGGCCGCGACCCCAAGCACGCCATCGTCGCAGCGACCACCGGCCTTCTCGACATTATGGATGATTCCGAACTCGAAGGGGTCATGGCCCACGAGATCGGCCACGTGCGCAACTACGATATTCGCGTCTCGATGGTCGTGTTCGGCCTCGTCGTCGCGATCGGGTTCATCTCCGATATGTTTTTGCGCATGGCCTTCTTCGGCCGCAATAACAACAGCAACGGCAACCCCGTCGTCATGGTCTTCGGCCTCGTGGCCATGATCGTGGCTCCGCTTATCGCGACGGTCGTGCAGCTCGCTATTTCTCGCCAGCGCGAATATTTAGCGGATGCGACGAGCGCGTTAACGACGCGGCATCCGGATGCCCTCGCCTCCGCCCTGGCCAAACTCGGCGAGTACGGTCGCCCGATGCAGAAGCAGAACAGCTCGATGGCGCACCTGTGGATCTCCGATCCGCTGAAGAAGGGCGCCATGGGCAAGCTGTTTGCGACGCATCCGCCGATCGAGGAGCGCATCGAGCGCTTGACCGCGATGGGCCGCAAGTTCTAGACCGACACCTTTGACTTTTTGACGCGATGACAGATCTACCGCAGTTCGGCGGCGAGACCGTTTGCTAGGTTGCCGCGCGGTGCGACGACGATCTCCCCCAGGCCCTGCCAGAGCGCCGCTTCCCGCAGCACGTGCGCGAGCCGCGCTGCAGCATCCGTTGGCGCGGCCGGCTCAGCCCAGGCCGACTGTACCCGCAGCACGCCGGCCTGCCGGTCGTTCTTCAGGTCAACCCGTCCGACGACCATGTCGCCGAGCAAAATCGGCAGCGAGTAGTAGCCGAACACACGTTTGGGTTCCGGCGTGTAAATCTCGATGCGGTAATGAAATTTAAACAAGCGCAGGGCGCGGGCGCGTTCCCAGACCACGGGGTCAAACGGCGACAATATCGCTTGCGCGTCCATCGTGCGCGGTAGCCGCGCGTCCCGGTGCAGCCAGGCCGCGCCAGCAGCGCCCCGCGCGCCCCAACCCGGCACCGCCACCGGAATCAGCTCCCCGGACTCCTCCAGATCGACAATGGCGGCGAGGGCTGGAGCAGCCTTCAGTCGAAAGTAATCCGCGAAATCCTTCGCGGTGCCGATACCGTGGGCACGAGCCGAGCGGCGAATCAGCTCGCGGTGGGCATCCGCTGATGAAATTTCGGTGCCGAGCAGCTCGGGGGAGAAGACCTGTTCCGGCAGGGCGTAGACGCGTTCAAAGCGGATGCGGCCGGCGCTGACCACATCTCCCCAGCTAAACAAGACTTCCAGGCCGGTCTTCACCTCGGACCAGCCCCACCACGGGCCACTGCGTTTGTTGGCGTCGTGTTCGATCGCGCTCGCTCGCATCGGGCCGTTGGCGGCGAGCTCGGCGAGCAGCCAGTCGAGCATCGACCGATTGCTTTGTGACCAATCGTCTGGTGCGCTGGCCGAGCGGTCGCGACTGTGTTGCATGCGCCAACGAAACAGCGGCCAGACATCGATCGGAAGAAACGAGGCTTCGTGCGCCCAATATTCGGTGAAGCGCGACTGGCTCCCGGTGGTGAGCCGGTCGAGCTGGGTCTTGTCGTATGGGCCCAGTCGGCTGAATGCCGGCATGTAGTGGCTACGTTCGAACACGTTGACGGAGTCGATTTGCAGCAGTTCGAGCCGGTTCACCAGGGCGGTGAGCTGGCGGATGCCGACGGTCGTCGTCGACCGGGCGCCGAATCCCTGGCTCGCGAGGGCAATCCGCCGCGCCAGTGCGGGTGTAACCGTGGTGACCATTCGTCTCACTCTAGCTGCACCCCCGTTCACCTGCCGTTAAGGTGGAAAACGTTTAGTCGCCATGTAATCTTCGTAGTGTCGGGCGACCGGCTCACCCTGCCCATATCCTGTTTCCCCGGCGCGTTTGCACAGTAATCAAACGTTCCGGAACCGGTCATAATGGAGGAAAATTGTCTCTCAAACGCACTCTGACGGTGTCCCTGGCCGCCGCGGCAGCTCTCGCGCTGACGCTCACCGCATGTTCCACCGCTTCCGAGGCTCCGGCTTCGGGAGTCGACGCATCGACGGCAACCAACCTCGAGGCCTTCGGTGATCTGGCCGGGCTCGAAGAAGCCGCGATTGCGGAAGGCGCATTGAACGTGATCGCCCTGCCCCGCGACTGGGCAAATTACGGCGCCATACTCGATCTGTTCGCCGAGAAGTACCCCGAGATTTCACTCACGGAGGCATCTCCCGATGGCTCGAGCGCCGAGGAAATTCAGGCTGCCGACAACCTCAAGGGCCAGGACACGGCTCCGGATGTCTTCGACCTCGGCCTGGCCGTCGCCCTCTCCAGTACCGACCGTTTCGCTCCGTACCAGGTTGCCAACTGGGCCGACATTCCCGACGCGCTCAAGGAGGCCTCCGGACTCTACGTCGGCGACTACGGCGGATACCTGTCGGTGGGCTACGACCCCGACGTCGTGCCGGAGCCGAAGGAACTCTCCGATCTGCTCGATGATGCCTACAAGGGCAAGGTCGCGATGAACGGTGACCCGACCCAGGCCGGTGCGGCGTTTGCCGCTGTTGGCCTCGCTACCGTGCAGAGCGGCGGAACGGTCGATGACTTTCAGCCCGGCATCGACTTCTTCTCCGAGCTCAATGCTGCCGGTAACTTTCTGAAGGTCAACCCGACGACGGCGACCGTCGCGTCCGGCGAGACGCCGGTGGTATTCGACTGGGATTACCTGAATGTCGGCTATGGCGCTCAGCTGGAGGGCCAGCGCAACTGGAAAATCGTCGTATTTGATGGCGTCGGCTACGCGGGCTATTACAACCAGGCAATCAACAAGGATGCCCCGCACCCGGCTGCAGCGCGGCTCTGGCAGGAATTCCTGTACAGCGATGAAGCACAAAACCTGTGGCTGGCCGGCGGCGCGCGCCCGGCGCGGGCCGAGGCCATGGCCGAGGCCGGCACCATCGACACCGAGTTGTTCGACGCGCTGCCGAAGGCTCCGAGCGACACCGTCGTTCCGACCGAAGAGCAGAGCACGGCGGCCGCCACGCTTCTCGGCGAAAAGTGGGCCGCGGCTGTCCAGTAATATCCGTGGTCGGGCAGCAGCCTTCGGGCTGCTGCCCTTCGCGGTGTATGTGTTGTTGTTCCTGGCTGTGCCGACCCTGATTGCTATTGGCACGGGCTTTTTCGACAATACCGGCGCCTTCACCCTGGCCACGGTCGCCGCCCTCGGTGACCCGGTGGTGCTGTCCACCTTCTTCAACTCCTTCTGGTTGTCCGCGCTGACAGCCGTCGTCGGCGCGGTCGTTGGCGCAGTGGTCTGTTATGCCCTGCTCGGTACCCGCCCAGACGGGCCGCTCCGCACCACGATCGATTCGCTCAGCGGTGTGCTGGCCCAGTTCGGCGGCGTCATGCTCGCCTTCGCCTTCGTTGCGACCATTGGAATCCAGGGCATGGTGACCCTGTATTTGCGCGATAGCTTTGGCGTGGACATATTTGAAAACGGGGTCTGGCTCTATTCCACGACCGGCCTCATCTTGCCCTACATCTACTTTCAGGTGCCGCTGATGATCATCACCTTCATGCCGGCACTGCAAGCGTTGAAACCGCAGTGGGCAGAGGCGAACGCCACCCTGGGCGGTAGCACCGCTAGCTATTGGTTGCGCATCGCCTTCCCTGTGCTGGCCCCGTCGTTTATTGGCAGTCTGTTGTTGTTGTTTGCCAACGCGTTTTCGTCCTATGCCACGGCGGCAGCGCTGGTCAGTCAGGGATCGCAGATCGTGCCCCTGCAGATTCGGGCGGCTCTCACCAGTGAAACGTTGCTCGGTCGAGAAAACCTCGCCGGTGCGCTCGCCCTCGGCATGATCGTGGTGATGGCCATCGTCATGGTCGTCTATTCGGCCCTGCAATCACGAGCTGCCCGGTGGCAGCAATGAGCGGCGGCTTCACGGCCGGCGGCGTCGCACACGCGCCGTCGCGCACGGTGCGCACCGTCATTCTTGGCCTGGTTGGTCTGATCTTCGCCGTGCCCATCGTGGCCATGATCGAATTCACGCTCCGAGCAGGGCTCGTCGGCGGCTACAATGTCGATCGCTGGGTCGCCCTGTTTCAGAGCGGCTTCACCGGGGTCTACCGACCGGTTCTGGTAGCGCTTGGTAACTCGGTGGCGCTGGCCATCGGCACGGTCGTAATCGTGCTGCTGCTGCTGGTTCCCACGATGCTGCTCGTGCACATCCGCTTTCCCCGGCTGCGCCGCGGACTGGAATTCATCTGTATTTTACCCATCACCATTCCGGCAATTGTGCTCGTGGTGGGGCTCGCGCCGGTGTACGCGATTGTGGCCAGACTGCTCGGCAGCGGGGTCTGGACCCTCGCCTTTGCCTACGGCATCACAGTGTTGCCGTTCGCTTACCGGGCCATTCAATCCAACCTCGACGGCGTCGACGTGAAAACGCTGACCGAAGCGGCACGGACTCTCGGGGCAGGCTGGGGCAGCATACTCGTGCGCGTGCTCGTGCCGAACCTGCGCCGAGGCATCCTGGCGGGTGCCTTCATTGCCGTGGCTGTTGTGCTCGGCGAATTCACCATTGCGTCATTGCTGAACCGCGTCAACCTGCAGACCGCGCTCGTCGTTGTCAGCAAGGTCGACCCGTACACGGCCGTTATTTTATCGCTGTTGGCTCTTGCCTTTGCGTTTCTGCTGCTTCTCGTCATCGGACGACTCGGGGCCCCGCGCACCCGAACCTCGCGCCGCCGTACCACCGTGAAAGGCCCAGCATGACCGCCCTCCCGTTGAATAATCCGCAGCCGACAGCATCCGCTCGCCCGGGAACGGTCGTCGAGTTCACGGGCGTCGTGAAGGAATTTTCCGGGATGCGCGCCCTGGACGGTTTCAACCTCACCCTGCACGCCGGCGAGTTCGTGGCGCTGCTTGGCCCAAGTGGGAGCGGCAAGACCACGGCCCTGCGCGTTCTGGCCGGCCTGGAATCCACCACTGCCGGCAGCATCACCATCGACGGCGTCGACGTGTCGACGCTCTCCACCAGCAAACGTGACATGGGCATGGTGTTTCAGTCGTACTCGCTCTTTCCGCATCTCAGCGCGGGTGAAAACGTGGAATTCGGGCTACGGATGCGCAAGATCAAGCCGGCCGAGCGTCGTCGCCGGGCTGCGGCTTCCCTGGCCATGGTCGGTCTCGATGATCATTTCGATCGCTTTGCGCACCAGCTCTCCGGCGGTCAGCAGCAGCGGGTGGCGCTGGCTCGAGCGCTCGTGACCGAACCGCGCGTGCTGCTGCTCGACGAACCACTTTCAGCGCTCGACGCCAAGGTGCGCGTGCAATTGCGTGACGAGATTCGACGCATTCAAACCGAGCTCGGCATCACGACCCTGTTCGTCACTCACGATCAGGACGAGGCGCTCGCCGTCGCGGACCGTGTTGCCGTGATGCGTGCGGGCAATATCGAACAGGTCGGCACGCCCGAGGAACTATATTCTCGGCCGGCTACCCCGTTCATTGCGGACTTCGTCGGGCTCAGTAACCGCATCGACGGTGTCGTGCGGTCTGCGCGGGCTGAGGTGTACGGAACCAAACTGCCCCTCATCGACCCCGCAACGCCAGACGGTGCCGTGCGGGTCTCCATCCGCCCCGAGGACATTGAGTTTGCGCTCGAGGGTCTGGCCGCCACCGTGGTCGCGTCGAGTTTTTTGGGCTCGCTGCGCCGCACGACCGTGCGTCTGGTCGACGGCACCATTTTGTTTCTCCAGCATGGCGTACGCGTACGCCCCGCAGCAGGCGAAACCGTGTTTCTCAAATTCACCGGGGCACCGGTCTCGACCGAGCAGCTCGCGGCCGTCAGTGCGGCGCCGCAACAGCCCTGACGGCAGTCTTAGACTGGTCTGGTGAGCGAATCCACCGGTAGTCCAGAAGCGCGCGCGCTGCTTCGGCTGCGCCGCCGGCGTTTGGCCGAGCGAGCGCGAGAGAGCGCCGATCAGGCCGCTTCAAAGATTGTCGTCACACCTATTGAGGTGGTGCCCGACGGGTCGCCGCGCAACGGCGTCGGCGAGAACCTGCCGTCCGGCATCCGCTTAGCCGGAGCGTGGTCCTGGCGCTTGATCGTGATTGCCGCCGCCATTGCCATTCTGATCTTTCTCATCATTCAGCTGCGCCTGATTGTTATTCCGCTGCTGGTCGCCGTGCTGGTGTCGGCACTGCTCGTTCCGTTTGTGGCCTTCCTGGTGCGGCATCACTGGCCCAAGGGCCTCGCCGTCGCGATCGCGATTGTCGGCACGCTCGTGGTCGTCGCCGGCCTCGTCACCCTGGCTGCAACGCAAATTGCCGAGGGCAGCGTTGGCCTGAGCGATCGTCTGGCGACCTCGTATGCGGCATTGAAGTCGTTTCTGGCCGGTTCTGCCCTGCAACTGACCGAAGCGGAGATCAACACTTACCTGCAACAGGCGTGGACGGCTATTCAAAACGACAGCGCTGTCTTCATTAGTGGTGCCCTCTCGGTGGGGACAACTCTCGGGCATCTGCTCGCTGGTGTTCTGTTGACCATGTTCAGCCTGCTGTTTATTCTCATTGACGGTAAGTCGATCTGGGCCTGGATCGTGAGACTCTTCCCGCAGCGCGCCCGCGCGGCCCTGGATGGTGCCGGTGTCGCCGGGTGGACGACCCTGGGCAACTTTGCTCGGGTTCAAATTTTGGTTGCGTCGATTGATGCGGTCGGCATTGGCGTCGGTGCGGCTCTGCTCGGGGTGCCGATGGCCGTACCGATCGGCATTTTGGTCTTCCTGGGCTCCTTCATTCCCATCGTCGGCGCGGTGGCTACCGGATCCGTGGCGATTGTGATTGCCCTGATCTTCAACAATTGGGCCATCGCCCTAGCGATGCTCGGCGTCGTGCTGCTCGTGCAACAGGTCGAGGGGCACGTTCTGCAGCCGCTGATCATGGGAACCGCGGTCAAGGTGCATCCGCTCGCCGTCGTTCTCGTGGTTGCCGCTGGCGCCTTGCTCGCTGGAATTCCGGGGGCACTGTTCGCCGTTCCCATTGCTGCGGTGTTAAACGCGATGACCAGTTACATTGCCGGCGGTACCTGGCGGTCGAGTCCGCCAGCTCCGGAACCGGCGACCGGGTCGGTGCTCTGGCGGACCGTTCCGCAGAGCCGACCGGGTTACCGCCCGTCCGGCGCAGCGGTGCGTACCGCACGGCTGCGCCCGCGCAGGATTGCAACGTTGCGGCGCGGATCGGCTCAAACGACCCCCTCAGATTTGAGCGCACCCGGCGCTCCGCACGACAATTCGGAGAACTGAAATATGCCAGAGACCACCCTCGTTGGACCGACCCTCGCCGAATTTGAAGCAGCGCGCGCCGTTGTCGCCCTGGTTGCGGATGTGACCCCGATGGAGAGCTCGCGTTACCTTGCCGATGTATTGGGCGCGCCGGTGTACCTGAAGTGCGAAAATTTGCAGCGCACCGGGTCATACAAGATTCGCGGGGCCTACAACCGATTGTCGAAGCTGACCGACGACGAGAAGTCGCGGGGCGTTGTCGCCGCCTCGGCCGGAAACCACGCCCAGGGCGTGGCATTTGCCGCGCGCGAGCTCGGCATCAAGGCCACCATCTTCATGCCGGTCGGGGTCGCACTGCCGAAGCTGTCGGCAACGCGCGACTACGGGGCCGAGGTCATTCTGCGCGGAACGACCGTCACCGAACCGCTGCTTGCCGCGGCCGAATACGCTCAAGAGACGGGCGCGATACTGATTCCGCCGTTCGATCATGCGGATGTCGTCACCGGGCAGGGCACGCTGGGGCTTGAAATTCTCGACCAGGTTCCCGATCTCGAAACGGTCATCGTTCCCATCGGTGGCGGCGGACTAATCTCCGGGGTGGCCAGTGCGCTCAAGCAACGCGCGGCACGGGACGGGCGTCGTATCCGGGTCATCGGGGTACAGGCCGAGAACGCTGCCGCCTACCCGCCCTCGCTGGCGGCCGGCGAGGCAGTGGCCATCAGCATCCTGCCGACCATCGCCGATGGCATCGCTGTCGCCAAGCCGGGCCTGCTCAACTTCGAAATTGTGCGTGACACCGTCGACGAGATCGTCACCGTCACCGAGGACGACACCGCTCGTGCGCTTCTGGTGCTGCTGGAACGGGCCAAGCTCGTCGTTGAACCGGCAGGCGCCGTTGCGGTTGCCGCAATTTTGGCTGGCAAGATCACCGCGACCGGGCCGACCGTCGCCATCCTCTCGGGCGGGAATATCGACCCGCTGCTGATGCAACGCGTGATCAGCCATGGGCTCGCCGCTTCCGGGCGTTACCTCACGCTGCGCATCATGCTGCCCGACCGCCCCGGCCAGCTCGCCCGCATCTCCGAGCTGCTCGCCGAGGCGACGGCCAACGTCATCGAGGTGTTGCACACCAGGCACGGGGTGGGCCGGCAGATCAGCGAAGTCGAACTCGACGTCAGCGTCGAAACTCGCGGGCCGGAGCACCGCCAGCACGTCGTGGACACCCTGCGCGCGGCCGGTTACGACCCCCAAGTCGACTAGAACTCGCCGGGGGGCCAGCGGAAGGGCCTCATGGGGCCAAAGCTGGCAGTTCGCGCCGGGCGAGCTGCCAGTACTGGTTCCCGCTTCAGACGCGGGGTTTAAATATTGAAGTCAGGCGCCGGTGAACGTTTCCACGTTGGAGATCTGCACGCTGATTTCCTTGCCGTTCGGCGTGGTGTAGCTGGTCTTGGCGCCGACCTTGAGCCCAATGATCGCCGCGCCGAGGGGGCTTTGCTCGCTGTAGACGTCGAGGTCGCTATTGGCAGCGATCTCTCGGCTTCCGATTAGGAAGCGGCTCTCGTCGCCGGCGATGGTGGCGGTAATGACGGTGCCGGGCATGACGATGCCGTTGCTCTCGGGGGCGTGACCGACCTCCGCGGTGCGCAGCAACAGGGTGAGGGTGCGAATGCGCGCCTCCATCTTGCCCTGCTCTTCTTTCGCCGCGTGGTAGCCGGAGTTCTCTTTGAGGTCACCCTCTTCACGCGCGGACTCGATCTTCTTCGCGATGTCGCCCCGGCCAAAGTTGCTCAGTGACGCTAGTTCCGCCGCGAGGCGGTCGTGGGCCGCCTGAGTTAGCCAGGTGACCGTTGTGTCGGTAGTCACGAATGATCTCCTTCAATACGCTCGAGCGCAGCATGGCGGGGTGATGGCCGCGCAGATGTAGTCGCCGCCCGGGCGTATGCCGAGGCGAATATGTCAGTTTAGGTCAGCCAGCACTGGTAAATCAAACCCGTGTTGCTCAGGTCGGTGGTGCGCAGAACCTCGGTGAATGACCGGTTGTACAGGGTTGAGGGCGGCAGATCGATGATCTTCCAGCCCACGACCGAGTAGCTTTGGTTGAGGGCCTGTACCGCGCAACTCGCGGTGCGATTGACCGGTAAAGCTACCTCGAAGGTCACACTCACGCTGTGCTCGTCGATGATGGTGTGCGCGATATCGCGCGCTTCGATTTGAGTGGATGCCCCATCCAGACCGGTCCACAGCACCCACGCTCCCAGCACCAACACAAAAATACCGCCGAGCCCCCAAAGTATGCGGCGGTCTCGACGCTTGCGCGTGGGTGTGCGCCCGTAGCGTGATTGGATCACGGCACTCTCGAGCGCCGGCGCTACGAGGATCTCAGTTTCGTCGAGACGGTAGGGCTCGTGGTTCGGCTGAACTCCGATAGGCGTGCTGCTGGGGGGCACTGGCGATTTCACACTTCCGACTGAGCGATTAGGCTGGTAACTAGGTTATCTGGCCTAAGGTTATCCGGCATTCCTGAGGAGTATGGTGACGCTGCGATTGATGGCTGTGCATGCCCATCCCGACGATGAGTCAAGCAAGGGTGCGGCAACGTACGCGTACTATCGCAGCCTCGGCGCTGAGGTGCTGATCGTGAGCTGCACGGGAGGCGAGCGCGGCAGCATCCTGAACCCGGCTTTGACCGGGCACGCCATGGCCGAACGCGACCTGCCCGGGCTGCGTCGGCTGGAAATGCTGGGTGCCCAACACGCATTAGGCATACAACACCGCTGGCTGGGCTACGAGGATTCCGGGATGGACGAGGGCCAACCGGCGCCGCCGAACAGCTTCGCCGCTATTCCGCTCGAATACTCTGCTGAACCGCTCGTAAACTTAATTCGGGAGTTTCGGCCGCAGGTGCTCATCACCTACGACGAGAACGGCGGCTACCCGCACCCGGACCACATCCGCTGTCATGAGGTCTCTATGGAGGCCTATCGCGCCGCTGCAGACCCGAGTCGCTACCCGCGCATCGGCGAACCCTGGCAGATAGACAAGGTCTACTACGACCGCATTTTCAACCTCGAACGTATCGATGCGATGTATCTCGCACTCAGCGTGGCCGAGCCCGATTCTCCGCTGCTGGAGGCGCTCGGTGAGGCACGCGAACGCATGGCGAACTACCCAAAGCTGGCCACATCGCACGTTCCGGCCGGCAATTTTCTCGAAGCGCGTGATGCAGCATTGCGCTCGCACGCGAGCCAGGTCTCACCGGAGAGCAGCTTTTTCTTCTGGCCCAACGACCTCGTGCGCGAGGCCTGGCCGTACGAAGACTTCCAACTCATCGAATCGAAAGTAGACAGCGCTATGCCCGAATCCGATCTGTTCGCCGGAATCGAGGACCAGGAATGATCCAATTGATCAATGTCGTGCTCGCAGCGACTCCAACGCCAGCCCCCGAGATCGACCCCAACACCGTCTCTCCCGGTGTCGTCGGGTTCATCGCGATCGCCGTGGTGGGCCTCGCGACCCTGCTGCTTGGCATCGACCTGACTCGCCGCATCCGTCGCACCACGTATCGCGCCGAAATCAGCGCGCGGCTCGAAGCCGAGCTGGCCCAGCGCAACGCGGCGAACCCCGATAAGCCGGTCGACGGGGCCGACGGGGCCGACGGGGCCGCCAAGTCCGAATAGCCGCTACGGCCGAATAGGGCCGCGCCTACGGGTAGAGCGGATGCGTGGCGATCAGCACTATCGCCGCGAAATGACACAGGAACGCCACGACAGTTAACGTGTGGAAGATTTCGTGAAAGCCGAACACGCCCGGAATTGGATTAGGTTTCTTCAGCCCGTAGATGACCGCGCCGACCGTGTAGCAGAGCCCTCCGATCAGAATAAGCGTCATCATGGCCGCGTTGGCCTGAAAGAAATCGACGATGAATAGCAGCGCGCCGTAGCCAAGCAGCAGGTACAGCGGCACATACAGCCAGCGCGGGGCGTGAATCCAGAACACGCGAAAGAGGATGCCCAGCCCGGCTCCACCCCACACCAACCAGAGCAGCAGGGTCGCCTTTTCGGGCGGTAGCGCGAGCACGGTGATCGGCGTGTACGAGCCGGCAATCAGCAGAAAAATATTGGCGTGGTCGATGCGTTTGAGCAGGATGCGGGTGCGCGGCTTCCAATTGAAGCGGTGATACAGCGCCGAATTACCAAACAGCAACATTGAACTAAGCACGAATACGGCCGAGCTGATCTTCGCCGCCGAGCCTTCGGCCACGACGAGCAGCACGATGCCGGCCACGATCGTCACGGGAAACGTTCCCGCGTGAATCCAGCCGCGCCAGGTGGGCTTAACGTCCTCCGGGTGGGCGTCGGCCGCCTCGATCAGCGGCAGATTAGGGATGTCATGCTCGGTGGCCATGCTGCAAGGATACGGCAGCGTGCCGCGAACGCTCGGGGAGTGGACTAGCGTAATTGTGTGCAGAAACCCCAGGTACCCTCGCCGCGCGGCATCCTCTATGGGCTGTATCAGCGTCGGCTGAGACGAGGACTCACCCCGGAGCACATGCCTCGACACGTCGCCATGATCATCGACGGAAACCGGCGTTGGGCTCGGCAGCTGGGCTTTGAGACCGCCGCGCACGGCCACCGCGCCGGTGCCGCCAAGATGCGCGAATTTTTGGAATGGTGCGATGACCTCGGCATTTCAGTGGTCACCCTGTACCTTCTTTCCTCCGATAACCTCACCCAGCGGCCAACTGACGAACTCGCCGACCTGATCGAGATCATCGCCGACCTCGCCGAGGAGCTCTCGCACTACCGCAACTGGCGGGTGCAGCAGGTCGGGTCGAAGGCCGGCCTGCCCGAGCCGCTGATTGCAGCGCTCGACGCAGCGGATGCCCGCACCGGCGACCGTAACGGCCTGCACGTTAACCTCGCCGTCGGCTATGGCGGCCGCACCGAGATCACCGACGCCATGCGCAGCATCGTCGCCACCCACCACGCGCACGGCGGCACCCTGGAGGACCTCGCAGAGACCCTCACGCCGGAACTCATCGGTCAGCACCTCTATACCGGCGGTCAGCCAGACCCCGACCTGGTCATCCGAACCTCTGGCGAGCAGCGGCTCAGCGACTTCATGCTCTGGCAAAGCGCGCACAGCGAGTTCTACTTCGTGGAGGCTCTCGGGCCCGATCTGCGTCAGATCGACTTTCTGCGGGCCCTCCGAGACTTTTCCCGTCGGCAGCGCCGCTATGGGGGGTAAGTACCCCGTGTTTGATAACCGATTGGACCCGCGCACATGAATTCACTCCTGAGCTTCACCGACGGTTTTCGGGAGGAACCGGGCTACCTCGACTTCGGTCGGGTTGGCCCGCTGTCCGAGGTTGTCGTTGCCGAGACGCTCGGCCAGACCGAGGTGCTCTCGCGGGCCCGCCACGGCAGTCTCGACCACCTCGACGCGCAAGACCTGCGGGCCCGCACCGCGGTGTCCGTGCTCACCGGTTTCACCCCAGATCAGATCGTTCTGCAGCCCAACACGAGTTCCGGCCTGATGCAGGCCCTGTTCGGCCTGACCGGTTCGGTACTGCTGTCGCCTGGCGACTTTCCGAGCGTTCCTTTCGCAGCGGTGCGCGCCGCCGAGGCCCTGCACGTCGTCACCCCGCTGTGGCTCTCGACCGATCATGGCCGGGTCACGCCGGGCCAGATTCGCGACCAGCTCACCCCGGCAGTTGCCGCCGTCGCGGTCTGCCTGGTGGATTCCCGCACCGGGTACCGGGCCGACCTTGACGGCATTCGTCAGGTCATCGGCGATCGCCTGCTGATCGTCGACGCTATCCAGGGCTTCGGTGTCGTCGATGCCGCCTACGAGGCAGCGGATGTCGTCGCGTCCGGTGGTCAGAAATGGGCGCGGGCCGGCTGGGGCAGTGGGTTTCTCGCCTTGAGCGACCGCGCGCTGAAGCGCCTCGTGCCGGTCTACTCCGGCTACGTCGGCACCGACACGGTTGATCCGTGGGATGAGGTCACGCCGCCGAGCCATGCCGCCAGAGCCTTTCGGGTGACCAACGGGGACGCTATCGCCCAGGCGCGCTTCGCGGCTGCGTTGGAACAGACCGCGGGCGTCGGCGTCGATGTGATCCAGAAAGCGATGACCGAAAACGTGTCTCAGATCATCGAGCTCGTCGACGAATTCGTCATTGACATCGTTTCGCCACGGGATGCCAGCTCACGGGCCGGAATCGTCGTGCTCGAGCCGCCGGCCGAGCTGCTGACCACGCTCGTGGCGAGCCTGCACAACCACGGCATCACCGCGACAACGCGCGGCGGAACGGTGCGCCTGAGCGTGCACGCGGCCCTTGATCCAGACACGGTGACCATGCTCAGGAGTGCGCTCACCGACTACGCCCGCTCAGCAACTTATTAGCATCGCGCGACCGCGAACCCGTCATCTTCCCCAACGTAAGGTGAACGACAGATTTTGGTTGGCGTGTCGGGTTTCTTTTTTCGCCCGCAGGTCGTAGCGTCACTTGCATCAGGTACGGCACCTGATCGAGACGGCCATATAAGCACGGCTCGAGAATTGCTTGATGGCCAGCTCGCCAACGTGATCCGCGTCCTCGTGACGCAGGGTGGGAGTGGCTGTGACCGCTAATCAAACCGAGCACCAGGCGACTGACCGGGTATGGACTGTCCCGGTGCAGGCATCCGCTTCGCAAGTCGAACGCACGTATGTGCTCGATACCTCGGTGCTTCTCTCAGATCCGAAGGCAATTTTTCGCTTTGCCGAACATGCCGTTGTGTTGCCCGTGGTGGTGATCAGCGAACTGGAATCCAAGCGAAACGACCCGGAGATCGGATATTTCGCCAGGCAGGCCCTGCGCAACCTCGACGAGTTGCGGCTCAAGCACGAGCGCCTCGACTTTCCGATTCCGGTCGGCGATGGCGGCACCCTGCGGGTAGAGCTGAACCACTCCAACATGTCGGTGCTGCCCTCTGGCTTGCAACTGGGCGACAACGACTCGCGCATTCTGGCCGTGGCCCTGAACCTAGCCAACGATGGAATGGCCGTGACGGTCGTCTCCAAAGACCTGCCCCTGCGGGTGAAAGCCGCCTCTCTCGGCCTAACCGCCGACGAATATCGGCACGAGCTCGCCGTGGATTCGGGCTGGACCGGGATGGACGAGATCACCCTCAGCGCCGAGCAGATGAGCGTGCTCTACGACAAGGAGACGCTCGATTCGCGCACCGTGCAAGACATGCCTATCAATACGGGGCTTGTGATCCACTCCGATCGCGGCTCTGCCCTCGGCCGGGTGACCAGCCGCGGCACGCTCAAACTCGTGCGCGGCGACCGAGACGTCTTCGGCCTGCACGGTCGGTCAGCCGAGCAGCGACTCGCCATCGACCTGCTGCTCGACCCGGAGATCGGCATTCTGTCGCTGGGAGGCCGAGCCGGAACGGGCAAGTCGGCGCTCGCCCTCTGCGCGGGCCTGGAAGCGGTGCTGGAGCGTCAGCAGTACCGCAAGATCATGGTGTTTCGGCCGCTGTATGCGGTCGGCGGCCAGGATCTCGGCTTTCTGCCGGGGGACCAGGGCGAGAAAATGGGGCCGTGGGCTCAGGCGGTCTTCGACACGCTCGGCGCGATCGTCTCGGAGAATGTGGTCGAGGAGGTAATGGAGCGCGGCATCCTCGAGGTGTTGCCGCTCACTCACATTCGCGGCCGTTCCCTGCACGATGCCTTCGTGATCGTTGACGAGGCGCAGTCGCTCGAGCGCAACGTGCTGCTGACCGTGCTGAGCCGCATCGGTCAGAACTCGCGCGTTGTACTCACCCACGACGTCGCCCAGCGCGACAACCTGCGGGTCGGCCGCTTCGACGGCGTGGCCAGCGTGATTGAAACGCTGAAGGGGCATCCGCTGTTCGCGCACATGACCTTGACCCGGTCGGAGCGCAGTGCGATCGCGGCGCTCGTGACGGAGATGTTGGAGGGCAACGAGGTTATGTAGTTTCGGCGGGGGAGCGGATGTTTGTGGGTCGCGTGGTCGCTGGTGCGGACAGCTGCGCGAGCTCATTCGCTCTCCACCCCGACGGTCGTGCACCACAAACAGCTCGCACTGGCCCGGCGAGCGAGGACTGCGGCAGACCTGTCGACTTTGTGAGCAGGATGACGTGGTTCTCGCAGAGCTGCGCCTCCGGCGGCGATGCTTCACTCGGGAGTGCGGGATGCGGAAATCTCACATGATTCGACGCGCCATCTCGGGCCGACCGCTGTCCCGCACACCGTTGTGATCAATTGCGCAAACGAAGAAAGAGATCGACGGTTTGTCTGGATCCTGTCGTTGACGTGGAGATTAAACCACGAAGCGTGACGACGCCTTGTCACCGTGCATCATCACCGCAATGATTGAGCTATGGCAGATAAGGCAAACGATATCGATGCGATCTGGGATGACTGGAAAGAGACGGTCACGATGACCGCGAGTGAGATCACGTCGTGGCTCGACACGGACGAATCCAAGGACGTCGGACAGAAGGACGATGGCAGCGGGGAATCCATCGGCCATAGGTCCGGACGCAGGATCGTGACAATTCTTGGAACGAAAAAGGCCGATCTGACCGCGTCCGATATCGAGCACATGCATAAGGTGGTCGGCTACGTGAAGCGGCATAGAGCACAAGGACCAGACTCCGACGTCGAGCACTCACGATGGCGATACTCGTTAATGAACTGGGGAAATGATCCCCTAAAAAAGGTGTGACATCACAATAGAGTGCACGTGCAGGTCAAGCTTGGACGCCGCGCACTCAAAGCTCACCGGTGGATCGAGGCTCAGGGCGCGTCGGCGAAGCGGCGGGCGGCGGCGAGCATCCGCTCGGTTATTTCATCGTTACCCTGATGGCCCTCGCACCGATCACGTGCAGGGTTGCATCGGGCTAGCCAGGCACCGTGCGAGAAGTAGTGCGTCAGGATGCGTGCGAACCGTGGTCGGTAAAGCGGGGGCTGGGTGCCAAGCCGGGTTCGAGCGAGACGGCGGCATCTTCCTAGTTGCACCACTACCAATAACGACGTCGAGTGTTGCCGATGTCGCCGGGAGGCGAAACGGCAACACTCGACGAGGGTCGTGCTGCTACTTCTTCTGCGGGCGGCGCGCCTACACCGCAGCGCCGAGCCCAAACAAACCGAGAGCGAGCAATAGAATCGCACCGAACCAATTTTGTGTGAGAACCGCAACAATCGTTCCAGCAAAGAGCGTGCTAACCAAGACGATGTTGGTGGTCGAGATGGGTGAACGGTTATTAGTCTGCGAGGTGAAACACTTCTTCAACGGTGGAATCAAAGTATCGGCCAGGCGAACTGCCAGAACCAGAGATGGATCGTAGCGCCCGGTCTCGATGGCATTTATGGTCTGGCGAGAAACTCCCAAGACCGCACCAAGTGAGGCTTGGGACAGGCCAGCGACTTGACGCCTAACTCGTATCGCAGACTCCATGTGACAAGCATGCTTTACAGCCGTTGTCGTGTCAGGCGGGCTTGTCATGCTGGCGTATTGCCAAGTCGTGCAGAGTGTCCGACACTCTTTCGGCCTGTGGGCTTTCGCTCGTTGCTTGCATGTAGATAGCCTGAAGGCATGTCATCGGATCAGATCCGTTCATCGCGACGCAGGATATGGATTTTCGGGATCGTCTACAGTGTGGTGATTCTCGGGGTCGGTTTGTGGGTGGGCTGGGGGACTGGAAACTGGCTCGTGCTCCTCTGCGCCGGAGGTTTGGTCGTTGTGCCTGCCGGTCGGGTGGCTCTTCGATCGCGTAAATCTCCCTAACCCTTCGTCCTACAGAGACGTGATCGTGGCCCTCTTGGTTTCCATCGTCGCGCGGCAGTGCAATCCGTCCGGGATACTGCCGCTGCTCTTCTTCTCCCGCCGAATCCTCGTCGGAGTCTGGCGCCTGATCCTGCCGGCCCAGTCTCGAAGAAAAAAATGCGAACCAGATTTCACGGGGAATCGTAGTTGATCTGAAGCATTGAGCGCCTTCGTGAATCGGCGTCGGTATGCCGTCCCGCACGGGGTTCGACTTACAGGCACTGATGCCGGTCATTGGAGGACAGTGATTCGGCTGCAACGGACGTACCTCTGAGGCAGGACGCTTGGCACTCGTGCAGACTGGTCGGTTAGCGATCTCTCATCATGTCGATGCGAGGAGGATTCAGTCGTATCGAGACGTGGAGGTCGATTATGCGCACTACACGACAGTTGAGCATTACGCTCCTCGTCGGAATTGGGGTACTTTCATACTCATTGTCTGGGGATCGGGCGCCATTCTCTTGATCAGTTTGGTGTTCGTGCCCCCATTCGTGGTGGTCGTGATTCACCGCAGGTCAACTTGAGGGACGTTCCGGTCCGTACACTTGTCACATGGCAGCCAGCATCCGCCTCGCCCGAGCGCGAGACCTCGATGCCATCGAGAAGATTGAAAACGACGCTGATCGACTCTTGATCAACAAACTCAAGCCAGATGACTGGGCTGCCGCGCCCACGGGCGCTGCTCGTGCATCAGAGCCCGGCTTCATCCTCGTCGCTGAGCTCGACGACGGTCACGTAGCCGGCTTTGTCCATGTTCTCGAGGTCGACGGCATCTGTCACTTGGAGCAGCTGTCCGTAGCCCCGGGGGATACCCGACAGGGCTGGGGTCGAGCGCTCGTGGAGGCCGCCAAAATTCAAGCGCAGAAGCGCGGCTACCACCGCATTTCGCTTCGCACCTACGCGGACATCCCTTGGAACGCCCCGTTCTACGCGAGCGCCGGTTTTGTGGAGGCAAAACCAACAACGCAATTTCACCGTACCCTCGTCGGCATCGAGCGCGAACTTGGGCTTGACCGATATGGGCGCCGAATGCAGATGGTTGCCCAGGTTGAAGCGCCAGGTCTTGAGGACGTTCGATTTACGGAACGGTTTGGAAGTGCTCGACCAGTGGAAAAGGTTCATAGAAATGGTGCAGTAGGGCTCGCCATTCCTGGTAAGAGGCAGATTGCCTGAAGCCGATCGTGTGGTCGTCGAGCCGCTCCCACTCAACGAGCAAAAGGTATGTGCTCGGAGACTCGATCGAACGCGCCAGCGTCAGACTACGAAAGCCGGGAATTGACGAAATGATGGCCCGCGCCGTGGTGAAGGCACGCTCGAATTCAACTTCACGACCGGGAATTACGGGCAAGAGAGCATGTTCTGTTATCACTTGAACAGTGTCCCATTCAGGGTTCGCCTATCGGGGTTCGTAGATTTCGCGATGATGTCCGAGTCCGAGTCCGGGTCCGAGTCCGAGTCCGAGCCGAAGCACGAGCATCTGCACGTCGTGATTCTCGCAAATGATGCGGTAGTCACCGGTGCGGGTCCGCCATTCACCGGAGCCGCCGACGCGTTGAATCGCTTTCGGTGGTCGTGGATCTTGGGCCAGAAGGTCACTGCTGGGATGCGACGGTGGACGGGGACCAAATGTGCGCAACTGCCGCTGTACGGTAGGTGCATTCCGTACGGAGTACGTCATGCGAGGCCGAGATCTGCCTGCATCTGGTCCCCCGGAGTCGGTTCATTTTCCGTGTGGCGTATTTCCTCACGGGACTCCTCAGCGGCACGAATGTCGGCCGTGTCTTCGGCAAGTTCAATGAGTCGCTCCAGGTCATCGGCGTCGATGATGGTCGCGACTCGACGACCTCGACGCGACAGGAAAACGGGCTCGTGCTCGGAACAAACCTGGTCGATGATCGATGCGAGTTGTTCGCGTGGGACAGAGACCGTGACGGGAATTATGGTCGACATGCCTCACCCGTACGTTCCGTGCAGAGATGTCCAAGGCGGGGTAGCGAGTACAACTGGCGTCCCGTATTTCGCGCCGATCGACCGGCGTGCCACGCTCATCATCACGCGGGCGACAGAGACCTCTTGCGGGTCACGCTAGGCTCGGCGCATGTTCTCCGAACGTGATTGATTGGTCGCGCCTTTTCTTGGCAACTTGACCCATCCTTCACCGCGCCCGTTTGCGCCTGTCAGCTTGGAGATTTTCTCATGCCTTCCACACGGAATGCCCGCTATATCGACGTGCTCAAATTGCCTCATGTTCGCTTGACTTTCCTGAGCGCGCTGGTCGGTCGCTCGGCTTATGCCCTCGTGATCTTGCCTCTGCTGTTTGCCGTGCAAGCAACGAGCGGATCCGTCGCAACGGCGGGGATCGCTGTCGCCGCGTACGGTGTCACTGCCTCATTTCTGGCGCCATTTCGCGCGCGACTCATCGATCGGCATGGACGCCGGCCGGTCTTGCTCCTCCTCTCGGTGGCTTTTGGAGGGGTGCTCATAGCCCTCGCGGTCGGAGCCTTCGCAGCGTGGACCGGTGCCACGATGGTGGTCTTGGCCGGGCTGGCGGGTTCCGTGGCTCCGCCGTTGGGGCCGGCAATGCGCGTCGCCTGGGCCGAGTTGGCGCAAGAGCCTGTCTTGCTGCGAAAGGCGCTCAGTTTCGATGCCGTCGTGGAGGAACTCCTCTATCTTGTAGGCCCGGCTGCCGCTGGCTTCGCGCTTGTAATCATCGAGCCCGGCCTGGTCTTGCTGGTTCCGGCCGTGCTGGTCGTTCTCGGAACGGGGCTGTTCGTTTCATCCCCGGCCATTCGCCACGCCCCGCGCACTCGGAATGCAGGCCACTCGACGTCTGCACCGTCCACCGTTCGAGGCCCTACGCTGCTCGGAAACACGCATTTCATCGGGCTGCTGCTGCCAGCTTTGGTCGCGGGCCTGGTGTCGGGCAACCTGACGATCGCGATTCCTGCCGCCTTTCCGGGCACCAGCGGTACGGCCGCAGCCGGGATCGTCCTCGGCCTATTCGCTGGGGGGAGCGCGGTGGGCGGGCTGATCTTTGGTGCGCTGCAGGTTCCGGGGCGCGCCCGGTTCCAGGTTATTGCTATCGCGGTAATTCTTGTGGCGCTCTCGTCAGCGATCGGCTTGACGGGTAACACTGTGTGGATGACCGTGACCGTCGTGGGCGCTGGCGCCTTCTTTTCGCCGGTGATGATCGTGGCCTATTTTGCTGCCAATGATTTCGGCGGCGACCATCGCAGAACTGAATCGACAACGTGGGTCAATACCAGCCACAATATTGGCGCCGCTGCCGGAAGTGCACTGGCCGGAATCGTGGTTCAGATCGCCGGGGTGAACGCATCCTTCCTGGCGATCGGAGCACTAGCCGTGCTTATTCTCACCGGGGCCTCTGTTCTGGCCTTTCGCCGGATCCAAGCACTGTCAGTAAGACTGACTCGCTGATTTTCCACCGGCTCAGTGTCACGAAGCACCTCCTTGATCCGGTCGCGTGGAGCACAGTCTCGATTCTGCTGATTGTTCTGGTCATCGTGGCGCTCGTTTCGATTATTGGCTCCAACCCCCAATCGAGATCGACCCCGAACAAACTCTCATCGCCCTGCCCAGCAAGAACCCGCTTATGCAGGCACCACTCGCACGCAACCAGCCGGCGTCAACTACGCCCGTGGCGGGTACGGCAGACCACGGCGCATCACGGGATGGCGGTATCGGCAGGCTCGACCAACGGCGTGGGGACGACCTGCGACCAGGTCGTCCCCACGACGACTACCGAAATTGACGTTCTTGTGCACCCTGTCACCGTGGCTGGAGCCGCCGCCAGCTGCGCGTTAGGGAGTGCGAGCGGCTACATTCCGTTGGCGGCCTTGACTCGATTGAGTAGGTCCCGCCAGGGTCCGTTCACCTGGGGCTCGGCGAGCATCACCTCGTGTGGAGCGCAGCGAATTCGGTAGGCGAACCGGTCGGGGGCTGCCACGCTGTCGGTGACGTCGTCCCACGGCAGCGAATTAAGGAATTCTGCCCAGGTGCCGGGGTCGGGCTGGTCTTCGACCCGCACTTCCCAGGTGAGGCGGATTCCCGCCATTCCTCCGCTTCTCGAGACGATGACTTTCATAACGAAATGCTACTCCGCTGGGTGCCCGGCGGTCGGCCCGTGCGGCGTCGGCGGCCTGAGCGGTTTCACCGGTTCGACCGTCGAAGACGGATAGGCGGGCGGAAGTGATGTGCCGGTCGTGCTCGGCGGGGGTACTGGCACGTCCCCCACCACTCCGACCGTGGCCCAGGCCCGCAAAACCGCGTCGTGGGCAGGGGAACCGTTTCCGTACAGTCGGGCTGCGGTGTCGGCCGTGGCGGCCGCGAAGGCAGCGAAGTTGCTCTGTGCGGTCAGCGCCGTTCCGGTGAGCGTGTCGTACCAAATGCGACCGGGCGTTTCCCACGCGTTCCCGCCGATGGCATCGGCGACCAGATAGAACGCCCGGTTGGGAATGCCCGAGTTGAGGTGCACTCCGCCGTTGTCGTCGTCGGTTTCGACGTAGTCTGCCATGCTGTCCGGCTGTGGATCCTTTCCCAGTACGTCGTCGTCGTAGGCCGTGCCTGGCGCTTTCATCGAGCGCAGAGCGGTTCCCTCGACGTGATCAGTGAAGAGACCTTCGCCGATCAGCCAACTTGCCTCGCTCGTGGACTGTCCCTTCGCGTTCTGTTCGACGAGCGCTCCGAACACATCGGAGATGGACTCGTTGAGCGCTCCCGACTGGCCGTGGTAAATAAGATTTGTCGTGAACTGGGTGACACCGTGCGTGAGTTCGTGCCCGATCACGCTCGGTGAAATTGTGAACCGGTTGAAGACCTGGCCGTCACCGTCGCCGAACACCATCCGTTCGCCGTCCCAGAACGCGTTGTCGTATTTCTGGCCGTAATGCACAGTTGCGTTCATTGGCAGCCCGCTGTCATCAATGCTGTCGCGGCCAAACCGTTTCCAAAACAGGGCATGGGTCGCGCCGAGCCCGTCATACGCCTCGGTGACGGCCGAGTCGGTTCCCGCGGGCTGACCCTCGCTTCGTACCCGGCGTCCGGGCAGGCGCTCCTGGCCGCCGGCATCCGAGATGGTGCGATCGGATTCCCCGGGCGTGCGGGTGGGAACGTTGCGCGCTCCCGGTTGAGCCAGTGGATGCGTTCCATCACGCAGTTGCCGAATCCGAGAGTCCCGCAACAGGGAGTCCCTGGCAGCAGCGGCGGCGTGCGCGAATCGGGGATCGTCGAGTTTGGCCAACCGCGTGAGTAGGTACGGCGGAACGATCGTGCAGTCTGCGGTGATCAGCGGAGTGTCCATGTGCAGAGTCTGGCACCGGCCACGGACATTGCAACAGCGCGGATGTTACCGGATGCATAGACTCGCCTCATGCGTTGTGGAATCGTCATTCTCCCGCAAGACCCGTGGTCGCGTGCGCGCGCGAAGTGGCTCGGTGCCGAGCAGTTCGGCTTCGACCATGCCTGGACCTACGACCACCTGTCGTGGCGGTCGCTTGCCGATGAACCGTGGAATGCGACCATTCCGATCCTGACCGCGGCGGCGGCCGTGACCGAACGCATTGCGCTTGGCACCTTTGTCTCGTCACCGAACTTTCGGCATCCGGTGCCGTTCGCCAAGGATCTGGCGACCGTCGACGACGTGTCGAACGGGCGGTTTCTGCTGGGCGTCGGGTCGGGCGGCACCGGATTCGACGCCACCGTTCTGGGGCAGCCGGAGCTGACGCCGCGGCTTCGGCACGAACGTTTCGCCGAATTCGTTACCGACCTCGACCTGCTACTGCGCGGAGAGCCGGAGGGCTCCACCGCGGGAATCAGTTTCGCGGGCGAGTGGTACACGGCCGTCAACGCTCGCATGGTGCCGGTCCGGCCGGTAGCTCCTGAGCGCCAACGCATGCCATTTATTATCGCCGCGAACGGCACCAAAGGCCTCGGGCTCGTCAGTCGCTTCGGGCAGGGCTGGGTGACGACCGGCCAGGAAGGAACAACAGGCCAGGCGTGGTGGGCGAGCGTTCGTGGTCTCACGCATCGGCTGGACGACGTTGCGAGCATCGCGGGCCGCGACCCGGCGACCATCGACCGCTACCTCTCGCTCGATAGTGGCGGAACATATTCCTTACACAGCATGAATGCCTTTGAGGATGCCGTCGGTCGCGCCAGCGAGCTCGGTTTCACCGATGTGATCAGCCATTGGCCCCGCGAAAGCGGCATCTACGCTGGCGACGCTTCCACCCTCGAAGCGGTCGCGGGTACGCTCGACCGGCTTCGGGGTGCGTAACAGTTGTGCACGGCGCACACTGACATATACGCCGGTCATTCCGGGTATACACGCAGCGGATGTCTAGGCTGGGTCTATGCGCGCACAAGACGACCACACACCATCGGTTCCTCGCACCCCACTGAACGACCATCTCGGCTGGCTCGGATTGCGCAGTGGACAGATTCTGCTGTTCATCGTCCTCGCTTCCGCCGTCATTTATGGCCTCGTGCAGCTCAAGCTTGTTGTCATCCCGGTGCTAATCGCCATCATTCTTGCCTCCGCGCTCAGCCCGGTTATAAACGCACTGCGTAAGCGCGGCGTCGCGGCAATCCTGGCCACCTGGATCACCCTGCTCGGCGGCATCACCGTGTTCGGCGGCATCATCACGCTCATCGTCTTCGCTGTGCGCGACCAGTGGAACGAGCTATTCTCCTCCGCCTCAGAGGGCATCGACAAACTCCAGCAGTTTCTCATCGACGGACCGATCGAGGTCAACGAGCAACAGATCAACGACGCCCGCAATGGTGTTGTCGACTTTCTGACCAGCAGCCAGTTCGGCACCGGGGCGCTGGCCGGGGCATCCGCTGTCTTCGAGTTGGTCACCGGCGCCGTGCTGCTGGTTGTCATATTGTTCTTCTTTCTTAAAGACGGCGGCCAGATCTGGAACTTCTTTCTGACCCCGTTCACAGGCGAGCGCCTCGCCCGCGGACGCCGCATCGGCCACACCTCGCTGCGGGTGCTCGGCGGCTACGTGCGCGGCACGGCGATCGTTGCCGCCGTTGATGCCACGGCAATCGGCATCGGACTGGCCATCCTGCAGGTGCCGCTGGCCCTGCCACTAGCCATCATCGTCTTTCTCGGAGCGTTCATCCCCCTGATCGGTGCGACCGCCGCTGGCGTTCTCGCAGCCCTGGTCGCCCTCGTCGCGAGCGGGCCGGTTGTGGCGCTCATCGTGCTCATCATCGTGATCGCCGTCAACCAGCTCGAGGGCAATTTTTTGCAGCCGGTCGTCATGGCGCAGTCACTCAAACTGCATCCGCTCGTTATTCTGGTCGGCTTGACGGCTGGAACTATCCTCGGTGGCATCGTCGGAGCCGTGCTTTCGGTGCCGATAGCTGCCGTCGCCTGGGCCATCGCCAAGGCATGGAATTCACCGGAGACCCCGCGCCCTGTGCCGCCGGTGAATCAATCGAAACGTCGCGTTCGCAAGCGCTAATCTGCATTCCGCTGCCGCCCGCGTGACTGGAGAACCATGACAGAGCCGAGTCCATTTCATCTCCCGCGCCCGCGATTGTCACTGGCGCAGGCTGCCCTGCTCGCCCGCGAACGGTTCGGTGTCGGGGGAGCTGTCACGGAGCTCGGCAGCCACCAAGACCGCAACTTTCGTATTCAAACGGATGCCGCCACGTTCGTTCTGAAGGTCTCCAACCCGGCCATTGCGCGCGTCGAACTCGAGGCGCAGAACGCCGCTCTGGCGCACCTGCACGGCATCGGCCTCGATCTGGCGGTCGCCCTGCCCGGGATCGACGGCGGCGCGATGCAGCGAGTCACGATCGACGAGCAAACCCTTGACCTACGCCTGTTCAGCTATATAGAGGGAAAGCCGCTGGCCGACTCGCCCCGACTGACGGGCGAGCAAATCCGCTCGCTCGGCGACGTAGCCGGGCGCATCAGTCGTGGCCTCCACAACTTCGACCACCCAGGAACCGACCGCGTTTTGCAGTGGGACCTGCGCCGCGGCGGGGAGGTGATCGATGCACTCCTCGACTTCGTTGACGACGACAACCGCCGCGATCGCGTGCGGGGGGTCACCGATGCGGTCAGGCACCGGCTCGAGCTGGCCGCTCGTGACCTACGAGTGCAGACGATTCATGGTGATCTGACCGACGACAACGTCGTCAGTCACGGAACTGATAGCGAATCGGCCGACACGATCACCGGCGTCATCGACTTTGGCGACGTGGCCCAGGGCTGGCTCGTGGCCGAGCTCGCCGCGACCTGCGCCTGTGTTCTCTACCGCAGCCAGCAGTATCCGCTCGCCATACTGGACACGATCAGGGCCTTCGCCGCACAGGTTCCGCTGACCGATAGCGAAATCAGTGCTCTCTGGCCGTTGATCGTGCTGCGCTGCGCCGTGCTCGTCGTCAGCGGCGAACAGCAGGTGCGCTTGGACGGTGACAATGACTACGCCGACGCGAACCGCGCCCGCGAGTGGCGCGCGTTCGAGACCGCCGCCGACCTCGATGGTGCCGAGGTTGAAGCCCTCATTCGGTTCACGCTGACCGACGTTGACGCGCCGAAAATATCCACCGAGCACCCCGCCGCAGGCCCGCTCGATCCGGCGGCGATTATCGACCTGTCCGTGACCAGCGCCCTTTTGGACGCGGGCGTCTGGCTGGATTCGGGTATCGACGAGCGCGTTGCAGCGGATGCCGCGGCCAGCCTCGGCCACGCCGTCACCCGCTACGGGGAATTCCGACTCTCCCAAACCCGCATCAACACGGCCCAGGAATCGGCCACCCTTGCCCTCGGCGTCGAGCTGTATCTCCCGGCCGGAAGTGCGATCATCGCGCCGATCGACGCGATCGTCGTCGTCGTCGATCCTGGCACGGTGCGGCTCGAGGCGCCCGACTACGACCTCTGGCTGACTGGCCTTGACACGACTGACCTCGACGGCCAAGCCGTCGAGGCAGGCACGGTCGTTGGCACGGCACTCGGCACCGTCGCACCGAGCCCTGATGGCACGGCCGCAGCCCGGCTCGGCAGTCATCTGGCCCAAGTGACCGTACAGATCAGCCGGCTCCGCGGCATCCGCCCGCCGTTTTTCGCACCGCCGTCAAGCGCTGCGCTCTGGCAGCGAGTCTGCCCGGACCCGTCAGCGCTGCTCGGGCTCGAACCGACCAGCCCACTGGCCGATCCCGACGCCCTGTTACAGCGCCGCGACCAGTCCTTTGCGCGCGTGCAGGAACACTACTATCAGGCCCCGCCGCAGATCGAACGCGGGTGGAAACATCATCTCATCGACACTCACGGGCAGTCCTACGTCGATATGGTCAACAATGTCACGACCGTCGGACACGGACATCCGCGCATTGCCGAGGCCGCGCGCAGCCAGTGGTCGCTACTCAATACCAACTCGCGTTTTCACTACGAAGAGCTCGTGCGCTTCACTGAACGCCTCGCCGAGCTCGCCCCCGACCCGCTCGATACCGTTTTTCTGGTCAACAGCGGCACCGAGGCCGTCGACCTCGCCCTGCGCCTCGCCCTCAGCTACACCGGCCAGAACACCGTGCTGGCCGTTCGGGAGGCTTATCACGGTTGGTCGATGGCAGCGGATGCCGTTTCCTCCTCGGTTGCGGACAATCCTCGGGCACTCGGTACCCGGCCCGACTGGGTGCACCTATTGGAGGCGCCGAACGCCGTGCGCGGTAAGTATCGGGGCATGCAGTCGGCTCCGCAGTACCTTGACGATCTCGACGGCGATCTGCAGAACCTCGACGACGCGGGTCGCACCATCGCGGCGTTCATCGCCGAACCGGTGTTCGGCAATGCGGGCGGCGTGCTGCTGCCAGACGGATACTTGGCCGGCGTCTATGAGAAGGTGCGTGCCCGCGGCGGACTCTGCATCGCCGACGAAGTGCAGGTGAGCTATGGACGCCTCGGCAAACACTTCTGGGGGACAGAGCAGCAAGACGTGGTTCCGGACATTATCACCATCGCCAAAGCGATGGGCAACGGGCATCCGCTCGGAGCGGTCATCACCCGCCGTGATATTGCGGAACGTTTTGCTGAGGAGGGACCGTTTTTCTCCTCGGCCGGTGGAAGCCCCCTCAGTTGCCGCATCGGCCTGACCGTGCTCGACATTATGCGCGACGAAGGCCTGCAGCAAAACGCCGACGTCGTCGGCAGACACCTGAAGCACGGGCTGGAACAGCTCGGCGAACGATTCAATATTGTCGGCGCCGTCTATGGAATGGGGCTGTACCTCGGCGTTGAACTCGTAAGTGACCGGCGGGCCTTCACCCCGGCGACGGGCGCCGCTGCCCGGCTCTGTGACGAGCTGTTAGTGCGGGGCTGCATCGTGCAACCCACCGGCGACTTCAAAAACGTGCTCAAGATCAAGCCGCCGCTGTGCCTCACCATCGACAGTGCCGATCACTTTCTGGCCGCATTAGCCGACGCGCTCGAGCACTCAGACTCGTGAGCGGCCAGACGGATGCCGGCGGGCTAGCGCCGCATCTTGGCGGTGGTGATCGGTGACGGCACAGGCTCGGCGATGAGGACCAGGCCGCCGGTGCTGTTGGCCGAGAGCATGAGCGCTTCGATCCATTCTCGGTTGATTGCGGGAGTGCGGCTGCCGAAGTAGCGGTAGTGCAGGGTGCTGGTCGGGTCGAGCCAGATTGCGCTGCGCCCGCTACCTTCATCGGCGGAATCAGACCAGGTGAAGATGAAACTTTCCCGCCGACGCAGTTTGGTGCTGATCACGATCTGCAGATGCGTCAGGGCGCGGTCATCGAAGTTGATGACGATGCCCTGATTACCGTAGAGCAGCGTTCCCATTTGTGTACCCCCACTGGATTATCTCCTCACTGTAGCGCTAGGTGCGGGAGGGGACAGACAGGGTGATCCACGCCGAATTCGCCCGGGTGGCCGCTCCGGGAGCTTATTCTGCTAAAGTATGAAGGTTGCCGTTCAACGGCCGCGGATAAAGAGAGCTCAGGCATTTGGCCAAGGGCACCGCGCAGTGAGAGAAAGGGGATCCCACTTTATGGCACTCGAACCAGATGCTAAGAAGGCGATCATCGAAAAGTACGCTACCCACCCAGGCGACACCGGGTCCCCGGAAGTTCAGATTGCCATGCTCACGCAGCGCATTCTCGACCTCACGGAGCACCTGAAAGAGCACAAGCACGACCACCACTCACGTCGTGGCCTGCTTCTTATGGTTGGTCAGCGTCGCCGTCTGCTCGGCTACCTGTCGGACATCGATATCACTCGGTACCGCACACTGATCGGCAGCCTCGGCCTGCGTCGCTAATTTCCCGCAATTAATCTGCAGGAAGAAACGCAGCGTTGATAACGCGAACTTCTTACAAACGGGTCGTCACCTTTCGGGTGGCGGCCCGTTCTGTTTAACCCTCGATTCGTGCATAGCGGATACCGCGCCCGCAGGCATATTCCGCCGCGTCGGCACGCTCCACGCCGCAGCTTCGCCTCCATTTTGGGGGTATCCGGGGGGTGAGACTAGCTATTTCTGAGCAATGTAAACACCCGATCTCGTTTTCACGGCGGGCGTACAGGGCAAGGCCCGCCGCAGTGCGCCTGGCGTACGCTTGAGCGTTCGTCACATCGGCCGTCTGCCATACGAACGTGGTTCGGTCGTCGTGTGATGCAAGGTCCCAACTACGCGAGGACCGGCTACGGGGTTGTGTGGGACGCTCTCACTCGCGACCTGCTAGAGATGATGGTGCAATTCGCGGACTGATTCGAATACCCTCATCTCTCCCGGCCGGGTCGGGGCGCCACAAGTCAGTTGGCAAGTGCTCGGTTGTGCGCCTGCTGCACGTCGGAATATCCGAGTCCTCCAGATGGTTCGCCCCGGTGATGACTAATTCGCCGCTGAGCCTTTCCGTGCTCGATCTCATACCCGTTCGCAGCACTCAGAATTCCAGCGACGCGATTGCAGCGTCCATCGCTCTCGCGCAACGCGCCGACGAGCTGGGATACCGCCGCTATTGGGTGGCGGAACACCACAACATGCCCTCCGTCGTCTCCACCAATCCACCGGTGCTCATCGGCATCATTGCGGCGAACACGCAGCGGATCCGGGTCGGCTCGGGGGGAGTCATGCTCCCCAACCACGCACCGCTCGTCATCGCCGAGCAGTTCGGCATTCTGGAGGCCGCGTTTCCGGGACGCATCGATCTGGGAATCGGCCGGGCGCCGGGCAGCGACCCCGTGATCACCTCGTTGCTGCGCTCCAGCGGAGCCGTCAGTGAAGTGGATGCCTTCCCACGCAATATCGGCGACATCGCCGCGTTGTTGCACCCAGACGGTGCGAGCCTCGGCCTGCACGGTGGCCGAACCTACGAAGTGCGTGCGACCCCACGAGCCGTCGGAACGCCGATGGTCTGGCTGCTCGGCTCGAGCGAGTATTCGGCCAACCTCGCTGCGAGCGAGGGCATGCCGTATGTCTTCGCGAACCACTTTCAGGGCGATGCCACCACCCAAGCCCTCGATGCCTACCGCCGCAAGTTCCAGCCATCCGAACTGCTCGCTGAACCCCGCACCTTTCTCACGGTCAACGTGTCAGTGGCCGATACGACCCGGGAGGCAAACGCCCTGGCGCTGCCTCAGATGCAGCAGATGGCGCGTCTGCGCAGTGGTCAGAAGCTGAGCGCACTGGCCACGGTTGAAGAGGCCGCGGCGACGCAGATGACACCGTCGCAACAAGACATGATTGATCTGATGGAGAAAAATTGGGTCATCGGAGAGCCGGCCGAAGCGGCAGCACGCATTCGTGAACTGGCCGCCAAATTCGGCGTCGATGAGGTCATGGTCGGGCCGGAAGCATCCGCTCACGCCGACGCCGACCCGATGACGTCACCCGATCGCGTTCGTGCGCTTGAGTTGTTGGCAGAACAACTGCTCGAACCGAGCGCCGACGCTGCGGCGAATTTTGTGCGCCCGTGGGGGTAGAACGGCCGGGCACTATCATGAGATTTGGCACACACGGATCGGACCCCACCACGCATGAGTCTCTGGCGCACCAAGAGTATTGAAGATTCGATAGCCGATTCGCTCGAAAAGGGCCACAGTCTTAAACGCACCCTCGGCACCTGGGACCTCATGATCATGGGGGTGGCCGTAGCGGTCGGCGCCGGAATCTTCTCTGTCGGTGCCAAAGCGGCCGGGAGCTATGCCGGCCCGTCCGTCACCCTCGCTTTTCTGCTGGCCGCGTTCACCTGCGCCCTCGCTATCATGTGCTACGCCGAATTCGCCTCGGCAGTGCCAGTCGCCGGCTCCGCCTACACCTTCACCTACGCCACCCTGGGCGAATTGCTCGCCTGGATCATCGGCTGGGACCTCATTCTCGAGATGCTCACCGCTGCCGCCGTGATCGCCAAGTACTGGGGTATCTACCTGAGCACCGTCTTCGATCTGGCCGGATGGGATATTCCATCCACGATCAGCGTGCTCGGTCTTGGCGTGAGCTGGGGAGCATTCGTCATCGTGGCGATCTTCACTGCCCTGCTCGTGCTTGGTACCCAGCTGTCGGCGCGGGTCGCGAGTGTGTTCACGATCATCAAGGTCGCCATCGTCGTGTTTGTCATCATCGTCGGTGCGTTCTTCATCAACCCGGCGAACTACACGCCGTTCATTCCGGCTGAAGTTCCCTCGACCCAAGGCGAGGGCGACGTGTGGATGCAGTCCCTCTTCTCCTTCATGACCGGTGCGGCCCCCGCCCAGTACGGCGTGTTCGGCCTGCTGGCCGGTGCCTCGCTGGTCTTCTTCGCCTTCATCGGTTTCGATGTCGTCGCCACGAGCGCCGAAGAGGTGAAGAATCCGCAGAAGACCCTACCGCGCGGCATCTTCGCGGGCCTGGCCATCGTCACGGTGCTCTACCTCGGCGTCAGCCTCGTGCTGACTGGCATGGTGCCGTACACCGTGCTGGCCGACGACCCGAATGCCTCCCTCGCGACAGCGTTCATCTCCGTCGGGGCTGGCTGGGCCGCACAGGTCATCTCCATCGGAATTCTGGTGGGGCTCACGACCGTCATTATGGTGCTCTTGCTCGGCCTGTCCCGCGTGTTGTTCGCCATGAGTCGCGACGGTCTGCTGCCGCGGTGGCTCAGCGTCACCAGCGACAAACGCCGCACGCCGGCGCGCATCCAGATTCTTTCGGGCGCGGTTGTTGCCCTGATCGCCGGACTCACCGATGTCGGTGTGCTCGAAGAGATGATCAATATCGGCACGCTGTCGGCCTTTGTGCTCGTGAGCATCGCCGTCGTGGTGCTGCGCAAGAAACGCCCAGACCTGCCACGCGCGTTCAAGGTGCCGTTCTCGCCCGTGTTGCCGGTTCTCTCGGCCGTGCTGTGCGTTTGGCTGATGCTCAACCTCACAACCCTCACCTGGGTGCGGTTCTTGGTGTGGCTGGTCATCGGATTCATCGTCTATTTCGCCTACGGACGCAGCCATTCCGTGCTCGGTATTAAGCAACGTGCGGCAGCAGACGAAGCGGCCAGGGCCGAGTCGGTTTCCGCGACGAAGCCGGTCGGCTAGCGCGTTACATCACCGCTCGCGTTCATTTCCTCCTGAACCATGAGGGCGAGCTGGCGCAACAAAACGGCATCGATCCCGGAGTCCGGACGCGGTTTTGGGTCAAACACGCCGAGAGTGCCAATGCGCTCGCCGGACGCCGATTCAATGGGAAAGCCGGCGTAGAAACGCATGTACGGCGCGCCGATGACGTAGGACTTGCGCCGCAAGCGGCGATCGGCGAGTGTGTCGGGTACGACGACGACACCGCGTGCGCGCACGACTATCGCGGAAATTGAATCGTTCCAGGCTGGACCACACAGGCTCGGGCCGGCGATCGACCGAATGTGAACGCTCGCCCTATCCCGCACAGCGAACAGAGCGGATGCCGTACCGAAAGACTGCTGCGCGAGCGCCACAATATGATTCAACCGCGCGTCGCGGCCGCGTTCGATCTGGCCAGTGCCCTCGCCGCGGATCGGGACCGGCCGCTGCGGTGCCTGCGTGGATCCGAGCGAAACCGGGAAGAAGGCGCGCGGCATGACGTTTAGCCGCCCGAACATTTTCTCCGCCAGAAACTCGGCCCAATGCCGATAGTCGGTGGAATCGTACAGGCCAGAGGGCGCCACAAACGCTTTTTCCGGTTCGGGCACGAACACGCAGCGTCGCATCGACAGGCAGACCCGTTCGGTGATCGCGTTCAGCGAGCGAGCGTGCCGATCCGCGATGGAGCCGCCGAGGCTGTCAAAGATTGGAAGGGCGCGAATGGGTTGGATGCCCTGCACGTAAATGTACACGCTGTCATTTGTATGTCGTTCGAGAAAATTCAGCAGTCTGGTCAAGTGAAGCTGCCAGGTATGCTGCGCCGTGAGGTGGAGGGCGTCACCGACGCCCAGCAGGATGACGACTGCGTCGACGCGCCGCAAATCGGTTGATCGCAATTGTACTTGGGCCGACGCTATTAGCCCGATCGAGCTGGCGATCAGGGCAACGTCGGCCCCGCGCCGGGTGCGGGTAGACAGGGCGCGAGCGAGCGAGCCCGGCAACGCCAGGTCGTGACTACGGACCCCCCAGCCGGCGGCGGGTCCGCTGCCGAGAAGGAGAATGCGATCGCTGTCGAGACCGGGAGAGTGGGCCTGGGGGGTGTCGCTGGGCTGCGGAACGGTGACGCTGCCCTGCATACTGATCGCAGCCCAGGTACGCATCATTCCGGCTGCCGCCACCCGCGCGAGTCCCTGCATCGATCCGTCCCCGTTCCAGTCATGAACACTCTGCCCGACACCGGATCGAGTGCCACCCACTTTCATGGCACCAGTTCGGGGCAGACTCGTTGTCGCAGGCGGGAATAAGGTCAGCCGCGCGGCGGTTGTCGAACATGTCAATGCAAACGCATTGAAATTGAAAGGCTGAAAAATGCAGTTCGGAATCTTCACCGTCGGCGATGCCACAACCGACCCCACGACCGGCCAGACACCCACCGACGCCGAGCGCATCAAGGCCATGCTGACCATCGCCCAACACGCCGAAGAAGTCGGTCTTGACGTCTTCGCCACCGGTGAGCACCACAACCCGCCGTTTGTGCCGTCGAGCCCGACGACCATGCTGGGCTACCTCGCGGCCAAGACGGAGAAAATCATCCTCTCCACCGCGACCACCCTGATCACCACCAGCGACCCGGTAAAGATTGCGGAAGACTTCGCGATGCTGCAGGTCATCGCTGACGGTCGCGTCGACCTCACTCTGGGCCGCGGCAACACCGGTCCGGTGTACCCGTGGTTCGGGCAGGATATTCGCCAGGGCATCCCGCTCGCGCTCGAGAACTACGCGCTGCTCCGCCGCCTCTGGCGCGAGGACTTCGTGGACTGGGAAGGTCAGTTCCGCACGCCACTGCAGGGCTTCCAGTCCACCCCGCGCCCACTGGACGGTGTGCCGCCCTTCGTCTGGCACGGCAGTATCCGTAGTCCTGAAATCGCCGAGCAGGCCGCGTACTATGGCGACGGTTTCTTCTCCAATCACATCTTCTGGCCCGCCGACCACACCGCGAAGATGATCACCTACTACCGCCAGCGCTTCGAGCACTACGGTCATGGCACGGGGGCACAGGCGATCGTCGGACTTGGCGGCCAGGTATTCATGAGCAAGAACTCGCAGGACGCTGTTACGAAGTTCCGTCCGTACTTCGACAACGCCCCGGTCTACGGCCACGGTCCGAGTATGGAGGACTTCACTTCACAGACCCCGCTGACGGTTGGCAGCCCGCAGGAGGTCATCGACCGCACGCTCGGCTTCCGCGACTACGTTGGTGACTACCAACGCCAGCTCTGGCTGATGGACCATGCCGGCTTGCCGCTGAAGACCGTGCTGGAGCAGCTCGATATTTTGGGCGGTGAGGTCGTTCCGGTGCTCCGCGCCGAATTCGCTAAGAACCGTCCGGCCGATGTTCCCAATGCCCCCACTCACGCATCGCTGCTCGCAGCGGCCAGGGTTCGGGCAGCGGACGAGCGCACCACCGGCTCGGCAGCGTCGGGCGCGGCGTTCGGGCTCTCGGTCGATCCGGCATCCGTCGGCACCGGCAAGAAGGGCGTCTAATCATGCCCCTGCGCAAACTTGCGGTGCTCTCTGCTGGACTCAGCCAGCCGTCATCCACTCGAATGCTGGCCGACAAGATCGCTGTCGCAGTCGACTCCCGACTGACCGAACTCGGCTGTGAAACCGAAGTGCTCAGCTGTGATTTGCGTGATTACGCGCAGGACGTGACGAATAATATGCTGACGGGCTTTCCGAGCCCCAGGCTCGACGCCGTGATCGAAGCCGTGACCGGCGCCGATGGTCTCATCGCTGTCACGCCAATCTTCACGACCAGTTTCAGTGGTCTGTTCAAATCGTTCTTCGACGTTATCGACAACCGGTCGCTGACCGACATGCCCGTCGTGATCGGCGCGACCGCTGGTACGGCCCGTCACTCGCTCGCGCTGGACTATGCGATCCGCCCGATGTTCACCTACTTGCACGCGGTTGTCGTTCCAACCACGGTGTTCGCCGCGTCAGAGGACTGGGGGAGCGGAGCAGACAAGATCAAGGCGCTGTCCGACCGGATCGATCGGGCGGCGGGCGAACTGGCCGCGCTGATGGTCAACTCTGACCGCTCCAGCCAGATCCGCGATCCGTTCGCCCTTGATTCCTCCTTTAGCGTGACGGGCGGTTTCTGACAGGTCTGTTAGAGTTGCGGGGGTTGATTTTATGATATTGACCTGTCCAACTCGCCTGTCATCCGGGCACGCGAACCTTCGTCGCCAGCATGGCGAGAAGCAAACTTAAAGGAGAAAACCCCCACATGGAGGGTCCAGAAATCACGTTCGCCGAAACCGTTATCGATAACGGCAAGTACGGCAAGCGCACCATCCGTTTTGAAACCGGGCGTCTCGCCCAGCAGGCGCAGGGTTCTGCCGCCGCGTACATTGACGACGAGACGATGCTGCTCTCCGCCACGAGCGTCAGCAAGCAGCCGAAGGACAACTTCGACTTCTTCCCGCTCACCATCGACGTTGAAGAGCGCATGTACGCTGCCGGCCGCATCCCGGGCAGCTTCTTTCGCCGCGAAGGTCGCCCATCGACCGACGCGATCCTCACCTGCCGCCTGATCGACCGGCCGCTGCGCCCGTCGTTCGTCGACGGCCTGCGCAACGAGATCCAGGTTGTCATCACCGTTCTGGCCATCGAGCCAGACGAACTCTACGACGTGCTCGCGATTAACGCGGCGTCCATGTCGACGCAGCTCGCTGGTCTGCCGTTCTCCGGACCGATCGGTGGCGTTCGCGTCGCCCTCATTCCCGACGAGAACGGTGGCGGCCAGTGGGTTGCCTTCCCGAAGCACTCGCAGCTGGACGACGCCGTATTCAGCATGGTCGTCGCCGGCCGCGTTGTCACGGATGCCACCGGTACGCAAGACGTCGCGATCATGATGATCGAGGCAGAAGCGACCGACGCAGCCTGGAACCTGATCAAGGGTGGCGCCATTGCGCCAAACGAAGCCGTCGTTGCTCAGGGCATCGAGGCGTCCAAGCCCTTCATCAAGCAGCTCGTCTTCGCGCAGCAGCAGGTAGCGGATGCCGCCGCCAAGCCGACCGCCGACTTCGCGTTGTTCCCTCCGTACCAGCCGGCCACCTACGACGCCGTCGCCGCGCTGTCCTACGACCAGCTCAAGACGGTCTACACGATTGCCGACAAGGTCGAACGTCAGAACGCCGACGACGCGCTCAAGGCATCCGTCAAGACCGCCATCGCGGCCAAGGTTGACGCCGGTGAGCTCGACGCGAGCGCTAACAACCAGGTCAACGCGGCATACAAGTCGGTCACCAAGCTCGTGGTGCGCTCCCGCGTGCTCAACGAAGGCATCCGCATCGACGGTCGTGGGCTGGCAGACATCCGTCCGCTCGACGCTGAGGTCGCGGTCATCCCGCGCGTGCACGGCTCGGCCATCTTCCAGCGCGGCGAAACCCAGATTCTGGGCGTCACCACGCTGAACATGCTCAAGCTGGAGCAGTCGATCGACTCGCTGAACCCGGTCACCAAGAAACGTTACATGCACAACTACAACTTCCCGCCGTACTCGACCGGTGAAACCGGTCGAGTCGGAACGCCGAAGCGCCGCGAGATCGGCCACGGAGCGCTCGCTGAGCGTGCACTGGTTCCCGTGCTGCCGACGCGTGAAGAATTTCCGTACGCCATCCGTCAGGTTTCCGAAGCGCTCAGCTCCAACGGATCCACCTCGATGGGTTCCGTCTGCGCTTCCACCCTGTCGCTGCTGAACGCCGGAGTGCCGCTGCGCGCCCCGGTCGCCGGCATCGCCATGGGCCTGATCAGCGACACCGTCGACGGTCAGACCCGCTACGCGGCCCTGACTGACATCCTCGGCGCCGAAGACGCCCTCGGCGACATGGACTTCAAGGTTGCCGGCACGAGCGAATTCATCACCGCGATTCAGCTCGACACCAAGCTCGACGGCATCCCCGCCTCGGTCTTGGCCGGTGCGCTGACGCAGGCGAAAGACGCCCGCACCACGATCCTTTCCGTATTGAACGCGGCGATCGACGCTCCGGACGAGATGGCGCCGACAGCGCCGCGCGTCATCAGCGTGCAGATCCCCGTCGACAAGATCGGCGAGCTGATCGGCCCGAAGGGCAAGACGATCAACTCGATCCAGGACACCACCGGTGCCGACATCTCGATCGAGGAAGACGGCACCGTGTACATCGGCGCCGTCGACGGACCGTCGGCCGAGGCCGCTCGCGCCCAGGTCAACGCCATCGCCAACCCGACCAACCCCGAGGTTGGCGAGCAGTTCCTCGGAACCGTCGTCAAGATCGCCGCGTTCGGCGCCTTCGTCTCGCTGCTCCCCGGCAAGGATGGTCTGCTGCACATCAGTGAGGTGCGTAAACTTGCAGGTGGTAAGCGCGTCGAAAACGTCGAAGACGTGCTCGGTGTCGGCCAGAAGGTTCTCGTGGAAATCACGAAGATCGATGACCGTGGCAAGCTGTCGCTCGCCCCGGTTCTCGACGAGGCTGCCGACACGGAGGGCCGCGCTGCGGCTTCCGACAGCGTAGACGCATCGACCGAGGCGGAGTAACAAGGTCTAGCCAGCCCCAATAGATCTCCCGATCACCTCTCGCCAGGTCGGTCGGGTAGACGGAAGGCCCGCACTGCTTGCAGTGCGGGCCTTTTCGCGTCCGTTGCGTGAAATGCAGCCTGTGCACGCCTTGTCGTGCCTGATGTCCGGGGCTACGGTACGTGGCATGACAAATCAACGGGTAACTTCACGATTCCTGCCGCGCCTGGGCGCCGTCGCCGTGCTCACGGCCGCCCTGCTCGCTGGCACAATGACAGCCCCTGCGCTCGCGCAGACCGACACGGGTCGCTCAGCCAAGGTTGCCGCGTCCGCTACCGGATACGTCGCCCTTGGTGACTCGTTCACCTCCGGCCAAGGCGCTCCACCGTACGTATTGGACGATCCCGCGTGCCTGCGTTCCAAACGCGCCAGCTACCCGATCTTCGCCGACCTGGTCAGTCCCTATAGGCTCACCTCGAACAACGCCTGTTCCGGCGCGAGCACAGCGGAAATCCCCCAGCAGCTTGCCGGTGTTAACCGCAACACCGCGCTGGTTACCCTGACCGTCGGCGGCATCGATGCCGGATCCAACATCGTCCTCGCGTCCTGTGCAGCGGACCCAGCCAGCACGGTCTGCCGCGGTGCCATCAACGACAGCGTGGCCCAGTTGAGCATTTTGGTCCCCAAGCTCGTCGGGACCTACGGGCTCGTGGCGGGGACGTTACCGCAGGCGAAGATCGCGGTGCTCAGCTATCCGCGGCAGTTCAAACCAGGGTTCTCCCCACTGGGCGACGTGCTCAATGGCGCCACCGACGCGTTGAACATCGCTATTGCCGGGTCCGTCGCAGCGATGGCGACTCCGCGCATCCATTTTGTTGACGTCTCGCAGGAATTCGCTGCCCACGGCATCGGGTCGCGGGTTCCGTTCTTCGCCTTTGATCCGTTGAACCCGTTCGCTCCGGCCAATTTTCACCCCAATGCGCTCGGCAATAGCCTCGGCTATGCGCGTGCCCTCGTGAATGACGGGGTGCTGCGCTTCCGGTAGCAGCTATCTAGTTGAAGGAATCATTAGGTAGCGATATACTAAACCTGTGTTGTCTTCTGGTTTGCCCGCCGCCCAATTGAAGTCCGACCTGTTCAAGTCACTCGGGCATCCATTGCGCGTGCAGGTATTGGAACAGCTCGTAGCCGGTGAACGCTCGGTGGGGTCTCTCGCCGAGGCGCTCGGCTGTGAGCTGTCCAACCTGTCCCAGCAACTTGGAGTGCTGCGGCGGGCCGGCATTGTCGTGACTCGCCGCGAGGGCAACTCCATCTTCTACGCCTTGCGGGACCAGGGAGCGGTCGAGCTACTGGCCGCCGCCAAGCGCATGGTGCTGGCCAACCTCGCCGACTCGCATGCCCTGCTCCGCCACCTAGAACAGGAATAGCGCCCGCCTGTTGCCGGTGGGCTGCCGAACTTTATAGCCATGGCAATGTCCACTCGGTAGTCGAGCTCGTCGAGACACGATCAGCGGATGCTGGTGCGGCGGGACCTCGCCAGTCGCTTCTCTCGACGGGTGAGGCCCCGTCTAGTCCTTGCGCATGTTTGGGCTAGCCCCCCGGCGCGGGAGCTACGCCGGTACGCGGGAGCTACGCCGGTACGCGGGAGCTATGGCGTGGCCAGAACCCCCGCGTACCGCGTCGCGCGGGAGCTGCGCCGCTGCGCGGGAGTTGGGCTTCCCGCGTAGCGGCGTAACTCCCACGCGGCGTGACGTGGTGGCCACTGACACGCCGCCGCGCTCGGAACAGAGCCATTCCGCCAACGTATTAGGCCGCTTGTGCCCTAGAAAGGCCCATCGACCACGGTGACTGTGTCTGCGAACCGCTGCCACCCCGACGGTCGAGCGTGCAAGACCGCCATAGACCGCCATAGACCGCCATAGACCGCCATAGACCGGTGTGACCCGGCCTCGGGATGGTTCGTATCCCGCTGGTCGAGCTTGCCGAGACCGCCATAGACCGGCGTGACCCGGTTTATAGGTCGTTGCCGGCGTAGGACAGGTTGAAACTCTTGTTGGCGAGTGGAAAGTCGGGAACGATCGTTTCTGAAAGCGCGACCGGCACTGCGGGCCAGTTCAAGAACGACGGGTCGACGATCTTGACCCTGGCAAGCGTTCCGTCGGCGGCAAGCTCGACCCGGTGCGTTGCTGTCCCTCTCCAGGCTTCGACCAGGGCCAGCCCGGTGCCAGCCGTTGTCGGGTTCACGCTGAACGCGGTGCCGGTGTGCCCCTGCAAACGCCGCAGCAGGTCGAGCACGAGCGCGGCGGACACCTCAACTTCGCGGGCCCGCACCGTGTACCGGGCGAGCACGTCGCCTCCGTCCTCGGTGACCACATGAAATGCTTCCCCGAGACTCACAAACGGATGCTCACGGCGGGCGTCGGTGTCGATGCCCGAGGCGCGCCCAACGTAGCCGAGCGTTCCGATCGCGATGGCGTGCGCCCGTGGCAGCCGCGCCGTGCCGGTGAAGCGGCCGCGAACGATGGCATGGCCAAGGGTAATGCTGGCCAGTTCCGCCATGGATGCCGCTATCCGGGTCAGATCGTCTGCTTTGGGCAGGGCGATGACCCTGGTGCCACCGACACACAGGGCTCCGCGGAGTAGGCGGTGCCCGGTAACGGACTTGTTGATGCGCATGAGTTGCTCGCGCAGGCCCTGGGCCTTGGCGTCGATGATGCCAAAACCTACGTCATTGGCGAGCGAGCCGAGGTCGGTCACATGGTTGTAGAACCGTTCGAGCTCGAGGAGCAGGGCGCGCAGTAGCCGGTCTGGCTCGGAAACCTCGATGCCAGCAGCTTGTTCGACGGCCATGATAAATGCCAGGGAGTGGCCGATGGTGGTGTCACCGCTGATTTGCTCCGCGAGCAGCACGCCTTCTGCCGCGGTCTTGCCCTCGAAAACCTTCTCAACGCCGCGGTGCAGATACCACTGGCGCGCTTCCATGCGCACGATCGTTTCGCCGACTACGGAGAAACGAAAGTGGCCCGGCTCGATGATGCCAGCGTGAATGGGGCCGACGGCGATCTCATAGACTCCGGGTCCTTCGACCGGAGCAAACGGAAACGACTCGACGTCGGGCTCGAACTCGGGCACGACGGTATTGGCCTTTAGCATCGGATACCAGCCACGCGGCCAGTGGCCGTGGCGCACCAGGCGGTGTGGCTGCGGGTGGTTTCGCGGCTCCACACCGTACAGGTCGCGCATTTCACGTTCGAAATTTCCAGCCGAAAACGACACCTCGGCGAGGCTGGGGATCCAGGCATCCGAGCGCGGCACGCTCACCGAGAGATCCGCGCGCCCTGTCCGGTCGAGGGGCGCAGTGGGGTCGGCCCCGACGAAAGAATAAACAATGCGAAACTGGTCCGCGTCCGCGTCCTCGTGACAGGCGACGAGGGCTAAGCGACTGCCGGCATCCAACAGTGCGCTAGCAGCCATGGCCAGGCGCGAACGGTCGACCTGTCGCAGCTCGGCGCCGTCGCCAGCGGCCAAACCGCCGTTGCTCTGGCCGCCCGCCGCCAACTCGTCGGCGGCTCGGTCTTGGGCCGTGATGTCATGGAGTCGTCGCTCGTCGCGCATCAGTGTGTACCTCCAAGAACGGCTGTGGCTGCACGCAGCAGCGTGCCGACCGGTTCGGCGACGAAGGCGATCGTTGCCGTGGTCGCGAGGGCCAGGATGATGGGCAGAATCGGCCCATGAGTGGAATAGTCCGGCGTCACGGCAACCTCCGTCGGGGGAGCACCGATGGTCATCTGCACGGTGAGGCGGGTAAAGGCGGCGAAGATCACGAGCAGCAAGACGAGGGCCGTGCCAACGACTCCACCCAGGCCTACCGACCAGCCAGCCATGATGATGCCGACCTCGGAGAAGAAGATGCTGAACGGGGGAAAGCCGACGATCGCGGCCATGGCGATGAGCCAGGGAATGGCCAGCCCTGGCCGTCGCACGAGTAGGGCGCGTACGTCGGAAATTACTGGGGTTCCCTCGATTTTCAGGATGCGTCCGGAGATCACGAACAGGGTCGCCTTGATCAGGCCATGGCCGAGAATGTACAGCAGCACCGCGGGCAGGGCGGCCGGGCCGATGGCGACACCGATCGCCATCAGGCCCATGTGTTCGATGCTGGAGTAAGCCAGCATCCGTTTGTAGTCGCGCTGCCGAATGAGCAAAGAGGCGGCCACGAGCAGGGAGAGCAGGCCGGCGATGCTGAGCATGGCGCGCAGAAACTCCGGACCGATCACGAGGTTGGTGATCGACTGGATGCGCAAAATGGCGTAAAGAGCGACCGAGAGCAGCACACCAGACATGAGGCCGGATACCGGCGCCGGGGCCTGACTGTGGGCATCCGGAAGCCAACTGTGCATCGGTGCCAGGCCGGCCTTGGTGGCGAAACCGAGCACGGCGAGGGCGCCGCCGGCCGTGATCAGTGCCGGGTCGAGACCGAGGTTTGCTTGACTGAGCAGCAGCCAGGACAGCGTGGGAGTGTCGGTGCCGACGGAGGCGGCGTAGATGAAGCCGATGCCCAGCAGCGCAATAGCCACGCCGACCGAACCGAGAATGACGTACTTCCAGGCGGCTTCCAGTGAGCGACGCGTGCGGTGGTGACCGACGAGGAACGCTGTGGCAATAGTGGTGGCCTCAACGGCCGCCCACATGAGACCGATGCTATCGGCGAGAACAGCGAGGGACATAGCCGCCAAGAACAGGGCGATCAGTGCCTCGTAACTGGCGGCATCCTTGGTGCGGCTGGAGGCAGCGCTGCTGAGCCCGCCCCAGGTCGAAATGAGGCCGACGGCTCCGACGACGCTGATCATGTAGGCGGAGAGGGCGTCGGCGCGGAGCAGCCCGTCGCCACTTGCGGGCACAGCACCATTCAGCACAGCACCCACCAGTAGCAAGCCGGAGACCAGCACCGCGCTTGAGGCGGCCACACCGACAAAGCGCCGTAATGACGACGTACGCAGCAGCAGGCTGAGTCCGGCGAGAGCGACCGGGCCGACCAGGGGAATCCACAGAACTACTGACATCAATCGTGCAACTCCCTCAGCTGATCGACGGCTGTGCCGCCGAACTTGGTACTCATGCGGCGCGTGAATACGTGCAAAATGAGCACGACCAGCAGCACGTCGAGGGAGAACGCGAATTCGAGCAGAATGGGCACCCCACCGCTGGTGAGAAAGGTGACGGTGGCAATACCGTTGTCGAGCAGCAAAAAGCCGATGAGTTGTGAGCGGGCGCGGCGCCGGCTGATCAGAAGTAGAAAGCCGATCAGCACCATGGCGAGTCCGATTGGTGCGGCATGACCGGTACTGGTGTTTCCAAGCCCGACGACGCGGCTGACGACCACGTAGCTGAGGATGGTCAGCAAAGTGACGGCGAGGAGAGCAGCGGTCGGGTTGAGTCGGGGCGACTCTTGAACGTGTTTGATTGCAGCCTTGGACTGGTGGGAGAGCACCCAGGGCAGACCGATGCCCTTGACCGAAAGGATGAGCAGCGACACCACAATGACCTCAACCTCACCCTCGGCGATGCCAATGACGGCCACGAGCGCCGCAAGCGCAATGCCTTGCAAAGCGAGCAACCGAATCGAGGCGAGCAGGGAGTGCCGCCAGACCATGAGTGCGCTGGTCAGCAAGAGGGATCCGGTGCACAGGCCGATTAGTTGGGGGTAGATGTTCTCAAACACGGATGCTCCTCAGGCGACCAGGTAGGAGGCGGTGACGGCGAGGAAGGCGAGGGCAAACGAGCCAGCGAGCAGCTCGGGCACCTGAAACAGGCGCGCCTTAGCGAGAAAGATCTCACCGACACTGAGCAGCACGCCCAGCAGCAACACTTTCACCGTGATGGTGACGACGCCAATCAAGAGGCCGAGCACGCTGAAGTCGGTGACGACCCCCCACGGCACGATCAGGTTACTGACCAGTCCAAGCAGGACGGCGAGTTTGAGCCAGGAGCCGACCTCGAGCCAGGCGAGGTCTCGACCGCTCGCTTCGAGCGTCATCGCCTCGTGCAGCATGGTCACCTCAAGATGGGTGCCTGGATTGTCGATGGGCAGCCTCGCGGTCTCGGCCATGATAGCGATCGACAGGGCGACGAGGGCGAGCACACTGACCGGTGAGATGATGAGCTCGGGGGAGAGCATCCGGGTTTCAACGATGGCCGACAGGGTGCTGGTTCCGGCCGGGATCGAAAACGCGTAGACCGACAGTAGTAGGGTCGGCTCAACGAGCGCCGCAACCGTCATGTGCCGGCTTGAGCCCATGCCGCCAAAGGCCGTTCCGCCGTCCAGGCCGACGAGGGCTAGGGCGACGACACCGATCAGCATGATGGAAACGATGACGAACAGGTCGCTGGGAACCAACGTGAATCCAATGGTGCCCACCAATGGCAGCAGCACGCAGAGTATGAGGCTGGACACGACCAGGGCGACCGGGCCGACCCGAAGCATCCAGCTACTGTCGATGCCGCGCACCGGGTTTTTCGCGAGCAGCTTGCGCAGGTCGCGCCAGGGCTGCCAGATTCCAGCTCCGGCACGGCCTTCGATTCTGGCCCGCACCTGGCGGATCACACCGATCAGCACGGGGGCGAGGAGCACAAACAGCACGACCTGCACGAGCGCGATGACGATGGCGCTCACATCGGTGGCGTTCATCGGGCGGCCGCCGTCAGTACGCGTTGGGACAGTGCGACGAAGGCGTAGTTGTTCGCGTCGTGAGTGTTCGTGTCGTAATTGTTCATAGGGAGACCACAATCAGCACGATCAGCAGCGCGACAAAGGAATAGGAGAGGTAGCGGTGAATGCTGCCGTTGGCGACGTGGCGAACAACAACGCCGTAGCGCTGAAACAGGTTGAGCACCGGCCGATAGAGTCGGATTTCAATCACGTCGGAGACGGTTTGTTCGACCCGAACGCGTTCCACCAGGTAACGAGACTCCGCCACGTGGGTGACCTGAACGTCGCGCGATGGTTTGAGCACGTCGTCAAAAACTCGCATGAGCGGCTCGGCATAGGAGGTCGCGGTGTACTGCATGCGGGGCCTCGCTCGGGATCCGCCGCCACCCCAGGGCAGGTCAACCGTGCGATGCGGATACCGACGGGCCGAGATGATGATGGCCACCAGCACCGGGATGGCAACCAGGGCAGACAGAACGACGAGCATGATCGGGTCGAGCACCGCGCCGATGCCCGGCAGGGAGACGCCGCCGAGGCCGACCGCCTGCACGGCGCTGGCGGGATCCCGGCTGACCGTGGTGGCCACGAGGGCGGCGATCGGCCCGGGCAGTAGTCCGAGGGCGAGCACGGCGAGCGCGCCGAGAATCAGCGAGATGCGCATCAGGTACGGCACCTCGCGGGAGTCCGCGGCTTCGGGGCTGCGCGGCCGTGCGAGAAAAGCGATGCCGTAGGCCTTCACGAAGGTGAGCAGGGCGAGGCCGGCGGTGAGCGCGATCACCGCGACTGCCAGTGGCATGGCAACGGATGCCGCGACAGAGACGACCGCCCCGTCTTGGCGACCGCCGTGAATGAGTGACTGCAGCAGCATCCATTCGGCGACGAAACCGCTCGTGACCGGGATGGCGGCCGCGCCGAGGCTCGCGATGCCAAACGCAGCCGCTGTAACGGGCATGCGGGAGCCGAGTCCGCCGAGCCGGTCGAGGTTGCGCTCACCGGTGGCGTGAATGATGGCACCGGCGCCGAGGAACAGCGTTGATTTGAACGCGGCGTGGCTGACGGCGAGCAGCAGGGCAGCGACGAGCGCGGCATCCGCTGCCGCTGTGGCATCGTAGCCGCGCAACAGCATGCTCGCGCCGAGGCCGAGAAAGACCAGGCCCATGTTTTCGGTGGTGGAATAGGCGAGCAAAACCTTGAGGTCGCTTGAGACCGAGGCTTGCAAAATGCCATACAGGGCTGAGGCGCCGCCGACGAGCATGATCGCGATGCCCCACCAGGCCGGGCCGTCTGGGAGCAGGCGCACGCAGACCAGCAGACCGCCGTAGACGCCGATCTTGACCATGGCGCCACTCATCGCAGCCGAGACATGGCTGGGCGCTTCTGGCAGTACCCGGGGTACCCAGACGTGTAGTGGTACGAGTTCAGCCTTGCCGCCGAAGCCGAGCAGAAACAGTACGAATGCAACGTTTGCTGCCGCGGAGCCGGGTTCGATGGCCTGCAGGTTGATGAAGCTGGTTCCGCCGGAGGCAGCGGCGAGCACGGCGAATCCGGCGAGAATGAAAAAGAAGCTCAGTTGCGACATGGCTGAGTACCAGATTCCGGCCGAGGCGACCGAGGCGCGGCTGGCGTGATCGGCCAGCAGCAGAACGGTGGAGCCGAGGGTCATGACCTCCCAGGCCAGTAGAAACGAGACCGAGTCGGTGGCGGCGGGTACGAGCTGCATACCAACGAGGAAGACCGGCATGGCCACCCAGGCAGTGCGGCTCGCGTCTGGACCGCGGGTCGAGCTCATTGAGTAGAGCGAGACGAGAATGCCAACGCCGGAGACGATGAGCATGAACAGGCCACCGAGACGGTCGGGCGCCAGCACGAGCGGATCCATCGGCAGTGCGATCGGTATGACCAGCCCGCCGGTGCTGCCAAGCATCGCGGCGAGACCGGTAACGAAGCCGGTCACGGCGATGAGGGTAGAGAGGATGCCGCCGGCCCGCGACCGCACAGACGGTGCCGCCAGCAAGGCGGTCACCACGGCCAGCGCGCCGAGGCCTAGTTGTAAGATCAGTCCCACTCCGATGCCGGTTTGCATGAGCAGGCCCGTTCCGGTCTCGGTGTGCAGCAGGAGTCCGGCTCCGATGCCGGTCATCGGCCGGTCATCCGGCGCAGTGCCCGCACGATGTCGGCCGGTTCCGGCGGACTGCCCGGCACCTCGATATCAACGTGTACGAAGTCAGAGACGGGCCCGATGATGCCGTAGCCCTCACGAAACGGGCCGCCGTGTAGGGCGCAGTCGCCGACCGCGATCACAAACCGGGGAGTTGGGGTGGCCTCGATCGTGCGGCGCATCGGCTCGGCCATATTGCGGGTGACGCTGCCGACGATCAGCACCACGTCGGCGTGCCGGGGCGAGGGAACGAGGCGCACGCCGTAGCGCTCCACGTCGTAGACCGGGCCAAATGCGGCCGACACCTCGAGCGCGCAATCGTTGCAGCCGCCAGCGTTAATGTAGCGCACCTGCACGCTGCCGCCGAAGACTTCCGCGCCCGGAAATAGGGGCGGGGCGGTCGGGGCGGGTTCGGCAATGCGTTCGCCGTGACGAATAAGGGTGGCTAATCGAAGAAAGCTCATCGGAGTTCCTGGCAAACATGCATATTCACGAAGCTGCGGCCTTCTCTGGGGAGCGCGAAGTCGAAGGAGGAAGTACAGGCGACGGATTTTGCGGGGCGTCTGGTTGATTGCCAGGTTACCAGCGCAAATAACTTCATTACTTCTTTATATATCTATATGAAGAATTTAGCAAATAGATCGACGGATGCGAGCCGGTCATGCCCGTCGGTCAAGCAGCGGCGTCAGCCGATAGGGGATGACCTCGCCCATCGCGAGCGACGTCTCGGTACGTTCCACACCGTCACAGGCGAGGATCGTGCCGTCGATGCGAAACAGATCCGCGGCATCCGTGCAGACCACCCGCACCAGCAGATCGGCCTGCCCGCTCATGCCGTGCGCCTGCACAATTTCGGGAATCTGCGCGAGGTCTAGAACGATCTGGGCGAGCCGTTTCTGCTGCACGTGTACCTCGATGAACGCGGTCAGCGGGTAGCCGAGCGCCGCCGGATTGATGCGACGATCGAAGCCGAGAAAGGCGCCCGAATCGTCCAAGCGCTTCATTCGGGCCTGCACGGTGTTGCGCGACAATCCCAGGGTGTCGGCGAGCGCAACAAAGGTGCTGCGCGGGTCGGCGGAAAGCGCTTGAAGTAGCTTGGTGTCGGTCTTGTCAAGGCTATACATAATGCAAAATATTAACACGGTGCGACGAGTCTGAATAGAGCGTTCTGCTCACTAATTTCGACAGTGGTTGTGCTCCTTGTCGCCTCGACATAGGCTCACGTCAACTTTAGCAATGACGCTTGGAGCTAACCATGATTGATTTCTCCCCCCAACCCGTGCAGCTTCTCTCGCTTGACGGCGAGCGGATGCCCCACGGCGATTTCGATAAGTGGGTCGAAGATCTCGATGGGCCGGCCCTCCTCGCCCTGTACCGCGACATGGTCGTGGTGCGCCGCATCGATACCGAGGCGACCGCCCTGCAACGCCAGGGTGAACTCGGCCTTTGGCCGCCGTTGCTCGGTCAGGAAGCCGCCCAGATCGGTTCGGCCCGCGCCCTGCGCAGCGACGATTTCATCTTTCCGAGCTACCGCGAGAACGCGGTGGCCTACTGTCGCGGCGTGAACCTGACCGACATCGTCAAGGTCTGGCGGGGCAACGCCCAGTCCGGCTGGGACCCGTACACGGTCAACATGGCGACTCCGGCGATCATCATCGGCGCGCAGACCCTGCACGCCACCGGCTGGGCGCTCGGTGCCCAGCGCGACGAGGTGGATTCCGTTGCCTTCACCTATTTCGGCGACGGAGCCACGAGTCAGGGCGACGTTAACGAGGCCATGGTCTTCGCGGCGAGCTTCCAGGCCCCGGTCGTGTTCTTCTGCCAGAACAACCAGTGGGCCATCTCCGAGCCGGTCGGGGTGCAGGCGCACCGCAATATCGCCGACCGGGCACCGGGCTTTGGCATTCCGAGTCTGCGCGTCGATGGCAACGACGTCATCGCGGTGATGGCGGCGACCCGCATGGCCCTCGACCGGGCCCGCACCGGCGATGGACCCACGTTTATCGAGGCCGTCACCTACCGAATGGGTCCGCACACCACAGCGGATGACCCCACCCGCTACCGCGATCCGGCCGAACTCGCCGAGTGGAAGACCCGCGACCCCCTGCTGCGGCTGCACCGGCTACTCACCTACCTCGGTGAAATCACCCCCGAGGTCGAAGCCGACACCCAGGCCAGAGCCGATGCCGCTGCCGCTGAGTTGCGGGTCGGCTGCATTGGCCTCCCAGACCCCGAGCCGCTCAGCGTTTTTGACCACGTTTATGCGACCCCGAACGCGACCCTCGAGCGCCAGCGCACCGACTACGCCGACTATCTGACGAGCTTCGGCAACGGAAAAGAGTGATGACCATGACTACCCTGATGACCCCCTCAACCATGGCGACGCTTCCCGGCCTGACAGCGCCGGCCCCCACCCCCCTGACCGAGACCAAAACCCTGACGCTGGGCAAGGCCATCAACGAGGGGCTTCGTCAGGCCATGCTCGACGACCCCAAGGTCGTACTGCTCGGCGAAGACATCGGAGCCCTCGGCGGTGTCTTTCGCGTCACGAGCGACCTGCTCGCCCAGTTCGGCGCTCGCCGCGTGATCGACACACCGCTGGCCGAATCCGGCATCATCGGCACCGCCGTGGGCCTGGCCTACCGCGGCTACCGCCCGGTCTGCGAAATTCAGTTCGACGGCTTCATCTTTCCCGGCTTCGACCAGATCGTCAGCCAGGTCGCTAAATTTCATTACCGCACCCAGGGCGCCGTGCGCATGCCGATCACCGTTCGGGTGCCGTTCGGCGGCGGCATCGGCGCGGCCGAACACCACTCCGAATCGCCAGAGGCCTACTTCAGCCACACCTCTGGCCTGCGCGTGATCGCCGTTTCCAATGCCCAGGATGCCTACAGCCTCATTCGGCAGGCCATCGCCAGCGACGACCCGGTGCTCTACTTCGAACCCAAGCGCCGATATCACGTCAAGGGCGAGGTCGTGCCAGAGCTGGGCGCTCCGATGGAGCAGGCCGTCATTGTGACTCCGGGAACGGATGTTACGCTCCTCACCTATGGCGCGCTCGTGTCGACCGCGAAGGATGCGGCGCTCGCCGCTTTCGATGAGGGCGTATCGATCGAAGTCATTGACCTGCGCTCACTGTCACCGGTGGATTATGCGGTGGTGGAGGCATCCGTTCGTAAAACCGGGCGCCTCGTTGTGACCCATGAGGCGGCCCGGTCGGGCGGGCTCGGCGGCGAGATTATCGCGACCGTCACCGAGCGCTGCTTCAGCTTTCTGGAATCTGCGCCGGTGCGGGTGACCGGCTTCGACGTGCCCTATCCGCCGGCCAAGCTCGAAAGTCACCACCTGCCCGATCTTGACCGCATTCTCGACGGCGTCGACCGGGTCATGGGGCGACGATGATCAAGGTGTTCAAGCTGCCTGACCTCGGTGAGGGGCTCACCGAGAGTGAGATTGTGGCCTGGCTGGTCGCGCCGGGTGACGAGGTCACGCTCAACCAGCACATTGCCGACGTCGAAACGGCCAAGGCCGTGGTCGAGCTGCCGAGCCCGTTTGCCGGAGTGGTGAGCGTGCTGCACCAGCCGGCCGGTGTGGTCGTGCACGTCGGTGAACCAATTGTCAGCTTCGATATCGGCGGCGACGCCGACACCCTCGATGCCGGTGCAGATGCCGGTGCAGTGGATGCTGCGGCCCAGGCTCCAGCTCCAGCTCCGGTCCCGGCCGCCGCCTCGGTCCCGGCCGCAGCCACCGCGCCAGCAGAGAAGCGCGAGGCTAACCTGGTCGGCTACGGCCCCGCCGTCGAACGCGGCGGCCACCCCCAGCGCCGACTACGCCCCGGTGTAGGCCCGTTGGGCGCCGCCGAATCGGCCGCTTCGACACAGACTGTCGTCGCTGGTGTCGACCAGGTGACGCCGGCCGCGGCATCCGCCGGACAGCCTGCCGCGGCATCCGTTGCGGAGCGCCCGCGCTCGACACCGCCGGTGCGCGCCCTGGCCCGCGACCTCGGTATCGACCTCAGGACCGTAACCGGAACGGGGCGTGACGGCCTGATCACGCGGGACGACGTGAGCGCTCACCTGACCCAGTCCGTGCCGGCCACCGGTCTTCCCGCGACGGCGCCCGACCGATCCGGGCCCGAAGCGTTCGAGCGCGAGACTCGTTCGCCGATCAAGAGCCTGCGCAAACTCACGGCCAAGGCCATGGTGCAGAGCGCGTTCACGGCGCCGCACGTGACCGAGTTTCTCACCATCGACGTCACACCGACCGTGGAACTGCTCGACTCGCTTCGCGCCGACCGGGCGTTTGCTGACGCCGGCATCGGAATCCTGGCCGTTGTAGCCAAGGCGCTCTGCCTGGCCGTTGGCCGCACCCCCGCGGTGAACACCCGCTGGGACGAACCCGCCGGCGAAATCGTGCAGTTCCACGACGTCAATCTCGGAATCGCTGCGGCGACCCCGCGTGGACTACTGGTACCCAACATCGTCGACGCCGACCGGCTCGACTTGCGCGGCCTCGCCGCGGCGATCGCCGAACTCACCACGGCGGCCAGGGCCGGCACTACGGCGCCGGCCGCGCTGTCGGGCGGCACGGTCACCATCACAAACATCGGGGTGTTCGGCATCGACGCCGGCACACCCATATTGAACCCGGGGGAGGCGGCGATCCTGGCGATGGGCGCCATCCGTTTGCGGCCGTGGGAGTATCGCGGCACGGTCGCCCTGCGCAAGGTACTCACGCTCAGCCTGTCGTTCGATCACCGTCTGGTCGACGGTGAGCAGGGCTCGCGCTTTCTCGCCGACATCGGCACCATCCTCGCCGACCCAGCCCGTGTCCTCACCATGGTGTAGCGCCCGCCCGATCCGCCCTTACCCCCGCCCGCGGTGGCTAAATCAGGAAATCCGGCCAAAATTTGGCTCGACGTGCGATTCTCGGATGGTTAGCCGACGATTTTCCTGAATTGGCCACACGGCGGACCGGCATTTCTGCCTTCATCTCCTGCACCAGTTGTTCATACCCACCTCGTGGCGCATAACTCCTGCAATTTGTAACAGTGCCCGCAAAGTTCCGCGGAATTCCGGGGCTGGCAAATTTCGAACCGGCTGATTGCAGGAGTTAGGCACCGGGTGGGCGGTTGACCGGGGTGGTGAGGCGTAGCAGAGTGGACGCATGGACGCTCATGGAGCACTTCTGGCCCCCTTCACGACAAAGAAACAGTTGACCGGCACCGCTTTCGTGCACCTAGACGGATGCCTGCATGCCAATTTTCGCACCCAGGACTTCGCTTCTGCCCTCGAACTGGTCAACCGGGTCGGTGAGGTGGCCGAGCAGATGAGCCACCACCCCGACGTGCGCCTCGGCTACGGCACGGTCTGGTTCACCCTCACTTCGCACGACGCGGGGGGAGTGACCAGTCGCGACCTCGACCTCGCCGCTCGGGTGCAGCAAATCGCCGACACCCTGGGCGCCACGACGGGCGATCAACAGCCGACCCGATATGACATCGCGATCGATTGCACCGATGCGGATGCCGTGCGCCCATTTTGGCGGGTCGGGCTCGGCTATGCCGAGGTTGCCGGCGACGACGGGATCGAGCTGGTCGACCCCCGCGGCCTCGCCCCCAAGGTCTGGTTTCAGAATATGGAAATCGCCCGCACTGACCGCAACCGCATCCACATCGACGTCTACGTGCCGAGCGACGATGCCGAAGACCGGGTCGCGGCCGTGCTCGAGGCCGGTGGCGTGGTGCTCGCCGACGAGCACGCACCCGACTGGTGGGTGCTCGCCGACGTCGAGGGCAACGAGCTCTGCGTCTGCACCGCCGCGTTTTGATCGGTAGGGCACCCGATCATGAACCCTGGCCAACAGTTGATTGAACTGTCCTGCTCAATCGGATAATTATGATGCCATGCACATCGTGACGACAACCGAAGCGAGTCGCTCCTGCGCTGCGCTTCGCTTCGCAGCGAGGCCGAGCGCGGTGAGACCGTGATCATCACTCGCGGCGGTCGTCGAATCGCGACCATCGGGCCGGCACTGTGAGTAACGGTGCCCAGTTCATCGTGCTGATGGCCTCAGGCGCAATTGATGAGGACTTTGCTGCCGAGGTGCGGGCGGCGCGATGCCGTCATGAGCGAGGAGCCACCGTGGCTCGACGATTGATCGTCGACACGGGCATTCTGGTCGCGGCGGAACGCGGAGGGGAGTACGTTCTCAAGCTGCCCTCAGAAGATGACGACCTGGTCACGATGCACTGGTCACCTCGGGCTGGCCGGGGTCAGCGCCGCAAGTGCCATCTCGGTCAGCAGTCGGCGCACGTCGGTAGGCAGCGTCACAACCGCGCTGTACGGTGTGGAGTTGATCAGCCCGAACGTTGCATGGGCGCGCAGGCGCAACTGTGCGGTTTCGACTGCAGGGTGCACCCGGTGCAACACGTCGACCCAGAGTTCCACGTATTCGCGCTGTAGTACCCGCACCCGGTGTCGGTCGGCCTCGGCGAGGCTGTCGAGGTCGCGGTCCTGCACGCGGATGACATCGGGGTTCGACAGTGCGAAGTCCACGTGAAAGCCGATGAGTGTGGTGAGCGCGCTGTCGGCATCCGCTGCCAGGGACATCACGTCTTGGCCGCCACGAAACAGGTCATCGCTGACACCAACCAGGAGCGCGGCGAGCACGGCCTGCTTTCCGCTGAAGTGGCGGTAGACGGCCGGCCCGCTCACTCCGACGGCAGCGCCGAGGTCTTCAATGGAGACGCCGTTGAATCCCGACTGGGCGAAGAGCGTGGCAGCGGCGGTGAGTAGGGCCGAACGACGATCCGCCTTGGCCTGGCTGCGCGGCGTGGCTTCGGTCGGTGAGCTCATGCGAGCCTTTCAACTAGACATTTCAGTTAGTTCTGGCTAACCTGAATTTCAGTTAGTAAACACTAACTGTAGTTGATGCCGGGCCCTCCGGCCTCACCAATGGGAAGATGTCGATGGAGACACTCGTGAGTCAGCTCGACTCCTCTGCTCAGGCGTTCCAGACCAACGACCACGCTCAGCGGCAGCTCGTGGCCGACCTGAAGCAGCGCCTCGCCACGGCCGCTTTGGGTGGCCCGGAGAAGTCTCGTCAGCGCCACCTCGCCCGCGGCAAGCTGCTGCCGCGCGAGCGCATCGACCAGTTGCTCGATGAGGGCAGCCCATTTCTTGAGATCGCGCCGCTCGCTGCGACTGGCCTGTACAACGACGACAGCCCCGGAGCTGGCCTCATCGCCGGCATCGGTCTCGTGCACGGCCGCTACGTACTGGTGATCTCCAACGACGCCACCGTCAAGGGCGGCACCTACTACCCGATGACGGTGAAAAAGCACCTGCGAGCCCAGGAAATCGCCCTCGAGAACCGGCTGCTGTGCGTCTATCTGGTCGACTCCGGTGGAGCGTTCCTGCCCCTGCAAGATGAGGTCTTCCCCGACCGCGACCACTTCGGCCGCATCTTCTACAACCAGGCACGGATGTCCGCGGCCAAGATTCCGCAGATCGCCGCGGTGCTCGGTTCGTGCACCGCCGGTGGCGCCTACGTGCCAGCGATGAGCGACGAGACCGTGATCGTGCGCGGTCAGGGCACCATTTTTCTCGGCGGCCCGCCGCTCGTGAAGGCAGCGATCGGCGAGATCGTCACCGCGGAGGAGCTCGGCGGCGGAGACCTGCACGCCCGCGTCTCCGGCGTCACCGACCACCTCGCCGACAACGACGAGCATGCCCTGCAAATCGTGCGCGACATCGTCTCGACCCTGCCGCGCGCCCAGGCCCCGGCCTGGGATGTGATCCCCACCGTCGCCCCGGTCGCCGACGAGTGCGAACTCTACGGAGCTGTCCCAGTCGACGTGCAGGGCCAGTACGACGTGCACGAGGTGATCGCGCGCATCGTCGACCGAAGCGAATTCCACGAATTCAAGCGTGAGTATGCCACCACGCTCGTGACCGGATTCGCTCACATCCACGGCCATCCGGTGGGTATCGTCGCCAACAATGGCATCCTGTTCGCCGAGTCTGCGCAGAAGGGCGCGCATTTCATCGAGCTCTGCGACCAGCGGGGTATTCCGCTGATCTTCCTGCAGAACATCTCCGGGTTCATGGTGGGCAAGAACGCTGAGGCCGGCGGCATTGCCAAGCACGGCGCCAAAATGGTCACCGCCGTCGCGACGTCCCGCGTGCCCAAACTCACCGTCGTCATCGGCGGCTCCTTCGGCGCCGGCAACTACTCCATGTGCGGCCGGGCGTACTCGCCGCGCTTCCTCTGGATGTGGCCCGGCAGCCGAATCTCCGTGATGGGCGGCCCGCAAGCATCGTCCGTGCTGGCGACCGTGAAACGCGAACAGATCGAGGGTGGCGGTGACGAGTGGTCGGCCGAGGCCGAGGCCGCGTTCAAGGAGCCGATCCTGGAAAAGTACGAGACCCAGGGCGGCCCGTACTACTCGACCGCCCGGCTCTGGGACGACGGCGTCATTGACCCCGCCGACACCCGCACGGTCCTGGGCCTCGCGCTGTCCGTCTGCGCCAGCGCGCCGCTTGGCGAGTCCGCCTTCGGCCTCTTTCGAATGTGAGTGACACCGTGCTTTTTGACACCGTCCTGGTCGCCAATCGCGGCGAAATCGCCTGCCGCATCATCCGCACGCTGCGTGACCGGGGCATCCGCTCCATTGCCGTCTACAGCGACGCCGACGTTCACGCTCGTCATGTGTCGCTAGCGGATGCCGCGGTGCGCCTCGGCGGCGCCGCCCCGGCCGACAGCTACCTCAACGCCCCAGCCGTTTTGGCCGCTGCGGCCCGAACCGGCGCGCAGGCAATCCACCCCGGCTACGGTTTCCTGAGCGAGAACCAGGCCTTTGCGCAGGCCTGCGCGGCGGCCGGGATCGTGTTCATCGGGCCAAGCGTGCACGCGCTGGCCGTGATGGGCGACAAGATCCGCTCGAAGAACCATGTGGCCGGCTACGGGGTGCCGATCATTCCAGGCGTTGCGCAGCCGGGCCTTAGCAACGCGCAACTCATCGAGGCAGCCGTCGACGTTGGCTACCCGATGCTGATCAAGCCTTCAGCTGGCGGCGGCGGCAAGGGCATGCACGTGGTGGAACGGGCTGAAGACCTGCCGGCCACCCTCGAAACCGCACGGCGGGTGGCGCTCGGCGCGTTCGGCGACGACACCCTGCTGCTCGAACGCCTCGTGGCGACCCCGCGGCATATCGAGGTGCAGGTGCTCGCCGACAACCACGGCGCCGTCATCCACCTCGGCGAGCGTGAGTGCTCGTTGCAGCGACGGCACCAGAAGGTGATCGAGGAGGCGCCCTCGCCCCTGCTCGACGAGGCTGTCCGGGCGCGCATCGGCGAGGCGGCCTGTGCCGCCGCCCGCAGCGTGGGCTACAGCGGCGTCGGCACGGTGGAATTTCTGGTAGCCGCGGCCGCGCCAGACGACTTCTTCTTTATGGAGATGAACACGCGCCTGCAGGTAGAACACCCGGTCACCGAGATGGTCACCGGCCTCGACCTCGTTGACTGGCAGCTGCGCATCGCAGCGGGGGAGCCGCTCACGATCAAACAATCAGACATATGCCTTACCGGGCATGCGATCGAAGCGCGGGTATACGCCGAGAACCCCGCGCGCGGATTCCTGCCGACCACTGGCACCGTTCTGCAGTTGCACGAGGCCACCGGCGAGGGCGTGCGGGTCGACAGTTCGCTGGCCCCGGGTCTCACCATCGCCTCGCACTACGACCCGATGCTCGCCAAGGTAATCGCCTGGGCTCCCACCCGTCTCGAGGCACTCAGCCGACTCGACCGGGCGCTCGCCGACACCGTCGTGCTCGGCGTGCACACCAATATCGAGTACCTGCGGCTTCTGTTGGCGGATGCCGACGTGCGCGCCGGTCGCCTCGACACCGGCCTGATTGAGCGCAAGCTTCTGGGCCTCACGTTTCGCGGCGCCGACCAGCACCTGCTCGCGGCCGCTGCGCTGTTCCTGCACGGGCGTGCGGTAGCCCGGTCCGATCTAGCCGCGTCTCATCTGGCCGGCGGGAACGGCGTGTGGACGCGACCGAGCGGGTGGCGGATCGGTTCACCGTTCCCGGTGCGGTACTCCCTGGGGGTGAGCGCGACCGAATTCGTCGACCTGCGGGTCGTCGGGGAGCCGGGGGCGGCATCCGTGTCGGTCGGTGACGGGCCCGCTGTGTCGGCTGGCCTAGCGCCGGTCGAAGGCCGCGCTGGCGCATTCAGCGTCGACTACGTCGGCGAGACCCGCGTGTTTGCCATCGAGCAGTCCGGGGCGCACGTACACATCGGCGCCGATGGCTTCTCCCTCGAGCTGCGGCACCGTTCCCGAGTTGAACAGCTCGCGGAACACCTCGAAGCCCCGAGCCGCGTGCCAGGGGCGGTCAGCCCCGACGTGCGCTCGCCAATGCCCGGCACCGTCATCGCCGTGCACGCCGCCACCGGCGACACCGTCACAGCTGGGCAAACCATCCTCGTGGTCGAGGCCATGAAGATGGAGCACAAACTCGTGGCCGCCACGGCGGGCCGCGTCACCGTGAATCTCAAGACCGGCGACCTCGTGGCCCTCGACCAGATCGTCGCTACCGTCACCATTACAGACAAGGAAGACCCAGAATGAGCTACGAACTCACCCCCGAATACCAGACTCTCAGTGACTCCGTGCGCGACTTCGCCGACACCGTCGTCGCCCCCGCCGCCTACGAATACGACACCTCGCGCAGCCTGCCCTATGGCATCATCGCCCAGATGGGTGAGATGGGCTTGTTCGGACTGCCGTTCCCCGTCGAGTACGGCGGCCAGGGCAAGGACTATTTCGCGCTCTGCCTCGCCGTGGAGCAGCTCGCGCGCGTCGACCAGAGCATCGCCGTCACGCTCGAGGCCGGCGTGGGCCTGGGCATCATGCCGGTGTACCGCAGCGGCACCGAGGCTCAGAAACACGAGTGGGTTCCGCGCCTCGCAAGTGGCTCGGCGCTCGCCGCGTTCGGCCTCACCGAAGCGGATGCCGGATCCGACGCGGCGGGTACCAAGACCACCGCCGAGCTCACGGGCGGCGAATGGGTCATCAACGGAACGAAGCAGTTCATCACCAATTCCGGTTCGGACATCACGCGCCTCGTCACGGTCACTGCGGTGACGGGGCAGTCCACCCGCGCCGATGGTTCGATCAAGAAGGAACTCACCGCCATCCTGGTACCGACACCGACCCCCGGTTTCACAGCACTGCCGCCATACGACAAGGTCGGCTGGCACACCTCGGACACCCACCCGCTCGTGTTTGACAACGTGCGCGTGCCGGAGGCCAACCTGCTCGGTGAGCGCGGCCGCGGCTTCGCGAACTTCGTGCAGACACTCGATGAGGGCCGCATTGCCTTTGCAGCGCTGTGCACCGGCGCGGCGCAGGGCTGCCTCGAGGAGTCGATCCGCTACGCGAACAGCCGTAATGTCTTCGGCCGCTCGATCGGCTCCAATCAGCACATCGCGTTCAAGATTGCGCGGATGCAGGCGCGTGTGCACACCGCCCGCCTGGCCTACTACGATGCGGCGCTGAAAATGATCACTGGCAAGTCGTTCAAGATGGAGGCCTCGATCGCCAAGATGGTCGGCAGCGAAGCGGCCATGGACAACGCCCGCGATGCTACGCAGATCTTCGGCGGATACGGCTTTCTGAATGAGAATCCGGTCGCGCGGCACTATCGTGATTCCAAGGTGCTCGAGCTCGGCGAGGGCACAACCGAGGTGCAACTCATGGTCATTGCCCGTTCACTCGGTTTCGCGGCCTGACCTGACTGAATCGGAGAAGTGGATGCCAGACCCCGGTACCGAAGACGGCCCGCCGAAGCGCAACCCGGTCGAACAGCGCGGCCTCTACTTCGAGGAGTTCGACCTGGCCGCGCTGTACCAGCACCGTCCCGGCCGCACCGTGACCGAGGCCGACAACGTACTGTTTACGACGATGACCATGAACACGCAGGCGTTACATCTCGATGCGGCGTGGTCGGCGACGCAGCCGTTTGGCGAACGCCTGGTCAATTCCATGTTTACCCTCTCGACCATGGTGGGCAGCTCGGTCGCCCAGTTGACCCAGGGCACGATCGTGGCGAACCTGGGATTTTCGGCCGTGACGTTTCCGCATCCGCTGCATCACGGCGACACCCTGTACTCGGAGACCATCGTCACCGACAAACGGCGCTCGAGGAGCCGACCAGGGCAGGGTGTCATCACGCTCGAACACACCGGCCGCAACCAAGACGGTGTCGTTGTCGGTACAGCCGTGCGTACCGTGCTGGTTTGGTGCCGGGAGGCAGCAGCATGAGCGACCCGTTCGATTCAGACTCGTTCGATTCAGGTCAATTCGACGACAACCTCGAGTCGGCCGGCCCAGACCCCTTCGACGACAGTCCAACCGGGCTGAGCCCGTTCACCCCTGCACCATTCACCCTCGGCCCAGCACTGCTGTTCTGCCCGGCCGACCGGCCCGAACGCTATGCAAAGGCGGCTGATCGCGCCGACGCGGTCGTTCTCGACCTCGAAGACGCTGTGACGCCGACTGCCCGAGTGGCCGCGCGGCGCGCGCTGCTGGAGCATCCGCTCGACCCTGCCCGCACGATCGTGCGCATCAACCCGGCCGACACCGCGGACTTCGCGCTCGATCTGGCCGCGCTGGAGCGCACGGACTACCGCACCATCATGCTCGCCAAGACCGTCTGCTCCGGCCACGTCGAGATGCTTGGTGGTTATCGGGTGATCGCGCTGTGCGAAACCGCCGCCGGCATTCTTGCAGCGGCCGAAATTGCTGCCGCACGAAACGTCGTTGCCCTTATGTGGGGCGCCGAAGACCTCGTCGCCTCGCTCGGCGGCACGTCGAGCCGTTTCGCCGATGGACGCTATCGTGACGTCGCCCGCCAGGCGCGGTCGATGGTGTTGCTCGCCGCCCGAGCCAACGACAAGGCGGCGATCGATGCCGTACACCTCGACATCACCGACACGACCGGGCTCGAGCTCGAGGCAGCGGATGCCGTCGCGAGCGGGTTCACCGCGACAGCATGCATTCACCCCACCCAGGTCGAGAGCATTCGTGCCGCCTACCAGCCGACCCCCGCCGAGGTGGACTATGCCCTGGGGCTGCTGGAAGCCGCCGCGAGTTCGCGCGGTGTCTTCCAGCACGAGGGCCGCATGATCGACGGCCCCGTCTTGCGTCACGCCGAGGCCGTGCTGCGCCGGGCCGCCCGCTAAAATTCACCGGGGCCCACCTGAGAGTCCTGGGCCCATGATCTATCACGGGCCCCGTGTCCGGGACTGGGCCCGGAAACGGGGAGGAACGCGAGTCAGGCAGCCTCATCACCCAGTCGCTACGTTGTAGCGCGGTCGCGGTGGTTCGCTGCGCAGATCCGTGAGCCAGGCATCCGTCGGTTGGGCGACCGGAAAAGCCGTCACGACTCTGATGTCCGATCCCTGACCCACTCCGTAGATCAACGCGGAGTGGTCATTGCTCCGGTTGCTGACAATCGCGGTGCGAAAAAACGCATCGCCCACCGTGCCGACAGCCTCATCGAACCGCATCACAGTGGTGGACCCGGGCGGATTCTCGATGAGAACTGGGAGAACGGCTTCGGTTACCCGCCGCAGCAAGGTGTCCGGATTGGCATCCCACGGAAGAAAATGCGTCGGATCCCGCCCGAGAGCATCAGCCAGGCCTCCGCCCGTCCAACGCTCCCGCTTGAAGCCGTAGGGCGTTGCAACCGTCGACAGCAGGTAGCCGTAGACATGCAGCACCCCGGCGTTTCCAACCGGCCACGACGATGGGAGACCGGCGTGGGCATGGAGGGTTTCGCACAGCGCCCGGGGGAGCACTGGCGTCCCCGTGTTCTCGTCGAGAACCGTGGATTGCCCCCAGTGGTCAAATTCGTCAGCCGCTCGATCGGCCGCGATCTGCGGCAGGAGGTAGGGCGTCCATTGGTCCAGGGTTTCTTCAATTGGTGCTCCGCGCCCGATCAGAGCGGATGCCGCCAGAAGGTCGCGCAGTCGACCGGCGGAGTGTTCGGTCACCATCTCCTCAGCGTAGGGGCCACAGGGCGGCAATCGTTCATCTGTTGTTTACGAGATAACGACATTCCGTCCAACTATGACTAATAATCTGGACGCAACGTCCACAGGGCGTCAAGAATGACGGAGGAGGCACACGTGCACCGTAATAGTCGGGTGTTGTTGTTTGATTTTGATGGAACGATCTCGCTCGGCGACGGACCCGTCGCGCGCTATGCCGAGTGTGTCGCGCAATCACTCTCGAGCGGCGCCCGCAGCAGCTTTCTCCATGCGGTTGAGGAACAGAAGATCGGTTGCGTGAACTCGTCAGCGATGCGCCCCCGCGACGATTACGATGCCATTCGGCTGGCCGCAGCATTGTTCTCGATACCTGCTGAGGCCCTCAGCCAGGCCTACCTGCAATCACGCCTGGATCTTGCCGGTGCATTGGCGCCGATCGAAGCCGTTCCCGGGCTGGCAAATTTTCTTCGCGGCGTTCGCAGTGAGGCGTTTCTGGTCCTGGCCACGAATGCGCCGGCCACGCGCATTTCTGACGCCCTCGACACCTTGGACCTGCACGACGCCTTCGACGACGTGATCACGTCGGTGGGAAAGCCCGTCGGGTTAGGGCGTGTCTTGGAGCGGCTCCGCACAGCCTCTCTGGACCGCAGTTTGCGTCTCCTGAGCATAGGAGACGTCTGGGTTAATGACCTCCAGCCGGCTTTTCTCCAGGGTTTCCAGACGGCCCTCATCGGTTCTACCGCGCCACCTGGCGCCACCCCCACGTACCAGGCCGAGCGTCTTGACGAGCTCTTCCCGGTCATCACGGCCTGGCTCTCCCATGAGGCGCCGGGTGCGATTGCTCCTATCCCGCATTTCCAGAACTGAAGGCAGACACTGTGATATCCACGAAGACCCTTTCCCTGGCAGGACTCATGATGGTGGCCTCCGTCGCCCTAGCGGGATGTTCCGCCGAGGCTGCAACGACTGCGACGCCCGAGACCGATCCGACGTCACTGACCCTGGCTCTCGTTCCTTCGCAAGACCAGGCCGGTCTCGTCGACACGGCCAAGCCTCTCACCGACATGCTCACGGAGGCCCTCGGTATCCCCGTCACCGGGGTGGTGGCGAAGGACTACCAGGCTGCCGTCGAAGCGATGGGTGCCGAGCAGGCGCAGATCGGCTTCCTGCCGTCGCTCCAGTTGTACCAGGCGAGCGACATGTACGGGGCATCCGTGGTTTTACAGACCGAACGCAATGGCAACATTAGCTACCCTGCCCAATTCATGACCAACAATCCCGACAAGTATTGCGCTGATGCGCCCGTTGAACGCGACGGTAAGCTCTTCTGCAACGGGGCGGACGCACTCGTGGGCCCAGCCGGACTGGACGCGATTGAGAAAATGACCGGTGCAACGGTTGCAATGCTCGGTCCGGGGTCACCGGCCGGCTACATCTATCCCATGCTTGCGCTGAAAAATGCGGGACTGAACATTGATACGGATATCGACGCGATTCCGGTCACGGCCAACGACGCATCCGTTCTCGCCGTCTACAACGGCGATGCTGAAGTGGGATTCAGCTTCTGGGACGCGCGCGACATTGTGTCCAAGGACGTGCCGGATGTTGGACAGAAAGTTGTCGTCTTTGCCCTGACTGGCGAAATCCCTAACGATGGTGTCGCCCTCACTAAGGGGCTATCGCAAGAACTGCAGGACAAAATAACAACAGCCCTCGCCGACTATTCCTCGACAGCAGAGGGGTCTGCGGCACTCATGAGTGTCTATTCGATCAGCAAGCTGGCCCTCGCCGATCCGTCCTCCCTCGACGTTGTGGCCGACGCGGCCACGCAACTCGGGCTGCAGTAGCCATGGTGGTCGAGCACTCGTTCCCAACGGTCACAGCATCGCCGTGGTCGGTGAGCATGCGGGATGTCACCGTGCGCTACGCCAATGGCGTGGTCGCCTTGAAGAGCGTGTCGCTCGATATTCGACCAGGGGAGATGGTCTCTGTGGTGGGGCTCTCCGGATCCGGCAAGAGCAGCCTGATTCGCAGCATCAACGGGCTGGTTCCGATAACGTCCGGATCATTGCGCGTGGGCGGTTTTCAACTAGAAACCGCCCGCGCCGGTGAGCTCAGGCGTTTGCGGGGTGAAATCGGAATGATTTTTCAGGGATTCAATCTGGCCAAACGCACAAGTGTTCTCAATAACGTGCTGGTGGGGAGGCTTGCACACACGACGACGCTGCGCACTCTGCTGGGCGCCTACCGAGCGTCCGACCGACAGATTGCCTTCGAAGCCCTCGATCGGGTAGGAATTCTCTCGAAGGTCTGGGACCGCGCATCGAGCCTGTCCGGAGGTCAGCAGCAGCGAGTCGCCATCGCCCGTGCTCTGTGTCAAGAGCCTCGCCTCGTTCTGGCGGACGAACCGGTCGCGAGCCTGGACCCGCCGACAGCGCACGAGGTGATGGGCGACCTTCGGAGAATCAACCAGGACTTGGGAATCACGGTCGTGACCAACCTGCACCTCATCGATCTTGCCCGAAGCTATGGCACTCGAATTATTGGTCTCCGGGCTGGCGAAGTGGTTTTTGACGGACCGGTCGATTCAGCGAGCGACTCCGTGTTTTCCGAGATTTACGGTCGTTCGGTTGAGTCGGCGGACGTGCTCGGTCTATGAGTGCCACTGGCTCCAGCGTGGCCGGCACAACCGCCGGTCTCGACCTCCCGACACGACCAGGGGGCCGATGGAAGTCCTGGTGTGCGGTGGGTGTGGTGGTAATCATCACGGCCATCACGCTGAGTCCACAATGGGGAATCGCTTTCAGCCTCGACGCCATAGCTCGCAACTGGCAGAACGGCGCCGAAAAGATCCTGCAGCTGTTGGTTCCCGACTGGAGTTTTTTTCCGCGGACCGTTCCTGCGCTGGTTGAAACGCTGCAGATGGCGGTTATCGCCACCTTTGTGGCGGCGGGAGTGTCTCTGCCATTGAGCCTAGCCACCGCCCGTCTGACCAACCCGAACGGGGCCAGCCGGAGCATCGTGCGCGCGCTGCTCAATGTGGTGCGGTCGATCCCCGATCTGCTGTATGCCGCGATCCTCGTGGCGATGGTCGGAGTGGGCGCGCTGCCCGGCATCATCGCGCTCGTGCTCTTCAATGTCGGAATCATCGTGAAAATGGTGTCCGAATCCATCGAGGCGAACGATCCCGGTGCGCTCGAAGCGGGCAGAGCCGCGGGTGGAAATCAACTCCAGATCAATCGAGCCACGGCGCTGCCCGACATCATGCCGAGTTTTATCAACCAGACCCTCTACGTACTTGAGCTCAACGTGCGAGCATCGTCGGTGCTCGGTCTCGTTGGAGCAGGCGGACTCGGTCTCCTCATCGACGCGGTACGCACGTTTTATCGCTACGACCAGCTGTCCTTGATCATTCTGGAGATTTTGATGGTCGTCATGGCCCTTGATGTGCTGAGCAATGCCGTGCGTCGGAGGCTGGTATGAGCACCGTGACAATACCGAGTCGGCGACGTGACTGGCGACGCAGCACCGCCGTGATCATTGTGGGTGCGATCGTGATCGGGGCGTTCTGGTCGGTCGACGTGAACTGGGCACGGCTCGGGGAATTGCCTGCACAAATAGTCCACTACCTGTGGCTCATGTTTTCCGATCCGGATTGGTCCAAAGTCCCCGAGGCCCTCGGTCAGACCTGGAAGTCGGTGGCGATGGCGTGGGTAGGTACGGTCATCGGAATTCTGGTGTCGTTCCCTCTGGGGTTCCTCGCGGCCCGCGGCTTTTCACCAGCCCCCGTGCGGTGGAGCATGAGGCTCGTGTTTGCGATCATTCGCGCCGTTCCGGAAATCATTATTGCGATCGCCATCCTGTCAGTAACCGGACTGACCCCACTCACGGGGGCTCTGGCACTGGCGATTGGAAGCGTGGGCACACTGGGAAAATGGGGGTACGAGGCCATCGAAGGTGTCGACCCTGGTCCCATCGAGGCGACCCGGGCATCTGGAGGAAACATCGCTCAAATCTTACGGTGGGGGGTGTGGCCGTCGGCGACGCCGGACTTCATCTCGTTTTGGCTCTATCGATTTGAAATCAACGTTCGCTCCTCGGCTGTGCTCGGCCTCATCGGCGTGGGGGGCATTGGCGACATGCTCACCTCGTACACTCAATTTCGGGAGTGGTCGACCGTCGGGGTGCTTATCATCGTCGTGGTCATCGTAACGATGGGCATCGACGCGATCTCTGGTGCCATTCGGCGCCGGATTGTAGAAGGGACGTAGGCCGATGGCTTGGACCGGAAGTGACGAGGCGACTCCAAGCACCCGCATGGCCACGGTGGTCAATTCCCTGCAACGCACGGAACGTCGAGTGGTCGAAGGCATCCTCGCCGATATGGAAATAATCGTCGAACTCACAGCGCAGGAACTTGCCGAACGCATCGGCGTTGCCCGCTCCACGGTCATCCGCACCTGTCAAGCCCTGGGCTATCGGGGGTATCCGCAACTGCGCGTTGCCCTGGCGCGAGAACTGGCCCAGTCGAAAAGCGCGGTGGCAGATTACGGTTCGTCTGCCCTCGGACGAATTCGAGCCGATATTTTCGCATTGTCGACGGCGCTTCCGCAGATTGCCGATGCCCTCACCGAAAGCGCGGTCGAAGAGGCCGTGCAGCGCATCACGTCGGCACACCGGGTGTTGGCGCTCGCTAACGGGCTGTCGGCGCCGTTGGCATCTGATCTGGCGATGCGATTGACCGCCGTCGGGCGACCCACGGAATTCGTCTCCGATCCGATTGGGCAGCAGATTTCAGCACGCCAGTTAGGACCAGCAGATGCCTGCATCGTCATCAGCGGTAGCGGCGCCAATGAGTCGAGCATCAAAGCCGCCCGGTCGGCGCGCGCAGCGAATGCCGTGCTGGTCGTGGTGACGTCGTTTGCGAGTTCCCCGTTGGTGTCCCTCGCCGACATCGCACTCGTAGTCGCTCCCGCGCACGGATCCTTCCGCCACGAACTGGAGTACACGTCCCGCGTTCCACACACAATTTTGATCGAGTCCCTCGTCGAAATTGTGTCCGGGCGATTGGGGGAGGCCTCTCGGGCAGCACGATCAACCGTGCTGAGCATCCTGAGCGATAACCTCAGCGACGAATAGCCGCTCCCGTGCAGGGTTCACCGTAGAGTCCGGGGCCCATGATCTGTGATGGGCCCCGTTTCCGGGCTCGGGCGATAGAGGCGCGGGGGCTAGGCGGCCTTGGCGGCCAGAACTTTCTCGATCGCGTCGACGATTTCGGTCGACTCCGGCTCCACCGCGGAGGCAAAGCGGTCCACAATCTCGCCGGTCGGGCTCACCAGAAACTTTTCGAAGTTCCACTTGACCAGGCCAGGCAGCATGCTCTGCTTGAACTTCGTCAGCTCCGCATAGAGCGGATGCTGGTGCTTACCTCGCACATCGACTTTGGCCGTCATTGGAAAGCTCACGCCGTAGGTCATGCCGCAGAATTCGACGATGTCTGCTTCGGTGCCGGGTTCCTGGCGCATGAACTGGTTGCTCGGTAATCCCAACACGACCAAGCCATCGTTGGCGTAGCGCTGGTAGAGGGCCTCCAGCCCCGCGTACTGCGGGGTGAAGCCGCATTTTGATGCAACGTTGACGACGAGTACGGCTTTACCGTCGAAGGCGCCGAAGGTGGTTTCCGTTCCATCGATGAGGGTAAGGGGAATGTCGTACAGTGCAGAAGAAGTCATTCGAAAACATTATCGATGCCGAATCCAAGCTGCCTGCACAATCCCTGTGTAGATCGTGCGTTTCCCCCAACGGGTCACACGGTCGCGTAGTCTAGTAGAAGTTCAGAAGTCATGGCGGTCCACTATCGGATCCGGACTCCCGAGCCCGCGCGGCGCAGCGCATACTTCCCGTCGAACGGGTCACCACCCCAGCTTCATTCGAATCACTCCCCTCTAGGAGCGCAGTCGAGTGATCGCGTCACGAGTCAGTGCTCAGGGTTCCCGTCGGCATCCGCTATTAGTAGACCGCACCAGGAGCATCATGAATTCTTACATTTCGCACAACTCACAAACCACTACCGTGCCCAACGAGTACATTTCCCACGCCGCTCGGCGGATGCTCGCGGGAACCGGCTACATCAGCGGAACCGTGCGGCACCAGGACGCCGGCGAGTACGTGTCGCACCCCACGGCGACCGCGGCGATCCGTGTCCTCCAGCCGCAGGCGGCTAACGGCAGGCACTTGGCCACGGCAGCCTAACGCGTTCCGGGTACCACCGGCACGCGCAACACTCACAGAGGGACCCCGCCAAGCGGGGTCCCTCTTTTGTCGTAGTGACAACCGCACCGAAACGCCGATCGCTCGGTATCGGTACACTAAGAAGATATTTGGCCGGTATTTTGCTTGCCCGCCAGAGATGACACGAGGCACGCGCACGCGCGCTGAGGCTCCCGAGTATTCCTCGCTGGCTTTCCGTATGCCCCCCCGCGCTCCCCACACACCTGGACATGCAGTACCGCAGACAACGAAATGAGATTCATGAATACCCACTACCTCGACCTGAGCACTCCGCCGGCCCTACCGGCCCGCGGCATGCGCATCATTCCGCTCGGTGGACTCGGCGAGATCGGCCGCAACATGACCGTCTTCGAGCACAAGGGAAAGCTGCTCATCATCGACTGCGGCGTTCTCTTTCCTGAGGACAACCAGCCCGGCATCAACGTCATCCTGCCCGACTTCACGGCCATTCGCGATCGCCTGCAGGACATCGAGGCCATCGTGCTCACCCACGGTCACGAAGACCACATCGGCGCCGTGCCGTACCTGCTCAAGGAACGCGGCGATATTCCCGTCGTCGGCTCCAAGCTCACCTTGGCCTTCCTCGCCGCCAAGCTGCAGGAGCACCGCCTCAGCCAGAACTTCATCGAGGTGAAGGAGGGCGAGCGTCGCACCATCGGCCAGTTCGACCTCGAATTCGTCGCCGTCAACCACTCCATCCCCGACGGCCTAGCCATCGCCATCCGCACCGAAGCAGGCCTCGTGCTGCACACCGGTGACTTCAAGATGGACCAGTTTCCGCTCGACAAGCGCCTCACCGACCTCGGCGCCTTTGCGCGTCTGGCCGAAGAGGGTGTCGATCTGTTCCTGACGGACTCGACCAATGCCGAGGTTCCCGGTTTTACTACCGCCGAGAAAGACATCGGACCGGCAATCGACACCGTGTTTCGCACCTCGCCGCGCCGCATCATCGTGTCAAGCTTCGCGAGCCACGTGCACCGCATCCAGCAGGTCATTGACGCCGCCGTCAAGCACAACCGCAAGGTGGCCTTCGTCGGCCGCTCCATGGTGCGCAACATGGGGATCGCCAGCGAGCTTGGTTACCTCAACATTCCCAAGGGTCTGCTGGTTGATATGAAGGCACTTGAGCGGATGAAGGACGACAAGGTTGTTCTCATCTGCACGGGTTCGCAGGGTGAGCCGATGGCAGCGCTCTCGCGCATGGCCAACCGCGAGCACGTCATCAAGATCGGCGAGGGTGACACCGTGCTGCTCGCGAGCTCGCTCATTCCCGGCAACGAAAACTCCATCTACCGTGTCATCAACGGCCTGATCCGTTGGGGCGCGAACGTCGTGCACAAGGGCAACGCCAAGGTTCACGTCTCCGGCCACGCGAGTGCCGGCGAACTCGTCTACTGCTACAACATCGTCAAGCCGGTCAACGTCATGCCGGTTCACGGTGAATGGCGTCACCTCACGGCCAACGCCGACCTCGCTATCGCGACCGGCGTCCCTTCGGACAACGTCGTCGTCGTCGAAGACGGCGTCGTCGTTGACCTCGTCGACGGCCACGCCAAGGTCACCGGCCGTGTCGTCGCCGACTACGTCTTCGTTGACGGCATGACCGTCGGCGGGGCAGCATCTGCCGCGATGGAAGACCGTCGCAAGCTCGCGGAGGACGGCACCATCACCATCCTCGGAATTCTCAACGCCAAGACCGGCACGCTCTCCGAGCCGGTTGAGTTCCTGGCGCGCGGATTCGTGCACGACGACGAGTGGGTCAAGGGCGCCACCAAGGTCATCGATGAGGCTATGAAGGCCGCGAACCGCATCAAGATCGTCGACGGCGCCGAGCTCGAAGACCTCTTCACGCAGTCCGTGAGCCGCTGGATGAACCGCAAGTACCGTCGCAGCCCCGTCATCACCTCCGTGGTGGTCGACGCGTAACCAGCACCGACACAACCAGAAAGGCCGCATCCTCGATGAGGATGCGGCCTTTCTGGTTGTGCAAAAACGCTACATAAAGTCGTCGGCCGTTGCGTTCGCGATGTCGATCAGCACGAGCTTCGGGTTTTCCTTGGCGATCGCCTGCAGTCGCCACGGTGTGCTGAACAGGGCGAGCAGCGTTCCGTCCGAGCGGGTGAACACCTCCACCTGACGGGTTCCGGCGAGCACGAGGGCGCTCTCCTTGTCGGTCTTGCGGGCCACCTGGTACGGCAACGCTTCCATGCGAATATCCGCATGAAAATCGTGCACCATGCGGTCTTCGACCACCTCAAACTGCATCGGTCCGACGGCGCCGAGCACCGGGGCCTGCTCGCCGCGCACCTCGGAGCGCATCACCTGGATGACGCCCTCATGGTCGAGCTGGTCGATACCGCGGCGAAACTGCTTGTGTTTGCTGCTGTCGACCGGGCGAATCGCCCGAAAATGTTCCGGGGAGAACAACGGCAGCGGCGGAAATTCCACCCGTTCGTCTTCGAAGATCGAGTCACCGACCCGCAGCGCCGACGCGTTGACGAGCCCGACGATGTCGCCCGGCCAGGCCTGGTCGGTGACGGTGCGTTCCTTGCCGAACAGCTGCTGGGCATACTTGGTCGCAAAGGGGCGGCCGGTCGCGGCGTGGGTGACGATCATGCCGCGGCGAAATTCGCCGGAACACACGCGCACGAAGGCCACGTGGTCGCGGTGCGCCGAGTTCATACCGGACTGCACCTTGAACACGAAACCGGAGAACGGCGAGGTGACCTTGCGCGGATTGCCGTCGATGTCGATGCGGGCTTCGGCGGGTGGCGCGAATTCGACCAGGGTGTCGAGCAGCTGCTGCACGCCGAAGTTCGCCACTGCCGCGCAGAACAGCACTGGGGTGGTCTGCCCGTCGAGAAAGAGCTCGGAGTCGTGATTTTGCGATTCTGCATCCAGCAGCTCAGATTCTTCCACAGCGGATGCCCACGCCGGGCCCTCCTCGCGCGCCGCGTCGGCCGCATCCAACCGCACCGATTCGGCCACCGTTGCTCCACCCGCTGTGCGCGTGTAACGGAGGAAGTCGCCGGAGCGGCGATCGAGCACGCCGCGTAGGTCGCCGGCCTCGCCGACCGGCCAGTTCAGCGGAGTCGGCAGCAGACCGGTGCGGGTCTGAATCTCATCCATCAGGGCCAGGGGAGTGTCGCCGGGGCGGTCCCACTTGTTGATGACGGTAATAACGGGAAGCCCGCGCTGCTTGCACACGGCGAACAGCTTCATGGTCTGCGGCTCGAGACCCTTAGCTGCGTCGACGAGCATCACCGCGGCATCCACTGCGGAGAGCACTCGAAAGGTGTCCTCGGAGAAGTCGGCGTGGCCGGGGGTGTCGACCAGGTTGATCACGGCGTCGTGGTATTCGAACTGAATCGCGGCGCTCGTCACGGAGATGCCGCGGGCCTTTTCCATCTCCATCCAGTCCGAGACGGTGCCGCTGCGACCGGCCTTGCCGTGCGTGGCTCCAGCGGAGGTGATCGCGCGGGCGTGCAGCAGCAGGGCTTCGGTCAAGGTGGACTTGCCGGCGTCGGGGTGGGAGATCACGGCAAAGGTGCGGCGCCTACGAGCCTCGCGGGGAACCTGAGGGTTGGGCACGGAGGCGTCGGTGGTCATGGCTGCTTTCCTGCGGCTGATTTGGGCAGGTTACCTCGCCAGCCGATCGAACAGTCAATTCGATAGCCGGTGGCCCAGGGCGGATGTGCACCTGCACCGTGAGCCCAATTTTCGCGCAATTGTTAGTCTAACAAATCATGCGGGGAACGACTTTCGCCAGTACCGACTGTGTGGTGAATTGGTCAGGGGCTAAAAAGTGCATTTTGCTCCGAACCGGCGCACGTTTTGGTAACGGTTTAGCGCGTCGTCAGAAAATGTCGGTGCTGTCCCCTACTATCGGGCCAAGAACAGTTCGGCAGCAGTAAAACGCCCAGTGCCAGAGTTCACGGTGCTGGCGTTCCGAGTGAGGAGAAACCGATGACCAGACTGGCCGTCTCACCTTCCTCCGTGGTACGTTCCGAGGTTAATCCGGTCGACGCGCAACCGGTTCGCCGCCAAATTCCGGGGACCGAGCTGTTCGTGCATCCGCTCGCCCTAGGCTGCAATGCCTTCGGTTGGACGGCCGACGGTAACACCAGCAGCGCGATCCTCGATCTTCACCGCGATCTCGGCGGCAATTTTCTCGACACCGCAGACAGCTTCGCCGCTGGCCGCAGCGAGGTCATCATCGGGGGCTGGCTCCGTTCGCGCGGTTCCCGCGCCGAAACCATTATTGCCACCAAGATTGGCCACAACCTGGATAATCCCGGGCTCAGCCAGCACAGCATCGTCGGCGCGGTCGAAGCCAGTCTCGCCCGGCTCGGCACCGACTACCTCGACCTGCTCTATTTTCACTTCGACGACACGTCCGTTGCCCTCGAGCAAAGCCTTGTTGCCGCTGATGCGCTCGTGCAGGCCGGCAAGGTGCGGTACCTCGGGGCGTCCAATTTCTCCGCGGAACGGTTGATGGAAGCGCGGGTGCTGTCGGCCGTCGGCTTGCCCAAGTTCGTCGCCGTCGAAACCCCGTACAACCTCGTGCACCGTTCCGAACTTGAATCGAGCATCGCGGTCGCCGCTCGTGCGCAGAATCTCGGCATCATGCCGGGATTTGCTCTCGCGCACGGTTTTCTGGCCGGCGCCTACCGCACCAAAGCGGATGCCGCCGGCACCGCCCGCGGACAGCTCGCGCGGGCCTATCTCAACCGACGGTCCCTGCGCGTGCTCGCCGTTGTCGATCGCATCGCCGCCGTGCACCGCGTCGCCCCCGCGACGATTGCGCTGGCCTGGTTGCTGGCGCGACCCGATGTGGTGGCGCCGATCGCCGGAGCTGGGCAACCCGATCAGGTGGCGTCTCTCCTGGCGGCGGCAAGCATCCGTCTCGGTCGTGCCGACCTGGCCGACCTGGATCGGGTGTCGAGCAGCATACGTATGCGGTAACTGCTCGTTACCTGATTGCTAGCTACCTGACTGCTAGGCGACCGACTCGTCAAGCACGCGCTGCATTGCACGCACAAGAGCCGTGTGGGCGCCGATCGGGTCGCCGAGGTTGGCGCCGGCAAAAGCGCCGTCACGGGCCAGAAGGAAATCGTCTGACGCGTCACCCGGACGGGCATGGCCCATGCCCCGGAACAGGTCTTCGACGCTGCGCCCGTACCAATCGCGGTGCGCGGCAACGGCCTGACGCACTGGATGCGTCGGGTCGGTGAACTGGGCGGCCGCATTGATGAACGGGCAGCCGTGGAACCCGTCGCGTATTACCTGAGCTGAAATTTCGGCCACAACACCGCGCAGGAGTTGCTCGGGGGTGTCACAGCGTAGCTCAAGCGCGGCGAGAAGCTCGCGGGCCAGGCGGTCCCGCCCCTGCAGATAGACGACGATGAGAGCGTCCTTGGAGCGGTAGTACTTATAGAAGGTGGCCTTGGTGACCTTGGATTCACTGATGATTCGGTCCACACCAACGGTGTGCACACCCTCGGCATAGAACAGGCGGTCGGCGGTGGCGAGAATCCGCACCTTGGCGTGTGTCGCCGGCCGAACGGCCTCATCTGTCGGCGTGGTCATTCTGGCTCCTTTATCGGGGGCCGTATGGGGCCCTGACCGGCGCAAAACCGAGGGTTTGGGCCGGTCAGCTTCCAGACTGTAACACAGGCTAGACAGATCAGTCTGTCGAATCTGGGCGCTTCCTGCGATTTGGTCCAACTGGGGGTGCCAACGCTACTGGTGTTCAGTCGGGCACTTACTGGTATCGGTTTCTTCGACCGAGCTGACACCGGCACGCTGGCGTGACCGGAGCGGTCAAGTAAGGTTATGGATGATATGAACGGTGCAGTCGACTTTCCCCTAGACCAGGCCGAACTCTCGTTTCGGGCCGCCGGTGATGCCCGCGTGCGTCGAACCGTTCTGCCGAGCGGGGTGCGCATTCTCAGCGAGCAAGTACCGGGCGCCCGCAGCCTCACCATCGGCTACTGGGTAGCCGTCGGGTCGCGTGATGAACAGCCCGGCCATTTCGGCTCCACCCACTTTCTTGAGCACCTCCTGTTTAAGGGCACCCCCACTCGGTCGGCGCTGGACATCGCCATCTCCTTCGACGCTGTCGGTGGCGAACACAACGCCATGACCGCGAAGGAATACACCTGCTACTACGCCAAGGTGCAAGACCGCGACCTCGGTATGGCGATCGACGTGCTCACCGACATGCTGACCTCCTCACAACTGGATGCCGGTGAGTTCGAAACCGAGCGCGGCGTCATTCTCGAAGAACTCGCCATGGCCGATGATGACCCGGCCGATGTCGCTAATGAGCGTTTCTTTGAAGCCGTGCTGGGCACGCACCCGCTCGGCCGCCCCATCGGCGGCAGCGCCGACGACATTCGCGGCGCCACCCGCTCGGCAGTGTGGGAGCACTACCAGGCCAACTACCGCCCGCAAGACCTCGTCGTCACCGTTGCCGGGGCCGTCGACCACGATGTGCTCGTCGCCGCTGTCAGCAGCGCCCTGGAACGGGCCGGCTGGGACCTGGGCGTTGCCCAGAGCCCGGTGAGCCGGCGTGGCGGGGCGCCAGCAGATATTGCGCAGGGCCAGGCTCTCACCATCGTCAAGCGACCGCTCGAACAGGCCAACCTCCTGGTGGGTATGCCCGGGCTGCTCGCCACCGACGACCGTCGGGTCACCATGAGCGTGCTCACCTCGATCTTCGGCGGCGGCATGTCGAGCCGTTTGTTTCAGGAGGTGCGGGAGAAGCGCGGCCTCGCCTACTCGGTTTACTCCTTCGCTCCCGGCTACTCTGACGCTGGCCTGTTCGGCATGTATGCCGGGTGCACGCCGGCCAAGGCCGGCCAGGTCGCCGAGCTCATGCTCAGCGAACTGCATCGCCTCGCCGAGCACGGTGTGACCGCCGACGAGATGAAGCGGGCGTCCGGCCAACTGAGCGGGGCATCCGCTCTCGCCCTGGAAGACTCGGACACACGCATGTCGCGGCTGGGTCGTTCCGAAATCACCCTCGGTGAGTTCGCCGACCTCGACGAGGCTCTGCGCCGCCTCGCGCTCGTCACAGCGGATGACGTGCAAGAGCTCGCCGCCGAGCTCGCGAGCGGTCCCGTGTCGATCTGTGCGGTTGGGGCTCTCAAGGATGACGCCTTCGCGGCGATCCTCCCTGGCTGACCGCAGCCACAAAGTCTTTGCACTGTCCGCATCCGTCGGACTTCTGAACTTCGAAATGGACAACGATGCCCCAGTACATCTATTTGGTACGCCACGGCGAGCAGCAAGACGCCGAACACGGGCTACATGATGGCCCGCTGTCGCCGCGGGGAAAGCGTCAGGCCCTGCTTATTGCCGATCGCCTGAGTGGCGTTCCCTTCACCGGCGCGTGGCATTCCCCGCTGCAGCGTGCCGCCGAAACCGCGCAGATCATGGCTGAGCGGTTACCGTCGGTGCACAGCGAATCGTCTGCGCTGCTGTTCGACTGCATTCCCTCTGGCCGGGCCGCCGAAACGCCCTCGGCCTACGACCCGTTTTTCGGCTCGGTCACCGACGATGAAATCGCCGCCGGGCGCGCTCAGATGGAAGACGCCGTTGCCGAGTTTCTGCAGCCGCGGCGCAGCCAGCGCCACGACCTGCTGATCACCCACAATTTCGTGATCGCCTGGTTTGTGCGCGAGGTGCTCGGAGCTCCCGACTGGCGCTGGGTCGGCATCAATCAGGCCAACTGCGGGTTGACCGTGCTTCAGCAAAAGCCCGGCCGCCCGTGGACCCTAGTCACCCATAACGACCTCGGCCATCTGCCGGTTGAGCTGCGCACCGGTTTACCCGAACCGCTGATGTTTTAGGGCCGCATTAATTGGTGCCGAGACGTTTGCGATACCAGTGCGTCGCGTTGGGATTGTCGTTGTAGGCCTCGATTTTGGTATAGCCGGTGCTCGCATAGAGCGCGCCGGCAGCGGCAAGGCTCTTATTCGTGTCGAGCACGACCTCGGCGGCACCCCACGACGCCGCGCGTTGCTCCAGCTCGGCTAACAGCAGTCGCCCCCACCCTCGACCCCGAGCTCGCGGCTGCATCCATAGGTGCTTCACCTCGAATCGCACCGGTTCGTTTTCGGCACGCTCCAAGTTGATACCGTCCAACCGACGGATGCCCCCGCACCCGATATACCGTCGGCCTGCGGCGTCTTCGCCCGAGGCCGGATCGAGCACGACCAGAAACACTCCCTGCGGCGCCACGAACTGCTCCGCCAGCGGAAAAGTCGGCTGATACGCGCCCTGGGACTGCCGAAACGACAGTTCCGGGCTGCTGAAATATTCAGTGAGCAGGGTGAGGGCGTGCGCATCCGCTACCGATACGGCATGAAACTGAGGCATAGCCCTAGAGTATTGCGCCCGGTGAGGGGCGCAGTGATCAATTGGTAGATTGGTCTCATGACAACACGGGTGGCTATCATCGGCGCAACGGGCAAGATGGGCCGCCTGGTCTCCGACCTAATCGACCGAACCGAGGGCTACGAGGTCGTCGCTCGGCTCGACTCGCACAGCGATCTCGACGAGATGCTCGGCGCCGAGATCGCCGTCGACCTCACCCGACCCGACGTCAGCCGCACCGTCGTGGACTTTGCCACCGAGCACGGACTGCGGGTACTCGTGGGTACCTCGGGCTGGAACCAGGAGGGCATCAACTCGCTGGCTCGTCGCCTCACCGACCGCGACGACACCGGCGTCATCATCATTCCCAACTTTTCGATCGGGTCCGTGCTCGCGAGCACCTTCGCCGCGCTGGCCGCCCGGTTCTATGACTCGATCGAGATTGTCGAGGCGCACCAACCCGGCAAGGTCGATTCGCCCTCTGGCACGGCCGTGCGCACCGCCGAACTGATCGGACGGGCGCGCGCCGAACTAGGCCCCGTTTCGGCTCCGCACACCGACCAGCGTGCCCGCGGGCAGCAGATCTCGAGCGTGCCAGTGCACAGCCTGCGGCTGGCCGGACTCCTGGCCCGGCAGGACGTTATTCTCGGTGGCACCGGCGAAACACTCACGATCAGCCATAACACCCTGTCGCCGACCGCCTATGAGAGCGGAATTCTGCTTGCCCTCGCCGCGACCAGAACCGCAACGGGAGTCACAGTCGGTCTCGACCAGATCGTCGACCTGGGATTCGGCTCGGACACCGACGGAACTTCCAAATGAAGGGCAAAATCGCCGTCACTGTCATGGCGGTACTGCTCGTTTTCTACCTTGTCCTGGCTGGCGTGCGCGCCGTTGCATTCATTCAGAGTGGGCAACCGGTCGGCATCGCGATCGGGCTCGCGCTGCTCATCCTCCCGTTGATCGGATTCTGGGCGCTCGCGCGTGAAGTTCTGTTCGGTATCCGCTCCGAGCGCCTGGTACGTCAACTTGAGCAGCTGGGCGAGTTGCCCGAGGCCAATCTACCCACTCGCCCGAGCGGCCGCCCCTATCGGGACGCCGCCGACGCTCAATTTCCGACCTTCCAGGCCGAGGTTGACGCCGAGCCCAAGAACTGGCAGGCCTGGTTGCGCCTCGGCCTGGCCTACGACGCCTCCGGCGACCGCAAACGCGCTCGCGGCGCCATCCGCACCGCGATCGCCCTGGAACGCACCCCGAATTAGCACCGAGCGCCGTTCACACCTGCGGACGTGAGCGGCGATGGCGCCCATCACGGCCCGATTCGCGCAGATGGCTGCAGTCTGCACGGAGCCTTCGGCACCCGCGGCTACGGCTGGCGCAGCATCCAGTCGATCGCGGTGGCCGGCGTGCGGTGGGCGAACTCAAATCCGTCGTCCTGCAGCTTGCCGGAGCTGACCTGCTGGTCAGCGAGCAGCAGCTGGCGGGCGGCATCTTGCAGCAGCAGGGTCAGCATCGCCCGGGGTACCGGCAGACGGAATGGTCGGTGCAACGCTGCGGCGAGAGTGCTGATGATGTCGTTGGCCGTCGCGGGCGTCGGGCCCACCAAGTTGACCGGGCCGGACAACGTCGAGGTGAGTAGGTGCACGATGGCCGCGGCCTCGTCGTGCAGGCTCACCCAGGCCCAGTGCTGTGTTCCGCCGCCGAGCGGCCCGGCGAGGCCGAGTTTGGCGAGCGGAAGCAGGGGCTTAAGCGCCCCGCCCTTGGCTAGTACCAGCCCGGTGCGCAGGGCGACGACCCGGGTCGGCTCCGGCGCGAGTTGCGCCTCAACCTCCCAACGAGTGACGACCTCCGCGAGAAAGTCGGTGCCGTGAGCGGATGCTTCGCTCAGCACTTCCGCCGGCCGATTTCCATAGATTCCCACCGCGGAGCCGTTCAACAGAACGGTCGGCGGACTCGAAGCCCGCCGTAAAGCGTCGGTCAGTGTGCGGGTGGCATGCAAGCGGGATTGCAGGATTTCCTTGCGGTACCCGCTCGTCCACGGTAGCCGGGCCAGTGACGCCCCCGACAGGTTCACGACGGCGTCCACATTGTCGAGCACGCTGGGATCCAGAACCAAGGCGGCTGGATCCCAACGAATTTCGTTGTGGCCCAGGGCTGCTCGCCGCACCAGCCGAACGGGGGTGTGCCCGGCTGCGGCCAGTTGGCGGCCGAGCTCACGACCGATGAGACCGGAGGCTCCGGCAATGAGAACGCGCACCTGTGACCTAGGCCAGTTCAGCTTCAATGGTGATCGGAATCCCGGCGAGTGCCTTGGAGATCGGGCAGTTCTCCTTGGCGTCTTGCGCGAAGGCCTCGAACTCGGCCTCGGTCAGTCCGGGAATCTTCGCGCTGACCAGCAGATGGCTACCGATAACGCCGGTGCCGACGGCGAAGGTGACGGCGGCGGTAGTCTGAATGCTCTCTGGGGTGTGGCCGGCCGCGCTGAGCGCGTTGGCGAGGGCCATGGAGAAGCAGGAGGCGTGGGCGGCGCCCAGCAATTCTTCCGGGTTGGTGGTGTTGGAGACGCCTTCGGTTCTAGCCTTCCAATTTACCGAGAATTCGGCGGAGTGGGAGGAATTGAGGGTGACGGTACCGGAACCGGACGAAAGATCGCCGGTCCAGACGGTGGTGGCTTCACTCGTGAGCGTCGTAGGCATGGTGTTTCCTCCAGATGATTGGATCCCACCCTATCCGCCAGACCTGCTCGGTGAAACAGTCTGGTCTGGGAATTTTATGGGAGCCGGCTCGTCACGCTTGGCCAACCTTCCGACCAGGGGCTTAATTTCTCTCGTGGCCCTGCGTTCCGGTCCCGGAACGCAGGGCGGTAGGAGAAGGCGAGATTCAGGCGTCTCTCACCTGAGCGCCCCGGTTCAGCAGTCCGAATCGCACGAGCAGCAGATATATCTGGCAACCGAGGCAGTAGTCGAAGACCGCGTTCAGAAAGGCCGCGACGAACGCTGCGGCTGCGGCAACGCCGACCGCGCCGGGCACCCCGGCCAGCCCGAGTACCATGCCAACGAGGGTCACCGCCAGGCCGACGCCCTGGGCGAAGGTTGGCGGCGCCGCGTCTTCGAGTTCGCTCGGGGCAGCCAGTCGTGGTCGGACGAATTTCCGAAACAGCGCGCCATACGGATGCCGCCCGGCACCGGCTAGTGTGCCCCAGGCAAACAGGGCCGTGATGAGGGCGAGCAATATCAGCGCGGCAGTGGATGCCCCTGTCAGCGATAGAAAGAGCACGACCAGCAGCAGCACCGCGGTGATCATGGCACCAAACCGTGGCCCGCGCGGATCGAGCAGGGGACGGGTCGGTGTTGACGCCGTAGTGGACGAATTAGCGCGCGACATGGGGGCTCCTGAGGGTTGTTGCCGTGCTTTTTACGAGGGGGGACGAGCCGCGCGGCGCTGACCCGAGGTCGTCCAGCGCTGCCACAATGTCGGCCCGGTTCGGTACCCCGCCCACGTGGGCGCACACCCGGCCTGCCCCGTCCAGAATCAGCGTGGTCGGTGTTTGTGAAATCTTGTACCGGTTGGCCAGGTCGGCGCGGCGGGTCAGGTCCACATCCACGTGCACCACACCGGGTCGGGAATCCGCCACGGTGCGCAGCAGGCGCCGGGTGCCGGGGCAACGAGCGCACAACTCGGTCGAAAACTGCAGCAGGGTCGCCGCAGTGCCGAAGGGGATCGTGGCCGCGACATCAGCTGCCGAAATCATCGTGCCCGCGACGCGGGCCACACGCCCCTGCCGGGCTCTCCATAACAGTCCAAGTACGGTCGTGGCCGCGAGTAGTGCAGCCACCAGGCCGATCGCTTCGAGGGGGTTCATAGCTTCAACGCTACGTGGGCGCGCAGGCGAATGCGCAGTATGACGAGAGATTACGCACGCTCGCGGAGCGTCTGGCGGCGAGCGCGGATGGATGAGGCTAACCTGAGCAAGTGTCTGATACTAATTCTTCTCCCGAACCAGCGTCACGCTCTGAAATTGAGTTTCGATCCGACATGACCGTCGAGCTTGTCCGCGCGAGCGCCCACGACTCCGACGTGTTGTTTGCCGCCCGGGTCTCGACCCTGGGGGAGCAGACCCTGGAGCAGAGCCAGCTTGATGGGTCCGAGAGCGAGGGAGACGCCAAACGCGATCGTGGCCTGATCAACTTTCTCATGCGCGACCGCCACGGCTCGCCGTTCGAGCACAACTCCATGACGTTTTACGTGCGCGCACCCATCTTCGTGTTTCGCGAGTTCATGCGCCACCGCATTGCCTCCTACAACGAAGAATCGGGTCGCTACCGGGAGCTGAACCCGGTGTTCTACGTTCCCGCTGCCGAGCGGAACCTTGTGCAGGTGGGCAAGGCGGGTGCCTATGATTTTTTGCCCGGCACCGCCGAGCAGACCGCGCTGGTGCAGCAGCAGACCCGTGCCGCCGCGATTGGCGCCTACGAGGCATATCAGCGAATGCTCGAAGCCGGCGTCGCGCGTGAGGTCGCCCGCATCGTGCTGCCGCTGAACATCTACTCCTCGATGTACGTCACGCTCAACGCTCGCTCGCTGATGAATTTTCTGAGTCTGCGCACCAAGCGCGAGGGCTCATCGTTTCCGTCGTTCCCGCAGCGCGAGATCGAGATGTGCGCCGAGCAGATGGAAACCCATTTCGAGAAGCTCATGCCGCTGACCTACGCCGCCTTCAACAAAAACGGCCGAGTCTCCCCATAATGTTTCGCGAGAAGTGCCCCGATGATTGGTTCGTCGGGGCACTTTTTTGCGCTCTCGCGGAACGAAGGACACGGAGACGATAGCCTGTAAGTCGTGTCTACCTCTACGAATCCCTTTGGCCAGGTGCTGGTCGCACTGGTCACCCCGTTTACCTTTGATGGCGAAGTGGACTGGGCTGGGGTGGAGAAGCACATCGACGACGTCATTAATGCTGGCGCTGATGGCATTGTCGTCACCGGAACGACCGGTGAAACCAGCACCCTGACCGACCCGGAGAAGATCCGTCTGGTCGAGGTGGGCAAGTCGGTCGCCAACGGCCGGGCCAAGATCATCACCGGCGGTGGCTCCAACGAGACCGCACACGCCATGCAGCTGGCCCGCCAGAGTGAGAAGGCCGGTGCGGACGGCAATATGATCGTCACCCCGTACTACAACAAGCCCACTCAAGCTGGCATCCTCACCCACTTCCGCATGATCGCCGATGCCACCGACCTTCCCGTGATTCTCTACGACATCCCCGGGCGCACCGGCGTCGCCATCGCGTACGAGACCATCCTGCGCGCCGCCAAGCACCCCAATATTCTGGCCATCAAAGATGCCAAGGGCGACTTCGCCCAGGTCAGCCGGGTGCTCAACCAGACCGGCCTCATGTACTTCTCGGGCGACGACCCCAACGTGCTGGCCCACCTGTCGATCGGTGCGACCGGCCTGATCGGGGTCACCAGCAACATCACGGCCGCCCCGTACCGGCAGATGGTTGACGCGGTCAACCGCGGCGAGCTCAAGGTCGCCACCGCAGCCCATCAGCAGCTCGAACCGCTCGTCCGGGCCGTGATGACCCACGTTCCCGGCACGGTTGCCGTGAAGTACATCCTGCACGGCCTCGGTCGCATCGGCAGCCCGCGGGTGCGCCTGCCCCTGGTCGGCCCCGAGGACTCCGAGGCAGCCCAGATCGAAGACGAGCTCTCCTTGGTGCAGAACATTCCCGGCGTAGACTTCTCCAACTTCCGCCCAGACCGCAACGCCGCCGCCGGCGGATCACTCCCCAAGGTCGCCGGCACCACCCGCTAACCCCCTGATCGTGGGCTCGTGGCACTCGTTGGTAGCGGTGCCACGAACCGTAACAGGTGCCGCGAGCCCCGTTGCGGGCCGCCACACGTGCCGCGAGTCCGTTCAACCCGGCGAGCGACTTGCACACAGTGCCTTCCCTGCTGGTCGAGACCCAGCATCTCAATCGTTCGCAAACTCGCGCCTCGGTCAGCGGGCTTGACCAAGACGCAGCTGCACACGTACCGCTAGGCTCAGGCCATCGAGCTTGACCAGGTCCGGTCGGCCGGGTGGGGGAGTCTCGTGAACATTGCACGTAAATGGGTTTTTCCCATTCTTCGATTGATCGTGATTGCGGCCATTGCCGTTGCCTTGGTCAAGATCGCCTTCTACCCTGATACCGCCGCCGACAGCAATCCCGCCGAACCGACCGGCGTCATCGTCGAACCACAGATTCCGGTCGCCCTCGGCACGATCAGCAACGATGTGACCCTGCCCGGAACGGTTAGTGCCGATCCGGCCGTCGGCGTCAAGGCGACCGCCATCGGCACGGTCGATGAAATCTTCATCGCGGCCGGTCAGGCGGTGAATAAGGACGACAAAATTTACGACATTCGGGTTGAGACGATCAAGGACCCGGTCGAAACAACGGATGCCGACGGTTTCGTCACCATCACCCAGCCCAAACCGGTGATCACCTTCGCCAAGGTGCTCGCCCCAACTACCGGAATCCTCAGCTCGCTCACGGTAATCCACGGTCAGACCGTGGCCGTCGGTGACGCCACCGGACAGGTCGCGCCGCCGAGCTTCTCGGTGAGCGGCTCGCTCAGCCCCGAGCAGCAGTATCGGCTGCTGACCAAGCCGACCGAAGCATCCGTCGCCATCACCAACGGGCCGGCGCCGTTCACCTGCACCGGGCTGGCCATCAGCACCCCGCTGGCCGGGGAGGCGGCCGGCGGCGACGGGTCCGGTGGTGTGACGGGTGCGAGCGGCACGACGGTGACCTGCGCGATTCCCGCCGAAGTCACGGTGTTTTCCGGCCTCGCGGCGCAGATCACGATCGCCGCCGGCCTGGCCGAAAACGTACTCGTCGTGCCGACGACCGCCGTCGAGGGCTCCGCCCAAACCGGAGTCGTCTGGTTCGTGTTGCCCGACGGCGGCACCGAGGAACGCCCCGTGACGCTCGGCATGACCGACGGCGTCAACGTGCAGGTCGTCGACGGACTCGTCGAGGGCGATCTGATCAACCAGTTCGTACCGGGTGCAGTCGCCGGCGGCGACTCGGGCTGCGCGCTGCAGCCGGACGGCAGTGAAATCTGCTTCGGTCCCAGCATCTCGAGTTTCGGGATCTCCGGATGACCCTGCTGCACCTCGAAGGCGTGACTCGTACCGTGCAGCTCATCGATGCGCCGCCGCTGACGATTCTCTCCGGCGTCGACCTCACCGTAAACGTGGGGGACCGCGTCTCGATCGTCGGCCGTTCCGGTTCGGGCAAGACCACCCTGCTCAACCTGCTCGGGCTGCTCGACAACCCCACGAGCGGCATCATGCTGTTCGAAGACCAACCGGTACAGGAGTTGTCCTCGGGCGCTCGCGACCGCCTGCGCGGCCGCGAAGTTGGCTTCATCTTTCAGCAGTTCAACCTGCTGCAGGGCCGCACCGCCCTGGAAAACGTGATGACCCCGCTGCTCTATGCCGAGGGACGTCAGTTCTGGCAGCGATCCAGAATCGCCAGCGAGATGCTCGAACGGGTCGGCCTCGGTGACCGGCTCGGGTCGCTGCCCGACCGATTGAGTGGTGGTGAGCAGCAGCGCGTCGCGATCGCTCGCTCGCTCGTGCGCGGCCCGCGGCTGATTCTCGCCGACGAACCCACCGGCGCCCTCGACCTCGAAACCGGCGAAACGGTAATGGACCTCATTGATCAAGTCGCCACCGAATCCGGGGCAGCCCTGGTGACCATCACGCACGACCCCGCCATCGCAGCCCGGGCGACCACACACCTCCGGCTTGACCACGGTGTGCTGCAAGTCAGTGGCACGGTGCTGGCGTGAAGCGCGTCGTGACCAACCTGGTTGGCTCGGTCATCGAAGCCTGGCAAGAACTGCGCATCCACAAAACCCGGGTCATGCTGTCGCTGATCGGTGTCGCCGTCGCCGTCTGCGCCATCACCACAGTGGTCGGGCTCGGCGCGGTCGCCCAGCAGGCGACCGTCGAATCGAGCGAACGTTCCGGCGGGCGTGCGGCGAGCCTGTTTCTGTCGGCGTCGATGAACGATGGCTCCACCCCGCCGGGAATGCCGGAAATCTGGCGTACGGCCCTTGATCGCTACCAGATCGACTACGCCAGCCGGGTCGTTCACACCAGCCAGACGGTGCAGTTCTCCGACGGCGCCGTGCCGGTACAGACCGTCGGCGTCGACGCGCCCTACGGCACCATGCACCGCATCACCGTCGAGGAGGGCGCCTGGTTTACCGACAACGACCAGGCGAGGCTCGCCCCTGCCGTGCTGGTCAACTCCATCTTCTACGACCGTCTCGGTAGACCAGACCTCGACACCCACCCGACAACGACCCTGATCGGTGACCGCACCACGACGGCCGTCGTCACCGGCGTCTACCCTGCACTCTCGTGGGAAACCGAACCGGCCATGTACATGCTCGCCGACGCACTCACCGCCATCACGCCCGTTGTCAGTGACCCGAACCTCCAACAATTCGGGCCGCCATCCTACGAGCTGTGGGTGCCCGTTGACGTGTCAGAGCAGCTGGTGATCGCGCTGCAACGCGACGTGCAGGGTGCCCTCGGACGTGAGGCATCCGTTTCAGTGAACCGGCAGGACTACGCTGCGTTCCAAGACAGCGACCCGTTTCTCTCGCTCAAGCTCACGGTCGGAGCCATCGCCGGGCTCGTGCTGCTGCTCGGTGCGCTCGGCCTGGTCAATATCGCCTTGGTCACCCTCAAGCAACGCATTCGGGAGATCGGTATTCGGCGCAGCTTCGGCGCGACCGCCAGCCGGGTGTTCTTTGCCGTCATGATGGAAAGCGTTGTCGCGACAGTTGTGGCCGGAATCGTCGGGGTGATCGCCGCCGTGCTTATCGTCAAGAGCCCGTTCGTCGAGGACTTCATCAGCCAAGGCCAGGTCACCGACTTTCCTCCATTCCCGGTAGAAGCGGCCGTTCTCGGCCTGGTCTGTGCCACGGCCGTCGGCGCCCTCGCCGGTCTTATCCCCGCGCTCGTGGCGGTACGGGTGAAGGTGATCGACGCCATCCGCTACTAACTGGTCGGTCAAACGGATGCGCTGGCACGGCTTTCGCAGGTCAGTCGCGCCGGGCGTGGGCGTGGGGCACGGGAATGTCACCGGTGCTTGGTAGCGTTATTTCATGGCTACGAGCACTAAGTCGACCGGGCGTTCCCGCACCCCGGCAGCGAAGGGCGCTCCGGCGCGCAAACCCCAGGCGCGGGGTGGCGGCCAGACTGCCGCGCAGAAGACCGTCAAGTTCACCGCGGTCGAGGTTAAACCGAGTGCGGGAGCCCGCGCCTGGATGGGCCTAGCCCACCTCACCGGCGGGGCCGCCCGTGCCCTCGGCCTCGAAAAGCTCTCCAAAGACGAACGCCGTGACGGCCTGCCGTTCTTTCTCGTGCTGCTGGCCATCTCCGGCGCCATCATCGAATGGTTTCTCATTAACAACGTCGTGGCTCAACAGCTCGATGCGTACACCTTTGGCGGACTGTTCGGCCGGGTCGCCTTTGCCCTGCCGGTCATTTTGCTGCTGTTCGCCATCTGGCTGTTTCGCAAACCGAGTTCGGTGCACGATAACGGCCGCATCGGCATCGGGCTCAGCCTGCTGCTTGTCACCATTTCCGGGCTCTGCCACATCTTTGGTGTGCAGCCAGAGCCGCAAGACGGCATGCCGGCCCTCGCCCTGGCCGGCGGAGTGATCGGCTGGATGATCGCCGCCCCGCTCATCCTGCTGACCACGTCCATCGGCGCAACCATCATCGTCATCCTGTCGTTGCTGCTGAGCCTGTTCATCATCACGAAAACCCCGCCTAACCGCATTGGTCATCGCTCCCGCGAGCTCTACGAATGGCTATTCGGCGCACAGCTGAGCGACGCCGACGAGCACGTGGCTAGCAGCAAGGGTGCCAAGTCGGGCAAGACCGTTCAGATCGAACTAGATGGCGTCGACGACGATGACGGCACAGAGGGCGCACTGCCCTGGTGGCGCCGCAACAACAGCAAGCGGGAAGAAGACCCCAATTTCGGCAGTGCGTTGTCGACCGAAAAGAGCGGCACCGACGCCAAAACCGCAGCCGCAGACGCCGCCGACCCGATGAGCGTGCTGCTCGGCGGAGGCCAGTCGCGGGGCGGCTTCGACAGCGCCATCGAATCCGAGGTCACCGACCACACGACGCCGCCCGAAGAAGACCATTACGGCACCGAGGTGCTCGAAGACCTGCGCAAGGCCGAACTCGCCGTCAAGCGCTTCACCGGCGAGGTCGACCTCGGCGGGGCTTCCACCGGCCTGCGCTCCGACGACCCGGCTGGGCACACCGAGGTGCTCCCCGGCTTTGACGATATTTTCCCTGAATTGAGCCAGGCAGTGGATGCCGATGGCGCGGCACTGCCACCCCTCGCCTCCACTGACCCCCACCCGGCCATTCCGTATCTCGTGCCAGCGGCATCCACTCTGACGGCCGGCCCGCCGGCCAAGGCCCGCTCGGCCGCCAACGATGACGTCGTCAAGTCGATCACCGAGGTGCTGCGCCAGTTCTCGGTCGATGCCAAGGTCACCGGATTCTCCCGCGGGCCGACGGTCACCCAGTACGAGATCGAGCTCGGCCCCGGCGTGAAGGTCGAGCGGGTCACCGCGCTGAGCAAGAATCTCTCCTACGCGGTCGCCTCGAACGAGGTGCGCATTCTTTCGCCCATTCCCGGCAAGAGTGCCATCGGCATCGAGATTCCCAATACCGACCGTGAGATCGTGACCCTCGGCGACGTACTGCGGTCGAGCACCGCCACCAACGCCACCCACCCGATGACCATCGGCGTCGGTAAGGACGTGGGCGGCGGTTTCGTCATCGCCAACCTTGCGAAGATGCCCCACCTGCTCGTGGCCGGTTCGACCGGCTCTGGTAAGTCGAGCTTCGTCAACTCCATGATCACGAGCCTGCTGATGCGCGCGAAGCCGAGCGACGTGCGCATGGTGCTGATCGACCCGAAACGGGTCGAGCTCGCCGCCTATGCCGGCGTACCGCACCTCATCACGCCCATCATCACCAACCCGAAGAAAGCGGCCGAGGCGCTGCAGTGGGTCGTGAAAGAGATGGACATGCGTTACGACGACCTTGCAAGCTTCGGTTTTCGCCACATCGACGACTTCAACAAGGCCGTCGTCAACGGCGAGCTCGTGCTGCCGGTTGGCAGCGAACGAAAGCTCAAGCCCTACCCGTACCTGTTGGTCGTCGTCGATGAGTTGGCGGACCTCATGATGGTCGCCCCGCGCGACGTTGAAGACTCCATCGTGCGCATCACCCAGCTAGCACGTGCCTCCGGAATTCACCTCGTACTCGCCACTCAGCGACCGAGCGTCGACGTGGTCACCGGGCTGATCAAGGCCAACGTGCCGTCACGGTTGGCCTTCGCCGTCACGAGCGTCACCGACTCCCGGGTCATCCTCGACCAGCCCGGCGCTGACAAGCTCATCGGTCAGGGTGACGCGTTGTTCCTGCCAATGGGCGCCTCCAAAGCCGTGCGTGTGCAGGGCGCCTGGGTCACCGAGGATGAGATCGAGAAGGTTGTCAAGCATGTCACCATGCAGGCCAGGCCGGACTACCGGCCCGATGTCTCCATGGTTGCTCCGCGCAAGGAGATCGACTCTGATATCGGTGACGACCTTGAGGTGCTCCTCGCCGCGGCCGAACTCGTCGTGTCGACCCAGTTCGGGTCGACCTCGATGCTGCAGCGCAAGCTGCGGGTCGGTTTCGCCAAGGCCGGCCGACTGATGGACCTGCTCGAATCCCGCGAAATTGTTGGCCCTTCCGAGGGTTCCAAGGCCAGGGACGTTCTCGTCACCGCCGAGCAGCTGCCGAGCGTGCTCGCTCGTCTGCGGGGCTCCGACGATGAACAGCACGCCCTGAAGGCGCAATCCGACGACTCCCGTGCCGCGTCGGCACCCGACTCGCGCTACGCGGACGATCCGGTGGAGAAAATGTCACAGGGGTATCCTGAGGTGGACGGTACCTCTGACGACGAGGATGCTTGGAAACTAACGGGCAGGGACTGAACATGGCGACATCGCAAGCATCCGTCGCCCGCCCCAGCAACTGGAACCTGCCCAACCTGATCACGGTCGTGCGCATTCTGCTGGCCCCGGTTTTCATCTGGATGCTCCTGGCCGACAATGGCGAGCTCGACGCCCTGCGCTGGGCCGCCGCCGTACTATTCATCATCGCGATCGCCACCGACGGCATCGACGGCATGATTGCCCGGCGACATAATCTGGTGACTGACCTCGGCAAGATTCTCGACCCGATCGCCGACAAGATCCTTACCGGCGGGGCCTTGGTCTGTCTGTCCATCCTCGACGAGCTGCCCTGGTGGGTGACCATCGTCATCCTCGTTCGCGAAATCGGCATCACCGTGTTTCGGTTCGTCATGCTGCGTGACCGGGTCATTCCGGCCAGCCGCGGCGGCAAGCTCAAGACCATTGCCCAGTCCGTGGCTATCTCGCTCGCGCTACTCCCGTTCCAGCTGGTCTTCGGCGACTGGGTGGACTGGCTCAACACGGCGACCATGACGATTGCTCTCGTTCTCACCGTCGTTTCCGGCCTCGACTACCTGCTCTCGGCCTGGCGCCTGCGCAAGCATGACGATGCCTGATCCGTCCGCCCAACCAGCGGATGCCACGGCCGAGTTGATCGCGGAACTCACCACCCGCCACCTCACCATCGCCGTGGCCGAGTCATTGACCGGGGGACTGCTCGTGGCCGAACTCGTGCGCATTCCCGGAGCATCCGTTGTGGTGCGCGGGGGAGTGGTGGCGTACGACTCCGCCCTCAAACGCAGCTTGTTGCAGGTCGACAGCAGCGTGCTCAACGTGTACGGCCCTGTGCACGCCGACGTCGCTAAGCAAATGGCGAGCGGCGTACGTACCCTCCTGGCAGTGAACGAGGTGCGCGCCGACGTTGGTGTCTCCACCACCGGAGTGGCCGGACCAGGCCCAGACGGTAGCCACCCGGCCGGAACCGTCTTTATCGGACTCTCCACGGGCACGGGCTCCTGGGCCATTCCCTTGCAACTCGACGGCGACCGCACCGAGATTCGCACCGAAACCGTGCGCCAGGCCATCGTTGCTGTGCGTGCGCTGATAGCCCAGCGTGACGCGGAATAGTTCGTGTTACAGGCTGGTTACATCGAGGGAATTCACAAGTAAAGCCCAATGTTTTTCGGTTAGTGTCAGCTAGTCAGATGAATGACGTAGTGTAGGCAACAACTGGTAATACAATAATTTGGGTTTACATTATTAGGCATAAGAAGGAGGTTCCGATGATTCTTGTTCGTCAGGAAATCGGCGATGTACTCAGGGACTTCCGCCTGCAAAAGGGGCGTACCCTGCGTCAGGTCGCAAGTAAAGCCAGCGTCGCGCTCGGCTACCTCAGCGAGGTAGAACGTGGACAGAAAGAAGCATCTTCGGAGATTCTCGCGTCCGTGGCTGACGCACTGGAGACTCCGATTTCGGTCATCATGCGTGAAGTTGGTGACCGTCTCGCCGTCATCGAGGGAATAGACCAGTTTCCCGATACGGTACCCGACGACTTCGTCACCACGTTTGATTCCAATCTGATGGTGCGGTAGTCGCCCTCGCATTTTAGTCACAAAACACCACCGCCGACACCTTGTGTCGGCGGTGGTTGTCTGTCAGGAGTGCCGTGCCAGTGTCATCCAGGGGAGAATTATGCGGTTGAGTGAATTTCGCACCGCACTCAAGCTCGAGTTCGGTGAGGCCTACGGGCGGGTACTCACACACGATCTGGTGCTGACGCCTTTGGGGGGGCGTACGGCCGACCAGGCTATTGTCGACGGCGTTCCCGCCCGCGACGTTTGGCTTGCGCTCTGCGTTGAGGTCGATGTTCCACGCAGTCGCTGGTACGGCGCGGGAATCCCCGCGCCTCGCCAGTAGGGCACCGATCGATCGGGTCTGGTCCGAGCGCCTCCCGCCTAGTCGAACTTTGGGTTAGGCCGACATTTCGACACGCCAGAAAACATGTCCGGCAATGATCGAATACCTGTTCGGTCTTGATAGGCTCCTCCACAGCAGACACTCTGACGAGTTCTCCACCGTTCGATCGTGCTCTCGGCCAATGTCGGAGGCGGCGCGTACAGTCGAATTTGTCAAAGAAAGTCAGTAAATGCCTTGTCGAATCAGGCACCGGGGTTGTCCCGATGCCCGGTCTGACAGCCTACAGGCGCCACCATGCACACCCCGAAAAACGGAGCTGTGCAGAACCCAAGGAGATCACGACCATGGCATCACAAGCGAACCGCGAGAAGGCCCTCGAAACCGCCCTCGCACAAATTGACCGTCAGTTCGGCAAGGGCTCGATCATGCGCCTCGGCAGCGACGAGCGCGCTCCCGTCGAAACTATCTCGACCGGTTCGATCGCCCTCGACGTCGCGCTCGGTGTTGGTGGGCTGCCGCGCGGTCGCATCGTGGAGATCTACGGCCCGGAGTCCTCGGGAAAGACAACCCTTACCCTGCACGCGATAGCGAACGCGCAGAAGAACGGTGGCATCGCCGCCTTCATCGACGCCGAGCACGCTCTCGACCCGGAGTACGCCAAAAAGCTTGGCGTGGACATCGACGCTCTGCTCGTATCGCAGCCAGACACGGGTGAGCAGGCCCTCGAAATTGCCGACATGCTCGTGCGAAGCGGGTCTATTGACCTCATCGTTATCGACTCGGTCGCCGCCCTCGTGCCGCGCGCCGAGATCGAAGGCGAGATGGGTGACTCCCATGTCGGCCTGCAGGCACGCCTCATGTCCCAAGCGCTACGCAAGCTCACCGGTGGCCTGAGCCAGACCAACACCACCATGATTTTCATCAACCAGCTCCGCGAAAAGATCGGCGTGTTCTTCGGCAGCCCGGAGACCACCTCTGGCGGTAAGGCACTCAAGTTCTACGCCTCCGTTCGGCTCGACATTCGCCGCATCGAAACACTCAAAGACGGCACGGAAGCCGTCGGTAACCGCACCAGGGTCAAGGTCGTCAAGAACAAGATGGCGCCGCCCTTCAAGCAGGCCGAGTTCGACATCATCTACGGCATCGGCATCTCCCGCGAGGGCAGCCTGATCGACTTCGGTGTCGACCAGGGCATCGTCAAGAAGTCCGGAGCCTGGTACACCTACGACGGCGACCAGTTGGGCCAGGGTAAAGAAAACTCTCGCAACTTTCTGCTCAAGAACCCCGATATGGCCAACGAGATCGAGCGCAAGATTCTGATCAAGCTCGGCATTGGTCCAGAGGGCATCGCGGCCAAGGCTGCCGAGAAGGCAGCTGCGGCCATCGTGGCCGAGGCTGAAGCGAAGGCTAAGGCTGAAGCGGATGCTGCGGCGGTGCTGGCCGGCGGTCCGGTCGCAGTCAAGGCATCGGCAGTACGCAAGAGCGCCTAGCTTTGGTACCAACGCTGCAGCGCAACACCTAGCAACTGCACCAACACGAGCACGACGATGAAAGGCAGGTCACGGGAATGGTTCATTTTGAACCCACAGACCACGCAGCACCGCAAGCAGACGCCGGTTTGGCTCCCGTGACCTACCTACCCGGTGCGGCACCGGGCATGAAACGCCGCTCACCGCTGCCGCCGACCCCCGCCCGCGCTACCGAGGCCGACGCTGAGATCAACGCCGACACCGACACCGACGCGGAGGCCGACGTCGAGATCAACGCGGACGCCGACGCACTCGACCAGCGTGAGCGGGCCGAGAAGGTGTTGCTGCACCGGTTGCGTGGCCGCTCGCTCTCCACCGTCGAGGCCCTGCTCGTCTTGAACGGCACCGGGATTGACTCCGGTGAGGCGAGCGAAATCATCGAGAAGTTCATTCAGCTGCAGTACCTCGACGAGGGCAAGCTTGCCGATCAGATCATCCATAGCCATAACGTGCGCAAGGGTCTTGGTCGCACCGGTGTCGAGGCTGAAATGCGTCGGCGCAAGCTCGACCCGAGCGTCATGATGGACAAACTCGAAGAGCTTCCCGACGACGAAGCCGAGCGCGCCATCGACCTGGCCACCAAGCGCATTGGGCAGATGGAACGCTACGACGACCAGACCATTGACCGCCGACTCACCGGGTTTCTCATGCGCAAGGGCTACGGCTCGGCCGCCGTGCGATTGGCGGTCAAGGCGGCCATGGACAGCCGCGGCGGTGGCGGCGGTTCGCGGGTGCGCTTTCGTTGAAACCCTGCGAGGTGGAGCACACGGCTCGCACACCGAATTGCTCGCGTAAACTATACCCACTATGAGTATCGTTGCCTCCGAACTTGCCCGCCGAACCGTGATCACCCCCTCGGTAGCCGCGATCGACGCCGCGGGGCGTGCGCGCACCTATGAGGTGCGCACCTTCGGCTGCCAGATGAATGTTCACGACTCCGAACGACTGAGCGGATCGCTCGAAGCGGCCGGGTACGTTTCGGCCAATGGCGGCGAAGCCGACATCGTCGTGATCAACACCTGCGCCGTGCGGGAGAATGCCGACAATAAGCTCTACGGCAACCTCGGCTACCTGGCATCGGTGAAGCGTAAGCACGAAGGCATGCAGATCGCCGTTGGCGGCTGTCTCGCTCAGAAAGACAAGAACACCATCCTCGAGAAGGCCCCGTGGGTGGATGTCGTCTTCGGCACCCACAACATGGGGTCCCTGCCGAGCCTGCTCGAACGCGCCCGCCACAACGGTGAGGCTCAGCTCGAGATTCTTGACTCCCTGGAGACCTTCCCCTCAACCCTGCCCACCAAGCGGGACTCCAGCTATAGCGGCTGGGTCTCCATCTCGGTCGGCTGCAACAACACCTGCACCTTCTGCATCGTTCCTGCCCTGCGCGGCAAGGAAAAGGACCGCCGTCCAGGCGAGATCCTTGCCGAGATCCAGGCACTCGTCGACGACGGTGCCATCGAGGTCACCCTGCTGGGGCAGAACGTGAACTCGTACGGTGTTGAGTTCGGCGACCGCCTCGCCTTCGGCAAGCTGCTGCGTGCAGCGGGCAAGATCGAGGGGCTGGAACGCATTCGCTTCACCAGCCCGCACCCCGCGGCCTTCACCGACGACGTCATCGATGCCATGGCCGAGACGCCCGCCGTCATGCCTCAGCTGCACATGCCGTTGCAGTCCGGGTCTGACCGCATTCTCAAGTCGATGCGCCGCTCCTATCGCGGGGCGAAATTCCTTGGCATCCTCGACCGCGTGCGCGCACAAATGCCGAACGCGGCCATCAGCACCGACATTATCGTCGGCTTCCCCGGCGAAACCGAGGATGATTTTCAAGAAACCCTACGCGTGGTCGAGCAGGCCCGTTTTGCGACTGCGTTCACCTTCCAGTACTCGATTCGCCCTGGCACCCCCGCCGCGACCATGCCAGACCAGGTTCCTAAGGCCGTCGTGCAGGACCGTTACGAACGCCTGGCCGCCGTGCAGGAGCGCATCTCCCTCGAAGAGAACCAGACGATCATCGGCCGTGAGGTTGAACTGCTTGTCGCCAACGGCGAGGGTCGCAAGGACAGCGACACGCACCGCATGAGCGGGCGCGCCCCCGACAGCCGCCTCGTGCACTTCGACGTGCCGGCCGGCTCAGCCCGGCCCCGGCCCGGCGACATGGTCACGGTTGTAGTCACTCAGGCAGCGCCGTTCCACCTCATCGCCGACTCGACCGACGGGGCGCCCCTGCGCATCCGTTCAACCCGCGCCGGCGATGCCTGGGACCGTATCGACGCCGAATCCTGTGGAGTTCCGGCGCACGGCGGAACGGCCGGCGGCACCGGCCCAGTCTCCCTCGGCCTGCCGACCATCGGCCTGCGGTTCGAGAGCGGCTCGAGCACCATCCCCATTTACAACGTGAACGACGACGAGCGCTAGGAACGGTGTCACCTGAACCACCGGCGCGAGCCGTATCACAGGCAGCTGCGCCGGTTCCAAGCGCAATGTCGGTCCACGCAGCAACGCCCGTTCTGATTGCGATCGTCGGGTCGACCGGCACCGGCAAGTCTGAGTTGTCCCTCGACCTGGCTGAACGTTTAATTCAGCGTGGGCAGCCAGCCGAAATTGTCAACGCCGATGCCATGCAGCTGTACCGAGGCATGGACATCGGTACCGCGAAGCTCAGCCCCGCCGAGCGTCGCGGCATTCCGCACCACCTGCTCGACGTTCTCGACGTGACCGACGAGGCAACGGTCAGCAACTTCCAAGCGGATGCCCGCGCTGTTGTTACCGACATCCTCAGCCGCGGCGCTGTGCCGATCCTGGTCGGCGGCTCAGGGCTCTACGTGTCCTCGGTCGTATTCGACTTTCGGTTTCCGGGAACGGACCCGGTTCTGCGCGCCCGCCTCGAAGCCGAATTGGTCGTCGTTGGTCCGGGTCTGATGTACGCCCGGCTGCAGAAGATCGACCCGCAAGCCGCGCTGCGCATCGGCCCGAGCAACGGTCGTCGGCTGGTGCGCGCGCTCGAGATCGTCGAGCTCACCGGGGCCCCGCACCTGGCCGCCCTGCCGGACGAGCCGGTGTACTGGCGCGCCAGCGTGCTACTCGGATTACGCACACCACGCGAGCTGCTCACCTCCCGGCTTGATGCTCGGGTGGAGCGGATGTGGGCGGCCGGCATCGTCGATGAAGCGCGCGGCCTGCTCGTTGCCGGCATTGAGAGTGGTGTTACGGCTAGCCGCGCGATCGGTTACGCTCAGGCCCTCGGCCAGGTGCACGGCACTTTCAGCGAGGCCGAGGCAATTGAAGCTACTCAGCAGCTCACCCGCCGCTACGCTCGTCGGCAGGTCAGCTGGTTCAAGCGCTACGCCCACACTCAGTGGCTCGAATCCGACGCGGCCGACCGGGTCGACGATGCCCTCGCGCACGTCGATCGGGGTAGTGCGCCCTGAGTTCGGGAATGCGCTGCGCGGCTGCCCCGTAAACTGGCAGCATGGGCATCACGTTGAACTTCACCAAGGGCCACGGCACAGGCAACGACTTCGTGCTGTTCGCTGATCCGGATGGACAGATGGAGCTCACCCCCGCGCAGATTCGCGCCGTCTGTGACCGCAAGTTCGGCGTCGGCGCCGATGGCATCATCCGCGCCGTGCGCAGCAAGAACCTGGTGGACGGCGCCGCCGCCCTCGCCGAAGACGACGCCGCCGAGTGGTTCATGGACTACTGGAACGCCGACGGCACGGTCTCGGAGATGTGCGGCAACGGCATTCGCGTCTACGCCAAGTTTTTGATTGAGAACAACCTCGCCGAGCTGCTGCCGGGCGACACCCTCACCATCGGCACTCGCGGCGGCGTGCGCGACGTGCAGCGCAATGCCAGCGGCTTTCAGGTTGACCTCGGCCGGTGGAAGCTGGACGGCACTGAGACACTCGTGCGCACCAAGAACCTGCCGGTCGCCCGCCCCGGCCTCGGCATCAATGTCGGTAACCCGCACACGGTGGTCGCTCTTGCCGATGACGACGAGCTGGATGCTGCTGACCTCACCTTCATTCCCCAGCTTGACCCCGAACCGGTCGGCGGGGTCAACATTGAATTCGTTGTGCCGAACGACCCTCTCGTCGTAAACGGCGTTGGCCGTTTCCGCATGCGGGTACACGAGCGTGGCAGCGGCGAGACGCTATCATGCGGCACCGGAGCGGTCGCGGCAGCCCTGGCTACCCGGCACTGGGCCGGCAAGTCGGCGCCGCATCAGTGGCGGGTTGAGGTTCCCGGTGGAGTGCTCGGGGTACGGATGTTTCCGGCCGAGGACGGCGAGCACGTGTCGCTGTCCGGGCCGGCCGAGCTGGTCTTTGACGGGGTTCTGAACCTCGGCTAGTCCCGGTGCACCTGGAGCACGCGAAAACCCTTGCTGATGGCCTCTCGCGTGGTTTCAAAGGTGTCGGGGAGTTCGTCGGCGAGCCAACGCTGGAGTGAATCGGAGCCGAGGTTGCGTTGCACGACGAGCCAGGCATCCGCTTCTGATTCGAGGCGGGGCAGCCAGGTCTGCATGAGGCCGTGCAGTTCGTCCTTGCCAACGCGGATTGGCGGATTCGACCAGATTGTGCGAAAGCCAATGGAGGCGGGCACGTCGGCGGCCAGCACGGCCATGATGTTGGTCAGTCCGAGNAGCCAATGGAGGCGGGCACGTCGGCGGCCAGCACGGCCATGATGTTGGTCAGTCCGAGGCTGGCGGCGTTGGTGCGCACCAGGTCAAGCGCGCGCTCATTGACGTCGACGGCCCAAACGGTGGCATCGGGGGAGGCCATGGCGAGGTGCAGCGCGATCGGACCCCAACCGCAGCCGAGATCGAGAAAGTGACCGGTCAATGGGGGCTCGGGGGCGTACTTCAGCAGAACTTCGGTTCCGGTGTCGATGTGCGCGGGGCTGAACACCGAGTTCGCAGTCGTCAGCTCATGATCCTGCCCGTGCAACTGAACCGTGATCTGGCGGGTTTTCAGTACGGTGCCGGGCGCCGGAGAAAAATAGTGGTCGGACGACATAAGAGGAACCTTTCAACTTCGTTGAACTAAGGTTAATGGGATGAATGATCCAACGGCGCCCTCGGGCAACGAAGCAGTAGAAAATTTAGACGCAGAACCCCTTGACCCAGACGATGTCGTCGCGCGTGTGTTGGCCAGTGCCGATAGCAAGGTGGCCGGCTACTCACTGTTCCGCAGCGGGTCAGCTCAGGCATTGCAGAATCAGGCTGCCGGTCAGTACGACGGCAGTGACCACGACGGTGACCAGTCGGAACGAGCCGACCGTAACGCGCTGCGTCGTGTCGGCGGCCTGTCGACCGAGCTCGAAGACGTCACCGAGGTTGAATACCGGCAGCTGCGCCTCGAAAACGTCGTCTTGGTGGGCGTGTATACCCACGGCACCGTCGACGACGCCGAAAACTCCATGCGCGAACTGGCCGCTCTCGCCGAAACCGCCGGGGCAACCGTGCTCGACGGTCTGCTGCAGCGTCGGGCCACCCCCGACCCCAGCACCTACCTCGGCAAGGGCAAGGCGCAAGAAGTGGCCGACATCGTCAAGGCGCTCGGCGCCGACACCGTCATCGCAGACACCGAGCTGGCTCCCAGCCAACGACGAGCCCTCGAAGACGTGGTCAAGGTCAAGGTCATCGACCGCACCGCCGTGATTCTCGATATCTTCAGCCAGCACGCCAAAAGCCGGGAGGGCAAGGCGCAGGTCGAACTCGCCCAGATGGCCTACATGCTGCCGCGCCTCCGCGGTTGGGGTGACTCGATGTCCCGCCAGGCCGGTGGCCAGGTCGGCGGCGCCGGAGCAGGCATGGGCTCCCGTGGCCCCGGTGAGACCAAGATCGAACTGGACCGCCGCCGCATCCATACCCGGATGTCTAAACTGCGCAAGCAGATGATCGAGATGAAGCCGGCTCGCGAGGCCAAACGCGCCAACCGCAAGCGCAACGCCGTTCCCTCTGTCGCGATCGTCGGGTACACCAACGCCGGCAAGTCCAGCTTGCTCAACCGCATCACCAAGGCTGGCGTGCTCGTCGAGAACTCCCTGTTCGCGACCCTCGACGCCACCGTGCGCAAGTCGACGACGGCCGACGGGCGTCTCTACACCCTCACCGATACGGTCGGTTTCGTGCGCAACTTGCCGCACCAACTGGTTGAAGCCTTTCGCTCGACCCTCGAAGAAGTCGCGGACGCCGACGTCATCGTGCACGTCGTCGACGGATCCCATCCTGACCCCGTTGCGCAACTGGCTACCGTGCGCGACGTTATCTCCGAGGTCGGTGCCAGCGACATTCCCGAACTGGTCGTGTTCAACAAGAGCGATCTGATCAGTGACGACGACCGGCTCGTGCTGCGCGGCCTGGAGCCGAAGGCGACCTTCGTGTCGGCCCGCACCGGTGAGGGCATCGAGACCGTGCTCGCCGCGGTGGCGCTGCTGCTACCGACGCCGCAGATCGAACTCGACCTGCTCATTCCCTACGATCGCGGTGACCTGATCGCAGTTTTGCACGACCTCGGCCGCATCGAAACGACCGAATATGTGGAGACCGGAACTCACGTCAGAGCTTTCGTCACTGCAGAGATGGAATCGCAGTTCGCCCTCTTCGTGATACTGCCCGCGTTACCCGCGTAGCTTCTGGCCACCGCTGACGTCCTAAGCGCGGTGGCCCGGGGTGGTTTTACACTGTCCGCCGTCGGTCAAATCCTGCTGGGCAGATCTGGCGCCATGAGTGCACAGGTATTTTCCAGTCACCGACAAGGCACGGCACCCCTGCAGAAAAAAATTGAACGCGCGCCCGTACCTATGACTCTCGCCAAGGGTGTCTGTAGGCTCTTCTAGCCATTCCGAAGGGTCATGCACCATTGAGTGGTGTTGTTTCCCGCTCCTGAGCGTTGGTTGCTGCGTTAACGTGGCGAGCCACCGTGGGATGATCCGTGAGTACCGACTTAAGCAATTCCGTGCGGTCACCACCATGCTTGCAAGGTCCCATCCGAAGGTCGCCGACATGCTCACCGATGCCCAACCCGACCCGCTTGCCTTCGCTGCTTTTTGTGCGGCGTCACTGGCGACAGATTTGGTCGACCAACCCGCCAGAACGAGTCAACGAAGAGATCGAACGTCGAAGACACGACTTCCGATGTATTCCATAACTCGCTTCGTGCTCTTGACCGTAAAAAATCTACACGAGCGGATGCTCGCGCTCCCCAGCCACAGCCTACGGGCAGGTCATACTGGGCCAGGCTTGTTCCGACCAAGTCAACCGCTGAACGCGCCCGGAGATCTCTGCCAAAGCGAACCGCCGCGCGCGGTATCCGTTCAGCACTTGGCTCCCTCACCATTCGATCGACAGCTCGCGCTCTAATTCTGAATGGGAAACCCCTACGAGACGGGTGGGATGTTGCGCATTGTGGTCATCGTGAGAGTTTGTGCTGTTTTGCTATCGGAAAGCGCGGCTGATACCTGCGATGATCTGAGTGAGAGAGATCCAGTCCAAGAATCGTTGCAGGGGACGCAGCGGCGAGAATAGGAGGGTCTTCCACGCCGGGCCTGGTATGCCAGATGACGTGCGTGTGCCATTAGAGAGATGTGAGGGCTGCGCAGCCTCGGCTGTTCACGCAGATTGCACGGTGTCCGCTGTTCTTGCGGCCAGCAGCCGTCAGTACGTCCATCGCACGCGGGGTCCATTCGTAGCCCCGTGTCTGATGAAAAACGATCCGCTGAGGTTCCAGCGTCACGGTTGTGACGCCGAGGCGCTGCAGATGCGCAGTGTTCATCCTGCGGGTGGCATCGCGGACGCCCTCGAGCGAGAGACCGGTCGTGCGGAGCGCGCGTCCGGCGAGCTGGTCGTTAATGACCAGGGCCGCGAAAAGGTGCTCCAAATCTCCCACCCGCAGCCCGTGGCGCGAGGCTTCTTCCATGCCTGCCTGCGACAGTTGCTTCATGGTCGCGGCGGCAGTCCTGAATGTGCTCACGGATTTCGCCTTGGGATAGTGATAGCCGGATCGACCTGACGGTACGCGTCGGGTGTAGACCTGATGCCGGTGATCTCCGGTGAGAACCGCGATTCTGGTATCGTCATTTTTGATGAATGCGCGTTGCG